>CAWBYA010000007.1:0-1340699 GCA_963792895.1 uncultured Acidimicrobiia bacterium
CAGCCACCGCGTCGAGCACGGCAACCATGCCGTGAGTCGTGTTGTCGCACCGTCGCTGCAGCACCAGCGCCTTGTCCCGGTCCAACACCGCGATCGTGTTCGATGCTTTGTGCGGATCGAGACCAACAAGCATCTCGGTCATTGCCGTCTCCTCGTCGTGGCCGTTCTGACATTGGACGGGACGGGCAGTGCTTCTTCGAGCAGAACAGACCTCTCTTCAGCCACACTCCATCCGAGGTCCAGGCCGCCAGCCATTCAAGAGCCACAGCCCGAACCCGGGCCGGGCAGCCGGTTCACGAGCGAGCCATCAAGGACCCCGACCCGGAGACTGGTCCCGGCCACCGAATCGCGTCCAGTTCCAACAAGTGGCCGGTTCCGCGCTTTCGAGGTTACGCGAGATCGCTCGGTGCGGTGAGTGATATGGGCGGAGCCATAGTGGGCCAGCGCCCGGTGGGTCCCCGGGTTCGAGTCCTTGCAGGGCCCACTTCGTTGTAACTACGACAACAGCCGCTAGTTGATGACCCGCGCATGTGAGCGCAGGTGTGATGCGAAGAGCGGGCGTAGTCAATGACGGAAGCTTTGGCCACCCACATCGAGTGATCGGCGTCGGCCTCGTCCGAACGGGGCCGACGGGTTCTCGCGCCGGCCGGGTCGAAAGCCTCTGGCGGCGAGGATTGCCTGTCAAGGATGATGGTGTCTGGCCACAGCAGGATGTGAAGGACTCGAGCGGGGTGGCTCGTGGCATTGGCCTGAGATCCGGAGCTGCGTTACCGGCGGCTCTTCGATCGGCACAGCCGAGCGGTGGACGCGTACCGCCGGCGCCGCAGCGATGCCGAGACGGCGGACTGCGCCGCCGAGACGTTTCTGTGGCGTGGCGCCGACCCCGAGCCGATCACCCGCGGCGCCACCACGGCCGCCGACGTTACAGGAGGCCCCGATGAGTAGCCGTCTCGCCACCATCTTGTGTGCGTGCGTCCTCGCCGCAGCGGCGTGCGGCGACACCACGACAACTACCACGCCACCCGCTACGACCGACGTGTCCGAGCCGACGGTTCCGACCACCCCCGTCGCCGCTCTCCCCGAACCTGCCCCGGGTGACGGTGAAGCCCACTTGGCGGAGCGCCCCGAAGAACCCGTCTCGGTTGTGGTCGAGGTGGATGTTCCGTATTCGTCGCGATTCGCCCTGGACGTCTACTACCCGGATGCCCCGGGACCGTGGCCTGTGGCGGTTGTGTTTCACGGAGGAGAGGTGCAGAAGTCGTCGGTGAAGCGCTACGCGTCAGAGGTAGCCGAGTTTGGGGTCGTGGTGTTCGTTCCTGAGTACAGCTCTACCCCCGCGCAGCTAGCCGAAGCCCTCCATCTCGGTGCTGACGATGCCGTCTGTGCGATGCGTTTTCCGCGGGTCCACGCCTCCGACTTCGATGGCAGCGATGGGCGGATAGTGGCCGCCGGGCCGTCCTACGGCGCCAATGTGGCCGCCCTCATGGTGCTGGCTGGCGACCAGTTCGAGGGCGACTGCCTGGCCAGCTCAGAGGTGAGTGCAGCAGCGGACGGCCTGTTGGGCCTGGATGGCATGTACGACTTCGCGGGGCTGCCACGGGTGCTCGGCTTCCACGAGGAGTACACCGTTGAAGAGATGGAGCGGGCTTCGGCGATCAGCTACGTCGACCAGGCCGAGCTTGGTGCTGACACTGCCTTCGTGCTGTTTACCGGTCGAGAACCGGTTTCCCAGGAACAAGGTGATCTGTTCCGCGACAACCTGACGGCAGCCGGCTACGAGGTTCTGCTGGTTCCACAGCCGGAAGTGGCTCATAGTGCCTACGGTTACAGCGCGCCGGGGATCGTCGATGCCCTCATCGATTTGGCGTTCGGCTAGCCGATCGCGTTTGAAACTCTGCCAAGGTTGGGTTCGCGCACATGTCGACACTCATGCGGATGTCGAGCGGCTACGGATCAGTGCGGGTCTCAGCCTTCCAGAATCTCCAGGTTCGGAGGCTGTCCTATACCGGTGACAGCGCTCGATCTGCTCGTTCCAGAGCGACCGTGGTTCCGCGGTATGGGCCCGGCGACGAAGTCGCCGGTCTGAGAAGGTCCCGGCCCGCACAGACAATCGAATCTCGGACGAAACGCACCTTCCAGGAAGTATCCGATAACGGCACTCCACGCTTGGGGTCGGTCGACGCTCACTTTGCCCTGACAAGGCGCCATCGAGCGCCTCGAGGATCGCCGTGAGCCCTCGTCCCATGCGCTGATAGAGAAGAGGGCGTCACCTGCGCTGGCGATCCTCTCGTATCCAGATCCGAGTTCGAGGGCGCTTCCCCGAGGTTCTGATCCCTGGTGCGCAGCGTCACTCGTCCAGGGCGGCGCAGTACTCTTCCAACATGTCGTTGTGGTGTTCGGCGGCTTCGGGCAACATGATCGGCTTGTCGTTCGGACCGAACACCGCATCAAACGACCACGCTGTCGGCACCGCCCGATACGCATTCCCAGTCGATCTCCTCGTAGACACCCGAGTACACGGCGCATGAAGCCTGGGTGATGTCGCACGGGTCGTCTCTCCGTCACCGTCGAAGTCCTCGGCTACCACAACAAGTCGGCGCATCATGACGCACCTCCTTCCTCCTCCGCCCCTCATGGGGCAACCAACCAGGGCAACCAGCACGAGTGGCATTGGGCTCCAATGCGGCCCTATCCAGCGGCCCCTGCAGACGTTGTAGCGCTCCGACTTCACCCCGGCGTCCAGTCATCCAACCTGCACCAGACGGAGAACTCCTCTGGCTTGAGCCTCGCCGCCGACGCAGCCCGCACACGTTGGCGCAGATCACCAAATTCGGCGCACGAACGCCCGTTTCGCCGAGTACTCGGGATCGGCACTTCCAGGAGCGGTCGCCAGCGCCCGGCTGCCACTCAGTGTGACCGTCGTAGTCGTCCGTATTGCTCGCGCCGGCCAACTCGGCTACATCGCATGCTCGTCCCCTATTGGCCGCTCGTGGGTCCCATGCGTCGGAGATCGGAGCGGCTCGCCTAGAATTCCTACGGGAACATTGAATCAAAGAAAGCGTAGGTATTCCGTGCCGCGGGGTCGTCCGACAACTGAGCAGCTCCTGGCGCGTGTGGACAGCGAGGTCGGGGTCCTCCGCGACCGTTTCGGAGGACTGCCGCACAGCCTCGAACTCGACCACGTGCTGCGGGAGATCTGGCTGTTGGAGACCCACCACTCGACGGCGATCGAAGGGAGCTCGCTGAGCGAACACGATGTTGTGGCTGTCGTCGAACACGGCGAAGCTCGAGGCACTCTCACAGAGGCGCTGGAGGTGAAGGCATACGCCGATGCCGCCGGCTGGGTCTATGAGACCGCACCTAAGGCCCCATCCGGGATCGAGCTGGCAACAATCCGGGAGGTGCACCGCCGGGTGGTTGGGCCCGTCTGGGCGACGTTTCCGCCCGCGACCAGGGATGACCCTGGCGCGTTCCGCACGACCGGAGTGACTATAGGAGGCGGCAGGCGCGTCCAATTGTCGGCGGCACCGTCAGTCCACGCCGACATGGCTGACTGGGTCGCGGCCACCCGCAGCGACGCGCCGGGCCATGTCATCGAGCGGATCGCGCAGCGCCACGCCTGGTTTGAGCGCATTCATCCGTTCACCGACGGCAACGGGCGTGTGGGAAGGCTCCTCGCCAACTGGGATCTCGTTCAGGCCGACTACCCGCCGATGGTCATCCGATTCCAGCAACGCGATCGCTACCTCCGAGCGCTCAATCGTGCCGACCACGGTGACGTCAACGGCCTCGTCGAGCTATTTGCCCGAGCGGTCAGCGAATCCATCAACAGGTTCATCCTTCCCCGCCTCGCCGGCGACGCACGTCTCGTCCCGCTGCGGGCGCTGGCGGAGGCCAGCCCCTACTCGTCGGACTACCTCCGCCAGCTCGCCCTCTCCGGTCGGCTCCGCGCCGTTCGTCACGGGTCACTGTGGCTGAGCTCGGCCGCCGCGCTCCGCGAGTACATGGATAGCCGGAGCCCGCGCGGCCGGCGGTGAGTCGCGTGCACATCGCGTGCACACGAGAACCAAAAACGACGCAAAACGCTGGGTGGCGTTGAGAGGTGAAACCCGGTGTGCCACAAGGGATTTCGGCCGATTGCCACTGGTAGCAGGAACCCTCGTTCATCCCTGATAAGGATGAGGTCCCTGGTTCAAATCCAGGTGGGCCCACTCTCCGAAGCCCCTGCGTCGCAGGGGCTTTTGGCTATCTGGAAGCAAGCGGAATCACCTCGCCGATCCACCGCGTCGGCATTGCGTCCGCATCAGAAGCCCGCCAGGATGCGTCGAGGCGGGTTGCGGCTGCTTCGTCGAGGCCATCGACGAGGTGCCCGCACGTGTCCCATGTGGTCTTGATCGAGCGTGACCGAGTCTCTCTTGAAACCTTCGGGTGTTCTCCCTGACGACGGCGTGCAGACGGTCGAGGTCCCGGTGCCGGACGCCGTGCGGTCGGCACGGCGCCGCTACTGCGGTGCCGTGGACGTGACCATGGGCGGGGCCGTAACCGTGCTCATCGCTGCTGAGCTGGCCACCGTCATCGGTGAGAACCCCCACTGGGCAGGCCGGTGTTTGCGGATCGCACCGTGCAACGCGTCGTCGAGGTGACGGAGCGTCTCGAGGAGCGGGACCGGGAGCTCGCAACGTGCAGGGAGCGCCTGGTCGAACGCGATCGTGAGGTGCGGGAATTGAGGACGCGCCTCCAGCCAGCCATCGGCCCACCGCAGCCGCCAGCCGAACCGCCGACGGGAAGACCGGTCGCACCGAACGGTGTCCGTGCCGATCAGGCTTCACGTACAAGCACTGCCACGGCCTACCCGGGCGACAGAAGACGGGTCCCAGATAATGGCTTGCCAGTGCGCAATGCCGGATCTCGCGCTGTCAAAGGTGCGCGATATCGATCGACGGGTAGGTGATCTGGGTGGCGGCCTGCGACAATCGGCTGTGGAGAACCGCGTTGAACCGACCGAAGCGGGGATCCGCGCCTGGGCGTGAACGTCGCGAATGGACGCTATGTTGCCGGGCATGAGAGCGATCGGCCCGGACTGGTCGGTGGTCGATGGTGTTGCGACGGCGTGGTTCGACGCACCGTCGCTGATCGAGGGAGCTGCGCTGGCCGGGCGCATCGTGGAGCTGTCGTCCGAGATCGTGGTCGATTTGCGCGCGACAGGCATGCGGGTGCGCCTCGACTCAGACCGGCACGCCGACGCAGTGTCGGCGGCCGCGCAGGATCTCGGGCTGGCTGCGAACCCTGCAGTCTTGCAGCAGTTGAGCGTCGTGTTCGAATCCGCGAACCCGACTGAGGTGAGGCGGTTCTGGCAGCGCGTGCTCGACTACGAGCCCGGGGAGGATGGCGGTTTGGCGGATCCGTTGCGGCGCGACCCCGCAATACGTATCCGGCAGTCGACCGAGCTGCGACCGCTTCGAAATCGCATCCACCTCGACGTAGTGCGGCCGGCCGCGGCGGTCGAGCGGGCGAGCCTTGGTGAGGCATCCGGACCGTACGGGGTCTGCCACACCGATCCCGACGGCAACGAGGTCGACCTGGTGCCGGGCGAGGTGCTCGGCGAGAGGACTGGGACAGCCGACTGGCAGGCGGTGTTCAGCGCGATGGTGTGCTACCGCACCACCTCGCCGACGCAGCAGCGTGACTTGGCCGCTGCAGCAGCGGCGCTGGCCGACGACACGGGCTTCCCACTGCTGGTCGACCTGCGTCCCGGGCTTGTGATCATCGACAGTGGCAAGGACCAGTGGGAAGACGACGCCCACGGGCTCGAGCTCGACTTCACCGACCTCGCCGGAAACCTTCAGACCGCTGCCCGCGAACTCGGTGCCACTGCGGATCCGGGGGCGGCGCGCTTCGCTCAGCTCTTCTTGGACGCTGCCGACGTCGCTTCAGTCCGGGCGTTCTGGATCGCTGCGCTCGGCTACATCGACGACTGGCGAGCCGGGGTCACCGACATCTACGATCCGCGACGGCTGAACCCGATGCTGGTGTTTCAGGAGCTCGATGCTTTGGAGACGGAGCGGCGCCGGCAACGCAACCGCATCCACTTCGAGCTCGCAGTGCCGCCGGAGTTCGCGCAGATGCGCCTCGCCACGACGGTCGCAGCCGGTGGCCAGCTCCTTGACGAGTCGGAGAATCGCTGGCGGGTCGCCGACCCGGAAGGCAACGAAATGGTGATCGTCATTGGGGCATGAGCTCGCATTTGTCTGAGCTCCACGCTCGGCGGTGTCTGGCGACGATTTCAGCGGACGGTTCGCTCCCAACGAATCGTGCCCCCGACCAGGTCGACGTCGGCACGGAGCGCGCCGAGGTTGCTGGCCGGTCGTTGCAGTGGTGTACTGGCAACTGCGGGCCCGCCGCGCCGGTGACCATCGTGCGGTCGGTGGGGTCGGTGGTGACGTGCACCTCGAAGTCGATCCGGCGACCACCCGCCCGGGCGACGTCGTCCCGGATCACGCTCGCCTCGATACCCCTACCGGGCGACGACCCATGCGACTCCTGCAGCACCCGGACGACGCCTCCACGCATGTCCGGCTGCCACCGATCGTTGACCACCACCAAGAGGTCGAGATCGCTCGCTCCTGGTTGGAATCCGCCCAGCGCCACCGACCCGTGGAGATACGCTCCCACCAGTCCAGGACCACCAACACCGGCCAGGCCTTCCCTCAGCGCGTCACCGAAACCTGCAATCGTGCGATCCGCCATACCCGGAAGCATCCCACGTTCCCCATCCGCCCCGATCACCAAATCCAGCGCAGCAGCAAGCAACTCGTCGAGTGCCCGAGAACGGCCTCCGAACTTGCGACTCCGCGCTGAGTCTCCGGGATCGGCACGACGGCGTGCGATTGGGTCGCCCTGCTTGCGTTGATGGCGTACTAGTGGCACATTTGTGGCATGGCAAGAGTCAGGGTAAGCACAACGGTCGACCAGTCACTTCTCGAGGAAGCTCGGCGACTGCGATCTGAGAGCAACGACGCCGCGCTGCTCGATGAGGCGCTCGCAGCCCTCCTCGACCGACATCGCGCCGCCCAAATCGACGCCGCCTACGCGGCGTACGACGCTCATCCGATCGACGAACCGGATGAGTGGGGTGACCTCGCGTCGTTCCGCGAAGCCGCCGGGCTGTCGTGACCAATCTGCCTGCCCACGGTGAAATCTGGTGGTGTGAGCTACCCGAAGTCGCCCGCCGACCTGTCGTTGTGTTGTCCCGGGATGTCGCCATTCCGAGACTGCGGCGAACGGTCATTGCACCATGTACGACCACCATCCGCGGGCTACCGAGCGAAGTTCTCCTCGAGCCCTCTCAAGACCCCATCCCCAGGGCCTCGGTCGTGAATCTCGACTCGATAGAGAGCGTCTCGATCGCAACTCTCACCCAGCGGCTGGGACGCCTCAGCGATCAGCGGATGCGCCAAATCTGCGCAGCGCTCAACGTCGCCGTCGACTGCGCCGTCTGAAACGGCACGAGCAGCCCGCTCCGATCACCAAATCCCCGACCCGAACGAGCATCCCGCGGAATGCTCGGGATCGAAAACCATCCCGCAACGCCCCTACACCCCTATCAGGCACCTCGGCGTGGCTTTCATCCCGCAAGCTGCCGAGTGGACAGGACAGTTGCCCCGGTTGGATCTAGTGGTCCGGAGCAGGGTCGCCGGAGTCGGGTTCGTCATTGGGTACGTCGAGCCGGGTGACCCGGATCTGGGTCAACTTGTAGGCGTCGATGCCTTCGACCGTGAGCTCGTGGCCCTGCGACTCGACTCGAGCGCCCACGGGTGGCAGGGTGCCGGTTTCGGCCAGGACGAGGCCGGCAAGCGTCGTCACTCCGTCGTGGCGGAAGGTGAAGCCGTAGTCCTCGAGCAGCTCGGTGAGCGTGGTCTCGCCATCGAGCGTCACCGATCCGTCGTCGTGCACGACCGCAGGAAGGTCGTGGTCTCCCGCCGGATCGTCGATCACCTCGGAGATGATGTCGTCGAGGGTGACGAGCCCGATCGTACCGCCGAGCTCGTCGACCACGAGCGCGGCGTGGATCCGTTCGTTCCTGAACCGGGCGAGGAGGACGTCGGCGGCGGTCTTGCCACTCACGGTCGGGAGCCGCCGAACGAGCGAGGCGAGCTCGACGTGATCGTTGGACTGGCTGACCCGCACGAAGTCCTTCACGTGGAGGATCCCGATGACGTGATCGAGATCGTCGACGAAGACCGGGTAGCGCGAGGTGGGCGACGCCTCGATCACGGCGGCGATGGCGGCTCGACCGGCATCGTGTTCGATCGCCTGAATCTGACGGCGCGACGTCATCAGTTCGTCGGCGGTGAGGTCCTCGAGCTCGAAGATGTTACGGATGATCTCGCGCTGGAGCTCGGGGAGCTCGCCCCCCTCGGCCGACTCGTCGGTGACGATGGCCAGCTCCTCGGAGCTGTAGAGCGACAGCGCCTTGTCGGGTTCGGGGATACGGAGCAGTCGCATGAGCGACAACGCCATCCAGTTGACGGATGCGACCGCAGGCCGGAAGAGGAGGCTGAAAGCCCGCATCACTCGATTGACCCGCAGGCTCGTACCCTCGGGCTCGGACAACGCCAGAGCCTTCGGGATCATCTCGCCGAGCACGACGTGCAGGTACGTGATGATGCTGAGAGCCACGATGAATCCGACCGTGTGCGCGGCACCCTCGGACAGTCCGAGCGACTCGAACGGGTCGTACAGCCAGTGGGCGATGGCGGGCTCGCCGTACATACCGAGACCGATCGAGGCGAGAGTGATGCCGAGCTGGGCCACGGCGATGTAGCTGTCCTTGCCGGTGGGACGGTCGAATACTCCGAGGAGCCAACGGGCACCACGGTTGCCGTCGTTCGCCAGTGCGTCGATACGTGACCGGCGACTGGCGACGAGCGAGAACTCGGCGGCCACGAACACGCCGTTGATCGCTACCAGCGCAACGACGACGACGATCGGCAGGACCACATCGGACACGAGGTCGACGGCAAGCACGGTCACGCTCATGCCGGGCCTTCTTCAGTTTCGTCGGCGGGGAGGGTGAAACTCACCCGCTCGACGAGGGTGCCGTCGACCGAGTCGACCCGGAGTGACGGATGGGGCCCCACGGAATCCAGGTCGATGCCGCTGCCGATCTCAGCGCGCTTCTCCCTGGTGATGAGCGGCACCGTGTCGCCCACGGCGGGAAGACGCCCGAGGTGTTGCCACACGTAGCCGCTGACGGTGTCGGCCCGGTCGACGGGAAGGGCCAGATCGAAGCGCTCGTTGAGGATCGTCAGCAGCACATCGCCCCGCACCGACACCGCGGACCCGGTGAGCGTGATCGGGTCGGGCTCGTCGTCGAATTCGTCGTAGAACTCGCCGAAGACCTCTTCGATGGCGTCCTCACGGGTGACCAGGCCAGAGATCGATCCGAACTCGTTCACCACGATCGCCACGTGTATGCCCCGTTCGGCGAAGGCGTTCATCAGCGGCGGGACCTCGAACATCTCGCTGACGACCATCGGCTCTTCGGAGATGTCGGCGACCGTTGCTGCTGTCCCCTTCTCGTTGGCGAGGAAGAGGTTGCGGAGGGTGACGAGACCGACGATGTCCTCGCCGTCCTCGGTGACGGGGAAGCGTGAATACGGGCTGGCGGACAACTCGGCCAGCGCATCGGCTATCGGCGTCGACGATTCGATCGTGACGAGTCGCCGACGCGGCGTCATGACCTCGCGTACGACCCGGTTGGTGACCGAGAGGGCCCCGGTCAGCATCTTGCGCTCGTCCGAATCGATCAGCCCGCCGACCGCACTGTCCCGGTACAGGCCCGCAAGCTCTGTCGGCGAGTGCACGTGGGAGTGGGAGTGGTCGATGTGGAGCCCGAGCCACCGCATGATGGCAAAGGCGGATCCGTTGAAGACGGCGACGAGCGGGACGCAACAGCCATTGGCTGATCCGCATCGGCGTGAGCGTGGCAATCGCCAACGTTCTCGGGATACCGAAGTGCGACGGTCTTGGGCAGCAGCTCGCCGAGCACGACCTGCAGCCCCGTGATGAACAGCAGCACGACGACGACGGCGATCGTGCGGCTTGCGCTCCCGAACCGTTCTTCGAAGAGCGGGACGAGCTGGGCCTGACCGTAGGCACCTGCGACGATGCTCGACAGGGTGATGCCGATCTGGCAGGCGGCGACGTAGTTGTCGAGCCGCTTGGGGTCCCGGAGGATTACCAGGAGGCCCGTAGCTGGTCCGCTCCCCGTCTCGGCGGTCTCCTGGACGCGCGAACGCCGCGCGCCGACGGTGGCGAACTCCGCAGCGACGTACAGCGCGTTGAAGCCCACCATGACGAAAATGAGCAGCAGCACGACCACGATGTTCATTCGGATGTCGATCGTACCGACGCTGCCGAGGATCCCGCGTCACCCGCAGCTCCGGTATCGCCGAGAGCTCGGGTGGGTCCCGCCGCCGAGATCGCGTCGGTGCCTGCGCTTGTGCGGCAACAACGGGGTCGCGGGTGAGGATTCTCTGCAGCCGGTCGTCTCCACGGCTGCTTCGTTCGGACAAGGCACCCCCGGTATCGATGATGATCCCCACCTCTCGAGGATGACCGCCTTCCTGCCACGCTCGGTCGTCCTGGTGGCGCCTCCGTCGACGAGCGCCACGTCTGCGTCGTTCCGGTCCGAGATCGACATCGGGGGCACTGCCACGCGCATGCTCGTCAAGCAGGTCGGTGCTGTGGACCTCCAACGCCTCGGTGACCTCGCCGGCCACCTCACACCGGAAGAGCAATAGAGAGTCGACGCCGCCTTGCTCACCGTCCTCGGCCTCGCTGATCAGCGCCGATCACCCAGTATGCGCCACAACGCTGGCATCGCCCAACCACGCATGGCGGCACGTCGGGGAGCGCTTGCGCTCGCTGCGCTGCGTGGTCGATGGTGTGCAACGAAGTGCCGGTTCGGCTCGAAACAAGGTGCGCGATGCTGCTCGGGGCGGTGGGTGATCTGTGCGGCTGGTCGACGGCATGGTGGCGCGTGCGAGCTCGCCAACCAATCAATCGCGAGAGCAACGTTCGCGGGAAGGTCCGTACAGGCCGGCCGTTCCGGCTATGTGCTCCTCGAAGCCGACAGGGCGTCCTCATTGCGTCGGCGGATATCACCGACGGACCGGGTCGTCAGTATCGAGGACAACATCGTGGCGAAGTAGCCCGTTGACCACAAGCACCACGCCGGCGGTGGTCGAGGCGCGGGTTGTGGCAATGCGGAAGGCGCATCCGGGCTGGCGTCCCCGCACGATTGGGAATCACTTGGAGCGCGGAGGGGGTGTCCCCGGTGCGTCGCGGTCGGCGATCTATCGGGCGTTGCTGCGCCACAACCTGGTCGATCAGAAAGCTCGGAGGAAACGCCGGAGGGATTACACGCGGTGGGAACGGGCTCGGGCAATGGAGTTGCGGCCGATGGACATCTTGGGTGGAGTCCGTCTCACCGATGGTTCAGGACTGCCGGTCTGAGCCGGTTGTCGGGGGGTTCTGGTTACGGCGAGAAGCGCGTGCCGTGTGCGGCTCGCGGTTCCACGCGACTCGCCGAGTCGCGTGCACAGGTTTGATCGACAAGCCTACGTTTGAGGTACTCCAAGGTCTACTGCGTTCAGGTGGTCGCGCTTCTATGGCGCGGCGTCGTGGATACTCGTAGGCCTGTTTGCGTTCATGGCGGTCGCCCACGTCGTGCTGACCGTCCTCTTCTACACCGGAGACCACGATACAGGGGGTGGCTACGTGTTCGATTGGGAGTGGCCCGCCTGGCTGATCGTCATCATCAACGAGAGGACAGCGCTCGGACTCATCCTCACGTTGGCCGCCTCAGTCATGGCCCTCGCCAGGGCGGCTTGGATGGTCTTCGTTCCGATTCTGTTGATCGTCGCCGTCGCCTCGTCTGCCCTGCGCATGGTGAGACGTCGACCAGCTCCCGCCGGCGCATGACGGCGAGGACTTGCTTTCGCTCGACCGCATGATTGCGTTCACGGGCAGCTCGAGGTTGATCGCCCGCCGCTTGGCGTGTTCGAGCGCCTTGCCGACATGGCTGAGCTTCATTGGTGGAACCCGAATGTGCGTAGATCCCGACGGGTCAGCGGTGACTGGTTTGCGCTGGGTTCCACCTATGACGTTTGAGCCCTCTGGTGATGGCACGCCGAGCTCCCTTCTCGATTGTTGAACCACGTCCGCTCGGCATGGTGCCCTTCGAAGGGGTAGGGTCGAGATCGCACCCAACAGAAGGGCGGAAGATGGCCGACGCTGTCGTCGATCAAGGGACCATCGAGCTCGCAGCGTATGCGCAGAGTGGCTACACGTACGATGACGCAGCCAAGCTCGCTTGGTACTGGGGCCAGGGCATGTACGAGGCCAAGATGCGCATCGGCCGCAAGGTCAAGTGGCAGAACCGGGACATCATCGATCAGATGCTGTACGAGGCCACCGGCCAGTACAACTGGATCATGAAGAGCCCCTACACGATGGCGGACGCCGAAGCCCTCGCGCGCTACTGGGACTGCAGCGTCGAACAGGCCAAGGTCGTGGGCGGCCACAAGCTCGAGGGGTGGCTCATCCTCAACCAGGCGCTGGCAAGCGCTCCGGCCGAGGTCGAGATCATCACCTACGTCGTCGCCAAGGGTGACACACTGAGCAAGATCGCTGCGATCTTCTCGACCGCCGGCGACGACAGCCCCCAGATCACGTGGCAAGAGATCTACGAGCTGAACAGCGACATCATTTCCGACCCGAACCTCATTCACCCTGGTCAGATCCTTCGCATCCCCCGACCGCACGTGCCGGGCGAGGGCGGCGACTGACGGTTCGCTCTGACGAAGAACGCAACGGCCGCCTCGGCGTCGAGGTCGAGCTACTTGCCCCTGCCGGCTCCGACCGAGGCGTTCTGGCGGCCGAGATCGCACGGCGTCTGGGCGGCCGAGTCGAGAGATTCCTGCACCCCGACGCTGAACCGTCGAAGGTCGAGGGCGCCGAGCTGTTCCACAACCTGACCCTTGGCTTCAGGGTTCATGACGCCAAGGGAGTGGTCCGAGCATGGCTCGTCGACGACATCACCCTCCAGGACGATCTGGAGCGCTTGGCGCCGCCCGCTCCCAACTGGTGGCGGCTCGTCAGCGACGATCGACGGCTGATGCTGCTGGCAGCTCGCGTGGCCGACGCCCAGCTCGATCCGCCGCACGCGATCTCACCGCTGGCAGACCTCTTCGAGGCGAGCGTCGAAGCAGGGCCAGACGGCATGTGGCGGATCCGAACGGCCGATGGGATGCCGGTTGCCATCGCCGCGCCGATGCCGGGAGAACGCCAGCGCGCCGCAGAATTGGTGACGGCGCCGATCGAGGCGGATCACGAGCGAGTGCTCGGCGAGCTGCTGGCTGCATCAACCGACCTCGGATTCACCGCTCCTGCCGAAGGAGCAACCCACCTCCACTTCGACGCCGGGCCGCTCCGTGATGCTCGTGTGTTCCGACGGTTCGTCGAGTTGCTCCAGCCCCTCCTGGATCAGCTTCGTGTCGCGTTCTCGTCGAACCCACGATGCCGGCGCTTGGGACCGTGGCCCGACGAGCTGCTCACCGAGGTCCGAACCGATGGGTGGGACGACCGAGCGTGGCCGGATGCAGCCGAGCGTCTCCGCACCGTTGGGCTCACCAAGTACTGCGACATCAATCTCCGCAACGTCGTCGATCCGCCCCGGGGCAAGGACACGGTGGAGCTGCGCACGCTGCCGGTGCACCTCTCCCCTGGGCCAATCCTGGCGGCAGCTTCTCTGTTCTCGAGATTCATCGCATGGGCACACGGCGACGCCGACCCGCCGCGGTCCAATGACCTGGCGACCGTTGTCGGTGCGCTCCCACTGCCGGCGATGACGTTCTTGGAATAGGACCTCTAGGACCTTGGCAGACCCGGCCGTGCCATGACCTGGGCGAGAGGTCGAAGTGCCATCCATGTCTGCTGGCGGGGGCGATGCACACCCGGTTCGATCAGATTCGGGAACTCGTCGAGCGGGGTGAAGCGGACCTTGCCGTGTTGAAGTCCGATGAAGGCGCTCTGGGGTGCCTCGCTGAGCGCCTGCTTGATGAGGTACTCGGTGCACTTGGAGGCGAGGCGGGTGGCCTGGATCCGGTCGAACGGCGAGGGATCGCCACCTTGCTGGACATGGCCCAGGACGGCATCGCGAACGTCGAAGAGCGCCTCGCCCTCCTTCTCGAAGAGGGCGTGGATGAAGCCTGTCGAATAGACCCGATCCGCGTGTTCGCTGCGGATCAGGAGCCCCAGGCGCTTGCCGTGCGCGAAACCTTCGATCAGGTTGGTCACATCGGTTTGGAGGTCCTGGAGGGAGATCCCTTCCTCAGGTAGGTAGACGCGCTCGGCACCCGTCGCGAGTCCGCTCATCAGCGCCAAGTAGCCGCAGTCGCGCCCCATCACTTCGACGACGAAGCAACGGCGGGAGGCGACCGCCGATTGCTTGATCTTGTCGACGTCGTTCATGATGTTGTTGAGAGCTGTGTCGGCGCCGATGCTGATCTCGGATCCCGGCAGGTCGTTGTTGATCGATGCAGGCAGACACACGATCGGCAGACCACACGGTGGGTGTTCCTCGCGTCGAGCATGCAACTCATGAGCGGCCTGGTAACCCGACCAGCCGCCGACGACCAGCAGGCCATCGATGTGGTGGGCTTCCAGCTGGGCTGCGATGGCAGCTGTGCCGTCGGCTTCAGGGACGAAGCGGCTGGTGCCCAACTCGGCGCCACCGCGGGACACCCACCCGCTCACGCTCATCCAGTCCATCTCCTCGACGTTGCCGTCGGCGAGTCCCCGGAAACCGTTTCGCACGGCCAGCATGGTGTGGCCATGGTCGATGCCGATACGGACCGCCACCCGGACGGCGGTGTTCATCCCCGGCGCTGGGCCTCCCCCGTGCAGGACCGCGAAGCGCAGGCGGCGCTGGCCGGGTGCAGGCGGGTGGGGTTGCGCCCGCACCATGGTGCGGATCAGCCTGAAGGACTCCCTGAAGCTGCCGCCCCGCATTTCCATCGCCCGGTCGTAGTCGCAGTCGGCGATCACATCGGCCACCGCCCTGGTTCTGTCGACACAGTCCATCAGTGGCGAATTGATGATCTGGTGCTCACGGATGCCCACGAGCTGCGCATCCATCCCTGACGGCGTGATCACATGCTGCACCGCCGCGTAGCCGAGCACGGTGCTCAGGTAGCGGTCGAATGCGCTGGGGGCTCCACCCCGCTGCACGTGTCCAAGGCTCGTCACGCGGGTGTCCTCTCCGAGTCGCTCTTCGAGCACCCTCTTCACGTGGCGGGCAGTGATGGGGTTTCCGTGGAGATCTCGCGCGCCCTCGGCGACGATGACGAGGTTCTGCCTGCGTCCGATGGACCGCCCCGCCGTCAGGGCACGACACATGGATTCCTCCCAGTCGTCGGTGTCGGGAGGATTCTCTGGGATCAGCACCCAGTTGGCGCCCGCCGCGACTGCGCTCATGAGCGCCAGGTAGCCGCAGTTGCGTCCCATCACCTCGATGATGAAAGACCGCTGGTGACTCGATGCGGTGCTGTGGATGGCATCGATGGCTTCGGTGATGCGATGCAGGGCGGTGTCGGCTCCAATCGTCATGTCCGTCCCGAACATGTCGTTGTCGATCGAGCCGACCAACCCAACCAGCGTGAGCCGTCGATGGGCGTCGGCCAGGCTTCGATCGACCTCACCCTGATCGACCAGCTCGCCGAGGAGCTGAGGCCATTCCTCCCGAAAGAGGTTGGCTCCGGTCAGGCTCCCGTCGCCACCGATGACCACGAGACAGTCGATACGCAGCTCGACGAGGTTGTGGGCTGCCCGGCGCCTACCTTCCCGGGTTCGGAACGCGGCGCAGCGTGCGGTACCCAAGACGGTTCCCCCCTGATGCAGGATGCCGCCAACGTCGCCCGAGGTCATCGGGCGGATCGCATCGCCACCGTCGACCAGCCCCTGCAGGCCTTCATAGACGGCATAGACGTCGAGTCCTGCGTCCAGGCCGGACCGGACCACAGCGCGCACAGCCGCATTCATGCCCGCTGCGTCACCGCCGCTGGTGAGGACGGCCAGGCTCGTGGGTCGGTGTGGCGTGGTCAGCATGCTCACCTCCGTTGTGTGTGGCGGCATCGCGGCCGCTGCTCGTCAACGACGTGCGGGCTCGACCAGCACCGACCCGGCGCGAGTCGTTCGACATCCTCCGTGCGTCGGTCACGTGGGCTGTTCCGCAAGCCGGGGGCTTCGGCGGTTGGTGAACACATGCTCATACCAGCGACGTGATGAGGAGCTGGGCGATGACGATCTTGCTGATCGTGGCAACTGGGTAGACCGTCGCATAGCCGAGGTTGGGCAGCTCGGTTCCCGACTGCTCGCTTGCGAAGGCGAGAACGGCTGGTTGGGTTTGGAGGCCGGCGAGCATCCCCGTGAGCAGGCTCATGGGGATCTTCAGCAGCTTGTGACCGATGACGAGCGTGCCGATCGCCGCAAAGGCGGTGATGATCGCACCGGCGAAGAAGATCGAGATCCCGCCTGCACCGAATGTGCTGGCGAAACCGAAGCCCGACCTGGTACCCACCCCGGCCAGAAAGAGAATGACGCCTGCCTGCCGAAGGGTGAGGTTGGCGTTGTAGGGGAGCTGCCAGGCGACGGGCCCCGTCCGACCCAGAGCCCCCAACACGAGGCCGACGACGAGAGGGCCGCCGGCAAGGCCGAGCTTGAAGCTCCCACCGGCGGGGAGGGGAATCGGCACCAGTCCGAGAAGGAGACCAAGCGCGATGCCCAACCCGAACACCCCGACGTCGATCTCTGACAGCGCCTTGTAGGAATCCCCGAGGAACCGGCTGATGGCGTCCATGTTGCCGCGCGGGGCGACGACGCGGACACGATCGCCCGGCTGCAGCACCATGTCGTGATCGGCCAGCAGGTCGACGTCGCCACGGCGCACCCGGGTGATGAAGCCGCCGAACCGCTCAGACAGACCCAGATCGGTGATCCGCCGGCCAACTGTCTCGTGGCTGGAGACGAATATGCGGCGGAAGTCGAGCTCCTTGCGATCCAGCATGAGTACCGCTTCGGTTGGGGTCCCGAGATACTCGATGGCTCTGGCCACGTCCTCCGCCGCACCGATCACGCTGACCAGGTCGCCGGGCGCCAGGGTCGTGCGGCCATCGACCACCGACTGATGGCCTCCCCTCTTCAGCCTCCCCAACAGCACATGCTGAAGCTCCGGGAGGCGCATCAGTCCGGCTACCGCTACGCCATCGAGGTTGCGCGTGATGAGGACTGTGCGATCTTCGAGCTCCTCACCAACGACACCCAGATGGCGCAACTCTTGTGCTTCGGCTGCGTAGTCGGTCTTCCACATCCGCTGCAGGAGGTGGATGGCCAGGATCATGCCCAACACACCCATGGGATAGGCCACCGAGTACGCAACCACAGGCTCGGCGATCGCGGCGTCGAGGCGCACGGCCGGCACCGTGTCTGTGATGTACTGGAGGATGGCGGCCAAGGCAGGCGTATTGGTGAGGCTCCCGCTGAACAGGCCGGCGCTCTGGCCCGGCGTCAAGGCGAAGACGGCCTGAGCGACCACGACCATGACCGCGGCGAGCCCGATCACACTGAGGACCAGCACGTTGTCACGCAGTCCTTTGCGGCGGAGGGCGGCGAAGAACCCGGGGCCACTCGCCAGCCCGACCGTATATACGAAGATCAGCAGGCCAAGCTGAAAGACGATGTCGGGAAGCTTCATATCGGGATCGAGCGATCCGAATGCGAGCCCAACGAAGAGCACCGCAGCCACTCCGAGACGGAACCCGCCGACGGCAACGCGGCCAACCAGATACCCAATCGCCGCTACGGCGAAGAGAAGCAGCAGCGGGTTGTCGATCAGCAGCTGAACCATGTCGCGTCCCGTCGTCTGCCGCTATCGGTGCCGGGCTTCCCACGTCTTCGTGCTGCTGCCGCCCACCAGCGCCGTTCGGACTTCAGCCAGCCTCCTGCGTGTCACGTCGGCAGCGACGTCGACGATCACCCAGCCTCACGCAATAACCGGCCCGGCGGCCACGACCTCCTCTCCGGCTGCGGCGGCAAAGTCCTCGAAGTTCGTGACGAAGAGCCCGGCCAGCTCCCGTGCCTTGGCGTCGTACGTGTCCCCGTCCGCCCACGTAGAACGCGGATCGAGCAGCTCGGGCGGTAGTGCCGGGCACTCGGTCGGTACCTGGAAGCCGAAGTTGGGGTCCGTCCGGTACGCAACTTCATCGAGCGCACCGGAGATGGCAGCACGGATCACGGCGCGACTGTGAGCGATCTTGAACCGTTCCCCGACCCCATAGGGACCACCCGTCCAGCCTGTGTTGACCAGCCACACAGAAACGTCGTGCTCGGCGATCTTCTTGCCGAGCAACTCGGCGTACACCGTAGGGTGCAGCGGCATGAACGGGGCGCCGAAGCACGCCGAGAAGGTCGCCTTGGGCTCCTTGACGCCACGCTCGGTACCCGCGACTTTGGCGGTGTACCCGGAGATGAAGTGGTACTTGGCTTGCTCCTGCGTGAGCCGGGAGATCGGCGGGAGGACGCCGAACGCATCGGCGGTGAGCATGAAGATGTGACGAGGGTGCCCGGCCATCGAGCCCTCGGCGACATTGTCGAGGTGCGTGATGGGATAGGCGCCCCTGGTGTTCTCGGTCGAGGCGACGTCGAGGTCGATTCGTCTCGTCGCCGGGTCGATCGTCACGTTCTCCAACACGGTGCCGAAGCGCCGTGTCGTTTGATAGATCTCCGGCTCGGCCTCGTCCGAGAGGCGGATCATCTTGGCGTAGCAACCGCCTTCGAAGTTGAACACGCCTCGGTCGCTCCACCCGAGCTCATCGTCGCCGATCATGGCGCGATCCGTCTCAGTCGAGAGGGTTGTCTTCCCGGTGCCGGACAGACCGAAGAACACTGCGGTGTCGCCGTCGGGCCCGACGTTGGCCGACGAGTGAAGGCTGAGCACGCCCTGTCGCGGGAGGAGGTAGTTCATCACCGTGAAGATGGCCTTCTTGATCTCTCCCGCATAGCTCGTTCCGCCTATCACCACCATCTTCTTCGCCAGGTTGAGCAAGATGAAGGCCTCGCTCCGCGTGTGCTCGTGCTGTGGATCCGCGTGGAAGTCCGGGCACTGGATCACCGTGAAGTCCGGTTCGAAGGCGGCAAGCACGTCGGGGTCGAACTCCCGTATGAACATCGTGCGGGCGAACAGGTTGTGCCAGGCGTGTTCATTGATGACTCGCACCTTGATCCGGTAGTCGGGGTCTGCCCCTGCGTAACAGTCTTGGACGAAGACGTCCTTGTTCTGCAGGTATGAACGCAGCCCGTACAAGACCTTGTCGAAGTCCACCTCCTCGAAGGGCCGATTGATCTTCCCCCACCAGATCTCGCTCTCACTGCCCGGCTCCCGAACCACGAACTTGTCGTCAGCCGATCTGCCTGTGTACTTGCCCGTCGACACGACGAAGGGACCGAGGTGCCCTACCTCGCCCTCTCCACGAAGGATCGCCTCTTCATAGAGGGCGGGGGTCGAGAGGTTGTGATGGACGTTGCCCAGATTCGAGAGCCCAATCGCTGACAGATCCATGATGGGGGGTCTCCTTCGATCGCTTGACCAACCATAGGCCCCGACTTGCTCGCCGGACCAGGGCCCAAACGACCCCAGGTTGGCGTCACCTTGCACGGGTATGCCGAACGGTTGCGCCGATCTCGGACCAAGCCGTCAGGGGCTCGTCGGCGGCCGGACCGTGAGCGGCGCACCCTGTTCGAGCAGGTGGCGCTCGGTGCGGATGCGGACCTCCAGCGGATCGCCTTCGTCGATCTCGATAGCGCTCTTCGTCGGCCGATATCGTGACCCGGAGTTGGCGGTCCCGAAATCGCAGCGAGAACGCCAGGCGGCCCCAAGAGTCCGGGAGGTGGGGATCGAAGGAGAGGAGCCCGTCGAAATCGCGCACGCCGCCGAATCCGAGGACCAGCGCCATCCACACACCGCCGGCAGAAGCCACATGTACCCCGTCGGAGACGTTGCCCGCGATGTCGCCGAGATCCATCATCAGGGCGTAGTCGAAGTACTCGACGGCCTTGGGGAGATTGCCGATCTCAGCCGCAACGATGCTCTGGACACATGCGGCGAGCGACGAGTCGCCGGTGGTCAGCGGGTCGTAGTAATCGAAGTTGCGGCGCTTCTCGTCGTCCGAGAACTCGTTCCCAACGAGGAACATCGCAAGCACGACGTCGGCCTGCTTGATCACCTGGTAGCGGTAGATGACCAGCGGGTGATAGTTGAGGAGGAGAGGAAACCGGTCTGGGGGCGTGTTCTCGAGATCCCACACCTCGCGGTCGAGAAAGCTCTCGTCCTGAGGGTTGATCTGTCGCTCGGCATCGAAGGGCACGTACATGGTTTCGGCGGCACGCTCCCATCGAGCCACCTCGTCATCTGCCAACCCGACTTCGGCCGCAAGGGCCTCGTAGCCGTCGGGCCGCTCGGTCTGGAGGCTCCGCACGGCGGCGGCAGCGAAGTTGAGGTTCAATCGAGCCATCAGGTTCGTGTAGGCGTTGTCATTGACGACCGTGGTGTACTCGTCGGGCCCGGTGACGCCGTGGATGTGGAACCGGCCGTCGTCGCCGTAGAAACCGAGGTCTTCCCACAGGCGGGCCGTCTCTATGAGCATCTCACCGCCGACCTCGACGAGGAAGTCGAGGTCTCCACGAACGTCGAGGTACTTGCGTATCGCATACGCGATGTCGGCGTTGATGTGGTATTGCGCGGTTCCTGCCTGGTAATACGCGGAGGCCTCTTCTCCGTTGATGGTTCGCCACGGGAACAGGGCGCCCCGCTGGTTGAGGTTCCGAGCGATCTCACGGGCACGGGGCAGCATCGAGTGACGGAAGCGAAGCAGGTTGCGGGCGATGCGTGGCTGCGTGTAGGCCAGGAAGGGCAAAACGTACACCTCTGTGTCCCAGAAGAAGTGCCCCTCGTACGCCTGGCCCGTGAGGCCTTTGGCGGGGATTCCCGACCCCTCGGCTCGCCACGACGCCTGCGCCAGTTGGTAGATGTTCCACCGAATGGCTTGCTGGATGCGCGTTGCGTCGCCTTCGTTGTCGACCTGCACATCTGCGCGGTCCCAGAAACGGTCGAGGTGTTTGCGCTGTGCGTGCGCCAGCCCATCGAAACCGATGAGGTCGGCCCGGTCGAGAGTCCGGCCACACCGGTCGACGAGTTCGACGGCCGGCACTTCACGCGAGCTCTGATACGTCACGTACTTGGTGATCTTGACGGGCACATTCGGCTGCGCATCGATCGTGACGACAACCCTGCCGAGATCGTCTTCGAGGGACGACGAGGTCCGGTGGGTGGCGTCCGTCTCGACGATGTGCTCGACTCCGACTCCCAGCGTCATGTGGCTGTTCGTCGTGCGATAGCCGAGCAGCAGCCGGTTGCCCGAGGCCTCACGCACGACGGCGTTGAGGACGCGGTGAGGGAACCGCTTGGCGAGCCGCGGGTCGGTCATGTCCCCGGTCCCGATTGCCTCATCCTGAGGCTCGTCCTCACGGTTCCGCAGATGTGAGGAGACGACGATGGCCGCAGCGTGATCCAGCATCGTCACCTCATAGGAGATGGCGGCGAGGTGGCGGTGCTCGAACGACACGAGCCGCTGCGAGCGCACCCGGACGTGCTTGCCGGCCGGCGTCGACCACAGCAGCTCTCGAGTGAGTGTCCCCGCCCGCATGTCGAGCACTCGGCGGTACTCCGTCATGCGAGCCGTCGGCAGGTAGAGCGGCTCGTCGTCGACGTGGAGCTTGAGGACGGTGGCGTCGGGTACGTTCACGATGGTCTGGCCCGTCCGGGCGAGCCCGAAAGCCTCTTCTGCATGGACGATGGGCCACGTCTCGTGGAAGCCGTTGACGAAGGTGCCCGGCGAAAGTGCCGGTCGTCCCTCTTCGAATGTGCCCCGGATGCCGAGATACCCGTTGCTCAGGGCGAAGATGGTCTCGGCTCGGCCGACATGCTGGGGCGAGAACCGCGCCTCCACCATCTGCCACTCGTCGGGGGGGAACACGTGATCAGGAAGCAGCGTGATCTCACGAAGGAGCATGACGGCAGGGTATAGGTGCTGCTTCCGGTCCGGTATGGTCCTTCGGCCCGAATGCCGTCGCAGAGTCCGTTGCGTGCCGAGAACCTCGCCCGCGTCGGCACCGACCGGTCGTCACCGAAACGCTTCGCCCCGGTCCGGATCACGGCGTCAGGGTCCGGCTTCGCCCGAGTCCGGGTCCACCATCAGACTCGACACGTCGACCGCTTCGAACACTGAGCCGGGGACGGCGTCGAGCTCGTGGAGCGTGTCGTTGTCCCACCGCTCGTCTGGAGCACCGGAGACGAACCAGGGTGAGCCGTTGTCGGCGAGGATCAGGCCGTACTCCTTGAAGGCCGTCAGGATGACCTGCACCTCCGGGGAGAAGCCCGAGATGTCGAAGCTCGCCTCGAGCCGGAATCGCTGCCCCATCGGCGGATACTCGAGACCGCTGAGGGCTGAAGCGTCGTGGCGGGCCGGCCACACGTGGGCGGCCTGGGTCTGGGGCGCGGTGAAGCGAATGGCGTGGGTGATCTCCCCCGCAGCGACTTCGTCGTATCGGACGAGGCCCGGATAGATGGGGAGCCCGGCGGCGTCGGCGGAGGTCCACCCGTCTGGGCGCAGGTCATTCGACGTGAGGTCGTAGACGGCGCCGCTGGCCGCTTCCCACGATCCGTCCGGTTGCGGGTAGGCCGAGTACAGCTCGTAGAGCACGCAGTCGACGCTATCGACGACAAGCACGTGGCGGTCGCCGGTTGCGTCCGGACCGCCTTCGATCGGGGCGTCGGCCGGCACCGGATAGGGACCCGGGTCGCTCTCGTCGCCGTACGCCGTGAACAGGATCGGGACCGGTGCCTGCGTGTCTCCCACCTCGACATAGGGGATTCCGATGGGGCTGTTCGACCCCGGCGGCCACACCCCCGAACCGAAGTCGGCATGCACGATGCCGCTGCCACCGATCGATGCGACGTAGTCACCCGACCGGGGGTGGACGGGGAGGTCGTCGACACGGCGGTTCCAGATGTTGTCGGCGGGCAGGATCTCGCAGCGGACGGGCGGCACGACGAGTGGCAGGCCCTCGGCGCGAGCGAGAAAGCTCGCCATCTGGTCACGCCGTACGGCGTCGTCGGGGCAGAACATGTCGTTGGCGGGCGGGTTGCAGCCGAGCGTGACGCCTGCCGCTGCGAGCTTGTCGATGTCCGGTTCGAAGATCGAGCCGTCGTCGTCGATGAACCGGTTGCTCCCGGCACCGTCGAGGTAGTCGTACGCCCGTACGAGGAACGCAGCCATCTGGGCGCGGGTGACGAACTGGTCGGGACAGTAACGATCGTTGGCCGGAGGGTTGCAGCCAAGCGTCACACCGGCAGCGGCGAGGGCATCGATGTCCGGCTCGAAGATCGAGGCGTCGTCGTCGATGAAGCGGTCCGGCGGGCCGGCCGGCAGCTCGAGGGCACGCACGAGGAAGGCCGCCATCTGCGCCCGGGTGACGGACTGGGCCGGGCAGTAGTGATCGTTGGCGGGCGGGTTGCAGCCGAGGGTGATCCCAGCGGAGGCGATCGCCTCGATCGCCCCTTCGTGCACGTTGCCGTCGTCATCGGTGAAGGTGCCACCGGGCGCCACCGACGCAGCAGCCAGGGATGCGGCAGCCAGACCGGCAGCGATGAGGAGCTTCACAGCGACAGGCTATCCCCAATCGCCGACCGCGCACATGTCCGTCGCTCAGCGCAGGTCCAAGGTGAGCACAAAGCCGCCGTCCTGCGTGGTGCCCGGCTCGAACTCCTGGACCACGACGAAGACGTCGCCGCCGACCGGCATCACGAAATCGCGCAGCGTTTCTGCATCTCCACCGGAGCCCTCGTCCACGTCTGCGAGGACGTCCCCATCGGCGTCGACGAGAAGGAGGACGGCGTCGAGGTCACCCTCCGGCTCGAGCGTCACATCCACGATGTCTCCCTCCGATGCGGAGAAGACAAAGGCGAGGGACTCTGTAGCCGCCCCGAGCTCGCCGGACGCTTCGTCGCCGGGTGAGATGGGCAGCGCATCGGGAGTGGCACCGCCCCCGGATCCGCCACCGGAGCCCGGGTCGAGCGCCACGGTGAAGCTCGTGTCGTCGGCCGCACCCGGCACGAACTCGGCGACGACGATGAGGTAGGTCCCGTCGGCGGGGAGGAGACCGGCCACCGACTCGGCGTCACCCTCGAAACCGGCATCTGCTTCGGCGACGATCTCGCCTCTCTCGTCGACGACGTACAAGGCAACATCCAGAGTGGGATTGGGTTCCACGAGCACGGTGACCTCGTCTCCTGCGAACCCATCGAACTGATAGAACGCAGTGGCGTCTGGTCCTGCGAGCACCCCGTCGAGGGTGTCACCTGACGTGATCGGGTCTGCCGAGATGTCGTCGCCGCCATCAGTGGGCAAACCGCCAAGGGCGATGCGGAATGGATCGATCTCTGTGAACGTCATCCGGTAGTCACCGGTATCCGGGTAGGTGATGACGAGCGCCAGATAGTCGCCGTCTTCGAGCAGCTCCGCCTCGACGATTGCACCGCCGTCGGCGGTACCGAAGCTAAACCCAACCGGGTCGAACTGCGGCGGAGATCCGGGCGGGACCGCCGAACCGGGGGCGTAGAGGATGACGAAGGGCAACAGATCTGGGTCGTCGGGTTCGACCAGGATCTCGAGCCCCATGCCCGCCTCTGCCGACAACCGGTAGTAGTCGACCTCGCCCGGCACCTCGATGCTCCCATCCACGGTGTCGCCGAAGCCGACAGCGGACACCGTTGGTGCGCCCAACTCCAGCTGGTACCCGCCTGCCGAGGCACCGAGTGCGGAGACGGACACCAGGTACGGGCCGCTGACCGGGACGACACCGGAGACCACGAAACCCCCGGCACCGTCGACGCCCACGCTGGAACCGACTTCGACCACGACGCCCGGCCCCCCGATTGCGACCTGGGCTTCTACCCCCGGATCCGGTACGACGCGCAGCTCAACGAGGTCGCCCGCTACTGCCTCCAGGCGGTAGAGCCCCACCGACCCGTCCGACGCCAGCTCGCCAGTCACAGGCCCGCTCAGGGGCAGCGGTTCGATATCCGCACGCCTCGCGAGCCCCAGGCTGAAGTCACCAACGGAGGTCTCCCAGCCGGCGACCGTCACGAGGAACCGACCCCCTCCGTCCGGAACCTGGAAGACCAAGACCTCCCGCTCGCCGACTCCGCCCGAATCCGCATAGCTGATCTCCTCGCCAGTGACGGTGGTGACGGAGATGGTTCCGTCGAACTTGCCATCCGCGGTTTCCAGGTTGAGCACCACAGCCTCCTCCTCCGCACCTTCGATGGCATACGTCGCCACGGAGTAGGCCTCGGCGATCGTGCCGCGCTCGACCGTGCCGTCGGCGAGGACGGGAAGTGGCGCGGTGGTGAGCTGGAGCCGGTAGATGCCTGTCGATCCGGCGAACCCAGACACCGCAACCACGTACTCCCCGTTCTCCGGGATCACGGCGGCGAGGTACTCCCCGTCGGCGTCCCCTCCCGCGTCGGCGAGCCCGAGCTGCTCACCAGAGCTGTTGCGCAGCTCCACGACCGCATCGAGGAAGCCAGCAGGCTGCAGCGCGACCTGCACGAGCTGCCCGGCCGTGGCCCCGCTCACCACCCACTCGTCGACGTCCGAGTCATGGGCCAGGACACCTTGGACCTTCTGCCCGACCGGCAGTGGCTCCCGCTGATCGGGGGCTACCTCAGCCGTCAACGTGAAACTGCCGGACCGGTCTGCAATCACCTCGATGACAAAGGAGCCGTCGGCGGGCAACCGGCGAACGAGCTGAGCGCTGGCAGTCTGGGCAGTGCGGCTCTCCTGGCGTTTCTCGTCTCGCCTGCTCGGCGCAGTGCCGCCGGATCCGCCGTCACCGCCAGCCTCCGGTCGCCCCCTCACCGCCGTGGCGGATCCGAGCTGGTCGGCAAGTGCTTCGTCGACGACGGCGAGCAGACGGACGTTCACTACATCCAGCTCGTCGGAGGAGAGCACCACTGTCGCCGCATCGTCTTTGCGGCCGTCGAACCGGAAGCGCTGCACGACACCCGACTCGGCCGTGCTCACGACTACCTCGCCGTTCGGGTCGATCGCTTGGGCATCGAGGGACGCTTCGGGCGGATTGAGCGCAACATATCCGGCGACGCCGATCGCGAGCATCACGACGGCGCCGCCTCCGATAGCCGCCCACCGCGCACGCTTGGTCCGGCGTGCGTGCCGGAACTCGGCGTTGGCCTCGCGGATGGGTCCGACGAACCTATCGTGCGTGAGCTCGAACCAGCGAGACCCGCGAAGCGTCTCCCCTCGCACGATGTGGGCATCCTCGAGAACCTGGACCACTGAGTTGGGCATACCGGCAGTGCTGTTCTCCTTCTGGTCCTGATAGACGCTGCTGCGCGTACCCGCCGACGTCACCAGCGTGTGCTCGAACCAGTCGCGAAGCCTCCGCTCCCTCACCCCGCCAATCTCCAGCGCTGCCTCGAGCGCCTCGTCGTAGAAATCGGTGAGGGCCTGATCGATGTTGCCGAACTTCTCGAGGTTCGCCGCCGTGATCTCGGTGACGTTCTCCGGGAGTCGGTCCCACAACCTGGCGCACACCACCTGCAGCTGAACCGGCTCGGCGTATTCGCCGGCGACCCGCACCAGCTCGCCCTGTCGCTCGACCCGAACCTGCATGAGGTCGGCAACCAGCTTCTCGGCGACGCCCTTGGCGAACGACCGTGACGTACCCTTCAGCGGGTCGACCACCGCAGAGCGCGCCTGGCGGTCCTTGAGGCGCTCGAGGCGGAAACTCAGCGTTGATACCCCCCGGAACACGGCGAGGTGCGGATCCAGGTTGGCCAGGTAGTCCTCTCGCAACGACAACACGATGCGCAACATCGGGTCGGCGTCGAGCGCTTCGCGGAGCTGGCGGAAGAACTCGTCCCTCTCCTGCCACTTGTCCGGGTAGGCAGTGAACACTTCCTCGAACTGGTCGAAGACGACCACGCGGGGAGCGGGGTCGCCTGCCGCGTCAAGCGGGTGGTCTCGCTGTGCGAGGAAGGACGCGATGGTCGCGTCTCCCACCGGTGTCTGTTCGGGGGGCAGCCAACCGGAGAGCGCATTGAACGTGTAGATGTTGTGCACGCCTTCCGTCTCGGCTTCCTTGGCGCCTACGCCGCTGACGCGCGTGGACCCCACGACGTCGAACCCCTCGTCGTCGATGAGCACGGGCAGGACGCCTGCGTTGAGCAGCGACGTCTTCCCCGCCCCCGACTGGGCGAAGAGCACTGTGAGGCGATGGGCGTAGAGCAACGGCACGAGCTGGTTGATCTCGCCGTCGCGGCCGTAGAAGCGACCACGATCCCCCGGTTGGAATGGGCGTGGGCCCACGTAGGGGTTCGGTTCTGCCATCAGGTGCGCTCCGGGATCATGTCGAGGCGGTTGCGCAGCTCCTTTGTGAAGTCGGTTGCCGTTCCCCAATACACGCCGACGTCCTGACCCTCGAAGTACCGGTCCAGATACTGCTCGGCGGGTTTGGCGCCCGGCGACAACTGGACGGCCAGGTTGAGCCGCCGAGTGCTGTTCTCCAGCGAACCGATGAGTCCTTTGAAGAGCACCTTGAAGGTCCAGTCCTGGAGGCTGTACCCGACGAACAGCAGCGACGTGCCGGCGAAGGCACCCTGGATCGGTGCAGGCAACAGGTCCTTGTAGCGCGTGAGATTCACGACGAACTCGAGGTAGTCGTCCTCAGTCAACACCATGGACTCCGGCTTGTCCCACGTGCCGTGCAGGTGAAAGACGACCGGCTCCTCGGGTGTCGGCCGAAAGCTCGGGTCGTCGAACACCGACGATCCGTCGGCGTCGACCTCGCGGGTGTATTTGTTCCAGCGGCAGATCTCTTGGTGGGGTTTGCTCCCCCGGCTCCTGAGCGCCCGTGTCATGAAGTCGTCGTAGTTCGTCGTGATGTACAACGGCAGGTGGAGATCGGCGAGCAACCCGTGCGGCTCCAAAGGGTCGTCGAAGTCCGGAGCCGGCGCCGTCTGCAACTCTCTGGCGATCCTCTCCTTCGGCTCCATGGCGTCGGTGCCGGTAACGGCGAGATACTGCGCAACGCGGGTGAGGTCGTGGTCGTCATCCAGCGGGTAATGCGATGCCTCGGCCCACGTGACGGCGACCTCGCCGCCGAGAGGAAGCACCGAGGCAGCCGCACCGGCACCAATGAACGGCGTGCATTTCCTGTCCCCGATTCGGTCGAGCAGGTTCGCCCACTCCATCTCGTCGGCTCCGCGTTGGCCCCCGCTCGCGGTGCGCTGCGCCTGCCGGACCGCGGCCACGGCAACCGGTTGCGGCTCGTCGGCCATGTGTCTGGTCGCACTGACACGGGTGCGCAGCTCATCGACGAAGTCGGTTGCGGTCCCCCAATAGACGCCCACGTCTTGACCCCGGAAGTAACGGTCCAGGTACTCCTCGGCGGGCTTGGCGCCGGGCGCGAGTTGCACGGCGAGGTTCAGCCGGCGCGTGCTGTTCTCCAACGACCCGACCAGGCCCTTGAACAGCACTTTGAAGGTCCAGTCCTGCAGGCTGTACCCGATGAACAGCAACGAAGACCCGGCAAACGCGCCCTGGATCGGCGGCGGCAGCAGATCCTTGAACCTCGTCAGGTTGACGACGAACTCGAGATAGTCGTCCTCGGTCAACACCATCGACTCGGGCTTCTCGCGAATCCCGTGCAGGTGATAGACAACCGGCTCGTCGGGCGTCGGCCGGAAGCTCGGGTCGTCGAACACCGACGGCTCGGCAGCGCCGACATCACGCGTGTACTTGTTCCATCGGCAGTATTCGCGGTGCGGGTTCCGTCCCCGGCTCTTCAGCGCCGTCGTCATGAAGTCGTCGTAGTTCGTCGTGATGTACACGGGTAGGTCGAGATCAGCGAGCACGCCGTGTGGCTCAGATGTGTGGCCAAAGTCGGGAGGCTCCGCCAGGCCCAGCTCCGCTGCGATCATCTCCTTGGGTCGCAGCGGGTCCTTCGTCACTGCCAGGAATTGCGCGACGCGTATGAGGTTGCGGACATCGTCGAGCGGGTAGGCCCACTTGCTGGCCCATGCGCTCGCCACGTCTCCGCCGAGCGGGAGGACGCCGGCATCGGCCCCGGCACCGATGAACGGTGTGCACTTGCCGTCGCGGATCCGCGCGATCAGCGTCGACCACGCCCTCTCGTCCACTGTGTCGACGCCCTCTCGCCAGACTCTCTCCTCCGGCGAGTGTATCGACCGGTTCGGTCGGGTGTGTGGGGCTCAGCCGGAGCGGCCCTCGGGCGAGAAGGAGATACGTTGTGGTCCGCCCTGGCGAAGCCACATCAGGCCGATGAGGGTCTTGGCGTCCACAACGACGCCCGCATCGAGGGCTGGGCCAACCTCGGCGAGTTGCAGCTCGACGAGCTCGACATCTTCACCCTCCTCCTCCAATCCGCCGCCGACGTCACGCGGCACTCCGGCGACCTCGCCGTAGAACAGGTAGACGCGCTCGGAGGTCCCGCCGGGTGACACGTAGAAGACCCCGATCGGGGCCAGATCGACGTCTGTGTACCCCGTCTCCTCCTCGATCTCCCGACGCATGGTCGCTGCGGGATCCTCTCCGGAGGCGACCGTCCCGGCGACCAACTCGGTCATCCACCCGTCGCCGTTGCGATAGGCGGGGTAGCGGAACTGCCGAACGAAGATCAAGCGCTGCGTGCTCCGGTTCAGCAGCACGACCGCAGCGGCATCGCCACGCTCGAAGCTCAGCATCCGCAGTCGGTCACTCATCGAGCCGTCCACGCGCTCGTAGCGGACGAAGGCCTCGTCGATCTCGAAGAAGTCGTCGAAGATCCGACGCGGTGGGCCGACCTCGACACGACGTTCGTCATCTGGTGGCGGCGTGGGTCCCGACATCGTGCCGAATCTAGGCCGGCCCGGAGTGCGCTGCGGCGTGGTCCCTCACAAGACAGTCCACGAGAGCGACGTATAGGCTCTCGATACCGAGCAGTTGGAGGAGCGTCCTGCTCATGCGTGGCAACAGCGAAACCCAGGCACGACGACCGACCCATCGCGGGAGCGGAGAATGAGTAGCGGCGGGGCGAAACTCTTCATCAGCTACAAGACGGGCGCCGAGTCGGGCATCACGTTCCAAGCCCGCACCATCGCCGACAAACTCCGCTCGGTGGACTGCGGCGAGAACAACGTGTGGATGGATGCGGCCGATATGGAGGCAGGGCGCGACTGGAACGCGCAGATCTACGAGCGAATCCCCCAAAGCGACATCGTCCTGCTGTTGCTCGCCGAGGAGACGAGCCGATCCGACTGGGTACGGCGAGAGATCGACGTCGCCAAGGGCGCCAAAGTCACGATCCTTCCGGTCCTCATTCGGAGCGACTTCGACCTCCAGGTCGCGCTCGACAAGCTCGACATCCCGAGGGTCCAGGCCGTGTCGCTGCTGACCGGCAGCCAGGCGGAGTACGACAACCTGCTGACCGCCATCGCACAACGCCGACTGGAAACGGCAGAACGCCAGATGGCCTGGTTGCACGCGCTGCGGGAGGGCGACGAGGTACCGAGGAATCCCGTCGAGCCGGCCCATCCCTCGCTTGCCGTCTACACCATGCCGGGAGAGAAGACCGCAGTCCACCTCGCAGGCGGCGACATGACGGAGTTCCGCGACATCGACGTCTTCGTCAACTCAGAGAACGACTACATGCAGATGGCGAGGGCTTTCGAGCGCAAGTCGATCTCGTCTTCGCTGCGGTATCTCGGTGCGTGTTTCGACAAGGCGAACCGGCTCCTCGAGGACACGGTCCAAGACGAACTCACCAAGAAGGTCGAGAGCGAACTGGGGCCGAGGCCGCTCGGCCACTATGCGGTGGTCGTGACGAGCGCAGGCCATCCCGACAGCGACCTGCGCAACATCAACCGTGTCCGGTTCGTGTTCCACGCGGCCACGGTTTCGGTGCAGGGTGACGGCGCCGAGAAGTACCTCGAGCCGATAAAGAGCGAGTCGGGCATCCGGCGGGTCATCCGCGAGTTGTTGCTCAAGGTCGACGAGGTGAACGCCGCAAAAGGCGTCGTCTCCCCGCCAGGCACATGGCAGCGGCAGGAGCAGGAGGCGGCCGCTGAGACGTACGAGCCCATCCGCAGCATCGCCTTGCCGCTCTTCGGCACCGGCCGCGGGGGTCTTGGTGTCGAGATGGTTGCACCGGCCGTGGCGCGAGGCATCAAGGAGTATCTCATCGACGACGCCACGACAACGGTCGAGCGCATCCATGTATGCGGCTATTTCGAGGACGACGTAGCCGCCCTCGCTGCCACGTTCGGCTCCGAGTTCGACCTCGCGTCGGCCCTCGCAGTCGAGGCGACAACGGCCGACGATTTCGGTTGACAGAGGCGGCCGATCAGCGCGTCTCCAAAGGTCAGAACGGCCCACCGGCACATGCCCTGGGGCAGTGGGGTCGTAAGCCCCTGTGACTCAGTCGCCAACTGTGGATATCCTCTGGCCCAAACCTGCTGCTTGTGCCACCACACAAACGCCCTGGGGAGGGATTGCTCCAATGCATGCCGGACTCGACCGCGAGACGCTCAACCTCGTCCTCGACACGATCAAGGACTTCGCTGCAGACAAGCTGCCGGATGCGTATCTGCTCGAGCTCGACGAGAAGGACGAGTTTCCCGAGCCGATCGTTCGCCAGATGCTGTCCGAGATCGGCGTATCGCTCCTCTTCATCCCCGAGCAGTACGGCGGCATGGGCGCGGCAACGTTCGACATCTACCGGGTGTGCGAGTTGCTGGCTCGTATCGACGTAGGCGTCGCAACCGGCGTCTTCGCAACCTTCCTGGGCAGCGATCCCATCGTGTTCGGCGCCACGGAAGAGCAGAAGCAGCGCTGGATGACCAAGATCGCCGAAGAGGGCACCCTCATGGCGTACGGCGCCACCGAGCCCGAAGCCGGGTCGGACCTGGGGGCGCTCAAGACCACCGCAAAGCCGATCGAAGAAGATGGCGAGATCGTGGCCTACGTCATCAACGGCAACAAGCAGTGGATCTCCAACGGCACCTACGCGGACCTCTACACGATCCTCGCCAACGCTCCCGGCGGTCCGACGTGGTTCGTCGTCGACAGCGACGTCGAGGGATTCGAGAAGGGCAAGCCTGAAGACAAGCACGGGATCCGAGCCTCGAACACGGCTGCGCTCGCCCTCTCCGACGTGCGGGTCGACGCAGACCGCCTCGTCGGCGACCGTGAGGGCCAGGGTCTCGTCCAAGCTCAGCTGGTCTTCGGCTACACCCGTCTGATGGTCGCGGCGTTCGGGCTCGGCGCCGGGTGGGCGGCCCTCGACCGCGCCATCCCCTACTCGGTCGAGCGCATCCAGGGCGGCACCCCGCTGTCGGAGAAGCAGGGCTACACCCACAAGCTGATCATCCCCCACATCGTGCGACTCGAAGCCGCCCGGGCCTACATCGAAGAGACGGCCGTGCGCATCGACGCCGGTGAGGGCAGCCTCAACACCGAGGGCGCCATCGCCAAGTACATGGGCAGCGAGGCGGGCTGCGCCGCCGCCGAAGCCGCCATCCAGGCGCACGGCGGCTACGGGTACACCAAGGAGTACATGGTCGAGAAGATCAAGCGCGACGTCCGCATCACCACCATCTACGAGGGCACCTCGGAGATCATGGAGATGACCATCGCCCGAGATCGCTGGCAGGAGCACCTGAAGAGCCGCGGCGGGTATTACCACGACAAGGCCGCCGATCTCGAGAAGCTCGCGGCGTCTTCTCCCACGGTTGGCGCCGACGTCGCGGCCCTCGCCCATCATGCGCTCGCCGAGGTCATGGAAGTGGCACGCGTCCATCGCCTGACCCGCAATCAGCACGTCCTGTTCCGGCTCGGCGATATCACGGCGTCGGTCGAGTGCGCCGGAGCACTGGCGCGCAGAGCAGCCGCAGCCGTCTCGGGGGATCTACCGGACAAAGCCGACCGCCGATTCGACGCAGCAACGCTCGCAGCAGTCAGCCGCATCTTCGCCAGGGACGCCGCGTCCCGAGTCATCGCCGAAGGCGTGCGGTGGGTCATGGGCGGCGCCGACGTGGGCGCCATCGACGTGCCGGGCCTCGAGGCTGCCGTTGGCATCGCCGCCATCGAGCGAGCGCAGGGTGGCCTCATCGCCGACATGGACGCCGTCGCCGATGCCATCTATGGGCGCGTTGCTGTGTCCGTGTAGGGAGCGCATCGTGGCCCCCACCCCCCGCACCCCCACCCATTCGTCATCGATTCTCAGGAGCTTGCACCATGGTTGAGAAGGCCGCCAGGGCCGTAGCCGTCGTCGGGGTCGGCGCGATCCTCCCCGATGCCCCCAACGCCGACGCCTACTGGGAGAACCTCACGGCCGGCCGCTACAGCATCAGCGAGGTCACCAAGGACCGCTGGGATCCAGAGCTCTATTACGACCCCGATCCCCGGGCCCCGGACAAGACCTACTCCACCATCGGCGGGTGGGTGCGCGACGCCGCCTGGTCGCCGCTCGAATGGCGCCTCCCCATCCCGCCAAAGGTCAGCGACGCGATGGACCGCACCCAGAAGTGGTCGATCTCAGCATCTCGCGAGGCGCTGATGGACTACGGCTACCCGAACCGTCCCCTCGACGCCGACCGCACGGCGGTCATCCTGGGCAACGCCATGGCGGGCGACATGCACTACCTCACCTCGATGCGCGCCTACTTCCCCGAGTATGCCGACGAGCTGACGAGCGCGCCCAGCTTCCTGACCCTTCCCGCGGACGTCCGCGAGGCCATCGTCTCCGAATTCCACAGCGGCATCGGCAGGCGCTTTCCCAACATCACCGAGGACACGATGCCGGGTGAGCTCGGCAACATCATCGCCGGCCGTGTCGCCAACCTGTACAACTTCCACGGCCCGAATTTCGTCGTCGACGCGGCGTGTGCGTCTGCGCTTGCTGCAATCGATGCCGCCGTCGAAGGCCTCGAGAACGGCGACTACGACGCTGTCCTCACCGGAGGCATCGACGCCAATATGGGCGTCCCCAGCTTCATCAAGTTCTGCAAGATCGGTGCACTGTCGGCGACCGGCACGCGGCCCTACCACGACGGCGCAGACGGCTTCGTCATGGGGGAAGGCGCCGCGGTCATGCTGCTCAAGCGCCTTGCCGATGCGGAGCGCGACGGTGACCACATCTACGCCGTCATCCGCGGCCTCGGCGGCTCGAGCGATGGAAAGGGCAAGGGCATCACCGCACCGAACCCCGTCGGTCAAGAGTTCGCCGTTGCCCGTGCCTGGAAGAACGCAGGGATCGCTCCCGACGAGTGCCACCTACATCGAGGGCCACGGCACGTCGACCAAGGTCGGCGACGTCGTCGAGGTGGAGGCGCTGTCGCGAGTGTTCGCCGACCTTGGCTTGAAGCCGGGCTCGATTCCCCTCGGCTCCGTCAAGTCGAACATCGGTCACCTGAAGAGCTCGGCGGGCGCCGCCGGGATGGTCAAGGCGATCAAGGCGCTCGACGAGAAGCTCATCCCGCCGAGCCTGGGCGGCACCGAGCCGAACCCCAACGTCGATTTCTCGCGCTCACCGCTCTACATCAACAAGGAGCTGGCGGAGTGGAAGACCGAGCCGGGACAAGTGCGCTCGGCAGGCGTCGAGCGCGTTCGGCTTCGGCGGGACCAACTTCCATGTCGTGCTCGAGGAGTACATCCCGGGACGGCTTCAGGTGAACCGCGAACGCGAGACGTATTCGTTCGTGACGCCCGCCCCTGCAGTCCGCGCCGGCGGGGACGACCTCAAGCCGCCGCTGCGCGGCGCCCTCGTCATCGGAGGCGCCGACGAGACCGCAGTGCTGGCACGGCTCCGCTCCGTCCATGCCGACGCAGCGGCCGGCACCGCCCCGCCGCCTGCGCCTCCCGCAGAGCGTGACCTGCGTGCCGAAGTGCGAATCGCCGTCGACTACGCCGACGCAGCCGACCTGGCGGCCAAGATCGAGAAGGCGATCGCAGCACTCGAGAGCGGCAATCCGTCGGCGTGGAAGCTCCTCGCCAATCAAGGCGTCTTCCACGGCGAGGGCGCCCCTCAAATGGTTGCCTTCCTCTACACAGGGCAAGGCTCCCAGTACATCAACATGCTCGATACGCTCCGCCACAGCGAGCCGATCGTCGAGAAGGCCTTCCGCGATGCCGACGCAGTCATGGAGCCGATCCTCGGCAAGCCGCTCACCGACTACATCTTCGCCGACGCCAATGACCCTGCCGCGATGGAGCAGGGCGACGTGGAGTTGCGGGAGACGGAGATCACCCAGCCGGCCGTGCTGACCGTCGACCTCGCCCTCACGCAGTTGCTGGCGGCCTACGGCGTCCACCCGGACATGGTGATGGGTCACAGCCTCGGCGAGTACGGCGCGCTCGTTGCCGCAGGGGCGCTCCCCTACGACGACGCGCTGCACGCTGTTGCAGGCCGCGGACGCGAGATGGCGCACGTCAACGTCGAAGACCGTGGGCTGATGGCTGCCGTCTTTGCCCCGATCGAGGACATCCAGCGCGCCCTCGACGCAGTCGACGGCTACGTCGTCACCGCCAACATCAACAGCAGCAAGCAGGCCGTGATCGGAGGCGCCAGCGATGCGGTGCGCCAAGCGATGCAGATCCTCGCCGACCACGGCGCCCAGGTGGTGCCCGCTCCCGGTGAGTCACGCATTCCACACCGAGATCGTGGCGCCGGCGAGCGCCCCGCTCGGCACGCTGCTCAGCCGGCTGCGCCTCGAGTCACCTGCCATTCCGCTCGTTGCGAACGTCGACGGCGAGTTCTACCCCATGGGCCCAAACGTGGCGCCGAAGATGATCGCGATCCTGGAGCGGCAGATTGCATCGCCGGTGCAGTTCGTGAAAGGCCTCCACACCCTTCACGACGCAGGGTGCCGCGTGTTCGTCGAGGTGGGCCCGAAGAAGGCGCTGCAGGGATTCGTCACCGACGTACTGGGTGACGATCCAGAGGTGACGGCCCTCTTCACCAACCACCCGAAGCAGGGCGACGTCGTCTCGTTCAACCAGGCGCTGTGCGGCCTCTACGCCGCCGGCCACGGTGTCGGCACGCGCGACGAGAGCGCGGCGCCGACGGCGACGCCTCGCCGCGAGGCGCCCCAGCCGACGCTGGTTGGCAAGGCGCCGGCGCCGAGCGCACCGCATGCGGCCACCCCATCCCCCACCCCAAGCGTGACAGGAGACGGCGACGTGTACAACGAGCTCGGCCACCTCTTCGCCGACTTCCTCTCCAAAGGCTTCGAGATCTTCTCGGGGCAACAGCCAAGCCACGCCGGCGGCGCGCCCGGACCGGGTGCGATCACCGACCCCGTGGTCGTGACAGGAGCAGGGCTCGGGCTTCCCGGCCGGGCCAACGTCTTCGGTGACGACAAGGTCCCGTCGATCCTCCACGGTGAGCAATTCATCGACACGATCCCGGTCAAGTACCGCCAGCTCATCGCCGACAAACACATCACGCGGCTGGTGAAGAGCGAGGCGGGCGGCGGCCACTTCGAAGCCATCGACAACCAGGCAGACGTCATCAAGCTCGCCGGCCGCGGCGGCACCGTCGATCTCGCTGCCGACTTCGGCTACCCCGCCGATCGCGTCGATGCCCTCGACCAAGCCTCCAAGCTCGCGATCGGCGCAGGCATCGATGCGCTGCGCGACGCCGGCATCCCGCTCGTGATGAACTACAAGACCACGACCACGGGCAGCAAGCTCCCGGAGCGCTGGATGCTGCCCGAGGCATATCGTGACACGACCGGCGTCATCTTCGCCTCGGCGTTCCCCGGTGTCGACGGACTCATGGTGGAGGTCGACCGCTATTGGGAGGCCGAGACCCGAAGGCAGCGGCTGGAGGAGCTCCGCAGCCTCGCCCAGCGCATCGACGGCTCGGGCAACGGGGCCGGCCCGTTGGGCGAGGAGATCCGTCACCGGATCCAGGAGCTCGAAGCCGAAGACGAGCGCAATCCCTACCTGTTCAACCGCAAGTTCCTCTTCCAATGCGTGTCCATGGGGCATGCCCAGTTCGCCGAGTACATCGGCGCCAGGGGACCGAACACCCAGATCAACGCGGCATGCGCCAGCACCACCCAGGCCGTCGCGATCGCCGAGGACTGGATTCGCGCCGGACGGTGCGACCGTGTCGTCGTCATCTCGGGCGACGACGTCACGAGCGATCACCTGATCGAGTGGATCGGCTCCGGGTTCCTCGCCGTCGGCGCAGCGGCCACCGACGAGGTGGTCGAAGAGGCGGCACTGCCGTTCGACCGCCGACGCCACGGCATGATCCTCGGCATGGGTGCGGCAGCCGTCGTCGTCGAGGCGGCAGGCTCGGCACGTACCCGCGGCATCCAGCCGATCGCCGAGGTGCTGTCCGCCGTGACCGCCAACAGCGCATTCCACGGCAGCAGGCTCGACCCGAGCCACATCAAACACGTCATGGAGGACCTGGTCTCGACGGCCGAGCGCCGCTGGGGCATCGACCGGCACGAGATCGCACCGCAGACTGTGTTCGTCTCGCACGAGACCTACACGCCGGCTCGCGGCGGCAGCGCCCAAGCTGAGATCGATGCGTTGCGCTTCGTGTTCGGAGACCTCGCCGACCAGATCGTGATCACCAACACGAAGGGCTTCACCGGCCACGCCATGGGGGTCGGTGTCGAGGACGTCGTCGCCGTGAAGGCGCTGGAGACGGGCATCGTGCCGCCGGTCCCGAACTTCAAGGAGGTCGACCCCGACCTCGGCAGCCTCAACCTGTCGCGGGGAGGCACGTATCCGGTGCGCTACGCCCTCAGGCTCGGCGCCGGATTCGGGTCGCAGATCAGCCTCACCCTCTACCGCCTGGTGCCGTCCCCCACAGGAGCTCGCCCGCTGCCCGATCAGCTCGGCTTCGAGTATCGCCTCGTCGACCCCGCCGCGTGGAACCAGTGGCTCTCCACCGTGACGGGCATCGAGGGCGCAGCAGTGGAGGTCGAGAAGCGGACTCTCCGGGTACGGGATGATGGCCCCCCCGTGCGGGTGCCCGCCACGGCGCCACAGCGAGTGGTGACTCCTGCCGCCCGCTCGGCGGCGCCTGCCGCCACGGCGCCGTTGCCGGCTGCACCCGTGGCGACGCCCACGCCCGCCGCAACCCCAGCGGCCCCTGCGGCTCCTGTGACGCCGGCAGTCGCGCCGGCAGCGGCCCCGGCTCCGGCGGCCGCCGCTCCGGTCGCCCCAACGGCGGTGGACCCTGTCGAGGCTCGCGTCTTGGAGTTGGTGTCCCAGCAGACGGGGTATCCGCCCGACATGCTCGACCTGGAGCTCGACCTCGAAGCCGACCTCGGCATCGACACCGTCAAACAGGCCGAGACATTCGCCGCCATCCGCGAGGAATACGACATCCCCCGCGACGACAACGTCGCGCTGCGCGACTACCCGACACTCAACGCCGTCATCAGCTTCGTCAGGGAACGCCGCCCCGACCTCGCCCAGACGCCAGACGTCAGAAGCCAACCACCAGATGTCGGCACCCAGACCACAGAGGCAACAGCTGTCGCTCCGGCGGCCGCCGCTCCGGTCGCCCCACCGGCGGTGGACCCTGTGGAGGGCCGCGTCTTGGAGTTGGTGTCCCAGCAGACGGGGTATCCGCCCGACATGCTCGACCTGGAGCTCGACCTCGAAGCCGACCTCGGCATCGACACCGTCAAACAGGCCGAGACATTCGCCGCCATCCGCGAGGAATACGACATCCCCCGCGACGACAACGTCGCGCTGCGCGACTACCCGACACTCAACGCCGTCATCAGCTTCGTCAGGGAACGCCGCCCCGACCTCGCCCAGACGCCAGACGTCAGAAGCCAACCACCAGATGTCGGCACCCAGACCACAGAGGCAACAGCTGTCGCTGCGGCCATGCCCGCTGCGGTGGGCACGGACCCGGTCACGGAGAAGATCACGCAGCTCGTCGCTGCGCAGACGGGGTACCCGCCCGACATGCTCGACCTCGAGCTCGACCTCGAAGCCGACCTCGGCATCGACACCGTCAAACAGGCCGAGACATTCGCCGCCATCCGCGAGGAATACGACATCCCCCGCGACGACAACGTCGCGCTGCGCGACTACCCGACCCTCGCCGCCGTCGTCGCCTTCGTGAAAGAGCGCCGGCCGGACTTGGTGGCTGCGGCGCCTGCGGCTCCGACGCCCCCGGTCGTCGCCGAAACGCCAGACGCCAGACCGCAGACGTCAGAAGCACCAGCCGAGGTTGCGGCGCCCGCCGCAGTCGGTGGCGATACGGTGACGGCGAAGGTGCTCGAGATCGTGGCCGAGCAGACGGGGTACCCGCCCGACATGCTCGACCTCGACGCCGACCTCGAAGCCGACCTCGGCATCGACACCGTCAAGCAAGCCGAGACATTCGCCGCCATCCGCGACGCCTACGACATCCCCCGCGACGACAACCTCGCCTTGCGCGACTACCCGACCCTGACCGCCGTCATCGGCTTCGTCCACGACAAACGACCCGACCTCGCGGGAGCGCAGACGCCAGACGCCAGACCGCAGACGTCAGAAGCACCAGCCGAGGTTGCGGCGCCCGCCGCAGTCGGTGGCGATACGGTGACGGCGAAGGTGCTCGAGATCGTGGCCGAGCAGACGGGGTACCCGCCCGACATGCTCGACCTCGACGCCGACCTCGAAGCCGACCTCGGCATCGACACCGTCAAGCAAGCCGAGACATTCGCCGCCATCCGCGACGCCTACGACATCCCCCGCGACGACAACCTCGCCTTGCGCGACTACCCGACCCTGACCGCCGTCATCGGCTTCGTCCACGACAAACGACCCGACCTCGCGGGAGCGCAGACGCCAGACGCCAGACCGCAGACATCAGACCAGGCGGGCGCACCCAGTGCCGCACCTTCAGCTGAGGCGCCAAGCGACCTCATCGCCGGGGACGACGAGGCGGCGGCAGGCGTGCCACGGCGCATCCCCACGGCGATGCTCCGGCCCAGCCTCGACGCGTGCGTGCCCACAGGCGTAGCGCTCGGTGAAGGCAGCCGGGTCGTCGTGATGATGGACTCCGGAGGGGTCGGCACGGCTCTCGTTGGGCGGCTCGAGAAGCTCGGCGCTGCCGTGCTGTCCATCGAGGACGCCCCGCAGGCTGAAGAGCTCGTGGCGCGCCTCGACGGTTTCGCTGCCGACGGGCCCGTGCAGGGCGTCTACTGGCTCCCCGCACTCGACCTGGAGGCGCCCATCGAGGACATGGACCTCGCCGCGTGGCGCGAGGCACTGCGCATGCGTGTCAAGCTGCTCTACGCCACGATGCGCCACCTGTACGACTCGGTCGGCGAGGCCGGTACCTTCCTCGTCTCGGCCACCCGGCTCGGTGGTCGCCACGGCTACGACGACGTCGGGGCGGTTGCTCCGCTCGGCGGGGCCGTCACCGGGTTCACCAAAGCGTTCAAGCGGGAGAAGCCCGATGCACTGGTGAAGGCGGTCGACTTCCCGGCCAGCCGCAAGACGGCCGCCCTCGCCGAGGCTCTCATCGCCGAGACGGAGCGCGATCCCGGGGCCGTCGAGATCGGCCGTATCGAAGATCAGCGGTTCACGATCGGGCTGCGCGAAGAGGCGCTGCCGTTCGAGACCGGCAGCGTCCAGCTCGGCCCCGACTCCGTTGTGGTCGTGACCGGAGCCGCAGGCAGCATCGTGTCGGCGATCACGGCGGACCTCGCTCGTGCATCCGGCGGCATGTTCCACCTTCTCGACCTGGTGCCTGAACCCGATCGCAACGATCCCGACATCGCTGCATTCGCCACCGACAAGGACGGGCTGAAGCGAACGGTGTTCGAGCGACTGAAGGCGACGGGCGAACGGGCCACCCCGGCGATGGTCGACCGGGAGCTCGCCCGCATCGAGCGCAGCCACGCCGCCTTGTCGGCTATCCAGGCGATCGAAGCCGCAGGAGGGCGCGTCCACTATCACAGCGTCAACCTGCTCGACGGCGACGCGGTCGGCGCTGCGATGACAGCTGCCGCTGCAGCGACCGGGACGATCGACCTGCTGCTCCATGCCGGCGGGCTTGGAGATCAGCCGGCGGCTGCCGGACAAGGAGCCGAGGGAGTACGACCTGGTCTTCGACGTCAAGGCGGACGGCTGGTTCAACCTGCTCAAGGGTCTCGGCGACACGCCGCTGCGCTCGAGCGTGGTGTTCTCCTCCGTCGCCGGCCGCTTCGGCAACAACGGGCAGACGGACTACAGCGCCGCAAACGACCTGCTCTGCAAGTCGACGTCGAGCTTCAAGACGAGCCGGCCCAACACCATTGGCGTCGCCATCGACTGGACGGCGTGGGGCGACATCGGCATGGCGACCAGAGGCTCCATACCGACCGTGATGAAGGCCGTCGGCATCGACATGCTGCCGGCGCGCGCCGGAATCCCCATCGTGCGCCGGGAAGTCACCGGTCGCACCGAGACGGGCGAGCAGGTCGTCGGCCTGTCGCTCGGGATCCTGCTCGAAGAGTTCCACCCGAGCGGCGGACTCGACGTCGGTGACGACGGGGCGATCGCACGTCGTCTCGATGATGCCGGCGTCATGGCGCAGCACGTGGAGGGGTTTGGGGTGTTCGAGGGCATCGTCGTCACAGCAAAGCTCGACCCCACGACGCAGCCGTTCCTCTTCGACCACCAGATCGACGGCACGCCGGTGCTGCCGGGGGTGATGGGGGTCGAGGCCTTCGCCGAGACCGCCCACCTGGCATTCCCCGACCTCCACATCGTCGCAGTCGAGGACATGGACTTCCTGGCTCCGTTCAAGTTCTACCGGAACGAGCCACGCACGCTGAAGGTGATGGCGACCTTCACCGCAGAAGGCGATGAGGTGGTAGCTCACTGCAGGCTCGTCGGACAGCGCACGCTGGCCAATCAGACCGAACCCCAAGTGACCACTCACTTCACCGGGAGAGTGCGCCTCGGGGAGAAGCCACCTCGGCCAGGCAAGACCAAGGTGGAGACGCCTGCGGGACGCGCTGCGTCGCCGGCGGACATCTACGAGATCTATTTCCACGGTCCCGCATATCAGGTGTTGGACCAGGCGTGGGGTACGGCCGACATGGCCGCGGGTCTCATGGCGGCCGACCTTCCCGACAACCACGTCCCGGACTCGACACCTACCGTGACGGCACCGCGCCTTGCGGAGCTTGCGTTTCAGGCGTCAGGAATCTGGGAGATCGGGACGACAGGCGTGATGGCGCTGCCCATGCACATCGATCGAGTCGTCTACGCAGGCGACCCCGCCAAAGCCAAGGGTCGGATGACCGCCATGGTCACACCGCACGATGGCGGGTTCGACATCCGCGTCGCAGACGAGCGAGGCGCTACCTTCGTCGTGATGGAGGGATACCGCACCGTGCCGATGCCTGCGGGGCTGCCGGACGAACAGGTCGCCCCACTTCGCCGCGCCGTGACCGAGGACGCCTGACGGCGATGAGCTTCTCCCGGATCGCAGTCGTCAACCGCGGCGAGCCGGCGATGCGACTCGTCAATGCGGTCGCCGAGTACAACCGAGAGCGCGGCACGTCGATCACCACCATCGCTCTCTACACCGAGCCCGACCGCCATGCGATGTTCGTGCGTGAGGCGGACGAGGCCCATTCGCTCGGTCCTGCCCACGTCACGGACCCGGACGGACAGCGTCACGTCGCGTACGTCGACTACGACCTTCTGGAGAAGGCCCTCGTTGCAACGAAGGCGGATGCGGTGTGGGTCGGCTGGGGCTTCGTCTCCGAACAGGCCGACTTCGCCGACCTGTGCGAGCGGCTCGGCATCACGTTCATCGGACCGAGCGCCGACGTCATGCGCCGGCTCGGCGACAAGATAACGAGCAAGCAGATCGCCGAGGCCGCCAGCGTACCGGTGGCCGCGTGGAGTCGCGAGCCCGTGGAGACGGTCGACGAAGCTCTCCGTCACGCCGAGAACCTCGGCTACCCCGTCATGATCAAAGCGACCGCAGGCGGCGGTGGGCGCGGGATCCGCAAGGTGGCGAGCCCCGAGGAGCTGGAACCTGCGTTCACGGGCGCTCGGGCCGAAGCTCGCAGCGCGTTCGGCAACCCAACCGTGTTCCTCGAGAGTCTCGTCACCGGTGCTCGCCACATCGAGGTGCAGATCGTGGGCGACAGCGCGGGAACGGTCTGGCCTATCGGGGTGCGCGACTGCACGGTGCAGCGCCGCAACCAGAAGATCATCGAGGAAGCGCCGTCTCCTGTGCTGAGCGACGAGCAGGACACCTTCGTGAAGGAAGCGGCGGCTCGACTCGGACGGGCGGCCGGCTACCGCAATGCGGGGACCGTCGAGTTCCTGTTCGACGAGCCGAGTGGCGAGTTCTTCTTCATGGAGGTCAACACGCGACTACAGGTGGAGCACCCCATCACGGAGATGACCACGGGGATCGACCTCGTCAAGATGCAGCTCGACGTGGCCCGCGGCATGCGCCTCGAGGGCGACCCGCCGGAGACGGTCGGGGTGGCGCTCGAGGCCAGGCTCAACGCCGAGGATCCCGACATGGGCTTCACCCCTGCGCCTGGCCTCGTGGAGATGCTCCGGCTACCGGTCGGTCCGGGCCTTCGCATCGACACCGGGATCGAGGAAGGCGACGAAGTTGCCGCTGAGTTCGACTCGATGGTCGCCAAGGTCATCGCCTACGGCCGGGACCGGCCGGAGGCCATCGCTCGGTTGGGCCGCGCCCTCAGCCAGATGCGCGTCCTCGTCCGCAACGGTGCGAGCAACAAGGCGTTCGTGCAATCGCTCCTCAGCCATCCCGACTTCGTGTCGTCGGACATCGATGTTGCGTGGGTCGATCGCTTGACCGCAGGGAGTAGCCGCACCGATCGCACCTACGCCGCGGTTGCCCTCGTGGCCGCCGGTATCGCCGCGTACCGCGCCCACATCGCACTCGAGTTGAAGGCCTTCCGTGCCTCCGCGGCTCGCGGCAGGCCAGAGGTCGACGACACCGTGGGCCACAAGGTCGAGCTCCGCTACGGCGGCGAGCGCTACAGCCTCAACGTGGGCCGGATCGCACCCGAGCGGTGGAGGATCACGATTGACGATGCCGACGTCGAAGCGACCATCGAAGATCTCGGACGGGCGGGGTTTCGACTGCGGGCCAACGACAGGCGCTACCGCGTGCTCACAGCCACACACGGCGCCACCCACTACGTCGAGGTCGAGGGGGTTGCCCACCGGATAACGCACGACGAGGGTGGGATCGTCCGTGCTCCCAGCCCCGCAGTGGTCGTGTCGCTTCCCGTCGCAGAAGGCGATCATGTTGAGCCGGGCGACCGTTTGGCCGTCATCGAGGCCATGAAGATGGAGACCTCGCTCACGGCGGAGTTCGCCGGCACGGTGCGCGAGGTGCTCGTCCGCGAGAACGTCCAGGTTGGACCCGGCACTGCCCTCTTGGTCATCGACCCGAGCGATCGGGGTGACGAGCGGCACACGGCTCGCGTCGACTTCACCCCACTGGAAGCCCGGGACGACGCTACCCACCGCCGTTGCCAGCACTACCTCTCAGAGCTCCGCTCGCTGTTGCTCGGCTGGGACATCACGCCCGAACGGATCGCCTCGCTCGTGTCCCCGTCCGGCCCGCTGTGCACCGATCCGCCCGACGAAGCCGCCCTGCGGGTCGCCGAGGACGAGGTGCTGGCCATCTTCGTCGACATCATCTCTCTCTTCCGGCGCAACCCCGTGGACGACGAGATCGACGACACGCGGCGCAGCAGCGAGGAGTACTTGTTCAGCTACCTGCGCAACCTGGAGTCCCGCGGCGACGGGCTGCCGGCTGGATTCATCGAGCGCATCACTCGCACCGTCGGCCACTACGGCATCGATTCGCTACGTCCCAGACCCGAACTGGAAGCCGTGTTGCTTCGCATTGCGAAGTCGTATTCCCGGATGGCGAGCCAGACGCCACCCATCCTTCGCGTCCTCGAGGACCGACTCGAACACGGATCACTGCGGGCCGACCTGCCGTTCCGTGCGCTGCTGGAGCGCCTGATCCTCCAAACCCGCGGCCGGTACCTCGCCGTCAACGACATGGCGCGTGAGGTCCACTATCACGCCTACGACGTGCCGTTCCTCGAGCGCGTCCGGCGCCAGACCTATGCCGACGTCGAGGATCAGCTGCGCTACTTCGTCGAGAACCCGGAGGCAGACGATCGTGCGGGGCACGTCGCAGACTTGGTGGACTGCACGCAGCCGCTGATGCCGCTGATCTCGCGCCGGTTCGCAGGTGCGTCACCCGAGGTCCGGCAGACCCTCCTCGAGGTGATGACGCGGCGCTACTACCGGATCCGCCAGCTCGGGGACTTCACTCCACTGACCGTAGACGGTCACCCATTCGCCAGGGCCGACTACTTGCACGACGACACACGAATCCACGTCCTCAGCGCCCAGGCGACCTACGACGAACTCGCCGACGTGGCTGCGGCGATGCGCCCGATCGTCGAAGGAGTCCCCGAAGACCATGATCTCGTTGCCGACATCTACGTGTGGCGGCCCGAACAGACGAGCGACCGCGAGCACACCGTGGCCGAGGTGAAAGCAGCACTCGATGCTGAGCTGGGCCCAAGCGCTCTGCGGCGCATCGTGGTCGCCATCTCCGGTCCCGAGACCGGCTTCGGCCTGGCGGGTGTGCTCAACCTGACATTCCGCCCCGCCGGGGATGGCACCTACACAGAAGAGTCGCTCTACCGCGACCTGCACCCGATGATGGCCAAGCGGCTGGAGCTGTGGCGGCTCGACAACTTCGCCGTCAGCCGGCTTCCTTCACTCCAGGACATCTACCTGTTCCACGGGGTCGCCAAGGACAATCAACGCGACGAGCGGCTGTTTGCGCTCGCCGAGGTGCGCGACCTGACGCCAATCCGCAACGAAGAGGGGAAGGTGGTTCGCCTTCCCGAGTTCGAGCGTGTGTATCGCGAGACGCTCGGCCCGATGCGCCGCTTCCAGCTCCATCGGCCCCCCAACCGGAGGCTGTGGTGGAACCGTGTCCTGATCTACGTATGGCCAGTTCTCGAACTGGACGAGGAGGAGATCGCCGGTCTGGTCGACCGATTGGCACCGGACACGGAGGGTATCGGCCTGCAACGCGTCTCGGTGCGGGTGCGCACCCGCACCGAGACGGGGAAGATCCGAGCACGGATGCTCGAGATCAGCAATCCGAGCGGCAGGGAGGTCCAATACCGGTTCCGCAAGCTGTCGCACAGGGCGATCCACCCGCTGCGGCCGTACGACCAGGCTGTGGTGCAGCTCCGCCGGCGCGGGTTGACCCATCCGCACGAACTGATCCGAATGCTGGCTCCCAAGAGCTTCGAGTCCCGAGCCGGATTCCCGCCCGGTGAGTTCATCGAGCACGACCTCGAGGACGGACGGCTCGTGCCCGTCGACCGGCCTCGCGCCGAGAACACAGCAAACGTCGTCGTCGGTGTCGTGAGCAACCGCACCATGCGATATCCCGAAGGTATGGCCCGCGTCGCGATTCTCAGCGACCCGAGTCGCGGGATGGGCAATCTCTCGGAGGCGGAATGCAGCCGCATCAATGCCGCACTCGACTTGGCCGAGGAGCTGGGCGTGCCGGTGGAATGGTTCGCCGTGTCGGCCGGCGCCCTGATCTCCATGGAGAGCGGAACGGAGAACATGGATTGGATCGGGCGTGTGCTCCGCCGGATCATCGAGTTCACCCAGGCGGGCGGTGAGATCAACATCATCGTCGTCGGCATCAATGTCGGCGCTCAGCCGTACTGGAACGCCGAAGCGACGATGCTCATGCACACGAAGGGCATCCTGGTGATGACACCGGCCAGCTCCATGGTTCTGACCGGGAAGGAAGCATTGGACTACTCGGGAGGGGTGTCCGCCGAGGACAACCAGGGCATCGGTGGCTACGAGCGGATCATGGGACCCAACGGTCAGGCGCAGTACTACGCGGCCGACCTGGCAGAGGCCTGCCGCATCCTGCTCCAACACTACGAATACTCGTACGTCGTGCCCGGTGAGCGCTTCCCGAGGGCGGCGACCACCGACGATCCCGTCGACCGCGACGTGTCCTCACACCCGCACGGCGGCGAGTTCGATACGGTGGGCGGCGTGTTCTCCCTCACCGAAAACCCCGATCGCAAACGGCCATTCGAGATGCGCAAGATCATGGAGTCTGTGGTCGACGCCGACCTGCCGACGCTCGAACGCTGGTACGGGATGCAGGACGCTGAGATCTCGATCGTCTGGGATGCCTACCTCGGTGGAATGCCCGTGAGCCTCATCGGATTCGAATCCAAGCCGATGGCTCGCCTCGGTGGAGTGCCGGCCGACGGTCCGGCGCAGTGGACATCCGGCACGCTCTTCCCTCGGTCCTCCAAGAAGACTGCCCGTGCGATCAACGCCGCCAGCGGGTCGCGGCCGGTGGTGGTGTTGGCCAACCTGTCCGGCTTCGACGGTTCTCCCGAATCGCTCAGGAGATGGCAGCTGGAATACGGCGCCGAGATCGGGCGTGCGATCGTGAACTTCGACGGGCCCTTGGTCTTTTGTGTCGTCTCCCGATACCACGGGGGCGCCTTCGTCGTGTTCTCGCAAACCCTCCACGACAACATGGAAGTGGCGGCGGTCGAAGGCAGCCACGCCTCCGTGATCGGGGGCGCCCCCGCTGCCGCAGTGGTATTCGCTCGCGACGTTCAGCGCCGCACCGACGCCGACCCTCGAGTGGTCGAGCTCGAACGTGCCGTCGGCGCGGCGATCGGCGGCGAGAAGGCCCACCTCCTCGAGGAGTTCGAGGCGATGAAGGCTGCAGTCCGCTCGGAGAAGCTCGGCGAGGTAGCAGACGAGTTCGACAGCGTCCACAGCGTGGAGCGCGCCCTCGAAGTGGGCTCCGTCCAACGCATCATCCCCGGTCGCGAGCTTCGCCCCTACCTGATCGACGCCGTCCGCCGCGGGATCGCCCGGGAGTTGGAGCGCCTCGGGACGACTCAGTGATCGACGCCGCCACCGGCACCTGGCACTCAGCCGGCATGCACGAGGTGGCAACGAGCGACGCATGGCTGGACGATCAGCTTGCGGCCCGTCTTGCGGGCATGCCCTACGCCAAACGGCGCGACGAAGCGAGGCTCGGGCGGTGGACGGCGAAGTCGACGGTCGCTGCCGTGCTGGGATTGGACCCGTCGCATGCCGGTTCGCTACGGGAGGTCATCATCCGAAACGCCCCCGACGGCGCACCGGAGGCGTTCTGGAGAGGCAGCCCTGCCGGAGTCACGATCGCCATGACCGATCGCGCCGATTGGGCGGTGTGCGCGGTCACGGCTCCGGACCTGCGAATCGGCTGCGACCTCGAAGTCGTCGAACGGCGCAGCGACGCGTTCGTGCGCGACTACTTCACACCTCACGAGCAGGACCTGGTCGCTGCGGGCGACCACGACGTGATGGCCAACCTCGTGTGGTCCGCAAAGGAGAGCGCCCTCAAGGTGCTGCGCACCGGGTTGCGCCGCGACACCCGAACCGTGGAGGTGCGTCTTGGCGACGCTGCGGTGGACGGCTGGCATGCCCTCACGGTCCACGCCGTCGAGGGCACCGAGTTCCCCGGTTGGTGGGCGCGCTTCGGCGACTTCATCCTCACCGTCGCCACGACAGAGCCGGCCCCACCGCCTGAGAGTGTCCGCAGGCCCCCGCCTCTGGCACAGGCGGTACCCAGCCATGCGTGGATGAAGGACCCGCTGCCGGGCGGCTGACGGCGGCCGCGACGCCGTTTGCGACCGAAGCGAGCGCCCGAGCCCCGGCCCTCAGCGGGCGTCGTCCCTGCGCCTCTGCTCTCGACTGTCGCGACGCTCTTGATCGGCGCGCGCATTGTCGGCTTTGCGCTGCGCTTCGTAGCGCTCATTGTCGGCTATGCGCTCCGCCTCGTGGCGGTCGTGGTCGGACTCTCGCTCTCGCTCTTCACGGTCTGCGGGCGATTCCCCGTTCGTCATGTGCTCGTACCGCCCGTGCTCGAAGGTTGGTGATCCAAGGGCAAGGTAGCGTCGATGAGCCCGCTCGGCGAAGCAGCAAGACCGTCAGCTCACGAGATCGCCGCCTCCAGCTCGACGACCACGAACACCATCGAGGACGCCGCCTCTGCGATTTCCTCGGGTGTCGGTCTCCACCGGCTGCCGAAGAACCGGGGCCTGCCGGCCGGCGTCGTTGCCGGGAACCGGTCGAGGTATCTCGTCAGCAGCTCGGTCCGCTCGGCATGATCCGCGACGACGTGCGCCTTCCCGCCGACCGTGCTCCCCCGAATCACCACGTCGACCTGCGCTGCGTCTGTGAAGTTCCGCCACCACGTCTTGTCGCGCGCCTTGCCCGCCAGCACCGCGAGCTCATCGCCGCTGCCTACGTATTGAAGGGGTAGCTCGTAGCGGCGCCCGCTGCGACGTCCCTCGTATGACATCACCATGAGCGATCCGCTCATCACCCTGTGCAGCGGTGAGCGCAGCACTGCCATCGCCATACGGTTGCCGAACCCCGCCATCGTGACCTCCAGACTCTCTCCCCCTGGGCCACCTCACTGTGCCGAAGCCTCGGCGGCGTCCGCCAGGGCTGTTCGTCACCGTGGATGTGCCGAATCACAAGCTCCCACACTCCCCTAGGGTGCCTCGTCATGAACCGCAAGATCCTGATCGGTCTCGTCGCCGTCGCAGCGGCGGTCGTCGCCATAGTGCTCGTCCTACGCAGCGGCGACGATCGTCCACCCGAAGCCGGTGCGACCACCACTGAAGCTCCTGCGACGACGGGCCCCGCCGAGACCACGACGAGCGCGGGCGAGACCTCCACCACCGCAGCGACCGACACCACGGCTGCGCTCGCCTACACCCCGAGATTCGAGGAGTCGACATGCGCTTTCGCCGTGCTCACCGACCTCGAGATCCGTTGCGGGTACCTCGTCGTCCCGGAGGATCGCCAGGAGCCCGACAACGGCAAAGAGGTACGGATCCACGTAGCAACAGTCGAGACCGACGCCGCCGACGCCCCTCCCGATCCGATCGTCTACCTCGACGGCGGTCCCGGCGGCGAGAGCCTCGACGCCCTGCAGTTCTCGCTGGGCCAGACGTGGCTGGACTTCACCGCAACGCGGGACATGATCTTCTTCGACCAGCGCGGCGTGGGCCTGTCGACGCCATCACTCGAGTGCACGGAGACCCGGGACCTCACCTTCGATGTCATCGACCAGGACCTCACCGGTGACGAGTACCTCGCCCTCGAGTTCGATGCATTGACCGAGTGCCGAGACCGGCTCATCGCCGCAGGCGTCGACCTCACCCAGTACACGAGCGCCGAGAACGCAGCGGATGTCGCCGATCTTCGGGTTGCCCTCGGCCTCGACGAGTGGAACCTGTTGGGTATCTCGTACGGCACCCGCCTCGCCGAGACCGTGATGCGGGACCATCCCGAAGGGATCAGAAGCGTGATCCTCGACTCGACGTACACCCCAGACACCGATCTGGTCGAATCCGCGCCACGGAACTTCGCTCGCGCTCTCGACGTCTTCTTCACGGGGTGCGAGCGCGACCAGGCGTGCAATGCGGCCTACCCGAACCTCGAGACGCGCCTGTTCGACCTGGTGGACCGGCTGGACGCCACTCCCATCACAGCCACCGTTCGTGACGTCTTCACCCAAGAGCGTTATGAGGCCGTGATCGACGGACAGACCGTGCTTGGCACGGTCTTTCAGGGGCTCTACGCCGCCGAGATCATCCCCGTCCTCCCGCAGATGATCGCCGAGCTCGAGCAGGGGGACACGACGACGCTGGCGCTCCTCCTCACCAACAACCTCGCCAACGGCGCCTTCTTCAGCTACGGGATGCATCTCTCGGTGCAGTGCAACGAAGAGGTGCCGTTCACCAACGAGACGGCCGTCGTCGCTGCTGCCGAAGACGACCCGCGACTTGCGGACTTCTTCGCCGAGGCAAGCAACATCGGCCCTGCGATCTACGGCATCTGTGACATGTGGCAATCGGGAACGGCGAGCCCGATCGAGAACGAGCCGGTCACGAGCGACCTGCCGACGCTCGTCATGGCAGGTCAGTACGACCCCATCACGCCGCCCGAATGGGGGGTTCGGGCCGCTGCGACGTTGCCCAACGCCACCTACGTCGAGTTCCCCGGAGTCGGCCACGGTGCTTCGCTCTCTGGTGATTGCCCCGAGTCGATCGCTCTGGCGTTCCTCGACAACCCGCTGGCACCGGTCGACAGAACGTGTGTTGCGACGATGACTGGGCCGCCATTCGTGGTACCGGGCGGAACGGTGGCGACCATCGAGCTCGAACCCTTCGAGGAGACCGTGTTCGGGATCACGGTGACCGGCGTCACACCCGCTGGATGGGAGAGCGTGTCGCCGGGGGCGTGGACCCGGATGGCAACCGGTCTCGATCAGACCGCCATCGTCCAACAAGCCGCACCGGGGCTCGGCAACCCAGACATCGTGATCAACCTCTTCGCCTCGCAGCTCGGGTTCGATGACACGGCTGAGCCGAACGGCACCGTCGAAGCGGGTGGCCGGACGTGGAGCCTCTACCGGGGAACCATCGACGGCTTCGCCGCAGACGTAGCACTTGGACCTGGTGATCTGACCGGGATCGTCGTCCTGGTTGCCAATCCCGACGAACGCGACGGTCTCTACGAAGACGTCTTGCTTCCTGCGTTGGAGGCCTTCACCGCCACGCAGAGCTGACCCGGCCAGCAGCCGCTGTTCAAGAGGCGGTGCCGAGTGCCTCGACGAGGGCCTCGGCGACGCGGCGCCGCGGCCGTCCGACCCGCAGGTCTTGGGTGAGCTCTACTTGAACGCCGTGTTGCGGCGGCAGGTTCACGGGATTTTGAGGGTGCATGCCCCGGAGCTTGGCGGGGATCTCCGCCGGTGCCGTGACGGCACGCACCTCGTCTCCTGCCGCCAGCGTCGCGGCACATGCGGCGGCCAGCCGCCGGTTGCGGCCGCCGAGGAGTGCGGTCGCTTGCATGCCCCTTCTGCCGAAGCCATGGAGCGACACGACAACGTCGACGCTGTGCAGGTAGCGGCGCAGCGCATCGCTGTGCGCAGGGTCGAAGCGGATCGAAGGAACATGCCACCGCATGTCCTCTGGCTGCACTACGGCATACAGCGACGCGCCGATGGCCCCAGCGACGTGAGAGGCGATCTCCCAGGTGCCGCGTTCGAGACCTCCATGCAGCGCCATGATCCCGACTGTGCTGCCGGGGACGTGAATCTCGCGGACCCCAGGTGTAGCGAGCAAGTCGGTGAGCATTGACCGGATCGTACGCACTGCGTCGCTCCTATACGCCTGAGAGCGCTGCGAGAGGCGACGCTCAGGCGAGGAGGTTGAGCAGCTGGCGCCTCGTGGCGTGAAGGCGCTTCGCCATCACTTCGGCGACGCGAGCCATCACGCGGTAGCCGCACGCGGGGTTGGTCAGGAATCGCTGACGCAAGGCTTCAGCATCGAAAGCGATGCCACGCACAGGCGTTTGTGCCTGTGCATCGAACTGCCACTCATAGGGCTCGAAGAGCCATGACCAGCCGAGCGCCGAGCCCTCTGTGATGGTCTGCACCGTGCGCGGGACGGTTCCGCCGGCGTCGACCTGGAGCGCAACCACTCCCGACCGGATGAGGTAGAACGTGTCGGCGGGCTGACCAGCACGGAAGATGAGGTCGCGGGCACCGAACTCGACGAGACGACCGAGCTTCACGAATGCCTCGACGTCCTCGGGATCGAGACCCCGGACGAAGGGGTGCCCAACGAGCTGCTGGCGAATACGTGGATCGGGATTCTCCGGCTCCAATGCGGCTCCTTCTTTGCTGCCGTGCCAGCAATCTACCCGCAGACCCGCACCGGTTCTCCACCTCGGCATCTGCAGACCGCAGCCAGCGGGCTATGGCGCGAGGTCGAACGCAGCGCCCTGCGGTTGCGCGCCGCGGTTGGGCACCACGACGGGCCGCCCTTCACCGTCCGCGAGGACGGTGACATCGGCCTGGTAGTGCCGGTGGAGGCGCTCTGCCGTGAGCACCTCGGCGGGGGCGCCGGACGCCACGACCCTGCCGTCGGCGATCATCACGAGCCGGTCGGCGTATTGCGCGCCGAGCGTCAGATCGTGGACGGCAGCGACGACACAGATCCCGAGCCGTGCTCGCAACTCGTCGACGCTCTCCAGGAACTGCTGCTGGTGGCCGAGGTCGAGCCCGGTCGTTGGCTCGTCGAGCAGCAAGACCTCGGGACGCTGCGTCAAGGCCCTGGCCAGCACCGCACGCTGCCGCTCCCCACCGGACAGCGAGTCGACCGGGCGATCGGCGAGCCGGAGCAGGTCGAGGCGCTCCATCTCGGCCCGGGTGACCTCGACATCGGCCCGCGTCTCGGTCCGCCAATAGGAGATGTGGGGATTGCGCCCGAGCAAGACGTAGTCGAACACGCTCATGCCGGGTGGGATCACCGGTGCCTGCGGCACGAGCGCAACACTGCGAGCCAGCCTGCGTCGCGTCATCTCGACGACGGCTTGACCGCCGATCGTCACGGTTCCGGTCGATGGCACGAGGCCAGCCGCCACCTTCAACAGGGTCGACTTGCCTGCACCGTTCGGCCCGATCAGCGCCATCCACTCCCCGGCAGCCACCGCAACGTCGATGCCGTGCAGGACGTCGCCACGGTTGTAGCCGGCTGTGACACGGGAGAACGTGACGCCGCTCATCTGGGTCGGCCGGTGCGAGCGAGTATGACGCCGAAGAACGGCGCACCGACGAAAGCGGTGACAACCCCGATCGGGAGCTCCGATGGAGCCAGGACCGTTCGAGCCACGACGTCGGCGAGGAGGAGGAACGCCGCCCCACCCACCAGGGAAAGCGTGAGGATCGAGCGATACGACGAGCCTGCCAGCAGCCGCACCGTATGGGGCACGATGATGCCGACGAAGCCGATGAGGCCGGCCACCGATACTGCCGCCGCCGTTGCGAGCGTTGCCGCAAGGACGATCCAGAACCGCACTCGTGAAACCTCGAGCCCGAGCGCGGTTGCCTCCGTCTCCCCAACGGCGAGCACGTCGAGATGGCGGCGATGTGCGATGAGAATCGCGACCGAGACCAGCACGAACGGCGCCACCAGCCTCACCTCGCCCCATCCAACGGTCGTCAGCCGGCCGAGAATCCACGCGAACACCTCGCGCACTGTGTCCGACGCGAGTTGCTGGGCGAAGGTCTGAACGGCGGTGAAGAAGGACGCTACGGCGACACCGGCGAGGATGAGCGTCGATGTGGTGCGCACGGTGCCCCCCAAGCGCGCGAGCGCATACGTGGCGACGACGGCGATTGCGGCACCGGCGAAGGCGGCAAGGGGGAGCAAGGGAGACGTGCCGGGCACGCCGACAACGATGGCAACCGTTGCACCGAGTCCGGCTCCTGCCGCAACACCGAGGAGATAGGGGTCGGCCAGCGGGTTGCGGAAGACGCCCTGGTAAGCCCCACCCGCGATGGCCAGGGACCCGCCGACGAGCGCCCCGAGAACGACGCGAGGCAGTCGGAGCTCCCACAGCACGGCAATCTGCCGCTCGCTCATGCCCGAGTCCACGTTCACCCAAGGCAGCCGATCGACCAGCTCATAGAGGACGCCGCGCACCGGCAGATTGGCCGGACCGACGGTCAAAGCCAGTGCGGCGCCAGCGATGAGCACACCGGTGATCGCCACGGCAGGCCTCGGTCGCCTGCGACGGTGGTGGATCACGGCGGCATCCGTCACGGCGCAACCGCTTCGACCGCGGTGCGGATCGCAGCCATGAGATCGACGACTCGGGGGCCCCAACGAGACGCCACGTCCGGGTCGAGCACGAACACATTCCCGGTGACGACGGCGGACAGGGTGTCCCAGCCGTCCCGACCGGCCAGGGTTTCCGGAGTCTCTCCGGCGGTCGCCAAGAGCACCATGTCGGGATCGGCGGTCAGGATGAACTCGGGGCTGAGTTGCGGGAAGCCACTCGACAAATCGTCTGGGGCCGCATCGGCGATGTTCTCCATGCCCAACATCCCGTAGAGCTGACCGATGAACGACTGCGAATTGGGCGTGTAGAAGCTGAAGGGGTCGGTCTCGTGGTAGTAGGTCAATCCGGCTGCCCGGTCGCCGACCTCGGCAACGATGGCATCGATCAGCCGCGTCATGTCCTCGACCACGGCAGCGGCCTCGGGAGCATGTCCGGTTGCGGCACCCAGAGCGGTGATCTGGGCGTACACCTCGTCCAGATCGGACGCCGTGCCCAGCAAGAGCGTTGGGATGCCCACGGCGTCGAGTGCAGGCAACGCGTTGACCGGATCGAACGACAGGATCACGAGGTCGGGCTCGAGGGCAATGATCGCCTCGACGCTCAGATTGAACGAATCGAGCTGAGCCAGTTCACCTGCCTCGGGTGGATAGTTCGAGAAGAGGTCACCTGCCACCAGCTGATCGGCTGCACCGATTGCGAACAGCATCTCGACGTGCGTGGCCGACAGGGCCGCAATGCGCTCCGGCCGGGTGGGGACGGTGATCGTCCCGGCCGCCGTTGCAACGTCGACGGGGAAAGCGGAGGGGGACGTCGTCGGCGCCGCGCCGGTGGTCGAGGGCTGCTGCGTGGTCGTCGCCGAACACGCCGCGCTGAGCAGCATGATGCACAAGAACAACGCCGTGGTAGCGGGTCGCAAACTGCCTCCTCTCAGTGGAGGAGGCGGGAGAGCGGCGTCACCCCTCCTCCGAGAGCCAGCCGCCGTCCGGCGAGGAGGCGACCTGGCTCGTCCCCGAACGGGGCTTCACAGTTGCGGGACAGCGCCGGGTTCACACCGGACTTCGCTCTCGCGAGACGACACAGCCGCAGGGGCTGCGTGATGGTCACGATAGCCGTCGACCGTCCCTGCCGCCCCAATGCGACCGGCACCGGCACTACCCTGCGCACCATGAGCCCTCGCACGCTGCTCGTCTCGCTGCTTGCCCTGGCGGCGGCCGCTGTCGCCTTCGTGTTGCGACCGGTGCGCCAACCGCAAGCGACCGGCACATGGCGCCCTGCCGACTCCCGGCGTACTCCTCGCTGACCTGTGCGTATCGCCATCCACCACACCGGAGATGTCGGGCTACGCGCCGGGCGCATCCTCCTCGGTGAGCGGCGCCTCACGGCCCTCGGCGTGATCGGCAGCCGTCCCAACACCCGTACCGATGCACGGCTCGAAGCAGCCGTGGACATCGGCACATACGACGTCCTCGTCAGTGACGACAGGGAGGGCGCTCTCTTTCAGGCCGAGGCGGCACTCCACGCCGACATCTCGTGCGTCCTCTGGACGGACGAGGACAACGACGTTGCCGCTCTCGGCGACGAGTTTGCCGCCAGGGGCCGCACACTGCTCATGGGCGCCAACCTGGCATCTGGCCTCGCCCCGTGCCTTGCGTCGCACGAATCGGCGAGAACTGCCGACCTGCTCGAGGTGCGCTACGCGTGGACCGAGCCGGGGCGACCGCTGCGCCGCGGCGAGCCGATCCCTTTCCCCGACCCTGTCGGAGCACGCTGGTCTCGAGAACGGGGCGATGGCGGCATATCGAGCCACTTCGTCGCCCCCGTCGATGGTGAGTGGGCCGGCGCCATGGCTCGCGTGACCGTCGGCACACCCGGAGGTGTGATCTCCCGCATCGTCGGTGTGGCCGACCACGCAGCACACCTCGAGGCACTTGCATTGGCTGCTGCCGCGGTGACCGTGGGTGAACACGGGTATGGGCTTGCGACTCCGCCCGATCGACCGGAGTCGTACCTCGCTGCAGCCCTGGAAGCGGGCCTCGACGTCGCCTCGTACACCACCGAGTCCGCGGCGCAATAGGCCGCCGGCGGAGGCGGGCTGCGGCCGCCACCCGCGCCCAGGGCGCGTGCTCGGGGAGGAGGTTTCGGCGCTCCACCCATTGAGCCGCTCTGCTGGAAGGGTGGCCCATTCGACGGGCGAGGGTCGCCGTAAGGCACGGAAGCCGGTTGAATGGCGCAATGTTGGCCCGTCGCATCTCGGTATTCTCGATCGCCCTCGCGTTCGCGGCGTCGGCATGCACCTCCGCGGACACCGCGAGCGAAGCACCATCCACAACCTTCGCAAGCGCTCCGGCAACCACGGACCAGCCGAGCAATTCCCCGAACCCTGTCGATCCCGGGGACCAGTCATACGCAGGTGACAGCCCGGCACCGGAGTTCCCTGAGGGCCTCGATTGGCTCAATACGTCGGAACCGCTCACGCTGTCGCAGTTCCGCGGCAAGCTCGTCCTCCTCGACTTCTGGACGTACGGCTGCATCAACTGCATCCATATCCTTCCAGACCTTGCGAGGTTGGAGGACGAGTTTGCAGACGAGTTGGTCGTGATCGGCGTCCACTCCGCCAAGTTCGTCAACGAGAGCGCTACAGACAACATTCGGCAGATCATCCTGCGCTACGACATCGCACACCCGGTCGTCAACGACAGCGACTTCGAGGTGTGGCGCGCCTGGGGCGCCAATGCGTGGCCGACGACGGTGCTGGTCGACCCTGCCGGGAACGTCGTAGGCGGCCATTCGGGGGAAGGCGTGTACGACGTCGTTGCCCCGGTCATCGCTTCCCTCGTCGACGAGTTCGCCGACCGCGGCACTCTCGACCGCACACCGGTCGCCTTCGACCTCGAGCGCGACGGCCAGCCCAATCGCAGCCTCGCGTTCCCGGGGAAAGTGCACGTGGCGGCCGGCGACGAGCGGCTCTTCATCGCCGACACGGGGCATCACCGGGTCGTCGTTGCGGACCGCACGACAGGTGACGTACTCGCCGTCTACGGCGATGGGCGACCGGGCCGCCGAGACGGTCCTGGTGCGACGGCGTCGTTCGACTCGCCGCAAGGCATCGCGCTCGACCCAGACGGCGTGATGCTCTACATCGCCGACACCAACAACCACGCCATTCGGGCCGTCGATACGACGACCGGCATCGTGACGACGATCCTCGGCACCGGCCGCCAGGGTTGGCCACCGACCGGTGGCGTCGCCCCGGGTGTCGACATCAACTCGCCCTGGGATGTCCTCGTGGACGGCACAACGCTCTACATCGCAATGGCCGGCTTCCACCAGATCTGGCAGATGGACCTCGCAACCGGTGTCGCCGTGCCGGTCGTCGGAAACGGTCGGGAAGGTGTTCTGAATGCAACACTCGATCAAGCCGAGCTCGCCCAGCCAAGCGGACTCGCCATCGCCGACGGCACCCTGTATTTCGCCGATTCCGAGTCCAGCTCCATTCGCTCAGCCGACGTCACCGCACCGGCCGGCGAGACAGCCCTCGTTGCGGGAGGCGCCAACAACCTGTTCGAGTTCGGCGACGCCGATGGTGTCGGCGATGCCGCTCGGCTCCAGCACCCGCTCGGCGTCGTCGTCTGGGAAGGTGGCAGTGCGCTCATCGTCGCCGACACGTACAACAGCCGCTTGCGCCTGATCGACCCTGTCACCCTCGTGGTCACAACGTTCCTCGGTGGCGAGCAGGGCTGGGAGGACGGCGCCGAACCGCGCTTCTACGAGCCGGGCGGGCTGGCTATCGACGGTGACACCCTCTACGTGGCAGACACCAACAACCACGCCATCCGCGTCGTCGACCTGCCGTCTGGAGCAACCGGGACTCTGGTCCTCAAGGGTATCGAGGCGTTCGATCCGCCACCCGACGATGCCGACTACAAGGGAGTGATCGTCGTCGTGCCTCCGCTCGATCTCGCCGCAGGAACCGGAGCGATCGTGTTGGATGTCGGCCTTCCGGCGAGCTACAAAGTGAACGCAGAGGCGCCATCGTCGGCGATCGTGACGGTCGAAGGAGAAGCAATCTCCATATCCGACGCAGGCAGCGCCGTCGACCTCACGGGCACGACCTTCCCGGTTCGCGTACCCATAGACCTCTTCGAGCGGTCCGCCGACCTGATGGTCGACCTCACCGTTGTGTACTGCCGCGACGACGCACAGAGCTTGTGCCTCATCGAGCAGGTCCGTTTTGTGACGGAGGTGACGGTGGGCAACGGCGCCGGCACCGACATCGTGCTCTCCCATGCAGTCGTGCTACCCGACATCGGCGGCGAGTGAGCGTCGTGACGGCGCTCCCAGTCGCAGTATTGGTGGGGGACTCGATCCGGCTCGGCTACCAGGACACGGTGGCCCGCGACCTCGCAGGACTGGTGGAGATGCGGGCGCCCACCGTCAATTGCCAGAGCAGCCGAGAATTGCTCGCCAACCTCGGCGAGTGGGTACTCCCCCACATGGCACACGGAGCCATCGTCCACCTGAACGCCGGACTGCACGATGTTCGCCGGCGTCCCGAGACGGGAGGTCGGCCCAAGGTCACCGTCGACGAGTACGCAGAGAACCTGCGCAGCATCCTCGACCAGCTCCACGCTGCAGGGGCGGGTTGCGTGGTGCTCGCAACCACGACCGCCGTCGACGACCACCGGCACCGCCGCGCCCGCCTCTCAGAGCGGACGGAAGCCGACGTCGTCGCCTACAACCGTGCGCTGAAAGTGGTTGCCGATGCCGCCAACGTACCGGTGAGTGACCTCCACGAAGTGGTTGCCGGCGATCCGGCCAGGCTCATCGGGGATGACGGAGTGCATCTCACGAAGCTCGGCTACGAACGCGTTGGGGCGGCAGTAGCCGACGCAGTGCGACGGAGCCTCTGATCGGCACAGGCCCGGCCGGTCAGGATTTCGCCGCAGGAACAGATCTCGCTGCCTGCGCGTCGGGCTCCGGCGCCGCCTGTTGTGTCGGTGGGCGCTGCGCAGGCGGCCGTGCCGTGGGAGAGCGGGCGCCACCGCGAGCGCCCGGAGCCGACCGCCGCACTCTCTGCTGGCTCGGCTGAGGCTGGTAGGTCTCCTCGAGGACGGTGAGCTCGACGCCACCAACGACATCCGAAATCAGGTTGTAGACGACGGCACCCATCGTCATGGCTCCGGTGGCGACGACCACCATGATGACCGTCAGCAGCACGAGGGCGCGGAAGTACAGCTCTCCGTCTGGCGTGAACGTGAGAGTGAGGCTCTCGAAGATGTCGGCGATGCCCTCAGGAATCCCGCGCTGCACCGCGATCGACCACATCACCCACATGCCGAGCACGAAGGTGAGACCGGCGATCACATTGAAGATCAGCGACGCCTTGAGCACCGTCCACGGGTCGATCTTGCGAACGACTCGCCGCACGCGTCGTACTTGCATGTCGAAAGGCTCCTCAGGGAATGACGTGAGTGTAACGCCCGGGCGGCGTTGCGCAGTGTTCTGAGGTGTTCAACGCTCAGCAGCGCTCTGGGGTTCCGAACCATTCATTCGAGCTCGTCCTCTTCGAAGGAGACGAGCGCCACAGCCGACAGATGCGCCCCGGGAGCGAGGTTCATGACCTTCACCCCGGTGGTGTCGCGCTTCTGCCGGCTCACAGCGTCTACCTCCGAGCGAATCACGATCCCGTCCGACGACATGCCCACGAATTGGTCACCTGCGGAGACTGCCCTGGCATCCACGAGCGATCCGCGGACGCGTGTGAGCTTCATGGCCTTGACACCGACTCCGCCTCGGTTCTGCTTGGGGAATTCGGACGTCCGCGTGCGCTTGCCGTAGCCGCCCGAGGACATCAGGAGGATGTCGTCACCCTCGCTGGCACACGCTGCCGCCACCACCTCGTCGCCCTCACGGAGCCGGATGCCGCGCACACCTTGGGTATCTCGGCCCATGGGTCGTGCGTCGGACTCCGAGAAACGAATCCCCTGCCCGTTGCGGGTGAACATCATCAGGTCGTGATCGCCCGTTGTCGCTCTCACGGCGACGACTTCGTCGTCGTCTTGGAGGCTGATGGCGACGAGCACCTGGTTGCGCGAGTCGTACTCGGAGAACTTCGTCTTCTTGACCTGACCCTTCCTCGTGAAGGCAACGAGGTACCGCGACGTCTCGTAGTCGCGGGTATCGATGATCGCCTCCAAGCGCTCGTCGGGGTCGAGCGGCAGCACGGACTGCACCAGCACGCCCTTGGAGGTCCGATCCTTCCGGGGAAGCTGATGGGCCCGGATGCGGTACACCTTGCCGCGGTTGGTGAAGAACAACAGGTAGGCATGCGCAGTGGTGTGCATGACATGCGTGACCACATCGTCCTCTTTGACGGCTGCCCCTCGCACACCGCGCCCGCCGCGAGTCTGCGTCTTGTACGACCGGGCGAGAACGGCTTTCACGTATCCGCTCGCAGTGATGCTCACAACCAGCTCTTCGTCTGCGATCAGATCCTCGAGCGACATGTCGCCCTCGTCGGGGATGATGCGCGACCGACGAGGGTTTCCGAACTTGTCCCTGATCTCGGAAAGCTCGGTTGCCACGATCACGCGTCGCCGCTGATCGCTGTCGAGGATCGACTTGAGGTCGGCAATGGTGGCCTGGAGTTCCTCGAACTCGTCGCGCAGCTTGCCGGTCTCGAGCGCGGTGAGCCGCCGCAGCGGCATGTCGAGGATGTGGTTGGCCTGAATCTCGGACAGCTCGAACCGCTCCATCAACGTGGTGCGGGCGGCGTCGACATCTGCCGAGCCCCGGATGATCTGCACCACCTCGTCGATGTGGTCGAGCGCAATGAGCAACCCCTCGACGATGTGGGCCCGCGCCTCGGCCTTCTGGAGGCGGAACTTGGTCCGCCGTTCGATGACTTCGAGCTGATGCGCGATGTAGAGGTGCACCATGTCGGCGATGTTGAGGGTCCGCGGGATGCCATCGTCGAGTGCGACAGCATTCACCGAGAAGTTCTCTTCGAGCTGCGTGTGCTTGAAGAGCTGATTCAGGACCACCGGCGGCTGTGCCTCGCGCTTCAGCTCGATGACGAGGCGGGTGCCGTCCCGGTCGGATTCGTCCCGAAGATCGGAGATCCCGGCGATCGTCTTCTCGCGCACGAGGTCGGCGATCTTGGACATGATGCGGTCGCGTGACACCTGGTACGGGATCTCGGTCACGACGATTGCCGTTCGCTTGCGCGACGTCTCGACCACATCGGTGACGGCGCGCATCTTCACCGATCCGCGGCCGGTCAGCAGGGCGTCCTTGATGCCTTTGTTACCGACGATGTAGGCGCCCGTCGGGAAGTCGGGGCCTTGCACGAACCGAGCGAGGTCGTCGGCGGTGGCGTCCGGGTGGTCGATGGCGTAGAGCACCGCATCGACCACCTCGCCGAGGTTGTGGGGCGGGATGTTCGTCGCCATACCAACGGCGATGCCCGTCGAGCCATTGACCAAGAGGTTGGGAAAGCGCGCTGGGAGCACGGTCGGCTCTTGCCGTTCGCCCGAGTAGTTGTCGACGAAGTCGACCGTCTCCTCGGTGATGCCGTCGAGGAGGTGCATGGCGAGAGGAGCCATGCGGGTCTCCGTGTAGCGCATCGCCGCCGGCGGGTCGTCCACTGTGCCGAAGTTGCCTTGCGGCTCGACGAGCGGGTAGCGAGAGGCGAAGTCCTGACCGAGGCGAACCAGCGCGTCGTAGATGGCGTCGTTGGAGTGGGGGTGAAACCAGCCCATGACGTCGCCGACGACGCGGGCGCACTTGCGGAACGGCGTGCCGGGGCGGATCCCCGCGTCGAACATCGCATAGAGGATGCGGCGATGGACCGGCTTCAACCCGTCGCGCACATCGGGGAGCGCGCGAGAGACGATGACCGACATTGCATACTCCAAGAAGGAGTCCTGCATTTCCCGTTCGATCTCGATCGGGCGGATTCTGGTGTCTTCGTCTGGCATGGTGTTCCTCGGAGGATGCGAGTGGCGGCGCCTCAGATGTCCAGGAAGCGCACGTCTTTGGCGTTCTGCTTGATGAAGGTGCGACGAGCGTCGACGTCGTTGCCCATGAGGGTCTCGAAGACCTCCTCGGCGCGGAATTGATCCTCGAGCTCGACCCGGAGCATGCGCCGGACCGTTGGGTCCATGGTCGTGCTCCACAGCTGCTCGGCGTTCATCTCGCCGAGACCCTTGAAGCGCTGGATGTTGAGCTTGCGCCCGTTGAGCTCCTGCTTGACCTCTTCGAGGTGGATCTCGTTCAGTGCCCACCAGGTCTTCGTGCCGGCCTTGACCGAGTACAGCGGCGGCTGGGCGATGAAGACGTAGCCCGCTTCGATGATCTCCGGCATGTGGCGGAAGAAGAACGTGAGCAGGAGCGTGCGGATGTGGGACCCGTCCTCGTCCGCATCGGTGAGGATGACGATCTTGTGGTACCGCGCCCTGCTGATGTCGAGCTCCTCACCGATGCCCGTGCCGATCGCGGTGATGAGCGACTGGATCTCGTTGTTCTGCAGCACCCTGGCAAGGCGGTTCTTCTCGACGTTGATGATCTTGCCGCGGATGGGCAAGATCGCCTGGAACTCGCTGTTGCGTGCTTGTTTGGCGGAGCCACCGGCCGAGTCCCCCTCGACGATGAACAGTTCGCTGCGCTCCGGCTCCTTCGTCGAGCAGTCGGACAGCTTGCCGGGCAGACCCGACGACTCCAGCAGGCTCTTGCGGCGGGTGAGGTCTCGAGCCTGCCGGGCTGCCATGCGCGCCTTGGCGGCGGTAGAGGCCTTGTCGGCGATCCGCCTGCCGTCACCGGGGTTGCGCTCGAGCCACTCCGGCAGCGCGATGTTCATCGCCTTCTCGACGAACGAGCGGATCTCGGTGTTGCCGAGCTTGGTCTTCGTCTGCCCCTCGAACTGGGGCTGCCGCACCTTGACGGAAACCACTGCGGTGAGTCCCTCCCTGACGTCCTCCCCTTGCAGGTTCTCGTCCTTGTCCTTCAGGAGGTTGCGCCCGCGGGCGAAGTCGTTGATGGCGCGAGTGAGCGACTTGCGGAACCCCTCCTCGTGGGTGCCGCCCTCGTGAGTGTTGATGTTGTTGGCGAAGCTGAGGACACGCTCGTTGTAGCCGCCTGTCCATTGGAGGGCGACGGCAACCTCGGCCTCTTCGCCCTTCTCCTCGAAGAAGGCCACCTGGTTGTGAATCGGCTCTCGACTCGCGTTGAGGTGTTTGACGAAGTCGATGAGGCCGCCCTTGTATTGGAACGCCTCTTCGATCGGCTCTTCGCCGCGTTCGTCGCGGAACCGGATCTCGAGCCCTCGATTGAGGAATGCCATCTCGCGAAGCCGGCTCGTCACCACGCTGGAGGTGTACTCGGTGGTCTCCGAGAAGATCTCGGGGTCTGCCCAAAACACGATGTGGGTGCCGGAACGCTTGGCGGGCTTGCCCTGCTCGACGATGCCAAGCGGGCGCCCGTATTCGAAGGACTGGGTCCACTGGAAGCCCTCACGAACCACCACAACGTCCATTCGGGTGGAGAGGGCATTGACCACCGAAACGCCGACGCCGTGGAGGCCGCCGGACACCGTGTACGCCCCGGCATCGAACTTACCGCCGGCGTGCAGCGTGGTGAGGACGGTCGTCAAGGCAGATTGTTTGCTCTTCGCGTGGAAGTCCACCGGGATGCCGCGGCCGTTGTCGCGAACCTCGACGGCTCCGTCGGCTCGCAGCGTCACCTCGATGCGCGTGCAGTAGCCCGCCATCGCTTCGTCGACTGCGTTGTCGACGACCTCCCAAATCAGGTGATGGAGCCCCTTGGGCCCCGTCGAGCCGATGTACATGGCCGGTCGCCGCCGCACAGCCTCGAGCCCCTCGAGGACGGTGATGTCCTTGGCTCCGTAGGACGCGTTGGACGCGTTGGACGTACGTTTCGAATCAGCCACAGGTCTCCTCGGACTGGCCCTGAAGCAGCGGGCGATGGGGAACTGACAACCATGTCATTATAGTCGGAAAAGCCTGTCGTTCAGCCATTTTTCCCCTCAGCGCGTGATGCGACGCGTATCGTCAGCCTGCTGACCGTCACGTCTCCCGACAGGTGGGAACGGACGGCGCTCAACAGCGTCTCACCGTCGAAACGCAGCATCGAAGCATCCATCCCAGAGGCCACCTCGACAGTCAGCACCCCGTTGCGGATCCCGACCGGTCGGCACCGGCTCGCCCACTCACCCGCCACGTCTTCCCAGTGTTGGCGAAGCTGCACGACCGGGGCAACATCGGCTCGGGCGAATCTCCCCAGCACGCTGTCGATCAGGTCACCAACCGAGACGAGATCTCGCCTCCTGTGCTCGGTCACGACGTCGCCCCCTTCATTCGATTCCCGTCATGTCTCCTCATTCCACGCGCCCATCTCCAACGTTCCAGCGCCGGCCCCCAACCGGAACCTCATCTTCTCGCGTGGTAGTGACGAGAACTTGGCCCTCAGGGAGCATCTCGACCACCGCCGCCGTACCGCGCGAGGTCGAGCTCGGAGAACACATCATCCAGCAAGAGCACCGGCGGGTGCCCGTGCCGCTCACGCAGCAGCCTGTAGGACGCCACCCGCATGGCGACTGCGACAGATCGCTGCTCTCCCTGGCTCGCCTGTGTCCGAACATCTCGATGCCCGAGAACCAGGCGGAGCTCGTCCCGATGGGGCCCAACCGTCGTCGTGCGTTGCTCCAACTCACGCCGACGCCTACTCAACAAGGAGTCGTGCAACGCTCGCGCCGCGGCCTCGGAGTCCCAGTCCCCGGCGTGATCGGTCCCCATTGCCGGCCCGAGCACTATCGCCAGCCGCTCCCCCGGCCCTGCGACCGACCCATGCGCCTGATCGAGCGTCGGGCCCAGACGCTCGATCAGGCGCACTCGCTCGTTCCACAATGCGACTGCGGCTCCAACCAGTCGCTCGTCCCAGACCTCCAACGACAAGGGGTCTGTCGCCGGCCCGTCGCGACGGAGGAGCGCGTTGCGTTGGCGCAACGTCTGGTCGTATTCCGCAACCGTTCCTCCGTACACGGGAGCGAGCTGGGTGCCCAGGTCGTCGGTATACCGCCGCCTGATGCCCGAACTCTCCTTGACGAGATCGAGGTCGTCCGGAAGGAAGGCAACAACGGGGGCCATGGTCGCCACGTCCGCGAGCCGGCTCGGACGTTTGCCGTTCACCAGGACACGACGCCTGCCGGCCTCAGGGATCTCAACCTCGATACGGGTCTCCCCCGCTTCCTTCATGAACCCGCCTCGAACAACTGCGGCTTCTGCACCGGTCCGGATGAGCGCCCCGTCTGGCGTTCTGCGAAACGAGCTGAGTCCGGAGAGGTAGCCGACGGCTTCCAGCACCGTCGTCTTGCCGGCGCCGTTCGGGCCGACCAGCACGTTCACGCCGGGTGATGGCTCGAAGCTGAGCGACGGATACGACCGGAAATCGCGCAAGTCGAGCCACGAGAGGTGCATGCGGGCGCCGGAGCCGCTCCCGTCAGAGCCGGACGGGCATCAACAGATAACGAAATGCGCCCTCTGCCTCGCCGCGAATCAACCCTGGCTTGAGAGGATCGATCGTGTCGATGATCACTTCGTCCGTATCGACCGCGGTGACGCCATCGGTCAGGTAGCGGGTGTTGAACGCGATGGTCATGTCCTCACCCTTGTAATCGCCCACGAGATGCTCCGTCTCCTCCCCCACCTCCTGGCGCGAGACGCTGAGCTCCACCCCGCCTTCGTGCATGCTCAATCGCACCGGGATGTGGTCCTCGGCAACGAGAGAAGCCCTTCCAACGGCTTCGAGCAGACCGGCCCGGGAAACAACGAGCCGGTTCGGATAGGAGTCGGGCAGGAGCTGCCGGTAGTTGGGAAAGGCGGCCTCGATGACTCGAACGGTGAGCGTGCCGCGATCGGACGCAAAGGTCGCATCACGATCGCCGAGGTCGACCATCATCTTCTGGTCGCCAATGGTCCTGCCGATCTCGCGAAGGGCTCTGAACGGCACGAGCGTCGATGGCGTGCCCTCCACGCCTTCCAGGTCGCGAACAGCCAGCCGGTACGAGTCGGTAGCCACCAGACGCAGCGAGTCGTTCTCCGTCTCGAACAGCACTCCCGTGAGCGTCGGCCTGGCCTCGTCCCCGGACGCCGCGACGCCGACCTGCGCCAGCGCCTTGGTCAGCACCTCCCCATCGATGGCCGACCCGTTCGCCGACGAGTCGGCAACCATGGTCGGATAGTCGTCCACGGTCAGCTCCCGCAGCCTGAATCGTGGGCCGTTGCCCGTGATCTCGACCTCGCCGTCGGCGGCGTTGACCGTCACCGCGCCGACCGGCAGCTTCTTCACGGCCTCGGCAGCGAGTTTCGCCGGGATGAGCGTCCGGCCCTCCTCGAGCACCTCGACCTCGAGCTTGGTGCGGATCGTCAACTCGGTGTCCGTGCCGGTGACTCGCAGCGTGCCACCTTCGACTTCGCAAAGGATGCCCTGAAGGATCGGCAGGGGCGACCTGGTTCCCACGGCTCGCCCAGCACGGGCGAGAACGTCGGCAAGGTCATCTCTCTCGGCTCGGATTCGCACGTTTGTTATCCCTCTGCCGTCTGCAACTGATGAATTGAAAGAACAGTAGTGGTTGTAGTAGGCCCTGTGGATTGTGGGTATGTGCTCGGAAACGTTGCAGTGGCTGCGCTCTGCAGTCCACAGGGTGCGTGGAGAAGTTCGAGATCATCCACAGAAGCCTCAGTGGCGATATGCGGGTTGTGGACTGTCAGCATGTTGTCCCCAGCCTCCGCTCAGCTTTTCCTCAGCTCGTGACACAGGCTCGTGACCTCGTCGAGCACTCGTTTGTCGCTCTGCATGAGCGTCTTCACCTTGTCGACGGCGTGCATGACCGTGGTGTGATCACGCCCGCCGAACGCTGCGCCGATCTTGGGGAGGGAGAGGTCCGTCAGTTCCCTCGACAGGTACATGGCGATCTGGCGCGACCAGGCGAGCGGCTGCTTGCGGCTTGGACCCGTCAAGTCCGCACAGTCGAGGTCGTAGCGCATCGCCACTCTCTCCATGATGAGCTCGGGGGTCGGCTTGCGCATCTCGTGCCCGGGCACGAGGTCCTGGAGCACCTCCTGGGACATCTCCAGCGTGATGATCTCGTGGGTGAGGGCGGCATATGCCGTCACTCGGGTCAGCGCGCCTTCGAGCTCGCGGATGTTGTCGAAGACATTGACGGCGATGAACTCGAGGACGTCGGTGGGTACGGGCGTCGGCGCAAACTCGGCGTTCTTACGCAGGATGGCGAGGCGCGTCTCGACATCAGGGGGCTGGATGTCGGTGAGCAACCCCCACTCGAAACGGCTTCGCAGCCGATCCTCGAGTGTGGCGAGGTGTTTGGGATGCCGATCCGAACTGATCACGAGCTGTTTGCCGGCCTCGTAGAGGCTGTTGAAGGTGTGGAAGAACTCCTCGAGGATTTGCTCCTTGCCCTCGAAGAACTGCACGTCGTCGAGCAGCAGCACGTCGATGGTTCGGTACCGGGCCTTGAACTCGGCCATCTGTTTGCGGCGAATGCCGTTGATGAACTCGTTGAAGAACTGCTCGGACGTCACATAGCGGATGATCGAGCCGGGAAGGACTTCCCGGCGGTGATGTCCGACGGCGTGGAGCAGGTGGGTCTTCCCGAGGCCCGCTCCCCCGTAGATGAACAGCGGGTTGTAGTGGCTTCCGGGCTGTTCGGCCACGGCCATCGCAGCGGCGTGTGCGAAACGATTCGACTGCCCGACGACGAAGTTCTCGAATGTGTACTTGGCGATGAGTCGCGAGTCGAGCTCCTGGATGGGGGTGCCGGGGAGCACCGAAGGCGGCGTCGCAACGGCGACGGCGTGCTCGGGACCGAGCTCAGGAACCGCCTCATCCACAGGCCGGCCCGAGGCATCGACACGGAGGACGATCTCGACTCCCTGCCCGAAGGCTTCTCTTGCTGCCGTTTCGATAACTTCCCAGTGACGTTCCGCAACCCAGCGGCGGTGAAATTCGCTGGGTGCATCGAGCACCAGCGCCTGGTCACGGTGGTCGTGGTGCAATGGCTGAAGCCATGTTTGCCACGTCACCGGCGTGACCGCCTGCTGGAGAAGAGAGCGGAAGTCATCCCGTCCACGTTGGGGGTTCGTTTGGGGTTCCACGAGACTCCTTGGCCATCGTCCGTCTGGCTGGCGACTATCCACACATCTATCCACAGCGTGTGGAGAACATTGGCGTCGCTGCCCCGTCGCGTGGGGGCCTTCACTATTCCTACCAGGGAAGTGGCGGGCGTCTTTCCCACCGGCGAACGGCGAGTGTAGGGAGCGACAACGACGCGCTTCAAGAGCGCCAAATCGCGGACTGTTGTGCTCGAGCGAAGTGGGTCGAATCAGTGAGAACCGTTGCAGCCCAAAGGTTTCTGGGAGACATGGGGCATCCGCATCGGGGTGCAGGTAGCTGCAGATGGCCCGGAAACGGCCTAGCCATTCTTTCGCGGGCCTGCCGGAGATTTCGCGGCCGGTGAGTTCTCGGTCAGCGGCGAAGGCGCCCACGGCGCGTCAGAGCGGCCGGCAGGCAGACCCGGATGGCGAGTGTTGGCACACGGCCGGGTGGTACGACGAGCCACGCTTGGGCGCCCGGGCATGCGAAGCGACTTTGACAAAGGAGAAGCCGGCTTCGTAACCTACCCGCCCGTACCGCGACGCCTTCTCCGGGACACCCCTCCATGAAACGTACCTATCAGCCCAACGTGCGCAGACGCAAGCGCAAGCACGGATTCCGGACTCGGATGCGAACCCGCGCCGGCCGTGCAATCATCAAGCGTCGTCGTGACAAGGGTCGTGATCGACTCAGCGCCTAACCGCGGGTTCACGTCGTTGCGTGGCCACGGGTCGTTCTCCAGGATTTACCAGGAGGGTACGAAGCGGCGATGCGGTGGACTGCTCGTCGTGAGTGCACCGGGTGACCCCGGGCCGCCGTGCGTGGGGTTCGTAGCCGGCAGGCGACTGGGCAACGCAGTGCGACGTAATCGCGCCAAACGGCGGCTGCGTGCGGCGATGGAGCGTGTGACGGCGGCACCGGGCATGATGTACGTCGTGATTGCCGGGACCGAGGTGATCGACGCCGATTTCGACCGGCTGGTCGGCTGGTTGAGGGCTGCGATGGCTGCTGGTGGGAACGAGGAGGAAGACGCGTGAGGAGAGATCGAGAACGGCCCGGGCTCGTAGCTCGGTTGGTGTTGTTGCTCGTCGGCCTCTATCGCCGCCTCATCTCGCCGCGGCTCGGTGCCGAACTGCCGCTATCACCCGACATGCTCGCGATACGCACAGCAAGCCGTCGAGCGCTTTGGTGCCGGCCGGGGTGTCTGGCTGGCCATGCGCCGCATCGGTCGATGTCACCCATTCCACGCAGGCGGATACGATCCCGTGCCGGAGCTGCGTACACCCCTTCCCGCTTCTCCAGGACACACCTCGTGAATCCCTTCACCCTCCTCGTCAACTTCCTCGGACAGACGCTCGCCTTCTTCTTCTCAATCGTCCCTAACTACGGCATTTCAATCATCCTGCTCACACTTGTGGTCAGTTTGTTGTTGTTCCCGTTGACGCTCAAGCAGACGCGGTCGATGAAGGCCATGCAGGAGATTCAACCTGAGGTGAAGCGACTGCAGAAGGAGTACAAGGAGAATCGTGAGGAGATGCAGAAGCATCTCATGGCTCTCTACCAGGAGCGCGGCGTCAACCCGGCCGCAGGCTGTTTGCCTCTTCTGCTCCAGATGCCGATCTGGTTCGCGCTCTTCAGTGTTTTGCGGGTAGGTGTTGAGAATGGGGCGCTCACGGGGACTGCGATACCTGCCAACTCGGCACTCGCCGATGCGCTCATCGCGGACAACACGCATTTCTTGGGGATGGATCTCCTCATCTCACCCAGCGGGGCCGCCTCGAGTGGCATCGTGCAAGCCATCCCCTACATCATCCTGGTGCTGGTCGTCGTTGCCGCCGGCTTCTACCAGCAGGTCCAGACCACGAGGCGCAACGCGAACGCTCCCCAGCAACCCGAACAACCTCAGGGTATGCAGACGGCGCTCAAGATCATGCCGGTGTTCTTCGGTTTCATCTCATGGGGCTTCCCCACCGGTCTCGTCGTCTATTTCGCCACATCGAACCTGTTCAGGATTGCGCAGCAGTCGGTGATCCTGAGGCTCGACAGGGACAAGGCCGTAGGTGAAACGACGGGCGGCAAGGGCGAAGCGCTACCGCCGCCCAAGGTCGGCCCTGAGTCGGCGGACCAGCCCCCGGTGGTCGAGAAGAGCCAACCATCACCGCATGCCAGCAAGAAGCGCAAGAAGCGCAGGAGGAAGTAGCCCTTATGGGACCGGTCAGAGAGTGGGTCGAGGCTACCGGCTCGACCGTCGACATTGCGGTCCAGGCCGCACTTCAGGAGCTTGGGCTCGAATCGCGAGACCAGGCCGTGGTCGAGATCATCAAAGAGGGTAAACCCGGCATTCTGGGGTCAGGATGGCGGGCCGAAGACGCCGTCGTGAAGGTCATGCCCAAGCCGCCAGAACGAAAGCGGCGTCGGCGTCGAGGTCGGGGAGGCGGGAAGGACGACGGAACCACCGAAGGCGCTCGGGGAGATTCGCGCTCCTCCACGGGCGGGGGCGACCGTAGCGGCGGCTCACGTGATGGCAGGTCGGGCGGTCGCTCCGAAAGGGGCGGACAGAAGGGTGGCGGGCAGCAGAATGCAGGCCGTAACGATCGTGGCAGTACGCAACCAGCCGAAGCGCCAAAGGACACAAGGGAACCCATCGTGACCGATGCCTCCAGACGCAACGAGCGCGACCCGCTCCGACGAGCCGACGCGATCCGAATCGAAGTCCGACACGCCCAGGGAACAGGAGGCGAGTATCGAAGAGCAGGCAACCATTGCAGCCGACTTCGTGAAGGGACTGCTGGGAGCGTTCGGGCTCGAGGGCGAGGTCACCACGACGGTCGACGAGGACATTCTGAAGGTCGAGGTCACCGGTGACCAGACGGAAGCGCTGGTGGGGCGCAAGGGCGCCATCATGCAGTCGGTGTTGGAGATCACTCGGACGGTGGTGCAGCGGAAGACGTTCGGCGCTCCGAGGATGCGGATCGACATCAATGGCTACGCCGAGCGCCGTCGCGAAGCGCTCACCATCTATGCCACTCGACAGGCGGAGCGCCTTCTCGAGGAGGGTGGTGAGATCATGCTCGAGCCGATGAACGCGGCGGATCGTAAGGTCGTTCACGATGCTGTGGCGGCGATCGAAGGCGTGCGTTCCTTCTCGGAGGGTGAGGATCCGGACCGCGCAGTGGTGATCAGCCGCGACGACGAGTCGTGAACGTCAGCCCGTAGGCCAAAAGAGCAGCCGAGCCCGGTGCCGACGAGGCAGCCGGGCTCGGCTGTTTCACGTGAAACACAGAAGGCGGTGTGAGTCGTCGCGCCGGTCCTCCCGGGTGTGTGGCAGACCGAGGTCGTCGCCGTGAGAGTGGTCGTGCGGGGTTTCACGTGAAACACGTACACTCCGCATATGGAGGATCCCGATGGTGCGGAGCGGATTGCGGCATGGTTGGGGATACGGTGGACGGACGGGCAAGTCGCACAAATGAACGCCTACGCCGATTGGCTGGCTACCGAAGGGCTGAAGATCGGTGGTATCGGGCCATCCGAGATCCCACGGCTGTGGAACCGCCACCTGCTTGATTCGCTGCTCTTGGGTCGAGGGTTCCCGGCGAATGGACGTTTGCTCGACATGGGGTCCGGCGTGGGACTCCCCGGCATACCGCTGGCGATCGCCTTTCCTGACGCCGAGGTGATATTGGTGGAACGCTCGGGCCGGCGCGTCGACGCACTGCATCGAGTTGCGGCGATCCTGGGGAGGTCCGTCACCGTGCTCCACCAGGACATTCGGGCGGTTGAGACGTTGGTTGATCGTGTCGTCGCACGCGCCAGCCTCCCTCCGGCGCAGGCGATCCGGGCGGCGACCCCGCTGCTCACGGAGGCTGGGGAAGCATGGGTTGCGCTCGGCCGAGGGGCTGACGGTGCGCAGCTCGCTGCGTGGCGACAGCTAGTAGCCCCGGAGGGGTGGGCCGCTTCCGTCGTGTCGTCGCCGCCGGATATCCTTGACTCGCCCGTCTGGATGCTTAGGATTGCCCGAACGTGACAGACCCCCCATGGACCGGCACTGAGCCGGCAACGCACGCTGCAGTCGTCGTCGCGATCGCCAACCAGAAGGGTGGGGTCGGCAAGTCGACGACAGCGATCAACCTCGCTGCAGGGCTCGCTCTCCAGGGTGAGCGTATGCTCGTCGTGGATCTGGACCCGCAGGGCAACACCACATCGGGTCTCGGGATCGATCGTTCGGCGCTTTCAGGGTCGACCTACGAGGTGCTCGTCGCAGAGTTGCCCATAGAAGAAGCGCTCGAACCCACGTCGGTGCGCGACCTGTTCCTGGTGCCGGCGAACATCAACCTCGCCGGGGCGGAGATCGAGCTCGTGAGCATGTTCTCTCGGGAGACGCGACTCCGACAGGCAATCGACAAGGTCCGTCAGGACTACGACTTCGTCCTCATCGATTGCCCGCCGTCGTTGGGGTTGCTCACCATCAACGGGCTTGCCGCTGCCGACCAGGTGCTGATTCCTATCCAGTGCGAGTACTACGCGCTCGAGGGTGTCGGCCAACTCATGCGGAATGTCCAGCTGGTGCAGCGCAACCTCAACCCTCAGCTAGAGGTTGAAGGTGTCCTGTTGACCATGTTCGATGGCCGGACGACGCTCGCAGCAGACGTCGCCCAGCAAGTCAGGGAGCACTTTGGCGAGACAACATATCGTACGGTAATACCACGTACTGTCAGGCTCAGCGAAGCACCGTCATACGGCGAACCGATCGAAGCGTACGACCCGATGTCGAGGGGTGCGATTGCGTATAGGGAGCTGGCACGAGAGTTCAGGAGGCGTCATGGCCGCACGTAAGACCGGCTTGGGGAGAGGCCTCGATGCGCTGCTCCCCGTCGAGCGGCCGGACGCGGGATTCGCCATGATCTCGCTGGAAGCCATCGACGCCAACCCACATCAACCGCGCAAGCACTTCGACGACGCAACCCTTGCCTCTTTGGCGGCGTCGATGCGCGAGGTTGGTGTTCTCCAGCCGATCGTCGTGCGCAAAGCCGAGCCGGGCGACGGCTACGAGTTGGTGGCGGGGGAGCGGCGGTGCCGGGCGGCGCGACTTGCCGGGCTCGAGGAGATCCCAGCAATCGTGCGCAGCACCGTCGATGCGACCCACAGCCTCACGGAGGCGCTCATCGAGAACGTGCAGAGGGAAGACCTCAGTCCACTCGAGGAGGCGGCCGCCTACCGCCAGCTCATCGACGACTTCGAGCTCACCCATGATGCTGTGGCCGATGCTGTGGGCAAGAGCCGCAGCGCCATCACCAACACCCTCCGACTGCTGCAGCTGCCTGCGGCCGTTCAGGGCATGCTGGAGCGTGGCGATATCTCAGCCGGTCACGCCAGAGCGTTGCTTACGCTCGACGACGAGGCATACGCCGTCCACGTGGCGAGGCGATGTGCCGAGGAGGGCTGGTCGGTTCGCCAGATCGAGGATGCCGTCCGTGCCCGATCTCAGCCGCAGCCGGTCCGCAGCAACATCACCTCCGTGCGCCCAGCAGCGATCATCGAGCTGGAGACCCGGCTGTCAGAGCACCTCGGGACGCGGGTCAAGATCGACTACGGCAAACGCGGCGGCAAGGTCACCGTCCGTTTCGGCTCGCTCGACGATCTCGAGCGGATCTACCGCAAGTTCTACGGGTGACCGCGTCGTGGGCGTGACTCGGGCCGGTGCGCCGACGACCACGCTCCTCGCGGCCGGAAACTGGGCGAGTCTCACGCCCCCTCGTCTCGAGGCTCCGCCAGCAACGCCATGATGGCGTGAGCCGTTGTGCGTCCGACATGTTGGGTCATGGGCTCGGCGCACACGACGATGGCCGGCTGGCGGGTGTCCTTGAGCATGGGCGTCGCACGACCGGATGCCGGCACGCTCATGACCTCGGCAACCGCGGCCGCCAACCGCTCTCCAGCCGCCGAGTGACTGTGCTGGGACGAGAAGAAGAACACGGTGGGCGTGTGGTCCTGGGGGACGGCGAAGCACACGACGAAGTCGACGCCAAGGCGGTTGGCGCGAAGCGCACGGACACGTTCGGTGGGGTACGTGTCGGCGCTCCGAGAGAACACGGGATTGCCTCCCAATATTTGGATGGCACGGCCGAATTCGAGCGCGGCGGTCCACGTTGCCTGCGCTTCGGCATCGTCGCGGCATGAGGCATCGACGTACACCCGTTGCCCTGCAACGGTTGGCGGCAGCGACGCAAGCCATTGCCGCTCCCTGACGCCCTCACGCCCTGGCTTGGCCGTCGCCCTCGCCATGAGGTCCAACTCTGCCACGACCTCGCGTCCGGCGATCCCGTCTTCGGCCATGCGCCGGTTGGCCTGGAAGTCGAGCACCGCTCGCAACGTGTCCGGACCGAAGATGCCGTCGACCTTGCCTGCGTCGAAACCCAGTGAGTTGAGTCGGCGCTGCAACTCCGCAACGTCGTCGCCGCGCATCATCGGGACCCGGTGGTAGAGCATGCGGGTGCCAAGCGTGAAACTGGCGTCGACCAGAGCACGCCACGTGTCGGGTCCAACTATGCCGTCGGGGGGGAGACCGCGGGCCGATTGGAAGTCGGCAACAGCGTGGCGTGTGGCGTCTCCAAAGACCCCGCTGCGATCGTCGGTCGCGTGGCCGAGTGCAGAGAGCCGGCCCTGGATGTCCCGGACCGGCTCTCCTTCGTCACCTTGTCGATAGAGCCGCACGGCTCAATCGTCTCACATGTTGCGATCAGGCGAGGTAATCCCGCAGCTCTGCCTCGAGCTGGGATTTCGAGCGAGCTCCCACGAGGCGCTTACGCTCGACGCCTCCCTGGAAGATGATCATCGTCGGGATGCTCATGACTTCGTAGTTCATGGCCGTCTGCTGGTTCTCGTCGACGTTGAGCTTCGCAACCGAGAGGTGGTCGCTGTGGGTACCTGCAAGATCCTCGAGCGGCCCGTTCATCATCTTGCAAGGCCCACACCACTCGGCCCAGAAGTCGACGAGCACAGGTGTCTCGCCGCTGATCAGGTCGGTGAAGTTCTGGTCATTCGCCACAACGGTGTTCTGTCCCATCAGCGTCGGCCACAGGGGGCCTCCACCTCCTTGAAGTCTGTCAAGCCGGATCCTGGTGTCCGGGTGAATCTCATTGTCAACACGAAGATACCCAACCTCGAGGCAGTAGAGCTCATTCCACCGCTGCTCAGCTGTGCCCACCCTCGAGCCAGCGCTCGGCGTCGATGGCCGCTTCGCATCCCATGCCGGCGGCCGTGATGGCCTGCCTGTAGACCTTGTCGACCACATCGCCGGCGGCGAAAACACCCTCGACCGACGTCATCGTGTTCGTCCCAGTCAGCACGTAGCCGGCGTCGTCGGTGTCGATCTGGCCCGCGAACACCGCCGTGTTGGGATCGTGCCCGATCGCCATGAAGACACCTTCGACAGCGAGGTCAGACGCCTCGTCGGTGACCACATTGCGGAGCCGCACGCCGGTGACGCCGGAATCGCCGAGGATCTCCTCGACCACGGTGTTCCAGACGACCTCGATCTTCGGGTGCTCCAGCGCACGATTGGCCATGATCTTCGAAGCTCGGAACTCCTCGCGGCGATGAATGATCGTCACCTTTGACGCGAACTTCGTGAGAAAGAGCGCTTCCTCCATGGCACTGTCGCCGCCACCGACGACTGCGATCTCCTTGTCGCGGAAGAAGAACCCGTCACAGGTGGCACACGCCGACACGCCGTAACCGCGAAGCTTCTCCTCGCCCGGCACGTCGAGCCACCGTGCCGATGCACCGGTCGAGATGATGATCGATTCGCTCTCGTACAGATCCTGGTCGACCCAGACCTTGAAAGGGCGGGACGAGAAATCGACCCTGCTCACGTCTGAGCTGATGATGCGGGTGCCGAAGCGCTCCGCCTGCTTGCGGAACTGTTCCATGAGCTCGGGGCCCATGATCCCGTCGGGGAAGCCTGGGTAGTTCTCGACGTCGGTGGTCAACATGAGTTGGCCACCGCGTTGGAAGCCTTCGATCATGAGGGGTTCCAGGTCGGCGCGCGCCGCATAGATGGCGGCCGTGATCCCGGCGGGACCTGACCCGATGATCAGCACCTTCTCAGGCATGGGTGTTCTCTCCAGTTTTCCCGGCCGCTCGTGCCGACGGTGGAATGCGCTTGGACCACAACAACGCACCGCCGATGACGAATAATCCACCGAGGATGAGGTAGGCGATCTCCACGGTTGTGATCTCGCCGAGGAGCCGGAAGAGGCCTACGAGAAGAAACACGACGAGGACGAGTCCGAGCATTGCGACCACCATGCCGACGGCCGCCCAGGTCGCGATGTTGCGCACCCGGTCGACCGAGAGACTGCGGATCTTGGCAGCGGTGCTCTCGAGAAAGTCAGCGATCTTGATGGGGTAGTCATCCATAGCTCGCACGAGCTTAGTGGCAGGACACGGAGGCACCTCGGGGCTGCCGTTCGTGACGATGCGCGCTCAAGGGACAGTGGCCAGGACTTCGCAGGTGAGAGGCTCATGGGAGACGAGCGCGAGGCTGCCGTCGGCCAGCTCGTGCACGGTCACCGTCACGAACTCCGCGACGCCATAGAGCACCACATCGCCGGCGGTTGGGGTCACGAGGAGGTCGCCGAGGGTGAAGGACGAGACGGTGCCGACAAGGACGTCGACGCCCTCGCTCACGCACACATCGACGATCGCCGGTGGCTCGAGTTGCGTGACGGCGGCGACGCCCTCTCGGGACAGCTCCGGGTCACGACCCGCGCCCTCGATGATCGCCTGCACCTCGGCGAGGGTGAGCGGCGAGTCGCCGTCTCCGCCTGCATCCGAGAGGGTGACACCGTCCTCCGACGCGGGCGCAACCGTTGTCTGTGGGACGGTCGCATCAGGAGCGCCCGGCTCGGCTGCGGCCTCGAGGCTCTCCCGGGTCGGTGCCAGCTCTGCGGCACCCCCGTCCCCGACCACGGTCGTGGTGGTTGCGCTGAGCGCTGCGTCGAAGTCACCGGAGGCTTCGTCGTCGCCGCCTCCGAGGAGGTTCATGGCCGGAGCGACGAGTACGAGAGCCAGGACTACAGCAGCGATCGAGAACGCGGGCGCCCACGAGAACCGGCGCCGGGTGGGTGCGTGGCGGGCAGCGGCGGGTGTGCGCTCGTGGCCGAGCTCGACGTCGAGCCGGCGCAACACGCGCGCCGCTTCGAGCTCGGTGAGCTCGACGGCCGGCGCCGAACGGAGGGCGGTGAGCGCGGTCTCCTGTGCGCTGAGGTCGGCCGCACACTCGACGCACGCAGCGACGGCAGCGCGCTCGGCGTCGGTGATATCGGCGCTGCCTTCGGCCAGGGCCATTATGAGATCTGGGTTGTGGTCGTGCTGGCTCATGCTTCTCGCAGTGCTCTCACGTCTGATGCCGCTCGGGGGGTCTCAGGTTCCCGAGATGGTCCGCGAGCAGACGTCGCCCGCGAAGACGCGGGATTTGACGGTGCCGATGGGTACCCCGAGCGCCTCTGCGGCGGTATCGAGGCTGAGACCCTGAAGGTCCACCAGCACGACGGCAGCCCGAAACTCGGGAGGGATGGCGGCAAGCGCCTCCTCGATGGCGGGCCGGACGTCGACCGCTGCATACGGATCTTCGGCGTGCGGATCCGACAACTCAGTCGTCTCCGGAAGGGGGTCGGTGGGTTTTCGCTGGCGCCTGCGCAAGTGGTCGTAACACACGTTCACCGTGACGCGGTAGAGCCAGGTCGAAAATGCCGCCTCGGCTTTGAATCGATCGGCTTTGCGGAAGAGCAGCACAAACGTGTCTTGCATCGCATCGAGCGCCGCGTCGCGATCGCGGAGCATCCGCAGGCACACCGCAAACACCCGGTCCTGGTGCCGGCGGACGAGGTCGTCGAAGGCGCCGACATCACCGGCGACGTAGCGCTCGACGAGGGCGATGTCTTTGGCTCTGTCGGTCATGCGTTCCGGATTCTCGTCACCCGAGACGCAGAAGTCATGGTCTGAACGAGACCTCGGAGATTTCGGCCCAGTACTCGCCGTCACTCTGGTCCGGAAGCGCGGTCAACCACAGCAACCACACGCCGCCGTCCTTGGCGGGGAGTTGAAGCGATGCCGTGCCGGATACGAGCGTGCCGGAGCTGATGGTTTCCCAGCCTTCGATGCCTGCAGGAGGGGTCGCAGCCCACCCGACCTGATAGGCAGTGCCGGCCGAGCCGCGGACTTCCACCATTCGCACCGAAGCCGCCGGTGTGAACACGACTCCAACGCCGGGCTTGATCGATGTGAGTGGGCTGAAGTAGCGCTCGGTGCGCCACGCAGTCGCCGGATCCCCGTCGTGCAAGAGCGGAATGTCCCCCTCGCGTTCGGACAGGTTGTCGCCGAACGGGTCGAACGAGGTGGCGGTGACGGCAACGATCTCGTCGCCTCCGGGCGCCGGCGGTGGCGGAACCGTGCCCTCACTCGGTGGCGTTGAGTCTCCCGGTGCTGCCGTCGGGAGAGGCTGTGGAGTGGCCGGGAAGAGAAAAGGTGAGTCGGGGTCGACGTCGATGCTCAGCCCGGCCGCAGCCACGAGGAGCGCCGTCGCCAACAGAATCGCTGCGGGCGTCACCCACCGCCACGACCAGCCCCCGTCACCGGGCGCTTCCGGAGTGAACGGTGCCGAACGCAGCGACGCGGCGAGTTGGGCCGCAGACAGCGCACCCGCTGCGGCGGCCGAGAGGGCATCGTCCACCGACCGCGGGATGCCCTCGACCACCTGGGACGGGCGCAGGTCTGGAGCGTCTGAGCCGGTCAGTGCCTGGCGCAGGGTGCCGGCGAGTGCCCTCGTGTCATCGCCCGGCGTGGCGGTCTGATGGGGCCGTCCGTAGGCTCCGAGCTTTGCGGGATGTGCCGCTGAGAACAGGATCGCACCCGGATCGATCGCCCCATGGACGATGCCCGCTTCGTGCAGCGCGGCCAGACCCTCGGCGAGGCCGGCGGCGTTGGGAAGAAACTCGTTGACGGGGAGCGTGTCGCCCGCTCGAAGTCGATCCGCGACCGACACGGCACCGTTCCATTCGAGGACTGCATAGGTTGCTCCGTCCCGGTTCACCTCGTAGACCTTGGCGAGGTGAATGTGGCTGACGGCAGCAGCAGCTCTCACGTCGGTGACGTATGCATCGTGCCGAGCCGGATGGGCGGCAGGATCGAGTGCCCGGATGAGCACCGGACGATCGAGCGCTTGGTCGGTCGCCAGCCACTCCTCGACGTCGATGTCGCGTCCGAGGCGAACCTGGGTCTGGTACCGATCGGGCAGCCTGGGGGCCAGGGTGGTCTCCGGGGTCGGATGCGACCGAGGTTAACGGCAGGTCAGGCTTGACAACGCAACAGTGCAAGCGCGTCGGGGAGCCGGACGAAACCTTCGCTCTCGTAGAGCGAGATCGCACTGCCGTTGTCGTACTGCGTGTTGAGCAGCATCACTTGCGCCCCCGCTGCCCTGGCCTTGCGGGCCGCAACCCGCACGAGCGACCGGCCCATGCCTTGTCCATGCCATCGCGGGTGGACGGCAACCCGCTGCAGGTAGCTGATCGCACTCCCGTAGCCGATCACGGCAAATCCCGTTGGGTGACCGTTGCCGTCACGGATGATCAAGATGCTGGACCGACCCGTCGCCTCGATGGCTTCCGCGAGGCCGTGGACGTCGAATCGCCAGAAGTCATCGAACGCGGCTGCATCTATCGAAAGCAGCTCGTCACGTTCGATCTCGTCGGCGACGACGACGAGGTGATTCGGGCTGGGAGGGAGGGCGTCGAGGGGCTTGCGCATCAGTGCCAGATCGATGAACGGTGTGAAGCCCGCTTCGCGCCATGGGCCGCGTGCGCTGGACGGAAGCGGAGGCGACAACACCGAATCTGCGCCGAGTCCAAGGAGCTCGTGTGCGCAGGCGCCGAGGAACGCGCTGCCCCCGCGTACGAGACGCAGGCTGGCATCGAGCGACACATCGTTCCATGGGCGGGCATCGGAGCGAGACCAGCCACGGCGGAACGTGATCGGTCCGGGCCAATCGCCTCTATAGGCCACCCGGAACGGGCTCTCCGCCAACGCCACGATGAAAGTCCCCCTCCCGACTCGTCCAACGCGTCGAACGACGAACAGCGTACTCGGGTCAGAACCGGGTTCTGCCGCATCGTGTCATCATGGGGGCATGCGTGTGCTGCTCGTCACTCACCCGGCTTCGATGCTGCACGACACCGGCGTGGGTCACCCCGAGTGCGCGGCTCGCGTGCCCGCCGTCGTCGAGGGGGTGCGCACCTCGGGCCTCGAGGTCGTCGATCTCCAGCCGCCTGAAGCGACGCCGGCGATCCTGACCCTCGTGCATGAGGAGGCCTACGTCACGGCCGTGGAGCATTTCTGTGCGGCCGGCGGCGGCGCTCTCGATCCCGACACGGTTGCTCGACCTGGGTCCTGGGAAGCGGCCCTGCGGTCGGCAGGGGCGGGACCGGCCGCCGTCGCAGCGCTGCAACGCGGCGACGCCGAGGTGTCGTTCGTTGCCACCCGCCCGCCGGGTCACCACGCCATGCCGGCGCGCGCCATGGGCTTCTGCCTCTTCAACAACATCGCGATCACGGCTCGCCTCCTGGTCGATGAGGGGCACAAGGTGGCCATTGTCGATTGGGACGTACACCACGGAAACAGCACCCAGGATGTCTTCTACAGCGAGCCGAGCGTGCTGTACATATCGATGCACGAGTTCCCGGCGTACCCGGGCACCGGCTGGCTGCACGAGGCAGGTGCAGGCCGAGCCTCCGGTGCGACCATCAACTTCCCGTGGCCGACGGGGACAGGGGGGAGCGCCTACCGCTGGGGTTTCGACAACATCGTCGACCCCGTGCTCGAACAGTTCGCACCGGATTGGCTCCTCGTCTCGGCGGGGTACGACGCCCACATTGCCGACCCGCTGGCGGGCATCCGGCTCGAAGCCGACGACTACCGCTTCATGGCCGGTCGCATCTCCGGGATCGTGCCGAACGGGCGCAGCATCTTGTTTCTCGAGGGCGGCTACGACATGGCGGCACTTCGGGCATCGTCGGCGGCGACGCTCCAAGGCTGGGAGTTGGGGCCTGTCGACGATCACGTCACCGACCCCGGCCCCGGCCCGGCCGCCGAGATCGCGCACCGTGTCGCCGTCGAGACCAGCCGCCACTGGGATCTGTAGCTGGGATTCGAGGTTCTCCGTAGCGGGCAGTCGGTGGGTGGCGTGTCGGAGGGGACCGGTCGTGCGAAGCGGACCGACTCGGTACGCTCCCGTCCATGGCCACGTTCACCTGTCGCGATTGCGGGACCGAGTTCACGGTCGCCGACCGCGTCCTCGACCGATACTCGGGGTGGCAGCCGCAACAGTGTCTGGCCTGCCGCGACGCATCGAAGGGCGCAAACACCCGCAGCTCCGCTGCGCCGACGCCCCCCCTCGCGCTCGACGGCCTCGACACCGGAGTGTTCACCGACGGTGGGGCGAGCCCCAACCCCGGGCCTGGAGGCTGGGGAGCGGTCTATGTCGTCGACGGGGAGATCGTCGCCGAGAACTACGGCCATGATCCGGCGACAACCAACAACCGCATGGAGCTGACGGGCCTGATCGAAGGCGCAGCGCTCGTCCCGGAAGGTACCGCAGTCACCGTGTATTGCGACTCGAACCTCTCGGTCAGGACGATCAACGAATGGGCAGCCGGATGGGCCGCACGAGGCTGGAAGCGTAAGACGGGGCCGGTCGAGAATCTCGATCTGGTGCAGCATGCCTATCGCATCTTCTCGAGCCGACCCGAGCTCACCCTGAAATGGGTCAAGGGACATGCCGGCGTTGCATGGAACGAGTATGCGGACGAACTGGCCAATCGCTGGCGAGAGCCGTGACGCGTGACTCGCCGCTGACTCGACGTGCCGTCGATTGTCTACCCTTCGCGCTGTGATCCCTTCCCGCTTGGAACCGTTGCTCGACACGGGCGCGGCTCCTCGTGAGCTCGCCCTCCGCTTCGCTGCTTCCGGCAAGGTCTTGTACCTCGTCGGGGGCAGCGTCCGCGATGCGCTCCTTGGGCGCACCGCCACCGGCACGGATCTCGACTTCGCAACCGACGCTCGGCCAGACGAGACTCGCACCATCGTGTCCGACTGGGCGCACGACCTCTATCTCGCAGGACAGACGTTTGGGACAATCGGCGCCATCAAGGACGGTCACGTCTACGAGATCACGACCTTTCGCAGCGAGGTCTACAGGGAAGACTCCCGCAAGCCGGTCGTGACGTTCTCGGATCACATCGACACCGACCTGTCGCGGCGCGACTTCACGGTCAACGCAATGGCCATCCGCTTGCCCGCGTCCGGGGAAGCACCCGAGATGATCGACCCCCACGGCGGACTCTCGGATCTGGCTGCTGCTGTGCTGCGCTGCCCCCTCGACCCGCACGTCTCGTTCGGCGATGACCCGCTCCGAATGGTGCGGCTGTTCCGGTTCGTCTCGCAGCTCGGGTTCGTTCCCGACGATGCCGCGCTCGCTGCAGTGCGAGAGATGGCGGCTCGTCTCGGTGTTGTTTCGGCCGAGCGCATCCGAGCGGAACTGGACAAGCTCATGACGGGCGAGTTCGTCGGACCGGCGCTGTGGGGGCTCCTCGACAGCGGCTTGGCCGCCGAGTTCCTCCCCGAGCTGCCCGCACTCGCCGTCGAGCAGGACCCGGTGCATCGGCACAAGGATGTGCTTGCACATACGGTGGCTGTCGTCGAGAAGGTCGCCGCCGTCGAAGAGGCCGGGCCGGACCTGACGCTGCGTCTCGCAGCGCTGTTTCATGACGTGGGCAAGCCGGCGACCCGACGGTTCGAGGACGGGGGAGTCACCTTCCACCACCACGAGGTGGTCGGGGCGCGCATGACGAAAGAGCGAATGGCGGCGCTGCGGTACTCGAACCAGATGGTGGATGACGTCTCTCGACTCGTGTTCCTCCACATGCGGCCGCACACGTACAAGATGGGATGGACCGACTCCGCCGTTCGACGCTACGTGCGCGATGCAGGGCCGCTGCTCGACAAGCTCAATGCTCTCGTCCGGTGCGACGTGACCACGCGCAATGTCAAGCGAGCCAGGGCGATCGAGCGTCGGATCACGGAGCTCGAAGAGCGAATCGTCGAGCTGCGCCAACAGGAGGAGCTCGATGCGCTGCGCCCACCGATCGACGGCAATGCCGTCATGGCGCACCTCGGCCTACCGCCCGGGCCGCTGGTCGGCGAAGCCGTGCGGCTCCTGACGGAGCACCGTATCGAGCATGGACCCTTCACCGATCAGGAGGCGCTGGCGCTGCTCGATGCGTGGTGGGCAGAGCGCGGCGCCACGTCGTGAACCGCTCGCCATCGGTCATCGCCATCCAATGGGGGACGATCGAAGTTGACGGACTCGGGACCTTCAAGGATGTGAAGCTGTGGCCCGGCGGCGGGCGGGAGTGGGACTGGCGCGAGACGGGAACGCGGCACCACCCGGGGATCCAGCTCGGAGACATTGTCGAGCTCGTCGATCGCGGCGCACGGTCCATCGTGCTCGGGATCGGGATGAACCAGGCCCTCGGGGTGGCACCCGGTGTTGTAGCCGAGCTGGAGAAGCGAGGCATCCTCATCGAGGTGGCTGCAACGCCGACGGCGGTCGATGTGTACAACGCCAAGTCGGCTCACGAGGCGGTGGGCGGACTGTTCCACTCGACGTGCTGAGGTGGCGCGTCAGCGGTCAGATGCCGCCGCTCACGTGGATGTTCTCGCCCACGAAGCGCGGCAGCACGGCCGATACCGCCGGCGGTGCCGGTGACGAGCGCAGTCGACGAACGCGAGGTCGTGGTGAACATCGCCAGCCATCGGATCAGCCGTCGCTCACGTGCGGCCGGAGCACCTTGGCCACGCTCGTCGGCGTCCACGCGAACAGATCCGAGGTGTTGCCTCGGGCAAGCAGGTTGCCGCGACGATGCATGGTGCCACTCATCTTCGCTGAGTACCGCGCACGGCCGCCGATCGCGCTGGTGCTGCGTGTGGTGAAGGGCTGCAGGACGATCGGTTCTCACCAGGCGGCCCGCCGAGGCTTCCCAGCCCGGCTCGCTGCCGGTACCATGTGGTGGTCGTCCAAAGAGGAGCACGTGCGCACCGCAGCTTGAATCCGCCGTTCCCGGCCCCGTGGCCGGCCTCGTGCCGAGGAGCTGTTGTGCCTGCTGTTCATCTCGACCATCTCTCGTTCCGCTTCTCTTCTGCCGTCGAGGTGCTCGACGACGTGACCGTTCACCTCGGCCGAGGATGGACGGGCGTCGTCGGTCCCAACGGCTCGGGGAAGACGACATTGTTGCACCTCGTCGCCGGTCGTCTCGTCCCCACCTCAGGCGCCGTTGTCCTCGACCCAACGACTGCAGTGTGCGTCGTCTGCGATCAGGAAGTCGAGACGCTCCCGCCCGCCGTCGCTGCCTTCGGTGTCTCGTGGGACGGTCCCGACGTGAGGCTTCGGGGCAAGCTGCGCCTCGACCCTGCCGCTCTCGACCGATGGGCGACGTTGTCACCGGGGGAGCGAAAGCGGTGGCAGATCGGCGCCGCGCTGGCGCGGCGTCCTGATGTGTTGTTGCTCGATGAGCCCACCAATCACCTGGATCGTGAAGGCCGGAGCGTATTGGTCGAGGCGCTCAACCGGTTCGACGGCGCCGGCCTCGTCGTGTCGCACGATCGAGGGCTGCTCGACGCGCTCACGGTGCGAACACTGCGCCTCGCCCGCGGCGGCGCCGATCTGTGGGGAGGCGGCTACACCGCTGCGCGCGAGGCGTGGACGGCTGTCGAGCGGGAGCATCTCGTGCAGTACCGCAGCTTGCGGCGTGAGCAGAAGAAGCTCCAGCGTCGCATGGCCGACCAGCGTCGGGCGACCGAGGCGAAACGGGCCGAGTTCGCACGACGGCAGCGGACCTCGGATTTCAAGGACATCGATGCACGCAGCGCCGCGGCAACGGGCGTGTATCGCTCAGGCGAGTCGGCAGCAGCCCGCCGGCTTGCTGTGACGGCGCGGGCCCAGGATCGTATCGCCGAACGGGCCGCCGACTTCGAGATGACCCGAGAGCTCGGTGGCGCCCTGTTCGTCGACTTCGAGCCGGCGCCGAAGGCCGACGTCCTGTCCTACCGGGGAACGGTCGTCGCAGGAGACGAGGAGCTGCTGGCTCACGTTGATGCGGCGATCGGCCGCACCGATCGGATTTGGCTTCGGGGCCGCAACGGCAGCGGCAAGTCGACGCTGCTGACGACGATGCTCGCAGCGAGTGGGCTTCCGGCCGCACGGGTGCTGTACCTCCCACAAGAGCTCACAGGTGCCGACCTCGTCGAGCTTCTGGGCGAGGTACGAGCTCTGCCGCCGGACGAGCGTGGCGACGTGCTCGCCATCGTCGCCGCCCTCGGCGTCGACCCCGAGGCTCTGCTCGCCTCTGAGCGGCCGTCGCCAGGCGAGGGGCGCAAGCTGGCGATGGCGCTCGGATTGGGCAGGCGAGCGTGGCTGCTCCTCCTCGACGAGCCGACGAACCACCTCGACCTGCCGTCGATCGAGCGCCTCGAAGCGGCGCTGCTCGCCTACCCGGGAGCGCTGCTCGTGATCACTCACGACGAGACGTTTGCCGTGCGGCTGGGGCTCACCGAGTGGCGCATCGAGCAAGGCACGCTCAGCTCTGCCTGAGATCGGAGGAGTTTGGACCCGTTGGGTTTCGGGTACGTCCTCCGCACACCGACCCGAGAAGGGAGCCCCCAAATGATGTCAGGCAGTGAAACCCCCGTCCCCGCGATCCTCCCCGACGGCGAAGCCGAAACCGTCGATTCCGACCAGGTGTTGCGCGACCTCATCGAGACCCTCGTCGACGGTGTGCGCGGATACCGCACAGCCGCCGACAAAGTCGATGGTGCCGAGCTCGCTGCGCTCATGCGCGCTCGAGGCGAGAAGCGCAGGGCTGTGGTCGAGGATCTCATGCGTGCCGCCGGCGGCCGCGACGTGGCCGACGATGTGGACTTCGATGGCACGGCAACGGGCGGGCTCCACCGTGGATGGATCACGATTCAGGGTGCAATCGCCGGCGACGGCGCAGTCGTGAAGTCTGCGATCACCGGGGAGGAACACGCCCTGGAGCAATGCGACGAGGCTCTTGGTGCGGGTGTGAGTCCGGAAGCGGCGACGGTCGTGCGCCGTGCTGCAGCCGACATTCGCCAAGCCATCGACTCTCTGACTCGTCGGGTGGCCTGACGCCACTCCGATTGCGACAAACGGCGGCTCGAGACCCCGGCCGCCGTTTGTCGCGTTTCGATGCAAGTTTGGGATGCGCGGCCACTGGGTAAGACTTTGTAGCCGATCAAAGGAGCAACATGGGCACCGCCCTCATCATTCTGCTGCTCGCGCTACTACTCGGTGGTGTCGGTCTCTTCGTCGAAGCGCTGCGCTGGGTGCTGATCGTTGCCCTGGTGCTGTTCGTCGTTGGAGCGCTCACCGGATGGCGCGGCAGGAGAACTTGACGCACACCTGTGCGATTCCACCATCCGCTCGATCGCACCCGTTCCGCAGGCCCACGACCCCAGGACCGCCCTCCCGGTCCTGGGGTCGCTGCGTCGCGAAGGCGATTTCGACGCCTCGCGGGGCGGTTGGGTCCGCGGCGGCGTCGAGACCAAAGGAGCCGGGTAATGGCGAACGACCATGGGCCGAGGATCAAGGACGACGAGACATACGAAGCACTCCGTAGGGAGGGCTACACGAAGCACGCTGCCGCTCGGATCGCAAACGCCGGGGAGGAGGGGTCGAGGAAGGGCGGAACGCAACCGCCGTACGAGGAGTGGACTCGCGTTGAGCTCTACGATCGGGCGGCGGAGCTCGGCATCGACGGGCGGTCCTCGATGCGCAAGGCCGAGCTCATCAATGCCCTCCGCAGCCGCTGACCTCTGTGCCGGATGATGAGGAATCCGGGAGTCGGCGGCGTGTCGCCCTCCGCAAGCGTCGCGATGACGTGAGCGATCGAGAGGAAGGCCCGGCACCGAGCGCCTCATCACAAGGAGGGGAGTAGGCGCGACGGCCATATCGATCCGACGGCCATATCGATCCGGGGGTCGGTGCCTGTGTCGTCGCCGCCCCCGTCGTATACCACCCCCGGCCCCGCAGACGGCCCCAACGCCTGAGAGCGGCAGGCCCCGAGTGGTGGACCCGCCGCTCTCTCGGTTGGCGATCTGCGGTCAGGCGAGAGGATCGGCGACAGCTGCGGCGGCTGCGGCGTCCAACTCGGTGGTCTCGCCTGCAGTGGAGAGCTCGCCAGACGTGTTCTCGAGGTGGGCGCGCACGAACCACTGATAGAGCTCGAGCCTGCCTGCGTGCCCGGTGAGCAGGTCTGCAGTCACCGGATCCACCGCCTCAGAGGTGGCAATGGCTTTGCGGGTGCCGCCGATCACGCCGTCGTAGACCTTGTCGAGGGCACCCAGATGGGCCTGCACCACCGCGCGTCCAAGGCTGTAGTCGTCCCATGGGCGGCGCTTGACCAGCATGCCGGGGAGGCCGTTGGCCACGCCACCAAGCGTAGCGATGCGCTCGGCGATCTCATCGGCCATCTCCCGGACACCCTCGACCTGGTCGTCGAGCATCTCGTGAACGGCGATGAATCCCGGCCCCACGACGTTCCAGTGGACATGCTTCAGGGTGAGGGCCAGATCGACCATCCCGTCGAGCCGGTCCTGGAGCTCGTCGATGAGCTGTCCTGCGGCCTCTGCGTCGATGCCAGTAGGGGCGAAACGGGTTTCCACGCTTTCTCCTTCTTGTGTGCGTACCGCGGTTCATACCCGCGCAGCTGCGACTCCAAACGTCGGCCGGGCGCGCCTTGGATGGCGGGGATGGGGAGAACCGTGATGGCGCAGAGGTTCCGGGCGGTCAGCTGTCTGTGGCGGTGGGGAGGTAGCGGTGGCCGGGGCGATCACCCGAGAGATCGGGTGTCCCCAGCTCGACGATGACGCGGCACTGGTGGTCGCCGACGGCGATCCGCTCCTCAAGCAGGACGGTTGCTCCCGGTCCGTTCTCGGCGGCGATGCCACCGAACACACTCGAGGTCATGCGGCACAACGCAGGAGCGCGTTGCACCGCTTCGCCGAAGGGGCACTTGCGGTTGGCCAAGACGATCCGATTGGGTGTCACTTCGAGCGGATAGAAGTCTCCGTCGATGGCGTGCTTGAGTCGCACGAAGCATGCGGCGAGCTGGTCAGGCGTGAGTGGCCCCTCGACCTCGCGGGCCATCCGGTACTCGGCCTCCATCTGGGCGCCGATGTCGATTCCGACCTGGGCCACGAGCGACTCTGCGGCAGCTGGGCCATCTCGTCTCTCGACTTCCTGGGCCAACTGGACGACGAGGGCGCGCAGGAACGTTTGTCGGTCGAAGCCGTCGGCCGTCGCCTCGGCCAGGTCGGGGAGCGCGCCACCACCTCGTCGAGGCGGATCGATGCTCACGTCGAACGGTCTGCGCACCGCCAGCTCGGCCTCGACCCGGGAGCCGCCCGATTGGCGTGCCTTCACAGCGAGGTGTTTCGCCAGGCTCGCCGCAATGGCCAAACCTCTTCCGCGAATCGCTGTGGGTGACGGCTCAGGGACGTCCTCGAGGCGGAACCCGGGTCCCATGTCGGCGATGCTGACAATGGGGGAGGCGCCCGACCAATCGACGGAAACCCACACCGGGCCGCCGCTGTGCTCAACGGCGTTGTTCAGCAGCTCGGCGAAGGCAAGTGTCGCCCCGGCAACGTCCTGGTCGGGAGAGGCGTGTCGAGCCAGGTGGTCGGCGAATTCGCGGCGCAGATCGCCGACGTGCGCCGGGTCGGGAGAGTCGAGAAACCAATCCATCAGAGGGAGTGTATGGGAGGACCGGCGGTTGAGGGTCCATCGTCGTACCGCGCCGGCGTGCGCATCCCGGTCGACGCGGTGCGATCGAGCGGAACGGGCACCGGCGCACGACGAGATCGCCCTGCACGCAGGTGAGGGCCAATCACGAGTTCATTGAGGCAAACGCCCATGGTGTTCTCCAGCCGGTGCGGGTGTGTCGCCTTCGTTCTACCCCAGTCCGCCCGATCTCAACCGTCGTGCCGCCGCGGCTGCCCCCCGCCTTCGCACATCATGTTTGGCGGGCTCTCCGATCGGGTAGGCGGCGGGCGAACGAATCGCATCCATCAAGGAGAGATCATGGGTATTTTCATCTGGCTCTTGGTCGGGTTGCTGGCCGGCCTCATCGCTCGGCTCCTCGTCCCCGGCGCCGACCCGATGGGCATGCTCGGCACGATGGTGCTCGGCCTGGTCGGGTCATTCGTCGGAGGATTCCTCGCCAACCTCGCGTTCGAGGGCGACTTCGACATCGCGGCCTCTGGTTTGATCGGCTCGATCGTCGGCTCGATCGTCGTCCTGCTCATCTACAGGTCGACCCGTCGGAACGTCGCGGCCGTCTGAACCCGCTACTCCGCCCCACCGGAGGCCCATTCGCCCAGAGGGCCTCGCTCAGAAGGACCGGCCTCGCGCCGGCCCTTCTGTCATTGGTGCGGTTGTTCGCCGGCAAGTGATTCCCTGAGGTGTTGGAGCGACCGGCGCAGGAGCCGCGACACGTGCATTTGCGAGATCCCGATCTGTTCCGCGATCTCAGACTGCGTCAACCCATCGAAGAAACGTAGGTACAAGATGAGTCTCTCGCGCTCGGGGAGCTGCCTGACGTGGCCTGCAACCGTCACGCGATCGTGCGCCGACTCGAGCCTGTCGTCGATGACGGACAGCATGTCGCCGACCGTCGCGGACCCTTCGTCGCTCCCGAGCGGTTGGTCGAGCGACCCCGAGGTGTAGGCACCGCCGGCATCCATTGCCTCGAGCACATCCTCGGCGGTGACCCCCATCTCGCGTGCGATCTCGGCGACCGTTGGCGACCTGCCGGTGCGTTGGGCGAGCACCGCAGCGGTTCTCGACGACTCGAGCCACCGCTCCTGCAAAGACCTCGGCACTCGCACCGACCACGTCTTGTCGCGCAGGTGGCGCCGCAACTCCCCGAGGATCGTGACGGTTGCAAACGTGGAGAACTTCACCGCTCTGTCGGAATCGAAACGCGTGATCGCCTGTAGGAGGCCCATTGCGGCAACTTGCTTCAGATCGTCGATGGGCTCGCCGCGTCCCCGGTACCGGAATGCCAAGCGTTCGGCGAGCGGTGTGTACCGCAGGACGAGTTGCCGTTTCGCGCCCTCGTCCTCGCGATGTGAGAACAGCACGGCCTCTGGCGTTTCCGCATCGAACGCCGTCATCGAGGGCAGTGCCGAAGGGTCACCCACACAGGGACGGCGGAGTGCGGCTCCCTACTCATCGCTTGGCTGCAGCGACGACGGGGATGACGAGCGTGTCGCTTTCGGCATCGATGCGCATGTCTGCGAAGAGCGTCGCGATGATGTCTGCCGGCCGTGGGTCGTCCCTCTCGAGGTCTTCCGCCGTCAGCGGCGCGACCGACATCTGGACGGCGTCCCGCCAGGTCTCGATCTCGACGATCACGAGATCTTGCTGCCCCTTTGCGACTATCGCCGTAGCGGCTTCAGACACGGCGATCTTGAGATCGCCGATGATCTCTTCGGAGAGTCCAAGCACACGTGCCGTCGTCCCGACGAACAGGCGGAGCGTCGCCACCTGGGAGGCTTCCGCGCCCATCTCCAGACGGTACGTGCCGCGACGATTGGGATCACTCATGGGTCGGCCGGCATGGTCGCGCGATATCGGGTCACTCGGCGGAATGGTACTGCGAGAGAGTCTCCGTAGTATGCGTGTCGTGATCCCATCTCCCGTCCTCGCCACCGTGCCTGCCGATCCGAAGAACGCACGTATTCTGCGGATGGTGGCGAGCGCAGTTGCGTCGGGGGTTGGCCTCGGGATGGACCGCCTCGAGGACCTCGCACTGGCAATCGACGAGGCGAGCGGGGTGCTGCTCGGAGTAGCGGGTACGACGTCGCTCGAGTGCGCGATCACGCCTGTTGGCGACGGCGTCGAGGTGCGAGTCCGGAGTGTCGGTGGGCGCGGCGCTGCGTGGCCGCTCCCGAGCTGGAGTGACTCGCTCGAGCGGCTCGTCCTCACCAGCGTCACGGATGCCGTCGAGCCGATGCTCGACGCCGGCGAACCTTCCATCAGGTTCACCATCTCCGCCTGACTCCTTGCCATCGCATGTTTCAGTCGATCGTCGACCGGGTAGGTCTCACCTATCCCCATCGACTCGATCACCGAGTCGGCATTCGATCAAAAGGAGGTCGACATGGGTGCGACATACGACTGGAACGACAAGTTGGCAGACTCAGGACGCTGGGATCAGGTCCGCGGCAAGATCCGCGAGGAGTGGGCCGACGTCACCGACCAGGACCTCGAGCAGGTTCGCGGCAACTTCGAGCAACTCGTCGGCAAGATCAAGGAGAAGACCGGCGAGACCGCCGACGCCATTCAGCGCAAGCTCGCGTCCTGGGCGGCCTGACATTCAGATTCAGCGTGGCGCCGGGTGCTGCACAAGCGGTGCCCGGCGTCGCCGCGCTGCGTCAGACGGCGATCGTGGCCGTGAGATAGTCCGTGACGGCAATGGTCGCGAGCGACGCACGAATCCACTCCGGCACCGGTGCGCTCAGCTCTGGGCCGCCGAGCTTCGGCTCCGTGAGCTCGTAGCTGCGGCCCTTGTACACGAGCCGGCACCTCCCGGCTGCGAGCACGTTTCGGACCCAATCGACATCGCTTCCGTACACGAGGGCGAACGTGAACGTGTCAACGCTCCGAAATGCCATGACCGGCGTCCGGTAGCGCTGCCCGCTCTTGCGCCCGTCGTGCTCGATGACGGCAAGAGGTCGCAGACGGCGTGCCGCAGGCTCGATGACCGGGTTGGTGACGACACGGTTGAGGCGGCCAAGCGCCTTGGGGAAGGGCACCGTCAGTTCCTCGGTACCTTGGTCCAGGGAAGGTCCTTGTCGACTCGGGGCTCGCCCGGGAGCCCGAGGACACGTTCGCCCAGGATGTTCTTCATGATCTCAGACGTTCCACCCTCGATCGAGTTCGCTCGCACCCGGAGGAAGCGACGTCGCACGTCCTCCGGCATCTCCTCGGGTGTGAGTGGTTGGATGAACTCGTAGGTGTCGTACAACATGCCGGCCGGCCCCATCAGCTCCGTGGCGAGCTCGTAGATCCGCTTGTTCAGCTCGGCATACACGAGCTTGGCCGTCGACCCTTCCGGCCCTGGCGTGCCGGAGGTCCGGTTCTCGTAGGCCCGATGGTTGGTGAGGCGTGCAGCCTCGGCCTCGACCCACAGCTTCATCACCCGGTCGCGGTCCTCCTCGGTGCCGCCGTGTTCCCGCCACACTGCGAGCAAATCGCTGATAGCTCCCGAGTTGCGCGGGCTGGGATTGCCGCCAATCGCCACGCGCTCGTTCATCAGCGTGGTCAGTGCCACCTTCCACCCGTCGCCGCGATCACTGATGCGCTGCGAGTCGGGGATGCGGACGTCGGTCATGTAGACCTCGTTGAACTCTGCCTCACCGGTGATCTGACGAAGCGGCCGCACCTCGACACCTTCAGCCTTCATGTCCATCAGGAAGTAGGTCATTCCCTGGTGCTTGGGCAGATCCGGATCGGTACGGGCCACCAGCATGCCCCACTTGGCGACGTGGGCAACGGTGGTCCACACCTTCTGGCCGTTGACGACCCATTCCTCGCCGTCCTGGAGCGCACGGGTTGCGAGACCGGCGACGTCGCTCCCCGCTCCGGGCTCGGAGAACAACTGGCACCAGACCTCGGCACCGGTGAAGAGCGGCTTGAGGTGCCGTTGCTTCTGCTCTTCCGTACCGTGGGCGTTCAACATCGGTGCGCCCATGCCGTGACCGATGACGTGGAAGAACGATGGGCGATGCTCGGTCTCCGCATCGAGTCGGGTGTCGATGACCTCTTGGAGCCTGGGCGAGAGACCCAGTCCTCCGTGACCCACCGGGAAGTGCACCCATGCGAGGCCCATGTCGAACTGGGCGCCCATGAATTCGTCGCGGTCGCCGTGGGGATCGTGCTCGGCGAGGAGGCGGTCGACGAGCTCGAGGACGTGAACCTCGTCACTCGTGGTGCCGGGGTCAACAATCTGCGTCACGACGGCCTCCTGGGCATCCAGCGTTCGTGGTGCGAACGGTAGTACGGGGCGACGCCCTTCCACTCAGCGGTGCTCAGTCCTGGTGCTGCTCCTGCTCGGAACGCTTCGCCTTGGCCCTGCGTTCTGCCCAGCGCACGCCAACGACGGCCAGCACGATCGGCAGCCCGAAGAGGAGCAGCTCGTCCCAGCCCCCTTGGTGGGCGATGAGCCAGTGGGCGCTCGGAATGGGCACCTCTCAGCCCGCCAGGATGAAGAGACCGAGGGACGTGAGTGCGACCATGAGCGCCAGCATCGCATACTGGGTGCGAACCGCAACTTCCCCGCCGAAGTCGGCCAGGGCCCGGTCGTGTGCGAGCACCACACCTGCGATGTGTCCCGCGACGATGGCGATGACCTGGAGGTACCACACCACCTCGGGCGAGAGGAAGAAGTTGACGCTCCAGTCCGCCGTTCCCAGCAGGTTCCATCCCCGGCCGAACGGGTCGCTCAGCGTGAAGAGCAGCAGCTGCCCTTCGAAGAGGACCAGCGTGACGTAATGAGCGACCGCATAGGCCAGCGCGATGGGCACCAGTGTGTGGGCGAAACGTCTGGCCACGCGCCGCGCGGTTGTGGCGCCGCCGGCAAGGCGAGCGGCCGCCCACGACGCTGCGAGGTATGCGCCGCCGATCGCTGCCACAAAGCCGAGCAGCGACAGCGTCTGGAACCAGGTCTCCCTCCTCAGATCGCCGGTCAACGTGGCCCATAGCTCGGTCCCGGAGGCCCCGTCGTAGCTGACAGTTGCAATCATCGCCACGATGAAGGCAGTCACGCCGGGCCACTCGGGAACGCCCGGTAGCGCCCCAAGCCAGCGCCGTCGGACGACACCGAGCGCCGGGGTTGCGACCGTCGTCCCCACCGCGTCTGCCGCTATCACGTCGACGGGTGCGATCCGGGCGAAGAGCCCGTTGTACGTGTGGAAAGCATCGGCGAGACGAAGCCCTGATTCCGGTCCGGCGAGGTACCCGACACCGACGACATAGGCGGTATAGGCCAGTGCGGCGATGGCAAGCGTGCGCGGATCAGCACCGCTCGGTGCCACCAACTCGAGCCAGGTGAAGGCGATGAAGGCGATCGTCGCCGGCCACACGCCGAACCGGGCAACGAGGTCATCGCGCTCGGCGCGTGAGGCGTTCACCCTTCGTGACAGTGCGGCCCATGGGTTCATCCAGCGCCACAGGTTGCCGGCGGCAGCCGACAGGAACGGAACCACGAGCCAGAAGTACACGAAGACCAGCACGGGGGCGATGTTCAGCGGGCTGGCGCTCCCATCGACGAGGCCGGCCAGCACGACGAGCCCAAGACCAGTGACGCCGAACACCCTCAACACGGCGACGTAGCGGCCCGTCCAGTGCCGCCGCGTGAAGCCGAGCCGCGCCCCGCCCTGGAGACGAGGCTCCGTCCACAACGCAGACAGCATGACGAACGAGGCAACGATGGCGATGCCGGCCCCGATTGCGAAATAGCTCACCGGCACCGGGAGGTCGGCGCGGCCGCCGATACCGTGGGCGAGTGCAGTGCCGGGATCGAGCGCAGCCAGCACGACCAAGCTTGCGACGACGCCGATGCGACGCAGAGGCCGTGGCATGTCAGCGCACCACGAGCTCGGTGAGCACGAGGCGCGCCCCTTCGAGCTCCATCTCGAAGATGCCGGGGATGTCCGTGACGACCTCGAGCGTTGCCGAGTCGCCGGGGGCAACGTCGGCAAACAAGTCGTAGCCGTGGAGGTGTACCTCGTCCGCGACGTCGGCCGTCACGACGATCACGATCTCCTCACCCACCGAGGCTTCGATGCGGTCAGGCCCTTCGACGGTCGAGCCCGTCACCGCGAACTCGTACGTGGCGGGTCCGGGCTCGGTGGTTGTTGGTGCAGTCGTAGTGGCGGGCTCAGTGGTGCTCGTCGTGGTAGCCGGGGCTGCCGTCGTCGACGTGGTCGGGGACGAAGTCGTTGTTGCGGCCGGGGCACGTGTCGAGGGGCTTGCCGAAGTCGTCGAGCTCGCGCCGCCACCACCGCATGCGGCGATCGAGATCACGAAGAGCGCGAGGAACGCGACCGCTCTCATGAGGCCGGAATCTAGCGAGAGCGTCCCGGCAACCAATATGCGGTTGGGCCTCATGAATCGTGTGGGTCAAACCCCTTGATGCCGCTCGGCGTCTTGCTCGTTGACCTGGATGACGAGGCCGTCGGGATCCTCGACGCAGAGGGATCGGCCGAACACCTCTTCCTGAATGTTGCGATGCAGGGCGATGCCGGCCGCCGAGAGGTCGGTGGCCAACTGTTCGAGCGGCCGGTCGGCTTCGAGGGCGACGCCGACCTGGCTGCCTGCCGTGATCGTATCCGTCCTGTGCAGAGCGAGGGAGGCCGATGCGCCGAATGAGAACTCTGACCAATACTCAGAGGTGGTCACCAGCTCTGCGTCGGGGAGAAGTGCCCGGTACCAGGACAGGGAGCGCTTCATGTCCGTGACGTACACGACGGGAACGAGCTTCACGGGTAATACTCCTTCGGACAGGAGGGAATTGTCGGTCAAGTATGCCGCGCCGTCCGCCGGCATGGGCCGATCGCCGGACTCGATGCCCATCGCGCAACGCAGGATTTCATTCCCTATTCGCGTATGCGTATAGTCACGCGCCATCTCAGGAGCACCTCTACCAATGGGCCACCGCATTGCAGTCTTTGGCGCCTCCGGCTACGCCGGCGGCGAGCTGATCAGGCTCGTCGACGGCCACCCGGACCTCGACCTCGCCTACCTCGGGGCGCACACGTCGGCCGGGGAGACGCTCGGTGTGATCCACCCCCATTTGCAGCGTGGGGACCGAATACTGGGAGCGATGGATCCCGAGGCGGCTGCGGATTGTGATCTCGCCTTCTTCGCCCTGCCGCACGGGGCAAGTGCGGAACCGGCCCTCGCCCTGGTGCGGAGGGGCGTCAAGGTCGTAGATCTCGGCTCCGACTACCGGCTCGACTCCGCTGCCCGCTACGAGGAGGCGTACGGGGCCCCGCACCCGCATCCCGACGAGCTGGGGAGATGGGTCTACGGCCTGCCCGAGCTGTTCGGCGACCAGATCCGCAGTGCGGACAAAGTGGCGGCGCCCGGATGCTATCCGACCTCGGCGATCCTGGCATTGGCACCGTTGTTGCGGGACGGGCTGATCGAACCCAGCGCACTCACGGTCAATGCGGTATCGGGCGTCAGTGGCGCTGGGAGGGCCGCCAAGCCGAACCTCACCTTCGGTGCAATCGACGAAGGCGTCGTTGCGTATGGGGTGCTCACCCACCGTCACCGGCCAGAGATCGAGCAAGCGCTCGGCATGGCATCGGGCGTCGAGCCGACCGTGGTCTTCACGCCCCATCTCGTGCCGATGCAACGCGGCATCCTCTCCACGTGCTACGCCCGTGCCCATTCAGGAGCAACGGCGGGCTCGATGACTGCTGCGCTCGAGGCCGCCTATGCCTCGGCGCGATTCGTCGACGTGATCGACCGCCCGCCACAGACCCGCTGGGTTGTGGGGTCGAACAAGTGCCTGATCACGTCCTACGTGGACGGACGCACCGGCACCGTGATCGTGATGGCAGCCGAGGACAATCTGCTGAAGGGTGCGGCAGGACAAGCCGTTCAGTGCGCCAACCTCATGCTCGGCCTGCCCGAGGAATCCGGTCTGCCGCTCGACGGGTGGATGCCATGAGCGTCACTGCAGCACTCGGCTTCACCGCAGCAGGAGTGAGCGCCGGCATCAAGCCCGCAGGTGATCTCGACCTCGCGCTCGTTGTCGCCGAGCAGGGCACGATCGGCGCGGGGGTGTTCACCAAGAACCATGCTGCAGCGCCTCCTGTCACGCTCAGCAGACAGCATCTGGCTGCGGGGCCCGACACGCGAGCCGTCGTCCTCAACTCGGGCTGCGCCAACGCAGGCACGGGTGCGGCAGGCGAGGCCGTTGCAGTCGCCACGGCATCCGAGGTCGCCCGAGGATTGGGGTGTGGCGTGGAGGAGGTGCTGGTGTGCTCCACCGGGCCCATCGGGTCGCGGCTCGATGCGGGTGTGATGCGCCACGGCGTTGCGCACGCACTCGCCGCGCTCGCGAGCGGCGAAGACGCCGCAGGCGCCGCAGCTCGGGCGATCATGACAACAGATTCGATGCCCAAGGAGGCGGTCTCCACGGGCGACGGTTTCGTCGTCGGCGGGATGGCGAAGGGTGCCGGGATGATCCGCCCCGACATGGCGACGATGCTCGCCGTTGTGACGACCGACGTCGATGTATCGGTCGGCGACCTCGGCGCCGCGCTGCGCATCGCGGTCGACGCCTCCTTCAACCGCCTCGATGTCGATGGTTGTGAGTCCACAAACGACACGGTGCTCGTGCTGGCATCGGGCGCTGCAGGCACAACGGCTGGGCGGGACGAGCTCGTTCGACCGCTCACCGAAGTATGCCGCACGCTTGCTCGCCAGATCGCAGCCGACGCCGAGGGGGCCTCTCGAGTGGTGCGGCTCACGGTGCGGGGGGCCGCCGATGCCGCGGCGGCTCGTGCCGTCGGCAAGGCGATCGCCGACTCTGCCCTCGTACGGGCGTCGTTCTTCGGCGGCGACCCCAACTGGGGTCGCATCTTCGCTGCCGTCGGAGCGGTGCGGACACCGATCGACCCCGCGGATTTCTCCGTCGCCTACGACGGCGTCGTCGTGGCCGAATCCGGGGCAGCCACGGGCGCCGATCTCGATGCACTCGCCGCCCGGCTGGCATCGGGCGACTTCACGGTCGATGTTGTCGTCGGAGACGGACCGGGCGGCGCCGAGGTGCTCACCGCCGACCTGACACCCGACTACGTCCGGTTCAACGGTGAGCGCAGCTGATGGCAACCGGTCATGGATCTCCGGCGGCAACCAAGTCGCGTATCGCAACCACGATGGGAAAGGCCAAGATCTTCTCCGAGGCGATGCCGTTCATCAAGCAGTTCCGCGGGACAACCGTCGTGATCAAGTACGGCGGCTCGGCGATGGTGGACGAGAGCCTGCGCAACACGTTCGCCGACGATGTGGCGATGCTCTACTACTCCGGCATCAAGCCGGTGATCGTTCACGGTGGCGGTCCGCACATCTCCAGGGCGATGGGCCAGCAAGGCATCGAGCCGCAGTGGATCGATGGGCTTCGTATCACCGATCAGGACACCATCCGTGTGGTGCAGTCGACGCTGGCAGGCGAGATCAATCCCGACATCGTTCGGCTGGTGAATGCGCACGGCTCGCTTGCCGCCGGCGTCAACGGGCTGGACGCCAACACCTTTCTCGCCCGTCCCAAGGACCCCCGGCTGGGTTTTGTCGGCGAAGTGACGGCGGTCAATCCGGGGCTTGTCATCGCACTTCAGGCCGAGGGATACGTCCCCGTCGTGGCGCCCCTGGCCAGGGGTGAGGACGGCAGGCCCTACAACCTCAACGCAGACACCGCGGCAGGGGCGCTCGCCGAGGCGCTCGGGGCAACGAAGCTCGTGTACCTCACAGACGTAGAGGGCCTGTACGGAGACCTGGGCGACGAGGACAGCCTCATTCAGCGCATCGCGGTCCCCGAGCTGAGAGCGCTCGTGGAGTCTGGCTCGGTGTCTGCAGGCATGCTTCCAAAGCTCGAGTCGTGCATCCACGCCGTTGGCGGCGGCGTGGCTCGCGCCCACATCCTCGACGGCCGCATCCAGCATGCGCTGTTGCTCGAGATCTTCACGCCCGAAGGCATCGGAACGATGATCACGCGGGAGGCCGAGCCGCAATGAGCCCGAGCATATCGACCCGACGCCGGTTGGTGCGGCGCCTCATCGGCGACCAGCCGATCCACTCCCAGCAGGAGCTGGTGGCCATGCTGGAAGCCGCCGGCCATTTCGTCACGCAAGCGACCGTATCGCGCGACCTCGATGCGATCGGCGCCGTGAAAGTGCGCACGGACGACGGCCGCCTCCACTACGAGATCCAAGAGGCGAACGGCGGCCAGAGCGACGAGCGGGAGATCGCCCGCATCATCGACGAGTTCTCCGACTCGCTCTCCGTCTCTCGAAACCTACTCGTCATCCGTACCCGTCCGGGGGCGGCCAACGTGGTGGCCGGTGCCCTCGACAGGGCCAGGCTGGACGGTCTGCTCGGGACGGTGGCGGGGGACGACACGGTTCTGGTCGTCGCCAGCGAATCTGTTGGCGGCAAAGGGTTGATGGACGCACTCGATCGTATAGGGGTGACCCGATGAGCACGCAGATCAAGAAGGTGGTGCTCGCCTACAGCGGCGGGCTCGACACGTCGGTGATCCTCCGCTGGATCAAAGAGGAGTACGGGGCGGACGTCATCACCTACACGGCCGATGTGGGCCAGGGTGAGGAGGTTGCGGAGGCCGAGGAGAAGGCCATCGCAACAGGTGCGACCGAGGCGATCACCGACGACCTGCGCGAGGAGTTCGTGCGCGACTTCGTCTACGCCGCCATCCGGGCGAATGCCCTCTACGAGGGGTACTACCTGCTCGGCACATCGCTCGCTCGCCCCATCATCGGCAAGGGCCTGGTCGAGGTCGCCGAGCGGACCGGGGCAGACGCCATCGCCCATGGTGCGACCGGGAAGGGCAACGACCAAGTGCGGTTCGAACTCGCAGCCTTCGCCCTCAAGCCCGCGATCAAGGTCATCGCACCCTGGCGGGAGTGGGATCTGCGGGGGCGGGCTGATTGCGTCGCGTATGCGAAGACCCACGGCATCCCGATTCCGGTCACGCCCGAGAGGCCTTATTCGATGGATGCCAACCTCCTGCACATCTCGTACGAGGGCGGTGTGCTCGAGGATCCATGGACTGCACCTCCTCCCGACATGTTCCGGATGACAGTCAACCCGGAGGAGGCACCTGCCCAACCCGAGTGGGTGACGGTCGGGTTCCGTGACGGCAACCCGGTCAGCGTCGACGGCGTTGAGCTTGGCCCTGTCGCCCTGCTCACGCAGCTCAACGAGCTCGGTGGCCGCCACGGTGTCGGCCGCGTCGACATCGTGGAGAACCGCTTCATCGGCATGAAGAATCGCGGGGTCTACGAGACGCCCGGTGGCACGATCTTGTACCACGCCCACCGTGCCGTCGAGTCGATCACCCTCGACCGCGAGGTTGCCCACCTGCGCGACGAGCTCGTGCCGCGATACGCGGAGATGGTCTACAACGGATTCTGGTACTCGCCCGAGCGTGAAGCGCTCCAAGCCTTCATGGACGAGGTGCAGAAGCGGGTCAATGGCGAGGCGCGCCTCAAGCTGTACAAAGGCCAAGCGATTGTCGAGGGGCGCCGGTCCGACAGCCACAGCCTCTACGACGAGGCGACGGCGACTTTCGAAGCGGACGACGTCTACCACCAGGGCGATGCCACCGGCTTCATCCGTCTCCAGAGCCTGCGGCTGCGGACGTTCGCGGAGCGCCGCATCGGAGAGGGCGAGTGAGCATCGAGACGTCGGACGCCGGATCTCGGACGTCAGACCCGATCCGGATGAGGTCTGGCGGGAATCCATGACGCTGTGGGGCGGGCGGTTCTCGGGGGAGCCGGACGAGGCCTTGTGGCGCTTCACGGTCGACACGTCGGACCGGAGGTTGCTCGTGGACGACATCGTCGGGTCGCGTGCCCACGTCGCGATGCTCGGCGATGTCGGAGTTCTCGACGGCCCGGACGTTGTCGCCCTGACGGACGGCCTCGATCTCGTCCTCGCCGAGGCGAATGAGGGCCGCTTCGTGTTCGTCGAGACCGACGAAGACGTGCACACCGCTGTCGAGCGCCGGCTCGGAGAGCTCATCGGCGCACCAGCTGGGAAGCTCCACACGGGACGTTCCCGCAACGATCAGGTAGCGCTCGACCTGCGGCTGTACCTGCGGCGTCGCGGGCGCGAGCGGATCTTCCAGCTGCGTCGCCTCGCCGGCGTGCTCGCCGATGTGGCAGAGGCAGCCGGCGACGCCGTTGTCCCCTCCTACACCCACCTCCAACAGGCGCAAGCGGTTCCGCTGGCGCATCACCTGCTGGCCTACGCGTGGATGGTGCTGCGCGACGTCGAGAGGTTCGAAGATGCGGTGGCGCGTATCGCCGTGTCGCCGCTCGGTGCCGGCGCATCCGGGGGCAGCTCGCTCCCGCTCGAGCCGCACCTCGTCGCCGACCGCCTCGACATGGCCGGGGTGTTCACCAACTCGATCGACGCAGTGGCGTCACGCGACTTCGCCGCCGAGTACACCTTCTGCTGTGCGCAGGCCATGGTGCACCTCTCGCGGCTCTCGGAGGAACTCGTGCTGTGGACCACGACCGAGTTCGGGTGGGCGACGTACGACGACGCACACACGACGGGTTCGTCTGCGCTCCCGCAGAAGAAGAACCCGGATATCGCCGAGCTCGCAAGGGGGAAGGCGGCAACTGTGATCGGCGACGTCGCCGCGATGTTGGCGTTGCAGAAGGGCCTGCCGCTTGCGTACAACCGCGACCTCCAGGAGGACAAGCGTGCCGTGTTCCACGCAGACGACACGCTGGAGCTCGCCCTCGACGCCCTCACCGGCATGGTCGGCACGGCCGACTTCCACCCGCCGGAGCCGTCACCGTGGGTCACCGCCCTCGACCTCGCCGAGGCGCTCGTGGCGCGCGGGGTGCCATTCCGCGAAGCGCACGGCGTTGTCGGCCGGCTGGTGGCCGACCTCGTCACCGCAGGCAGGACGCTCGGCGACCTCACCGACGACGAGCTGGTTGCGATCGATGGGCGGTTCGAGCCCGGAGATGCGGCCAGGCTGTCGGCCGCCGGTTCCGTGGAGCGGCGCATCACCCCCGGCGGGGGTTCGCACGAGTCGGTGCGCCACCAGATCGCCGAGCTTCGCAGACGACATGATCGAGGGGCAACCGAAAGCCCGTAATGAGAGCTCTGCGGGGAAGAGTGGATCACGGGGGCGCCTCGCCCTCCCGCTTGCTCCTTCGGAGCGCCGCATCCGGTTGGGGCGGGAGGGCCGAAACGACGGTTCCGAGGACTCGCGTGGGTGTCGGCCACCACGATGTCGGACACTCCCCGGTTGATGTCGGTGATGGTGAGCGTGGTGCCGCAGACGTCGCCGTTGGCGGGGTCGGTCAGGGCACAGAGCACAGTGGCGTCGGCGCCGAGCACGATTGGGCCTCCGCCACAGTCGACGTTCTGGGTTCCGAGTGTGCCCCCGACCTGCTCCTCGAGCACGCGTACGGCCTCGGCCTCGATCGTCGTGAGATCGTCGCTGGTGAGAAGGTTCACCGACTGGACGTTGACCGTGTCCTCGTCGGTGATGGTGGCCTGCCACGTGACGGTGTCTCCCGACGCAAGTGGCGATGTGCACGGGAACGTGACGCCGACCGCCGGGCTCATCGCAGGTGGCCGTGACCGTGCCCAACCCGAGCCGGCTCGCCGGTTGGTTCTCGATGACGACCTCCGCCGTGCTCCTCGGCGTGTCGCCGAATCTCATTGAGACTGAGCACCCTGCCAAGAGGGTCGTAGCGATGAGCACCGCCGCACGTGGTCGTTGGTTCCCCACGGCCGGACGCCTGAGCGGCCCCCGGTGGATAGGGAGGGAGCTCCTTGCGCCGGCGAAGAGGTGCTGTCTGCTCTTGCCGTTCGGGCGGGCCGGTCAGGCCCCGGCACGAGCGGTCGGCTCGCCTATTCGCCGAGCATCCGAGTAACGAGCGCGGTCACGGCGCCGGAACTCGAGCGGGCTCAACGGGTCACGCCGGGCGGACGAGGCCCGCTCGCAGCACGTCGCGAGTGATCTCCATCTGGCCGTAGTGCTGGGACAGCTCCTCGTAGACGTGCAGGAGAGCGGCCCCTTGGTTCAAGGTGCGATCTGGTCCCATGAGGGACCGGGACGGCACGTACCGAACGGGTGCGTCAGGATCTGCGCGCAGCAGGTCGCGGCGGAGTTGGATCTTGGTCTCGGTGACGCGGGTTTCGAGTTCGGCGACGGTGCCGGCGGCCCGGAACTCGCCGTCGCGATCGCGGGATACCTCTCGTCCGGCGACGACATGGCCAGCCCAGTAGTCCACGACGCCGAGGCAGTGCACGAGGATCACGTACGGCGAGTTCGCTGCAGAAAGCGGTGGGCGGGTGTTGGCGACGTCGTCGCCGAGTTCGGTGACGATCGCCGTCATACCGTCGAGTGCGCGCCCAACGAAGTACAGGAAGCTGTCGCGATCGATCATGATCTCATGCTGGCAGGTACGCAGTGAGCGTGCACGGTCGGCAACCCGGTACCTGTTGCCGGCAGGCTCTGCGACACTTGCCCCGTCTCATCGTCGGGAGCGGCCGTGGACTCGCAACGGAGCGGAGTGTGGCTGGGTGTCGCCGCCTACGTGGTGTGGGGAGTCACTCCGCTCTTCTGGAACCTCGTGAGCGGTGTGCCTGCCCTCGAGGTTCTCGGCTACCGGATTCTCTGGGCGTGGCCGATCTTGATCGCGATCTTGGCCTTACGGCGCCGGATCACGAGCGTGCGCCGAACGTACGCCGCCACACGGACACGGGTCCTTGCCGCAATCGCCGGCGTGCTCATCACCATCAACTGGGGTGTGTACATCTGGGCGGTGACGAGCGACCACATCGTCGAGGCGAGTCTCGGCTACTTCATCAATCCGCTGGTCTCGGTTGCCCTCGGCGTTGTCGTGCTCAATGAGCACCTGCGCCCGGCGCAGCGGCTCGCCGTGACCATCGCTTCGCTCGGCGTGGTTGGCATGACCGTGATGCTCGGCGTGCTGCCGTGGATCTCCCTGGCGCTTGCGTTTTCTTTCGGTTTCTACGGTCTCCTCAAGAAGGACCCGGCGGCGGCGCCTGCGCTGGAAGGACTTCTCGGGGAGGTGACCGTGCTCGTGCTTCCGGCTGCCGTCTATCTCGCAGTGTCGGGGAGCGATGCCTTCACCCGAAGCGCGCCTACTGCGCTGTGGCTGGTTGCTGCGGGGCTGCTCACGGTCGTGCCGTTGTGGATGTTCGGCGCCGCCGCCCAGCGCATCCCACTCTCGACTATCGGCCTCCTCCAATACCTGGCGCCCACACTCCAGTTTGCGATTGGCGTCACCGTCTTCGGGGAGTCGATCGCAGGAGGACAGGTGTTCGGCTTCGCTCTCGTGTGGATGGCGCTCGCGGTGTTCGCGAGAGACCAGGTCACCATCGCACGACGCCTGCGGCTTGCAGCCTGAGGTCAGGCAACGACGCGGCCGACACCCGCTTCGTCACGAACCCACCGGCGTCCCGTGGCCAGCTCCACGCACTTGTAGGCGCCGTCGTAGATGCCGATTCGTTTGTTCTTCACGATGGAGTTGCAGTACATCTCGAGCAGGTCGTGCTCTTGCGTGAGCAGGTCGATCGCCTGGAGCGTCTCGGGCACCGTACGCGTCTCGACCGTGCCGTCGCCGATCTCGGCAGACCGAATCGCCCCCCATGCCTCATGGCCGCCGACGCGCTCGTTGAAGATCTTGGGGACCGGGTAGAACGCCAACTCGCTCGGCTTGGTGATCATCACGTCGCTGACTCGCATGAGGTAGTTGGTCGCGTAGACGGCGTGGAAGATGTTGTCGTACAAGAAGACGTGGATTCCGTGAGCCGTCCGGTCCCTGATCTCGTCGGCGAACGCCTGCGTGTCCTCCCACGTGAAATGGGTGTGGAGATCAGCCGCCCCGCCGAGCTGGGTGCGCAGCCACTCCCAGTTGTCGGCGTGATCGCCGAGGTTGACGAAGAGCGTGAGCTCGCCGCGATCGACCATCGGCCTGCAGTGGTCGACGATCGCCTTGAACAGCTCGCGCTGCGCTCCGGCACCGCCCATCGTCAGCAGAAAACGGCGTGGCTCTCCGCCGGCCATCCGCGAGAGACGCGCCGCGCAGTCGACCTCGATGCCGTCGACGAGCTCGTGGTCGACATGGTGCCCGACGTAGTGGAGCGCATCCGGCGGCGTGGGGCGAAGCATCCGTCCCTTGTCGTCGAATCCGCGCATCACTCGAAAGCCGTAGTAGCCGGACGGCGACTGCACCCCGTGCTTCGCTCCCTCGATGAGCTGGAACGCCATCGGCCAGTTGTCGAACATCATGTCGACGACGTGGGTCATGCCGCCTGCAACGGCGCCCATGCAGTTCCACATGTGGGAGGCGAGGAGCGGCTGCTCCGGCGGCAGCGCCTGGTGGAGGCCGGCGAAGAGCTCACTCATGCGATAGTCGCGGGCGTTGGCCTTGATGAACCGCCATGGCCACCCCTGCGGATATCGATTGAGCAGCCAATTGAGTCCTGGGAGGGTCTTGTCGCCGGTCGTCACCGACTCCCACACGTATTTGTTGAAGAGTGTGCTGCGCTGGGAGAGTCGGGAGAACTTGGAGTAGTTCGTGTTCCACCAGTTGATCACGTCCGACGTGATGCCGGGGATCGAAAGCAAATCGAGCCAGTACGGCGTGAAGCCCATCGCCCGTGCCGCCGAGGCACCAGCCATCGCGATGCGGTAGTGGCCGAATCCCATTCGCACGGTTGCGCACACCACCCCCTCCCCGGCGTCGATCGGCTCTCCGTCCCCGCTACGGACGACGTCCTTGAGACCGAAGACGGGACCCAGGTACGGATTGTCCTGGAGACTCAGTGTGTACGTCTCGTCGGGGTCGTAGGCGAACTTGTCGACGAACATCTGCTGCCATGCGCGCGCCCGTTCGCGCGTGGGCGGCGTCGAGCGCGTTCCCGTAGAGGCTGAAGCCATTGTTCCCCATCGCTGCTCCTCGTCGTTGACGGGTTCACGTCGTCGGATCTCGCAGCGGGGAGGCTAATCGGCGCTCTGAGGGCGCAGACGCCGTCGTGCAAGAGCTTGCGGAAACAAAAGAACTCTCAGGCTCTTGACAGAATATCGAAAGTGATCGACGATGGCCGGCGTGGCATCTGGGACCTTGCCGGAGATACGTCGGGAGAGAATGCTGGCGACGATCCGCAGCCGGAGCTTCGCTCGTGTTGCCGAACTGTCCTCTGAGTTCGGGATCTCCGAAGTGACCGTACGTTCCGACCTCGACGTGCTCGAGCGTCTCGGCGCCGTCAGACGCGTTCACGGAGGCGCGATCCTCGATGCCCGCCATGCACGGACCGAGCGATCGTTCGAGGAAGAAGCCGCGACGTCGGCCGACGAGAAGGCGGCGATTGCCTCGGTCGCCGCCGCAATCGTTGGGTCAGGCGACACCGTCATCTTCGATGTGGGCACCACGTGCTCGGCAGTTGCGGCTGCTCTCGTTGCTCGGACCGAACTCGAGGACGTCGTGATCATCACGAACGGCCTCAACATCGCCCTCGCATTCGAGCAGGCCATGCCACGTTTCACGGTTGTGGTTGCGGGCGGCACGCTGCGGCCGCTCCAACACTCGCTCGTCGACCCGTACGGGGGATTGATGCTGGAGCATCTGAACGCGGATCTCATGTTCCTTGGATGCAACGGCATCGACGCCGAACGCGGCGTCACCAACGTGAACCTCCCCGAGGCGACCATGAAGCAGCGGATGATGAGCTCAGCGCGCCGGACCATCGCCGTCGCCGACGGTTCGAAGGTGGGGCATGTCAGTGCGGCGCGCATCTGCGGCGTCGCCGACCTCGGTGTGCTGATCACCGGCCGGAGCGCACGCCCCGATCTCGTCGCTGCGCTCGAACAAGAAGATCTCGAGATTCGGATCGCACCATGACCGGATCGAGAACGGGCCTGGCATCCAGGCCACCCATTCACGGACAGAAAGGAGCCCCTCGATGACGAAGAGATGGTTCCTGCTGCTGGTCGTCTTCGCTTTGGTGATGGCGGCATGTGGCGGGGATGACGACACCGGAGGCGCGACCACCACGGCCGGAGCCGGCGGCGAGACGACGACGACGGCTGCTGCTGCAACCACGACCGCCGCGACGGGCGGCGAGACGACCACGACGGCAGAAGCGATGGACGAGGTCACCTTGCGGTGGCGCACTCGTCCAGACAACGACGAGGAGGCGGCCGTCTACGCGTCGATCTCCGACGAGTTGACCGGGACGCTGGAGGGCGTCACGCTTGCGTACGAACCTGGAGGGCAGGAGACGGCCGGCTATCAGCAGACTCTGTTGACCGAGCTGACGGCGGGGACCGCTCCCGACGTCTTCTGGCTGCCCGGTACCGACATCGCCGATTTTGCCACTCGCGGCGTGATTCTCGACCTGCGGTCCCTCGCGGATGCCAGCGGTCACAACGACGCCGACTTCTACCCCGGCCCAATGTTCCACCTCACGTTCAACCCGGCGACGGGCAACACGGGCGAGACGTTGTGGGGACTGCCCCGCGACGTATCGACGTTTGCGTTGTACATCAACCTCGACCTCATCGCCGAGGCCGGCGTGGACGATCCCCGGGAGCTGGCTGCGGCCGGCACCTGGAACTGGGATACGTTGCGTGAGGTTGCTGACGGCATCGGTTCGCTCGGCGGCGGGATCACCGGCTACGGGCAGAGCACGTGGTGGGGTCCCTACGGCTACTGGTTGAACGCTGCAGGCGGTGGATTCTTCAACGCCGACCGCAGCGCATGCTCGCTCGACAGCGACGGCTCGATCGCCGGCCTCACCGCCCTCCAAGAGCTGTATGCCAACGGCAGTGTCGTGCCTTGGGGTGAGGACCCCGAGGCGCCCTTCCGCGCCGGCACGCTCGGGATGTTCCAGAACGGTCGCTGGGCGACACCCGGCATCCGAACCGTCGACTTCAACTGGGACGTCGTGAAGCTGCCGGACGGTCCTGGAGGACCCTCGAACTGGCTGTTCTGGGGTGCGTATGTGGTCAACGCCAGCACCGAGCATCCCGAGCAGGCGTGGCAGCTCGTGCAAGCACTGACAACTGCCGAGGTCCAGGCGCAGATCGCCGAGCTCGGCGCCAATGTGCCCAGCCGGGTGAGCCAGGAGGCGCTGGACGCCTTCTTGACGTTCACCCCACCGGAGAACAATCAGGCCTTCCTCGACGGCCTGGCCGAGAACCCTGCTACTGAAGGCCCGCTGTGGGCCGGCAGCTGGCCGGAGTACGTCTCGGTCATGGACGCTGAGATCGGCAACGTTGTCACCGGCGCAACGTCGATTGATGACTTTGCGGCCAACATCTGCACGTTGGAGGCTCCGGCCTTCACGAGCTGACGACGACGAAGTTGGGGCCGGGCGCTTCGCCCGGCCCCAACACACATCGGGGTGATCGCATGACGACGGAAGTGCTCACGTCAAGACCTACCGCTGAGAACCAGACGTGGTGGCTCGCGCCGTTGATCGTGTGGCAGGCGGTCTACGCGGTTGGGGCCGTCATCGTTGCGGTGCTCATCGCAGCCGGATCCGGAATCGTGATCACCGGAAGACCAAGGGTGATGGCTATTGCCATATTTGCGATCCTCGGTCTCTTCGCCGCGCTGTCGGTGCGCTGGATCGTGAATAGGAACCACCGTGGACGCCTCACGGCCTTCGTGCTCAACCTGGTCCTCTCCGTTGGTGCGGGCTTCGTGACGCTCCAAGAGACGAATGTGTTCAACGGTCTCGACACACTCGGCGGGACCTTCATCAAAGGGGTTCCGTTCCTCGCACTCATCGTGATCGGCTGGCTCATCGCCGGCTGGGCAGGCAAGATCACGGGACCGACGGGCAAGGCGCTGAAGCTGGCGGCTCGCTGGTTCTTCATCATCGGAGTTGCGTTGTTGCTGCTGCGCGTCGGGCTGCTGCCGGGGCTGTGGACGTTCCTCACCCGCCTCGTCCTGCCCGGAGCCCTGGTCCCTGCTGCCATCGCCGTCGTTGCGGTGCTGTGGACCAAGTTGATGCTCAGCGACGAGCCGAACCGCATCTTCCGCAGCACGAAGGCCCAACTCGAAGTGATGGACGGCATCTTCTTCGTGTCTCCCAACGTGCTCGGCTTCCTGGCATTCCTCGCCGGGCCGCTTGCCTTCTCGCTGTTCGTGTCATTCACCGACTGGGACGGCCTCAGCGAGGCGGCGTGGGTCGGCATCCGCAACTACACAGATCTCCTGACCGACCCCTTCTTCCTGAAGTCGCTGAGAAACATCCTCTACTTCGGTGTGCTCGCAGTGCCGTTGTCCGTCCTCCCGGCGCTCGGCCTCGCCGCACTGCTCAACACCAAACTGCCGGGGATGAAGTTCTTCAGGGCGTTGTACTTCCTCCCCGCCGTTGCAGGCGTCGTCGGTGTCGCCCTCATCTGGAAGCAGCTCTACAACGCAACGGTCGGGTACATCAACTTCGGGCTTGTGAGGCTCTGGGACCTGATCAACGTGCTTCCCGGCGTCGAGCTCACGGCTCCGCAACCCCAATGGCTGTCGAGCCCATCGACGGCGATGCTGTCCATGGTCATCGTCTTCTCGTTCTCGACCATCGGCCTCAATGCCGTGCTGTTCCTCGCCGGTCTCCAAAGCGTGCCGCCGGATCTCTACGAGGCCGCCGAGCTCGACGGCGCTGGGCCGTGGGCCAAGTTCAGGCGCATCACCATTCCGATGCTGGCGCCGACCACGGTGTTCGTCGTCATCACTACGACGATTCTGGCTCTCCAGCTGTTCTCGGAGCCGTTCATCCTCAACGCGCCGCAGCTCTCGCCGAACGGGCCCGGTAACGCAACGCTCACCCCAGTGATCTACCTCTACCAGAACGCCTTCGAGCGCTTCAACCAGGGCTACGCATCGGCGATCGGGTGGGCGTTGTTCCTCCTCATATTCGGCATCACGATCCTCTACTTCCGGACCCAGCGTGACCAGGGGGTATTGAGCGCATGACCTTGCCCGATGACCGCACCCTCGACGAGAACCAGACGCCGCCCCGCGCCGCCACGCAGCAATGGCAGGCCGAAGGCGCCCGCAGGCGTCGCCGCATCCGGACCGTCATCGGGCGGACCCTTCTCTTCGGGTTCCTGGGCGGGTTCGCGTTGTTGATGGTCTTTCCGTTCGTCTACATGGCGTCGTCTGCGCTGAAGACACCTGCGGACACCTTCCGGTACCCGCCCAAGGTCCTGCCTCGCGCAGCCGAAACGGTCCTCGTCGACGGCGAAGAGCTGCCCGTGTACAGCCTGCCCGTGAACGGCGAGCCGACCGACGTCCTCCTCGCGGAATCGGCAGTCGAGGCCGGGGTGTTCGTAGATCCCGCGAACCCCGACGACCCGGACAGCCAGATCGCCTGGCCGCTCGCCCTGGTTCAGGACACCGGGCGCACCGTGCCGATCGACGGCGAGGAGGCCGGCGTCTACGTCGTGCCGGTGGGTTCCGAGACGGAGGAGCGCGCCCTGCTGCGCACGACCGTCGTCGGGAGGTTCATTGGGCAGGATGATCCGAGCGTGGAGACCTATGCCGTCGTGCGAACAGCTCCGGCAGCCGAGGCGATCACGGCACGGTGGGAGAACTTCTCGGACGTGCTCGACAGGCGGGGGCTCGATCGCGCCCTCTCCAACACCGTGCTGGTGACGGCTCTCGTCGTCGCCGGGATCCTGTTCACCTCGATCATGGGCGGGTATGCGTTCGCCCGGATCAACTTCCCGGGACGCAACGCACTCTTTCTCGCCTACTTGGGGTCGATCATGATCCCGTTCATCGTCGTGATCGTCCCGCTGTTCCAGCTCATGGTGTCGCTCGGCTGGATCGACCATCTCGGAGTCCTCGTGTGGCCGTTCCTCTTCAACGCGTATGGGACCTTCCTGATGCGCCAGTTCTTCATGGGCATCCCCAAGGAGCTCGACGAGGCGGCCGTGATCGACGGCGCCAAGCGATGGCGCATCCTGTGGCGGATCTATGTGCCTCTGTCATGGCCGGCGATTGCCACGCTCGGCACGTTCTCGTTCCTGTATGCGTGGAACTCGTTCGTCTGGCCGCTCGTGGCGATCAACACCGCCAACGAGGACGACTGGGTCTTGACGACGGCACTGCGCCAGCTCGGCGGTCAGTCTGTGGACAGCCCCAACCTGATCTTTGCGGGCATCGTGATCGCAGTGGTTGTCCCCATGGCGATCTTCGTTGCCGCCCAGCGCTACTTCGTGGAGAACGTGGCGACCTCCGGCATCAAGTGAGCGTGATGGGCGGCGCACCCAACCCCGATCCGGACGCGGTCGCAGGGCCGCATCCCGAGTGCCTTGCGGGCCCGCACCGGCGACGGAACGCGCTCACCGGGGAGTGGGTGTTGGTGTCGCCCGGGCGGACGAGCCGGCCTTGGCAAGGGGCGGTCGCCGATTCGGTGGCCGAGACCTCCTCGCCATTCGACCCCGACTGCTACCTCTGCCCCGGGAACGTCCGCGCCAACGGTGAGGCAAACGCCGACTACGACACGACGTTCGTCTTCACGAACGACTTCGCTGCGCTGCGGCCCGAGATTCCGACCGATCGTGTTGATGACGGTCTGCTGCAGGCGGAGTCGGAGCCTGGCACGTGCCGAGTGGTCTGCTTCTCTCCGCGCCACGACGTCACGCTGGCGCAGATGGCTCCCGAGGAAGTCCGGCGTGTGGTCGACGTGTGGGCGGGGCAGACCGCCGAGCTGGGGGAGCGGTACCGCTGGGTGCAGGTCTTCGAGAACCGGGGCGAGATGATGGGCGCATCGAACCCCCACCCGCACGGTCAGATCTGGGCGGGCTCCGCTCTCCCGCTCGAGCCGGCGAAGGAGGATCGAGCACAGCGCGAGCACTTTGCGACCACTGGGCGGCTCCTCCTCAGCGACTACGTGCGCCGCGAGGCCGAGGGCCCACGCGTCGTCGCCGCGAACGGTGAGTGGCTGGTGCTGGTTCCCTACTGGGCGGTGTGGCCCTACGAGACGCTGGTTGTTCCGCGGCGCCCAGCCGGCCGGCTCCCCGACCTCGACACGGCTCAGCGCGACGGCCTGGCGGATGTGCTCCTCGCGCTACTGGCCCGATACGACAACCTGTTCCGCAGCCCCTTTCCCTACTCGATGGGGTGGCATGGCGCGCCGTTCGACGACGAGCCATCCGCCCATTGGACCGTTCACGCCCATTTCTACCCGCCGCTCTTGCGGTCGGCCTCGGTGCGCAAGTTCATGGTCGGCTACGAGTTGCTGGCTGAGCCGCAGCGAGACATCACCGCCGAAGAGGCCGCCGGGACGCTTGCTTCCCTCCCTGCACGGCACTACCTCGCGGCTCGGTGACCGTGGGGTCCCCACCCGCGTACGGCGGTAGGGCGAGAGCGCTCTCCCTCTTTCGTGAAGTCCACGACGGTGAGCCCGATGTCGTCGTTCGCAGCCCTGGCCGGGTCAACCTCATTGGCGATCACACGGACTACAACGACGGCTTCGTCCTGCCGATGGCCATCGACCGCGCTTTGTGGATCGCCGCTCGACGCCGGGTCGACCGCTCAGTACACGTCGTGACAGAGGGCGCCGGCGTCGCGGTGATCGACATGGATCGTATGGTGCACCGGCGCGGGCACTGGACCGACTACGTCACCGGCGTGGCGTGGAGCCTCGAGGCCTCCGGGCATCCCATCAGCGGGTGGGACGGGGCGGTAGCGAGCGATGTCCCGGTGGGTGCCGGTCTGTCGTCGTCCGCCGCGCTGGAGCTCGGGGTTGCCCGCGTCTTCGCGACGTACGCCAGTGGCCGGTGGGACGCCGAAGCGATGGCGCGTATGGCCCAGCGTGCAGAGAACGAGTGGGTCGGCATGGCGTGCGGGATCATGGACCAGCTCGTGATCTCGGCCGCGATCGAGGGGGCGGCGCTCCTCATCGACTGCCGTTCGCTCGAACGCCGGGCGGTCAGCCTCCCGGGCGAGGTTGGCGTCCTCATCGTCGACTCGGGAATGCGGCGCTCGCTCGTCGACTCGGCGTACAACGAGCGGCGGGCGGCATGTGAGCGGGCCGCGGCCGTGCTCGGCGTGGCGGCGCTGCGCGATGCCGACCTCTCCATGATCGAGGCTGCGGAGCTGGACTCGACCACGTTGCGGAGGGCGCGGCACGTCGTTCGAGAGAACCAGCGAGTCGTCGACTTCGCTGCCTCCGTCACGGCAGGCGACGCCACAGCGGCGGGAGGTCTGATGCTCGAGAGCCATGCGAGCCTCCGCGACGATTTCGAGGTGTCGATCCCAGAGGTCGACAGGCTGGTCGGGCTGACTGCCGCAACGGATGGCTGCTTCGGCGCCCGTCTGACCGGCGCCGGGTTCGGAGGGTGCATCGTGGCGCTCGTGGCTGCAGAGGCCGCCGACGAGGTCGAGGCCTCTGTCGTGGCGCGCGCGCCCGACCTGGGGCTCACCGACGTTGCGGCCTTCTCCTCGCTCCCGACCGCAGGCGTCGACATCGTGCGATGAGTGGGGCGTCGTCACTACATCGCTGATGCGAGCCGCCAACCGCTGCGGCCGTAGTACCGGCTACGTCGTCCCGTCACGCAGCGGACTCGGCGCTCGTGGCGGGTAGCGCCGAGCGCCGGATCCAGGCCGTGCGTGGTGGGATTGTCGCTCGTGGCGGGTGGGTGGCTCGGGCGGGCGCTCTTCCTGCGTCAGAACCTTCTTGCAGGACCGAAACGCCCTCTGTCGAGAGCCTCCTACGATGGGCCGGTCGCTGAGTAGATTGCCGGGTACGGAAGCGATGGAGGAGAGGTTTCGTGGCGGTTGCGGAGAGAGTTCACCTGACCCACATCACGCCGGAGGTGTACGACACTTTCATGTCGGCAGTCGTCGATGACATGGAAGTCAGGACGCACCATGCGGCCAAGGGTCTCGCCCACCTTGCCTATCGCGAGGGTGACGGGCTCACTGTGATCGAGGTATGCGAGACGCAGGCCGATTTCGACGAGCTCACAGGTTTCATGATGGCGCACATGGACCGGATGGGAATCGAGCGACCGGAAGTCGAACCACTGGACCTCCACTCGTTCCACATGTGATGCCCGGAGGACGATGGGGGAGATGCCGCTCGTTGACACGAGTGGATGCTGTCAACCCAATTGGCTGGCACCTGAACCGCTCTCTTCATCGCACATCGACCCCAGCGGCACACTTCGCTAGTTTGCATGATGCCGATTGGGGGAGGCGATCGTCATGGCAACGACCGAGGAGATGCGGCAGTCGTACCCGGAGCCGGTGATTGGCGTCGAGCGCGGCCGGTCATCCGATCTGCGACCACTCGATTGGAGCGATGGTGGAGTTCCCGACCACGCTCACCGCTTCGGGTGAACTCGAGCTCCTCGTCCATCCCGCGCAGGTTGCGGCGTGGCGAGCGTTCGCCTCTGTGATGCGAGCGTCGTCGTATCGCATCGTGGACAGCGCAACGGGGACGGCAGCGTGCCGCAACATCGCCAGCACGCCGTTCGGGCGGACCAGTCTCCACGCCCACCTCTCAGCGATCGATATCAACCCATCGAGGAACTCGGGCAGCGCCACTGATCAGCCGCCGGCACTCCGCGCTGCTCTCAGACGTATCGCGACCAATCGCGGCGACCCGGCGTTTCGGAACCTCGAGTCGGATCGTATGCACTGGCAGATCGACTGCACCCGCGCTTCGCTGGCAACCGGCATCGACCCGAAGACTGTGGGAGGCACGCCGCCGCCAACCAAGGAGGAAGAGTTGATGATGGATCGAGCAACCTGGCGCCGCGTGCAGGAGGCGCTACAACGGCTGAGCCCGCCCCTCTATGGCGGCCAACCCGTCGACGGGATCCCGGGATCGAAGACCAACGCCGCAGTGCGTGCCTTCGAGAAGAGGGTCGGCCTCACCCAGCGCGGCGTCATGGGGCCTCTTCTCGACTCGAGTTCTGGGATCTGGCCGGCAACGCGGGAAATGCTCTTCGCCGCAACCCTCCCGTCGAGCTAGCGGTAGGCGGCCGCCGGGGCAGCGAGGCCGCTCACGCCGCCGCACAAACGGTCGTGGATGCGCACGCCTCACAGCCGGTGGTCGGGCAGGTTGCCACCACGGTGAAGGAGACGCCTGCGGCTGCCAGGGTGTCGAGCGCCCGATCGATTGCGTCGATGTTCGTACGTGTCTTCATGGGGTCACCGTATCTCAGGGGTGTGACACGTTTTCGTTGCGGAGCGGCATAGTGGATGGTCACGGCCGTACACCGCAACCGGCCATACTGACGGGATGATCGCGCGCATCCTCCTCGTCGAGGCGTGCCGCCGGCGGCACGATGCAGTTTCCCTCGGAGATTGCGGACCGGCCCGTGCCGGAGCTGATGTGCGGCGGCGCCCTGAATGCGGACTCAGTCGTCGACTGGGGCTCTAGATCGTGGAAGCGCACATCCTCCTCGTAGAAGATGATCCGTCGATTCGCGAGGTCACTCAGATCGGGCTTCAGCAGGCGGGATTTGTGGTCGAGACGGCCGCGGATGGCGATGAGGCCATCATGCGATTCCGCCATGACACGCCCGATCTCGTCGTTCTCGACGTCATGCTCCCGAAGCGGGACGGTTTCGAGGTATGCCGGGCAATCCGCAGCGGATCGGCGGTACCCGTCATCATGCTCACTGCCCGCGCCGACACGATCGATGTGGTGGTCGGCCTCGAATCCGGCGCGGACGACTACGTGACCAAGCCGTTCGTGATGCCCGAGCTCGTGGCCCGTATCCGGGCCGCCTTGCGGAGGGCTCGCCGCGAAGAGACGGCGGACGTGCTCGTCCTGGGTGACGTGCGTATCGATATGCTCGGTCACACGGCCACACGCACGGGAGAGGAGCTTCACCTCACCCCGACGGAGTTCCGACTGCTCGTGGAACTCGCCCGCCGGCCAGGCCAGGTCTTCACGCGCGAGATACTGCTCGAACGGGTGTGGGGCTACGACTACCTCGGCGACTCGCGGCTCGTCGACGTCGCCGTGCAGCGCCTCAGGTCGAAAGTAGAACCGAACCCGGCCGAACCGACGCTCATCGAGACGGTGCGCGGCGTCGGCTACCGCGCCGCTCGTTGACATGCTGCGCAGTTTCCGCAGTCGTGTCGCCTTCACGATCGTGCTCCTCGTTGCGGTGACCGCAGCGCTCGTTGCGGTGCTTTCATTCACACTCGTCCAGCGCTCACTGCGTAGTCAGCTCATCGATGCCGCAGTCGACCAGGCCAACTTCAACATCGGCGTCCTTGCGTCGGCAGACGTGCTCGCGCCGGATGCCGGCCTCCGCCGGGTTCGAGGAGTCGGGGCTTGCCCTTCGTTTCCTCCAGCGTGGCTCCGATGGTCTCTACGTCGAGTTCTCGTCCGACGGCACCACGTTTGCCTCGAGCTTCGAGCTGAACGATGCGGGCACCCTCATCGATCCGGCACTGCGTGACCTCGTTGCCAACGGTCGCTTCGGCTACCAGTTCGTCGACATCGGCGGCGAGCCGCGCATCATCGTGGGTGGCCGCAGACCGCCACAGGGACCAGATTTCTACTTCGTCTTCTCGGCGGCCGGCGTCGAGGACGCCCTCGCCGAGCTGCGCCGTGTCCTCGTCGGCGCCGGGATCGGGGTTGCCGCGCTTGGCACCCTCGCCGCCGGGCTGATCACGAGGAGGGTCTTGCGACCGATCCGAACGGCCGGTGCGGCCGCAGGCGCCATGGCAGCAGGCGACCTGTCGGTGCGCATCCCCGTCGAGTCGTCGGACGAGCTCGGGCTGTGGGCAGCCTCCTTCAACCAGATGGCGGCATCGCTTCAGGCCAGGGTCGATGAGCTGCAGCAGGCACAGGCCCGCGAGCAGCGCTTCGTCGCCGACGTCTCCCACGAGCTGCGGACGCCGCTCACAGCGCTCGTCGCCGAGGCGGAGATGCTGGACGCTCACCTCGACGAGCTACCCGCTCCCGTGCGCCGCGTTGGTGAGCTGCTCTCGCAGGACGTCGACCGGCTGCGCCGCCTCGTGCAGGATCTGCTCGAGATCTCCCGGCTCGAAGCGTTGCCGGTCGGTTCCGACCTCGCGAACATCGACCGTCGTGCCCTTTCTCGAGGCAGTCGCTGCCGACCGGCTTCCTGCCGCCGTCGTGTCGGGAGCGGACGGCGTCGTCCGAAGCGATCGCAGGGCGCTCGAGCGCATTGTCGGGAATCTCCTCGACAACGCAGCGCGGCACGCTGCCGGCGCAGACGGTGGAGGTGCGGGCTCGTCACGAAGGCGACACGCTCTCGGTGACGGTTGCGGATACCGGCCCGGGAGTGACGGCCGCGGCGCTCGCCGCTCCTGTTCGATCGTTTCTACACCGCAGACGCTTCCCGCCACGGCGGCAGCGGCCTCGGGCTCGCCATCGCTCGGCAACACGCGATCCGGCTCGGCGGGGACCTTCTCGGTCCGATCCAACCAGCCGTCGGGTCTCGTCTTCGAGCTGCGCATTCCTGTGACGGAACAGTTACGAGACGGTGATCCACCCGAGAAGTCGGGCCCGCATCCTGAGGGTGAGGCATGACACCATCGGACGAGGAGGTTCCCATGAAGCGTCTCACCATCATCATCAGCGCATTGGCCCTGGTGCTCGCAGCGTGCGGCGCCGGCGTCGATGTCGGCGACGCCGGCAGCATCACGACGAGCTCATCGCCGACGACAACGCAGCCGATCGTGCCGTCGACGACCCAGGCCCCCGGCACTCCGACCACCGCAGAGCCTCCGTCGACCACCGAGCCTCCGCAGGAGACGCGGTTCGTCGACATCTACTTCGTGAAGGACGGCGGGTATGCCACGTCGATCGCACGGGCCGTCCCGGCAACAACCGACGTCGCTGCCAACGCGATCAGGGCGTTGATCGCAGGGCCGACGGGGGCGGAGGCCGAGGCCGGTCTGTCGAGCGCGGTCCCCACCGACACCTTGCTGCTGGGCATCACGATCCACGACGGGCTCGCGACCATCGATCTGTCACAGGAGTTCGAGGCAGGCGGCGGAACATTCAGTATGACGGCCCGGCTGGCCCAGGTCGTCTACACGGTGACGCAGTTCCCAACGGTCGAGCGGGTGCAATTCCGTCTCGACGGGCGGCCCGTGACGGTCTTCTCGTCCGAGGGTCTCCTCCTCGAGGAGCCGGTGGGTCGCAGCGACTACCTGGCGGCATTGCCGCTCACGCCGACGCGGTCCGACACGGTGGATCGTTGGGAGCAGGCCGACATGCCCGACCTGGGCGACGTCCCTGCTGCGGACACTCGTCGCGTGGTGCTCGTCGCCGAGGATGACGTGCTGAACGTCAGAATCGGCCCAGGCGTGAACAACGAGATCATCGGCATGCTGGTGCCGGGCGTGGTGGTCGCGCTGACCGGTCCGGAAACCGAGGTCGGTAGCTCGACGTGGGTCGAGATCGTGACGCCTGCCGGGGCCGGCTGGGTGAACGATCTGTTCCTCGCCGCGGTGGTGAGCAACCAGGCATTCGCCACCGACCCTGCGGTGGTCGCACTGCTCGACGACATGAGCGCCATCATGGCGGGGCACGGAGACCTGTCGAAGGTCGTGTCGCGGCGGGGGCTGTACGTGTCGCACAATGCGACGCCGATCCGGTTCACGCCGGACGAGTTGAGCAGCATCCTCACTGACCAGACGACGTACAAGTGGCCGTCCGGCGCCTTGGATCCCAATGATCCTGCGCAGCTCGCCGAGCTGCCCGATCGGACCTTTGCCCAGGCGATCGGTGACCGGTTCGTGTCGGCCTACGACGACGCCGACACCCAGATTGCGTTCGACGAGCCGCTTGCCGGTGGCAATGCTCGGATCCCCGAGTACGCAATTCCGTTCGAGCTGAAGGGCTTCCACTACGCGGCCGTTTACGACCCGGGTGACAACCCGGACTATGGCGGTCTCGACTGGACCACCTGGTACGTGTCGATCGACTACGAGGACGGCCAACCGGTGGTGGCGGGCATGACATTGGACGAGTGGGTTCCGTGAGCCGGTTGCTCCGGCCGTGATGTTGCTGCCGCCGCCTTCGGGCGGCGGTGGCGCGTAGCGCCCAGCTTGCTTCCCCGGCGGGAACCGCCACCCCAAAGACCACCAGAAGCACTAGGAACGACACGAGAAGCTTGCGCACCGGGTCTCTTCCGCCCTCGCGTCTCGTCGTGAAAACGCTCCAGTCCCTCCCGTCACCCCTGTGCCTCGGCCATCGACACCACCAAGGCGCGATCGTCCCCCGCGTCCCGAGGACGCCCGAGCGACGAAGAGACCCCCAAGACCGGTCGCACAGCGGCGCTCCATCGTGCCGCACCCCGAGAGCGGATCAGGTCCTCTGCCGTCCGGCTGCAACGAGGCCAACGCCGCCGAGAATGAGCGGGAGCGCGAAGTACGCCTCGCCGGACAGCACCTCGCTGCCGAGTGTCACCCCGAGCACGACTGCCACCACGGGATTCACATAGGCGTAGCTCGTAGCGAGTGCGGGACGGACGTTTTGGAGGAGGTAGATGTAGGCGCTGTACGCGACGACCGAACCGATGAGCGTGAGATAGGCAAGTGCAAGCCAGCCTGAAGCTGCCGGCACGTGGTCGAATCGTTCGCCCCGGACCAACCCGACCACCAGCAGCACGGGCGATGCCGCGAGCATCTGGGCGGCCGAGGACATCATGCCTTGCGGCATTGGCACCCTGCTGCTCCACACCGATCCGAAGGACCACAAGATGGGCGATACGACGATCAACGCGATCCCCGCCGGGTTGCCGGCGAAGTCTCCCTCACCGCTGAGGATCACGACCCCCACCAGCCCGATGGCGAGCCCGGCCCATTCGAGGCCGGTCGGCCAGCGGCCGAACAGCCCAGCCCACAAGGCCGCCCACACCGGCATCACGGCAACGGCGGTTGCGGCCAGACCAGATCCGACGCCGATCTGCTCTGCGATCGCCACGAATCCGACGCCGCCGACGAGCAAGAGGACGCCGACCTGCGTCGCGCTCCGCCATTCCCGCGCGGTCGGCGCCGGCCGGCCGCGACGCCTTGCCCACCAGTAGAGGATGATGCCGGCAAGCAGGAAGCGGATCCCAACGCCGATGAGCGCCGGGAACTCCTCCACGAGGTAGCGGAGGCCGAGGTAGGTCGACCCCCAGATCACGTAGACCGCCAGGAGAGCGGCGGGCACGAGCATGGGGCGCTCGACCTTCTCCCCAACGCCCGGGGTGACGCTCAATGCGTCACCGGGTGCGCCGCTCCGGCACGGCGCTCGCCCCACCACGACGCGATGCGAGCCCTGAGCGCCGCTTTGTCCTCCGTGTCGAGCCAGGAGGCGTCGGCGGCGGCGAGGGTGAGCCGCTCCGGGTGGGCGAGCTCGGTTCCGCAGCGCGCGGCGACCTCTCGCAACTCGCCGGCGAGGTCGCAATGAAACATCGCGGGGTCATCGGTGCTGATCGTCACCACGGCTCCGTCGCTCACGAGCCTGCCGACGGGATGTGTCTCCCAGTCTGTCGCAATCCCCGTGCGCAGGTTCGATGTCGGGCACACCTCGAGGGGAATCGCATGCTCGACCAGGTACGCGATGAGGGACGCGTCCTCGACCGAGCGGACTCCATGACCGACGCGCTCGACCGAGAGGGTGCGCAGCGCGCCCCATACGCTGTCGGGGCCCGCCGCCTCACCGGCGTGCGCCGTGAGATGCAGCCCCGCTTCTGCGGCGCGCCGATAGACGGGAGCAAAGGGCTCGGGCGGGTAGCGCTGCTCGGACCCACCAATGGTGATGCCACCGACACCGGCATCAGCGGCCACCTCGATGACCGCCTCGAGTGTGGCTCCGGCGCGCCGTGGTCCGGTGTCGCGCACGAGGTCACAGTTGAGGGTGACCCGAACGTCGGGGACACGATCGAGACCGGTGCGTATCGCCAAAGCGAGATCCTGCGGCGTGAGCCCATGGCGGGCGAAATCGGTGGGCGAGAATGACGCTTCGGCGTAGACGATGTGCTGCTGGGCCAAACTGCGAGCGACGGCCTCGGCGGCGAGCGTGAAGTCGGCCGCCGTGCGCAGGTAGCCGGTCATCCACCACCAGGTCTCGATGAAGTGCCGAAAATCGGAGTACACGAACCGCCTGCGGAGGGCTTCCGGCGTGCCGACCTCAGGATCACCGCCATGCCCCTGGATGATGTCCCACAACGTGTCGAGCGGGATGGCCCCTTCGAGGTGCACGTGGAGCTCGACCTTTGGGCACGCCGCGAAGACATCAGTCGACATCGGCCGCAGCGTAGGTGGTCGTCGACGGCCTGCCGACGCTCACGTCCATGCGGCGGCTCCACCCGCCCGAGCCCTGCGGCTCGAACCGCCTCCGCTCCGGATGGCGCTATCTCACAGGGAGCTGAAGAGCTCGATGCGGTCTCGGCCGACAGGGTTCTCTGCACGAGGTGAGCGTGGCGACGGCTCGCACGGATCCCACCAGGGATCATCCGGGCCTCGCCTCGCCCGGCTCGCATCGTTGCCGTCTGCGATTCCCCCGGGAGGTGGGGGATGATTCGAGGCGTGCTCTCGTCGTGTCGTTGCGTTCTGCGATCGCCTTGGTGGGGGATGATTCGCGTCTCATGGCTCCTCGCAGGGGAGCCGACCGGCCCGCTGCGGGCTGGGCTGAGGGGGGTCTTTGCGCCTTGGCCCGATGTGGGCTCAGCCCGTCGTGCCGCAGTCGAGCGGCACTCGGACGTCGGTGGGCAGTCCGCTCACCACGAGGCCGTCGAGCGCTATCGACGCGGGGAGATCGCCGCCGAGGGCGCGCTCGATGATGAGATCGACGTCGAGCTCCTCGTCGGCGTTCACGGCCACAGCGAATCCTGCTGCCGTACCGGGGAGGTCCGCGCCGCTGATCGCGTCGATGACGCACGCCCATGGTGCTCCGGGGGGAGGCGGGACACCCGCGAGAGCCGCGAGACCATGGTCCTCCGGTGGTGGCGTGGATGCCCGATCCCACGCCGCACGCGCCGGAAAGTACACGAGTGCCGCCACGGCCACGAGCGACAGCAGCGAAAGGAGCCGGTCCCGGGTCACCTCCGTCATCGGGTCAACCCTCGGCGGCGAATCGGATCAGCAACTCGGCGAGCTCCTCGCCCCTGTCCTCTTGGAGGAAATGCCCGGCATCCTCGATGATCGGATGGTTGCGCTGCTGCGCCCCCGGCACCAGCTTGTGGAACGGGCGCTCGCCACCCCGCGTGATGGGGTCGGAGTCGGAGAACGCCGTCAGGAACGGCTTGTTCCATCCCTTGAGCACCTCCCACGCTGCCCGGTTGGCAGGGGTGGCGGGGTCGTCAGGCGTGGTCGGCACCAGTGAAGGGAAGATGCGGGCGGCGACGAGGTACTCGTCGGTGGGGAACGGCGCCTCATAGGCAGCGAGCACGCCGTCGGGCAGCTCCGTCATCGTCGAGTTCTGGAGGATCTTGGCGATGGGGAAATGCTCTGAGGCCGCGGCGAACCGCTGCCAGTCGAGGAAAGCCTCCGTTGCGCCGTGCTCGCCGGTTGGGAGACCCGTGTTGGCGACGACGACCCGATCGAACCGATCGGGGTGGTTGGCTACGAGGCGTAAACCGATGAGCCCACCCCAATCTTGGGCGAAGAGTGTGATGCGGCGCAGGTCGAGGTCGAGGAGCCACGTCTCCATCCAATCGACGTGGCGCTGATAGCTGTAGGCGGAGACCTCCGCCGGCTTGTCTGATCGCCCAAACCCGATGAGATCGGGGACGAGCACCCGGTAGCCTGCGTCGGTGAGCGGGCCGATCATCTTCCGGTACAGGTATCCCCAGGTCGGCTCGCCGTGCAGGAGGAGCATCTCGGCACCGTCTGCAGGGCCCTCGTCGACGAAGTGGATCTGCAGCATCTGTCCCGAACCGTCGCCTGCCGGCACGGCGTGGTAATGCTGTCGGAACGGCCATCCGGGCAGATTGGCGAAGCGTTCACCGGGGGTGCGCAAGATCTTCATGGCGCCATTGTGGCGCGTCCCAGCCGGCACCGTAGACGGAAGCCTCATGTTGAGGCAGCCATCGTGCGCTCCAGGCGGCGGCCCATCATCACAACGAGCGGCACGAGCGCAACGACGATCGCGACACCGATCACCAACTCACCCCACACGTCGCCCAATCCGGCATTGCCGGCTACCGCTCTGAATATCGGGTCCAGGAAGTAGAAGCTCGGCCCGAGCTTCCCAATCCACTGGGGGATGCCGGGGAAGATGTAGATGACGACGGGGAAGAAGATCAGGATGCCACCGCTCTTGAAGGCGGTGAACATGGTGTTCGCATCTTGCGCCCACGCACCGAGGATGAGGCCGATCTCGACCATCATCGCTCCCGCCAGGACGAGCGAGAGGACCATGACGAGCGGGGACGACCCCCATACACCGTTGATGGCGAGCGTCACGAGCCCCGTGGCGAGGGCCAGAATGACGCCGAGCGCACCCTTTGCGGCGAGGACCTCGCCCATCCGGGCAGGCGATATCAACAGAGCGCTCAGGGTGCGATGTTGCTTTTCGTCGACGAGCCCGGCAGCCGGCACGAATGCTCCTGCGATGGCCACCGCATACATCACGATCATCGGCAGCAATCGTGTGGTGAGGTTGGGCGTGTCCTCGCCGAGCTTCACAACGGTCACCTCGGCGGGCGGGGCCGTCCCGTCGATTCCGCGAACGAGGTCGAGCGTCGTCACCGCGAGCAGGATGCGGTTCGACGCCAGGCTCTCGCCCCCGACGTAGAAGTCCAGGTCGTCGGGAGCGCCGGTTGTCACGGTCGTGTCGAAGCCGGCAGGCAGCACCAAACCGGCATCCAGGTCGTTCCCCTCGACGCGCCTCCGCAGCTCGGTGGCATCGGCGAGCACCGTCACGGCGATGCCGTCCAGCGCCTGGGCACGCTCGGTCACCACGGAGGTTCCCTCGTCGACGATGCCGAGCCGGGGCTCGGGGGAGAAGAGACCGCCGAACACGCCGCGGATCAGGAGCGTCATGATGATGGGGAGGACGAACGCATAGAGCACGAGGGGAGAGCGAGGGCCCATTCGCAGCTCCCGGCCGAGGATCGTGCGCATCCGAGCGAGGTTCACAGGGTCTGCACCTTTCTCCGCAGGATGAGCGCTCCGGCGGCGAACAACACGCCGCACCATGCGGCGAGGCTCAGCAGATACGGCGCCACATCCGCCCATCCGGCACCGTAGGTGGTGAGGTCGACGATGCTGCGGGCGAGGCCGTAGCTCGGCAGGGCCTTCACCCACGCCGCCGCTGATCCGGGGAAGAGCGCCGCAAAGCCGGGGATCATCAGCGGGATCATGAAGGCGATGCTCCAGAAGACGATCTCGATGAAGTCCTTGCCAAGCGAGCCTGCCATGAGGGCCACGCCCGTGACCAAGATTCCTCCGAGGAGCACCGTGAGGAGCAGGGGTGCGGTGTTGGCCCCAAACGCACCGATGAGCGCCAGCAGCACCGTCGTCTCGACGAACGCGAGGGTGGTGCCGAACAGGCTCTTGGCTGCGAGGAAATCGGTGACCGAGGCCGGGCTGATCAGGATGGCCTGCACCGTGCGCTGCTCGATCTCGGAGGCGACGAGCGAGGCGAGGGCGAGCGCCTCGACGACGAGTATGAAGACCGCAAGCAGCGGCCGCATCCGTTCCTGCAGCGATATCTGGGCGCCGGCCCGGTCGGGGCCGAGCACGACCACGTCGGACGCCAGCAGATCGAACGGTGGGGGATCGCCTTCGAGGGTCGCCACCACCTCCCTCGCGAGGCTGCTCAGAGCCGTTGTCACCTCGTTCGGTGTGCTCGACCTCACGAACTGGGTCACCTCAACCGTATCGCCGGCGGCGATCCGGGCGGCGAAGTCGTCGGGGAAGTCGAGCCCTGCGACGATGCCGTTCTCGCCGTCGATGACGGCCGCGCGGAGTGCGTCCGTCGTGGGGTAGGCCGTCACCACGAGCCCCGAGTCGGCCGTAGCCGCGCTGAACACCGGGATGCCCTCTTGGTGGACGCCGATCTCGACCGCTTCGTCGACTGTGTTGGGGAGGAGCCAGAAGATCACGACGTAGAACACCAGCCCGAGCAGCGTGATCAGGACGAAGAACCGGTCGCGGAGAAACAGCCGGGCGTCCTTGGCGATGATCGCGGCCACGACACCGGGCCGTCCGCTCATGCCTCGAGCCCCCGTCCTGCAAACCCGACGAAGATGTCCTCGAGGGTGGCTTCCTCGGTGTGGATCGTCATCACACCCGGCTCGCCGACCAAGGTGCGCAGCCGTTCGCCTGCGTCGGCTGTGTCGAGGGGCACCACAACATCGTCGACCTCGTCGCCGGTCCGCCGCCGAACCCGCACCTGGCGGCTGCCGTGGGCCAGCTTCAGGTTCTCCGGCGTGTCGATGACGAGCAGCTTTCCGTCGTTTATGAAGCCGACGCGGTTCGAGAGCTGGTCGGCCTCCATCATGTCGTGCGTAGTGAGGAAGACGGCGGCGCCACGCGCCGCTTCCTGCATCACTATCGCCCTTATGGCTCGCGCCGAAACCGGGTCGAGACCAGCCGTCGGCTCGTCGAGGAAGAGGACATCGGGGCGGTTGAGGAGGGCGCGGGCGATCATGATCCTCTGCTGCATGCCCTTGGAATAGCTCCCCACCCGATCGCTGCTCCGCCCACCCAGGCCCACCCTCTCGAGCAGAGGCTCCGGATCGAGGTCGTTGATCCCGTACAGGCGTGCGAAGAAGCGGAGATTCTCCGCGGCCGTCATGTTGAGGTAGAGGTTCTTCTCCTCGAACGCCACACCGATGCGCGCCTGGATCGATTCGGTCTCCCCCGGCACCTTCATCCCCAGCACAGCGACCGTGCCACGCTGCGGGGCCATCTGGCCGGTGAGCATCTTGATGGTCGTGGACTTGCCTGCGCCGTTGGGGCCCAGGAACCCGAAGATCTCCCCTGGTGCGACGTCGAACGAAACGGAATCGACTGCGAGGCGCTCCCCGTAGGCGTAGGTGAGGCCCTGAGCCGAGATGGCGGGTACGGTCATCGATCTCAACCTCCCTGCCGCGTGGGTGAACGCGGTCCTTCGATCATCCGTCTCGTCGCCTGCGGCGCACGAGGGGCGAGCGGCCCAACCGGTCGGGCCGTTCTCGGGGGCGCTCGACCCATCGCCGGTGCCGGACCCGCTCACTAGCTTGAGACCGTCTGTCATCGGCAGGTAGGAGAGAGACGATGGTCAACTGGGCGAAGAAGATCACGAAGGCTGTCGGCGAGGACATCGCCATCGACGAGCAGGTGGAGGCCGGCGTGTTCGTGCAGCCGGCGGGCTCCGCCCGCAGCATCATGTCCATGCAGCTCGGGGGCGTCATCGGGCAAGTCATCGCCGACAAGCTCGGAAGTGCGGCAGGCGGCGGCGAGTACGAGTTCGTGACCGATCAGGGCATCGCGGCTCGGATCCCCACGGACGAGGCGCTCGTCTTCGGCCTCACCTCTCGCCGCTTGCTCGTCTGGGGGCATTCGAGGATGTCTGGCAAGCCGAAGGGCTTCAAGGCCGAGGTTCCCCTGTCACGGGTCGCAGGCATCGAAGCCGAGAAGCAGAAGCTCGCTCACAAGATGGTCATCCTGTTCAACGATGGGAGTGGCACCCTCGTCGAGGCCCCCAATCTCGGCAAGCCGGAGGACTTCCTCGCAACGTTCCACCGGCTCAGGGGCTGAGGGCGTAGCCGCTATCCCACCGGGCCTGCATCAACCTTGGGCTGGTGGGCGTCGCGATCGATGTCTGCGATCTGGTACGCCTCGGCTTCGTCGAGCGTCTCTTTGTCGAGCAGCGCCGCAGCAAGAGCGTCGAGGCGCGGGCGGTGCTCCTCGAGGGTGCGCATAGCCTCGGCGTAGCACTCGTCGACGATACGGCGCACCTCGGTGTCGATGAGGTGTTGGGTCTCCTGCGCGACCTGGGGGCCTCCGAACGGGTACTGGCCCGACTGGTCCTCCGAGATGACCGTGAGCGGCCCGATGGCATCTGACATGCCCCACCGGCCCACCATGCTGCGAGCGATGTTTGTCACCTGGATGAGGTCGCTCTCGGCGCCGGTGGTCACCGTTCCGAACACGAGATCCTCAGCGGCACGGCCGCCGAGTGCGCCGATGATCCTGCCACGGAGGTAGGGCTCGGAGTACGAGTAGCGATCCGCTTCAGGGCTCTGCAGCGTGACGCCCATCGACCGTCCCCTTGGGATGATCGACACCTTGCGTACCGGATCGGCACCGGGGCGCAGCATGCCGAGCAGCGCATGGCCCGACTCGTGATAGGCCGTCAGCTCGCGGTCGTCGTGCGACATCATGATCTTCCGCTCGGCTCCGAGGACGATCTTCTCGAGCGCATCGGTGAAATCGTTCATCTGCACGTGGACGTGGCCGCGCCTGGCCGCCATCAGCGCCGCCTCGTTCACCAGGTTGCGCAGATCGGCGCCGACCATGCCGGGCGTCGAGGCGGCGACATCGCCCAGGTCAACACCGGGATCCAGAGGCACCTCGCGACTGTGTACCTCCAGGATGGCCTTGCGGCCGATTTGGTCGGGAGGGCTGACGACGACATGGCGGTCGAAACGGCCCGGCCGCAGCAGTGCCGGGTCGAGCACGTCCGGCCGGTTGGTGGCGGCGATGACGATGACACCCTCCGCTCCCGAGAAGCCGTCCATCTCGGTGAGGATCTGGTTGAGCGTCTGCTCCCGCTCATCGTGGCCTCCGAAAGACATCGCACCACCGCGGGCTCGGCCGATCGAGTCGATCTCGTCGATGAAGATGATCGCCGGTGCCGCTTCTTTCGCTTGCTTGAAGAGATCGCGCACCCTGCTCGCACCCACGCCGACCACCATCTCGATGAATTCCGATGCCGCCATCGAGAAGAACGGCACGTTGGCCTCTCCTGCGACGGCGCGGGCGAGCAGCGTCTTGCCGGTCCCGGGGGCTCCTGACAAGAGCACACCGCGGGGGATGGCTGCGCCGAGCTTCGTGTACTTGCCCGGCTCGCGGAGGAAGTCGACCACCTCGACGAGCTCGTCCTTTGCATCCTCGATACCGGCCACGTCCTCGAACGTCGTGCGACCGGTGCTCTGCTCGTAGCGGCGAGCCCGACTCGACCCGAGCCCGCCGATGCCGCTGAGCGACTGTCCGGCGCGCCGCCAGAAGCTGAAGAAGAGCCACAAGAGCAGCAGCGTGGGGCCGAACCCGAAGACGATCTGCTGCCACAACGGTGCGGGCTGGTTGGGAGCCTCTGCGTTGACGACGACGCTCCGGTCGGTGAGCTCCTGAAGCAGGTTGTCTTCCGCAAAGGTGGGTCGCTCGGTCGTGAACTCCGTCGACGTCACGGAGGCGTCGCTTGGGCTGGCCACCTCCTGTTTGAAGGTCCCCTGGATGGTCTGTCCGGTGGTGATCACGGACTCGACATTGTCGGCTTGGAGCTGCTCGATGAAGTCGGTGTAGGGCACCCGAATCGAGGGCTCGGGTCCGAGTACTGCATTGGTGATGACCCAGTTGACGGCCAGCAGCGCGAGGAACACCAGCCAGAACCACCGCCCAAACGGAATCCGGCTTCGCCATCCCGATTCCGGCGGCTTCTTGTCGTCGGGCATGCCCTCGACGCGCCATCCCGGAGGAGTGGGGCCCTTCTTGTCGTCTTGGGTCGTTCTGTTCGTCATGCGCTTTCCTCGATATTGGACCCGAGGCTACCGAGCCGGTGTGTCAATCGCGCCGACCCGGCGCTTTCGCGTGCTGCGCCACGAAACCTCGGCGTTGCTCTGGGCCTCATCGCGTTCGTGTCGCATCCAGACAGATCGGCGGTGGGACGTGATCGATTGGACCAACGATGACTTCGACGGAGTCGGCGATCACCACGAACGCAGTGGGTGGTGGCACGAGTCGGGCGCATACGTGTTACATGGGAGGCGAGCTGAGTGCAGGAGGACCTGAGTGAGCAAGACAATCATCGTGGGCGATGGACCGGGCGGGCTGAGCGCGGCCCTCTTCCTGGCCAAGAACGGGCACACCGTCGCCGTCTACGGCCGCAATGAGACGGCCATGCACTACGCGCTGCTCTCGAACTACCTCGGGATCGAGGAGATCCACGGGTCCGACCTCCAGGCGACCGGCCGGCGCCAGGTCGAGTCGTTCGGGGGTGTCGTGCACGATGCCACCGTCGCCGAGGTCACCGTGACCGGAGATGGCGTTGCGGTGACGCTCGAGTCCGGCGCCACGGACGCCGCGGACTACCTCGTGCTCACCGAAGGGCGGACGCCCACGCTCGCGAGGAGCCTCGGCCTTGCAGAGCAGGACGACGCCATTCGTGTAGACCGCAACGGGAGGAGCTCCATCGATCGGGTGTATGTCCTCGGCAGGAGTGCGCGGCCTGAACGCAGCCAGGCGATCATCTCGGCGGGAGACGGCGCTGCGGCCGCACTCGACATACTGTCGCGCGAGGCCGGCAAGAACGTTCGCGACTGGGATTCGCCGCCAAAGGAGTAGCGGACGCCGTGCAGGTGGCCGGACGGCGGTGTCTGCGAGCAATCGGCCTCGACCCGGCGACGAACGGCGCCTTGGTGGGTTGATCGGCGTCATCTAGAGTCGCTGCGGCCGACAAGGATCGCAATGGAGCTCAAGCGCTACGCAACCACAACCTCTTTCCCCTTCGGGCATCTCGTCGTTCGCGACATGACGCCCGACAGCTTCGAGCGGCTGTCACTCGCCGAGGTGGAGGTGCCGATTGGCGCCGAGAACCCGCCATTCGCTGCGGCGGAGAAGGACAAGGTGTACGTCGGCGTGGCCGGCGAGATCGAGTTCGTGGTCGGAGGAGATTCCGTCCGGGTTGCGCGGGGCGACGTGCTGGTTGTCCGCCGTGGCGAACAGTATTCGTATCACAACGGGGGCTACGAGATGGGGAGGCTGTTCCTCCTCCAGGTTCCCTCCGCCTGAGCGCACGGAGGAGTCGAACCGCGACGTACGGTCAGCCGGCCAGCGGGACGACGTACCGCCACGTCGCCGTGAAGTGAAGTACCGAAGCGGTCACCACGAGCACGTGGAATGCCTCGTGGTACGAGAAGACCCGGGGCCACAACCGGGGTCGTTGCGTGACGAGCATCACCATCCCCACTGTGTAGAGCACGCCGCCTGCGGCAAACCAGGCCACGGCGGCCACGCCTGCGCTGGATGCGAACGGCCACATGATGAACAGCGCCAGCCAACCGAGTGTCGTCATGAGTGCAATCCCGAAGGTGTTCTGCTCGCGTGGGAAGAGGATCTGCTGGCCGATCCCAACCGCAGCGATCGTCCACGCCCCGACGAGACTGATCACGGACAGCGCCCCGTCGAGGGCGATGACGGACATCGGTGTGTAGGTACCGGCAATCAAGACGAAGATCATGGCGTGGTCTGCGCGCTGCATGCGGCGCTTCCACACCTCGCGCCACGGTACCGAGTGGTAGAGCGAGCTCGTCGTGTAGAGGGCCACGAGACCGAGCCCGAAGGCTGCGAGAGCGATCCTGCTCGGCCACGACGGAGCACGCAACAGCATGAACACCGTTCCCGCTACTGCCAGTAACGCTGCGCTCCCATGCAGGAACCCGCGTACCGGGTTTTGCATTCGGCCCAGCGTGAATCGTTCCGTCGAAGGAAGCTTCACAGGCGCCAGAGTACTGCGCCCGTAGCGGTCGGCAACAGGGCGAACGCCCTGTTCTGCGCCGGTCTACCGGCCCCAGCGATCTCCGGGGTGGCGTCAGCAGCGATAATCGACTTCGGGATGGAACCTGTGCGTATCGCCAACTGTTCGGGATTCTTCGGGGATCGACTCTCGGCGGCGAGAGAGATGGTCGAGGGTGGGCCCATCGATGTCCTCACCGGCGACTATCTCGCCGAGCTGACGATGGCGATCCTCGCGAGGCGCCGAATGCGGGATCCCTCGGCGGGCTACGTGCCCACCTTCTTGACACAACTCGAGCACGTTCTCGCCTCGTGCAAGGAGCGCCGAATTCGGATCGTCTCGAATGCGGGTGGGCTCAATCCGGCCGGGCTTGCATCCGCTATCGGCGGCCTCGCCGAGCGGCTCGGTGTCGATGTCGCCGTGGCTACGGTGACGGGAGACGACATGCTCGAAGAGGCGAAGATGCTGAAGAGCGTGGTGACGGGTGCGACCATGCGAGAACGTGGGCTCGTCCCTCTCACCGCAAACGCGTACCTCGGCGGTTGGGGCATCGCAACGGCGCTGGCCCGTGGCGCCGACGTCGTGGTCACCGGTCGGGTTGCAGACGCCTCGTTGGTGGTTGGTCCCGCAGCGTGGTGGCACAGCTGGGCTCGGGACGACTGGGATGTGCTGGCGGGGGCGGTCGTCGCAGGCCACGTCATCGAGTGCGGTGCCCAAGCAACAGGTGGCAACTACAGCTTCTTCGCCGAGATCCCCGACCTGTCCGACGTCGGGTTCCCCATTGCTGAAGTCGAAACCGACGGGACCTCGATCATCACCAAACACCCCGGGACGGGCGGCGCCGTCACCGTGGGCACCGTCACCGCGCAGCTCCTGTACGAGATAGGTGGCCCTCGCTACCTGAATCCCGATGCGGTCGCGCGTCTCGACACTGTGCGATTGGCCGACGCCGGGCACGATCGTGTTCGGATCGACGGTGTGGAAGGCGAGCCTCCTCCTCCGACCACAAAGGTGGCTGCGATCGGGCTCGCCGGTTATCGCAACAGCGTCACTTTCATCATTCCGGGGTTGGACGTCGAGGCCAAGGCTGAAATCGCGGAAGAAGCCCTCTGGCGCCGAGTAGGCGGGAAGGGCCAATTCGCTTCGGTCGACGTGCAATTGCTTCGCACCGATCACGAGGATCCCGCCTCGCACGAAGCTTCCTTTGCGCATTTGAAAGTCACAGTGACGTCTGACGACGCCGAGCGGGTCGGCAGGGCGTTCTCCAATGCGGCAGTGGAGATGGCGCTCGCCAGCTATCCCGGTTTCTTGCTCACCGCACAGCCGTCCGATGCGTCGCCGCAAGTCGTCTATTGGCCGGGCGAGGCGCCCCAACCCCCTTCATTGGTCGACCTCGGTGGCGAGGTGATCTCTGTGCCCGCCGCATCGTCTTCCTCGGTTGATACCACGGAAGCCTCTCCCGCCCAACTGGGCGCTGTATCGAACCCTTCCGGATCGGCCAACGAGACGATGGTGCGGGTTGCCTTGGGGCGCATCGTCGGTGCGCGCTCAGGTGACAAGGGCGGCGATGCCAACGTCGGGGTCTGGGCGCGTGACGGCGAAGCATTCTCGTGGCTGGCCGGCTATCTGACCGTCGACCGTCTCGCGGAATTGGTTCCCGAGGCGCGCTCCCTCGACGTCGAGCGGTACGTCTTCCCCCGAATTCGAGCCCTCAACTTCGTGCTCCACGGCTACCTCGGCGAGGGTGTGGCTTCGTCACCCCAACTGGATCCCCAGGCGAAGGCCCTCGGCGAGTATCTCAGGGCTCGCCTCGTCGACGTCCCGGAGAGGCTGGTGGCGTCGTGAAGTCAACTCGTCCTGGCGATGCTCGCCTTCTTCAGGACGCCTGCAGGAACGCCTGCTTCGCGCCACGCCGCATACGAGATGCCCTTGCGCTCGGAGTATCCCTTTGCGTGGTGGATGAAGCCCTGCTCGAGGGCTTCGAGGTCGGCAGAAGCTTCGACGCGCTTGAGGGCGTCGAGAGCGTCCAGCCTCTGCTGTACCAGGTCGACCCTCTTCAGCGGGTCCTGCTCGGTCGCGAGCTTGTCGGCGAGCCGCTCGACTCGTGCCTGAAGGCTCTCCGGCGTGACCGGGCGGCCCGGGCGTCGACTTCCGAGCGCCTCGAGGTACGCCTTGATGGCGCGCGCCTCTCGGCGCCCTCGCGCGAGCGCGTCTTTGTGATCTTGGCTCATGGCCATATGGGCAACCTCCACGTTGCGGAACGGCAGTGCCGCCATGATGCCACGAATCGAAGAGCCAAAGCGCGGCAGCCGCGTTCATACCATGCGGGACGATGGGGAAGATGAAGATCAAGGAGACCATCAAACGGCCCCTCTATCGGGCCTACGAACGGCGGATCCTCCAGCATCTGGATCGGAGGCGACTGCCGCGGCATATCGGGGTCATCCACGACGGCCATCGCCGCTATGCGAGAGTCGAAGGTCTCCCGGATTATGCGTCTTCCTATCGTGTCGGCATGGCGAAGTTCGTCGAGTTCCTCGGCTGGGCGGAGGATCTCCAAATCCCCGCGGTGACGTGCTGGCTGCTGTCAAAGGAGAACCTGCAACGCCCCGCGGCGGAGCTCGACCCGTATTACGACGTTCTGGTGGAGTTGTTCGACCGTATTCCGACTGCGCTCGGGGACGATCCGGTGGCTGTGAGGTTCATCGGGTCGCTCGACTTGCTACCCGAACGGCTCGTTGCCGCCGCCAAACGCCTCCAGGAGGCGTGTCCGGCAGGCTCTCGCAGGATCACCATCGCGCTCGGATATGCGGGCCGCCAGGAGATCGTGGATGCCGCCAAAGAGTTGGTGGCTTCGCTGATCGACGACGGCGTGCCTGCTGAGGAGATCACCAACCACATCGATGCGGAGAGCCTCGCTCGGCACATGTACGCCGCCGACTTGCCGGATCCCGACCTCGTCGTGCGGACATCTGGCGAGGCGAGGCTCTCAGGCTTCCTCCTCTGGCAGAGCGCCTACGCCGAGTACGCATTCGTCGACGTGTTCTGGCCGGCGTTCCGTCGAGTCGACTTCCTCCGGGCCCTCCGTGATTTCACCCAGCGAGAGCGCCGCTTCGGACGCTAGGCGTGCGGCGTTGCCGGCCCGAACCTTAAGAGGTTCGGCTGTACCGAAGCGGTACACCATTGCCGGAAGTTCGGGCTCGACCGCGCCGGCGGGTGCGGCTGACGGCCGCAGCTCGCCGTTGGGCCTTGGTGCTTCGTGTTCGGCGACGATGCCGCCAACATGGCGGCATGCAGCGGGTTCGCACAATGGCGTGGGTTGGCTGCCTCATCGTTGCCGGGGCCTGCTCGAGCGCGGTGGGTTCACCGCGCGAGTCGGCGACGTCGGTGCCTCCTGCTACGACCTCTCAGGCGGTCACGACGACCACGGCGATCACAACGACGACACATGCACCCATCCCGGTCGAGCTCACCCTTCACGACCACGAACGCCTCGCCACGAGGGGCGGGGTACGGATAGCAGTCGCGATCGACGACGCCGAAGTAGGCACGCTCGAGGACGCTGCCGCTTCGATCACGCTCGCCCTCGCAGCACCTGCCGAGGCCACGTTCACCTACGTGGATCCCGACGGCGCTCTCACGGACGTGACCTGGACCCAGCCGATCGATCCGGCCGAGCCAGGCGTCACCGTCGTGCAACCATGGCGCGACCTCACGGGGACCCCCGCTCGCCATGTTCTGGCCTGGCAGTCCAACGGAGGTCGAGCCGACTATCTCGACCGCCTCGACGCGGTTCCCGAGGTGACCGTGACGTCACCCTTGTGGTGGTCGATCGATGCTGAGGGCGAGCTGCGTGGTGAGGGGGACGCAACGTACGTGGCTGCTTCCCAGGAGCGAGGCGTAGCCGTGTGGCCCGCCGTCCAGGGCATCGACGCCGATGGATTGCATGCACTTCTCTCCGATCCGGTGCGGCGGTTCAGCACGGCGCAGGCATTGGCCGATGCGGCGGCTGCGGTCGGTGCGGAAGGCCTCAACATCGACATCGAGGGCTTCCGCAATGAGGATGCCGCTTCGTTCACCGAATTCGTCGAAGAGATCGCTGTTGCCGTCCATGCTTGGGGCGGCGTCGTCTCGTACGACCTCGTCCCGAAGAGCGATCGATGGGACATCACTCCCGTCGAGCTCGCGTTCTGGTCGACGGCCCCAGAGCGACGGGAGCTCGCGGCTGCCGTCGACTACACGGTGCTGATGGCCTACGACCAGCACAATCGGTTCCGGCCCGCCGGCCCGGTTGCGTCGCCCCTCTGGGTCGAGGAGCTGATCGTGTACGCCCTTCGCTACGCCGACCCACATACGGTGATGCTGGGGATCCCGGCGTACGGGCGGATCTGGGACCCCACCGAACTCGATGCACCACGGGCATTGGCGATCGGGTCGATGGCGCTGCGAGAGGGCGTGCGCACCCCCGATCCCGAGTTCGGCGTCGATCGCGTCGACCTCACGGACGGGCGGTTCTACTGGGCCGAGCAGGACGTCGTTTCCGAACGGCTCGCCTTCGTCGACGAGTACGGCCTCAGCGGCTGGGCGGTCTGGCGCCTCGGCCTCGACGACCGGACTCTCTGGGCATCACTGCCGTAGATCTCCGGGCTCGACGTCGGTAGGCGCAACCCTGTTCGGGCGAGTGGTGCGGCGAGCGGCGTCCATCGCGTCGACGGCGGAGCGCGCTCCACGGTCGACGCCCGTCTGCAACCCCGTTCGTCGGTCCGTACAAGATCTTCCGGGTCGTGCGGCGGGGGGATCGCTCGCTTCGGCATGTGGGCGCCGCGAGGGCCGTTCCCGACCGATCTCACCGCGACCGCAGGCCGGTGGGCAGGTGCTCCTGGTCGTTGAAACTGCGGAGGCTGAAGACGTGGCCGCCCGCGAGCGGGATGGCGCGGACTCGCGCAATCGAGGCGTGGGCAAGGACGAAGCGTTCCCACTCCCACGGGGTTGGATCGACGCCGAGGAGGAAGCTCAGCGCAACCGCATTGGTCCCACCGTGAGCGACGATGGCGATACGATCGTTTCCGCCCGCGTGTTCCCACAGGTGGGGCCGCCCGGCGGCATCGGGTGCGATGTCACGCTCAGCGAGGATGCTGCGCATGGCCTCGGTGACCCTCTCGTGGAAGGTGCGAAAGCTCTCGCCGCCGCTGATGCCTTCCCACCACTCCTCCGGTGGCCTGCCACGCGCCTCGTTGAAGATGCGCTGCACGGTCTCCTCGGGTTGCCCGTTCCAGTCGGGCATCTGGATCTCGACGAGGTTGGGGATCGTCGTCGGCGCAATGCCGGTCGCTGCGGCAAGCGGCGCCGCGGTCTCCTGTGAGCGCTGAGCAGGGGATACGAGGATTTCGGTCACCGGGCGCCTTGCTGCAAGGAGGCGATCGGCAGCGAGCCGAGCCTGATCGCGACCGAGCGACGTCAGCATCGGATCCGGCTGGCTGATGCCGTCCACGCTCCAACGCGGCTGGCCATGGCGAATGAACACGAACTCCACGAGCCTGCAGGCTACCGGGATCCGCACCCCTCCGTTCAGGGCGTCTTGGCGGCCCCCGTTGCGGTTCCGCGAACCGCCCACGCACGGGCGGTGAGTGTGAAGGGCGCCTCGGGGAGCATCTCCCGGCAGAGGTCGCGCAGAGCTGCTTGGTCCTGCGGGCGCAGGCCGCCCGTGTAGGCGCCGGCGGGGCCAACCCCGAGCGTGAACGGCTCCCACCACTCGTCGAACGTCGGATGCTCGACGGCGACCGTCAAAACGGCGTCTTCGACATCGGCGAGCCCCGCGGACCGGAAGAGTTCGCCGAGGTGGCCCTCCCTGGTGCCGGGTAGGTGCGTTTCGTCCTCGACCTCGGGATCGAGCCGTCGCGCTGCCTCCCAGAACACGGCAAGCGGGCCGCCCCCGCCGGCGTGGTCCCAGACGCACGCAGCCACTATCCCGTCGTCGTCGGGTCGTGCGCGCCATTTCGCGCAGCCCGGCCAGCGGATCGGCCATGAAGTGGATCACCAGCTGGGCGAGGGCAGCGTCGAATGACGCGTTTGCGAAGGGCAGATGCTCCGCGGCCGCTTCGCGCACGTCGATCCCCGGGTGACGTTCCCGAACGGCGGCGACCATGGATGCAGCCGGATCGACGGCTGACACCCGTTGCACGCCCAGACGCTCGACGAGCTCCGCCGTACAGGGAACCGGAGCCGCAGCCCACATCGAGAACCCGGCTGTCTCGGCCGATTGCGGCCAGGTTGGCGAGTTGGTGGGCGAGTCCTCGCGAGTACCGCCCCATGAAACGGTCGTAGGCTGCTGCGCCGGTCGTGAAGCTCACGAAGCAAACCTACGGCGCCGTCGCCGGTCGCGCGGTGGAGAATGTCGCCGTCCACGGGCACCCGTTCCCAGCCGACCATCTCCGCCGACCGGGTTACCCTTCGTCAAATGGACCGCACCGCCCTCATCGACCATCTGCGCAGCCATGCCATCCGCACCGACGGCCCTTTCACGCTGCGATCCGGTGAGCTGTCCTCGTGGTACATCGACGCTCGCCAGACGACGTTCGATGGGGTTGGGGCTGCGCTGGTCGGCGCCGCTGTGGCGCAGATGCTCCCCGCCGGCACAACGGCCGTGGGCGGGCTGACGATGGGGGCCGACCCGATTGCGGTCGCAACGGCGATGGCGGCACGGCCTCCGATTCGAGCGTTCTCGATCCGCAAAGCCGCAAAGGACCACGGAACGGGTGGACGTTTGGTCGGCCCGGTTGGCCAAGCCGACCGAGTTTGCGTCGTCGAGGACACCACCACGACCGGCGGAGCCCTTCTGGAGGCCATCGGAGTGCTTCGTGACGCCGGTATCGCGGTGATCGCGGCCATCGCACTCGTTGACCGGAGCGGCGGCGTGGTTGCGGCGAAGCTCGGCGCCATCGACGTCGACTACAGCGTCTTCGCCGGTCCCGAAGACCTGGGTGTCGCATGAACGGCGGGCTCCGCGTCCATCGGTCGTTGCTGCGCACCCTCCTCGTATTCGTCGCCGGCCTCGTGCTCGTCCTGACTGCGATCGATGTCGTTGCGGCGCACGTCGTCTCATCGCCGCCCGAGACCGATCCGGACACGGGTGCCCTCACGTCCCGCGGGCTCAACCAGCGGCGGAGCGACTTCACGTGGGGTTGGAGCCTGCTGCTGCTGGGCAGCGTGCTCACCGTCGGTTCCGCAACGTCGGCTGTCGCACGCAGACCCGTACTCGTCGTCGATGACGATGGGCTTCGTCTCCGGATCGCCGGACCGCGCCGCTTCGTCACCGTGCCGTGGGAGGACATCAGCTGGGTGCACACTTCAGCCGATGGCCACGATGAGGTGGTGCCGCCTCGCGTGTTCTTGTTGCACGTACGGTCGAAGGCGGCATACCCGGCCGAGCTGTGGGGCGCCGGGTGGGATGGCGCCACGCTCGTCGTCGATGCCGACTCGTGGAATCGGCGCCCAGAGGATGTGGCGACCCACGTCGACGTGGCTCTCGAGACATGGCGCAGGCAGCACCAACCCCAGCCCGACGAGTTGGGCCAGGTCTGATGGTCCCTATCGGTGCCCACACCGGGAACAAGGAACCATTGGCTGAAGCGGCGACGCGCAACGCGGATCTCGTTCAGATCTTCCTCTCGAATCCACAGTCCTGGAAGAAGCCGCCGCCGCGACCGGATGCGATCGAGCTGAAGCTCGCCGACCTGCCGATCTACGTGCATGCGCCATATCTGATGAACCTCGCATCGCCGAACAACCGGATTCGTATCCCCAGCCGCAAGACACTCGCCGATGCCGCTGCTGCCGCCGATGCCATCGGGGCCGCCGGGCTCATCGTTCATGGTGGTCACGTCGGGGACGACGAGGACGTTGCTGTCGGCTTCGACCGATGGCGCAAGGCTCTCGAGACGTTCGAGTCGGCGGTGCCGATCCTCGTCGAGAACACCGCTGGTGGCGGGAATGCCGTCGTACGCGAGGTCGCCAACTACGGGCCGCTGTGGGAGGCGATTGGAGACCACAACGTCGGCGTGTGTCTGGACACGTGCCACGCATGGGCGAGTGGGGAGGATCTCAACTCTGCCGTTACGACCATCCGCAGCCTGACGGGACGTGTCGACCTCGTGCACTGCAACGATTCGCGGGACGAGGCGGGCAGCGGGCGGGATCGCCATGCAAGCCTGGGCGCCGGCGAGATCCCCGATGACATGCTCGTCGGTGTCGTGCGGTCGGCCGGCGTGCCCGTCGTGGTCGAGACACCAGGTGACGCCGCCGATCATGCCGCCGACATCGCATGGCTGCGCAACCGCCTTCGACAACGGTTCTGACATCTGACATCTGACGTCTGAGGTCTGCGGTCTGAGGTCTGAGGTCTGCGCTAGATTCGATCTCATGACCGATCCCCTGTCGCGAGTTGCCGAAGAAGGCTGGCCGTCGTCCACCATCACCCTCGATGTTGCGAACATCCCGGCCGATGTCATGGAGCGCGTCGTGTCGACGCCTCGCAAGCACATCATCACCGAGAGATACCCGTATCGCATGAAGATGCGCCGCAGGGTGTACGAGGCGGAGAAGGCGCTGCTACAGACCGAGCTGCTCAAGATGCAGGCATGGGTGCGCCTGGAGGGCGAGCGGATCGTCATGATCTTCGAGGGACGCGACGCCGCGGGAAAGGGCGGCACGATCAAGCGGCTCACGGAGCACCTGAACCCGCGGTCCGCTCGAGTCGTCGCCCTCGAGAAGCCCAACGATCTCGAGCGGGGCCAGTGGTACTTCCAGCGGTATCTCCGGCATCTCCCCACGAAGGGCGAGATCGTGTTCTTCGACCGCTCCTGGTACAACCGCGCGGGTGTCGAGCCGGTGATGGGTTTCTGCACATCCGACGAGTACATGGAGTTCATGCGGCAGGTCCCCGACCTCGAGCGGATGCTCGTGCGGTCGGGCATTCGCCTGTTCAAGTTCTGGTTCTCGGTGAGCCGTGAGGAGCAGCTGCGCCGCTTCCTGTCCCGCGAGTCCGACCCGCTGAAGCACTGGAAGCTCAGCCCCGTCGATTCTGCGTCACTCGCCAAGTGGGAGGCCTACACCGAAGCGAAGCGGGCGCTGTTCTTCTACACCGATACTGCGGATGCACCGTGGACGGTCGTGCGCTCGGACGACAAGAAGCGGGCTCGGCTCAACACGATGCGCTACGTCTTGCACAAGCTCCCGTACCCCAATAGGGACCCGGCTGTGGCGCGTGCGGCCGACCCGCTGATCGTTGGGTCGGCGCAGCGACGTCTACGAAGCCGAGGAAATCGAGCCGGAGCCGATGGACATCCTCCGCGTGCTCGGAAGCTGAGTCGGCCGCACCATTGTCATCCGATCGACCGGCCGCCACCCTGGATTCGAGGGTCGGAGCCGTGCAGCTCTGTGCTGCCTATCACAGCGCGGTGACGACTCTCAGGTAGGGAAAGACAGGGGGACGCCCGGTAGGGACAAAGGGCCGTCTCCTCATCTGAGGCTCGCACGCCGGCTCCGCCGGCACATGCGTACTCCTCGGTGTGGGTTCGATGAGCCCTCGACCTCTGCTTGGGCGTGGGGTCTTTCCCAACCAGAACGGGGGAGGGGTCCTTGCGACCCCTCCCCCGGCTCTCCTCTGGCCTGTGGCAGTCAGCCCAGATAGGCGACCGCATCAGTAGCCGTCGAGTCCTCGCCGGCGACGAACGCCTCCACGTGATCACGGGCGTCGCCGTCACGGTATTGCACCGGGGGGCTCTTCATGAAGTAGGACGACGGGGCGAGCAGCGGACCACCGATGCCACGGTCCTTGGCGAGTTTGATGCAGCGCACCGCATCGATCACGACGCCGGCGGAGTTGGGGGAGTCCCAAACCTCGAGCTTGAGCTCAGCGTTGAGGGGCACATCGCCGAAGCCGCGGCCCTCGATCCGAATGAACGCCCATTTGCGGTCCGTGAGCCATGGCACGTGGTCGGAGGGGCCGATGTGGACGTCGTCGCTGCCGATCCCGCGGTCGATTTGGGACGTCACCGACTGTGTCTTCGAGATCTTCTTCGACTCGAGGCGCTCCCGCTCGAGCATGTTCCGGAAGTCCATGTTGCCGCCCACGTTGAGCTGGTAGGTGCGGTCGACCACCAGGCCCCGGTCCTCGAACAGACGAGCGAGCGTACGGTGAACGATCGTGGCTCCCACCTGCGACTTGATGTCGTCGCCGATGATCGGGACACCGGCCTCGGCGAAGCGCCGCGCCCACGCCGGGTCGGATGCGATGAAGACGGGGATGCAGTTGACGAAGCCGACGCCGGCCTCGAGCGCCGCCTCGGCGTAGAAGCGGGTTGCCTGCTCAGAGCCGACAGGGAGATACGACACGAGCACGTCTGCACCGCTGGCGCGGAGGGCGGCAACCACGTCGACGGGCGCTTCGGGCGACTCCTCGACAACGTCGCGGTAGTAGCGGCCGAGCCCGTCGAGGGTGGGCCCCCGGAGGACGGGGATCCCGAGATCGGGGACGTCAGCGAACCGGATGGTGTCGTTGCGCCCCGCCCACATCCCCTTGGCGACGTCGGCGCCGACCTTCTCGCTGTCGACATCGAACACGGCAACGACCTCGAGGTTGCCGACGTGGTAGCCGCCCAGCTCGATGTTCATGAGCCCGGGGGCCTCGTGCGCCGGGTCGGCGTCGCCATAGAAGGCGATGCCCTGGATCAGGGAGTTGGCGCAGTTGCCGAGACCGGCGATGGCGATCTTGACGGGTGTATTCACGATGGGTTCCTCCGGGTTCGGGTGTCGGTGCGAGCCATCGCTATCAGCTCGTCGAGCCATGCGATGTCGGATTCGATGGTTTCCACGTTGTGCCGCACGAGCGCGACGGTGTAGGGGTCGGTGTCGCTGGATCTGGCGTGGCGGAGCGTCTCGGAGGCGTTGCCGAGGGTGCCGACGAGCTGGCTGCGCCGGCGCCGCAGGATGCCGAGGCGTCGCTCGACGGGGATGAACTCGAAGAAGGCCAGCCGCATGGCGAACCGCTTGTCGGCGTCGGGCTCCTCGCTTTCCTCGATCAGCAGCCCGTCGAGAGCGATCCGGCCGTCGGTGGTCAGCCGGTAGGCCTTGCGCCGCGCCGAAGGTCGCAGCGCCTCGATCCATCCTCGTTTCTCGAGACGCCGGAGTGCGGGGTAGAGCGCTCCGAACGAGACGCGGGCGAATCCCAGCTCTGCGAGTTGGAGCTTGAGGTCGTAGCCATGGCGGGGTTCCCGGCGCAACAGCCCGAGAACGGCGAGATCGAGCATCCGCTTACTATATCGTTTCGCTATAGATATAGCGAAACGATATAAGAAGATACATCTGAATCCAGACTCGGATCTGGCTTCGAGATGCGAGGCGCAGCCGCACGCTCTGGTATCTCGGAGCGAGCGCACCGAGCGATCGGGTCGCGGGCGCAGCCCGCAACCCCACCTAACATCGCCAAGGTGTTGGGACGATTCGTCCGTATCTCGCTGGATGTGATGGTGGCGGTCGCCGCGCTGATCGCCGCAGTCGTGGGAGCGTGGCTGGTCGACGATGCGATCGTCCACGACGGCCAGGTCGTGCGCAACGTCGAGATCGAAGGGAGAGCGATCGGTGGACTCGGCCCCGCCGACCTCGACGAACGCTTGGAAGCCCTCGGTGGCGACGTCGCCGCTGCAACGTTCACCCTGGCTGCTCCCGACCGCTCACTCACCGCACCCAACGCAGCGGTTGGGCTCATGCTCGACACCGAGCCGATCGGCGCCGCAGCGATGGCGACGGGCAGAACCGGCATCCTGCTCGACGACTTCACCTCGTGGGTGCGGTCGTACTTCGAGCCCCGAACCGTCGACCCTGCCTATCGCCTCGAGCCCGCCGCATTCTCGACGTGGCTCGACCAGCGCGACGACCGCGTGCTCGTGCTCCCGCTCGAGCCCTACTTCACCGGCCGGGATGGCCCCATCGAGGTGACTCCGGGTGTCTCCGGCGCCCACATCGATGTCGCTGCGGCGACCGCATGCAGCCGTGGCGACCGCGGAACAGGGCGATGTCCCGTTCGTCGTGGAGGTTCCGTGGGCTGAGCTCCCGCCCGAGATCGACTCGGCGGCCGTCGCCGCCGGCGTCGAGGCGGCCGAGGCGCTGGCCTGCACGCGGGCTCACCGTGCGGATAGGAAACCGGGTGACGCAGATCGGCCGGCAGACGGTGCGCCGCTGGATCGACTCGGTCCAGGAGGGGGATCGACTGATACCCGTGCTCGACCGCACTCGTATTGCTGCGTCGATGGAACGGCTGCTGGCGGGCGTCGCCACAGAAGGGACGCCGCCGGAGTTCTCCATCGTCGACGACGAGGTGCTCGTCGATGTCGGCGTCGCGCCGTTGCGCTGTTGTCGCGACGGGGTCGGTGAGGTTGTGGCGGATGCCCTCGAGTCCGGGTATCGGGGGGCGGTCCGACTTCCGCTCGTGCCGGTCGCTTCCCCGGAGGAGATCGCCGCCGACCTCGGAATCCACCAGATCGTCGGCGAGTTCACCACCAACCACCAGTGTTGCCAGAGCCGAGTCACCAACATCCACCGCATGGCCGACATCGTGCGCGGCGCTCTGATCGAGCCGGGCGGGTCGTTCTCGATCAACGACTACGTGGGACGGCGCACGGCGGAAGACGGGTTCGTCGCCGCCGGCTCCATCCAGCTCGGCCGTTTCAAGGACGACATCGGCGGAGGGGTCTCCCAATTCGCCACGACCATGTTCAACGCAGCGTTCTTCGCCGGGCTCGATTTCGCCGAGTACCAGTCGCACTCCATCTACATCAGCCGGTACCCGTACGGGCGCGAAGCAACCGTGTCGTTCCCGGCGCCCGATCTCGAAGTCGTCAACACGACGCCGTACGGCATGCTGATCTGGACCGACTACACCGATACGTCGATCACCGTGCAGCTGTGGTCGACGCCCTACTTCGATGTCGTGGAGACCGGCCAGAGCTCGTACCGCCTCGGCGCATGCACTCGCGTCGAGACGTTCCGGCAGCGCACCGATCCGGAGGGTCGCGTCACAGACGACATGGTGTTCGCCACGTACCGTCCAGGCGAGGGCCTCGACTGCAACGGCCGTCCGACCCCAGTGCCCTGAACCGCCGATTGGAGGGGCCGGCGCCGACGGTCCCTGCGCTGACGGGCGACCGGCTGCGCCAGGCCTTGGCTGGTCGGTCCGCCTGCCGACATGCCCCACATGTCGCTCGGGAACCTCGCTACGCCGCACCGCCGTCTCCACTTCATGAGACGGTTCGTGATCCTGGCCTGCATCACCCTGTTGGCTGCGTCATGCGGCGGTGGAACGATCCGTACCAGCGACTCCCAGCCACCGACATCGACCACGGGCGGCGACGGCCAGCTCGAGGAACTGGCGTCTGCAAGAACGCGATGGAACGACGCCGCACCCTCCGACTACACGTTGACCGAAGTGAACCGATGCGATGGATGTGCCGCCGAGCCTCAGACGGTGGCCGTGCGGAACGGCGAGGTCGTCTCGCTCACATCGGGTGAACAGACGACCGTCGAGGATGTCTTCGGCACCATCGAGGAGTCCATCCGGAGCGGGGCGGTGGTCGAGGTCGAGTACGACCCCGATCTCGGCTACCCGGCTCGTGTCGTCATCGATCTCGATGGTGACGGGAACGCCGACATCGACCTTTCCTTTGACGATGTCGTCGCGATGCCCATCGTTGAGAGCCTGGACGAGTTGCGCGACGCACGGCGGCTGTGGGAAGCGGCCGGCCTCGACTCGTATCGCTACATCTTTCGCGCAGAGTGCACCTGCGACGAGGGCGGAACCGTCCAGGTCGAGGTGCGGGCAGGCCAGGTCACCGACCTCCTGCCGTTGGATGCAGCGGCCGAGACGAGCACGCTCAACCCCGGACCTCTGGATTCGGCGTTCGAAGATCTCGAGGCATGGTTCACCGACTCGACCGATTTGATCGCTGAAGGGTTGATCTCGATCGAGGTCCGCATGGATCCCAGATTCGGGTATCCGCGCTGGTTCGAGATCACCGCGGCAGGCATCGACGACGATCGCTTCGCCGACGAGTTCACGCTGGTTGTGACCCAGGACCTCGTTGTGGAGGCGCTGCCGCCTGCGCTTTCCGCAGATCCGCGCGAAGGTGATCTCGCCGACCTCCTCGGAGCAGAAGAACGGTGGGGTACAGCCGCCGTGATGGACTATGGCTACGTGCTGATGGTGCACTGCGAATGTGATGAAGAGACGCGCGGCCCGTTCGAGATCACTGTGCGCGACGGGAGGGTGGTGGCGTCTGTTCGCCGGTCGGATGGAGGCGAGGCGATGGTCGGAGCCGCCACGATCGACGAGATCCTCGGCGTCATCGGTTTCCAGATCGAAGCGGGCACCGATGTCGACGTCGTCTACGAAGCAACGCTTGGCTACCCCCTCCAGGTGGTCATCGACCCTGAGGCCGTAGCCGTCGACGGTGGGCTCTCGTTCAGCATCACCGAATTCGTGGTGGATCGGTAGAGGGCGGCCGACCGCACGCGCTCATCGCCCCAACAGGGCGCAGGCGGCGGCGAGCGGTCGCTGTGGAAGCGACGTCTCCTGGAGCGACTCCGGCGCAAACACGGCGAGGTTGCCGGCGCTCCCAAAGACGGGGTCGGGCAACTCGTAGGTGCGTCCAAACGAAGGGAACGGCGAGTCGGCGACGGAGAGATCCACGGTCACCGATCCCCAGGTGTCGGTGGTGTCTTCACAGGTGGTGGGCACGAACGTGATCAGGAGCCGGCTGAGGTCGCGGGCGGGTGCGCCGGCGGGCAACGGGCTCACGTTGCGCGTGGGGTAGCTGTAGTTGTCGCGATCGACGAGGGTGATGCCCAGGACGTCTGCGCCCGGCAGGTCGGCGGTGGCGGAGTCGATCGTCAGGTCGCGTCCGCTCGAGTTGTAGAGGCTCGCCGTGATCGTCACCGCACGTCCGTCCTCTGTGAGGGCCAGCACGGCCGACGACCCGCCGGTGCCGCAGCACCCGGGTTGGGGGAAGAGGAAGCCGAATCCCCACAGGAAGGCGACCGTGCCAACGAGTGCGGTGATAGCGATCCCGATCGCGAGCCGGGCCCACGTCGGTCGCGGTGCGGGAACGAGCGCATCGATGGGATCGCTCTCGAGTCTCGGCTCGGTGTTGTTGGTCGTCGGCATGATGGCCTTTCTTGCCCCTTGCGCTTGTCTGTTCTTTGTCATATTGTACTAGGACAATGACCCAGTCAAGGAGAATCTGCAAATGAGCCGGTCCCCGTCCCCGCGATGGTTGCGGCGCCCCGCGCTACTGGCGTTTGTCATCGCCATCGTCGCCGGGGCTCCCGTGGTGGTGTCGGTCAGTTCGGACTCGTCCGGTGGCGGCGGCCTCACGGCGGGCAATGTCCTTGCGCTCACCCTCTTCGCCGTGCTCGGCGTGGTCGCCATCGCGCTCGTTGGCCGCATGCTCGCGGGGGTCGATCCTGAAGCGACTCAGCTTGCGGAGCATCTCGCCGGCGATCCAGACCAACAGCGTCTCCTGGCCCGCTGGCTGGGCCGGGCGCGCTGGGCCCGGAACATCGGCGGGCTCTGTGGCCTCATCGTGTGGGTGTTGGGAGCCCAGATGAACGGCGACGTTCTCGTATGGGGGGTTGGAGGAATCGCGCTGGGGGCGATGCTCGCCGAGGTCCACTACGTGAGGCCTGCGCCGGGGCCACGCACCGCGTCGCTCGACGTGCGGTCGATCGACGACTATCTGGCGGCCGCCGACCGGCGGAGGATGATCGGTGCCGGCATCGTGGCGGGTGTGGTGACCCTCGCCGGGATCGGGTTCACCGACGTGCGTGGCGCGGCATTGGCCGGCCTCGCTGCGCTCGTGGTCCTCGCTGCCGCCCGTGCCGTGCAATGGCGTGTCGCCACGAGGCCGCGCCCGGCGATACCAGAATCGCTGCGGAGCGCCGACGACCTCGCCCGCACGCTTGCGATCGGCTCGGGCCTCGCCAGGCCGGCGACGTTCTTCGCCCTGGCCCTGATCGCAAAGGGTTCCTGGCTGCTCGTCCCCGCGATCGGCGATCTCGGCGAAGTCCTGAGTGTGGCCGCCTGGGTCTACGCCCTCTATTTGTGGTGGAGCAACCGCCGGCTCGGGCTCGACCACCTGCTCGATCGCCCAGACCCGGCGCTCGCATGATCATCGCCGTCGACCCGGGCCACCCGCTGCCCGTGTACGAGCAGGTGCGGGAGCAGGTCGTGCGCATGGTGGCAGCGGGCACCCTGCAGCCCGGGACGCAACTCCCGACGATCCGTCAGCTCGCCGCCGATCTCGGCTTGGCGAAGGGAACGATCGCAAAAGCGTACGAGCTGCTCGAGTCGGATGCGGTCATCGCAACCCGGGGACGGAAGGGGTCATTCGTGCTGGAGATGGAGCCGGCATCTGGCCGAGATTTGCGCTCCGGTTTGGAAGCTGCCGCCGAGGCGCTGGTCGTGACGGCACGGCAACTGGGAGCGGGCGAAGACGATGCCATTGCGGCGGTGCGAAGGGTGTGGAAGCAGTTCTGAGCACGCGACGCGCCCGTAAGTGGATGTTCCGCCCTACCGTTGCCCCCCATGACGCATCCTCTCTCGATCCTCGGCATCTCCGGCAGCCTTCGCCACGATTCGTACAACACCGCTCTGCTGCCGCGCCGCGGCCAGGTTGCTCCCCGACCGGGTCGCCTTCTCGATGGCACAGATCGGTGAGCTGCCCCTCTACAACCGAGACGTAGAGGTGCTCGGCTTCCCGCCTGCGGTCATCCGGCTCCGGGAGCAGATGGCAGATGCCGATGGCCTGCTGTTCGGCTCGCCCGAGTACAACTGGTCGATCACCGGGGCGCTCAAGAACGCAATCGACTGGGCGTCCCGAGGACCGCAGTCGCCGCTCGATTACATGCCCGCGGCGATCGTCGGCGGCGGCGGGCGATCCGGCGGGGCACGCTCGCAGGCGCACCTGCGCGACGTGCTTGCCCACAATCGTGCCCAGGTGCTCGAAGAGCCCGAGGTGCTGGTCCCCAGGGTATGGGAAGCGTTCGCCGACGGCGCGCTCGTCGACGAGAAGGTGTGGGCCGACATGCGAGCGTTGGTCGTCGCGTTCGTCGCCCACGTCGAGCGCGACATGGTCCACCGGCCGTCGGTCGTCGTGCTCGGCAGGCACGGCGACACCATGGCCCGCACGATTCACCTGCTCGCTGCCGACTACCGGGTTCGCGGTGCGCTCACCGACGCGGCCGCGATACAGCTCATCGACCAAACCAGGCCGGCGGCGGTCGTCGTGGGTGGGGGAGTGGAGCGTTCCTCGCGAGAGGCAGTCGCCGCACACGCCGCACAGTCGTTATCCAGTGCGACGCTGGTCGACGTCGTCGGTCCGGACACGATCAAAGACGTGCTCGCAGCAGCTCTTTCGTCTTGACGCTCGAGGGCTGCCCCCTCTGGCGAGCCCGCAGCGGGCTCGCCAGCTCCCCCGGTGGGGGAGCCATCAGAGGGCTTGCGGTGAGGCATTCCGCTTCGGGTGTTGTGTGATCGGATGGTTCCCCGTGACGGGGGGCCCGCAGACGGGAGCGGTGCGAGGGTGGTGTGGTCTGAATGATCCCCCCACAGGGGGGATCGCAGAGCGGAGCGATGCGAGGGGGGTCAGGCGCGGCCTGCATGATCTCTGGCGGGATCGTGCAGGTGCGAGCAGTCGCCCCGCCCACCTGACGCTGCGTAGTCGGCGTCAGTACGCTCCGCCGAGCTTGCGGTGGTCCCATGAGACGATTCGGTGCGGCTCTACGACGACGGCGGTGTTCTTCTCGGCGTAGCGGCCAAAGGCGGCCTCGAGGGCAGCGGGATCGAGCTCCTGCGGAGCGTCACCCACCATCGAGTAGCGGGCGGCGAGTCGCCCGTAGATCTCGAGGACGTAGTCGCGGTCGGTGACCAGCCGGCCCTCGCCTTCGATCATGACACCGCGGAGCTCGGCGTACTCGAGACCCGCCTCGACGAGCACCGTGAGGCGCGGATCGCGCATCAGGTTGACGATCTTCTGCGACTTCGTGAACGAGCGGAACACGACTTTGCCGCCGTCGACGACGTACCAGAGCGGTGCCAGGTGCGGCACGCCGCGCGTGCCGATCGTGGCCACCTGGAGCGTGTGTCCGCCTTCCAGAAAGGCCAGCATCTCGTCGTCGGTCATGGTGATGTCTTTGCGTGCCATTCCGCAACGCTACCGCTCCGGTGTGCCCAGGGGCCGGTTGCGGCTCACCATCGGGTCCATCGGCGGTGGCGGGAATCGCCGGTGCGTCGAGAAGATGGCGACGCGATGCGACAGCGCCGGGTCACCACCCACCCTTTTCCGCCGAATCGACGGCTCGTCCTGCAGGCGCTGCGGGTGGGCAAACGGCAGGCGCCCATGCACGGGTTGGTGTCGCTCGACGTGACGGCGGCCCGTCGGGCGCTCCGCACGTCAGACCCTCCGTTGTCGTTCACGGCTTTCGTCGTCGCGTGCGTCGCCAGAGCCGCTGCGACGCATCCTGAAGTCCACGCCTATCGAGACTGGAGGGGCAGGCTCGTCACTCACGATCACGTCGACGTGGCCACTCTCTTCGAAATCGAGACGCCGCGCGGCGTGTTCCCACTGGCCCACCTCGTGCACGACGCAGATGTTCGTAGCATTGCCGAGATCAGCGACGAGATCAGGGCCGTCAAGACCGATCCCGGCACGAGCAGGAGCGGACTGCTTCTCCGCCGGCTGGCACCGATCGCGGCCCGGATACCCGGGCTCTTCACCCTCATGTACACGGGGATGCGTCGCTCCGTGCGGATGCGGCAGATGGCAGGGACGGTTGCCGTCACGGCCGTTGGGATGTTCGGCGGTGGGGGCGGGTTTGGTATTCCGGTGCCCACCATTCAGGCGCTCACCGTTCTCGTAGGCGGGACCAGTGAGCAGCCGCGGGTTGTCGATGGGGCGATCGTTGCCCGGGACGTGCTCGACCTCACCATCACGATCGATCACAAAGTGGTCGACGGCGCCCCGGCGGACGCGCTTCGGGGCCGAGCTGCGGCGGTTGATCGAAGCAGGGGACATCGTCTGACGTGCCGCGTGTCTCGCCGTCCCGAGCCACTGCCACTGATACGATCCCAGCTCCGCCGGCCCGGGGAGATGACCGTGAACGCGTTCCGCACAGCCGTCGCCGTGCTGGCGCTGGCCTCGGGCGTGTTCTGGGCAGCCATCGGGGCGGCCATCCTCACCGACGGCCATCGCATCGGCTGGGCGTTTGCCGTCGGTGGCGTCGGTCTCGTCGCTCGGGGAGGGTGGATCGTGCGATCGCTCAGGATTGCCCGTGCTCGACAGCGTGCGCTCACTGCCCCGCGCCCGGCCGCCGAACTGGTGTGGCCGGGTGGGAGGGCGCGTGGGTTCGACTGGGAGGGAGAGCCGCTGCCTTCTGTCGACACTCGAGTTGCCGCCGTGCGCAGCCGTATGGCCTCCCTGCCGCCCGGCTGATCCAACCCCCGATCTCGCCACGTTGGTGCGAGCTCGAGCGACGAGCTTCGGATCGGCGATCTTGCCACCACCTTGTTGACTGCGATAGGCCAGCGCATCCTGTACCGCGGGCGGCGCACCGAGCTGTCGGGCCGCTTTCGAGGAGCGGACCGAGGCGAGCCGCCACCTGTGGGTTGGATATCCAGGCAGACGCACTCGCTTCAGGCGACGGATGATCTCGCCGAGGGGATGAGCGCCTTCGTCGCCGGACGACGGCCGCAGTTCTTCGGGCGGTGAGGTCCCTCCGTACCTCTAAGCTGAGCTCCGGTACGGCCGACCCGGTGGGCGGGCGATGCCGAGCACGATCTTCACGCACGACTGCATTGTTTCGTCCCCCAACCCTCCGCGGTGGGGAGAAAGGAACTCCATGGCCACCAAGATGACCGCGCCGGGCATCCTCGCCCGCAAGGGCGGCGACAAGATCCGGATGGTGACCGCCTACGACGCCCCGAGTGCCCACATCGCCGATCGAGCGGGTGCCGACATCATCCTCGTCGGCGACTCGATGGGCAACGTGGTGCTCGGCCGGGGTGACACGCTCTCGGTCACGGTCGACGAGATGGTGCACCACACCGCAGCAGTGGTGGCCGCCGCGCCCTCCGCTCTCGTCGTCGGCGACATGCCGTGGCTCAGCTACCACACGTCCGTGGAAGAGACGGTCCACAACGCGGGCCGCCTCATTCGCGACGGCGGTGCCGGCGCCGTGAAGCTGGAGGGCGGCCGCAAGCGCCTCCCCATGGTCCGTGCGATCCTCGACGCCGAGATCCCTGTGATGGGACATCTCGGCCTCACTCCCCAATCGGTCAACGCGATGGGCGGCTACCGCGTGCAAGGCAAGACTGCGGCGCTGGCTCACGAGATGATCTCCGATGCCGTGGCTCTTGCGGAGGCAGGCGTGTTCTCGATGGTGCTCGAAGGAGTGCCTGATCTCCTCGCCGAGTACATCACCCGCGAGGTGGCGGTGCCAACGGTTGGGATCGGCGCAGGCCGCCATTGTGACGGCCAGGTCCTCGTCTTCCACGACGTTCTGGGGCTCCACGACGGCCACCTTCCCAAGTTCGTCAGGCAGTACGCCCGACTCGCAGACATTGCGACCGAGGCTCTCGAGTCGTTCTTTGCCGAAGTGCAGAGTGGAGCCTTCCCCTCCGACGACGAGTCCTACCACATGCCTGAGGAGTCTGCGCAGATCCTCCGCGACTTCAACATATCCGCCGATCACCTCATGGCGGACGAAGTCATGGAGCGCTAGCCTCGACTGTGCGTCTCCGGGTTCGGGTGCGAATGGGCCCGCATCGACCCAGGTTCAAGGCGCTGAAGTCGACGGGGGAAACGGAAGGCCAGATGGCCAACGTACGTGCAGCCCTGGGGGGGCGCGCGATTGTGCATGGGGCGACGAACGACCGTGTCGTGGCGCTTCGCCGTGCTCGCTGCGGAGGGGGAGAACCCACATGACGCAGGCGGAGCTCTCGCCTACCCCGGAATGGGAACCGCCCGATCCGGACGGGGATGAACTCGATCGCCTCCAGCGCCGCATCAATACGCTGAAGGACCGGATTCACGATGCGCTGCCCGAGGGATATGACATGTCCGCCCTCATCGCAGCCGGCGGCGACATGGGTGGCGAGGACGTGTTCGACATCACCTCTGACGAGTTGGCGCTGGTCGGCTTGACGGGTCCCTTGAATGTTCCCGGTTGGCAACCGCAGCCCGCGTTCGACGACAACAGTGGCCGCACGCGGACCGATCATCGCTCGCAACCGAGCGAAGGCAGGTGGGGCAGGGTGCTGTTGCTGATCGTGGCCGCAGCCGCACTCGCTGCTGCCGCATACCTCGGTGGATTGTGGTGGGCCTCGCGCAGCGTCGAGGGCGAGGCGGCATCGCTGGGAGCGGCGCTCGCACTGATGCTCACTCTCCACTGAGCCGCCGCACGCGGTTTCGCCAAGCCGGCTCTTGTGCCCCTAAACTCATGGCGCTCATGAACCCCTGCTCTCGGAGATACCGAGGGCCTTCCGTTCATCACGGATGTCCACAGGAGGTGAGAGCTTGCGCTCCTATGAGATCATGATCATCCATCGGCCTGAAATGGCCGAGACCGACGTCCAGACCCAAATCGGAGAGGTCGCCAACGCGATCTCAGAGAACGGCAACGTCGAGAACACCGACTTCTGGGGGAAGCGTCGCTTCGCCTACGAGATCAACCACATCAACGAGGGCTACTACTCGGTCGTCACATTCTCGGCCGACTTCGAGCTCGTCGAGCGGTTGGACCGGGCACTCACTCTGTCTGACGCCGTGGTGCGCCACAAGATCGTGCGACGCGACGCCGCATGACACGCAGGACGTGTCACACCGGCACGGCACACTCGTCGGCAGGTAGACAGGAGAGATCGACATGACATCGAACAGTGTGACGCTCGTCGGCAACCTCGTGGACGATCCGGAGCTGCGGTTCACCCCATCAGGTGTGGCCTTGGCAAAGGTCCGATTCGCCGTCAGCCGTCGCTATCGCGATCGCAACAACGAGTGGCAGGAAGAGACGAGCTTCTTCGGGGGCACGTGTTGGAGAGAGATGGCCGAGAACGTTGCCGAGTCCCTCACCAAGGGCATGCGTGTGATCGTCACCGGACAGCTCGAACAGCGCTCTTGGGAGACGCAGGAGGGCGACAAGCGCTCCGTCGTTGAAGTCCGTATCGAGGAGATCGGTCCTTCTGTCCGCTGGGCCACCGCCACAGTCACTCGCACGCCCCGCAGCGGTGGTAGCGGTGACTGGTCGGGGCAGTCGACACCACCCGCACCGGTTGCCCGCGACGACTACGGACCGGACGAGGCGCCGTTCTGAGGGACGGCGCGCCCCACGCCGCATGATTCAGCTCTAGGAGGAACCAACGATGCCACCAACCAGTCGACGGGCGACGAAGCGCAGGCGGCCATCAGCCGCAGACGCTCGCAGGAAGAAGAAGTTCTGTCAGTTCTGCAAGTCGAAGACCCCCGCGGTCATCGATTACAAGGACGTCGCGCTCCTGCGCAAGTTCGTCTCTGACCGAGGGAAGATTCGTTCCCGCCGGGTCAACGGCAATTGCGGCATTCACCAGCGCGCTGTTGCCACTGCCGTCAAGAATGCGCGAGAGATGGCCCTGTTGCCGTACGTCTCGTCCCGCTCATGACCGTCAAGCTCATCCTGATCAAGGACGTTGACGATCTCGGCAAGCGTGGTGAGATCGTGGACGTCGCCGATGGCTACGCCCGGAACTTCCTCGTCCCCAAAGGCAAGGCCGTGAAGGCAACACGCGGCGCCATCGCCCAGGCCGAGGCCATGCGGATTGCACGCGAGGAATCCGAACGCCGCGTGAAGGCGGAGGCGGAGCAGCTCGCTCAGAGTCTCGTCGGCACTCGCGTCGTCGTTGCCGCCCGCGCCGGCGACGAGGGCCGGCTGTTCGGGTCGATCGCCGTGCACGACGTCGTCGAGGCGATCAAGAAGTTCACCGGCGAGGAAGTCGACCGGAGAATCGTGACGATCAACGTCCCGATAAGGGAGATCGGTCTCCACGAGGTGACCCTCAAGCCCCACGCTGAGGTCGAGTTCAACGTCACGTTGGACGTGATTCCGGCCTAGAGGACGCGGCGAATAGGGAGGGATCTCCTCGCGCGGCACGCAGAGTTGCTGGCCGCTCTTGCCCTTCGGGCTGGGCTACCAGGCCCTTCGTCGGCCCGCCCAGATCGGCTGAGTCTGTTGGCCGGCGACCCGAGACGGCAACACAGCGGTGGCGGCTCGTGCGTGGGCCGCCGCTGCTGCAGCCGGTGGGTCTTCCAGCAGCGAGCGCGTCCGCGAAAACCTCCCACCTGTTCGGTTTCCGCGCTCTGGTGTGGAGGTCGTACACTCGCCCTCTTCCCCGGACGAGACCCGCCTCCGCAACACGCGTGTGAGCAGCTAGGCACGGCTGCGCCACATGTGGGCTATGATCGAACATACGTTCGACGACGCTTGTGCCGGGGAGGGCCTGTGACATCGGTCATCGACAGAGACGCCGCTCGTGGGCGTATGGCGCCGCACAGCATCGAGGCCGAGGAATCGGTGCTGGGCGCCATCATGATCTCGAGCGAGGCCGCAGACGTTGCCCTCGAGAAGCTGCATCCAGAGGACTTCTACAAACCCTCTCATCAGTCGATCTTTGCGTCTGTCCGTGAGCTCTTCGATGCCAATCAGCCGATCGATGTCGTGACCGTGACCGAATCCTTGCGGCGCTCCGGCAACCTCGAGAGGGTGGGCGGCATCGCGGTCGTTACGGCGCTCTCGGATGCTGTGCCGACGGCGTCCAACATCGCCCACTATGTCGCCATCGTCGAGGAGCATGCGCTGCGGCGCCGTCTTCTGCGCGCAGGCGGCGACATCGGAACCCTCGCAACCGCTGTCGATCAGCCGATTGCCGAGGTGCTCGATCTCGCCGAGCAAACGGTGTACGGCGTCGCAGAGCGAAGGGTTGGCGACGGCCTGGCGCTCATCGATCCGCTGCTGTTCCCGGCTATCGAGCGCGCCGAGGAGCTCAGCCAGCTCGGAGCGGAGATCACCGGCATCGGGACGGGCTTTCGCGATCTCGACCGCAAGCTCGCCGGCCTGCATCCCACCAACCTCGTCATCATCGCTGCTCGGCCGGGCATGGGGAAGAGTGCCCTCGCCATGAACATGGCCAGGAATGTTGCGCTCACCGACACGCCGGTCGCCATCTTCACGCTCGAGATGAGTCGTGAGGAGGTCGTCACGCGCTTGTTGTGCTCCCAGGGCAAGATCGACTCGCAGCGGCTGCGCACAGGGAGACTCAACGAGGGTGACTTCACCCGCCTGTCGAACGCTGCATCGGTCTTCTATCGCAAACCCATCTACGTGGACGACTCGCCGGGCCTGACCGTCACCGAGATCCGAGCGAAGTGCCGGCGCTTGAGTCGGCGGCCGGGACTGGGCCTGGTCATCGTCGATTACCTGCAGCTGATGCAGGGTACGAGTGGGGAGAACCGTCAGCAGGAGATCGCCACGATCAGCCGCAATCTCAAGAACCTCGCACGGGAGTTGCACGTGCCGGTCATCGCGCTCTCACAGCTCAACCGCTCGTTGGAGTCGAGAGAGGACAAGCGCCCGCGTCTTGGCGACCTTCGTGAGTCGGGCGCCATCGAGCAGGACGCCGACGTCGTGATGTTCATCTACCGCCATGAGTACTACCACCCGGAGGCGATCGAGACGAAGGGTATGGCGGAGGTCGTCATCGCCAAACACCGCCAGGGTGCCGTCGGCAAGGTCGATATGACCTTCCTCCCGGAGTTCACGCTCTTCGCCGACATGGGTAGGGACGCCTCGGTGGCGGTCTAGCGACTACCCGGCGAGGCTCGGCTGCTCGAGTCGATCAGATGGAGGCAGCGAGCTCCCGTAGCTGGTCACCTGCGCCGCCGACGATGGGCTCGCCGTGGCCGAACAGGATCGTGTCGACATCGAGCCCCGCGAGCCTTCGCACGGAGTCGTCGGCTGCGACGAGGTCGGCGGAGAACTGTGGGTTCGGTCCGGCGAGTTCCCCCGCTTGGCCTCCGGATGCATCTGCCCCGTTGAGCGCATCGCCTGCGAGCAGCAGACGGCTCGCCGGGTCGAAGACGCTGATGTGCCCGGGGGTGTGACCGGGCGTTGCGACGATCTGGAGGCCGAACACGACATCGCCATCGACAACGGCAGTGAGGTCTCGTGGCGATGCGATCTGGGGGATGTCTGCGGCTCCTGCATAGCCTGCGGCCGCCGACGCCTCCGTCAGCACCTCGCCGAGGCTGCCGACGTGGTCACCGTGGGAGTGGGTCAGGATGACATGGCCTACTGCATCCCAGCCAAGACCGACGGCAGTCAACGCAGCGGAGATGTCGCCTGCACTCCCGGAGACACCCGTGTCCACCACGGCGGCTTCTCCGCTTCGGACGAGGACGTACGCCGATACGAACCCGAGTGCCACGCTGCTCCCACGAGACGGCCTCGGCTGCAGCCCCCGTAGTGGTAGGCGCGGCAGGTGCTGTGCTCGGGGTCGTGCTGGTGGTTGCGTCGGGATCAGTGTCGGGAGCATCCGTCGAGAGGCGCGGGCTCAGTGCCTCGCCGGGTGGGTCGTCGGCACAGGCCGCAGCCCCGGCACCGAGAATCGCGACCGCGAGGGTCCCCTTCCCGATCTGCGATAGGAACATGCGTCGTGTCTGTGGTCGATGCACTGCGGCGCCTCCGTGGCGAAGTCGTCGGATGTCGAGACGGTAGCGAGGCCGCCAACGTACCCGGAACGTCAGTGCGTCGCCGCAGCGGCTCCCAACTCATCTGCCGTCCCTACGCCGGACCAGCGCGACACCTCTGCGGGGAGATCGAGCCGTTCCACCACTGACGCAGTTGCGTAGTCGCCCCATGCCGCACGCGGCAGCATCCACATTATCTCGAACTCGTTTCCCGCGGGGTCGATCCCGTAGACGCTGAGGGTCGCCCCGTGGGACGACTCTCCCGTGCAGGCGCCGGCGCCGACCAGTGCCTCACGAATGGACACGAGCTGGTCGATGGTGTCGACCTGCCAGGCGAGGTGGTAGAGCCCTGCGTGCCCCCGCTGCGGGCCGGGGGCGTCGGCGCCGAGCCCGAACAGCCCGAGGTCGTGATGGTTGGCCGAGTCTGCTGCACGGAGGAACGCGGCCGCAAAACGAGTCTCACGCGTGACTACCCGAAAACCGAGCACCCCGACGTAGAAGTCGGTGGCGGCCTCGAGATCGGTGACGAAGAGGACGGCATGGTTGAGGCGGCGGATTCCGGTCATGACTTCTCCACGGAAGCACCTCTGGGGGGACCAGACGGCGGTCCCCCCAGAGGCTGAGCCTACGTCAGGCTTTGGCAGCTTGAACCTCGATCTCGATATCTACGGTCTTGCCGACCAGCCAGCCCCCTGCTTCGAGGGCGGCATTCCACGTCAGGCCCCAGTCCTCGCGGTCGATCTTGGTCGATGCGCTGTACAGGGCTTTGTCGTTGCCCCATGGGTCTGTCACGAGGCCGAGGTAGGACATGTCGAGCGTGACCGGCCGGGAGACTCCCCGAATCGTGAGGTCACCGACGACCTCGTAGCCCTTGCCGGCGTCACGGACTGCGGTCGAGCGGAACTCGAGCGTCGGGTGGTTTGCGATATCGAGGAAGTCCGGTGAACGGAGATGTCCATCTCGGTCCTCAACTCCTGTGTCGATCGAGCCGGCGTCGATCGTCACCGTCACGGAAGAGTCCTCAGGCGTCTCGCCGATCGCAATGGTGCCCGAGAAGGTCTTGAAGCTGCCGCGCACCTTGGCGGCAACGAGGTGGCGTGCGTTGAAGCCAACGACGGTATGGGAGGGATCGATGCTCCAGGTGCCGACCTCGGGGAGGGTGAGGGTACTGGTCATGTGGGGGTGGTTCCTTTCGGGATGCAATATATGATCGCGCAAGTGAATAGTCGCACAAAGTACCTGACATGTCAACTATTGTGCGGTAAGATGTTCCCCATGGAGTCAACAACGCGGACCGAGGCAAACGTGTCATTGATCGTCGGCGACGATCGCATCACTGCATTCGGTCTTCTCGTCGAGGCCCACAGGCGCTTGGAGCGAACCTTCGAGAAATCGCTCCGGGAGCACCACGGGATGTCGATCGTCACTTTCGAGGCGCTGCTGCGTCTCGCCCGATCCGACGATCACCACATGTCTATGTCCGAGCTGGCCGACCAGATGGTGCTGACGTCGGGAGGTGTGACTCGCCTGGTCGACCGTCTCACCGAAGCCGGCTACGTTGCCCGCTTCCAGTGCCCGTCGGATCGCAGGGTGCAGTGGGCACAACTCACGGAGGAGGGTGTCCGGCTCTTGACGGCCGCCCTCCGCACGCACCTCGATGACCTCGACGAGCACTTCTCGTCACACATCTCCGACAGCGAGCTGCCCGTCGTCACGGGGGTTCTCGACCGCTTGCGCAGCGAGTGCACGAGGACTGCGACTTCCTGATCTCGCCGACGACGGGTCTGTTTCCACAGAGCCCGCATCCGGACGATCCGTTCCGGTACGCTCGTGATGGCACGGGAGGGACCGGTGACCGCAATCCTCGGGCTTGGCGGCTACGTGCCGCACCGCGTCATGACAAACGACGATTGGGCGCAGCTCGTCGACACCACGGACGAGTGGATCACCTCCCGGACGGGCATCAAGCGGCGTCGCTTCGCCGCAGATGACGAATCGACCCTGGATCTTGCGGCCGCTGCGTCGCAGCGGGCGCTCGCCGACGCGGCGCTCGAGCCGGCGGACATCGGCGAGATCATCGTGGCCACCGACACCCCTGAGGTGTACACGCCGGACACCGCCTCGCTGCTCCAGCACCGGCTGGGTTGCGGCAGTGTCCCCACATACGACCTCGGCGGCAGCGGCTGCGCCGGCTTCGTGCAGGCGCTCGACGTCGCAAGGGCGCGCATCCACCTGTCTCCCAAGAGGGTCCTCGTGGTGGGCGTAGAGTTGATCTCGCGGCTCATCTCATGGAGCGACCGCGCAACGTGCGTACTCTTCGGCGACGGTGCGGGCGCGGTCGTGCTCGGCCATGAGGCGGGCAAGGCGCGGGTGCTCGAGGTCGTGGCGGGTACCGATGGCAGCCGGGCCGGCATCCTGACCCTTCCCGTCGGCGGAACCCGTCATCCGTTCTCGGCCGAGGCGGCAGCATCGGGTGCTCATCAACACCTTCTGATGAACGGCAACGAGGTCTTTCGCGAGGCAGTGCGCCGCATGACCTCGGCCGTGACGGAGGTCCTGGCCCGTATCGGCCGCAGCGTCTCGCAGGTCGCCCTCGTCGTGCCCCACCAGGCCAACAAACGGATCATCGATGCTGTGCAACGGGCGCTCGGCGTTGCGGACGAGCAGATCTACGTGAACGTCGAGGAGTACGGCAACACGGGATCGGCCTCGGTTCCGTTCGCCCTGTGGGAGGCCCACGCTGGAGGACGCATCCGACCCGGTGATCTGGTCATCCTCACCGCATTCGGCGCCGGGTTCCACTGGGCGGCCGCGGCGGTGCAATTCTGAGCGAGAGAACAGAATCCCGAGCCGCAGCGACGGATCTCCTGCGTCGTGCGTGCCATCGCGCCGGGTTCCTGGCGTCACCGTCGCTCGATCACTACGCCGCAGTGTGGAGCCGTGACGCTGCGGTCGCGTGCCTTGGCGCGACGGCAACGGGCGAGGCAGGCCTCGCCGCCGCATCTGCGGCGTCGCTGCGAACGATGGCGGCGCATGCGTCGCCGCTGGGCCGCGTCCCCGACGTGGTGTGGCCGGAGCGCCGCTATGCGGATTGGGGCGAGGCAGGTGCCACCGATGCCTCGGCCTGGATGGTGGTTGCGCTCGATCATCACGCTGCGGGCTGGGGCGACGACGCTCTCCTCGACGAGTTGTGGCCCGCAGCCGAGCGAGCGCTCGTGTGGCTCGCGCATCAGGATGCCACGGGTTGGGGTGCCATCGACTCGCCCGCCGCCGGCGATTGGATGGACTCATCGCTCAACCGGTCGGGGAAGGTGCTCCACGTCAACGCGTTGTACGCATGGGCGCTGCAGGCAGGCGAGCGGATCGCGACCCGGCTCGGCGGACGGACGCCCGTCCCGGCGTCGCCCACCGTGGCAAGGATCGACGCGCTGTTCTGGCCGCAACCGGGTGCAGACCTCGGCGCTTTGGTCGAAGGAGCTCCCAACGGCTCGGTCTTTCCGCACGTACTGGCTGCCGAGGCGTACCGGCAGGCGGCGACTCCAAACCGGAGCCACTACTTGTCTTCGGTGTCGTATGGGCGCTTCACCGACGAGTGCGATGTTCTCGCCAATCTGCTTGCGGTGCTGGGGGGGATGGCGGGCGACCGGGCGGGGACCATCCTCGCCCAGCTCGATGGCGCCGGCGTGACGGACCCTTACCCCTCCCGCACATGGCCGCGAACGTTCTCGCCCGGCGGCCCCGATCGGATGCTCGACCCCGTAGCGGACGCCGCCCAGGATCCGCAATGGCGGAACGCTCCGGGCCGGTACCACAACGGGGCCGTATGGCCCTTCATCGGCGGATTCCACGCTGCGGCGCTGGCCGTCGCAGGCCGCATGGAAGTCGCCAGCCGGATCCTCGATCGGGTTGCTGCGGCCAACCGACTCGGAGCAGGCTTCCCCGAGTGGATACAGGTCGAGGGCGGGCGCCCCGGCGGAGCCTCAGATCAGACGTGGAACGCCGGCGCCTATCTCTACGCAGATGCGCTGATCTCCGGCACCACGGGGTCGAGTGCATAGGCAGCCGCGAGAGCGGCCCACGTCTGCGGAGTTGCCCCGCAGGCCTCGCCGGTCTCGGCATCCCACAGCTCAGCAAAGCCAGACCGGAGCGTTCCGCCGATCCCCGTCTCGGCGAGATGGAGCGCAAGAGCAGCGCGACCCCACCGGTGTGCGGCCAGCCACATCAGGTAGGACATCTGCGGCCACGCCGCGCCCCGCCAGTAGCCGTTGCTGCGGTAGGTCGGATGGCTGCGCCACACGAACGCGGGTCCAAAAGGCGCGTCGAACTGCCGCGCAGCCCAGAGCTGGTCGAGGGCGGCCGCTGCACGAGCCGGTTGTTGTGTCACGAGCGCCGGGAGTACGCCGTCGAGGGTCGGGACGGCGCAGCTCGCGCCGCCGCCCACGATCGGCCGGTCGACCCACAACGATGTGCTGGCGTCCCACAGGTGGTGGTCGATCGCAGCGGCTATCTCCCGTCCCCTCTCACCGCTGCGCTGGTCGCCCGTCAGCGCTGCGTGCTCGCCATAGGCGTGGGAAACGAGCGCATTGAAGCCGGCCGGCGCCACGACGAACGATTTCGACCAGTTGGCGTCTCCGTGATTCGACCAGCTGGTTGCCGGCACCAGCTGGAGGTCGAACGCCGTCCACTCCGCCCTCGTCCACTCGGTCGTGCCGACCCAAGAATCCCAGCGGGGCGAGTCGTCACTACCCGCCTCCCAAGGGTGGACGATGAAGATGAGCCCTTCGGGGCTTCGCCGGTGAACCCAGAGGTAGTCGAGCGCTCTTGCGATCGCGGTGCGCACACCCACGGGGATGGGCAGTCCGCGGGCGTCGAGATATCGAGCAGCGTGGGCGTAGATGGGCGGTTGGGTGAAAGAGGAGGCGTGGCCGAGTGGTCCCCGGAAGAGCTCTTCTCGCGCATACCGCATGTGGGGGACGAACCCGTTGACGAGTTGGGCGGCGAATACACCTTCGAGCTCGACGAGACCGCGCTCGTCGCCTGTGGCTGCCCAGGCGATCGAATGAAAGCACGAGTCCCAGAGCCACTGGTTCGGGTACACCATCCGGTTCGGGTAGCAGTAGCCGCGGTCGGCGTCCCACGCTGCCTCGAGGACCTCACGGCATCGCGCGGTGAGTGCAGCGGCGTCGCCGCGGGATGCCGGCTCCACGGCTCAGATCTCGAGGCGCTCGCCGGCCGGGACGGCCTCGCGGGCGATCCGTTTCGAGAAGTAGTAGATCCGCTTGAGGTTGGCGATCACGTCGATCTCCAGGCGGTAGGTGGCCACCCTGTCTGGGGCGGTGGCCATCAGCCGCTCGGCTTGGTGTGCAGCTGCGGCGCGCTCCAGGCTGTTGATCTCGCTCTTCATCTGGCTCACGCGCTTGGCGGCGCGTTCGTTGCGTTGCGTGAGGGCCAGCATGGCGAGATCGAGACCCTCCGAGACAGCTCCGTGGAACTCTGTGAGCACCTTGCGGGTCTCGTCGCTGACGGTGAGGGCCTGCTCGATGCGGCTGAGACCGAGCGCCACCAGGTTGGTCTCGACGATGTCGCCGATGGCCTCGAGGTCGTTGGTCGCCTCCATCAGTCCGAAGAGCTCCGCCGTGCTCGCTTCGTTGAGACGCTGCCTCGTGACGTCGCCGAGGTACTTCACGATGTGGCCGTGAAGCGCATCCACCTCGTCGTCCATTGCCTCGATGTCGGCGAGGGTCCACCGTGTGCCGTCGAGGATCTCAGGCATCACAGCGGCGAGCATGGTTCGTACCCGGTCCGCCATGCGGAGCAGTTCGAGCCTGGCTCTGTCAATGGCAAGGGACGGCGTGGTCAAGAGCGCCCTGTCGAGATACTTGGCGCGGATGACACGCTCTTCTTCCTCCGGCCTGTCCTTCACGATGCGCTCGACCAGTGCCGCGAACTGGGGGACGAACCCTACGAAGATGAGTGCATTGACGATGTTGAACAGCGAATGGGCGTTGGCGATCTCGCGCGGTGTTCCGCCGCCGACCGAGCTCACGGCCGACGCCATGATGCCGATGAACGGTATCCAGATGACGACGCCGCCGACGTTGAAGAGTGTGTGTGCAACCGCGGCGCGCATGGCGTCGCGGGGCTTCCCGAGTGCTGCGAGGAGGGCCGTGATCGACGTGCCGATGTTGGCTCCGAGGATGAGGGCAATGCCCGTCTCGAGGGTGATCAGACCTTGTTGGGCGAGCACGATGACGATGCCCGTCGTTGCGGAGGATGACTGGATGAGGCCGGTGAACGCGGCCCCGACGGCGATGCCGAACAGCGGGCTCTCCAGCCGGGTCATCGCATCGATGAAGGTCTCCGACGACCGCAGCGGTTCCATCGCCTCACCCATGAGGCTCATCCCGAAGAAGACGAGCCCGAGCCCCATGAGGGCTGTGCCCTGCGCTTGCCGGTCTGGGCGTTTCGAGAAGAAGGTCATGCCGAAGCCGACCGCGACGCCGAGGAGGGCGTACGTCGTCACGTTGAAGGCGATGATCTGCGCCGTGATCGTCGTGCCGATGTTGGCGCCGATGATGACGCCGATCGACTGGGTGAAGGTCATGAGCCCGGACGAGATGAAGCCGACCACCAGCACCGTGGTCACCGACGATGACTGAATGACGGCCGTGACGCCTGCGCCGGTGACCATGCCCATGAAGCGATTGGCGGTGAGCTTGCCGAGGATGTCCCGCATCCGATCGCCGGCGACGAGCTTCAGCGCTTCCGTCATCCGCTCCATGCCGAGCAGGAAGATGGCGAGCCCACCGAAGAGCCCGATGAGCAGCAAGACGAGATCGACTTCGGCGACGTCGACCGTCTCGGCAGCCGTGGCGAGCGCGGTGTGCAACGTTGCGATCACGGAGTCACACCGTCCCAGGTTCGTGGCGTGCGCGAAGGGAAGGAGGCGCGCGACCTCACGAGTCGAGCTCGCGGCGGTCGTCCTTGGCTTCGTCGTAGTAGTCGAGTTGATCCACGGGGAGCACGAGCGCCGTCATGAGGTTCATCACGTGCGCTGTGATGCGTTCCAGGTAGAAGTAGTAGAGGGCGCGGGTCACCGCCGGCTGAGCGGGTCCCTCCGATTGGGCGGCCGCCTTGATGTGTGCGTCGTACTCGTCGATGAACCCGTCCGCTTTGACAACCAGCTGTTGGGCGCGCTCCGTGTTGCGCTCTTCGAACACGGCGGCGGCCTCGTCGAGGAGGCTCCCGACCGCCTCGCAGTAGTGCTCGAGGTCCTCCCTGTCCTCGGCTTGCGAGAAGTCGGCACCCCATCGGGCGATGTCGTACAAGCTCTTCGCGTAGTCACCGACCCGCTCGACGTCCTTGACGACGCTCATGTAGGCCATGGAGAGTGCGAGGTCGGGCTTGCCCGTCACCGAAGCGTGCACGATGAGCGCCCTGCGCACCTCACGCTGGGCCTCGTTGATCCCTCGGTCGGTGCCCTTGACCGTTCGTTTGGTGTCCTTGGACGTACCGCCGCCAAACACGGCAGCCGTTGCGGCGTCGTAGACGGCGCGGCCGTCGCGCAACATCTGGACGAGGGTCTGTTCCACCTGCTCGATCGGCGATCCACGGCCACCTTTGAAGAAATCGAGCACCATCTCAATCCTCCTCCTTCATAGCGCGACGATAACCATCAGGGGCACCCCGATGAAGACAACCGCCAAATAGGCCAGCGCGAGGACCTTGCGGCGAATGGCGAGGTCCGCCAATGCCTCCGCCAGTCGAACCGGGAGATAGCGGATCTTCTCCCACGGGTACACCAGCAGGATGCCGGCGACATTGAACAACGTGTGCGTCAAGGCGATGGTCAGCCCGCCGATGGTTCCTGCCCCGAGGGCGGCCAGCAGCGCAGTGATGGTGGTGCCGACGTTGGCGCCGAGGGTGATCGGGTAGGCGTTGCGGACGGCGAGGATTCCAGAGGCCACGAGCGGGATCAGAATCGATGTCGTGATGCTCGACGACTGCACTGCAACCGTCACGATCGCCCCTACGAGGATGCCGATCAGGCCACTGCGGGCAAGCGCTGCGTTCAGGGAGCGTTCGATCCGGTTGGCGACCAGTACGCGCATGTTCTTGGTGATGAACGTCAGCGTGAGGAAGATCACCCCGATGGCGACCACGATGGCCACCACGGCATGGGCCGTCTCCCCACCGGGGAGCACGCCGATCGCCGCCTCGAACTGATCTGCCAGCCACCCCACCGCACCTTTGATGGGGCTCTCGAAGCTGCCCCCCAGCTCGTCGCCTCCCGCGATGAACTTTGCGATTGCTTCGGCCGAGGTGGAGAGGAAGCCGGTGAGGAGCTCGAGCGGCAACAGCACAGCGACCGCGATGATGTTGAAGAAGTCGTGCATGGTGGCGGCTGTGAAGGCGCGGCGGAACTCCTCGGAACTCCGGAGGTAGGCCACGGAGACGATGGTGTTCGTCACGGTCGTGCCGATGTTGGCGCCCATGATCATGGGCACCGCACTCGGCACGTCGACAACTCCTGCAGCGACCAAGCCGACGATGGTCGAGGTCGTCACCGAAGACGACTGCACCAGCACGGTTGCCAGCACGCCGACGGAGAGGCCGACGAGGGGGTTGGTGACGTTGGAGAACAGCGCATCGGTGAAGTCGCTGCCGAGACCCTTGATGCCGCCCTCGAGCAGCTTCACCCCACCGAGGAACAGGTAGAGCAATCCAAGCACGAGCGCGGTCCGTACCGGCGCAGGCATCGGGCGCCGCTTTGCGGCATTCTCGAACGGCTCCATGGGCTCCAACAGCCTCGGTTGTGGGCGGAGGATCGCAGGTTCGGTCGATGTCTGCGCAATTGGGTTCAGCCGAGGCCGTCGATGACCTCTCTGAAGCCGATGAGGCCCTGTCGCAGCGAATCGGCCAGGGTTGCCAGCTCGGTCCCGGCCACGTCCACGCGGATGGGAACGTCGAGCCGGACAGGTACTTCAGTCTGGATCGGGATCCGCTCACTGATGGGAAAGTCCAGGTCGAGGTCGATCGGGACCGTCAGCTTCACGGGCACGGTGACGTCCACGGGGATGTCGATGCCGAAGGGTGCGGCGATGGTGATGGTGGTGTCGATGGTCTCGTCGATCGGCAGCGACGTCATCACGGGAACGGTGAACGTGCGATCGAACACGATCTCGGCGTCGATCGGGATGACCTCGTCGATGGCAACCTCGAACTCGAGGGTCGAGGTTCCGAATGCCTCCAATTCGGCGACTGCCTCATCGAGCGAGGCCCCAACGGTGGGAGCGAGCTCGGCCAACTGCGTCTGGAAGGCAGTTATCTGGCTGGCAAACAGGGCCGTGCCCGATTCCACCCTGTCGAGGTCGGCACGCAGCGTCGCCGTCTCGTCGTCCCGTGCAGCAACGCGCCCAAACAGCACGGTCACCATGACGATGAGCCCGACCACCACGACGGTGAAGACGCCTAGCACGGCCACGATGTTCCTGTTGAGGAAGTCCTTCATGGTGCTCCTTCGTTTTCTCTGATCGGGCGTGGGCTCGGGCGTGGGCGATGGCGATGGCGATGTGAGCATGTCTCCGGTACGGCCGGGCGCCGGTGGGTCGGCGGTCGCCCCCCGTCGCATCGTCAGGGCAACGGCGAGAGCCACCAGCACGACAACGCCGGCGGCGAGGAACGTCTCGGCGAGCGCCGATGTCGTCACGGTGGCTTGGGCCGTCTGCAACGCGTCCTGGTAGCCGGGGTCACCCAGCGGGGGGAGCTCGACCTGGCCGCGGAACTGATTGAAGCGAAAGAGGCCCCACGCGGTCAGCCCGGACAGGCCGACGCTCAGGCCGATCAGCCGAAGAACGACGACGAGGCTTGCCGCAGTTCCGCGACGATCGGGGGTCGCCCCGTCCACGACCGCTGCGCTGGTGGGGGCGACGACCAGCCCGAAGCCGAGACCAAGCACCGCCAGTTGGACTGCCATCAGCGGATACGGCGTGTCGACCTCCCAGCCGATGCCCATCAGGATGAAGGCTCCGGCGGCGAGCACCAGCCCCGTGAGGACGGGGGGCCGGTACCACCACCGCTCGGTGAGGCGGCCGCCCACGTAGGCCGCCACCGCCATCGCCGCCGTCAACGCGCTCAACACCCAGCCGGCGACGACCGCCGATCGGGCGACGTTGACCTCGACGACGTTGACGAAGAGCGGTACGTCGACCATGGCGATGACGAGCGCACCCCCAACCAGGAAGTTGATGGCGACCGCCGCGGACAGGTTGCGCCCCCGGAAGAGCGCGAAGTCGATGATGGGGTCTGCGGTGCGCCGCTCCCGAAGCACGAACACGATCCCGGCGACGAGGGCGACCGGGTAGAGCCAGCGCAGCCCCGCACCGGTCGAGCCGGTCAGCTCCTCGAGCCCGGTCACGGACTGGATCTCGGCGCTCCCCAGCAGAGCGAGGTTGAGGCCGACGAGGGCGACCGTGAGGGCGCCGGCTCCCATCCAATCGATGCGGCCCGTGCGAACGGGCTGGTCGTACTCGGCGAGCGCCCACCAGGCGGCCACGATGCCGAGGATGCCGAGCGGGATGTTGAGGTGGAACTGCCACTGCCAGGACAGGTAGCGGACGAGCATCGCTCCGAACAGGGGCCCCCACACCCATCCGAGGGTATCGACGGCGCCGAGCACACCGAGTGCTCGCGCCCGCCGAGCCTCGGCGTAGGCGTCCCCGACCACTGCCATCCCGATCGGCACCAGCGCCCCGCCGCCGAGTGCCGTGAGCACCCGTCCTGCGAGGAAGGGGCCGAGTGTCGTGGTGCGGGGGATGAAGAACGAGCCGATCACGAACAGGGAGAGCGCCGCGATGTAGACCTTGCGCCTCCCGAGGAGGTCGCTGAGGCGGCCGCTGAAGGGCATGACGGCTACGTAGGCGATGAGGTAGGCGTTCACGATCCATGCCGCATCGTCGAGGCCGTCTGGCAGGACGATCCCGAGGTCGCCGATGATCGGGCGCAACATGGTCGAGACCACCGTCAGATCGTCTGCGGCGACAAACACGCCGAACGCCACGACAGCGAGGACCGCCGTCGGGGACGCCCGGCGGCGCACGGCGCTCAGCCCTCTCCGTCGAAGTCGGGGATCTGGATGTCGATGTCCGCGCCGTAGTCGGCGAAGCCGAGCCGCCAATTGCTCTCCTCGCCCCGATAGGTCGTCACGAACTCGGCCTCGACAACGGCGCCGGTGGCGGGATCGAGCCACAGGTCGAGGGTGACGTCTTGGCCAACGAGGCCCGCTGTGACCAGCGAAATCCGTTCCTCGGGTGCGAGCGCCCGCACGTGATACAGCTCTCGGTCGTCACGATCCTCGATGCCGATGAGGGTGGCGTCGGTGAGATCGTCCGCCAACAAGGGGCGCCATCCGAGGTTCGGATCGAACAGAGCCGCAGGGTCGAACGAGTATCCCTCGGGTGCGGGCTCCCAGTCACCGGTGATGGGATTGGTCAACCATGTCTCACCATCGATCGCGACGGCGCCCACTTGGGCCCTGATGTCGCCGACGGCCAGCACGAGCAGCGCATCGGCCGCGTTCGGGGCCGCAAACCGACCATCGGCGCTGACGAATTCGAGCGCATCGAGCGGGTCGATGTAGATGGGGGCGCCGCCTCGTTCGATCGAGAAGTTCACCGTGTCCACCGAGCCCATCGTCTCGGCTGCCGCCGTCAGGAGCGTGTCGAGGTCTGGGGGGATGGTTGGTCCCGACTCGCCCCCACCGCAGGCGGTGAGCGAGCCCCCGAGCGCCGTTGCGCAGACGACGGCGACGATGATGCGGCGCATGTGAACTCCGGAAACGGCGTTGCGCCACCCTACCGGCACGAAGGGAGAAACCCGTACGTCGCTGCGGGCTTGGCGGCACGCGCCGATCCCCCCGGATGCCCGGAGGGATCGACCGTACGATCAGGATGCGTGGATCAGAAGTCGAAGAGGCCGCCGAGGGCGTCGGACGACGTGACCTCGTCGGCGGGCGGCGCTTCGATGTCGATCGATGCGCCGTAGTCGTAGATCTCGAACGTCATCACCATGCTTTCGAAACCTTCGCCGGGTGCGGCGTCGACCGCAGCTCCGTCGATGTTCATGACGTACCGATAGATGAGCCCGTCGTCACCGATCCAGATATCCATCGGCAGCTGGTCGATGGGCAGCGGGCCCTGCGCCTCGAGTTCGGCGCGTTCCTCGGGTGTCGCCTGCTCAAGGAGCTTCTCCATGTCGAACGTGACGAGGTAGTGGGTGGTGGCGACGCCGCGCACCGAGTCCGCTCCCACCTCCACGACGTTGGCGTCGGCCTCCTCGAGTGCGCTCAAGAAGTCCGCAGGGTTGGCCGGGCTCACGCCGCTGAAGCTGCCCGCAGCCGAGCCTGCCTCATCGGCAGGGAGCTCGATCCACGTGACATCCTCGCCGATGAACATGCTGAACAGCCCGAAGCGCATGTAGGCGGTTTCGCCGATCTGGCGGATCTCCATCTCGCCGAACAGATCCTCGAACCCGGGCGGGATCTCGTCGCCGGCCGCCGCCGCAAAGCCGCTCATGTCCATGATGAACGAGAAGTTGCCGGCAACGGTATCGAATGCTCCGGAGAACGGCATCACGATCTCGATGCCTCCCGGGACGCCCTCGATGCCCTTCATCTCGAACGAGCCCTCCATGCGCGCCGAGGTGACTTCAGACGTCTGGGCAATCGCTGCCTTCAATCCGGCCGAATCGCCGCCAGATGCAACGATTGTGGTTTCTGTGACGGTGGTCGTGGTCTCTGGCGGCGCCGTCGTGGTCGGGGCGGGTGCTGTTGTGGTTGTTTCGGGTGCGGCGGTTGTCGTGGCCGCTGCTCCGGCCGCCGTGGTCGTCGTCTCGGTGGCCGAGCCGCCGCACGCGGCAGCGATCAGCGCCAGGCCGAGGACGAGCGCAACAAGTCGTCGATTGATCATTGGGGGTCTCCAAACTGCGCGAGATCACAGTTTGGGCAGCCGCGGCGTCGTTCGCCAGGGTCGTCCGACCCATCTTCGGCCCGGCCTGCGAATCGGCGAGTCGGCACGTTTCTATCCTCGACGTGTGCTGAGAGGTCGCAAGCGTCGTGCGCAACGTCCGTTCCCCGAGCAATGGAGAACGGTCATTGCGGCGCGTCTCGCGTGGTGGGAGTGGCTCGACGAGGCAGAACGCGAGCGGCTCGAAGGGTTGGTCGATGCGTTCGTGTCCCACAAGCACTGGGAGGGTGGCTCCGGCTTCGAGGTCACAGACGAGATGAGAGTTGTCGTGGCGGCACACGCCAGCATGCTCATCCTCGAGCTCGACCCGGATGCCTTTCGACGGATCGGTTCCGTCATCGTCTACCAGCGCCCGGTGGTGAGCAGGGGGGTGCGCTCATTCGGCGGCGGGATCGTGTCCGACTCGCCGATGCCGATCCACGGAGAGACGGTTGCGGGCGGACCGGTTGTGATCGCGTGGAGCGCGGCCTCTGCCGATGCCCGCATGCCCGAACTTGGCCGGAACGTCGTCTACCACGAGTTCGCCCACCAACTCGACCTCGGCGACGGTGCCGTCGACGGGACGCCACCGCTGCGCGACCCCGCCCTGCGGGAGCGGTGGGCAGGCATCATCGAGTCGGTGTACGAGCGGCTGATCGTTCACGGCGATTCGCTGCTCGGAAGCTATGCGGGCACCAATCACGGTGAGTTGTTCGCGGTCGCCACCGAGCGGTTCTTCACGCGACCCCACGATCTGGAAGCGGCCCATCCGGACCTCTACTGGATCCTCGCCGGCTTCTATCGCCAAGATCCGGCCGGACGCTTGGGCAGGGCGGCCGGTTGAGCGCATCCGTCGGGACCTCCGGCCCTTTCGTGGGGTCGTCCGTGCTCCGACGATGGGCAGTGCACTACAGGAGGCGACGGATGCAGACCACGTTGACGACCCCGGTGGAGATCGAGCTGACGGTCCTCGGCAATGGCGTAGAGGCTCGGGCGACACTCGCCACCCGAAGGGGAACGCATGAGGCGACGGCGCATGCCGCCCGCCACGAGGACGGTTCCATCGACGACTGGGCGATCGATCTGGCCATCGCCCGCTTGCTCCGCAGCCTGGAAGTCGCGCTCATGGCCAGGGTTCACGAGCGCATCGACCGCTCGATCGTCAATGAATAGCCGAACACGGCGCTCGACACGCCAGCACGCGCGAGGGCGGAGGCACTAGCGTTCCCGTGTCGAATCTCCAGGAGGAGCAGCCAAATGAGCGTCGTAGTCGGGTATATCGCTGCCGATCGTGGACGAGCCGCACTGAATGTCGCCATCGAGGAGGCGCGCCGGCGCGGCACTGATCTCGTCGTCGTGCACTCCTTTCACGGTGGACCACGCGAAGACGGAGACGAGATCCTCGCTACGGACGAGGAACTGGCCGAGATCGGCACCCGGCTCGAGGCCGAGGGCATTCCCCACTCGATCCACGACTACGTTCGGGGCAACGATCCCGCCAAGGACCTCGTCATCGCGGCCCGCGAGTTCGGCGGCGAGCTCATCGTCATCGGCATCAGGCGGCGGACTGCCGCAGGCAAGTTCCTGCTCGGCTCGAACGCCCACGACATCTTGATGGACGCCGACTGCCCGGTGCTGACCGTGAAGGCCGGATCGAGCTGAGCGTGGATGCCCGGCCTCCCGTGGACCTGAGCATCCAAGAGCGGCTGAACCCGAACGGCACGTGTTACGGATGTGGACCGGCGAATCCCGATGGGCTCCACTTGCGCAGCTTCGTCGACGGCGACGACGTCGTTGCCACAGTCGTCGTTCCCAGCAAGATGGAGAACGGGTACGGCATCGTCAACGGCGGCATCGTGACGATGATCCTCGACTGCCACACCGCGGCCGTCGTGGTCGACACGATCAAGGGATTCGACTGGGAGCATCATCCCCCCTTCTTGACATCCCATCTCGATGTGTCGCTGCGGCGCCCCACCCCCATCGAAACGCCGCTCCTGGTCGTAGGCAGGCTGGTCGAGCGCCGTTCCACCGAGCTCGTGGTGGAGGCCGAGATTCGCCGTCCCACCGGTGAGGTCACCGCACAGCTGATCGCCGGCTGGCGGCCCGTGCTGCGCAAGCTCTGAGAGGCTGTGCGGTCGCGTGGCCCCCCAACGAGACGGCGGGCGGAGGCCGGTCGCCCGGCCCCCGCCCGTTGCGTCGGGACGAACTGCTAGCCCATCACCTTCCTCGGCTTCACGGCGAGCACACACGCTGCCCCCATCAAGATGAGCATCAGACCGGCGCCGAGGCTCCCGTCCAGGTCCGACCCTGTGAGCGGCAGCACTTCCTGCGCCACGATGTAGGCACCGGCGTCACACGTCAGGTCGACGAAACCTGCCGGGAGCACCATGACCGGAGTGAAACCGCTCGTCAGCGCCGCATCGCTGTCGATGTACTTGTCGCCCGCCGCAAACTGCTTCGTGAAGTGGTAGCCCTTCGGGAGGTTCGTGAACTCCACCATGTAGTTGCCCGCCGGCAGGTTGTCGATCAGGTAGCGACCGTCTTCGTCGGTCCGAGTTGTTGCGACCAAGAGGATCGGCGGCGTCGCCAGGATGTCGACCGAGCCTTCTTGGGCCTCGGCAGAGCCACCTGTCGCATACAGGTTGACGCGCACGCCCTCGATGCCCGGCTCCCCGCTTTCCTGCACTCCGTCGCGGTCCTTGTCGTGCCAGACGAAGTCGCCGATCGCCCCGAGCAGCTCGACCTCCTTGTTCGTGAACTCGCACTTGACGAACTCGCCGGCACCCACGTGGACCGTGGCCGAACTCGTGGTGAGGTCGATGATCGCATCCGGGTCGTCGCACACCAGGTCGCTGAGAACCCAACCTTCGGCTGCGAGCTCGGTCACCGTGTAGGTGCCGGGATCGACGGTGGTGCTTGCACTCATGCCGCTGTGGAGGTCCGGCGGCCACCCTGCGATGTCGGACGTGAACGCGAAGTACACGTCGTCTGTGGCCGGCTCCGTCGTCTTGCCAACCCACAACGTCCCTTGCTGGGTGTTGGTGAACGTGCAGGTGACGGTCTCCCCGGGATCGACCGTCACCACAGCGATCCCTTGGAGATCGATGTCGGCTGTTGGGTCGTCGCACGTCAGGTCGGTGAGAGTCCACTCCGGCGTCATCGCCTCGGTGATCGTGTACTCGCCGGCCTCGACGACGACCTCAGACGACTCGCCGTTGCCCAACTCCGGCGCCCATCCTGGCACCGAGGTCGTGAAGGTGAACGTTGCCGTCGCTTCCGAAGGATCGGTGACCTTCTCTATGACGATCTTGCCGGGAGGCTCAGGGATCTCGTGGTTGGTGAAGGTGCACTTCACCGTTGCGCCGTCGGCGACGTACACGGTGGCTGCGCCATCGGCGAGATGGATGTCGGCCTCGGGGTCGTCACATGAGATGTCTTGGACCTCCCATCCTGCGGCCACCGTTTCGGTGACGGTGTAGGAGCCGGATTCCACGTCGACGCTCGCGGTCTCCCCATCCCCGAGGCTCGGCGCGAAGCCTGCCACTGTCGACGTGAAGTCGAAGGTCTGGGCTGCTCCAGGAGGATCGGTGATCTTCTCGATGACGATCTCTCCCTTGTGGGCGCAGGTCACCGTGAGGCTCCCAGCCAGAGACGCCACTCGATTCAGGGTCGACTCGAGGGCGACGACGAGCTGATCGGAGCCTGACGAAACGAATCCGGCGGAGCCGGCACTGAACTGGAACGGCTCGTTCTCGATACCCTGGAGCGTCACCAGGAGCGCATCGTTCACGTACACGTTGAGGTTGTGACCAAGGTGCACCGATTTGCCGTTGGTAGCTTCGACCTCCGCTGAGCACTGAGAGCCGGCTGGGTCTGGCACGGTGAGCTGAGCGATCTCGATCTCCGTGCCCGGATCCACACGCAGACCGGTCGAGAAGTCCCACGACACGGTGCCCGTCTCCGCTGTGACCAGTACTGGGACTGCCGGTGTCCCCCGCTCTTCTTCCCCCGGCAAGGCGAGTGTCGTCTGCTCGTCCTGGGGGATGGTCTCCTCGACGATCTCCGCGGTTCCCGGCTCCTCCGGGATCTCCGCGGTTATCGGCTCCTCAGGGATCTGCAGCGTTCCCGGCTCCGCCGGTATCTCCACGTTCTCGAAGACGCAGGTCACGTTTGCGCCCGGCATCACGTCGAGCTCGACGCTGCGGGCTGCCAGGTCGACCACGGCGCCCGAGAGGTCGCACGTCACGCCTGCGAGCTCCCAGCCCGCCACGGGCATCTCGGTGACCGTGTAGCGGCCTTCCGCCACCTCAGCCGTTGCCGCGCCGCCGTCGGCGAGCATGGGGGCGAAACCGTCGATCGTCGAGGTGAACCCGAAGACGGCGTCCGCGCCTGCCGGCTCGGTCGCCTTCTCGATCGTCAGCAGCCCCGGTTCGGGATCCATGCAGAACGTGATGCGGCTGACGTCCGCCCACTCGCCGCCTTGGCCTTGCGGCGCGTGCAACGCACCATCGCCGAGTGCGCCGCCGTACGCATACCGATTGCCGCTGGTGCGACCCTTCACGAGCACCGCTGCGACCGGAACCGTCGACGACCAGTCGACGAGATGTCCCGTCTCACCGTCGTACGCAACCCACCCGAAGCGTCCCGACGGGTCGACGCCAGATGTGGGCGCCCTGGTGACGTTGGCGTTGTAGGCCTGCACAAGGCCAATGGCCTCGCATCGCTGGTTCCCCTCGTAGGTGACTGGCCCTTCGTCGCTGCTGGCCTGCGCCGTGGGTGCGGCGAGCAAGCCGACAACGAGGAAGAGGGTGCACAGCATCCGAAAGATCCGAACGTCCCTCATGGCGACCTCCAGTCGCTCAGCGGCGATGAAGGCCCATCCAGCTCGCTCGTGCACTACCAAGCGGGTTGGACTCGAACGGCCCCCCGCCGTCTCGTCCCAACGGTTCATAGTCGCGCTCGGTCTCTGCGAGCCGAAGGGGCCGCCAGACCCTTCCAGCCCGGGCCGCAAGAGACCAAATCGGGACTTCCGGCGTCACAGTGAGCGTGAGGGGACGCCGAGTAGGGCGACGGACCCAGGTTCACAGGAGGCATCCTCTTGCGGGACTCGCCTCCCGTCGTACGACGACGAGGGTGGGCATCTGCAGATGCCCACCCTCGTCGACCGTTGCCTTGTCGTCTTGGTTCAGGGGGTCATGTCCAGGCACCGGACGGAAATGGTGACGTCGAGCGGAGCCATGCTGCTGTTGAACCCTGCGACCTCCCACGTCTCGCCCATCGTGGTCGGCCGGTTGTGCTCGATCAGGAACAGGTCGGGGCTGAGTGTCTGCCAGCCGCCACCGACCATGAGGTCGCCGGCAGAGCAACTCACGCCCATGAACATCGTCGTGCCTGAAGGCACAGTATTGAGCTCCTCGATGGTGTAGGCGCCCTGCACGGCTGCAGCAGCGATGGCTGCGTCGACCTCGGCCTGGGTGTAGAAGTCGGTGGGGATGGCTGCGTCGACCTCGGCCTGGGTGTAGAAGTCGGTGGGGATGGCTGCGTCGACCTCGGCTTTCGTGTAGAAGTCGGCCCGCGCCGTGCCTCCCAACGTGGCAGCGTCGCCGGCACTATCGGCCGTTGCCGCGTGGTCCGCTTCGCTGACGATCCCGTCTTCCGCACCCAAGTACACCGCGAAGCGCCTCAGAAACGCCGCCATCTGCTGCCGCTTGACACTGTCGTCGGGACAGAACTCGTCGTTCGCAGGCGGGTTGCAGCCCAGCGTTACACCGGCGTCGGCGAGCCACATGATGTCGTCGTGGAACGCGTTGGTGTCGGGAACATCGGTGAACTCGTGAGCCGCCAGCACTGCCACAGGAGCAATGAACATGGCGATCACCACGATCACCAACAGCGGTCGCCATCCAGACCTTCGCTTCATGTGACCCTCTCCCGTCTCGGCGCCGAACGGCGGGTTGCCGTCCGGCGGATCCTGCCTCTCAAGCTATGTCGACCGGATTTCGGGTGTCCCCGTCCGGGTGTCCCGATTCGGGCCCGGCAGGTCACTTTCCTGTGGCGCCGAAGAGGACGTGAGGCCCTGCACGAGGATCTTGCTTGCGTAACCTGATCGCCATGAGTCGCGTGCGCCGTGGTGCGCTCGGGGTGGTGACGGGAGCGCTGCTCGCCGTTGCCGGGCTCTGGCTCGGGAGCGGCGACAGTCCCGACGTTGGCGCCCCGAGCACGAACGCTGCTGTGAGGGACTCATCCGTGCCAGAGCCGGAGTGGTTGCCCGGCGGCGGGATTCGCTTTGCCTCGACCGTCATCCAGCCCGATCCCATCGAGATCGGAGACGGCACCGCCTCCTTCGCCTACCGCCTCCTTTCCCTTGGTGCCCCGGACGGCTCATTGCCCGCCGTGTTGCCGGACGTCTGGACCCTCCGGCTGGGTGACGGCAGCGTTTTCGAAGCGACCACCCCGCCGCCGAGGCCGGCGAACGGCGAGTCGGCGGCGCCGCTCTCGGCCTCAGCGCGATTCACCGACCTGCCGGCGACGGCGACCCGAGCCGACGTCGCTGAGGTAGCGGTCACCCGGTGGAGGGTTGCCGTGCCGATCAGGACGGAGTTCGAGATCGCGTCTCAGCCCGGAAGCACTTTCCGGTTCGACGACGGCACGACGGTGACGCTGGCGACGGTCATCGAACAGAAGAGCGGGAGCATCCTGGACTTCGACGTGACCGCCGCCCCCGACGCATGGAGAGAGGTCGTGCGAAACCCGTTCGGGAGGATCACGACCTACCAGGGTGCAGGTCGTGGCTGGGTCAGCGCATCGAGCACGATTGGTGGAACCGGCCTGAGCGGCGGCTCAACCGGATTCCAGCTGCGTTGGAGCGAGCTCGAGGTGCCAGATCCGGTCCGGATCATCTACACCGCCGTCACCTGGGGGCCGCTCGAGGCCACGGTCCTGATCTCGGCGGGTGACGATGGCTGAGGGCGTCGACTTCTCGGAGATCCTGCGATCGCCGCTTGCAGAGCCGGATCGGGGAGGCCCGTGGTGGCCGCTGCTTGCGGGGATCGCAGTCGGTGCGCTCGCCGTCATCGGGGGTTACGCGGTTGCGCGCTCCGGCGGCGATCTTGCGAGCCCCGCCACCACGACCATCATCCAGGAATCCACGTCTGCAGCGGCCGACGTCGCAGAGGTGCCGTTCCCGCCCGGGTACGAGCCGCTGTCCGAATCGCTCGCCGCAAAGCCCGACTACGCGATGAGGCTCGGCAACGAGCTGTTCATCGCGGTAGGCACGGTGTTCCGGCGGGGTTTCGAGGTGGAATCGGGATTCCTCGAGGGAGGTGAGTGGGTCTTGGAGACCGGCGCGGGCGAGATGATCTCGTCCGACAGGGTCATCACGAACCCAGATGTGCCTGGCGTGGTCTCGATCGTCTTCCCTGACCCCGGCGACGCCGGTATCGCCCGGCTTCGGCTGGTGGAGCGCTGGGAGCCGGACGGGAGACACGGCTCGGCGACGCTTCCCGTCGAATCCGACGTGCTGGGGGTTCGTGACAAGCCCGTCTCGGTGGACCTCGGCGGAGGGGTGTCGCTGGCCATCACCAGGCTCGAGCTCACGGAGCGGGGCGGGAGCGCCGACTGGGTCCTCGAAGGCACGGTGCTCGGCGGTGACGTCACCGTGGTCGTACGCGTCGCTCGTGACGGTCAGGATCTTGCGATCTACTTCCCTGCGGGCGGCGCCTTCTTCGGGCCGCGCGTCGTGAGCCCCGGTACGGAAGGTACGACACCCCTGTCTCGAGACCAGGCTGGCTCCGGCACTTTCGACGGTGCGACGAGCATCGGCATCGAGGTGAACGCCACCCTCCTCACGGCGTTCCCAGCAGATGTGACCTTCGACGTCGGAGATCTGCCGGTCGCGACGCAGTAGCCGCGCGGCTCGGGTGCAGGAATGTGCAGGCACATGGTTTGCCGAAGCCGTCGCATGGGTAGAGACGGCAAGTTGGCGCACGGAGAGGGAAATCTCGTGAGTTCCGGCAGCGACGAGCCGAGCGATGAAGCGGTCGATTGCTTCGTGCACGGGCTGGCGCACGTCATCGACGAACTCGGTCCCAGACTTGGCATCGCGTGGGTGGCGGGCGTCGTGCTCAGTGTCTCCGACGCCGGGATCACGAGCCCTCCCCAGCGTGCAACCTCGGCTCAGGAGACCACTTGGAGATGACGTATGCCTGTGCATCGCGGCAAGGACGCAAGAGGGCCGTACTACCAGTGGGGTGAAAGCGGCACCAAGTACCGATACGAATCGGGGAACGAGGACAGCCGAGAGACCGCCAAACAGAAGGCGAACAAGCAAGGACAGCCGGCCCACGCCGCTGGGTATCGGGGTTGACCGGGAAGCTCGGCAGACTTCGGGATTCGTCGATGGACGCAGTTCCGTTATGACAGGTGCCGGGCTGAGGCTCGAGAGAGAGAGGTCGTGATGCGTCGCAGGTTGGTGCTCTGGTGTGTTCTCTCGTCCGCAGCAGCCATGCTGGCATCCGTGCCCGGCGTTGCCGCTGCAGGTGCAGATGCAACGCCGGCTGTCGTCTACCAGTCGGGTGACGACACCGTTGTCGCCGACTCCGCGGGGGAGGAGATCGTTCGGATTCCCGTTCTCTTCCACCCCACGCTCGACGGCAATGTGGTCGCAGGCGAGGGCGTCGGCGGCGGGGCCGGGATCGCGGAGGCGGATACCTCTCCGTACATCGTGGTTGCTCACGACGCCACGACGGGCGATGCCCTCTGGACCGTGCTCGACGCCAGGTTCCCGATCGTGCTCGACGACGGCGACAAGGTCGCGTTCCTGCCGAGCGCCGACGGGGCTCGCGACCCTCAGGTGAACTCGATCTGGATGGCGGATGCCCAAGGCGACGAGCGGTTGGTTGTGCAGTTCGCCAACGGTCCGGGGCTTCCCGGCTACGACCCTGGTTTCGAGGGCGACAACGGACTACTTGCAGTGTCGTTCGACGAGGCGGGCGAAACGGCGGCCGTCACCCAGGGCAACGAGGCCGATCTGTTCATCTACGACATCTTTGCCGTCGATGTGGCCACCGGGGCGGTGACCCGCCTGACCGACGACAAGCAGAGTCGTTCGCCTGCGATGTCGCCAGGGGGCGACCGTGTGGTCTTCGGGCGTGACGGGAGGGGCGAGGACTGCGTTCGGGCTCGGATCTCGTGATCATCGACGGCGATGGATCGAACGAGCGTGTCCTCATCGAAGGCTCCTGCGCATCGTGGATGCACAACGCACGCTGGCTGTCCGCACGAGGTGGTGGCCTTCTGGTGGCGCGACCGGGCGGACGGCACGCGCATCAAGACTCTGGTGCTCATCGACGTCGACACGGACGAGATCGCCGCTCAGCCGAACGAGGGACGCAAGTCGTGGTGGTTCACGGTCGACCGTGAGCGCGGAGACCATCGCCTTCATGAAGCTGGCCGAGCCCTTTGTGTCGCGCCCGGGATTCATCGATGGCTCGACGTGCGTACGCGGAGAGCTCAATCCAGTGCGTCCGACAGACGGCACGGCTGCCATCGATGTCCGGCGATCATCAGTGGCCGTGACGCATCTCCCTCGGGGCATCGGTCTCCGATTGTGGTGGGCGACCCAGCGTCCGGTCAGATCGAGATTCGACGCACCGGAACTCGGATCTAGTCTCGGAGCATCCAGGATCACCACTACGTTCCAGAGGGAGTCATGCGCCTGTCGCGTACCGTCCGTGCTCTTGTTGCGTTCTGTCGCTGCTCACGCCGGCGCTCGCCACGCCATGCCGGCTGCGGCGGACCACACATCAGGAGCCGACGTCGGCTGCGGTGGTGGGGAGCCTTCAGGACGAGCTGGGTTGTCTCGGGGACTGGCAGCCCGCAGTGCGCTGACTCGGAGCTGGCCTTCGACGCCGACGATGACGTATGGCAGACACTCGTTCGATCTTCCGGCCGGCGAGCTTGGGAGTACAAGGTCGCGCTCAACGACACATGGGACGAGAACTACGGTGCGGGTGCCGCTGCGAGACGGGCGCCAACATCGCGCTGCTCGCTCGGGCGCCGACTCGTCGGTGAAGTTCTACTACTCGCACGGCTCGCATTGGATCACCGACAATCGTGAACAGCCGGATCGTGACGGCGCCAGGGTTCGTTCCAGGCGGCGCTGGGCTGCGGGGGCGACTGGGATCCCTGCGTGTTTGCGCTCCTGGCTGCAGGATCGCCGACGGCGACGGCACGTACACCTTCAGCGACGACAGCTGCTGCCCGCGGGGTCGTACGAGGCGAAGGCGGCCATCGATGAGTCGTGGGACGAGAACTATGGAGTCGGGTGGTGTTGCCGGCGGCGACAACATCCCGTTCGAGCGTCGGCTGCTGATGGCGATGCGGTCACGTTCACGTTCGTCTCCGCGACCAACAGACGTCCCGTACGCCATCGTCCACTACCTACGGACCGACGGCGACTACGGCGATGAGTCCACCGGTGGCTTCGACGATTTCTGGGGCCTCCACCTGTGGGGCGACGCCATCGACCCGTCCGAGGTCACCGACTGGACCAGCCCCAAGCCGTTCCTCGGCGAGGATGAATACGGCCGGTTCGCCTGGATCGAGCTCGCCGACCCATCGCAACCGGTGAACTTCATCGTCCATCGCGGCGACAACAAGGACGGCACGGACGCCGATCGCTCCTTCGATCCGAGCGCCTCGCCTGAGATCTGGCTGCGCCAGGACGACGCCACCAACTACACGTCGCAGGCCGCAGCGCAGGGCTACGCCACCATCCACTACCACCGCGACGACGGCGACTACGGGGACCCCACGTCTGACGACTTCAACGACTTCTGGGGTGTGCACCTGTGGGGCGACGCCATCGATCCGGCCGAAGGGACCGACTGGACGGCGCCGAAGAAGCCGACGGGTGAGGGCCGATCCTGGGTGGACCGGGGAACGCGGGCGATCTGGCCAAGCAGCAGGCGCACTGGGTGGCGGAGGACACCATCGTGTGGCCCGCCGCCCAGGACGCGTTTGCGACCTACGAGCTGCTGGTGGTCGCCCGAAGGCACCCTCGAGCTGCTCGATGATGGCATGGTGAACGGGCGGCACCGCGATCCCACTGACGCTCGACGCCACGTATCCGACCGGTATCGACGGGATGCTGCACCTCGGCGGCCTGCCGCAGCTGCGGATTGGGCCGGGCGATCGTCGCGCTCGTGCCGGACATCCTGCGTACGCAGTTCGCCGTGGTGGCGACCTCGACGGACGGGGTGCGCTTCGCCGCAACCGGGCTGCAGATCCCAGGCGTCCTCGACGACCTGTATGCGTACGACGGCGACCTCGGCGTCGTGTGGAACGGCGCAACGCCCACTATCGAGCTGTGGGGGCCGACCGCTCGCAGCGTGAGGCTGCATCTGTTCGCCAGATTCCGACCCCGCTACGGGGTCGATCGGTGATGGACATGGTGCGCAACGACGCCACCGGCGTCATGGAGCCTCACCGGCGATCCGACGTGGAAGGGGTGGTACTACCTGTACGAGGTGGACGTCTGGGCGCCGTCGACGATGGCGTTCGAGACCAACCTCGTCACCGACCCGTATTCGGTCTCGCTGGCCGACGAACAGCACTCGTACGCAGATAGTGAACCTCGCCGACCGTGGGGTGACGCCGCGCGGCTGGGCCCGGCTGGCGAAGCCTGATGCTGGCTGCACCCGAGCACATCGTGGTCTACGAGTTGCACGTCCGTGACTTCTCGGTCGGACGACAACGACGGTGCCCGAGGCGTACCGGGGCACGTACAAGGCGTTCACCGTCCACGACATCCGACGGGATGCAGCACCTGGCGGCGCTGGCCGACGCCGGGCTGACCCATCTACACCTGCTGCCGGTGTTCGACATCGCAACGATCGACGAGAACAAGGACGAGTGGCAGGCGCCTGATTCCGGCGGATGGCCGACCGGGTGCGGGCGCAGAACGTGGCGATGGACGTCACGCCGTTGTCGCAGGGCGTGCCGTTCTTCCACGCCGGTGTCGACATGCTGCGCTCGAAGTCGTTCGACCGCGACTCGTTCAACTCCGGGGACTGGTTCAACAGCCTCGACTTCTCGTACGAGACGACGAACTACGGCGTCGGCCTGCCGGTGGCGGAGAAGAACGAGTCGGACTGGTACCTGATCGCGCCGCGACTCGCCGATCCGGCGCTGGCGCCCGACGATGACCGAGGTCGAGGCGTCGGCCGTCGCATCTTCGGGAGATCCTCGAGGTGCGCAAGAGCACGCCGCTGTTCCGCCTGCCGACGGCCGCCGAGGTCGAGGCGCGCCTGGCGTTCCACAACACCGGCCCGGACCAGGTCCCGGGCGTGATCGTCATGTCGATCTCCGACACGGTTGGCGCCGACCTCGACCCCGACCGCCGACGCCGTGTGGACGGGCATCACCCACCGACGGCGGCGAGGATGTCCTCCTCCATCCGGTGCTGGCCGCCTCAGCCGACCCGGTGGTGCAGACATCGTCGTTCGATGCTGGGACTGGGATGTTCTCTGTGCCGGCGCGGACCACGGCGGTATTCGTCGAGGTGGGTCCGGATACGACACCGCCCGTGGCGACGGCCGAGTTGGTGCTGGTCTCAGGCACCGGCATCGGCCGCAGCGAGTTTCAGGTCGTGGCGAGCTGCACCGACGATCGGGATCCGGCGCCGTCGCTGGCGGCCGACATCAACGGGGCCCCCGTCATCGATGGACAGGTGGTCGTGTTCGTCCCCAGCAGGAACGCACGCTGGGAGGACGTGGATGGCGTGCTGACGGTCTACGCCAAGCGCTTCGTTCTCACCGCGACGTGCACCGACGCCGCCGGCAACGTCGGCGCTGCGACCGCAGTCGTGCGCCTGGGGAGCGGGAGACCGCGATGAGGCGGCGAAGACCCCCTCAGCCCGGCTGCGCCGGGCAGCTCCCCTGAGGGGGAGCCAGCAAACGTTGGCTCATCCCCGGATCGAATGCCTCCCCCATCGGGGGAGGTGGCCCGAGCCGGCAGGCTCGGGACGGAGGGGGCGACTCGGCCGGTCCCGCTTGTGGCCCGTGATCGGATGTCTGACGTCTCCTTGCTCTACAGCTCCCGCTGGGCTGCCCATCTGATAGCCAGCCACACCAGCGCCGCAGCCAGGACGAGAGCCACGAGGGTCGCCGGCAGGTAGTCGGTCCACGGCTCGGTTCCCCGCAGCAATGCGTCCATGGCGCCGAGGAGGTGGCTGGGCAGCCAGCGGCCTATCGCATCGACGAGGCCGAAGATGGGGAGCACGAGAAGCACCACGAGCGTGGTGGCAACCGTGCCGAGCACGCTGGGGAGGCGGCTGCCGAGCGCGGCCACGAGGGCCACGACGAACGCCATGTAGACGAGTGTCAGCAGCGTTCCCAGCAGGAGGTCGGCGACGGGGAGCGCCCCGAGCAGCACCACCGTCTCGTACCACGCACCGAGCACTCCGACGAAGAACGCCGCCGCGACCGCTGCGAAGGAAACGACCAGCCGGGGCACGAGCAGTCGGCCCACACCATCGACCCGGGTTCGGAGGAAGATCGACATCTCGGGGGTGGCGTCGATGACGAGCGCCCCTGCCGCGACCACGACGGCGACGAGCAGGCCGATCTGGTTGGCGTTCGACGTGAATTGGGCGACGCCGTCTGGAGGGACGGGGTCCGGGAACTGGACGACGACATCGCCGCCGAAGCGTTGCAGGATCTCCCCGATGTAGCGGGCCGTCACCGGGCCGAGCAAGCCGAAGAAGAGGTACACGCCGACAAGGGCGACCAGCCGCTTCGAACGGACCAGTCGCACCCACTCGAGTCGCCACAGGCTCATCTCGTCAGCTCCAGGAACACCTGCTCGAGGCTCACCTGCTCGGGCTCGACGCTCACCACCGGCACACCGATCTCGGCGAGCGCCGGGACCAAGTGCTGCTCGGCGGCCTCGAGAGTGGTGACGTCGACGCGAAGCAGGTGCTCGGCCGGGATCTCCACCGATCGCACCCACTCGTTCGCCCGGAGGCGGTCGGCCACGGGTGCTGCATCCGCCCGCACACGAACCACGTAGACGCGGCTCGATGCGTTGCCGAGCAGCTCCGCGACCGCGCCCTCGAACAACAGACGACCGCGGTCGAGGATCCCGACCCAATCACACACCGCCTGGACATCGCCGAGGATGTGGCTCGAGAACAGCACCGTCGACGTGCCGCGCATGCGCTCGATTACGTCGAGCACCTCGCGCCGCCCCGCAGGGTCGAGGGCGGCGGCGGGCTCGTCGAGCATCACGAGCTTTGGGTCCGTGACCAGGGTGGCGGCGATTCCGAGGCGCTGGAGCATTCCCCGCGAGAAGCCCCCTACGGCACGGTCGGCGGCCCCCTCCAGGCCGGCGTCCTCCAGCACCGCGTGGATGCGGTGCTCGTCCCTGACACCCCCCAGATCGGCGGCGAGGGCGACGACTTCGCGGGCCGTCAGCCACTTGTCGAAGCGGGGGGCGTCGGGGAGGACGGCCCGATGCTCGACCCCGGCGTCGATCTCGACGGATCCCGGAGGTCGGGCGGCGCAGCCCGGCGAGGATCGAGAGCAGCGTCGTCTTGCCTGCGCCGTTCGGGCCGACCAGGCCGTAGACCGAGCCCTCCGGCACCGTGAGGTCGACGCCTGTCGAGCGCCGCCTCCGTCGCCGTACCGCTTGGTGATCGAGTGGACCCGAATCACGTCTGCTCCTTGCCAACGAGCAGGTAGACGATGCCACCGACCGGGATGCTCAGCACGGCGATGGCGATCCACGCCGCTCGCGGGAGGTGCTTGACCTCGGACCTCAGGATGTCGCGAACGATCCACGCAACGTAGGCGACCACCAGCAGGATGATCGGAACGAAGGCTGCGGGGGGCATGTCCACCTCCTTGGGTCGCGGCTCGGCATTCAATCACGTTGCGGCCGTGGCGGACTCCGGCGTCCAGTCGGACCTACATCACCGGTGGCTGTTCGCTAGCGTCCGGAGGGTCCATGACGGGGCTCGTCGGCGATGGTCACAGCGTGGTCACGCCGGCGTCGGCTTCAGTGAACGATCGAGGTCATGATTGTTTGCGACAAGGGACCACCGTGGGACGAGAGAGAGAAGGGGAATGGTGAGCTTTGCCACCCGAACGCGTCGCGTGCGCGCAATGTTCGTATTCACACTGCTGGCCTCGGTGCTGGTCGCCTTCCCGGCGACGTCTGCTTCGGCGGCCACGTCGGTCTTCATCAACGAGATCCACTACGACAACGACGGCGCCGATGACAACGAGTTCGTAGAGATCGCCGGACCTGCCGGGACGGACCTTGCGGGCTGGACCGTGGCGCTCTACAACGGCAGCGCCGACGCAGCTCAATGTTTACGACACCATCACCCTGACCGGTGCGATTCCCGACCAAGATGCGGGCTTCGGCACTCTCAGCTTCCTGAGAGCCGGGATTCAGAACGGCTCACCTGACGGTCTGGCGCTTGTCGACGGCTCGACCGTCGTCCAGTTCCTCTCCTACGAGGGGTCGTTCACGGCCGCCGACGGTCCGGCTGCAAGCATGACCAGCACGGATATTGGGGTCTCTGAGGCCAGCACGACGCCCCTTGGGCAGTCGCTCCAACTCACCGGTAGCGGCACGATGTACGAGGACTTCACCTGGACCGGGCCCATCCCGAACACGGACGGTGCGGTCAACACAGGACAGAGCTTCGGCGGAACCCCGACGCCGCCGGACATCGTGATCAACGAAATCGACTACGACCAGGTCGGCACGGACGCTGCGGAGTTTCTCGAGCTGAAGAACGTTGGCGTTTCAACGGCGAACCTCGACGGGTGGACGGTGGAGCTGGTCAACGGAACGGGCGGCGGCGCTTCGGTCTACGACACCATCATGCCTGACCAGGGCTTCACCCTCGCCGCCGGCGACTATCTGGTCGTGTGCGCCAACGCCGCCACGGTCGCCAACTGCGACATCGACGACGGTCCGGACACCAACTTCATCCAGAATGGTGCCCCGGATGCTGTCGGGCTGCGTGACGGCTCCGGTGCACTCGTGGACGCCGTGAGCTACGAGGGGGACACAGGTGCTGCTTACACCGAAGGTTCCGGCACGGGTCTCGAGGACGATCCCAGCATCGACAACAGCGGCATCTCGCGCTTCCCGGATGGAGTCGATACGGATCAGAACAACGTCGATCTGAGCCAGCGGTGCGCGACGCCGGGGGCGGAGAACACCAGCGCGACGACAGACTGTGCGCCACCGCCGGCAGTCGTCATCAATGAGATCGACTACGACCAAGCCGGTACCGACACGGCCGAGTTCCTCGAACTGAAGAACACCGGCGGCGAGGCTGCCGAGCTGAGCGGCTGGACGGTCGAGCTCGTCAACGGCACGGGTGGCGGTGCGGCCGTCTATCAGACGATCGCCCTCCCGGCTGTCTCGCTTGCAGGTGGCGAATACTTCGTCGTGTGCGGCGACGCTGCCAATACGCCCGAGTGCGACCTGGATGTGACGCCCGACTCGAACCTCATCCAGAATGGTGCCCCGGATGCGGTCGGGCTGCGTGACGGCTCCGGTGCGCTCGTGGACGCCGTGAGCTACGAGGGGGACACAGGTGCTCCTTACACCGAAGGTTCCGGCACGGGTCTCGAGGACGATCCCAGCATCGACAACAGCGGCATCTCGCGCTTCCCGGATGGAGTCGATACGGATCAGAACAACGTCGATCTGAGCCAGCGGTGCGCAACGCCGGGGGCGGAGAACACCAGCGCGACGACAGACTGCGTGACTGCGCCTGCCTTGAGCTGTGATGCGACCTATGCGTTCACGCTGATTCACGACATCCAGGGCTCCGGAGAGACGACGCCGATACCCGGCCAAGAGGTCTTCGTCGAGGGCGTCGTCGTCGGCGACTTCCAGGCGAGCAACACCGACGGGACGGACCTGGCAGGGTTCTACGTGCAGGAGGAAGACACCGACGCCGACGGAGATCCGCTCACGTCTGAGGGTGTGTTCGTCTTCGATTTGCCGTTGAATCCGGGGGTCCCCGTCGAACAAGGCGACCTGGTCCGGATTCGCGGCCTTGCCGGAGAGTTCCAGGATCAGACGCAGGTCAGCACGAGCGGCGGTGGCGAGGTCGTCGTCTGCCCGTCTGACCAGGACGACCTGGTCTCGACCACGACCATCCCGTTCCCGCTCGCAGGCGGGCAGGGGGACCTCGAGCGATACGAGGGCATGGCCGTCACCACAAACCAGCCGATGACGGTGATCGAGTACTTCAACCTCGATCGCTTCGGCGTGGTGGACGTGGCCACCGAGCGGCTCGAGCAGCCGACGGATGCCGCCGAGCCGGGCCCGGCCTCGGATGCGATCGCCGTGTTCAACGAGGCGCGGCGGATCAGGCTCGACGACGGCAGCCAGGACCAGAACCCTTACCCCGTGACGCTCCCCGACGGCGAGTTGGACTTCGCCGACGCCTTTGGCGGGGGTGACACCCTGAGCAACATCGTGGGCGTTCTGTCGTGGATTCGGCCGTACACCGGCACGACGCCGGACCGGTATGCGATCCAGCTCACGGCGCTGCCCGACTTCGCCGACACGAACCCGCGGCCCGCGGTGCCGCCGAGCGTCGGCGGCAGCCTCCAGGTGGCTGGGTTCAACGTGCTCAACTACTTCAACGGCGACGGCATGGGCGGCGGGTTCCCCACGGCTCGCGGTGCCACCACGCCTGAGGAGCTCGTGAAGCAGACGGCGAAGATCGTCTCGGCGATCACGGCGCTCGACGCCGACGTCGTCGGTCTCATCGAGATCGAGAACGACTTCGTCGACGGTGCCAACAGTGCAATCGCCGATCTGGTGGATGCGCTGAACGACGCAACGGCGCCGGGCACGTATGCGTATGTCGATCCGGGTGCGAACGTCGGCTCGGACCAAATCACGGTTGCGCTCATCTACCAGCCGGCGTCGGTGACGCCGGTCGGTGGCCTCGGCGTGCTCGACACGGCGGCCTTCGTCGATCCGCTCTCCAGCGGTACCGACCGCAACCGGCCCGCACTGGCTCAGACCTTCATGGAGATCGGCTCCGGCGAGTACTTCACGGCTGTCGTGAACCACTTGAAGAGCAAGGGTTCGGCTTGCGGGGCTGGGGATGACGACCCACGTCAAGGGAACTGCAACCTCACGAGAACCGTCGCAGCCCAGGTCCTCGTGGACTGGCTGGCGACGGGACCGACGGGGACGACCGATCCCGACTACGTGCTCCTGGGCGATTACAACGCGTACGCCCAGGAGGACCCGATCGACGTGCTCGAAGCGGCCGGCTACGTGGACCTCCTCGAAGCCTTCCAGCCAGACGACGTCTACACCTACGTGTTCGACGGCCAAACCGGCTACCTGGACTACGGTCTCGCCAGCACATCGCTGGTGGGTCAAGTCACAGGTGCGGCGCCGTGGAACATCAACGCCGATGAGCCGGATGCGTTCGACTACGACGAAGCGTTCGATAAGCCGGAGAACATCCCGCTGTGGTACGACCCGTCGGCCTACCGATCGTCTGACCACGACCCCGTGCTGGTCGGGCTGGGGCTTGGATTCGGTGCCGCCGTCGCGGCGACACCCGATACGTTGTGGCCCCCCAACCACAAGTACGTGACCGTCGAGGTGACGGGTGTCGACGGCAACGGCGCCGCGTTGAGCGTCGAGATTCTCGACGTGATGTCATCGGAGCCTGATGTCGTGGTCCCGGGCGACAAGCCGAACGACATCGTGATTCTGGGTCCGTCGACCGTGAACCTGCGTGCGCAGCGTTATGCGCTGGAGGGCCGCACCTACACCATCACGGCGCTCGTCACGAGCGTCGACGGGCAGGTGAAGCTGGTCACGATCACCGTGGTCGTGCCACACGACCAAGGCAACTGAAGCACGGCGCTCGCGGCGACCGCGCCGTGGATGGCCAACGATGGGGCGGGCTCCCGAGAGCCCGCCCCACTCTGCGTCCCGCTCGTCACCGGGTCCCAGACAGCTCCGCTGCTACTTGACGACGAACGCCAGCTTGCAGCTCGCCCGGTACTGCACGACCTCGCCGTCCTTCACGCGCGCATTCCACGAGTGGACCTCGACGCCGGTGATGCCGCTGATGCTCTCGGCGGCCTTCTTGACGGCCCGGGCGACGGCGTCCTCGAAGCTCTCGTCCGAGATTCCGATCACCTCGATAACCTTGATGGCACCCCTGTCGATGTGGTCGTTCACCGCTTTGGCTCCTCTCAGATGATGGCGGGGATGCTACCGGCGGCCGCCGGCCGTGGGCGGTGGCTATCGTCCGCAGTGTGACGCGCCAGTTCTCGTTCGCCTCACGGCGCGGCGGCCTGCCGACCGGTCGCGGTGGCCTCTTGGCCCTTTCGTGGCCGCTGATCACCGTCGTCATTGCCCTCGGAGCGATGCGAGGGTCTGTAACGGGCCTCACCGACCCGGCAACTCCCCTTGTTGCCGGGACTTCTTTTCCTCCTGGCGGCGCCGACCACATGGTTGTTCGCGCTGGCGAAGCTCGCTCCCGTCGTGACCGTGGTGCTCGGCGTCGTCACGAGTTTCCCACTGTGGTTTCTCCTCGGTTCCCGCCTCGCCGATGCGAGCTGGACCTGGGGCCAGTGGGCGCGGCGCTATATCGCGTGGGCCATTGGCTGGGCCGTCGCCGCGATGGTGCTGCTGGCGGTCGTGGCTTCGTTCATCGATTGAATCCGCCTCAGCGTGACGCATCGAGAATGGCAAGCACCTCGCCGAGTTCCTCGACGGCGGCGGCTGTGATGGGATCAACGACCAGCTGGATGTGAGCAACGCCGAGGTCCGCATAGCGGCGGAATTCGGCCGCAAGGTGCTCAGGAGTCCCCGACAGGGCCATTGACGTCGGGCGGCCGGGGCTGCCGTGCTGGCCTCCGCTTCCGCCGGTCATCTCCACCATGACGGTGATGGTGTGCGCCACTTCGCCGGGCATGCGCCCGGCCTCGAGACAGGCCGTATCCACCTGTGCGAGCATCGGCGCCAATCCCGCGGGCGTATTGCCGAACCACGAGTGCCAGGCGTTCCACATCGCAACATGGGGCAGCGTCGCGGCCAACATGCGCGGTCCTTGCGACCCGACCATCAGCGGCGGACCGCCGGGCCGCGGCCGTGGCAACAGCTCGCAGTCTCGGACGTGGTAGTACCTGCCGGAGAAGTCGACGTGCCCCACCGACAGGAGGGTGCGGATGATCGTGAATGCCTCCTCGAAGCGGCTGACCCGGTGATCGAAGGGGAATCCGAATGCGGCGTATTCTGCTTCGTTCCAGCCTGCGCCCAACCCGAGGATGAGCCGGCCACCGGAGATCTCGTCGACGGTCGCCGCCTTCTTCGCCAGCATCGCCGGGGCGTGGAAGCTCGTCGCAGCGACGAGAGGCCCGAGCGTGACCCGATCTGTGATGGCGGCGATTGCGGCGAGCTGGGACCACGCTTCCCATGGCCCGGCTGCGCCCCCATCCTCGAGCCGGTAGAGCAAGTGGTCGCCAACCCATATGGAGTCGAAACCGACGTCCTCGATCGTCTCGATGAGGGTCCTGAGCTCCGGCCACCGAACCTCTCGCTCGATCTCGGGCAGCTGAACGCCGATGGCGAGGGGTCGCGGCATCGGTGGATCGTACTCCGGCCGCAACGCGGCAGCAGGTGCCCGGGCGCCCATGCGTCGGGTACCCTCGCCGCCATGGATCTCTACGAAGCGCTGTACACGACCAGGGCGATGCGGCGTGTTGCGCCCGAGGCCATTCCCGACGAGGACGTTCGGTTGATGCTCGACGCTGCCGTTCGTGCTCCGTCCGGCAGCAACGCTCAGAACTGGCGATGGCTGGTCGTGACGGACACGCCGACCATCGCTGCGCTCGCCGACCTCTACCGGGAGGCGTGGGGTGTCCTCAACGAGACCGTGTATGCGGGCGCCGACCGGACTGCGAATCCTCAGATGGCCCGCGTCTTCAACTCGTCACAGTGGCTCGCCGACAACTTCCAACACGTGCCTCTGGTCATCCTCCCTTTCCACCGCAACGACCCCACCGGCGCATCGATCTACCCGGCCGTCTGGAACCTGATGCTGGCCGCCCGGGGGCGGGGGATCGGCACGACGCTCACGACCATCCTCGGCTCGTTTCGCAATGAGCAGGTGGCCGATCTGCTCGGCGTCCCTCTCGACAAGGGCTGGAGGAACGCTGCAGCCATACCGTGCGGGTATCCGCTCGGCCGGTGGGGGGTCGCCGCCCGCCGCCCCGTCGAGGAAGTGGTCTACCAGGACCGTTGGGGGGAATCGCCTGAGTGGAGCGTGCCGGAACCGATGTGGAGCGCCGAGTCGTGAGCCGCGTGGTGGCCGCATTCCTCCTCGTCGTCGGACTCGCTGCGGGATGCGCCGGCGTTGCCGAGAGTGCCCAGGGCCTGCGTGACCGCATCGGTGCGATCGACATCGACGAGACCCTCGCCGGGCTGCGCGACTGCGACAAGCTGTCCGACACCTTCGTCGGGGTCGTCCGCACAGCCGCCGACACGATCGATGAGCTCGCCGCGAAATCGGAAGGGCGGCTCCCCGCAACGGAGATCAGGGGGTATGTCGACAAGATCGCCGTGAGCCAGTACTTCGACATCGCAGAGGCGATCGGATGCCTCCAGGTGCAGCAACGCCTGAACACGATCGACCAGCTGCGGGGCGTGCAAACGGAGACACCCGCCGGTACCGATTTCATCAACGAGATCCTTCGCCAGGTCCAGAACCAGGGCTGAGGCCCGGCAACACCTCAGTCGAAGAGTCTCGGGCGGAAGAGCCGGTCGTGCATGCGGATGGCGAATCGATCGGTCATGCCGGCTACATAGTCGATGACTTGCGTCTGGTTCGTCGAAGCCTCGTGGCGATACGTCGTGGGAATCTCGGCTGGGTGCTCGGTGAAGTAGGCGACGAGGCCGCGCACGATCTCCTTGGCCCGCCGACGCTGCGGCTCCATCTCGGCCCGCAAGTAGACCCGCTCGAACATGAAGGCACGCAGCTCGTGCATGACCTCCAGTAGCGCAGGGTCCATCGAGATGACGCCGGTTCGGAGTGACTCGTCGGTCACGGATCGAATGGCGGTGTCGATCCACTCGCGTCCTGGGTCACCGAACGCAGCGAGAGCGCCCGTCGGCACGTCGGAGACGTCGAGCACACCCGCTCGGAGCGCATCCTCGGCATCATGGGTCAGGTATGCGATGCGGTCGGCGAACCGCAGGATGTCGCCCTCGGGCGTGCTCGGCTTGTCGGAAACGCGCCAGGGATGGCGGGCGATCGCGTCCGTGACCTCCCACGTGAGGTTGATCGGCTCGAGCAGCGCGAAGATGCGCACGCTCTGTTCGGCGTGGCTCCACTCGCCCTCGACGAACTCGGAGAGCGCCTCCTCGCCCGTGTGGCCAAAGGGCGAGTGGCCAACGTCGTGCCCCAGGCACATCGCTTCTGTGAGCGTCTCGTTGAGCGACAGGTTGCGGGCGATGGCACGCCCGATCTGGGTGACCTTGAGCGTGTGAGTGAGCCGGGTGACGTAGTGGTCGCCCTCCGGATTCATGAACACCTGCGTCTTGTGCTTCAGCCGCCGAAACGACTTGGAGTGCAGGATGCGGTCTCGGTCGCGCTCGAACGCAGTGCGGTGCGGATCGGGCATCTCGGGGAGGGCCCTGCCCCGCGACCCGGCTGCCCTCGTGGCCGCCGGCGCAAGCGTCTGCTCCTCCAAGCGCTCAGCATCCTCTCGTGTGCGGAGGCGAAACTGGTCGGTCATGTCACTCCCCTCAACACGTCGAGTGGCCACACGAGTGACACTTGCCACAGGCTTCGGCGAACTCGAAGGATGCCGAACCGCACACCGGGCAGATGTCGAGCACGCTCTGGCCCCGTTGCGGCGGCACGAAGGCCTCATCCTCGCCCACCGCAGGAGGCGATCCCTCCACGGTGCCGAAATCGGTCCCTCCCGCCCGTCCTCGGTTGAGCACCTGCCACTGCTTCGACCCGTCGCGGTAGACGGTGATGCCTGTGCACCCGAGCTCGGCTGCGAGCAGGAAGATGCGGCGGACGTCGGCGTGCGTTGCGTCCCGCGGCAGATTGATGGTCTTGCTGACCGCATTGTCGACGTGGCGCTGGAACACGGCTTGGTGACGCACGTGCCACTCGGGTGCGATGTCGTGCGCCGTGGGGAAGCGCGCCGCCAACTCGCTGGGGACTCCGTCGAGGCCGCGCACTCCGCCCCGGTCTGCCACGACGGCGGCGAGATCGTCGCTCCACACGCCCGCGTCTCGCGCCGCGGCCTCGAAGTCGGGGTTCACCTCGCCGAGCACGGTTCCCTCCATCACCTTGCGGTAGTAGCTGAGGGCGAACAGCGGCTCGATGCCCGATGAGCAGCCGGCGATGATCGAGATGGTGCCCGTCGGGGCGATGGTGGTGCGGGTGGCGTTGCGCAAGGGGCGGTGCTGCGCATCCGGCCCGTACACGGACACCTGCCAGTTGGCGAAAGGCCCGCGCTCGGCGGCCAGCGCCTCGGACGCGGCATCGGCTTCCGCCGACACGAAACTCATCACTCGGTCGCCGAGCGCAATCGCTGCGTCGTCGTCGTACGGGATGCCGAGGCGCACCAGGAGGTCGGCCCAGCCCATGACGCCCAGCCCGATCTTGCGGTTCCCCCGCTTGTGGATCTGCTCGATCTCCGGCACGGGGTAGTGGCTGCGCTCGACGGCGTTGTCGAGGAACCGGACAGCGATGTCAACGAGCCGGCGTAGCTCGGGCCAGTCCACATCGTCGGGACCCGCGAGCTGTGCGAGGTTGATGGAGCCGAGCACGCACGCCTCGAACGGCAGCAATGGCTGCTCCCCGCATGGGTTGGTCGCCTCGATCCGGCCGAGCGACGGCGTCGGGTTGGTGCGCGGGGCGTTCATACGATCGAGGAACACCAGACCGGGGTCGCCCGTCTCCCAGGCGGCGTCGACCATCTGTGCGAAGACCTCGCCTGCAGAGATCTCGGCGACGGCCTCGCCGGAGCGGGGGTTCACGAGGGCGTAGGTGTCGCCCGCGGCGGCGCGACGCATCCAATCTTCCGTGACGGCGACGGAGAGGTTGAAGTTGGTGATACCACCGGTTCGCTTTGCGTCGATGAATTCGCGAATGTCCGGGTGGGTGACGTCCAGGATGCCCATGTTGGCGCCGCGGCGAAACGAGCCCTGCTTGATGTGCTCGGTGGCCGAGTCGTAGACCTCGAGGAACGAAACCGGGCCGGACGAGATGCCGCGTGTGGTCTTCACCATGTCACCGCGCGGCCGCAGGCGGGAGAACGAGAAGCCGGTGCCTCCACCAGATTGGTGGATCTTCGCCGCCAGCTTCAAGGTGTCGAAGATTCCATCGAGCGAGTCCTCGATGGGCAGCACGAAGCAGGCGGCCAACTGCTGGAGGTCTCTGCCTGCGTTCATGAGGGTCGGCGAGTTGGGGAGGAAGGCGAGGGTCGCCATCGCCTCGTAGAACACGGTCTCCCATTCGTCCGGCGCACCTCCCCACTCCGCTTCGGCCGCAGCGATGTCGTGGGCGACGCGCCGAAACATGTCCTCGGGCCGCTCCACGGGGCGACCATCGGCACCGCGCAGCAGATAGCGCCGCTCGACGACGGTGCGGGCGTTCGGCGTGAGTGGGATGGCGTCGGTGGTCATGCGAACCTCGTGCGCGATCCTAGGACCGGTGGGTGACGAGACTCGTGGGAAGGCGCGCCGCCGACGACTTCGCCGGCAATGGGGCTGGCCCGCTGGCAGAAGAACCTCCTCAGCCCGGGCTTCGCCCGGCAGCATCCCCAGAGGGCATCGGGTTGCGCAAGCGGCCGACGGTTCATGGGTGGCTGAAGAGCGTCGTCGACGTCGAGGTGGGCGGTGCGACGGCGCGCCTCATCCCCTCGCATCTCCTCGCATCGCTTCGCTCTGCGATCCCCCCTCACACAACGGGGCGCCCTGGGCTCGGTGTCCTATGGTTTCGGCCGTGAGAAAGAACTGGAGATGCGGTACGTAGCGGCGATCGTTGGGGTCGCACTCGTTGTGACGGTCCTGGCCGACATGGTCAACACGCTCGTCACCACCCAGACGGCCCAGGGGCGGTGGTGGCTGACGCGCCGCGTCTACACGATCGCGTGGAAGGTGATCAGGCGCATCGCCGAGGCGCTCGGCGAGGGTCCGGCCAGAGAACGCCTGCTCGGCACGTTTGCGCCGGTCTCGGTGCTTGCACTGCTCGTCGTGTGGGTCGTGCAGCAGGTGCTCGGTTTTGCCCTCATCTGGTGGGCCGTCGGGGGCGTGAGCGGAGCGTCCGGCTTCGGCGACTACGTGTACTACTCGGGCGTCGTCTACTTCACGCTGGGGTTCGGGGAGGTGGTGCCCGCAGAGATCGTGCCCCGGCTCGGTGCGTTGGCAGAGGCGTTCGCCGGCGTGCTCACCACGGCCCTCGTCATCGGCTACCTCCCTGCGCTCTACGGGGCCTACAGCGAGCGGGAACGCAAACTGATGACCCTGGACGACGGGTCGGAGGGGCGCATCACCCCAACCAACCTCCTGCTCGCTCGAGCCCCCGACGCCGAGCTCGATGACATCCTCCCCTTCTTCGGGGAGTGGGAGGAGTGGATTGCGGGCATCATCGAAACCCACTCGACGTTCCCGATGCTCACCCTCTTCCGGTCCAAGGACCCCGGACAGCACTGGATCACGGCGCTCGGGCTGGTCACTGATGCCGCCCTCCAGTGCCAGTTGATCGAGGGGGCGGAGAATCGGGCGCCGTACTGGATGGTGCGGAGGGCGATCCGCCTGTTCGACCAGCTCACGGTCGACGCCGACCTCAGCGAATACGTCGCCCGCTTCGACGAGATCTACTCGGGTGACAACACGCTGTTTCGCCAGCTGTATGACGACCTCGCGGCCCACGGCTTCGACGTGATCCCATTCGATGAAGCGGGGCCTGCGATTCGGGACCTGCGCCGGCGCTACGACGCAGCACTGGAGTATCTCATCGACGAGCTGCTCGCCCCGCGTGGCTTCTGGGGTCATGCGGTCGGGCATCGAGTCGATGCCAGACGCCAGGCGGGTTTCTGAACCTCGTTCTGCTAGACCGAGCGGTGACTCAACTCCCGGATCAGCTCGGCGAACTCGGCCCATCCGGCAACGTCGACCACACGATCGAGCGGCCGGTTCCATGGCCGGACGAACCGGCACACCACAGCCTCCGGCCGGCTGTGGGAGAGATCGCGCAGCTGCTGTGGGCTGTCGTCGAGGTAGACGTCGCACGGGACGATCCACTTCTGGGCGATGATGTGTACCTCGCGGGTTGGCAGGCGGTGCTCGGCGATCCAGGCGTAGGTGTCGTGCACGGCCCATCCCGGTTTGGCGGTGATGATGACGATCTGATGCTCACCGGAGAGCTTTCGCAGCGTCGAGACCGCTTCGGGGTAGGTGTCGAGCCCGCGGAAGAGCGACACGGCTCGATCGCGATGCGCCCAATCCCAGAACTCGCGCTTCGCGGTGAAGTGGGTGAGCTCGAGCGCCCCACTCCAGGTCTCGACGAGATCAGGTGTCAGGTCGGTACCGAACTCGGCGTTGTAGAGCCGCATCCATCCATTCGTGAAGTCCGCCACCACCCCGTCGAGATCGATCCCCAGCCGCATGGGCGCAACCTAGGAGGGCGCTGGAGAAGCACAAAATGGCACGGGCAGGCGTCGTTGCCGAACACCGAGGCGAGTCACCTCGCGCCGGCTGCCATCGGTCGGTGCGAGATGGGAGCCGGGTCGCGGGAAAGGCTCGACCCCCGGGCGACCCCGATGCGGGTCTCCCGGAGGTCGTGCCGCTTCCACCGGATGACCGGGGGCAGATGCGGACTGTCGTGAAGTATCCGCTACTGGGACGTTCTCCGCTGAAGCGCCTCCGCCCGTCCTCCCCTTCTCCCTTCGAACCTACACCGGAGAACCGGCGGCGGGTCGGGGTTTCGACGCGCCACGCTCGGCAAGTTCTCGCCGGAAGGTGAAGGACGTCTTCTCGACCTCGTAACCGAGCCTCTCGTAGAACCGATGGGCGCCTTCCCGAGCAACCCGAGAGCGCAGCCGGACCTTGGTGAGGTCATGGGCGGAGGCCCAACCCTCGGCCGCATCCATGAGCGCCCTGCCGATGCCCGAGCCGCGCATCGTCGCCGTGACCACGAGGCCCCCGATCTCAGCGAACGCTCCGCTCTGCAGGAGCTCGGTCCGGTACACCTGGACCCACCCAACCGGCTCGGCCGCGACGATCGCAATGAAGGCGGCGGCGTCACCACCGAGACCCGCAACCTGGGTAGCGATCATCTCGGTGGCAGCCTCGTAGCCGAGCTCTCGGGCGAGATCTGCAACTGCTGCGGCGTCCGACGGCTCGAGCGGGCGAATGACAACGCCAGGCGTCATGCCGCTGACGATAGAGTCGATCCCGAGTAAGGAGGCGGGGCCGGTCAGCAACCCATCCACTCACCGCAGGGCACGCGGTGCGGCCCCTTCTGAGGAGGTTTGCGATGCTCTTGAAGCCTGCGCGTGATCCCGCGGCGTTTCTCGTGCCCGATGATCCCTCCTGGCTCGCCGGTGTGCTCGACGCAGATATGGCAGCCGGGGAGACCCGATCCGAATGGCTGCTCGTCGCAGGGGACGGCGGTGCGGCGAGGGCCAGGGTCGGCTTCCGTCGTTGGGAGACGGTGCCTGACCCGAGCACGCTGGGAAGCCTCCCGCCGTTCGAGGCCGGGCTGTTTGCCGTCCGGTTCCCGACCGGCAGCGAGGCGTTGACCGCCGCCGATGTGCTCCGGTCTGCCGTGACGGCCACCCTCGACGACATGCCGAGCGATCTCCAGTTTCGGATCAACGCCGAATCCTGTTCCGATCCGAGCCTCTACGTGGCGGCAGCCGAAGCAGCAGGCTTTCGGCTCTTCCAAGAGAAGCAGGGCTACCTCTGGGAGGACACCGGCCAGACGCTCGCACCGGCTGAGCGCGTGCGTATCCGCACCATCGACGATGTCGGGGTCGCCTTCTTTGCGGATGTCATGAGCCGTTGTCAGTCGGGCACCCTCGACCGCAATGATCGCTTCTACGCCGCGGGCGTCGCTCCAGGCGCCTGGGGAACCGTGATGGCTGCGTTCTTGGACCTGGAGGATCACCCGAGCTGGCTCCTCGCCGAGGACGAGGCGGGCACGGTCGGCTACGTCGCGCTCGGCGCCTTCAACGAGCCCGATACGGCCACCATTGTTCACGTTGGCATCCTCCCCGAGCGGCGTGGCGCAGGCTTCATCGACGAGCTGCTCGCCGTCGCCAACCTCTCCGCTCGTGATCGCGAGATGCGGTTCGTGCTCTCGGATGTCGACGTCGAGAACGCACCGATGCGGGCCGCCATGCTCCGAGCCGGCCACCGTGAAGACGCACGACCGTGGCACGTCTGGGACTACCGGGCTCCGACCGCTGTGATCGCTCGCAGTCAGCGTTCGTAGGCGAGTGGCCAGCCGTTGGGGTAGCACGGAGCAGTGAACTTGGTCTGTTGCATCATCACTGGTGCCGGCCGCCCGCTCCCGGGGCAGCTGGCGTGGCCGTGGCCGAGCCGGTGGCCGACCTCGTGGTTGACGAGGTATTGGCGGTAGGTGGTCATGTCCCCGTTGAAGGCATCCGCCCCGTTCTCCCACCGCCAGAAGTTGAGCACCACGAGGTTGCCGTTGCGACATGAATAGACGCCACCCGTCGGCACCGGGTAGCACAGCGCATCGGTCTTGGCGGGAGACGCCAGGATGAGGCGGAAGTCGGACGTGCCACCGTCGACCTGGCGGAACGTGTGGCCGCCATCAGCACCCCAGCTGCGCCCATCGTTGAGGATGCGCAGGACCTCGGCCGCAAAGCAGTCGGTGTCCACCCCGAGATCGACCTCGACCTCGAACCGCACGTCCCACACGGTGCCGGGCCCGACCACGCCGGTCTCGCCCGAGACGACGTCGAGTGCACCTGTGGGTGCATCGGCGCCGACGATGCACGAATCGGATCCGGGCTCTGGAGGTGGCGGAGGAGGAATGATCGGTTCGAGCCCGAGGGCGCGAACGAGGAACGAGGCCATCTGGGCGCGAGAGACAGGCTCGTCGGGGCAGTAGTGATCGTTGACCGGGGGATTGCAGCCGAGCGTGACACCTTCAGCAGCGATAGCGTCGATGGCGGGCTCGTGGATCGAGCCGTCGTCGTCGGTGAATCGGTTGTCCGGCGACGGTGCGTAGCCGAATGAGCGGACGAGCATCGTCGCGAACTCGGCCCTCGATACGGCGCGATCGGGGCAATAGGCGTCGTTGTCCGGCGGATTGCACCCGAGCGTGATGCCGGCTTCGCGCAGGGCGTTGATATCGGCCTCGAAGATGCTCTCCGTATCGTCGACGAAGTAGTCGGCGGTGGTATCGGGCAGCTCCCCGGCACGGCGCAGGAAGGCGGCCATCTGCCCCCGTGTCACCTCCTCGTCCGGGCAGTAATGCGTTGCCCAGGGTGGGTTGCAGCCCGCGGTGATCCCAGCAGCGACCAATGCCTCGATGCTCGGCTCGTGGACCGACCCGTTGTCGTCAGTGAACGTGCCGCCGGGAGGGAGTGCGTCAGGTGTGCCGAGCATCGCGGCGACGAGCGCCGCTGCGACTGCAAGCTGTCCCACCATGGTCCCTCGCCGTTCTCTCTCAATCCAAAGTCATGGACGACGGTTCCGTCGGCGGAGATTAGAGACCGTTGCGTCACTTCCCCAGGCCGCATTCATGACGGGGTGGCTCGCTACCATCGGCGCGAATGGAGTACCAGGCGCTCTACCGAAAATACCGTCCGCAGCGTTTCGACGAGGTCGTCGGCCAGGACCACGTCACTCACACCCTGGCGCGCGAGGTGATCGACGGCAAGATGGCTCACGCGTACCTCTTTGCTGGTCCTCGCGGCACGGGCAAGACGACGACGGCACGGCTCCTCGCCAAGTCACTCAACTGCGAGAACCGAGGCCCAGACGGCGAGCCAGACAACACGTGCGCCTCCTGTGTCGGCATCACGGACGGCAACTCGCTCGACGTGATCGAGCTCGACGCCGCGTCGCACAACAAGGTCGAGGACGTGCGCGAGATCAGGGTCAACGTCGGCACCGTCGCCGCAGCGGCAGGCGCCCACCGGATCTACATACTCGACGAGGCGCACATGCTGTCGCGTGCGGCAGGCAACGCGCTGCTGAAGACGCTGGAGGAGCCCCCCGAGCACGTCATCTTCGTGCTCGCCACGACCGAGCCGTACAAGCTGCTCGACACGATTCGCAGCCGCAGCCAGCGATTCGACTTCCACCCGGTGGCGTCGGAGACCCTCATCGACCACCTCGACGGCATCGCCGGTCGCGAGGGTTTCGACGTCGACCAGGCTTCGCTTGCGATGATTGCTGCCCATTCGGGCGGCTCTGTGCGTGACAGCATGAGCCTTCTCGAGCAGGTCGCCGCGCTCGGCAATGGAAAGGTGCGGTCCGAGGTCATCACCCGGGCCCTTGGGCTCGCCGACCGTGATGCGTTCGGGAAGCTCGCAGATGCGGTCAACGCTGGAGACGCGGCCGGCGCACTCGGACTCGTCGCCGAGATGGCGTCCCGCGGCGCCGACCTGCGTCGCTTCGTTGCGGAGGCCGTCGAGTTCTTCCGCGGCGTGTTCCTGGCCCAGTACGCCCCCAACCTCGAAGAGGTCGTCGACGAATCCGCAGATGTGATCGCCCTGTGGCGCAGGTACGGAGCGAGCATGCCCTCGTCCGAGGTGCTCCGCGCCGTCGACATGCTCGGCGATGCCTTGCTCCAGCTTCGCCAGGGTCGCGAAGAGCGTCTCGTCATCGAGCTGGCCCTTCTCCGGCTCACCCGGCCTGAAACCGCTTCGGACGGCGCTTCTTTGTCGAGCAGGATCGACCGCGTGGAGTCGCGGCTCAAGGCGATGGACCGCAGCGCCGCTGCGCCGACCGCCGACGCTCCAGCGCCACGCCGAGAGATCGTAGAGCCCGCCCAGCCCGAGGTCAGTTCGGTCAGCAGGCAGGCACCTGCTCCGGCTGTTGAAACGGTCGAGCCGGTTGAGCCGGCCCCAGCTGCCGTCGGCGACACCCCGACCTCGGTATCCGGATCCCCACGCAAGCCGGCCATCGCCGAGGCTCGGACGACGCTCAACGATCTCGACCTGGGGGCGTTCGCCACGGTGTGGCCGGCGCTCGTTGCCCAAGTGCGCGACGCCGCCGGACCGGTGCGGCATGCGCTGGTCAAGGTTGCCACGCCGGTCGCCGTGTCTGGCGGAGTGGTGCAACTCGAGCTGCCGGCCCATATGCCGTTCCATCTCGAGCGGCTTCGGGAGGACGAAGAGCTCCAGGTGAAGATGAACGCGATAGCGAGCGACCTCCTCGGCGGCGGCGTCACGGTCGAGTTCGTGGGCGCCGTCGACGACGGCACGCTCGAGGCCGAAGACGACGATCCGGGTCCGCCGCCCAACAAGGACGATCTCCTCGCAGCCGGCGACGGCGAGGACCCTGCGTCGATCGTCGTCGACATGCTCGGCGGCGAGGTCGTCAGCGAGTAACCGCTCCGAGCATCACCTGACCCGAAGAGCGGTGAGGCGTGCGGAGCCCCGTCTGGATCATTCCCCCATCGGGGGGATCGCAGAGCGGAGCGATGCGAGGGGGGTGAGGCGAGGGCAGCGAGCCGTCGCTCTGCCCAGGTCGCCGCACCGAGGCTTCCTCAGTCGAGCCCCGTCTGGATCATTCCCCCATCGGGGGGATCGCAGAGCGGAGCGATGCGAGGGGGGTGAGGCGAGGGCAGCGAGCCGTCGCTCTGCCCAGGTCGCCGCACCGAGGCTTCCTCAGTCGAGCCCCGTCTGGATCATTCCCCCATCGGGGGGATCGCAGAGCGGAGCGATGCGAGGGGGGTGAGGCGAGGGCAGCGAGCCGTCGCTCTGCCCAGGTCGCCGCACCGAGGCTTCCTCAGTCGAGCCCCGTCTGGATCATTCCCCCATCGGGGGGATCGCAGAGCGGAGCGATGCGAGGGGGGTGAGGCGAGGGCAGCGAGCCGTCGCTCTGCCCAGGTCGCCGCACCGAGGCTTCCTCAGTCGAGCCCCGTCTGGATCATTCCCCCATCGGGGGGATCGCAGAGCGGAGCGATGCGAGGGGGTGAGGCGAGGGCAGCGAGCCGTCGCTCTGCCCAGGTCGCCGCACCGAGGCTCCTCAGTCGAGCCCCGTCTGGATCATCCCCCATCGGGGGGATCGCAGAGCGGAGCGATGCGAGGGGGGTGAGGCGAGGCAGCGAGCCGTCGCTCTGCCCAGGTCGCCGCACCGAGGCTCCTCAGTCGAGCCCGGAGCGGGCTCGAGGCTCCCCCGGTCGGGGAGCCATTCGAGACGCTCACCGCACTGCGGCTCGGGCTGGAGGGGCAGGTCCCGTTCGTCGGGCCCTGACACGTCCCGGCGAAGCCGAAGGGCACGGCTACGCTGAACGCTATGGGACGTATGCCAAAAGACATGCGCCAGCTGATGCAGCAGGCGCAGAAGATGCAGGCTGATATGCAGCGGGCTCAGGAAGAGCTCGCCGACAAGACATACGAAGGCACCGCCGGAGGCGGCGTCGTGAAAGCGATCGTCCGCGGTTCCGGTCGGGTCGAGGAGGTCATCCTCGACCCGTCGATCCTCGACCCCGACGACCCTGAGTTGGTGGGCGACCTGGTGGTCGCCGCCATCAACCAAGCCATGGACGCGGTGGCTGACGACGCCAATTCGGCGATGGGGGGTCTCGCAGGTGGGCTCGATCTCGGAGGCCTGCTCGGCTGATGTACGAGCCGCCCGTCCAGCGGGTCGTCGACGAGCTGGCCCGCTTGCCGGGGATCGGCCGTAAGACGGCGCAGCGCCTGGCTTTTCACCTGCTTCACATCGAAGCCGTCGATGCCGTGCGGCTCGGCCAGTCGATCATCGACCTCAGGGACCAGGTGCGCCTGTGCGTCCGGTGCTTCAACGTCACCGCCGAGGAACAGTGTGCGATCTGCCGCGATCCAGCGCCGCGATCCGACGCTCGTGTGTGTCGTCGAACGTGCCCAGGACATCGCCGTCATCGAGCGCACCCAGGAGTTCGCGGGTCGGTACCACGTGCTGGGCGGCTCCATCTCACCGATCGAGGGTATTGGGCCCGACCAGCTGCGGATGAGGGAGCTGGTCGCGAGGGTCGAGGCCGAGAACATCACAGAGGTCATCGCTGCCACGAATCCAACCGTCGAAGGCGATACGACCGGGCTCTATCTGGCCCGACTGCTGAAGCCCTTGGGGGTGACCGTTTCACGTCTTGCCAGCGGACTCCCGGTCGGCGGCGACCTCGACTATGCAGACGAGATCACGTTGGGTCGGGCCCTGGCGGGGCGTCGCGAGCTCTGACCTCACAGCGGCACGTGCGCATCTTCCTCGTCGAACCGTATCTCACAGGTTCGCACCAGGCGTGGGCTGAAGGGTACGCGCGGGCCTCCCGGCACGACGTCCACCTCGTGGCGCACGATGGCCGCTTCTGGAAGTGGCGGATGCAGGGCGGGCCGGTGACGCTGGCCGCTCAAATCGATGAGGCAGTTGCAGCCGGGGGGCAACCCGACGTCGTTCTCGCCTCCAGCATGACCGACCTCGCGGGTCTGCTGGGCATCGCACGCCGCCACTTGGCAGGCGCCGCAACCGCTCTCTACATGCACGAGAACCAGCTCACCTATCCGTTGTCGCCACGAGATGGCTCCGACGCAACGTATCCGATGACGCAATGGAAGGCGATGGCGGCGGCCGATCTGGTGTTGTTCAACTCATCGTTCCATCGCCGCGTGTGGTTCGAGGCGGTGCCCGGCTTCTTGGGACAGTTCCCCGACTATCGCCATGGACGGGCGCTGATCGATGGCGTTGCGGGTCGATCGGAGGTGATGCCGGTCGGTGTCGACCTCGCCAGACTCGTCGGGCCGCCGCTGCGCTCCGACCCGCCGCTGATCTTGTGGAACCAGCGTGTCGAGCACGACAAGGCGCCGGAAGCGTTCGTCGCAGCAGTCATTGCCCTGGCCGCGGCAGGGCCCCCGTTTCGTGTGGCCCTCGCAGGCGAACGCTTCGTCTCCGAGCCGGCGGCCTTCGACAGGCTGCGCGTTGCCGCTCGGTGACCGCATCGTCCACGACGGCTACGCCGCGGCACCGGCATATTCCGCCCTCCTCCGCGGCGCAGACGTCGTTGTCTCGACGGCTCACCAGGAGTTCTTCGGCATCGCCGTCACCGAGGCGGTGTACGCGGGGGCGTTCCCGGTGTTGCCGAACCGGCTCGTCTATCCGGAGCGGATTCCGGCGGCACACCACGGCCGCTGTCTCTACGACGATGCGGACGATCTCGTCGCCAAACTCACGTGGGCGCTCTCCAATGTCGAACAGGCAGCCTCGGTGGCTGCAGACCTCCGGCCTTCGATGGCGGCGGTCGACTGGTCGGTGATGGCTCCTCGCTACGACGCCCGGCTCGAGCAACTCGCGGGCGCACGTCGGGCGGCGGTCTGACCGAGCAGCTCCCGCCGTTGCGGCCGGTGCTCGCAACGCCGTGCTACTCCATCGGCCGAGTCCCGGCGAAGACGACGCTGGTGTGACTTGGGCTGAGCGTGAGCTCGATCGCTCGGGCGGCGAAGCCGGCCCTCTGGATCGCCTCGAGCCATGTGGAGCGGGGGAAGAGGCCGCACGTTGCACGGTCGAGCGCAACGCGGACGTTCTCGCCATCCCGCAAGACCAGTGCCAGCTCGTTGCGGTAGGTCGTGTCGCTCGGATCGGGATCCCAACTCCAGTCGAGGTAGCGGGCGCCGCGATCGGCCTCGTCCGTCCCGCCGGTCTCGACGCCGGGTCGGAACGTCTCGTGTACGTAGTCGGGTGCCACGAGCAGCGCCCCTCCGGGCCGGCAGTGGACGTAGGCCGTGTGCATGGTCGCCGCGAGCTCGTCTTCCGTGACGAGGTAGTCGACTGCGTCGTGGATGAACACGGCGTCGAACCGGCCACCCACCCGCACCGACCTCATGTCGCCTTCCAGGTGGCGGCACTCAGGGTTGAGGCGACGACTCACAGCGAGCATCGCAGGTGCCCGGTCGACGAGCGTCATGATGAAGTGGGCCTTGAGGTGCGATGCGTTGTTGCCGCCGCCGCTGCCCAACTCGAGGACGTCGCGCACCGCGATCTGTGCGGCATCGACGATGGCCGCCCGATACAACTCCGCCTCTTCCTCGTACTCGTCCGGAGAAGAGATCAGCGGCCACCACTCGGCCAGCTCGCCGTAGAGGACGTGCGTATTGGTCACGCCAACTCCTCCTGCTCTTCCTTTTGTTCCCTCTCACCATCAGGTTCCGGTGTCTGCGCGACGCCGAGCCGGTCGAGCGCCCGCACGATCGGTGCCCGATCGATCTCGGCGAGTTGGCTGCGCTCAACGCTGGACCGGAGAAGCTCGAGCTGCACGTCGATGGCCTGCCGAGCCGCACCATCTGTCTCGTCCTCATCGATGCAGTGACGAAGGCTGCCGAGCGACTCGACCAACGCCGACAAGACGTAGGGTTGTCCGGCGGCGGCCATACGAATCTCCGAGAACGCCATGCGCACGTAGTCGCCGCTGTTGCGCTGGGCGGGGGTGAGCACCCGAGTCCCCGCATCATTGCGAAGAACGCGGCGCAGGGCAGGGTGCGTGACCGCCTCACGCATCGGCTCGACGATGTGGCGCACGACGTCGGCGGCCGTTGCCGGGTCGTTGATGCCCGGAGAGAGGGCTCGCAGCGCAATATCGACGAGCTGGCGGACTCCGTAGCCCGGATCGTTCTCGATGGTGCGGCTCTCGCCAATGACGAGCGCATCGTTCACGGCATGCCTCAGATCCGGAACCGGCTCGCCGCCCCCGGACGCCCACACGGTGAGCACGACATCCCCCTCCGTCACGTACTGTCCCACGACTGCATCGAGGCGAGCCACTGCGCCTCGAGGAAGGGCATCGAGCAGGACCGCCGGTCTGACGCGCTGCGTCCATCCCGTCTGCGGAGCGCCGACCGTGCTCGGGACCGCATCACGATCGATCTCCCACTTGTCAACCGGCATCGCCGTCTGGGCTTGGTCGAGGGAGTTCGCCATACTCCTGGTGGTGGCGGCGGCGACGCGTCGCACGGTGTCATCGACCCGGATCCGCCGCGTGACGTGGTCGATGAATGCGACGATCGCCAGCGCGGACCCGACGCCGAGCACCAGCCCCACGGTGGCCGCCCAACTCGCATCGACGACTTCTGGGCTGGCCGAAGCGTTGCCTGCCGTCGCCAGCGCGACGAGCGAGTAGGTGAAGGTGCCCATCACGACGCCCACGACGATCTGCTGGAAACGGTCCCGAAGGAAACCTTGGAGTACCCGCGGCGAATACTGCGTGGCCGCGAGCTGTACCGTCACTGCCGTGATCGAGAAGACAAGCGCGGCGACCGTGATTGTGGCACCGGCGACCGTGCCGAGCAGTGTGCGCGCCGCGGAGATGGACGTCGGCAGCAGATACACCACCTCGGCCGTGGACCATGACTGGTCGAGCCTGTTGGTGACCCAGGCAAGCCCGAGGCTCGCCACGATGAAGGCTGCGGGGACGTAGAGCAGACTGTCGCTGACCCGTTCGGTCATGGCGTGGAGCCGCATCGAGATCGTGCGGGAGTGAGCTCGCCGTCGACGATTGCGTGTGGGAGACACCATGGCCCCAAGATAGAGCCATCACCCAACGGCCGTGATGACGAGGCGGGTTGGTTCGGGCATCGGCGACCGCGGACGATGCAGGAAGTTCGGGCCCCAACCGCCAACCGGCCACCTGCGATGTCGCACGCGATGCGAGAGGTGCCGGCCTTCCATGCGTAGGCGACGGGCGTGGCGCCGCAGGCACGCTGGTATGGCTGGGGGTGATCGTGGTCGGCGGCCTCGTCGTTGCTCTTGGGGCCGGGCGCGTGATCGAGGACGACGACAAGCTCAAAGAGTTCGTGCAGCCGTCGATCGGTCTGGTGTTCGCAACGGTTCTGGGGGTTGGGTCGAGCTGCTCTTCGACGACCTCGCCGAGGATCGCAAGCGCGCGGACGCCGGCGCCGAGCAAATGCGGGTTCAGCGAACAAGCAGGGCCCAGTACATCCAGAACGTCCTCGACGACCTCAAGGCTGTCCACGACCGGGTGGAACAGGCACGACTCCTGATCCAGGCATACCGGTCTGCCGCCACGTTCCGCGATGAGATGCGTGGACTGGTCGATGCCCGGGTGCGGCTGTTGAACGTCGAGCGAGCACTCCGCACAGAACAAGGTGCGCGGTTGACCACTGCCGAGGCTGATGTCTCCCGCTATCGGGGGCGAACCCCCGGCGTGTCGCTCTTGTGGAGCCGGTCGGCTCGATGGACGGCCTCGACGAACCGCACGGTGCCGCTCGCAGATCGCATGACGACCGAATGGGTCTCCACCCTGTCTCCGAAGAACTCGACACCCTGCAACAGGGCGCCGGTCGTGACGCCCGTCGCAGCGAAGAACGTGTGGTCCGAGTTGACGAGGTCGCGCATGGTGATGACCTGATCGAGGTCGAGACCACCCTCGTTCCTGGCCCACTCCCGCTCGCTGTCGTCGCGCGGCCACAACTTGCACTGGATCTCGCCGCGGAGGGCGGCCATGGCGCATGCTGCGGTCACTGCCTCGGGGGAGCCACCGATGCCGAGGAGGATGTCGATGCCGCTGTCGCTCTTGGCGGTTGCGATCGCACCGGAGATGTCGCCGTCGCCGATCAGGGCGATGCGGGCGCCAGCGGTTCGCACCCGGCGCATGTAGTCGAGGTTCCGGGGCCGGTCGAGGATCACGGCGGTCAGGTCCGATACCGCCTTGTCCTTCGCCTTCGCCACCCGCTCGAGGTTGTGGGCGACAGGAGCCTCGATGTCGATCACCCCGGCAGCCTCCTCCCCAACGGCGATCTTGTCCATGTAGACGAGGTTGCCGGGGGCGTACATCGAGCCGCGTTCAGCGAGGGCGATGACCGCAAGCGATCCTGGCTGTCCCTGTGACGTCAGCCGGGTGCCGTCCACCGGGTCGACCGCAACGTCCACTTTCGGGAGGTTGCCGTTGCCGACGACCTCGCCGTTGTAGAGCATCGGCGCCTCGTCCTTCTCGCCTTCCCCGATGACGACGACGCCGTCCATGTCGACGGTCGACAGCATGTGCCGCATCGCATCGACCGCTGCCTGGTCGACGGCGTTCTTGTCGCCCCTGCCCTGGTAGCGGGCAGCCGCGATTGCCGCCATCTCGGTCACGCTGCACGAGTTCGAGTGCGAGGTTCCTGTCCGGCTGCTCCTTCATGTGCCTGCTCCTTCGACCTTGACGATGAGTGCATCGCCCTGGCCGCCACCTCCGCAGAGGGAGGCGCCGCCAATCCCGCCACCCCGCCGGCGTAGGGCGTTGATGAGAGCGATCGTGATTCGGGCGCCGCTGGCGCCGAGCGGGTGTCCCAGCGCAACGGCGCCGCCGTTGACGTTGACCTTGTCGTGGCCGATGCCCAGCATGCCGGCCGACCACAGCGCAACGGCTGCGAAGGCCTCGTTGATCTCGACGAGGTCGAGATCCGACGGGTCGAGGTCGGCCCGCTTGAGTGCGATGCGCAAGGCTTCCGCCGGCCGCTCGTGCAGCGTGGCGTCTGGACCGGCAGTCTGGCCATAGGCGAGGATCTCGGCGATGATCGGGAGCCCAGCCGCCTCTGCGGCCGCTCGGCCGGCGACGACGACCGCAGCAGCGCCGTCGGATATCTGTGAGGCGTTGCCCGCCGTGATGGTGCCTTCGCCACTGAACGCGGGACGGAGTCCGGCGAGCGCCTCGGCGGTCGATGTGGGCCGGATGCCCTCGTCGGCTGTGACCTGCAAAGGCTCGCCGCGGCGTTGCGGCACATCGACAGGCACGATCTCTTCTCCCAGAACGCCGGATTCGGTGGCTGCCTGGGCTCTGGCATGGCTCGCGGCCGCCCACTCGTCCTGTTCCTGTCGACCGATGCCCAGCCGGCGGTTCTTCACATCGGACGACTCGCCCATGATGCAGTGGTCGAACGCACACCACAGCCCGTCATGGTTCATGGAGTCGATCAGCGTCGCGTCGCCCATGCGCAGACCTTGGCGGGCCCTCGGCAGGATGTACGGGGCGTTCGTCATGGACTCCATTCCGCCGGCGACGACGAACGACGCCTCTCCGAGGCGGATGTGGCGGCCCGCTTCCGCGATGGCCGTCATGCCCGACAAGCAGACCTTGTTGATCGTCGTGGCCGGCACCGACATCGGAACGCCGCCGTTGCGGGCAGCTTGCCGAGCGGTGATCTGTCCTTGGCCTGCCTGGAGGACGTGACCGAACAGCACTTCGTCGATCGTGGCGGCGTCGAGCGACGCTCGCTCGAGGGCTCCGCGAATGGCCACCCCGCCGAGCTCCATCGCGGTGAGCGGCGTGAACACGCCGTTGAACTTCCCGATCGGGGTCCGTGCGATGGAGCAGATCACCGGATTCGTCATGTCTGCCCTTTCCCGAGTCTCACGAGGCGAGTCTATTCGCCGCCCGGCCCGCTCGGACTCGGGCCGAGCACGACGGATGGCATACTTGCCCCATGCTGCCGTACAACCTCGACCATGTCGCCATCGCCGTGCACGACCTCGATGAGGCGATCGACCGGTTTGGGACCCAATATGGGGTGACGCCGCTCCATCGCGAAGTCGTTGCCGAGCAAGGTGTCGAGGAAGCGATGCTGCCCATCGGCGGCTCGTTCGTCCAGCTGCTTCAACCGCTCGATGCAGTGTCGCCCGTGGGCAAGTTCTTGGAGCGGCGGGGTGAGGGGCTGCACCACATCGCCTTTGCGGTACCCGATATCGAGATCGCCCTGGCTCACCTGGAGGAGCAAGGGGCACAACTGGTAGACGCTACCCCGCGAGTCGGCGGCCGCGGCGCGCGGATCGCCTTCGTCCATCCGAAGGAGTTGGCGGGAACCCTGATCGAGTTGGTCGAGCCGGCCCCATGACGTCGCACCGTTTCGAGATCAAGGGTGGCGCCGACCCCGAGGTCGCTGCAGCCATCGGTGCCGTGATCGTCCACCTGCTCGACCGCGAGGCCGTGGTTCGCGCACAGCCCGTCCGTAGGCCTCGCCAGAGCGCCTGGGCGCTCGTAGCTCGTCCTCGCGACATCCCGGACCCGCTGCCCTCGCACACCTACAGCGCTCCGGGCTGGTCGACGTCGGTGGAAGCAGTCGTCGAGGACTGAGGACGTGTGGTGAGCCGTCCGTTCCGGGTTCGATCGGGCACGTTGGTGTCGTCCACCCGGACAACGAGCCGGGTGAGAACCTCTACGGGAAGGCCGCATTCAGTCCAACGGGAGCAACGAAGCACGGCGAGCCAGTCTGGGAGCCACGCCTCTCGCTGCACCCGCTCGACAATCTCCTCACGCGTCCCCCGGCACGCGGGTGATGATCCGCCGGTAGGGGAGTGGCGCCGCAAACGGTGACCAGGCGCCCTCTCGCTGCGACAACCGGTCGGCGACGATGTAGATGGCTGCGGGGTTGAATCCGAGGCCCGTGTGGCTCCCCGCAACTCGCAGATTCTCAGTCGTGGCGGTGTCTTCGATGAGGCACGTTCGCCAGTGGACGATGCCATCCGTGCGCGTGTGGATGGCCGTCGCCGGCATGCTGAGCGGCGCTCCCTCGTCGAGCGCAACACCGTGCTGGGCGTGGAGCGGCCGCAATGCGGCGTACAGCGCCTGGGCGTTGCTCGCCTGCTCGACGGCTGCCCTCACCGGTGTGCCCAGGGTGACGACGTCACGTACGAGTTCGGCGTGTTGGCGTGCGAGATACCTCGCGTAGATCCCGCCGAGGCTCCAGCCCACGAGCGACACGTTGCGGCCGTGGCGAGACGCGGGTTGCGCTGAGGAGATCAGGGAGGCCGGCGAGCACTGCCGGGGTCGGTCCGATGTTCCGGCCGAGGCCCCACCCGGTGACCTCGTAGCCGAGGCGTCCGAGCAGACGGCGCATCGGAGCGGTCGATCGGTCGGACGCCGCAAGGCCGGGTAGGACGAGCACGGGATGCCCGTCGCCGGACGAGAGGATGCTCCGCAGCGGCATGAGGGCGAGGGATGTGGTGTACTCGCCGCCTGCCCGCATGGGCTCGGCCATCGCCGCCAACAGGCTTGGCCGCTTCACGCCAGCGCCTCCCGCAACTCGTCGACCTCGTCTCCGATCCACGTGAACAGGTCCCAGAGATCGGGCACGAGCTCGCGATCGGCGACCAGCCCGAAGCACAGCCGCCCCAGGTAGCTGTGCAGCGTCACGTTGAGCCCGATGCCGTCCGTGATGGCCGAGACCGGGTAGTGCCCGAGGAGTCGTGCGCCCGCGAGGTAGAGCGGGAAGTGCGGGCCCGGGACGTTCGAGATCACGAGGTTGAAGGGAGTGACCCGTCCCGCGCGGCCATTGCGGAACACCACCCGGGCTGCTCGGGCCGCGATGGCGGGAGGGGTGAACTGTGCGAAGTCTTGCAGTAGCGTCGCCGGGATCGCTGCATGCTGGTCCTTGGCGACCTGCATGGTTCGGTTCACGTGATGGAGCCGCTCGATGGGGTCGGCGATGTGGGTGCCGATGGGGGCGACCAGTGCCGAAACTCGGTTGCCGATGACGCCCTCGTTGTCCCCGGCCCGGGTGGAGACAGGGATCATCGCCTGGAGCGAGCGGTCGGGTAGGGCGTCGTGCACGATCAGCCAGCGGCGGACGGCGCCGGCAGTCGCAGCGATGACGACGTCGTTGACCGTTACTCCCGCAGCGTTCTTGATCGCCTTCACGTCCGCAAGCTCGACATCGCCGTATGCCCACCGGCGATGGGGCGTGATCGGCTGACTGAGCACGGAGCGGGGGGCGACGAGCTTCGGGTGGGTGACGACCGCATCAGAAGATCGGCGCCGCCCTACTCGAGCCACGACTTGCTCGATCGGTTTGAGTCCAGGGATGCTCCGGACGAGCTCGTAGCCGAAGCGAACTGCCTTCACCGGCCTGACAGCCGCCGATGCGACACTCCGCGCCAGCAGCTCGACGCCACCGGGGATGCGGTCGGGACGCCACTCCTGTGCTGCGGGCACATCCCGGCCTTCGGCGGAGGGGTCGAGCAGGATCGTGAGGATCTCGGTGCCTGAGATGCCGTCGACGGCGGCGTGGTGGAGCTTCGTGTACGTGGCGACGTGGCCGTCTTCGAGCCCCTCGATGAGGTAGACCTCCCACAACGGCCGCGCCCTGTCGAGCGGCCGCTCATGGATGCGTGCCACGAGCTCGGCGAGCTGTTCCTTCCCGCCTGGTGCTGGTACGGCGATGTGGCGGAGGTGGTAGCTGAGGTCGAAGTCGGGGTCTTCGATCCAATACGGTTGGTCGACGCCGAGCGGCACGGGGAGGAGCCGCCTGCGGAACGGCGGCAGCAGGTGGATGCGGGCTTCGATGAGGGTTGTCAGCTCGGCCAAGCCCCAGCCGTCCGGCGCCGTCGAGGGGTCGAGGATCACCACGCCGCCAACGTGCCCTTGTTGGGTTGGGGTCTCCAGGTTGAGGAAGGAGGCGTCGAGACCGGTGAGCTGTTCCACGAGAGGATCGTAACGACGCGGCGGGGCGTGCCGAAGCCACGGGGTCTCCATGGCGATGACGCGACGGTCGCCTTGCGGGGCCGCAGATGTGGTGAGGGTGTGCCTGGAGCGAGAATCGGGTCTCGGGAGTGCTATCAAAGGGCCGTTCTACACTCCATGACACGGTGGCGCCGGTGGACGATGTCCATGACGAAGAGGTGCCAGATGCGGCGACTGGTGGCGCTGTTGGTGGTGTTGGCGGCGTGTGGATGCGGTGGCGTCGCACGTGACGGCACGCAGACGTCCGTCTCGGAACCGTCGCTGACGACCATCGCATCGCTCTCGCCTCCGCCGACCAGCACCACGCGTGCTTCATCCCCAACCGTCGCAGCCCCCACGACCGCGACGGCCTCCGCGACGACGTCACCGGCCACGACGGTTGTGCCCGTGCTGCCGGCCATTCTCCGCTTCGACGGTGTGGCGGCCGTTGACTTCGGCACGGAGGCGGACGAGGCGATGGCGGCGTTCGTCGACCTGCTTGGTTCGCCTACCGAGGTTGTCGAAGAGGGCCAGCACGATTGCTACCTCTCGATGGATCGCGTTCGCTTCGTCACGTGGGCCGACATCGGGCTGCGAGTCGTGTTCACGGATTGGGGCGGCACCGACGAAGCGCCGGTGGCGAGCCCCCTCCACTTGACCGACTGGGAGATCGTCGGCCCCGGGGTAGCAATGGTCGACGGGCTGGGATGGGGGACGACCGTGGGCGAACTGCGGGCGAAGTACCCCGGCGTGCGCATCGGGATCAACGAGTTCGCCCCGATGTTCATCGTCGACGAACCGTCGGGTGGGATCATCGGCGGGTTCGATTGGTCGTATGAGGAGTTCGCGGCCGCCGTGGTCGAGGCGCTCAACGAGCGCGGTGCTGGGCTGGCTCCTGATGACCTGGATGCCGCTACCGGGCAGGCATTGCTCGACTTCATGGAGGCCGAAGGTCTGGACGACGCGGTCGACGTGCTGACGGCGCTCGGCCTCCCGCGGGACGCCATCGCCATCGGCTTCGTGCACGCCGGCGCCGGCCCTTTGTGTGATTGAGGGCACTGTCGGCTCAGCCCGACCCGACGAAGCGGATCGAATCGCTGGAGGTCTTCGACACGCTCGGGGCCGCGTGGGCTAGAGGCGGACCATGACTTTGCCGGTGTTGGCGCCGGTGAACAGGCGGTCGAAGGCCGCGGGAGCGTTGTCGAGGCCGTCGACGATGTCGGTTGCGTACGTGAGCTTGCCCTGCCCTACCCACGTGGCGAGCTCGGCGATGGCTTCGCCTGCCCGGCTGAGGTAGTCGAGGATGATCAAGCCCTCCATCCGACCCCGCTTGCTGATCAGCATGGCGAGGTTCCTCGGGCCGGGCCGGGGTTGCTCGTCGTTGTATTGGGCGATGGCGCCGCACAGGACGATGCGCCCGCGCAGGGCGAGGTTCCCGATCGCGGCTTCCAGGATGTCGCCACCGACGTTGTCGAAGAAGACGTCGACGCCGTCTGGGCACGCGGCACGGATCGCCCTCGCCACGTTCTCGGTCTTGTAGTTGATGGCAGCGTCGAAGCCGAGCTCGTCGGTCAGCCACGCGCACTTCTCGTCTGATCCTGCGATGCCGACAGCCCGGCACCCCTCGAGCTTGGCGATCTGCCCGACGACAGACCCCACGGCACCAGCCGCTCCGGACACGAGCACGGTTTCGCCGGCAACCGGCTTGCCGATGTCGAGAAGCCCGAAGTAGGCGGTCAACCCGGTCGTGCCGAAGACACTGAGGGCAGCTTCGGGTGCCACGCCTGGGGGAACCACCTGCGCTCCTCGGCCGAGCACGGCGTATCGCTGCCATCCGGTCATCCCGAAAAGGGTGGCCCCGACGGGGTAGGCATCGTTGTTCGACTCGATGACCGTGCCGAGCCCGCCGCTGCGAATCGGTGCCCCGATCTCGATCGCAGGAAGATATGTGTCGTATGCCATCCATCCCCGGATCGTCGGGTCGATGGAGAGCCACGTGACCTCGACGAGTGCCTCGCCGGGGCCGGGGGCCGGGACCGGCACCTCGTCGGCAGCGAAGCAGTCATCGGTGACCACACCGACCGGTCGTTTGGCGAGGGTGATGCGGTGGTTTGATGCGTCCATCCGTTCACCATACGGCCAGGCACGAACGTGTGCCGCCCGCCGCCTCTGAGAGCCTCAACGAATAGGCGAGCCGACCGCTGATGCCGGGGCCGGACCGAGCGGCACGACCGAAGGGAGAGAACAGACAGCAACTCCTCATCCCTTGCGACGCCGTCCTCCCGATGCGCACGGCCGCTCGGGACGCCCCATGGCGAACGCAGCCGCAGGGAGTGTTGCCTCTATCGTGCTCGCGGTGTTCACCCGGCCGGCAGACCTGCCCGACTCCCTCGTCGTCGACACCGTGCAGTCAGCTTGGTCGCTGTCCATCGACTCGGTGAGCTACGCGGCCGTCGGCTACGGCAGTCACCATTGGCACGCGGAGGGCGAAGGGCGGCGCTGGTTCGTGACGGTCGACGATCTCGTTGCCCGGGCCCGGGATCTCGACGCAGGTGCCGATGCGGCCAATCTCCTGAACGCAGCGCTCACCACGGCACGAATGCTGTTCGAAGCGGGAATGACCTTCGTGGTGGCCCCGGTGCCGGCGACCTCGGGCGACGTGCTCGTACCGATCGGCGACCGGTATCTCGCCGCAATCTATCCCTGGGTCGACGGTCAGAAGTTCGAGTGGGGCGAGTTCGCCACCGGAGCGGAGAGATTCGCCGTCCTCGATCGACTCGTTTCCCTGCACCGGGCCTCTCCCGACGCGCGACGCTTTGCGCACACGGAGGACTTCAGCATCCCGGCTCGCGACCGCATGGCCGTCATCGTCGATCAGCTCGCTGGTTGGGATCGCGGCCCTTTCGGTATGCCGGCCCGCCGCCTGCTCGACGAGCACGGGATATCCCTCTCCGAGCAGTTCCGTCAGTACGACGGGTTGGCCGCCCGGGTGCGCGACCGTCGCAACCGGATGGTGCTCACGCACGGTGAGCCACACAGGGCCAACACGATCGCAACGCCGAGCGGAGTGTTGCTCGTGGATTGGGACACCGTGCTGATCGCTCCCCCTGAGCGCGACCTGTGGTGGCTGGCCGGAGATGACACGACCGCCGTCGACGAGTACGAGCGACGTACGGGCGCCGCCTCGGATGCCGTTGCGCTCGACCTCTACCGGCTCTGGTGGCGGCTGGCCGACATTGCGAGCTTCGCCGTCCAACTGCACTGTGCGCACGAGGACGACGAAGACAGCCGGGTCGCCTGGGAGGCGCTTGCCGCGGCCTTGCGCGATGCGGACCGCTGACCGGCTCAACGTCCGAGTCGAATCGAATGGGTGGCCGTCTGCTCGCCGACGGCGGCGAAACCGAGATCCTCGTAGAACTGGGCAGCCATCCGGTCAAACGTCCGCAGGCGGACCCGGCGGAAGCTCCCATCCGCCAACTCGAGGCACGCGCAGACCAGACGGCGCCCAATCCCCGCCTTCCGGTGGTGTGGCGTGACGTAGAGGTGCCGGAGCCGCCCCACGGTCGGGTCGTCGAGGAAGGGATCGATGTTGAGACCGCACATGCCGATGGTGTGCTCGCCGGCGAAGGCGAGAAACAGACCCTCGCCGTCCTGGTCGAATCGGTTCGAGCCATTTGCCCATTCGGTCGCCGCCCTGGCGACGAAGCGGTGACCCTCCGACGCCGCCTCGTTGAAGAGGCTGCCGAGATCGAGCGACGGCGTCGAGCCGTGTCGCACGATCGCAACCGATGCGGCACCGGCCGTCACCCCAGACCGATCCCTCCGACCGGCTCCGTTTCCACCCGCATCGCAAAGCTCTCGATGAGCGGCCTGCCCTTGGCGATCGCGCTCTGGACCTGGGGCAGGGCCAGTGACGCTTCGTGGGCGTCTGCGCTCTCCCACACCTCGGTGACCCAGAGAACATCCGGATCGGACGGATCGCTTGCGACGATGTAACTGAGACATCCGGGCATGGCGCCCATTCCCGCAAGGATCTCGCCGAGATCGGCTCGCCGACCAGAGGCAGCCCGAATCTTGCCGATCAGTCCGTACATGGCGTTCTTTCACCTCGCGAGAGGGAGCAAGCTGCCCGCTGGTGGTGGACACCACACCGGTCGGCAGCCGTTTTCGCAGCCGCTCGGCTCCTCTGCCTCACCAGTGGGGACGAAAGGGGAGGTGGGGCCGCGAGTCCGCCGCCGCTCCTGCGGCTCGCCCACACCGACGCCGAGCGAACATCGTGCGGCCGGCGCTCCACCCGGCGCGCTCGAGGTCCGGCTCGATGTGGATTCGGAGTCCAGCGAGCCGGGCGACGCCAACTGAATGATGGAGGGGCCCCGGCTCCTGCTCTCGCTGGATATCGACGTTGCGGCCGCATGTGTCGGTGATCGCGATCACTTCCGGGCCGCCGCGATGCGGTCCACCACCTCGTCCGGAACCGAGAGGTCGCCCCTCCCGACACCGACCGAGATGTCGGGTTTGTAGCGGCCGTGATAATCGGAGCCCCCGGTGGCGATGACGCCGAGCTTGTCGCAGATGGCGGCGAGGTGGCTGCGAATGTCGGGCGAGTATTCGGCGTAATGCGATTCGATGCCGGCGAGGCCCGCCGCAGCCAGCTGCTCGAACGCAGTCTCGTAGTCTGCTGCCGCGACGCCGATGGTGTGCGGGTGGGCCAACACCGGCACCGCCCTCGAGGCGCGCGCCAGGTCGATGGCTGCCGTCGCATCGAGGCGGGTTCGCTCTACGTAGGCGGGCCGGCCCCGGGCGAGAAACCGGTCGAAGGCGTCGGCGATGGTCTTGGCTCGACCCCGGGCCACGAGCACCGCCGCGATATGGGGACGCCCTACGACGCCCCCACCGGCTTCGTCGACGACCGATCGAGCGTCTACGTCGATCCCGAGGTCGGCGAGTCTGGCGAGGATCTCCGAATTGCGAACGTCCCTTCCAGCCCGGAGCCCAGCGAGCTCATCCTGCAGCGGACCGGGGCCGGGTTCGAGGTGGTAGACCAGCATGTGCATGGTCCCCGCTGGCCAGACAACGGACAGTTCGGTGCCGGGGATCAGCTCGATGCCGAGCTGGTGCGCTTCTGCGTGAGCTTCGGAGATTCCTCCGAGCGTGTCGTGATCGGTCAGCGCCATGGCCGTCAGCCCAGCGGCAGCCGCCAGCCGCACCACCGTTGCCGGTGTCTCCGTGCCGTCGGATGCGGTGCTGTGGAGATGAAGATCGACGGCCAACCCGTCAGCCGATGAGAGGGGCGAGCGTCGCCGCTTCTGCAGAGCCGCCGAAGAGCAGGTTGGCGAGCACGAAGAGCACGATGCCGACCACAACCCATACTGCGATGCGCTTGCTGCGCTGAAAGATGGACTGCTTGCGCAGAACCTTCTTCTCTTCGGCGAGCTTTGCTTCCCGGTTGGCCCGCTGTCGTTCCCGTTTCGAAGTCGCCATGGCGGGAGATGTTACCCAACAACAGCTCTCGATCGAAGGGCGAACATCGCGAACTCGGATTGATCCCGGCAGCCTCTAGCGGCTGACCGTGATCTGCTCGATGTAGACGCTCTCGAGCGGCACGCTGACCTCACCGGTCACGGAGGCCCCGAGCGGCAGCGCAGCGATCCGCTCCAGCGTGTCGAGGCCCTCGACGACCATGCCGAACACGTTGAACCTGAACTGGGGGGGGAACTGCACGTCGTCCAGCATCATGAAGAACTGAGATCCCGAGGTGCCCGATCCGCCATTGGCCATCGCAACGGTGCCTCTCGTGAACACGAAGTCCGCAGGAGCGAACTCGTCGGGGATGACGTAGCCCGGCCCACCGGTCCCAGTTGCAGTTGGGTCGCCCGCCTGCACCACGAAGCCCGGCACGACACGATGCATTGCCGTGCCGTCGAAGTAGCCCTGCTCGGCGAGGAACACGAAGGAGTTGACCGTCTGTGGAGCCACGGACGGGTCGAGCTCTACGACGACCTCGCCGCACGAGGTGACGATCGTCGCCACAGGCCGCGTACCCGGATCGATCGCCTCGTCGCCTGGCGAGGTGAACGCCTGGGTCGTCAGCGCCGCCGGCTGGGCGGCTCCGCACGCTGTCTGTTGTGCACGGAATCCCTCGTAGCCGACAGGGGGACGAGTCGACTCGAGGGGGATCTCAGCCACAGTCGGCGTTGGGGCGGTGGACGTCGTTGTTGTACCGGCGCTCGTCGTGGTGGGCCCTGCGCCCCCGCCACCACACGCGGAGGCAGCGAGGGTCACTGCGAGGAGCGCAAGCATGCCTCGGTGAGCAGAGGGAGTGCGCATGAGCCGAGATGCTATCGGCGTCCGGCGCCAACTCGATCCGGATGCGCAGCGCGCAACGTGCTTCAATGCGGGCATGGACACGCTCACCGCTGAACAGAGCCAGGCCATGTTGGAGGAGTCGCACGTCGGCCACATCGGCGTCATCACCGATGACGGCCCTTACGTCACACCGATCTCCTACGTGCATCTGGGTGGCCAGATCGCGTTCCGCACCGCACCCGGCAGGCGGGCGGAGGCCATCCAGGCAGATCCTCGGGTCTGCATCGAGGTCAGCCGCTACGACCAAGAAACGGGCGATTGGTCGAGCGTCATCGCCACAGGCACGGCGCGCGTCATTCGTGGCGACAACGCCAAGGAGCAAGTGGTCGTCGACGCCCTGTTCGAGAAGTACCGCAACGCCTACGGGAACCTGTTGTCGATGCCCGCCGGTCTTGGTCCCGGTACCCGGTTCATCGTCGTCGTCGACGTGAGCGAGGTCTCGGGCCGCTCCTCGGGCGGCTACCTTCAGCCGAAGACCCGCCCCGGTCGCCTTTGACCCGAGCCGCGACCGCTCTGCGGTCGGATGGCGCGTGATGGCGTCCGCCGACCGGTACACTCGCCGCCGCCATGGCCCTCATCGTGCAGAAGTACGGCGGCACGTCCGTCGGCGACGCAACCCGCATCCGCCGCGTTGCCGGGCGCATCGTGGCGGCGCACAACGCCGGCAATCACGTCGCGGCGGTGGTGTCTGCGATGGGCACGTCGACGGATGAGCTGATTGCGCTCGCACAAGACGTCAGCTCGAACAACTACCCCCGTGAGATGGACATGCTGCTCACGGCGGGAGAGCGCATCTCGATGGCGCTGCTGGCAATTGCGATCCAGGACCTCGGTGTACCCGCAATGAGCCTCACTGGGTCGCAGGCGGGCATTCTCACGACGTCGGTGCACGGCCAGGCCGAGATCATCGGCATTCGCGGTGACCGAGTGCGCGAGGGCCTCGATCAGGGAATGGTGGTGATCGTTGCCGGCTTCCAGGGCTTCAGCCCCGACTCTCGTGACATCACCACCCTCGGCCGAGGTGGCTCGGACGCCACGGCGGTCGCACTTGCCGCCACGCTCGGTGCAGACGTGTGTGAGATCTACACCGATGTCGACGGCGTGTTCACAGCCGACCCGCGCCTGATACCGGACGCAACGAAGCTCACCGAGGTCACGTTCGCCGAGATGCTGGAACTGGCGGGCGCCGGTGCGGGTGTGTTGATGGCGCGATCGGTCGAGTTCGGCCGCAGGTACCACATACCGATCCACGTCCGATCGTCGTTTCACGACGGTGAGGGCACCTGGGTGAAGGAGACGACGATGGAAGAGCCGATCGTACGCGGGGTCGCACATGAGACCAACGACGCCAAGATCACGATCCATGGCGTGCCCGACCAACCCGGCGTGGCCGCCCGGGTCTTCGAGCCGCTGGCCGATGCAGGCGTCAACGTCGACATGATCGTTCAGAACGTGTCCCACGACGGGACCACCGACATCAGCTTCACGGTGGCAAAGGCGCAGGCGGATATCGCCCGAGCCGTCTCCGAGGGGGTTGCTGCGGCAGTGCAGGCACGCGGCGTCGATGTCGATCCCGACATCGCCAAGGTCTCGCTCGTTGGGGCAGGCATGAAGTCCGAGCTCGGGATCGCAGGGCGGATGTTCCGCATCCTCGCCGACCATGCCATCAACATCGAGATGATCTCTACCTCGCCGATCCGCATATCCTGCGTGGTGCGCGGCCGTGACGTCGCGTCCGCGGTTCGCAGCCTCCACGACGGCTTTGGGCTCGGCGACTCCGCCCAGAAAGGGGCATCATGAGCTTTGATCGACCGCAGGTCGCCGTCGTCGGCGCCACAGGTGCCGTCGGCACCACGATGCTCTCGATCCTCGAAGAGCGCAGCTTTCCCGTTGCTCAGTTGCGCCTGATGGCGAGCTCCCGCTCCGCCGGGCGGGTGGTGGACACCACGTGGGGTGAGGTGACGATCGAGGATCTCGCCACGGCTGATCCTGCGGGCATCGACGTCGCCCTGTTCTCAGCCGGTGGCAGCCGGTCTCGCGAGCACGCCCCGCGATTCGCCGCCGCCGGTGCGGTCGTCGTGGACAACTCGTCGGCATTCCGCATGGACCCGGGCGTCCCGCTCGTGGTTGCCCAGGTCAACGACGCCGACATCGTGTCTCACAACGGCATCGTGGCCAACCCGAACTGCACGACGATGGTGCTGATGATGGCGGCCGGCCCTCTGCACGCGGCTGCCCGGATACGCCGGATGACGGCCACCTCGTATCAGTCGGTGTCCGGATCAGGTCAGACCGGCATGGACGTGCTGAGTCACGAGCTCGACATTCTCGGCAAGGACCGCGAGCTCCTGGCTACTGGGGGATGGTCCGACCCCGGCGGTGACCTGTATGCCAGACCAATCGGCTTCAACGTCCTTCCCCAGGCGGGGAGTTTCACCGATGCCGGGTACACCGACGAGGAGTGGAAGCTCGTCAACGAGACGCGCAAGATCCTGCGTGACGACGAGATGAACGTCGAGCCGCTGTGCGTTCGGGTACCGGTGATGGTCGGCCACGGCATCGCCGCCACCATGTTCTTCGACCGTTCGATGAGCGTGGCCGAGGCGCGCAGCCTCCTCGCCGAGGCTCCCGGCGCACAGCTCTGGGGTGACGACAAGGTCCCGACGCCGCTCGACTCGGCAGGCCTCGACGATGTGCTGATCGGTCGCCTTCGCGCCACGCTCGGGGAAGAGGGCGGCATCAGCTTGTGGGCCGTTGGGGACAACTTGCGCAAGGGGGCTGCCCTCAATGCGGTCCAGCTCGCCGAGTTGCTGATCTCGTGACGGGTGATGGCGGCCGTGACGCCATCCTCGGCCGTCTCGTACACTGAGCGTCGTAACGTGACCGACCAGGGGACGCTGCCGTGAAGGCCAGTGCGAGCATCGAGATCAACCGAGACATCGCAGACGTCTTTGCGTACGTGTCGGACGTCGCGGCCATGCCTGAGTGGGTCACCGGCGTTCGCAGCGCCCGGCTCGTATCGCCCGAGATGGCGAGCGGCGCACACTTGGTACTCGAGTACAACGGCGGGTGGCGACCGTACGAGTTGCAGGTGCTGGTCACCGAATTCGACGCGCCTCGCGTGATCGCCCTGCAGACCGAGCGTGGCCCGTTCGGCTTCGAGGGCAGGATGGAGCTCGAGGCCGTCGGTGGTGGCACCAGGGTGACAAACGAAATCGAGGCGGGGCCCGACAGCGTGTCGACGAGGGTCGCCGTCATGCTCCTCGGGCCGTTTCTGCGCAGGAGCACCAACCGGCGGATCTTGCGAGAGCTCGAAGCTCTCGAGCGATCCATCGAGGGCGACTCGCAGCTGCAGGACTAGGACGCGCAACCGCCGGCGGTGTTCCGCCGGCGGTTGCAGTCCGAGGTCTGGTCGGGACGGCCGGATTTGAACCGGCGACCTCATCGTCCCGAACGATGCGCGCTGCCAAACTGCGCCACGTCCCGAGTCAGGTGATTGTACCCACGTCGGCGGACCGCTCAACCTGGATCTTGTCGATACGGTTCCTGTCCATGTCCACGACCATCATTGCGACCCCGGCAACGTCCGCTCGGTCCCCCTCGGTGGGGATACGTCCGGCGAGGGCGAGGAACAACCCGGCCACCGTGGAATACGGCCCATCCGGCATCTCGGCATCGAGGACGTCCTCGAGGTCTTCGATCGAGAGTCGCCCGTCGACGAGCCACGTCTGCGGAGCCACCTCGACGGCTCCCGGCTCGCCTGGGTCGTACTCGTCGCGCAAGGTGCCGACGAGCTCCGCAACGAGGTCCTTGATCGTCACGATTCCCTCGACGCCTCCGTGCTCGTCGAGGATCACGGCGAACACGTACTGGCGTGACCGCATCTCCTGGAGCACGGCCAGCACCGGCGCCGATTCGGGGATGAAGTGGGGTGGCCGCAGCAGGCGTTGGAGCTCGCTCGGGGCGACGCCTTCTGGGAGCTGGAAGAGGTCCTTGACGTACAAGACTCCCTTGAGGTCGTCGAGATCCCCCGACGAGACGGGATATCGGGAGTGACCGGTCGCGGAGATCAGCTCCCGCACGTCGTCGAACGTGAACGGCATGGTCAGCACGGCGATCTCGGTGCGAGGCGTCATGACGTCCCGCACCGGCCGGTCGGCCAGCGTGAAGAGCGCGTCGAGGATCTCATGCTCGGCAGCCTCGATCTCGCCGCCGGCGAGACCCAGCTCGGCGAGCGCCCTGATGTCCTCCTCCGTCACCGCGGAGACTCGGCTGGTGTCCCGCAGGCCGAAGATCCGCATCACAACTCGCGTGATTGCGGTGAAGAAACGGGCGATTGGACCGAGCACCAGCGACAGACGCCATATGGTCGGCGCAACGGCGAGTGAGAACTGTTCGGGGTAGCGAGCGGCCAAGGTCTTTGGAGTGATCTCGCCCACGACAAGCACGACCGCCGTCACCACGGCGGTGGCGACCCAAGGGCCCCAGCGTTCCCCGAGGAGGTCGATGAAGAGGGTCGTTGCGACAGATGCCCCAAGGATGTTGACGAGGTTGTTGGCGACGAGGATGGTGGAGAGCAGCCGATCCGGATCAGACACGAGTTGAGCGACCCTTGCGCCTCTCCTGCCGTGCTCGGTCAGCTGGTGAACTCGCTCTCGCCCGATACCGATGAGCGCCGTCTCCGAGCCGGAGAAGAAGCCCGATCCGACGGCGCAGACGCCGATGATGGCTATGTAGACGAGCGTCGTCGCCGTCACTGCGTCACCTGCGCCCTGTGCGGCAGAGAGCTCTCCGCCGGGCTTCTCACCGCTGCCTCACTCCTCGACACTCGCCTCGACGGTGATTGCCACGGGTGCAGGTCCGAGGGCGTGCGTCAACGCGGCGCGTATCTCGTGCGCATCGAAGGGCTTTGTCAACCATGCCGCTGCCCCGGCGCGCTTGGCGAGGAATGCGTCTGCAGCTCGGTCGAGGAGCATCACCACCGGGATCGGGTTGCTCCCGACGAGGCCCGCCTGCTCGCGGATGGAACGAGCGAGCGCCATCCCGCCCATCGACCCGACTTGGAGGTCGACGACCACGGCGTCGTAGTCGCCTGAGAAGGCCGCTTCTGCTGCTGCGGCAGGATCGTCGAGATCGACCACGTCGAAGTCGGGCGTGGTCACGGATGCGTGGACCTCGCTCCGCACCCACGGAACGTCGGCGACGAGGAGGATGCGGCTCATGCAGGCGAGGATAGCGGTGACGTCACGGCCCTGGACGATGATGGGCCGTTGACGCCGATCCACTGAGGTGTCGGGCAGCGCAAGAGGCTGGACGGTCGTTCTCTCTCCTCCCTTTGACCCCGATCCACGAGCGCGGGTTCGCCGGCGCAGCCTCTTCCGCTTCTCCTCCCTCCCAGGGGAGTGGGCCGGCCGGAGGCTCGATTCGAGGAGGGTGTCCGGCGTGAGTCTCCGTGACCTGGAGACGCCCTCGGGTCGCCGAGGCGGTGCGCTCTGCGATCGCACCGGGAGGGGGGTCATCCACGACGGTACCGACGGCTGCATGCGGGATCATTGTCGGGGCGGATTCCCCGCATGGCGGGAGGAGTCGTAACATCGCGCATCCCATGGGTCGTGCCCTCCGCCTCTTCTTCGCCGCTGCGTTTGTGCTCGTCGGCATCGCCCCCGCCTTCGCCGCGGGGGCTGCTTCCGACGCCGTGGTCGTTGCCGATGTGCGCGGGCCTCTCGAGCAACGTGCCCTGGACTTCCTGGTTGGCGTGATCGAGGACGAGCCGGCACAAGTGATCGTGCTCCAGATCAACAACCCGGGTATCGCCTCGGGCGACCCGACCGCGCTGTTCGATGCGATTGCTGCCTCCGATCGGCCGGTCACGGCGTGGGTGGGGCCATCCGGCGCCGAGGCGTACGGGGGCGTCGCCGAGATCCTGACGTTGGTTGCCTATCGGGGGGCAGCGCCTGGTACACGGGTCGGATATCTCGACGAGCGGGTCGCAGGCGCCGGGGCCGCCGATCTGCGTCAGCCGGGCGTCGATGCTGCGGTTCGTCGGGAGGCGGTCGAGGTGTCCGAGCCGATCGCAGGCATCATCGACGAGGTCGTGCCGACGATCGGACAGTTCATCGCCACGCTCGACGGGCGGGAGCTGCGGACGGCGTCGGGCACGAAGCTACTCGACACCACCGAGCTGACGACGGCCGACGACGGGTCCGAGATCGTGGTGGCATCCGTCGACGTGCGGTTTCTGAAGCCCGGCCTGCTCACACGTACGCTGCGCTTGGCGATTCGGCCGGAGGCGATGCTCTTCTTCCTCCTGGTCGGGCTGTCTGCTGCCGTGTTCGAGTTCTATGCGGCCGGCGTCGGAGTCACGGCTGCCGTTGCCGCGTTCACCCTCTTCCTCGCCGGCTTCGGCATCGCCAGCCTGCCGATGCGGTGGGTCTCGCTGGGTGTGGTGTTGGTGGGGATGCTGCTGTACACGGTCGATTTCCAGAACACGGTCATCTCGTGGAGAGGGCTGCTTGGTACGGCCCTCCTCCTGGGAGGCGGTCTCACGATCACCGACGCGGCTCCTCAGTTCGGCGCACGATGGTGGGCAGTGGTCCTCATCGTGATCGGCATCGCCTCTTTCTACATGGTTGCCCTGACGACTGTTGCCCGATCCCGATTCTCGACCAGGACAATTGGCCGCGAGCATCTCGTCGGAAGACGCGGTATTGCCGAAACCGTCTTCGATCCATACGGCACGGTCGACGTCGACGGTGCGAAATGGCGGGCTCGGAGTCACCGCGCTGCCGGGATTGCACAGGGCGACGCCGTCGAGGTGCTCGAGGTGACGGGCATCATGCTCGAGGTGGTCCCCGTCGAGGGCGAATTCCCAGAAGTTCGCGATTAGCAAGCGATTCTTCCAGTTCTTCCCTTGTGGCCGGCGACAATCGTGGTTAGGTTCGGCAGGCTGTTGGAGGCTCTCTGGGTCTGGAGGTTCCCCCCGATGACGTTGTCCCTCGATCGTACTTGGCAGCCGGTTGCCCTCTGTCGTGGTAACCACTCGCACTTGTTCTTCCCTCCGAGCGCGCAAGAGCGCAAGGAGGAGAGAGAGCGTCGAGAAGTCAGGGCGAAGTCAATCTGTCAGATCTGTCCGGTGCGCACCCAGTGCCTCGAATACGCCATGGAGATCCGAGAACCGTACGGTATCTGGGGCGGGTTCACGGAGTCGGAGCGTCGCCAGTTGCAGACGACGGCAGCCGCCGTCTGACGCTCCGGACGTCGCCGCGACGCGACGTCCATCCAGCGGCATCGAGCCATTCGAGCAGTGGCACCGCATGGCGGCGGGTCACCTCGAGCGCGTCCCGGAACTCGGCGACGGTGAACGCTTCGCCGAGCCCTTGGATGCGATGGGTCACCTCGTCGAGCTGCTCTGGGAGAAAGGCCACGTCGTCGCCCACGACGACGAGCCGGCCTTCTCGGACCAGGGCGTGAAACTGGTCGGCGCCGAGCCCGAGTGACGACGCTCGCGGAACGGCGAGACCGGCGGACGCGAGCGTCGTCTGCGCTGTGGCCCACGCGGCCTGCTCGGCGTCGGACCACCGGACATCGAAGTCGTTGCGGCGTACCGTCGCCTGCTCGATCACCAGTCCGGTCGCTGGTTGCCGGACCAGCGCCTCGACAACCGCTTGGTCGAGGCGCGCCGCCGACGCCACTGTGGCAAGCGGGATTCCCGGCCGTTTCGGGTTTGCGACGTGATAATCGGCGACGAGCCGGGTGATCCGTTGGAGGGCTCGCTCGGCCCGTTCGTGCGTCATCATCACTTCTCCGGCAACGAATGCTCGAGTGGCGCGGCCGCCGCCGGTGTCGGCGTCCAATTCGGCCGCCGTCGCCTCGCCTCGGGCGGCGAGGAGCGCAGCGGCGACGGCATCGCCGTCGATGTCGAGCGCAGCGACCAAGGCGGCGGCGCTGTCACGAGCCCCGGCGGTCGAGGCAGGCGCGGGGTCGAGAACAGTCCCACCGGCGACGACGACCCTTCTCCCCACCTCGCGCACGATGAAGCGATCACCGGCACGAAGCGGAAGCGGCGTGTCGAGCTGAAGGATGGCCGGTCCCGGTGCTTCGAGCTTCTTGGCGTCGAGCAAGCGGACGGCCACCGACCAGTGGCCGGTTCCGGCATGGAGGTGATAGGCGCCCCGGTCCGCGACCGCGCCGGGCCACGCCCGTACGGGGCGAAGCTCTGCGAGCAGCCGCCGGGTCGTGCGGAAGGCGCCGTGGCCGAGCATTGTTCCCCGCGGAACATCCGTCTTGTCCATTCCCACGAGATTGAGCGCGGCCCGCGATCCCGGTGCCACCGTTTCACTCTCGGTCTCGTGGCTCTGAATGGTTCGGATGCGGGCGTTTGCACCTTCAGGCCACAACGTGACCGTATCGCCCCGCGCGAGTCTGCCGTCGGTGAGTGTTCCGGTCACGACGAGCCCTGCGCCTCCCACGACGAAGGCCCGGTCGATCCACATGCGGGGCCTGCCGATGTCCCGCGGTGGGCCCGCCCGTTCGAGCGCCCCAGCGAGAGCCGTGCGGAGTTCATCCATGCCGGCTCCAGTGACGGGAGACACCGCAATCACGGGCCAGTCGGCCAGCAGCGTCCCCGATGTGCGCTCGGTGACCTCGGCGGCCGCCAAGTCGGCGAGATCGGAGTCGACGAGGTCGGTCCGTGTCAAGGCCACCACCCCTGTTGCGATGCCCAGCCCGTCGAGGATGGCGAGGTGCTCCTCGGTCTGTGGCATCCATCCTTCGTCGGCGGCGACAACGAAGAGGGCGACGTCGACTGCTCCGACACCGGCCAGCATGTTCTTGACGAAGCGCTCGTGGCCGGGCACGTCGACGAACCCAACCATGCCGGTGCCGATCCGAGCCCATCCGAAGCCGAGATCGATGGTGAGACCTCGTCGCTTCTCCTCCTCCCAGCGGTCCGGATCGCGCCCGGTGAGGGCGTGCACCAGCGTGGATTTCCCGTGGTCGACGTGCCCGGCCGTGGCGACGATCGACATCAGGCGAGCGCTGCTGCGATCAGGGAATCGTCCGTGGTGGCGACCGTCCGAAGGTCGATCACCAGTCGCTGGTCGTTGCGACGAGCCAGGATCGGCGGGCGGGCGTCGAGGAGTCGCCGCCAACGGAAGTCGGGACGGTCGGCTATGGCAAGCACAGGGGTGGGAATGGTCTCGCCCGGAACCGACCCCGCTCCAGGGACGGACTCGCTCATCACGATCTCACCATGCCCACCAAGCAGCGGTACGAGCCGCTCGAGTCGGGGGCCAAGCGACTCCCCGTCGAGCATCGCCATGTGCCAGAACGGGATCTCGGCACCTCGACCGCTCCCGTACAGCTCGAGGGTGACGTTGAGCGCGGCGAGAGTGGGGCCGTCGAGGCGCATCGCACGCATCAGCGGGTGCGTAGCCATACGGCGGACGAGGTCGGCGCGCCCAACGATCACACCACTCTGGGGCCCGCCGAGCAGCTTGTCGCCGCTGAACAACACGACGCCTGCGCCGCCATCGACCGTCTGCCGCACCCCGGGCTCCTCGGCGAGCCATCCCGGTGGGGACCCATCCAGCCAGGGCGTTCGGGCGTCGAGGAGTCCGCTCCCCACATCGGCGATGAACGGTACGCCGGCGCGCTCGGCCAGCGTCCCGAGATCCCGATAGCCGACCGATTCGCTGAAACCCTCGACGCGATAGTTCGACGGGTGCACCTTGAGGATCGCGGCTACGGCCTCCAGTGTGCGCTCGTAGTCGGCGAGGCGAGTGCGGTTGGTCGTGCCGACTTCGATGAGGCGGGCACCCGAGGCTGCCATCAGCTCCGGAAGCCGGAAGGACCCGCCTATCTCTATGAGCTCACCCCGCGACACGGCGACGCCATCAGGCGCAGCGAGTGCAGCCAGTGCCAGCACGAGTGCGGCAGCGTTGTTGTTGACGGCGAGGCCCGCTTCTGCGCCCGTCAACGACGCTGCCAGCCGGCCGAAGTAGGCGTGGCGACCGCCTCGTCGACCTGTCGCCAGGTCGAACTCGACGTTTGCGTAGCCGGTCGCAACCTCCTTGGCCGCAGCTGCGGCGTCCGGATGCAGCGGCGCCCTTCCGAGGTTGGTGTGGAGCAGGACGCCGGTTGCGTTCACCATGCGCACCGGTCGGCGAGCAACGAGGGACTTCAGCTCCCGCCGAGCGATCTCGTGTGGGTCGGCACCATTACCTGCTTCTCGTGCCTCTACGATCGCGCTGCGGGAGATCTCGACGAGCAGCGGCTGGGGCAGCCGATCCCACGCTGCGTCTTCGGCAAGCGTTCGGGCGAGTGCATCGACGGAAGGCAATCGGGTCCGCTCCATCCCACGAGGTTAGGAGGGTCCGTGCGCAGGCAACGGCTCGAGATGACGGGAACGCCGGAGCCCTTCCGGCGGGACGTCGGTATCGTGGGAGCGATGCGCCCGCTGCCTGCCATCTTCGTCGCCTTGGTCGTCGTCCCGTTCCTGGAGATGGCGCTTCTGATAGCCGTGGCGAGTCGCATCGGCTTCCTGCCTGCGGTTGCGCTCGTCATAGCGACGGCGCTGCTCGGATCGGTCCTCGTATCCCGTCAGGGACGGGGCCAGATCCGGCGCGTCCAACAAACCGTCGCTGCCGGTGCGTTCCCCTCGAGGGAGCTCGCCCACGGGGCGATGATCCTCGTCGCCGGTGCGCTGCTGATCACCCCCGGGTTCATCACAGACGCAATTGGCTTCAGCCTGTTGGTCCCGGGTGTACGAGAGGCAATTCGCCGCTACGGGACGCGCCGAATGCAGAACCGCGTCCAGATCCTGTGACGGCGCCGGTCCGTCCTTCGTCGTCCATCTGCCTGCTCCGTGACGCAGGCCACGGGTGCGAGGTTCTGATGGCGCAGCGAGGGGCCGGTGCCCGGTTCATGGGCGGGGCATGGGTGTTTCCCGGCGGGGTCGTGGACGAGACCGACCGCAGTCCGACGGCACGTGCGGCCGTCGACGGAGTGTCCGACGACAACGAGGCGGCGTGGCGTGGTGCGGCGTTGCGCGAATTGGTGGAAGAGGCCGGAGTCTGGCTGTCCGACCCCCCTTTCGTGCTCGGTGTGGCAGAGAGACCGCACGGGACGGCCGTCTACGACGAGGCCGTCGCCGGTCGTGGCCGGTTTGCGGCGGGGTCGCTGGCATGGTTCTCGACGTGGGTCACACCGACGCTCGTTCCCGTTCGGTTCGATGCTCGCTTCTACGTGGCAGCCGTCGGCCACGGCCTCGATGGCGTGGCCGATGGGAGAGAAATGGACGCGGTGACGTGGATCACTCCGGTCGAAGCCCTGGCCCGGGCGGACCATGGATCGTTCATCCTTCCGTTTCCAACGCGAAAGACGCTCGAACACTTCGCGACCCTCGGCACTGCGGGCGATATCGTTGCCCACGCCTCCACACAATTGGTCGTGCCGCGGATCCAACCGCGTCTGCGCCTGGCAGACGACGAGACGATCGAGGCCGTTCTGCCGGGTGAGGAGGGCTACGACGATGTTGGCGACCTCCCGCCAGATCCCGATGCGCTCGCCCGCGCATCGCGAGTGCGATCGGCGAAGGGGGAGCCCATTCCGGAGCTGGGCCGTCGTGAAGATTGAACGTGTCCTCGCCCCCAATCCCGGCCCCTACACCGGGCCCGGCACCAACACGTACGTGGTCGACTTCGAAGGGGTCTCGGTCGTCCTCGATCCCGGGCCGATCATCGACACTCACCTCGCGGCCATCGAACATGCCATCGGCAACTCGTCTGCCGTCGCCGTCCTCGTCACGCATACCCACCCCGACCACGCACCGGCGGCAAACCCGCTGGCTCGAAGGCTCTCGGTGCCGGCACTCGGGTTTGCCCCCGGTCCCCACTTCGATCCGACGGAGCTCCTCATCGACGGCCAGGAGGTGCCGGTCGGGACGGGCAGGCTCAGGGTGGTCCATACGCCCGGCCATACGCCCGACCACATCTGTTTTCTGGCCCAGGGCGTGCTCTTCACCGGCGACCACATCATGGGGGGCTCAACGGTGATCATCGAGGACGCAACGGACTACATGGCATCGCTGCACAAGGTCCGCAGCCTCCGCCCCGCTCACCTCTGTCCCGGACATGGCCCCGAGATTCCAGAGGCGGTTGCGATGGTTGAGGCGTACATCGCACACCGCGAGGAGCGGGAGCGGCAGGTGCTCCAGGCTGTGATCGACGGAGCCGACACCGTCGGCGCAATCGTCGAGGTCGTCTACCCCGGGCTCGATGGGTCGCTGGTTCCCGCTGCCGTCATGCAGGTGGAGACCCAGCTGCAGAAGTTGGACCGTGACGGCCGTGTAGAGTTCTTTCCCGACGGCGCCATGGGCCGCGCCGTTCATCGTCCCCACGCGGAGTAGAACGAACATCGTGAAGCGGTACCTGGCGGCCGTTGCGGCCGTCGCGCTCATGGTTGGTCCCGGCATCGCGGCGGCCGCCCAGAGCGAGATCACACCAGACGACGTCGCCGCCGCAGACGCGGCGCGTCGCGCAGTGTCGGCCGAGCTCGCAAACACCACCGCCGAGTACGACGCGGCTGTGCAGCGCAGCGTAGAGACCGAGGATGATCTCTCGGTGCTCTCTGTCGAGATATCCGTCAACGAACGCGCCCTTTCCGACCTGCGCCTCCAGGCCGAGCAAGTCGCCCGTTCGCTCTACATGGAGGCCGGCGGGGTCGATGCGATGTCGATGCTCGATGCGCAATCCATCAACGACATCTCCATTCGCAGCGGCTATCTCGAAACCCTTTCGGCCTCGGGCCAGGCAACCCTGTCTCGTCTCGTTGCCCTCGAAGGTGCCTTCCAGGACCAGGAGACACGGCTCGCCGGGCTCCTCAGCGATCAGCAGGCCACCACGGCCGAGCTCGAGGAACTGGCCGGCGACATCCTCGATCGGCTCGCTGCGGCCAACGCTGCGTATGACCAGGTTGCGTCTGCGTACGCAGTCCAGGAGGAAGCGAAGCGGCGGGCCGCCGAGGAAGCAGCTCGGCGGGCCGCCGAGGAAGCAGCCCGCCTGGCCGCAACCACGACCACCCTGGCTCCCACGGACACGACGCTCGTACCGACCGACGATCCGACAACCACGACTGTTGCCCCAGCGCCTCCGCCGCCCCCGTCGAGTGGGGGCCGCACGTGCCCTGTCAACGGCGCCGTGTCGTTCACGGACACATGGGGAGCGCCTCGTTCAGGCGGTCGCACGCATCAGGGTGTCGACATGATCGCCGCTCGCGGCACGCCACTCGTCGCCATCGAGGACGGCGTGATCGCCCGGCTCAGCAACAGCAGCCTCGGGGGGATCACCATCTGGCTGGCTGGGTCGAGTGGCGATGAGTTCTACTACGCCCACCTCGACGGCTACGCAAGCGGTCTGTCCTCAGGGCAGCGCGTCACGGTCGGGACGCTCATCGGGTACGTGGGCAACACCGGCAATGCCCAGTACACCGTTCCTCACCTCCACTTCGAGTGGCATCCCGGCGGCGGCTCTGCGGCCAACCCGTACCCACTCACCGCCGGTCTCTGCTTCTAGGCGAACTCGCAGCGGGCTCGCCATCACCGCCGGCCCAGAATCCACCATGAACCGTCGGCTCTTTCGCCCGGACGGGTCACTCGTGCCTGGACCGCGGGTCCTCTTGCCCTACATTGGGGGTCGCGACGCGACAAGACTGCTGCCATGAAGCCCCTTCGCACCCTCACGGTCATCCCCTCGCTGCCCGAGCCGCTGGAGTCGTTGCGCCGACTCGCCTTCGACCTCCATTGGGCGTGGTCGCACGACGCAATCGAGCTCTTCCGTCGTCTCGACTACGACTTGTGGGTGGAGAGCGGCCACAATCCCGTGCGGCTGCTCGGCACGATGGCGCAAGATCGTCTGGAGGAACTGGCCCGAGATTCCGCTTTCCTCGCTCACCTCGACCGGGTGGTCCGTGAGTTCGACGAGTATGCGGCCGGCGAAACCACCTGGTTCCGCAGGACCCACGGCGATGTCGACGGCCCCCTCGTCGCCTACTTCTCGGCGGAGTTCGGCCTCACGGAATGCCTGTCGATCTTCGCAGGAGGACTGGGCATCCTCGCCGGCGACCATCTCAAGTCGGCGAGTGACCTCGGCGTACCGCTCGTCGGCGTCGGTCTCTTGTACCAGGAGGGGTACTTCCGTCAGGTCCTCAACGAGACGGGATGGCAGCAGGAGCAGTATGTCGAGAACGACTTCGGCAACCTGCCGCTGACCGAGGCATTGGCAGACGGCGCTCCGCTGGTGGTCGAGGTGCCGATGGAGCACGGCACGGTGCATGCCAAGGTCTGGGCAGTCCGAGTTGGTCGAGTTCCTCTCTACCTGCTCGACACCAATCTCGCCGCCAACCGGCCGGAGGATCGCGATATCACCGATCAGCTGTACGGCGGTGATGACCGCAACCGGCTCCGCCAGGAGATCGTTCTCGGCATCGGCGGCTTTCGCGCCGTCGAGGCGCTCGGGCTGTCCCCATCCGTCTATCACATGAACGAAGGCCACTCTGCCTTCCTTGTGCTCGAGTGGATCCGCTGCATCATGGCGAAGGAAGGCCTCAGCTTCGCTGAGGCACGCGAAGCGGCGGCAGGGCTCGTGTTCACAACCCACACTCCGGTCGCTGCCGGACACGACTACTTCGGGCCTCATCTGGTGGAACGCTATCTGGGGCCCTTTGCTGCAGGCCTCGGGGTGGGCATGCCGGAACTGCTTGCGCTGGGCCGGAGTGAGCCCGAGAACTCGGCCGAGCAGTTCTGTGCGACGGTGCTCGCCCTCCGCACCGCGGCGTACACCAACGGCGTCAGCAAGCTCCACGGGGAGGTCAGCCGTGAGATGTGGCGGCGCGTGTGGCCGCAGTTGCCGGCGCCCGAGGTGCCCATAGCGTCGATCACGAATGGCGTGCACTTCGAGTCGTGGGTCTCGCACGACATGAAGGAGCTCTACGAGCGATATCTCGGCCCGAAGTGGCGGGAGGAACCCGCCGACCACCTGGTTTGGGAGCGGGCCATGCAGATCGCTCCCGAGGAGTTGTGGAGAACGCACGAGCGCCGCCGCGAACGTCTCGTGGCATATGCGCGCCGGGCACTCAAGGAGCAGCTCGCTGCTCGTGGCGCCCCCCAGTCCGAGGTCGCCGTCGCCGACGTTGTGCTCGACCCCGAGGCTTTGACCATCGGGTTCGCGCGGCGGTTTGCGACGTACAAGCGTGCCGGGCTGTTGCTGCGCGACCCTGAGCGGCTCATCCGCATTCTCACCAACCCCGAAAGGCCCGTGCAGGTGATCTTCGCCGGCAAGGCTCACCCGCGTGACGATGCAGGCAAGGAGCTCATCCGCCAGATCATCACGCTGACCCACGACCCGGCCGTCCGCCGCCACGTGGTGTTCATCCAGGACTACGACATGGCGGTCGCCCGCTATCTGGTCCAAGGCGCCGACGTGTGGCTCAACACCCCGGTCCGTCCGGAGGAGGCGAGCGGAACGAGCGGCATGAAAGCCGCAGCCAACGGCGTGCTGAACCTCTCGACGCTCGACGGGTGGTGGGACGAAGCCTACGAGCCGAGCGTTGGTTGGGCCATCGGGCGAGGCGAGACCTATGTCGACGCCGAGTACCGGGACCACTTCGAGTCGGACATGTTGTACGACCTCATCGAGCGGGACTTGGTGCCAGCCTTCTACGACCGCGGGGTCGATGGGCTACCGCGGCGATGGCTCGGAATGATGCAAGCGTCGCTGGCCAATCTCAACGCCGTCTACAACACTCACCGCATGGTGCGCGAGTACACCGAGCGGTTCTACCTGCCCGCAGCCGAGCGCTCTCACCACATGGCGGAGGACGGCTGGAAGGCAGCCAAGGAGCTGGCGGCATGGAAGCAGCGCATCCTCTCCACCTGGGGCGACGTCCAGATCTTCGACGCCGCGGTTGACCACGGTGTCGATACGTTGCACGTTGGGCAGCCGTTCGACGTCGAGGTGAAGGTGCGCCTCGGCCGGCTTGCTCCCGACGATGTGTCCGTCGAGCTGTACCTCGGCAAGGTCGATGCGAGCGGGGACATCAAGGAAGGCAGGACGGTCTGCATGCAGCCCACGTCTGGTGGTGATGGCGAGTACCTGTTCGCAGCACCCGATGTCAGCTATCACCACAGCGGCACGCAGGGGGTGACCATCCGGGTCGTGCCCGCGCATCCCGATCTCGTGCCGCGGGTCATGCCTCGGCTCATCACGTGGGCGATATGATGCGCACGATTCGCGACTGGGTGTTCACGGTGCCGTTCCTCCTCGCGTTCGGGCTGACGCTCGTCGTCTTCGATCTGGCAGGGCGTATCGTGCGCCCGTTCAGCCTTCGCGGTTTCGAGCGGGTCATGGCGGCGCTTCAGCGGACGCTGATCGCCGTCTTCCGGATCTGCGGGACAAAGGTACGAGTGGAGCGTTCACCGGCCATCCAGCCCGGAACGGGTTATGCGGTGGTGTCCAATCACCAGAGCATGTTCGATATCGTCCTCATCGGCGGCCTGCTCTTCACGAACTACCCGAAGTACGTGGCGAAAAAGGAGCTGGGGCGCCACATCCCCAGCATCTCCCTGAATCTGAAGCGCGGCGGGAACGCCCTCATCGACAGGAACGACCGCCATCAGGCCGTCGACGCCATCGCCGAGATGGCGACGACGGCTCAAGCCCGCAACGTCAGCGTCGTGATCTTCCCGGAAGGCACGCGAAGTCGCGACGGGACGCTGGGCGAGTTCCGGCGTGGCGGTGCGAAGGCCATGCTGAAGTCGGCCGATGCGCTCTCGGTGGTGCCGACCGTCATCGACGGTTCGTGGAAGCTGGCGCGCCACAACTTCAAGCCGGTGCCGTTCGGCACGACTGTCCGAGTGCGATTCGGGGATCCGATTCCGCGTCACGCAGGTGACGCCGGAGAGATGATCGACGCAGCCGTGAGCGAGATCCGCGCGACCCTCGAGACATGGCGAGCTGAGCGAGCCGACACAGGCTGAGCGCTCGGGCACGCCGTCAGCGGTTCTGCATCCAGTGGGCCGACTGGCTGAACCGATCGTCGAGGAACGAACGCAGCGAGCCCTTCACGCCGGCCTCGTCGAGCGCCTCGGTCATGCACCGCAGCCATTCATCGACCTCGTCGCGGCCGATGGCGAAGGGGAAGTGGCGCATCCGCAAGGCAGGGTGGCCCCGCTTCTCGATGTAGAGATTCGGTCCGCCCATCCACCCTGAGAGGAACTCGTAGAGCTTCTGTCTCGAAACAGAGTCGTCTTTCGGCAGCATTGCACGGAGGGTTGGCGCGGATGCGTCGATGCGGTCGTAGAAACCGTCGACCAGGTTGCGCACTGCGCCGTCGCCGCCGATCTCCTCGTACGGCGTCGCCGCCGACCCCCATGCGTAGGGAGTGCTGCGTGGTGCGTCCGGCATCATGACGGCGAGGTTAGAGCCAGCACGGGGCGAGCCGGCCCGTCCTCGACTGTCACGACCCGGCGTAGCCGACCTCCTGGAGCAGCCAGAGGTTGCCGTCCGGGTCGGCGAACTCCGCATACGACATGTAGTCCCTCCGCTCCGGGTCGATGCCCGGCGCCCGTCCATCGGGCCCGTAGTGGAACGGCGCTTTCACCTCGATGCCGTTTCCGACGAGCTTGCTGCGAGCAGCTGCGATGTCATCAACGACGAGATGCATTCCGCGCAACGATCCTGGGGCAGCATCGCCGAGGCCGATCCCGCAGGTGATCGAACAGGCCGATCCCGGTGGCGTCAGCTGGACGACTCGGAAATCGGGTCCAGTCGTGTGATCCACGTCGAGCACGAACCCGGCTCTCTCGTAGAACGCCTTGGCGCTATCCACGTCCGACACCGGAAGGATGATCACCTCGAGCTTCATGTCCATGTTGCGCCCTCCTGGGTGGTGGTGCCGTCTGCGTCAACGGGCCAGCAGCTCATCGAGCCGTTCGTAGCCTTCACGCACGCCCCCTTCCACGCCGCTCGCCAGGAAGGCGTCGCGGCCTTCGAAGCTGTCGACGAGCGATGTTACGGTCAGCTGGGTGCGACCGTCGTGGAGATCCTCGAGCACCAAGCGCTCGAGGGCGACACCGTCCGGCAAGCCCTCGTACGTGAAGGTCTGGACGATGAGCTCGAATGGGCGGACCTCATGAAAGCTGCCGTGGAAGCCGTACTCCCTGCCATCGCTCGCATGGACGTAGCGGTAGGAGCCCCCCGTCCGGCAATCCCAGACGTCGATACGCATCTCATGGCGGCGTGGGCCGAGCCATCGAACGACCAACTCAGGGTCGGTGTGGGCTCGGAACACCTTGTCGGGCGTGGCCCCGAACTGGCGAGTGATCCTGACGAGTGGGACCCTGGGATCGGCAGTGATCTCGGTGACGTGGGTGCGGGTGCTCACTGGTCCGCTCCTTGCTTGCGATGTCCGGGTTCGGTGGCGTCGGGCATGTCCGTGAGCAGGTCGTCGAGCCGCTGGTAGCGCTCCTCGGCTTCCCGGCGGTATCGCTCGATCCACTTGGTCGCCAGGTCGAATACGTCGGCTTCGAGATGCGCTGGGCGACGCTGCGCATCGCGAGTCCGGCTGACGAGACCGGCGTATTCGAGGACCCTCAGGTGTTTGGAGACCGCCTGCAAGCTCACGTCGTAGGGCTCGGCGAGCTCGTTGACGGTGGCATCGCCTGCGGCCAGCCGCGCCACCATGTCGCGCCTGGTCGGATCGGCCAGTGCCGAGAACACGCGGGAGAGCGGATCGGCAGCCATGACCTCCTCCGTGCGTAGACAACCGGTTGGTTGAATGCACGGTACCAGTGGGTCTGGGTGGTTGTCAACCATGTGGTTGAGCAACGGATTCGCGTCCCGAGCGCTTCACGGCGGAGATGGGTCTGCCAAGCCCACGCGTCTGCCCGCTACCATCGCCCACGTGCTTGCGCTGAAGCATCTCGGGTCTGGCAAAGTTCGCGATATCTACGAGATCGATGACGCCCGCTTGCTCATCGTTGCGTCCGATCGAATCTCCGCCTTCGACGTGGTCCTGCCGAACCCCATTCCCGACAAGGGCCGGGTGCTCACGGGCCTCTCGCAGCACTGGTTCGGGCTGCTCGACACCCCCCATCACCTGCTGTCGACCGACGTCGGCGACATCCCTCAGCTCGACGGCGACCAGCGGCGCCAACTCGCAGGGCGTTCGATGGTCGTGCGCAAGGCCGAGGTGATCCCGATGGAATGCGTCGTGCGTGGCTACCTCTACGGCTCGTCGTGGAAGGAGTACGCCGCAGGCGGTGGCCCGACCACCGAGCACCTACCGGCGGGGCTCCAGGTGGCCGATCGCCTCACCGAGCCAATCTTCACGCCCGCCACAAAAGCCGAATCGGGCCACGACGAGAACCTCACCGAGGCGGAGGCGAGGACCTTCGTCGGCGACGAGCGCTACGAAGCGCTGCGCAACTGCAGCATCGCCATCTACACGCAGGCCGCAGACTACGCAGCGGAGCGCGGCATCCTCCTCGCCGACACCAAGTTCGAGTTCGGGCTGGTGAATGGGGAGATCATCCTCATCGACGAGGTGCTGACCCCTGACAGCTCGCGGTATTGGCCGGCAGATGCCTGGGCGCCGGGAGCGACCATGCCGTCGTACGACAAGCAGCCGGTTCGCGACTGGCTGGAGGCCCAGGATTGGGACAAGACGCCACCGGCTCCGCCGCTTCCCGACGATGTCGTCGCCGACACCCGCCGCCGCTATGTCGAGGCATTCGAACGCCTCACCGGGAGCGGCTTCGCCGACTACCTGCGTATGAGCGGGGCCGCCGAGTGAAGATGCGCGTCGCCATCACCCGCAAGGCGGGGCTCTCCGACCCCGAGGGCGTCGAGACCCAGCGTGCCCTGCACGACCTGGGCTACACCGGGGTCGGCGACGTTCACTTTGGCCGCATCATCACCCTCGAGGTCGATGCGCCGGACGCCGCCTCGGCGATGGCCCAGGTGCAGGAGATGTGCGAGCGGCTCCTCGCCAACCCCGTGATCGAGGAGTACGCCGTCGAGGTGGTGGAGTGACCGTCGCCGTTGTGGTGTTTCCCGGCACCAACTGCGAGCACGACGTGAAGCACGCGCTTGGCGTCCTGGGTACGGCTGCGGAGCTGGTCTGGCACCGCGAGACGGATCTCTCCGGAGCGGCGGGCGTCGTGCTGCCAGGCGGCTTCGCACACGGCGACTACCTGCGTACCGGCGCCATTGCCCGCTTCTCACCGATCATGGCCGAGGTCGCGCGGCTTGCGGAAGGCGGCCGCCCGGTGCTGGGCATCTGCAATGGGTTCCAGATCCTGTGTGAGGCGGGATTGCTCCCCGGGGCGCTCGTGGCCAACCGTGACCTGCGGTTCATCTGCCGGCCGATCCACGTCCGCGTGGAGTCGACCGCAAGCGTGCTCACCGCCGCGGCGAGCGAGGGCGACGTGCTGCGCATCCCGCTCAACTCGTACGAGGGCAACTACGTCGCTCCGGTCGAAGATCTGGACCGATTGGACGCTGACCGGCGCGTCATGGTGCGCTACTGCGATGCTGCCGGACGGGTCACCGGCGAGAGCAACCCGAACGGGTCGACCGCTGCGATCGCCGGCATCGCCAACGAAGCAGGCAACGTGGCCGGGCTGATGCCCCATCCCGAGCGGGCCGCAGAGGAAGTTCTCGGCTCAACCGATGGCCGGATACTGCTCGAGTCGTTCGTCGCCGCGGTGACCGCCGTCCCCAGCACCCGATCCCGATGACCGAGCCCGTCCACCGCACGCTCGGGATGTCCGACGACGAGTACGAGTCGGTGGTCCGCATCCTCGACCGCGCTCCCGAGCCCGCCGAGCTGGCGATGTACTCGGTGATGTGGTCGGAGCACTGCTCGTACAAGTCGTCGCGGGCGTGGCTCGGCCGGTTCCCGACCGAAGCGCCATGGGTCGTCGTGGGACCCGGCGAGAACGCGGGCGTGGTCGACCTCGGTGACGGGTGGCTGGCGGCATTGCGCATCGAGAGCCACAACCACCCTTCGTTCGTCGAGCCCTACCAGGGGGCGGCGACGGGCGTGGGCGGCATCCTCCGCGACATCTTCACCATGGGGGCGCGTCCGATTGCGGTGTGGGATCCGATTCGTTTCGGCCCACTCGACGAGCCACGCAACCGGTACCTGCTGAAAGGCGTGGTTGCCGGCATCGCCGGTTACGGCAATGCAGTCGGCGTACCCACGCTCGGGGGCGAGGTCGAGTTCGCCACCTGCTACTCCGGCAACCCGCTCGTCAACGTGATGGCCCTCGGCATCCTGCAACGCGAGCAGCTCGTCTTGTCCGCTGCCTCGGGCGAAGGCAACCTGGCGGTGTTGCTCGGTGCCGCCACCGGCAGGGACGGCATCGGCGGCGCCTCGATCCTGGCCTCCGCCAGCTTCGACGAGGAGTCGGGCGCCAAGCGGCCATCCGTCCAGATCGGCGACCCGTTCGAGGAGAAGAAGCTCATCGAAGCCTGCCTCGAGCTCTACGACCGCGGCCTGGTGGCGGGCATCCAGGACCTCGGTGCAGCCGGTATCTCGTGTGCGACCTCTGAGTGTGCCGCCAACGGCGGGATGGGCATGGACGTCGACCTCGACACCGTGCATCTGCGTGAAGCCGATATGACGCCGGGCGAGATCCTGATGTCCGAATCGCAGGAGCGGATGTTGGCGATCGTCCGTCCCAACGACCTCGACGAGGTGCTTGCCCTTGCCGAGAAGTGGGAGATCGATGCGTTTGCGATTGGCATGGTGACGGCCGGCGGGGCGCTGCGCGTGTTCCGAGACGGTGCGCTCGTTGCCGAGGTACCTGCCGCTTCGTTGTCTGAAGACGCTCCTCGCTACGAACGCCCCCGAGCTCGACCCGATTGGCTCGACGACGTGTGGGCGGCCGGCCCCCAGCTTCCTGCGAACGTCGATGTGGCCGAGGCGCTGCGCATGCTGCTCGACGACCCCACGCTCGGAGACCGGTCCTGGATCTCGGAGCAATACGACCATCAGCTCTTCCTCAACACGGTGGTGGGACCCGGCAACGACGGCTCCCTGTTGCGCATCAAGGGCACCGAGAAGGGGCTCGCCGTCTCCACAGACGGCGACGGGTTGCGCTGCCGGCTCGATCCCCACCGCGGTGGTGCACGCATCGTCTGGGAAGCGGCGCTCAACGTCGCCGTCACTGGTGCCCGGCCCTACGCCGTTGTCGACAACCTCAACTTCGGCAACCCGGAGAAACCGGAGGTGATGTGGCAGTTCGTCGAGACGGTCGAAGGCATGGCGGAGGCATGCGAGGCCCTCGGCGTACCCGTCATCGGCGGGAACGTCTCGTTCTACAACGAGACGGATGGCGTCGACATCCATCCGACCCCCGTCGTCGGCATGCTTGGCTTCTGCGACCCGATGCCGCCCGAGCCTCCCCGTCTCGACAGGGCCGAGGAGGGGATGGTGGTATGGCTGGTGGGCCAGGAAGACAGCGGAGATTTCGCAGGCTCGGCGTTCAGCCGTGTCGTGCTGGCCAACGAGGGTGGCCGCCCCGCCAACGTCGACTCCGAGGTGGGCGGCCGGGTCGTTGCTCATGCGGTCGAGCTTGCCGGGTGGAGTCCCGTTCTTCACGATGTCTCGTCGGGTGGGCTCGCCGTCACGCTGGCCGAGATCTGCATTCGCTCGGGAGTCGGTGTCTCCGTCGACGTTGGCGACTGGCGTGAGTTGTTTGCCGAATCCCCGCATCGGTTCGTCGCGGTGCTACCGGCAGGCGCCGACCCGACCGATCACGCCCCGATCCGCCGACTCGGGACCATGGGTGGCGACTCCCTCGATTTCGGGCTGCTGGGAAGTCTCCCCCTGGCGGAGGCGGCGCACATATGGCGCAACGCATTGCCCCGGCGACTCGGTTGATACCGAGTCGTCAGCCCAGCGCGGCTTCGAGGTCGGCCACCAGGTGCCGCTGCTCGGCCGGATCGCGAATGGGGTGCCCGTCGCGGCGAACGTAGAACGTGTCCACCACCTGGCCCGCTCGAGTGTCGAGTCTGGCGAGGGCGATGTCGAGCCCGGCTCCGTACAACGCACGTGCGATCTCGGCGAGCCGCCCGATGCGATCGGGACAGCGCACCTCCACGACGGTGAAGCGGCTGGATGCGTCGCTGGGGAGCGTGACCTTGGTCGGGCCTGCGGCGCTGCCGCCGTTGCGATAGGCACGGGCTCGTGTCTCGAGCATGGCCTCAGTGTCGAGCGCGCCGCGCACCACGTCGACGAGGTCGCGCTCGATGCCGCGGCCATCGCTCCGGAGCAACTGGTGAGCCGGTTCGCGCATCCACCACCTGGAACTCGTCGATGGCGGTGCCGTCGCTGCGCGTGAACAGCCGGGCGCCGGCGATCGACACGCCCTGACCGGCGAACACCGCCGCCACCGCTCCAAGGAATCCGGTCCGGTCGGTGCCGACAACGAGAACCCGATCGAAGCCGCCTGCGGACCGGACGTCGAGCACGGCCTCCGTTCGCGCACGCTCGAGCACGTCGAGGTGCCAGAGGATGTCTTCGACCGGAACCGCCGACACATAGTCCGGCGGCATTGCGGCGAGGTGCTCCTCTGCAGTCCCCTCCGCGTACCGGCCGGCGGCGGCGGCGAGCACCGTCGCCGCCGTGTCGGTATCGGGGCGGCCCATCGCTCCGAGCATCGCTGCGGCTGATGCGTACAACCGCCCGATGAGCGCTTCCTTCCACGAGCTCCAGGTGGTCGCACCTGTGGCCTTGGCGTCGGCAATCGTGAGCAGGTACAGGACTTGCAGGGTGCGGAGGTCGCCGACGGCATCGGCCACGCGAGCGATCACCTGCGGGTCGTCGATGTCGCGTCGGGTCGCCGTTTCGGCGAGCAGCAGGTGATGACGCACCGCCGCCGTCACGACGGCCGTCGTGGCCGGACCGAATCCATGCCGGTGGAGGATGCTGTGTGCGATGGTCGCTCCGACTTCCGAGTGGTTGCCGCCATGCCCCTTTCCGATGTCGTGGAAGAAGGCCGCCAGCATGAGCTCTTCGGTCGACCCGATCTCGGCTGCGAGTGCGCCGAGCGCATCACCGGTATGAGCCGCCAGCTTCTGTACCTCGTCGACCGTCCGCCAGAGGTGGGCGTCGACCGGATGCTCGTGGAACGCTGCCAGCTGTGGCAGATGGCGCACGACCGACCACTCGGGGAGGTAGGTGTCGACCCAGCCGAGCTCATCGAGCAGGCCCCAGGCAGAACGACCTCGATCACCCGCAGCGAGCAGGCGAATGAACGCGACGCGGTCGGCGTCCGTCCACGCCGCTGCGGGGGCGTTCCTGATTCGTTCGGTCTCGACAGTGTCGAGCCAGACGCCTTCTGGCCGGGCTACGGCACGAACCGCCATGCCGAGCGGAGTGATCGGTGCCGGCAGCGGAGGAGAGGTGGTCCGGCGAAAACGACTGGTGATACGCCCGAACACGCTTCGCCCGAGGGCAACCATCGGATCGCCATGGCCGCCGACCAGGTCGGGCCATCGCCCTTCGGCGAGGCGATCGCCCACCGCGAGGCTCCGGCAGACTCGGGACGCTACCTCGAACGGGTCGCAGCCCAGCCACCCGGCGGCAGCCTCGCGAAGATCGGGGACGAAGACATCGGAAGCGCCGCCCGCAACAGCGTGCAGCGCGTTGCGGACTGCGAGAAGCGTGTCATATGCCGCCACCTCGTCCTCGTGAGGCAGATGATCGTGGCGATCCCACACGAGCTCGGCCCTCCGCCGTTCCCACGCAAGACCCTGGAACGTCCTCAACCCGCCACGGCCCTCCTTCAGGTCGGGGGCCATGACGGGGTAGGGGTCGAGCTGGCGCCGCCCCCACTCGTGCTCGGATAGCGCTGTCGCCAGCGGCCGGCCTTCGAGGATCCCAGCGAGCCTGCCCTCGAGTGCCGCGACGAGGCTTGCATCTCCGGCCACACAACGCATCGTCAGGAGGGACGTGAGTGTCGCAAAATCCTCGCGGGCGGCGGCGGTTGCTTCGCGGACGGTGCGTACCGAATGGCCGACCTTCAGCTTGGCGTCCCAGAGTGGGTACAGCACCGCCTCGGTGGCACGGTCGAGGTCGGCACCGGCGTGGAGGAGCATGACGTCGACATCCGAGAAGAGGCATTGGTCACCGCGCCCGTAGCCGCCGATGGCAACGACGGCCAGCGGCTCACCGGCGAGCGGTGCAGCCAGCTCAGAGAGTGTCTCGTCGAGTGCGGTCGTGAGCGCCACGCACACGTCACGCCCTCCGTCGCCGATGCGGCGCTCGACCACTGCGTCGCGGCGGGCGACGAAGCGACCTGCGGGGCTGGCCGCAACCATCTCGGACCTCCGGAAGTCTGCGTCGCAGGCACGATGGCAGGCCGACGTTTCGGGCGTGTTACGGCTCCACGCTCCACTGTCTGGCGCAGGTGTAGAGCGTTCAGCTGCGCAAGTCGCTGAGATCGGATCGCAGGAGATCGGCGTCGTCGGTCTTCGAGATGTCGAGGCTCAGCTCCTCCGCCTCAGCGAGGTGGCGGCTGCTCTCTTCATTGTTCCCGGCGAGTGCCGCTGCCCTGGCAAGTGCCTCGTGGGCGTAGCCGGTGTAGAACGGCCCGAGGCCGTTGCGCTCTGCGAGCTCGAGCGACAGCTCGCCGTGCGTTGTGGCCTTTGCGGCATCGCCGAGGACGGCCCACACGCGTGACACCTGCCAGTCGCTGACGCAGTGCTGCTTCGGGCCGCCGACGATGCGCCAGTGATACCGCGAGCCGTAGGCGGCGCCGAGCATCTCCTGATCCTCGGCTGCGGTGCGTTCAGGCTGGTCGAGGAGCTCCCAGGTCCGGTTGAAGAGCTCTGCGGCCATCCGTCGGTGACAGTCGTGCTTCTCCTTCTTCATTTAGGGATTATGCCCCCGGGGTCGGTAGGTTGCATGGGGCAATGGATGAACGCCTCGAAACCTCCGTCTGCTACCGCCACCCCGACCGCGCGACCAGGCTGCGCTGTAGCGAGTGCGGCCGGCCGATCTGCGTGGAGTGCTCCCACGACGCAGCCGTCGGTCAGAAGTGCCCGGAGTGCGCCAAGCCAGAGGGGCGCCATCGGGTCATCGATGCCCGGCGAGCGACGGCGGCTCCTGGGTTCGCCACCGCTCCCGTGACATTCACCATCATCGCCGTCGCTGCTGCGATCTTCGCCGTTGGCTTCGTGACGCCCCGGTTGAATGCCGACCTCGTCAACCAGTTCGCCTCAGCGAACTGGTTGATCGCAGACGGCGAGTGGTGGCGGGTGCTGACTGCGGCATTTCTCCACGGTGGCCTCGCGCACATCTTCTTCAACATGTACGCCCTGTACATCTTCGGTCCCCGCCTCGAGACGCAGGTTGGCTCGACGCCCTTTGCGCTGCTCTACGCCGCATCCGCAGCAGGCGGCGGGGTCGCTTCATACTTCTTTGGTTCTCTGCAGCAGGTGGCGGTCGGGGCGTCGGGGGCCATCTTCGGGTTGTTCGGCGCGTGGATCTACGTCGCCTACCGGATCCGCCACACTCCGGCAGGGCGCTCGATGTTCAATCAGCTGGGCGTGTTGCTGCTCATCAACATGGCGTTGCCACTCATCATCCGGAACATCGACTGGCGGGCCCACGTCGGCGGGTTGCTCGCCGGCATGGCCGTAGCCGCACTCTGGGGCCGGTTCGCCGTCGGCAGGCCCGACGCGGTGCGGATTCGCTCCATCATCGCCGGTGCGATGTTCGCCGGGCTCATGGCCCTCGTCATCTTTCTCTGAGCCCCGCGGGCGAGACCGGTCGGGCCTACACTCCGCGGGTGGCGGAGACTGCCCTCACGATCGAGCGGCCGGGCGAGGCATGCGGGGTCTTCGGGATCCATGCTCCAGGCGGGGATGCGGCGCGCCTCGCCTACTTCGGGCTCTTTGCGCTGCAACACCGCGGCCAGGAGAGCGCAGGGATCGCAGTCGCCGACGAGGATCATGTCACCGTCGTCAAGGACCTCGGCCTGGTCGCCCAGGTGTTCGATGAGCCGACGCTGAGCGGGCTCGGCGGCCGTATAGCGGTCGGCCACACCCGCTACTCGACAACGGGGTCCTCATCGTGGGAGAACTCTCAGCCGGTGTATCGCCAGGTCGCCGGCAGCAATGGCATCGCTCTCGCGCACAACGGCAACCTCACCAACACGCGCCGGCTTGCAGAGCAGATCGGCAAACTCTTCGCTACGACGGACTCCGAACTGATGACCGAGGCGATCGCCATCAATGTCCGCGCAGGGCTCACGCTCGAGAAGGCTGCGCTGGAGACCCTTCCCCGCTTCGAAGGAGCCTTCAGCCTTGCGCTGATGGATCAGGGGACGTTGGTGGCGGTCCGCGATCCGCATGGGTTCCGTCCGCTCTGTCTGGGGCGACTCGACGAAGCGTGGGTGGTGGCATCCGAGACGGCGGCGCTCGACATCATCGGCGCAGCCTTCGTTCGTGAGCTCGATCCCGGCGAGATGGTCGTCATCGACGATGCGGGGGTGCGAACCCACCAGCCGTTTCCGCCTGCTCCCCGGCGGTTGTGCGTCTTCGAGTTTGTCTACTTCGCACGACCGGACTCGGTGCTCTACGGGCGGAACGTGCACGCTGCCAGGCGGAGGATGGGATACCGGCTGGCCGAGCAGGCGCCCGTCGCCGCCGATGTGGTGGTCCCCGTGCCGGAGAGCGGTATCCCGGCTGCCCAGGGTTTTGCAGCGGCGAGCGGCATCCCGTACGCCGACGGCCTCGTGAAGAACCGGTACGTCGGTCGAACCTTCATCCAACCCGCCCAGGCGATGCGCGATCAGGGCATCCGTATGAAGCTCAACCCGATTCCCGAAGAGCTGGACGGCCGTCGGGTCGTGCTCGTCGACGACTCCATCGTGCGCGGCTCCACGACGCGTCGCCTCGTCGAACTGGTGCGGGACGCCGGCGCCGCCGAGATCCACCTTCGGATCTCGTCGCCTCCGTACCGCTGGCCGTGTTTCTACGGCATGGACACGGGCGACAGAAGCACGCTGCTGGCAGCCGAGCGCAGCATTGCCGAGATCGGCGACTATCTCGGGGTCGAGAGCCTCGCCTATCTGGAGCTTCCCGGTCTCCTCGACGCCACCGGCGTCGACGGCCACGGGTTCTGCACCGCCTGCCTCTCCGGCGACTACCCAACCGACGTCACCGGTGCAGGGGACAAATACCTGCTGGAACGTACGTGATGGCAACGTACCGAGACGCCGGCGTCGACCTCGAAGCGGCGGATGCGGTGGTCGCTGCGATTGGGGCGGCCGTGACGGCAACGTGGGGAGACAGGGTGGTGGGAGGCTTCGGCGGGTTCGCTGCGGGAGTGCGTCTCCCCGCCGGCTACACCGACCCCGTTCTCATGATGTCGACGGACGGCGTCGGCACCAAGGCCGAGGTGGCCCGAATGGCCAACAGGCTCGACGACCTGGGATGGGACCTGGTGGCGATGTGCATCGACGACCTTGTTGCTGCAGGAGCGCGGCCGATTGCGATGACCGACTACGTGGCGGTGGGGCGTATCGACGTGGAGATGGTCGGCCGCATCGTGCGTTCGGTCGCCGCCGCGTGTGCGGAGGCAGGCGTTGCGCTGCTTGGCGGCGAGACCGCTGAGCACCCCGGCGTCATGGAGGAGGGCGCCTTCGACGTCGCCGGGACCGCGCTGGGTGTGGTGGAAGCCGGGCGGGAGGTCACGGGTGCTGCAATCCGCCCGGGTGACGCCGTGATCGGCCTCGTGTCGCCGAATCTCCGGGCGAACGGCTTCTCGCTGGTCCGCCACGTCGTGCTCGGAGCCCTCGAACTCGACGAGCAGCTGCCCGGGACGGCGGGGACGGTTGCCGACGTGCTGCTTGCACCCTCGGTTCTCTACACGCCTGCCGTTCTCGCGCTGCTCGAGGCCGTCGAGGTGCGCGGGATGGCACACGTCACCGGCGGCGGGCTGCCCGGCAACCTTGCCCGAGTGCTCCCGAACGACTGCGACGCGTTGATCGACACGAACGCCTGGGTGCCCCCGGCCGTCTTCCCCGCGATCCAGCAGCTCGGCAACATCCCCGGTGCCGAGATGTTCCGCACCTTCAACATGGGCATCGGGTTTGTCGTGGTGGTCCCAGATGGCGTCGCCGACGAGGCGGTTGCCGCTCTGGAGGCAGCGGGCCATGCAGCCGGCATCATCGGAGCCGTGGTCGAAGGGTCGAGACGCGTCGAGCTCGGCTGAGGCGGTAGCGCGGGGAGCCCGATGCGTATCATCGGCGGATGGCCAAGCTCGACGTTCTCTTCACCGGCTACGTGGGGGAGCGGGTCGCCGGGACGGTTTCTCTGGTGCGCACCGCGGATCTCATCGTCGTCGTCGACCCGGGGATGGTTCCCGATCGGAGTGCCATCCTCGCCCCGCTGGGTGGGCTCGGCATCGCCGTCGCGGACGTCACCGATGTGATCCTGTCGCATCATCACCCCGATCACACCATGAACATCGCGCTCTTCCCGTCTGTGCGCGTTCACGACCATTGGGCTGTGTACGAGCGCGACATCTGGACGTCGCGTCCCGCCGAAGGGGTGCACATTGCAGACGACGTGTGGCTGCTGGAGACGCCTGGGCACACCCCGCAGGACATCACAACGATGGTTGCGACAGACGACGGTGTCGCTGCGCTCACCCACCTGTGGTGGCACGAGAGGTCCGAGTCTGACCCTCGCGGCTGGGATCTGGGGGAGCTGCACGCCCATCGCTCTCGCATCGTCGAGCTCGCCGACCGCGTCGTGCCGGGTCACGGGGCCCCGTTCATCGTCGGCCCCGACACAATTCGTTGATGGGGTCGAGCCATTCGGAGCCGAGGCAGCCTCAGGGCCGCCGCACCGTTGCGGTGGTGCTGACGGGGGGTCGCAGCGCCCGGATGGGTGCCGACAAGGCAACTCTCGAACTCGGCGGCAAGCGGCTGGTGGACCATGTCGTTGCCGCCTGCCTGGCGGCAGGCCTCGAGGTCCGTCTCGCCGGGAGGGCGCCCGAGAGCTTCGGGCCAATCACACTCCCCGATCCGCCTGATGTCGCGGGTCCGGCCGCAGGGCTCGCAGCAGCGATGCGTGCCTTTCCCGGCGCCGACATCGTTCTCGTCGCCACCGACCAGCCGTACGTGCGGCCGGCGACGCTCGATGCGCTTCTCGCCCTCCCTGGCGCCGCGGTTGTGCCCGTCGACGTGCGGCGTCAGACCCTGTGCGCCCTCTATCGCACCGAATGTGCGGATGCTCTCGAACAGCTGCTCGAGGAACGAGGCAGTCCGTCGCTGCAGACCCTGCTCGACCGGGTCGGCGCCACCGAGGTCGCCCGCCACGAATGGGAGCAATGGGGCGAGGACGGCCGGTCGTGGACCAGCCTCGACACACCGGAGCGGCTCACGGCCGCCGTCGCCTCGTGGCCGGAACCCCCCGTGGCTACGATCGCCTCATGACCGCATCATCTGTTCCGACGTCCGATGTCATCACCGTCGACCGTCGCGGCCACGTCGCCGTGGTATGGCTGGACCGTCCCGACAAGCTCAACGCCATGGCGCCCGATTTCTGGGTCGAGTTCCCTGCCATCGTGGCTGCGCTGGGCGCTGACCCAGACGTGCGAGTCCTCGTGATCGCGGCGAAGGGTCGCGCTTTCACGGTTGGGCTCGACCTCGCCGCTTTTGGACCCGCTATCGCTGCCGGGGGCCTCACAGAAGCGGCGTCTGGGTCAGGTGTGGCCGACCGCATGGCCCTGTATCACCAGATCAAGACGATGCAGCACACCTTCTCATCTCTCGCAGAGTGCCCCAAGCCCGTGATCGCCGCCGTGCACGGGTTCTGCCTCGGTGGTGGGATCGACCTGATCACCGCATGTGACATTCGGATCTCGTCGGCGGATGCGGTCTTCTCGGTGCGGGAGACGAAGATCGCCATGGTCGCCGACGTTGGAACGCTGCAGCGGCTGCCCGCCATCGTCGACCCCGGACGTGTGGCCGAAATGGTCTACACCGGCCGCGACTTCACCGCCGACGAGGCGAAGGAGATGGGCCTCGTGTCTCATGTGCTCGCCGACGTGGAGAGCCTGCACAAAGAGGCGCTCGCCATGGCAGACGAGATCGCCGCCAACTCACCGTTGGCTGTGCAGGGCTCCAAAGCCGTTCTCCGCACCGCCGATGGGAAGGCGACGGCCGACCATCTCGACTACGTGGCGTTGTGGAATGCAGCATTCCTGCACTCCGACGACCTGCGCGAGGCGATGATGGCGTTCCTCGAAAGGCGTCCCCCCGAGTACGGCGGCACGTGAGGCTGTTGCACCTGCGGGCGAACGGGCCGTAAGTCCCGGGCCACAGCGGGTTGCGGTATGTCACAATGAAGACGTGAGCACGCCGCGCATCGATCGCTGTCATTTGTTCGCCGCTCCGTAAGGCGCGGGCCGACTGTCTCGCACACCCGACGCGCCTCACACTGGAGTCCGTGAATGTCCGACCTCATCTCTCGCCACCAATCCGTCATCGCTCCGGTCATCGCTTTCGATACCGAGATCGAGATCGTCGCCTCCGAAGGCTCCTGGGTGACCTCGACCGACGGGAGCCGCTACCTCGACTTCACGTGCGGGATCGCGGTGTCGAACCTCGGTCACCAGCCCCCGATGGTGAAGCAGGCCATACTCGACCAACTCGATCGGGTGTGGCACGCAGGGGGCGTGTTCCGGTACCACACGCTCGTTGCCGCGGCAGAGCGGCTGCGAGACGTCACGCCGGACGGGATCGAGAAGTTCTTCTTCATGAACTCCGGCGCTGAGGCGGTTGAAGCGTCGGTGAAGCTCGCGCGCAAGACGAGCGGCCGCCAGGGAGTGATCGTCTTCCGGGGCGGCTTCCACGGCAGGACGATGGGATCGGTTTCCTACACGACTTCGAAAGCGAAGTACCGCCAGGGCTATCACCCGCTCGTCGGGTCGGTGTTCGTCACGCCGTTCCCTCGTCCTTTCCGATGGAGAATGACGATGGAAGACGCAACGGCACGGGCCATCGACGAGCTCCACCTCATGCTGAAACACGAGATCACACCTGGAGAGGTGGCGGCGTTCCTCGTCGAACCGCTGCAAGGTGAAGGCGGTTACTACCCGGCGGGCAAGGAGTTCCTCGACGAGCTGCGGCGCCTATCGGACGAGCACGGCATTCTGCTCATCATCGATGAGGTCCAGACCGGCTTCGGCCGCACGGGGGAGTGGTTCACCAGCCAGGTGTACGACGTGCGCCCAGACATCTTGGTGATGGGCAAGGCGATCGCCAATGGGCTGCCGCTCTCGGCGGTCGGTGCGCCTGCCGAGCTGCTCGATGCGTGGGTTCCCGGTTCGCACGGCACGACTTTTGGGGGCAACCCGGTGTCGTGCGCTGCAGCGATGGCAACGGTCGATGGGATCGCCGAGGTGCTACCCCAGGTGCCAAAGCTCTCGGAGCATACATTTCGGCGCTTCAACGAGCTGAAGGACCGGCACCCCACCATCGGTGAGGTGCGGGGTCTCGGGCTGATGATCGGCGTCGAGTTGGTTGGCCCGGATGGGCACACGCCGTCGAAGATGGCGATCGACGAGGTCAGGCGCTATTGCCTGTCACAGCACATGATGGTGTTGCCGTGCGGTCCGGACGAGAACGTGATCCGGTTCATCCCACCGCTCAACGTCACGCTCGAGGACCTCGACCACGGGATCGACATCATCGCCGCAGGTTTGGCCGCATACGAAGGTTGAGTGTTGCTCGCGTCGAAGTCCCACGGTGGGGGGAGCCGTGGGACTTCGACGGTTACTCGGCTCCGGCGAACTCTTCGCTGAAAGTGCCGCGGATCCTTGGATAGACGACGGGTCGGTGCTGGAAACAGGTGTCTGCCCTGTTGTAGCGGCTGACGATGATGTCGCAACCATCCTCAGCACAGACCCTGCCGCGTGCGTATTGCTTCGGCCTTCTGATGCGTGAGCCCGGTCGGGCCGCCCGTATCGCTGTGTCTGCCATGAGAACCTCCGCAGGTCCGGTGTCATTGATAATTCGGAGACACCGTCTCCATTGGATGAGGGTTTTCGATCGACGGATCGTGGCCGGACCCGAGGCTCAAGTGGGCACACCGGGCACCTTGTCTTCGCGGTGCCCTCCGGGGCCGACGATGGCCGCAGCAGCGCCGGCGAGTGCCACCAGGAGCAACCATTCCCCAAACCGCGTATACAGCGTTGGCGCAGCGACGCGCATGCGCACCTCGCCCTCGAGAACGCCGCTCTCCAGCAACTCGGTGGACGAGACGATGTCGCCTTTTGCCGTGATGAACGCCGACTTGCCCGTGATGGCGGCGTGCACCAGATCCTGGCCGACGGCGGCCGCGTTGACCCTTGCCATGGCGATCAGTTGGTCGGAGGCCGGTCCGCGTCCGTAGCTGCTCTCGTTGGTTGCCACGACCTGCACTTGCGCCCCCGCTTGGGCCTCCGAACGGATGTAGCGGACGAAGGCCCCTTCAAATGAGATCACCGAACCGATGAGACCGACGTCCGTCGTGAACACCACGGGACCATCGCCCCGAATCATGTCGCGTGGCACCCGCTCCAGTTGGGGAACGAAATCGAACAGCGAGCGAAGCGGTACGTACTCGCCGAAAGGCACGGGGTGGCGTTTGAGGTAGACGTCGAGTTCAGAGCCGTTCCTGCCGAAGAACGTGTTGATGTTGAGGAACTGGTCGGCGTCGAAGACTCGGGTGCCGCTCACGAGCAAGTACGCATCGAGACGTCGTGCTTCGGTCTCGAGTGCGGCTCGCACGTCTGGGTTCTCCTCGGGTTCATACGGTGTGCCCATGGCGTTCTCGGGCCACACGACGAGGTCCACCGTGCCTGCGCGGATTCCCTGGGTGAGCGCGATGTGGGATTCGTAGATCAACCGATTCTCATCCGGACAGCGTGTGCCCGGACATGGGGAACCGCCCTGAACGATCGCCACTCGGAGTGGCGGCCCATCGGCGACCGGCGGGAACAGGCCCCCGCCGAGCATCAGCATGAAAGCGATCACGAGCGGGTCGACCAAGAGGCTCCAGTGGTCCTGGCTCTCGATCACCAGCACCAATCCCGCAGCGACGGCGGCAGCGAGCAGGCCCCAGCCGCCGGGTCCTATCCATTGGGTCGCACCGATGAAGCCGGGGTTGGCGGCGGCGCCGTAGCCGAGCGACCCCCAAGGGAAGCCATCGAGCGGAAAGCGCGCTCGAACGAACTCCCACAAACCCCAGCCGGCAACGGCAATGAGCCACCATCGGCCCGCAGGCCAGTGGCGGAATGACCAGATGAGCAACGAGTAGCCGGATGCGAGCGCGGCGAGCACCGTGGTGAGCGGCAGCCACGCCACCACGCCGATGACGGAGATCCAATACAGCAGAAGGCCGAAGAAGACCATGCCGTGGATGAAGCCGACGGCGAGGGCGCCCCACGCAGACCCCACCCGCCGGGCGGCAAACATGAGGGGTGCAGGGGCGATGAACGCCAGCAGACCCCAATCGAGTGGGGGGAAGGCAGCCCACATCAGGAGTCCGCCGGCGGCGGCAACGAGGTACGGGGTCATCGAAGGCGGCAGGTTAGCTCCCGCTGGTGTGCCAACTCCTGCCTGGCGCGATATCGGCGGCAAGAACAACGGCCAAGGCCCGTAGCATGGCCACCATGGACGATCTCGAGCTTGCCGTTGCCGCCGCCCGCGTTGGCGGAGAGATCGTGGCTGCAGGCTTCGGCACTCACACCACAACGGAGTTCAAGGGCCGCAACGATCCCGTTACGGAGGTGGACCGTGCCGCCGAGCAGGCCATCTTGGCGCAACTCTCCGCGCACCGTCCTGAGGACGCCGTGATGGGCGAGGAGGGGACGTCGCGCCCGGGAAACGACCGTCTGTGGCTGATCGACCCGCTCGACGGCACCGTCAACTTCGTCCATGGTCTGGCGCAGGTGTCGGTGTCGATCGCCTTGTACGAGGAGGATCGCCCGCTCGTAGGGGTCGTCTTCGACCCCATCCACGACGAGATGTTCGCCGCGGCCGCCGGCCGGGGCGCAACGCTCAACGGTTCACCGATACGGGTGTCCGAGACGTCTGATCTCGACAGGGCGCTGCTCGTGACCGGGTTCCCCTATGACCACCACGAGCACGGCGACGCCTACGTGGCGACGCTGGCGGCGATGCTGCGGAGCGTCAACGGTATCCGCCGGCTCGGGTCGGCAGCCCTCGACCTCTGCTACGTAGCCGCCGGCCGGCTCGATGCCTCGTGGGAGTACAACCTGAAGCCGTGGGACATCGCTGCAGGGTTGGTGATCGTCGAGGAGGCGGGAGGCAGAGCCACCGATCCTCTTGGCGCGCCGATGACACCCTTCGCTGCTCACCTCGTGACGTCGAACCGCATCCTGCACGACGCGGTGCGGGAGGTCGTCGCCGCGACGTTCCCGCCGCACCTCCGCTGACGGGTCACGGGGCGAACAGCGGAGCGCAAGAGGCGCACACGAACCCCACCTCGACGAAGCGTACGTCCTCGCCGGCTACGCCCATGCACAGCGAGCAGCGGTCGTCCACGAAATCGTCGGCGATCGCGGCGAACGGACCCTCTCCGCCGAGGAGGTCGGTCACGAGGACGGCCTGGCTGGTTCCGTTCTTCATCGAGCGCCGGAGGCTACTACCCCTGCGGGGATGGAGAGGCTCGGCGCTAACCCGGCGCTCATCGAAAGCTCTCGGCTCGCTCACACGGATCTTCCAAAGTTGAGGAAACGGCGGCCTGCACTCGGAAAGCAGGTCGGCGGCCCGTGATCCTGGCGGAGGCGCGAGACGGGCCGCCGTTGGGGCCGGTTTGGATGGGCTCCCGACAAGCCTTCGACACGATGTCCTCGGCGGGCACGAGCGGAAGGCGGCCTCGCGGGCGAAGGGGACCGGCGCAGTGCTGATGCTCAGGCCTCCGAGGAGGTGCTCTCATGCGCAGCAGGTCTCTTTCTCGATCGGGTGATCTGGTGCGGAAGCCACGAGGTAGACCAGTCGGGCGCACGATGATCATCGCCTGTGTGCCCATCGTCGTCGCGGTGGCGTCGGTGACGGTTGCGCTTGCTCACCCGTGCGACACGCAGCCGGATGACCCTCGCTGCAGCGGCACGACGACGACGGTGCCCACGACGACCACGACGACTTCGCCGCCGGCGTCCACGACGACCACGACGACTTCGCCGCCGGCGTCCACGACGACCACGACGACTTCGCCGCCGGCGTCCACGACGACGACGACGCCTCCTCCCGGCGAGCCTCTTCTCGGGATCGTCAGCGCCTCCAACGGCGATCGGTACTGGAACGAGGCGGTCGAGAGCCTCGGCCTGCCGTCGACCACCGTCGGTCTCGGCGGAGGCATCACCCACGACTGGGGGACCCCGACCAGCAGCCGGTTCGCCACGTACTGGGCGATATTCGACAGCCACGCGGCCGCAGGGGCCGTGCACGTCTGGTGGTATGCAATGTCGCGATCCTCGACGGTGGACGAGGCCGACGCAGAAGCCGAGGCCGACGTCATCGTTGCTCAGATTCTCGCCCTACGGCCCGAGGCCACGATTCATGCCAGTCCAATGGCGGCGTACGATCCAGATACGTGCTCGGCGGAGAACATCCCGATGTCGGACCATCTCGTCGCCTATGCCATCGAAAGCTACGAGGGAGTGGTTGCCGGTCCCGTCATACCGATAGTGACGACGACTACGGACGGATGCCATCCCGGCGGCGACTCGTTGTCCGGCGGCGCGGCGGCGGTCGCAGAATGGGCGGCCGGCCTGGGTGCGCCGCCCCAGCCGTGAGCCGTCCACCCGAGCTCACGGACGAGCCCGTCGGGGTCAGGCCAGAAGACCGCGCAGCGGGACGGCGACGTCCTCGTACTCGGCATGGCGGCCGGTGGCCTTCTTGGAATAGATCAACTCTTCGCCGGCTGTGACCTCGAAAACCCCGCCCCTGCTGGGAATGACGGTTACCGAAGCGATCTTGTGCTCGAACTCGGCGAGCAGTTGTTCAACCATGCTCACGGCACGGTCGGTATAGCCTCAAGCGGCGCAGTATTCGATCTCGAGCTTCATGCGCAGCATCGTAACCGGCCTCTCACTCGTCGGTGACGCAGCCTTCCGATGCCGGGCGCACGGTGCGCACGTAGCGCGCCAGCGCACCTCTCGAGGCTTTCAGCGGAGGTGGCGTCCACGCCGCCCGGCGTCGCGCCATGTCCGCATCGTCAACTGCCACGTGGATCGCCCGCAAGTCGGCATCGATGGTCACCACGTCGCCATCTTCGACGAGGGCGATCGGGCCGCCCTCCTGCGCCTCAGGCGTGACGTGGCCGATGATGAAACCATGGGAGCCGCCGGAGAACCGGCCGTCGGTCATGAGCGCAACCTGATCGCCGAGACCGGCGCCGACGATCGCCGACGTGGGGGTCAGCATCTCCGGCATCCCCGGCCCGCCCTTCGGGCCCTCGTAGCGGATGATGACCACATCGCCCGGAGCGATCTCGTCGCGTTCGAGGGCCGCCAGCATGTCCTCCTCGCTGTCGAAGGGTCGGGCGCGACCCTGGAAGCGGAGGCCCTCCTTTCCCGTGATCTTGGCGACGGCTCCCTCTGGGGCCAGGTTGCCGCGCAGGATCTGGATGTGGCCGCTGGCCTTGATGGGGTCGTCCCACGGGTGGATCACCACCTGACCCTCACGCAGTCCCGGCAGGCCGGCGAGATTCTCGGCGATGGTCTTGCCGGTGACCGTGACGCAGTCACCGTTGAGGGCGCCGTGGTCCAGCAGCAGCTTCATGACCGCAGGGGTGCCGCCCGCGTCATGCAGATCTTCCATCACGTACCGGCCGCTCGGTTTGAGGTCGGCGAGGAAGGGTGTGCGGTCGCTCACTGCTTGGAAGTCGTCGATCGCCAGCGAGACACCTGCGGCGCGAGCCATGGCGATGAGGTGGAGCACTGCGTTGGTCGAGCCCCCGAGCGCCATCACGATGGTCATGGCGTTCTCGAAGGCGGGGCGGGTCATGATGTCGGACGGCTTCAAGTCCAGTTCGAGCAGGTTGCGAATCGCTGCCCCGGCCTCGAAGCACTCGTCGAGCTTCCCCGGATCGGTCGCCGGCGTCGATGCGCTGAACGGGAGACTCATGCCCAATGCCTCGATCGCGGACGCCATCGTGTTCGCCGTGTACATGCCACCGCACGCACCAGCACCGGGGCACGCGTGGCGGACGATGTCGCGGCGCCGATCCTCGTCGATGCGACCTGCGATCCACTCGCCGTAGGACTGGAACGCCGAGACGATGTCGAGCACGGTGCCGTCGCTCGCCGTGCCGGGCCGGATCGTGCCGCCGTAGACCATCAGACCCGGCCGATCGAGGCGAGCCATGGCCATGATGCTCCCCGGCATGTTCTTGTCGCATCCGGGGATGGTGACGACGCCGTCGTACCAGTGGGCCGCGACCACCGTCTCGATCGAGTCTGCGATGAGGTCGCGTGAGGGAAGCGAGTAGCTCATGCCCTCGGTCCCCATGGACATCCCGTCCGACACGCCGATCGTGGTGAAGCGCATGCCGACGAGCCCTGCCGCCGATACACCCTCTTTGACCCTTGCGGCCAGGGAGCTCAGGTGCATGTTGCATGAGTTCCCCTCGTACGACATGCTCGCAATTCCGACTTGGGCCTTCTGCATGTCGTCCTCGGTGAGCCCTGTTGCATAGAGCTGGGCTTGGGAGGCGCCCTGGGAGGCGGGTTGGGTGATGCGCCTGCTGTAGCGGTTCAGATCGGAAGCCATGGGGAGATGGTATCGCCGGTCGCTCGCTGTCGCTCGCTTCCAGATCGCCGGCTGGGGCCTCGTATCCGGACCTCGCGTCGTATCCGGCATCTGGCTCATCTGGTGACGCGACGTTCGCGGGAACCATCGGTAGACTCCCGTCGTCTCATTCGAGATTCTTTCCATCTGGCGTCGAGGTCTCGTTTCATGACCACTATCCAAATGCCCCAAGCGCCCGCCGCGCCCGAACCGCCCAAACGCAAACGGCGCGGGCGCACGACTGTCCTCTGGCTGCTCATCCTGTCGGTCCTTACGGTGTTCGCGGCCATCGGCTTCCTGATGTGGACCGACTCGAAGATCGAGAAGATCCCGGAGAGCGAGCTCCAGTCGCTCCAGCCGGTCGATGCCGGGATACGGAACATCCTCATCGTCGGCACGGACAGTCGCGATGGCCTGCCGGATGACTTCGGGGGCAGCTTCGGCAGCTTCTCGGGCTCGCGCACCGACGTGATCATGATCGCCCACTTCACGGGTGGACGGGCCCAACTCCTCAGCATCCCGCGAGACCTGAAGGTGCAGATTCCCGGTCAGGGCACCCAGAAGGTCAACGCTGCGTTTGTGTTCGGAGGGCCGGATCTCCTCGTCCAGACCATCCAGGACAATCTCGGCATCTCGATCAACAACTACATCGAAATCGACTTCGTTGGGTTTGCAAACGTCGTCGACGCCTTGGGAGGGGTGACGCTGACGTTCGACAACGCAGCGAGGGACCTGAAGTCGGGTCTCGACGTGCCTGCGGGCACCCAGACGCTCGGCGGCGAAATGGCTCTCGCCTTTGCGAGGTCGCGCTCCTACCAAGAGCAGGTGAACGGAGAGTGGGTCTCGGTAGATGGAAGCGACATCGGCCGCACCGGCAGGCAGCAGGAGCTTCTGCTGACCATGTTCGACCAGGCGTCTTCGCCCGGGAGAGCCTTCAACCTGCCGGGTTTCGCTTCAGCGTTCGCCGAGCAGATCCGTGCCGACTCGGGTCTGTCCGTTGGCGTCCTCGTCGAGCTCGGGCGCGCCGTGCTCGGGCTCGAGACCGGCGAGATCGACACGAGAACGCTTCCGGTCAAGATCTCCAATGAGGGCGGCGTGTCGTACGTCGTGCGCACGGAGCCGTCGGCGACGGAGGTGCTCGCTGCCTTCGGCTCGGGAGCGCCATTCCCCGCAGACGGCTGATTGGGAGGGTCGCTCGTCCGACGTCCGACGTCCGACGTCCGACGTCAGAGGTCGAGGTCAGACGACCCGTCCCTCCATGCCGCCGGCAACGGTGATCACTTGACCGGTGACGTGGCCGGAGATGCGATCTGAGGCGAGGGCGACGACCTGTGCGGCGACGTCCTCGGGCCGCCCCAGCTTCTTGAGGGCCATTGTTGCGGTGACCCTGGCGACATGATCGGCATCGAGACCCTTCTCGCCGATCATCGGCGTGACGGTCCACCCCGGGGCAACAGCGTTGACCCTGACCGCAGGCCCGATTCGTGACGCCTCGTTCTTGGCCGACAGCAGGAGGCCGCTGATGATGCCCCCTTTGGCGGCTGCGTAGTCCGCGTGGCCCGCCTCCCCGAAGAGGCCGGCAGTCGAACCGATCATGACCAACGATCCCGAGCCGGTGACGGCCGCGTGGCGCAAGAACGCCCGCATTGTCAAAAAGGTCGCAGTGAGGTTGGCGGCGATGGTCGCCTCCCAGCGGTTCAGCGGAAGGTCCCACACCGGGACGTCTTCGCGGGGCCACGCCCCTGCGTTGGCAACGCACACATCGAGCCTGCCCAACGCGGCAATGGCAGCGGGTACCAGTGCGTCCGCCTCGGCCTCGATCGTCAAGTCGGCGCCGATCGCAACGCCGTTGGTGTCTGCCGCCAGGGTCTCGGCGGCAGCGCCCGAGGTGCGGTAGTGGATGGCGATGCGTGCTCCCTCAGCGGCGAAGGCGCGGACCACCGCGGTGCCGATCCCGCCCGCACCACCCGTCACGAGTACGCCCTTGCCCGCCAGTTCGGTGTCCATCGACGGCGAGTGTACGGCGCCGGGCATCGTCTCGGCCCGCCATCGACCCGCTGCATGGGTCGGGGGGCTTACGCCACCGCCACGTCGGCCGACGGGTTGGGCGGGCCGTGGAGACTGGGCTCGGCTGGGAGGACGCCTTGAGCGATGCAATGGCGGTGAGCACGGCGCTCGTCGATGACGGCTATCGGTTGACCTTCGATGCGGCGCCGATTGCGATTTGGCGCGAGGACTTCTCCGGCGTCGTGGAACTGTGCGACGAGCTGCGCGCACGAGGTGTCGTCGACCTGCGGTCGCAACTGGAGGCCGACAAGGCTCTGCTCAGTGAAGCAGTAGGCCGCGTGATCGTCTGTGACGTCAACCAACAAGCCGTGCAGATTGCAGGCGCCGCTTCCCGCCACGACCTCATCGGTCACATTCCGACGCAGATGCTCACCGAGGACGCCTATGCGGCGCTGCGAGAGCAGATCGTCGCCGTGTGGGACAGGGCCGATCGGCTGAAGCTGGATCTCGCCGGCGCCGATTTCAACGGCAGCGAGGCTTGTTACGAGCTGCATTGGGTAGCGCCAACGGTCGCATCCGGCACGATCGACTACTCCCAGGTGGTCGTGATGATTCTCGACGTGAGCGACCGCAAGCGCGCCCAGCAAGAAGCCGAGGAGCACATCCGGCGGCTCGCCACACTTGTCGAGGTCGGTCGCAGGATCACGTCGAGTCTCGAAACCGACGTGATCCTGCAACGCATCGCAGACGTCACGACCGACGTGCTCGGCGCCGATCGTGCGTTGCTCTCGCTGTTCGATCTCGCAGGACACGGAGACGTCCGGGTTGTGGGCAGCGGGTTCCGTGGAGCGAACGAGGAGGCCCCAGCACTGCAGGTGATGGTTGCCGGAATTGCGGCGTGGGCGGCGGAACACAAGGAGCCGACGCTGTCTCCGAACGTCGCGGCCGACAGCCGGACGACCGGCCGTGCCCGCGACGTGGCGCTCCAACACCCCAGTATCGCCGCCGTTGTTGCGCCGATCGTGACCGACGGCCGTACGATCGGAATGCTGACGGGTTCGAACGGCTCGGGTTCCGCGCCGTTCTCCGACTCGGACGCCACGGTCCTCGCCATGCTCGCCGAGCAGGCCGCGGTCGTCATCCAGAACTCGCGGCTGTACGAGGAGATCCTCACTGCGCGCGACTCCCTGCAAGCAGCCGTCGTCGAGCTCGGCGAGACGCAGGCGAAGCTGCTCCAGGCTCAGAAGCTCGAAGCGATCGGGTCGTTGGCGGCCGGCGTCGCGCACGAGATCAACACTCCGATCCAATACGTTGCCGACAACACGCGGTTCCTCAAGGAAGTCATGGAGGCACACGCGGCCGTTGTCGCCGCCGCCGACGCCGCTCTGGCGGCTGTCCAGCGCGGTGACGACATCGAGGCTGCCGTCGCCGGGCTCGACGCCGCCAAGGATGAGACCGACTTCGCTTTCCTGGCCGATGAGGCCCCGGTCGCCATCGAACAGTCGCTCGAGGGCATCGACCGCGTGGCCGAGATCGTCCGGGCGATGAAGGAGTTCGCCCATCCCGGCGGCTCGGAGAAGGCCAGTGTCGACGTGAATCGGGCGATCCGCACCACCGTGGAAGTCTCCAGGAACGAGTGGAAGTACGTTGCCGATCTCGAACTCGACCTCGAAGAAGGGCTGCCGTTCGTGCCCGGCCTGGCCGGTCCGCTGAATCAGAGCATGCTGGTCATCATCGTGAACGCTGCCCAAGCCATGGCGGAAGCGAAGGGAGCGCCTGCCGACGGCAAGGGGCGCATCGTCATCTCCACGCGGAGTTGCACAGACGCCGTCGAGATCCGGTTCTCCGACACCGGCCCCGGCGTCCCGCCCGAGGTTCTGCCCCGTATCTTCGACCCCTTCTTCACGACGAAGGAGGTGGGCACGGGCTCCGGCCAGGGTCTCTCGATCGCCTGGTCGGTTGTCGTCGAGCAGCACGGCGGCGAGCTCTACTACGACGACGCAGGGCCGGGGGCGAACTTCGTGATGCGCCTCCCGCTCATCGATACGGAGGACGCACGATGAGCAAGTGCAAGATCATGTTCGTCGACGGTGAGGAGCGGGTCCTTTCGGGCCTGCGCCGTATCCTGCGCCCACTCCACGAGGAATGGGACATCTGCTTCGCTTCATCGGGAGAGGAGGCGCTCGCTGCGGCGGCGGCGACCGAGTTCGACCTCATCGTGTCCGAGATCCGGATGCCCGGCATGGACGGCGTGTCGTTGTTGGATGAGGTGCGGGAACGCCACCCCGACGTGGTGCGGATCATCCTCTCCGGCTACAGCGAGCAGATGGACACGCTCCGAGCCACGGGCGTGGCCCACCAGTACGTAGCGAAGCCGTGTGAGGCCGGCCTGCTGAAGGAGACGGTCGATCGCTCCAGCTCTCTCAGACGGGACCTGCACAACCCCCAGTTGCTCGCCGCCGTCACGAGGACGAAGAGCCTCCCGAGCCCGCCTGCGCTGTACGTCCAGCTCAAGCAGGAGCTCGCCTCGCAGGATCCCTCGCTCGCCCGCGTGGGCGACATCGTGGCCAGAGATCCGGCAATGTCGGCCAAGATCCTCCAGATCGTGAACTCGGCGTTCTTCGGGCTCCGCAGACGCGTCGCCGACATCCGTCACGCAGTCTCGCTCCTCGGCATCGACACGATCATGGCGCTCGTCCTGACAACCCACTTGTTCCAGCAGCAGCGCTTCCCGGCGTCGCAGCAGGCCGTGCTCGACCAGCTGTGGATGAGGTCGCTCTCGGTGGCTCAGCTCGCAAGGGCGCTGATGGCGAAGAACGGCTCGCGCGCCCTGGCCGAGGAGGCGTTCCTTGCCGGGCTTCTCCACGACTGCGGAAAGCTGGTCTTCGCCGCCAACTGGCCTGCCGAATTCGTGCGGGTCGAACGAGAAGGCGGCGACCGAGCGACCGAGCAGGCAGCGTTCAGCGCCGACCATGCATTCGTCGGGGCGTATCTGCTGGCGCTGTGGGGCCTGCCGGACGACATCGTCGAGGCTGTCGCATATCACCACGAGCCGTCTCAGAGCCAGAACCGCAGCTTCTCGGCGCTCACCGCAGTCCACGTCGCCCATGTGCTCGACGACGGTGCTGCCCCCGGTACCAGACCGGAGTTCGATGCTGCGTATCTTGCTGCAACCGGGCTTGGAGACCAGGTGGACGAGTGGCTCGCCGTCGCCGCCGACGTCGAATACGAACGGGCGAACCGGTGAACCGCCGCGTCTTGCTCGTCGACGACGAGCCCCGTGTCCTCGACGGTTACCGGAGGACGCTGCGCAAGCAGTTCGAGATCACGACGGCATCGAGCGGCCACGAGGCTCTCGAGACGATGAGCGCCGGACAGCCATATGCGGTGGTGGTGTCCGACTACCGGATGCCGGGGATGAACGGGGTCGAGCTCCTGAACAAGGTGAGAGAGACGGCGCCGCAGACCGTCCGCATGATGCTCACGGGACAGGCCGACATGACGGCAACGATCGCCGCAATCAACGAGAGCGACGTGTTTCGCTTCCTCTCGAAGCCGTGCGACCCGGAGCGGCTGGCGGATGCCCTCTCCGCAGGCATCGAGCAGTTCCGGCTGGTGCAGGCCGAGCGCGAGCTGCTCGAACAGACCCTGCGCCGCACCGTCGAGGTCCTCGTCGACGTGCTCGGTCTGGTCGATACGGCCACGCATCGCGAGAGCATCCACCTGCGTGATCGCGTCCATGCGATGTGCACTGCCCTCCAGATGGACAACGCTTGGGAGTTCGAGGTCGCAGCCATGCTCAGCCAGCTGGGCATGATCGCTCTCCCCGCGGAGGCGGTCGACACCTATCGCAGGGGAGCCCACTTGCCGGAGGCTGATCGCCTGATGATGGATCAGCATTCGCAATCGGCGTTCAACCTGCTGGTCAAGATCCCCCGGCTCGAGCGGATCGCCCGGATGGTCCTTGGTCACGTCCGGCCGCCCGGCTCACGACCGCTCGACCCCGATGCGCCGGACGACGACGACATCGTTGCGATGGGTGCTCACCTGCTGAACGTGGCGGTCACCCATCAGCGGATGACGGCAGCGGGAGCGACCTGCGCCGACGCCATCGAACGTATGCGGCGGCAGAGTGGACCTCCCTTCCGGGCCCGGCTTCTCGCGGCACTCGAGCAATTGAGCTCGTCGAAGGCGGACCTCGTCCCCAAGCGTCTCCGTCTCGCCCAACTCGAGCCGGGAATGATGCTGGAGGAGAACGTCGAGACCAGCGCCGGCGTGATGCTGCTGGCCGCAGGCGGCGCCATAACCGAGGCACATATCCAGCGGATGATGCGGTTCGCCGAGTCGGCAGGCATCCGCGAGCCAATCTCGGTGCTGGTGGCGCCCAGCTGAGCCGAACTGCTCCGGGGCCGTGGCACAGTGCGGACCAGGTTTCGGGTTACGCGGCCCATTGGGAAGGACATTCGTCCGTGGGCCGGTGTGGACCGAGCGCGCTACCGTCCAAGATGCGTGAGGACACGGAGGATGCTCTATGGATGTGCTTCGCTGCGAGGGGCTGCGCAAAGCGTTTGACGACCTCGTGGCTGTCGACGGGGTTGGCTTCACGATCGCCGAGGGCGAGACATACGGATTGCTCGGTCCCAACGGAGCGGGGAAGACCACGACCATATCGATGGTCGCAGGCATCCTGGAGGCCGACGCCGGCGAGGTGGTGATCGCAGGCACGCCCATGACGACCCGCAGCACCGCCGCCAAGAGACACATCGGGCTGGTGCCCCAGGACCTGGCGATCTACCCGGACCTCACCGCCCGCGAGAACCTGCGGTTCTTCGGCCACCTCTACGGCATGGGTGGTGCGGCGCTCGCCGCTCGGACCGACGAGGTGCTGGCCGTCATCGGGTTGGCCGACCGCGCCGACGACAAGGCCGACGAGTACTCGGGCGGCATGAAGCGGCGGCTCAACATCGGCATCGGGCTGCTGCACGAACCGAAACTGCTGATCCTCGACGAGCCGACGGTCGGGGTCGACCCGCAGAGCCGCAATGCCATCTTGGAGAGCGTCGCGAGGCTCAGCGACGCCGGCATCGGCGTGCTCTACACCACCCACTACATGGAGGAAGCGGAGCGGCTGTGCGACCGGGTTGCGATCATCGACACCGGCAAGATCCAGGCTGAGGGCACCCGCCGCCAGCTCGTCGAGCTGATCGGCGAGCAGGATCGGGTCGACCTGGGTCTGGATGGCGCCGTCGATGCCGCCCGACTGGCGCTTGGCGAACTGCCCATGGTGGGTGGCGTCAGTCAAGCCAACGGGGTGCTCGAGCTGCTGGTCGAAGACGCACGCACCGCTCTGCCGGCGCTCATCGCATCCGCCGCATCGGCAGGAGCTGGGGTCACCTCCGTCGAGGTCGTCGAGCCCAACTTGGAGGCGGTCTTCCTGCATCTGACGGGGAAGGCGTTGCGCGACTGATGCGTGCCGTCACCTGGATCGCGCTCAAGGACTTGCAGCAGCGGCTTCGCGACCGTTCCGCGATCATGCTCGGCATCATCGCCCCGCTCGGGCTCGCTTTCATCTTCTCCCTCATCGTGCCCGACATCAACAATGACTTCACCGTCGACCTCGGCGTCGCCGACCTGGATGGCGGAGCAGTGACACGCCCGTTCATCGCGGGTCTCGCCGATTCGGGGTTCGTCAACGTCATCGAGTACCCGTCCCGGCAGGCGGTGGTGGATGCAGTCGACGCCGGAGCGGCTGAAGCGGGTCTCGTCGTTCCCGCCGGTTTCGGCAACCTCGTCTCTACACCCGGATCCGGCACCTGCGACGCCGAAGGGTGCACGGTGGCGACACTCGAGGTGATCGGCCACGCAGACAGGCAGACCTCGGCTCAGATCGCCCAGGCAATCGCCACCCAGTATTCCGGCAGCCTCACCGGCGTCAGGGTGGCTGTTGCGACGGCGGTCGCCGCGGGGGTCACCGACATCGGTGCTGTGCAGGCTGCCGCTGCCACGGCGGCGCCTGCGGTCTCCGTCGTCGACGTGGCGGCAGGGTCGCGCCAGCTCGACCTCAACACCTTCTTCGCCGCCGGCATGGCGATCTTCTTCTTGTTCTTCACGGTGCAGTTCGGCGTCTCGAGCCTCATCGAGGAGCGGGCAAACGGCACCATGCCCCGGCTGCTGGCGGCACCCATCCAGTGGTGGCACGTCGTGGCCGGCAAGGCGCTTGCCAGCTTCGCCGTCGGCGTCGTCGCCATGACGGTGCTCGTGGTCGGCTCTACCTTCCTCATCGACGCCAACTGGGGCAACCCGTTCGGCCTCGCTCTCCTCACCATCGCCGCCGTGCTCTCTGCGCTCGGGATCATGGCCGTCATCGCAACGCTGGCGAAGACGGCAGAGCAGGCGGGGAACTGGCAGTCGATCGTCGCCATCGTGCTCGGAATGCTCGGCGGCACCTTCTTCCCGATCAGCCAGGGCCCGGCGTTCCTCGCCAGGCTGGCGTCCTTCACGCCGCACTACTGGTTCATGCGCGGGCTCGGGGACATGCAGGGCGGTGGCGGCGTCGGCGGCGTCGTCGTGCCCGTGCTGGCCCTCCTGGCGTTCTTCGTCGTGGCCATCGCCATTGCGGCATCGAGGGTCAAGGCGATGGTGGGCCCATGAAGGCTCTGCACATCGCTGCGAATGCCGTGCGTCGGCTGCTCCGGGACCCTTCGAACATCTTCTTCGTGTTCGTCTTTCCGATGCTGCTGATCGTCGTGATCGGGGCGGCGTTCGGCGGTGAGTTCGAGCCCAGGCTCGGCGTGGTGAATGAGAGCGCCGGCAGCTTCTCGACAGCGCTCATCGATCGTCTCGATCAGGAGCAAACACTGCGTGTTGACATCCTGGACGATCGCAGCTTGCTCGAAGACCAGGTGGCGAGGGGCCGCTTCGAAGCGGGACTGATCATTCCCGCCGGCTACGACGATGCCCTGGCGGCGGCGATGACCTCGCAGCTCGAGTTCGTCGGCAGCAACAACCTGTCGAGCCAGCAGCTGCGTGCCCAGGTGGCAGCTGCCGTCGTCGAGGACGACATCATCGTTCAAGCCACGAGAGCGGTTGGCGGCGACCCGGCGTCCACCGAGCTGGTCGCCCAGCAGGTGCGACCCATGGCGGGCGACGTGCGGGTGGAGGTGACGGCAACCGGGGAAGCCACGTTCCCGCCGACGCTCGGCCGCTTCGATCTCGGGGCCACCCAGGAGCTCCTGCTGTTCGTGTTCCTGGCATCGCTTGCCGGCTCTGTTGCCCTGGTCCAGGCCCGCAAGTGGGGCGTGACGAGGCGGATGGTGGCGACGCCGACGAGCACCAGGACCATCGTCACGGGGGAGGCACTCGGCCGCTTCGGGGTGGCGATGGTCGAGGGCCTCTTCATCATGATCGGGTCGCTCGTCGTGTTCGCCGTGAAGTGGGGCGACCCGCTTGGCGCCGCCGCGATCCTGGTGGTGTTCTGTGCGGTCGGCGCCGGTGCCGGCATGCTGCTGGGAGCGACGTTCGACAACGACCAGCAGGCCGGATCCGTCGGCATCTTCGCCTCGCTCGGCCTCGCCGCCCTCGGAGGCTGCATGATGCCGCTCGAGTTCTTCTCCGGTCCGATGCTCACCGTCGCCCACTTCACGCCTCACGCGTGGGGCCTCGACGCCTTTGCCGAGCTGGTGCGCCGCAACGGCACGATTGTCGACATCCTGCCGGAATTGGCCGTGTTGGCGGGCTTCGCCGTCGTCCTCCTCAGCCTTGCGAGCTGGCAGCTGAGGAGGAAGCTGACCGCCTAGAGGGCGAGGCGATCGCTCGCCCCGCCCTCCGTCTCCGGGCCTTGCTCAGCCGAGGGTCACGGGCACGTGACCGTGACTGCGTGTGCGATCAGCTTGGTGAGGTTGGTCTGAACGAACGGTGTGACGCTGTTGGCCGAGGCGAGCAGGTAAGCCGTGTGGTCCCCCGCATCGGCCTCGAAGACGTACTCCGTCATGAACTGCTCCCTCGCCTGGCCGCTCGCAACGAGCTGTTGGTTGTTGGCCGCAGCGGATGCCCAGTTGGTCCCATCATCCAAGTTGACGCCGACGGTGGCGCTCGTCGACGCACCGGCACCCGTCAGGAAGTATCCGGAACCCGTCACCCGCACCTTCCATGTATCAGGTCCGTCGCAGCTATCGGGCAAGGTGAAGTCGACTTCGAGCTGCACGGTCGGGCTCGTGGTCACAGTGCCCGACCCAGTTGCCTGCTCGATGACGCCTGCGCCGTCGGCAGTCATGGCGTGGTCGGCTTCGCTGACGATGCCGTCTTCGGCGCCGAGGTATTGGGCGAATCGGCGCATGAAGGCGGCCATCTGCTGGCGTTTGACGGCGTCTTCGGGGCAGAACTCGTCGTTGGCGGGCGGGTTGCACCCTGCGGTGACGCCTGCGTCTGCGAGCCATGCGATGTCGTCGTGGAAGATGTTCGTGTCTGGGACGTCGTTGAACCGGTCGGCGGCGATTGCCACCATCGGGATTGCGAGTAGCGCTGCCACGGCGACTACCACGATGCGTGTCCGTTTCCTCACGCGATCTCCTCTCGTTGTTCCGGCGGGCTCGCCGGACGTGTGCCATTCCCCTCTACACGAGTCCGCTCCTCCCGCGCGGATACCCGCTTTCGGATTGGCCAACCCGCGGCGGCCGGTTGGCGGGGCCCGAGCCCGTCGGCCCGCCCCCTTACCGTTCTACCCCGAAAGCGGACAGAGGCGAGTCGCTTTCTCGAGGGACTTGGGCCCCTTTCCGCCGTGCTCGGCCTCAACGCCCGCGCCGAGCTGGTCCGCCGTCCCTTCCTCTGCTGCACTGACGATCGCGTCGGCGCCTCCGAGCTACTTCCCCGATGAAGCGGACATCGTTCCTGCAGTGATGTCCAGCGACCCGTGCGGATACCACACCACGCTCATCTGCCCGATGTAGACGGAATCGCCCGAGTACAAGTAGCCGACGGTGTGGTCGCCTGCGGTCACCTCTGCGATCCCAGATGTCACACAATCCGCTTCGGTGTCCTGTGCATGGTCGACGAAGCCCCTCCACATTCCCGGTACGAAGGCGCCGGCGCCATCCAAGTCGAATGCGCACCACACGGTTCCGGTGCCGAGGTAGGAATCGCCCGTTGCGTTCATCACGAGGACGCCGGCCGCAGGAGCGGTGATCGTGACCTCAGCGATGGTCTCGCCGAACAGCGGTGTCAGAGTTGCGTCGAGTTCCCAGTTCGCTCCTGCAACGACAGGAGTCAGTTCGACGGCCTGGTAACCATCGAGGGTGTCTGCATCGCCGGCCGTTGCTGCGTTGTCGGCTTCGCTGACGATGCCGTCTTCGGCGCCGAGGTATTGGGCGAATCGGCGCATGAAGGCGGCCATCTGCTGGCGTTTGACGGCGTCTTCGGGGCAGAACTCGTCGTTGGCGGGCGGGTTGCACCCTGCGGTGACGCCTGCGTCTGCGAGCCATGCGATGTCGTCGTGGAAGATGTTCGTGTCTGGGACGTCGTTGAACCGGTCGGCGGCGATTGCCACCATCGGGATTGCGAGTAGCGCTGCCACGGCGACTACCACGATGCGTGTCCGTTTCCTCACGCGATCTCCTCTCGTTGTTCCGGCGGGCTCGCCGGACGTGTGCCATTCCCCTCTACACGAGTCCGCTCCTCCCGCGCGGATACCCGCTTTCGGATTGGCCAACCCGCGGCGGCCGGTTGGCGGGGCCCGAGCCCGTCGGCCCGCCCCCTTACCGTTCTACCCCGAAAGCGGACAGAGGCGAGTCGCTTTCTCGAGGGACTTGGGCCCTTTCTTGGCGCGACTTCCGGCGGGCGCCAGACGAACGGAGGGAGGTCGGCGGTATCGAGGCTACGGGTGAGGCTGTGGGTGGGGTCGGAAGGACTCCCACCCGCGAGCATGTCGAACGAGCTGCGGTGTGGCTCTACCGATCGGTACGGTTCTGGTCGGCTGTGGACGTCGATGAGCCGCGGCGTTCACGATCGAGCACCGACCGAACGGGACGACGAAGCGTCGAGATCGGCTCGCCTGTCGATCGTCGAACACGCTCGACCTCCCGTCGATCGCGACCGCGCAGGCGACCCGGTGTGGGATCGACGGCCACCGGGACAGACTGCCGTAATAGCAGTCCCGTTGGCGAAGCGTTCATCTCCGTCAGTGTCGGGGGAGTCGCAGTCGTCGAATTCCACGCCATCGTCACCGAAGTCTGATTCGGTTCCGTCGACGACGACCGTTGGCAGGAACAGGCTGGATGGCCGCCCACCAGGCGCGAGCAGTCGTCTTCGTGCACCAATCGACCCGAACGATGTACAAGAATCCGTCCACCGGAGCGTCGAGCGTGTCGCTGATCAGCTCGCCGCCGGCGTAGTCGTCGATGGAGCCTTCGTCGACCGCCCCAGATGCGAAGACGAGATCGGTGGCTTGTCCAGCCGTCCAGCGTGTCGGCGTTGTCGGCTTCGCTGACGATGCCGTCTTCGGCGCCGAGGTATTGGGCGAATCGGCGCATGAAGGCGGCCATCTGCTGGCGTTTGACGGCGTCTTCGGGGCAGAACTCGTCGTTGGCGGGCGGGTTGCACCCTGCGGTGACGCCTGCGTCTGCGAGCCATGCGATGTCGTCGTGGAAGATGTTCGTGTCTGGGACGTCGTTGAAGCGGTCGGCGGCTATGGCCATCATCGGGATGGCGAGTAGCGCTGCCACGGCGACTATCACGATGCGTGTCCGTTTCCTCAAGGGGGTCTCCTCCCGATCGATCCGGCGGGGGTGCCGGAGTACTCCTCCTTCCTACACGAGTTTGCGGTATAGCGATGCGCGAACGGGCGACGTTGTCGTGCGGCGCGCCCACCGGCGCTGCCCTGATCGGCTGGTGGGTACGCCATCCCCGCTACGTTTGCGGGATGCACGTTGCCGTCGACGACCTGGTGGCCGCCCTCCGCACCGAAGGCCTTCGTATCACGAAGCCGCGTCGCGCCGTGTGCGCCGTGCTCGCCGCATCGCACGGCGAGCATCTGTCCGCCCCCGCCATCCATGAGCGGACGAGCTCGGAGATCGGGCGTCGCCGTTGATCAATCCACCGTCTACCGGACGCTCGAGACGCTCGAGGCGGCGGGTCTCATCACCCACACCCACCTCCCTGCCGGAGCGTCCGTGTATCACCTCGCCGACGAAGCCCCCCATCAACATCTCGTGTGTGTGGGGTGCGGTCGGACCCTTGCCTTGCCCGAGTCGGAGATCGAACGGTTCGTCGCCGAGATCAAGGCGAAGACAGGGTTCGTCCTCGACCCCACCCATGTCGCCCTCTCGGGTCACTGCGCCGAGTGCGAGGTGCGATTGCGATCTTGACGTAGCGTCACGACCCCCCTTACAGTTGCAACAGACTTGCATTTGGGAGGAATGGTCGTGCACATACCGGACGGGTTCATCAATGGGGCTGCCTCGGCAGGCTTCGGCGTCGCCGCCGCTGGCGGGGTCGGGGTTGCCGTCCGCCAGACAGGCCGGTACCTGAGCGAGCGCCAGGTGCCCCTCGCAGGTCTCGCAGCCGCCTTCGTGTTCGCTGCGCAGATGTTCAACTTTCCCGTCCTGTCCGGCATGAGCGGGCACCTGCTCGGCGGTGTGCTCGCCGCCGTCCTGGTCGGCCCGTGGGCAGGGCTCCTCGTCCTCTCGGTCGTCCTCCTCGTGCAGGGTGTCTTCTTTGCCGACGGTGGCCTGTCGGCGCTCGGACTCAACATCATCAACATGGGGCTCGTTGGAGCGATCGGTGGCTACGGCGCCTACCGCCTCATCCTTCGCCTCCTGCCCAAGCGGCCCAAGAGCGTGTCGCTTGCGGCCGGGATCGCGGCCTTTCTCTCGGTCCCGATGGCGGCAATGGGCTTCGTGGCGCAGTTTGCCATCGGCGGTACGGCGGACGTGTCCATCGGTGCGGTGCTGACCGCCATGCTCGGTACGCACATCGTCATCGGCGTTGGCGAGGGGATCTTGACGGCCCTCATCGTCGGGGCCGTCATGTCGAGCCGCCCGGATCTCGTCTACGGCGCCCCCGACTACCGGGGTGCCCGCACCGAGGAGCTGGTCTGATGGATCGTCGCAGCCGCATCTTCTACGGCGTTGCCTTCCTCGTGGTCATCGTGTTCGCCGTTGTGTTGAGCCAGTTCGCATCCGACAACCCGGACGGACTCGAGTACGTCGCCGAGCAGCAGGGCTTCATCGACACGGCCGAGGACCACACGCTCGGCGATGCCCCCCTTGCCGATTACGGCGAGGGCCTCACGGACAACTCCACGCTCAACACCGCGATCGCTGGTGCTGTCGGCGTGCTCGTCACGCTGGCCCTCGGCTACGGCATCTTCTGGTTGGCGCGGCGCAGATCGCCCGACCACTCAGAGCCGACGGCAACCCGCTGATGCGCACGGCGCAAGCGATCCGCTGATGGCGGGCGGGCACGTTCACGCGCTGTACCGGCACGGCCACTCCGCGCTGCACCGGCTTCCGCCGCACACGAAGATCGTGGCGGCCTTCGGGTTCGTCTTCGCCGTGGTGGCGACACCCCGCGAAGCGATGTGGGCGTTTGGCCTCTACGCAGCCGCACTGCTGACCCTCGCCACAGCGGCCAGGCTCGGCGTCCGCTTCTTCGCCACGCGTATGGTGGTGGAAATCCCCTTCGTCATCGTTGCGCTGCTCCTGCCGTTCGTTGCAGGGGGGGAGACGATCGAGGTGCTCGGTTTCGGGCTGTCCCGGGAGGGGTTGTGGGACATGTGGAACATCCTCGCCAAGGCAACGCTGGGTCTGGCGACGTCGATCGTGCTTGCAGGCACGACGCAGATCCCCGAGCTGCTGCGAGGCTTCGACACGCTACGTGTGCCGCGCATCATCACCGCCATCATGGGCTTCATGGTGCGGTACGTCGACGTCATCCTCGGCGAGTTCCGTCGGATGCGGGTGGCAATGCAGTCTCGGGCATACGACCCGAACTGGATCGGGGAGATCAAGCCGTTTGCGCAGTCACTCGGCACGCTCTTCGTGCGTTCGTACGAACGAGGCGAGCGGGTGTATCTCGCGATGGCCTCGCGAGGCTATGCGGGCCATATGCCGGCAGCTACAACGGACCATGCGGCTCCTGCAGTGTGGGTCGCCGTTCTCGCCGTGCCGGTTCTCGCCTGGACCGTTGCCGGAATCGCCATGGGGGTCAGATGAGCACACCGACAATCGCCGTTGACGGCCTGTCGTACCGATATCCGGACGGCACGGAAGCCCTGCGCGGCATCGATCTCCACATCCATCCGGGTGAGCGAGTTGCCTTGCTCGGGCCCAACGGAGCCGGCAAGACGACCCTCGTGCTCCACATGAATGGCATCCACATGCCGCAGACGGGCACCGTATCGGTCAGCGGGCTGCCCTTGACTCGCGACTCGGTGATGGAGATCAGGCGCAGGGTCGGGGTCGTGTTCCAGGACCCAGATGACCAACTCTTCATGCCCACAGTCAGGGAGGACGTTGCATTCGGTCCCCAGAATCTCGGGCTCGAAGGAGAGGCGCTCAATGTCAGGGTGAAGGCGGCCCTGGACGCTGTCGATGTGGCGGATCTCGCAGAACGCCCACCCAACCACTTGAGCTTCGGCCAGAAGCGCAGGGTCGCCATTTCGGGCGCTCTGGCGATGGAGCCCGAGATCCTCGTCTTTGACGAGCCGACCTCGAATCTCGATCCGGCAAGCCGCCGGGAGCTGACGTCGATCCTCCAAGGTCTCGACATGACGCAGCTCATCGTCACCCACGATCTGCCGTTTGCCCTCGAGTTGTGCCCTCGCGCCGTCGTGATCGATCGGGGCGAGATCGTTGCCGATGGGCCGACGCTCGAGTTGCTCGCCGACGAGCCCTTGATGAGGGCGCACCGTCTCGAACTTCCCTACGGATACCGGCTCGATCGCTCCTGAGCCTGCACGCGCCGACGGGCCGGTGCTTTCGCCCGGCCCGTTCCACTCCGGCGACTCAGCTCCAGGGCGCCTTCGGCCACCACCCGTAGCCAAAGATGGACGGCACCCGGAGGACCCAGTAGAAGAAGGTGAACGACCCTGCGGCGATCAGCGCGCCCCCTGTGAAACGGCCGATCCTGCCGGGGCTCGCCTGCAACCAGTTGCGGAACCTGCCGCCACCGAAGGTGAAGAGCAGCACGAACAGCAGCGTCATGATCACGATGTTGCCGATGGCTTGGAGGACGAAGGTGCCGGCGCCGAGCAGTGGGTTGCCCGTCGAGGCGGCGTACTCGAACATCTTCTTGAAGAGGGGGAAGGGACGGCCGATCAAGAAGGCTCCGATCAGCAGCCCCATCACGACCACGTCGGTCCGCGGATGCCGCGCTCGGAAGCGCTCCAGCGGATCGGGCACCATCCGCAGCGCTCCCAGCCCGAGGTATGCGAAGGCGAGCCCAACGATCCCGAACACGACCGACGACTGGATCAGACGCACCGGCATGCCGCTTCCGGTCACCTCGGCGGAGAGCTGCGGGAGGCGGTCGCCCATGACTGCCCCGATCGCACCGTAGATGGCTGCGACGCCCGACATGCCGAGTGCGAGCCAGCCGATCGGCCGGAGCATGGCAACGAGGGTGCCCCGCCTCGTCACCGGTTCGCCGCCGGCGAGCATCGGAGCGACCGCGCTCATGCCGGCGATGTTGCAGGCTGTGAACGTCCCCGCGAGCCCAGAGACGAAGGCAAAGACGATACCCATCAGTGGGCCCGTCAGGTTGGTTGTCGCGGCGTCCTGTCCGAGCAACGTGTCGGCGATCGTCCCGCCGATCACCGAGTCGACGAACGTGTACGACCACAGGATCGTGAGCAAGGTGCCCGCTATCAGGCTGAAGAGCAGCGTGCGGATCCGCAGAGCGCGGTCTGCGTCGACGTCGAGTCGACGTTCGGCGGTGATCGTGGCCATGTGAGTATTCCCCCCGATTCTCATGGCGCAGCAAGCCTGCGCATCAGCCCACCTTGTCCTGCAGCCACGTGCTGCGCAGTACGGTGTTACCGATTCGGAATGGGGTCATCGCGCCACCTGAGATGAAGTGCCACCCATCACCCGTTGCGCGAGTCGGCGATCGGCGGGAAGGTGAAGGCGCCGTCAGAGACCGGGCCTCGTCGTCCCTCGGTGTTGATGGCGAGACCCGATCTGTGACGAACAGCACAGCTCACGGCGAGGCCCGCCATCCCCCCATACTCCTGCTCGAGCCCGCCGTGACGCCGGCCCCGCCACCGTGCACGCATCCGAGCCTCATCGCCATCGGGTTCTGGCGACACAGCCATGGGGTGTTTCCCCCAGGGCATCGTCGCGAAAGCCGGTCGCCACGCCCCACGTCGCTACGCTACCCAGCCATGTCGTCGACCTCTCACGGTACCAAGGCGATCGTCGCCGCCTTCTTCGCGAATCTCGGCATCGCCATCGCCAAGTTCATCGGGTTCCTCTTCACCGGTGCGTCGTCGATGCTGGCCGAGAGCATCCACTCGGTTGCCGACACTGGCAACCAGGCCCTCCTCCTGCTCGGTGGCAGGCGGGCGCGGCGGGACGCCGACGAGGAGTTCCAGTTCGGGTACGCACGCGAGCGGTACTTCTGGTCGTTCGTCGTTGCTCTCGTCTTGTTCAGCCTCGGCTCGTTGTTTGCGATCTTCGAGGGTGTGGAGAAGATCCGCCACCCGGAGCCCATCGAGTCGGCGGTATGGGCCTTCGGCATACTCAGCGTCGGTATCCTTCTCGAAGGGTGGTCCTTTCGCACAGCAGTTCGCGAGTCGCAGCCACTGCGCGAAGGCCGGTCCTGGTGGCAGTTCGTGCGGACCGCTCGGGTTCCCGAGCTACCTGTGGTGCTGCTCGAGGACCTCGGTGCGCTCACCGGGCTGACACTCGCGATGACGGCGATCGGCATCGCCGTTGCGACCGAGACCCCCGTGTGGGATGGCATCGGCACCTTGAGCATCGGCGTCCTGCTCGGCGTGATCGCCATTGTGTTGGCCATCGAGATGAAGGGCATGTTGATCGGAGAGTCGGCCAGGCCACGCACCTTTGCTGCCATCACCGCTGCAATCGAGTCGTCCCCGAATGTCGAGAACGTCATCCACATGCGCACCCAATACCTCGGGCCAGACAACTTGCTTGTCGGGGCCAAAGTCGAGTTTCGCGACACACTGACGGCTGACGCCGTGGCAGACGCCATCAACGACGTCGAGGCACGGGTGAGGGAAGTGGTCCCGTACGCTCGGCCGATGTACATCGAACCGGACTTCGTGCGCACGCCTGGTGGTCTCGGAGGCGAGTCGGCTGAGGTCGCGCCCGGCCCCGGCCCAGGCGAGACACACTGACTCGCCGTACAGGCGAGCGCTCGACGGTATGTTGAGATCATTCGGCGGTCGAAGGTAGAGCGAGGACGGTCATGCGCTTCCGAACCCAGCAGGTCCACGCAGGCGTGGAGATCGACCCAACGACCGGGGCGGTGCTCACGCCGATCTACCAAAGCACGACGTTCGCCCAGCCATCGGTCGAGGAGTACATGGCGAAGGGCTACTCCTACAGCAGGAGCGGCAACCCCACGGTGCGCGCCTTCGAGCGCAAGGTGGCGATCCTCGAGGACGGGGTCGATGCCGCAGCTTTCGCAACGGGAATGGCCGCGACAAACGCCGTCATGCTCGCGCTTCTCAACGCCGGAGATCACGTCGTGTTCTCGGACGTCGTCTACGGAGGCACCCATCGCCTCGCGACCCAGGTCTACAGCCGGTTCGGCGTTACACACGATTTCGTCGACACCTCCGATGCCACCAACGTCGAGCGTGCGATTCGTGAGAACACGCGGCTCGTCTTCACGGAGACGCCGGCGAACCCGACGCTCAAGCTCACCGACCTCGCCGCCGTCTCCGAGGTCACGGCGGCCCGTGGCATCCCCCACGCCGTCGACAACACCTTTCTCACGCCCTACTACCAGCGACCATTCGAGCTCGGCGCCGATCTCATCATCCACTCGACCACGAAATACCTCGACGGCCACAACGCAACCGTGGGTGGCGCCGTGGTGAGCCGCACCCCAGAGCTCCACGACAAGATCGCCTTCGTCCAGAACGCCACGGGCACGATCATGTCGCCGATGGTCGCCTGGCTGACCCTGCAGGGGACCAAGACGCTCACGGAGCGTCTCGACCGGCAGTCGGCCAGCGCGATGGCGATCGCACACTATCTGGAGGCCCACCCCAAGGTGGCGCAGGTGCGGTATCCAGGGCTCGAATCGTTCCCGCAACACCAGTTGGCGAAGCGCCAGGCATCTGGGTTCGGGGCCATGCTCTGGTTCGAGGTGGAGGGCGGCGTCGCTGCAGGCAAGATGCTGATGGACTCACTACGTCTCTGGACGCTCGCCGAGAACCTCGGCTCTGTCGAGTCGCTCGTCACCCATCCCGTCACCATGACGCACGCGGGCATACCCCGCGAAGAGCGGCTGAGGATCGGCATCCTCGACGGGCTGGTGCGGCTGTCGGTCGGCTTGGAGGATCCCGAAGACCTGATCGAGGACCTCTCCCAAGCGCTGGAGAGGGTCTGAGCAGCAGCGCCAAGCTCGTCACGCTGACGCACCTCGCCGTGGCTGCTGCGGCGCGGGCCGCCGAGGTGCACACGGAGGGACACGAGCCGGGCCACTGGGTCGCAACGAGGGCGTCCCCGGCGAACCTCTCCCGTGCAGTCGAAGACGAGGCGTCTCGCAAGATCTTCGAGCTGATCCGTCACCACCGGCCCGAGGATGCGATCCACGGCCAGGATTGGGATGACCGCAGTGGCACCTCCGGCGTCACGTGGATCGTCGATCCGCTCGACGGCACGGCCAACTACTACGTCGGGTATCCGGCGCACGCCGTCTCGATCGGGGTCTACATCGACGGCCAGCCGTCCATCGGAGTCGTCCACGACACGGCCCTGGACGTTGTCTACGTCGGCAGCACGGCTGAGCCTGCTCATGCTGGAGACCACCGCCTTGCGGTGAAGTCGGCGGTTCCGCTCGAGCGGGCCGTGCTTGCGACCGGGTTCGCCCCGATCCCGCAGTACAGGGAGATCCAGGCCCAGGTGCTTGCCCACGTGCTGCCCCGCATCGGCGACATGCGCCGCAGCGGGAGTCCGGCGCTCGACCTGTGCGCCGTGGCTGCAGGCCGGCTCAACGGCTTCTTCGAGATGGGCCTTCCCGAGTGGGACTACGCCGCCGGCCGGGCCATCGTGGCTGCCGCCGGCGGGATCGTCGAGGTGCTCGATACGGATGGCGACTGGCCGGGCCCCGTCGTGGCGGCCGGCCACCCCGACCTCGTTGCCCGCCTCGTCGAGATGGGCGAGGCCGCAGGGGTACCGATCCTGCGCTGAGGTCTCGCCCGGCAACCGGCCGGCAGCGGGTCTCCGGCAGCCCTCGGCCTTACCTTCTTCGCTGGCTCCTGCCGGCACGTCGCCACGACCGGCGACGGAAACTGGGCGAAGCTCACCCGGCGGGCTCGCCCCCACTCGGGGATGAGCGCAGCCGATGACATCCGCTCCATGTCGGCAGCTCAGGTATGGCTGCCCACGTGTTGCAGATGGCGCAGGCGGGGGGTGCGTGCCGACCAAGCCCGGGCGCCAGGCCCGCGCCGTCGGCACATCACCCCGAGCAACCGCCACCCACCGGCTCTACGAGCCTCCCGAGAGCGGGGCCTGCGCCTGCGCCCGACGTCGAGCAATACCTCAAAGGTAGGGAGCCCGGGCATGCTCCGGACATAGGCCCTTTGGCCCGCTTGGGTCCCGGAGCGGCCCCATACGCTCAGTCGAGGAAGCCCTCGGCCCGCATCCACTCTTCGTTGAAGATCTTCGACAGGTAGTTGCGGCCCGAATCGGGGAGGAGCACGACCACCAGGAGATCGGGATGAACTCTCGCAACCCGCAGCGCACCGACAACGGCCATGCCACACGAGCCGCCGACGAGGAGCCCTTCGACGGCGGCGAGCTCTCGCGCCATCGAAAAAGCCTCGCGGTCGGTGACCATCTCGTAGCGGTCGACCACCTTGGGGTCGAACGTCTCCGGCCAGAAGTCCTCACCGACTCCCTCGATGAGGTAGGTGCGTACGTCGTCCTCGGTCGGGGCCGTGTAGATGGAACCCTCGGGGTCGACCCCCACCACCATGACCTCGGGGTTCATCGACTTCAGGTACATGCCGGTCCCCGTGATGGTTCCACCGGTGCCGACTCCTGCGGCGAAGACACCGACCCGGCCGTCGGTTTGTCGCCAGATTTCCGGTCCAGTCGAGTGGACGTGGGCATGGGGGTTGGCAGGGTTGGAGTACTGGTCCGGCCGGTAGGCGCCGGGGATCTCCTTGGTGAGGCGTGCCGCCACCGAGTAGTACGACCGTGGGTCCTCGGGCTCCACGTCCGTGGGGCATACCACCACCTCGACACCGTAGGCCCGCAACAGGTCCTGCTTCTCTTTGGACTGCTTGTCGGCCATCACCGCGATCATCCGGTAGCCCTTGAGCGCTGCTGCCATCGCCAGACCGACCCCGGTGTTGCCGCTCGTCGGCTCGACGATGGTGCCTCCCGGTTCGAGCCATCCGTTGGCCTCGGCGCGTTCGATCATCGGCATGCCGATGCGGTCTTTCACCGAGCCGCCGGGGTTCAGGTACTCGACCTTGGCGACGAGGTTCCCCGGGGGGTGGAGCCGGGCGAGCCGCACGAGGGGCGTGTTGCCAATGGCGTCGACGATGTTCTCGTGGATGTCCATCGGACAAGACGCTATCAGGCGGCGGGGGCACGGCAGAAAGATGGCCGGGAGCCTGTAGTCAGCGGCGCAGGCGCGCGAGCCGCCCGACGGCGGCCCGCAACGTGTCTTCGCCCTTGCAGAACGCGAAGCGGATCAGGTCCGCGCCGTCCTCGGGCCGGTGATAGAACGCGCTCGGTGGGATCGCTGCCACACCGACCTCGGTCGTCAGGTGGCGCGGCGAAAGCGACGTCGTCCGGGAAGCCAAACGGCCGGTGGTCGGCGAGGATGAAGTAGGTCCCCTGCGGCACGAACACGTCGAAGCCGACCGCATCGAGCCCTTCCGCAAGCAGGTCGCGCTTGCGGCGGTACGACGTCAGCAGTTGGTCGTAGTACGCCTGCGAGGCGCCCAGCGCGGCAGCTGCGCCGTGCTGAAGTGGCGTTGCGGTTGCGAACGTGAGGAATTGGTGCGCGGCCCGTACTCCTGCGGTCAGCGGCTCGGGTGCGACTGCCCAGCCGACTTTCCACCCGGTCACGGAGAAGGACTTGCCGAGCGACGACAGGGTGACGGTCCGCTCCCACATGCCTGGCAGGGTCGCGATCGAGCGGTGCGCTCCTTCGTACACCATGCGCTCGTAGACCTCGTCGGAGAACACGAGCGCATCGTGCTCGATGGCGGCAGCTGCGATCAGCCGGAGCTCGTCGGCGCCGAACACGCGGCCGGTCGGGTTGTGCGGCGTGTTGATGAGGATCGCCCTCGTCTGTGGCCCAACGGCGGCGGCGAGTGCGGCGGCATCCAGCCGGAAGGCCGGGGGCCGAAGGGTGACATAGCGAGCCGTCGCCCCTGCGAGGGTCGCGCACGCCGGGTAGGAGTCGTAGAACGGCTCGATGACCACCACCTCGTCACCGGTATTCACGAGCCCGAGGAACGTCGCAGCCAGCGCCTCGGTGCAACCCGATGTCACCGTTACCTGGGTATCCGCATCGACCGTGATGGCGGTGTCGACCTCGTAGCGGGCAGCGATGGCCCGGTTCAGTTCAGGGATCCCGAACATGCGGGCGTACTGGTTGGCACCGCTCCGTATCGCTGCGGCGGCGGCAACCTTCACGAACTCGGGCCCGTCGAAGTCGGGGAACCCTTGGCCGAGGTTGATCGCATCGTGGGCTCTGGCGAGCTCGGTGATCTCGGTGAACACGGTCTGGCCGAACCCGTCCCACCTGGAGGCGGTTTCCATCGGGCGAGCCTACCGGGCGACATCGGAGGTCAGGCATCAGAGGTCAGACGCAGATGGGTGTCGTCAGACCAGCGCCAGCACGGCCGTCAGAGTGAGAGCGCTGGCAACAGTCGACACCAGGACGATCGTTGTCACGAGGTCGGGCTCGAGATCGTGCTCGATGGCGATGAGGGCAGTGAAGACTGCAGCAGGCATCGCCGACTGCACGATGGTGACGCCGGCAGGATCACCGGACAGGCCCGCGCCGAGGGTTGCGAGGGCCGCCACGCCCGGAGCGACCACCAATCGCAGGCCGCTCCCAACCATCACGTCGATGCCGATCTCGGGGCGCTTCATCTGCGAGAGCTGCACGCCCAGCGTGAGCAGCATGACCGGGATCATCGCATCGGCGAGCAGCCCGACCGCCCGGTCGAGGAAGAGCGGCAGGTCGGCATTCGTGACGTTCACGATGACGGCCAGTGGCACTACCGCCACCGCAGGTGTGGTCAGCGCCGTCCACAAGGCTCGTGCCGGTCGGGAGGTCCGCCAGGTCGCCGCGGTGACTCCGATCAGGAACGCAGACACGTTCACCGTCAGGAACGCCACCCCGGCGAGATCGAGCGCCTGGTCGCCGAACTCGAACGCCACAATGGGCAGGCCGAAGTTCCCGACGTTGCCGTACACCGCAACGAGTACGAGCGCCGCCGTCACCGAGGGCGCACGCCCGAGCATCCGGCCTGCGCCCCACCCGACAAGGGCAACGCCTGCCGTTGTGACGAGCAGGACCGCCACCATGCGTGCGACCACGTCGCCTGAGAGCCGGGATCCGGCGAGCACCTCGAAGATGAAGGCAGGGGCGAGCAAGAAGTAGGCAGTGCGCGCCATGGGCTGGGGGTCGACGCTCAGACGGCGCCCGAAGCCGAAGCCAACGGTGACCAGGAGGAACACTGGTGCGAGGACGTCGACGAAGATCGCACCGAGTTCACCCATGAGGCCCGCAGGCTAGAGGAGCTCCCAGGGCGTCCAGGTGCCCCCTCATGTCGAGCCCGAGGCGGGCTCGACAGCTCCCCCGGCGGGGGAGCAATTCAGGCGGCGATGCGAGGGGGGTGTCTGGATGATCCCCCCTGAGGGGGGATCGCAGAGCGGAGCGATGCGAGGGGGGTGAGGCGCGAGCGGAGTGGGCCGTTGCGCCGCCTGCGTTGGGTGGCGGGCGCCAGGGGCCCCGTCGGTCGAGCCCGAGGCGGGCTCGACAGCTCCCCCGGCGGGGGAGCCATTCAGGCGGCGATGCGAGGGGGTGTCTGGGTGATCCCCCCTGAGGGGGGATCGCAGAGCGGAGCGATGCGAGGGGGGTGAGGCGAGCGGAGCGGGCCGTTGCGCCGCCTGCGTTGGGTGGCGGGCGCCAGGGGCCCCGTCAGCCCGGCTGGCGCCGGGCAGCTCCCCCTGAAGGTGTCCTGAGGGGGGAGCGATTCGGAAAGGGGGAGCCATCTCAGAGCGCGATCTCGGGACGCCCGGGGACCTTCGGCCCTAGAGCGATGCGCTTCCCAGAGATATCAATGAGTCCAGGACTACGAGACTGGAGGATCGTCGTGACCGGTCGGCAGCGAGTCTCCATCCAGGGCACGCCGAGCTCGGCGCTCACCGCGGCGACCCTCGGCTTCTTCTTCGGCTTCGCGGCAGTTGCGCTGTTCGGTCCGACGGCGAAGGAGTTCAAGGATCTGCTCGGGCTCAGCCCGGCCGCCGTCGGTCTCTTGATCGCTGCTCCGAACCTCTCCGGCTCCCTCCTGCGCATCCCGTTCTCCGCCTGGGTCGACGCCGACGGCGGCCGCCGCCCGTTCATCTGGCTCATGGGTCTCTCGGTGACCGGGATGACGGGGCTCGCCGTGCTCATGGTCACGCAGTACCCCGATGGTCTCACCACCGGCTACTACCCGCTGTTGCTGGCGCTCGGCGTGCTCTCGGGAGCGGGTATCGCCACCTTCTCGGTCGGCATCAGCCAGGTCTCCTACTGGTTCCCGCAGCGGCGCCAGGGCTGGGCGCTCGGAACCTACGCCGGGGCGGGCAACCTGGCACCGGGGATCTTCTCTTTTCTCATTCCCGTGGTGCTCGACTCGTGGGGCCTGAGCACTGCCTACGTTCTGTGGCTCGTGTTCCTCGTCGTCGGGCTCGGCATCTACGTACGCACGGGGCGCAACGCTCCCTTCTTCCAGGTGCGGGCGGCGGGCGCCGACGCTGGCGAAGCCCGTGCGGAGGCCGCCGAGTCGGGCCAGGAGCTCTTCCCGGCCGGCACGCTGCGCGACACCCTGCGCATCTCGGCCGCCAACCCGAAGACGTGGATGCTCGTCGGCCTCTACTTCACTACCTTCGGTGGCTTCCTGGCGCTGACGGGGTGGTTCCCGACCTACTGGCAGGAGCTGCACGGCACGACGCTGTTCGTCGCAGGCGCCCTGACGGCGACGTATTCGATTCTCGCCTCGCTCATCAGGATCGTCGGTGGCTCCGTCGCCGACCGCATCGGTGGCGAGCGGACCGCCATCATCTCGCTGACCACCATGCTCGCCGGCGCACTGATGCTGACGACCTCGACTGGCTTCGCCCTCGCCTTTGCCGGTGCGCTGGCGATGGCGATCGGCATGGGGGTCAACAATGCAGCGGTCTTCAAGCTGGTGCCCCAGGAGGTGCCTGAGGCCGTCGGTGGCGCCGCCGGCTGGGTCGGTGGGCTCGGTGCCTTCGGTGGCTTTGCGGTACCGCCGCTCATGGGTGCGTTCGTGACCGAGGGCGTCGTGACGGGTTACGCAAGGGGCTTCGTGGTGTTCGTCGTCCTCGCCATTCTGTCGCTTGGGCTGGCGACGGCGCTGCGCCGGCTGCGGGGCCGCAGCCTCACCACCAGCCCGGGGCCCAAGGTGGCGACATGAGGCTGGAGCTGCAGCGCAAGACCGACCTGGCTCTGCGGGCGATGACGCAGCTGAACGGCGCAACCCGGGCGAAAGGTCCCGATCTTGCAGCAGCGATCGGCACTACCCCTGCCTTCATCCCTCAGGTGATGATGCCGCTCGTACAGCGTGGATGGGTCCAATCGGAGCCGGGCCCGACGGGGGGCTACCGGCGGGCCGTCGAGCTGGCTGCGGTCTCGATGCTCGACCTCATCGAAGCCGTGGAGGGCCCAACGGTCACTGATACGTGCGTGCTCCGGGGAGGCCCATGCCCCGCAGAGGAGAACTGCGCCCTTCACGACGCATGGATGAGGGCACGCAGTGCCCTTCTCGACGAACTGGCGGCGATACCGCTCACAGCAGCGCTGAGGGCGGAGGAGGTACGGTGATGGTGAGGCTCGTGTGGGCCGGAGCGTTCGTTGCATTGCTGATTGCGATCGTTGCCGGCCCAGCGGCGGGGCAGAGCGAGGACGAGGGCCGTGCGCTCTACGACCAGTACTGCTCGGCCTGTCATCAGCCCGGCGGTACCGGGCTCCCAGGCGCCTTCCCGCCGCTTGCCGGCAACCCGGCAGTCGCAGACACCGCCCACGTCAGAGACGTGATCACCAATGGGCTGAGCGGTCCGATCACCGTCTTCGGCGAAACGTACGACGGTGTGATGCCCCCGGTGACCGGGCTCGACGCTGCGCAGATCGACGCAGTGATCGCCTACATCCAATCGCTCGGCGGCGGAACCGACGGCGCCACGACGACGACCGTGCCTGCGGGACCCGTGACGGGCGATGCCGTACTGGGAGCAGCGCTCTTCACCGGGTCGACCCGCCTCGAGGGAGGCGGACCCGCCTGCTTCTCGTGCCACCAGGCCGGAACGTATTCGCAGTCGGGCGGCGGGCTCGGTCCGGACCTCACCGCGGTCTTCGCCCGGCTGGGCGGTGAGGCTGGGCTCGCCGGGTGGCTCGCCAACCCGCCGTCGCCGACGATGCAGCCGCTCTTTGCCGACCGGCCGCTCAGCCCGGCCGAGATCTCCGACCTGACCGCGTTTCTCGCCTCGGCGGAGACCCAGGCGAATGGGGCCACTGCAGCAGGCGGTTTCGATTGGATGCTGGGCGGCGGCGTCCTCGGGCTGGCGCTGCTGGTCGCACTCATGGCATTCGTGATCAAGGGCCCGCGGCCCGCCTATTCGGATCGACTCAGGAGCGGGGCATGAACGACAACTGGATCCAAGAGTCCGTCGATCCGGCGGCGCGGCAGTGGGAGGAGTTCTACCGCAATCGTTTCCAGCACGACAAGCGGGTGCGCACCACCCATGGTGTCAACTGCACCGGGAGTTGCTCGTGGGAGGTGTTCGTCAAGGACGGCATCGTCACGTGGGAGATGCAGGCGACGGACTATCCCGAGCTTGAAGAGGGCCTGCCGCCGTACGAGCCGCGCGGCTGCCAGCGCGGCGCCTCGTTCTCGTGGTACCTCTACAGCCCGATTCGGGTCAAGTACCCCTATGCCAGGGGCGAACTCATCGATATGTGGCGTGAAGCGAACAAGCGCGCTCTCGGCGACCCTGTGGCGGCGTGGGAGATCATCCAGACCGAGCCGGGCTGGCGGGAGCGCTACCAGCAAGCCAGGGGCAAGGGTGGCTTCCGGCGCATCTCGTGGGACGAGGCGCTCGACATCGCTGCGGCGTCGACCGTGTACACGACGAAGACTCACGGCCCCGACCGCGTGGCGGGCTTCTCCCCGATCCCGGCGATGTCGCAGATCAGCTACGCCGCGGGCAGCCGGTTCCTCTCGCTGCTCGGCGGCGTGGTGATGAGCTTCTACGACTGGTACTGCGACCTGCCGCCTGCCTCGCCCGAGATCTGGGGCGAGCAGACCGACGTGCACGAGGCCGCAGACTGGTACAACAGCCGGTTTGTCGCCGTCGTCGGGTCGAACGTCAACATGACTCGGACGCCCGACACGCACTTCCTCGCCGAGGTGCGCCACGCAGGCGCCAAACTGGTCGTGTTCAGCCCCGATTTCTCGATGGTCGCCAAGTACGCCGACTGGTGGATCCCGGCCAATGCGGGCCAGGATGCGGCGTTCTGGCTCGCCGTCGACCACGTGATCCTGACCGAGTGGTATCGCGACCGCACCACGCCGTATTTCGACGACTACGTCAAGCGGTACACCGACCTGCCGTTCCTCGTCGAGATCGACGAAGACGGCAACCCGGGGCGCTGCCTACGTGCCAACCGTCTCAGTGGCTACGAGGACGTCGAGCACGGTGACTGGAAGCTGCTCGTGTGGGACGACGAGGACGACGCGCCCCGCATGCCCAACGGCACCATCGGCTACCGGTGGGCGGAGGAAGAGAAGGGCCACTGGAACCTCGAGATGTCCGACAAGGTCGCAGGCGGCAAGATCAGCCCGCGCCTCAGCTTCATCGATCACCGTGACGCCGTGGCCGATGTCGAGTTCGACGACTTCGGCGGGGTTGCGCCGGTGCGGAGGGGCGTACCGGTGCGCCACGTCGACACGGTCGACGGCCCTGTGGCAGTCACCACCGTGTTCGACCTGCTGATGGCCCGCTTCGGCGTGCATCGCGGCCTCGCCGGGTACGACGCCGTCGGCTACGACCAGGAAGACGTCCCCTACACCCCGGCATGGCAGGAGAAGTACACCGGCATCCACCGCGACACCCTGATCAAGTTCGCCAGGGAGTGGGCCCGCAACGGCGAGCTCACCAAGGGCAAGAACCTCATCATCATCGGAGCGGGCGCCAACCACTGGTACCACAACAACCTGCTGTACCGCTCGGCGATCGTGTCCCTGATGCTGACCGGGTCGGTCGGCGTCAACGGCGGTGGGCTCGGCCACTACGTCGGCCAGGAGAAGGTGGTTCACCAAGCGTCGTGGTCCTCGGTGGCGTTCGGCCTCGACTGGGGGATGGCCCCGCGTCACCAGAACACCCCGTCGTTTCACTACGTCCACTCTGACCAGTGGCGCTACGAGCGCGGCTATCGGGATTACGACACCCTGCCGGCGAACAACGGGCTCGTTGCCGACCACACGATCGACCATCAAGCACGCGCCGTCCGTATGGGCTGGCTGCCCTTCTTCCCGCAGTTCGACACCAACCCGCTCGATCTCGTGCGTCGGATGCGGCGCAGCGGTGCGGCAACCGACCAGGACGTCATCGACAACGTCGTGTCCGAGCTCGCGTCGGGTGAGCTGAAGCTCGCCGTTGACGATCCGGATGCGCCGCAGAACTGGCCGCGGACGTGGTTCATCTGGCGGGGGAACGCCATCGGCACCTCCGCCAAGGGCCACGAGTTCTTCATGAAGCACTACCTGGGCACCCACTCGACGGCGATCGCCGCCGAACCGGAGGACCACGGGGTCTCCGAGGTGACGGTGCGGCCCGATGCCCCCATCGGCAAAATGGACCTGATCGTCGACCTCAACTTCCGCATGGACACGTCCGCGCTCTACTCCGACATCGTCCTGCCGGCGGCGACCTGGTACGAGAAGGACGACCTCAACACCACCGACTGCCACTCGTTCATCAACCCGATGCAGGCCGCGGTGGCCCCTGCATGGGAGTCGAAGTCGGACTGGCAGATCTTCTCGGCGATTGCCGAACGGGTCTCTCGCCTCGCGGCGGGCCACCTGCCGGACGAGGTCGAGGACGTCGTCATGATCCCGCTCACGCACGACACGCCGGACGAGATCGCCCAGCCGACCGTCACGGATTGGCGGAAAGGCGAGTCCGAGCCCGTTCCCGGCAAGACGATGCCGAAGTTCCGCATCGTGAAGCGGGACTATGCCCATCTCTACGAGCAGATGGTCAGCTTCGGAAGGGCCACTCGCGCCAACGGCGTCGCCGCACACGGCCTCAAGATCCCGGTGGAGGACTTCTACGACGAGATGGCGCGCCGCCAGCCCTACCTGGGCGCCCCAGGGGCCAACGGCGACGCGCTCCCGTCGCTCCAGCACGACCGGGAGGTCTGCGAGGTGATCCTCGCCCTCGACCCCGCCTCGAACGGAGAGCTCGCCTACCGGGCCTTCGAGGCGGAGGAGGCGAAGACCGGCCGCATGCTCCGCCACCTGGGCGACGGGTCGCGCGACGTGCGGTGGGACTTCTCGTCGATCGTGGCTCAGCCGCGCCGAGTGCTCACCACTCCGACGTGGTCCGGCATCGTGGCCAAGGGCCGCGCCTACGCCCCGTTCACGTTCAACGTCGAGCACCTGGTGCCGTGGCGCACCCTGACGGGCCGCCAGCATTTCTACCTCGATCATGAGCGCTACCGGGAGTGGGGCGAGTCCTTGCCCGTCTACAAGCCCCGGCCCGACCACACCATGTTGTCGGAGACCGAGCAGAGCCTGGCGGAAGGACAGGGCGGGCGGATGTTCAGCTACATCACCCCGCACGGCAAGTGGTCGATCCACTCCACGTATTCGGACAACCACCGCATGATGACCCTGTCCCGTGGCGGCTATCCGGTATGGATGAACGACAAGGACGCCGCCGATCTCGGCATCGCCGACAACGACTGGGTGGAGCTGTACAACGACAACGGCGTATTCGTGCAGCGCTGCGTGACGTCGTCGCGCATTCCGCGGAACACGGTGTTCGTCTATCACGCAACCGAGCGCACCATCGGCGTCCCGATCTCGCCGCGTCGCAAGAAGCGGGCCGGTATGAACAACTCGCTCACCAGGGCGCGGCTGAAGCCCGTCCTGATGACCGGGGGCTATGCCCAGTTCAGCTACTTCTTCAACTACTGGGGGCCCACGGGGGTCAACCGGGACACGTTCGTGTACGTCCGTCGCATCGACAAGCCCGAGTGGTGAGGAGGAACGGCATGAGAGTCCGCGCCCAGATGAGCATGCTCTTCCACCTCGACAAGTGCATCGGGTGCCACACCTGCTCGGTGGCCTGCAAGAACCTGTGGACGGACCGCGCAGGCGCCGAGTACATGTGGTGGAACAACGTCGAGACCCGGCCCGGTACCGGCTACCCGACCGGATGGGAGGACCAGGAGCACTACAAGGGAGGCTGGCACCGCGACGACAAGGGCAGGCTGCACCTGACCCTGCAGAACAAGCCGACGGGAATCGCCCGGTTGTTCTTCAACCCGGCGCTGCCACAGCTCGACGACTACTACGAGCCGTTCACCTTCCGCTACGGCGACCTCTTCACCGCTCCAGCGGGTGAGCAGCAGCCCACCGCCCGTCCCATCTCGATGGTCACTGGCGACGAGATGGAGATCGCCGGCGGGCCCAACTGGGATGACGACCTCGGCGGGTCGAGGATCTACGCGCGCAACGACCCGAGCCTCGAAGGGGTCGACGCCGACGTGCGAGCCCAGCTCGAGGAGATCGAGCGCGTGGTGTTCAACTACCTGCCTCGGATCTGCAACCACTGCCTCAACCCGGCGTGCGTCGCCGCCTGCCCATCCGGCGCGATCTACAAGCGTGCCGAGGACGGCATCGTGCTCGTCAACGAGGACAAGTGTCGGGCATGGCGGATGTGTGTGGCGGCGTGCCCCTACAAGAAGGTGTACTACAACTGGTCGACCGGGAAGTCGGAGAAGTGCATCCTCTGCTTCCCGAGGATGGAGACCGGTCAGGCACCGGCGTGCGCCCACTCCTGTGTGGGGCGGATCCGGTACATGGGTGTCGTGCTCTACGACCAGGACCTGATCACGGCAGCCGCCGGAGCCCCCGAGGCGGAGCTGCTCCAGGCCCAGCTCGACGCCATCCTCGATCCGTGGGACGAGCGGGTGGTTGTGGCGGCGAACGCTGCCGGCATCGACGACGGCTGGATCGAATCGGCTCGGCAGTCTCCGATATGGAAGTTCGTGAAGGAGTGGGGGCTGGCGCTGCCGCTCCACCCCGAATATCGCACCGTGGCGATGATGTTCTACATCCCGCCCCTGTCACCGGTGGTGTCGACTATCGAGCGCAACCTGACGAGGCTCGACCTCCCGGACGATCGGGTGGACTTCGAGCTGTTCGACGAGCTCGACAAGGCGCGCCTTCCGATTCGCTATCTCGCCAACCTGTTTGCGGCCGGCGACGAGGCGGTCATCAGACGGGTTCTGCGCAAGATGCTGGCCGTTCGTATCTACAAGCGGCGTCAGAGTGTCGACGGGGTGGTCGACGACGCCACCGTCGCCCTCCTGGCCGCGGCGGGAACGACGCCGCAAGAAGCTGAGAACATCTACCGGCTGACGACATTGCCGACGGTCGACGAGCGCTTCGTGCTGCCCCCGTATCACAGGGAGATGTCGATCGAAGCCGTCAACGACCCGCTGAGCCACAAGGGTGCAACGGGCGTCGGGTACCTGACGCCGCCGAGGAGGGGCGCATGAAGGTGTCACCCGCCCTCACGGTTGCTTTGGGGTTTGGTTACCCGTGTCCGGGTCGAGCCGAGGAGCTGCGCGATTCCGTTGCCGTCATGCCGGCCGGCGATGCCCGCACCAAGATGGAGCGCTTCGTCGCCGAGGTGGCGGCCTTGCCGCTGGGGGAGTGGGAGGAGCTCCACACTCGCACCCTCGACCTCTCCCCGCTGTTCGTGCCGTACGTCGGTCACGTCGCCTGGGGCGAGAGCTACCGCAGGGGTGCGTTCATGGCGGAGATGAAGGCGGCGCAGACGGCCGCAGGTGTGGACCAGCACGGGGAGTTGCCCGACCACATCGAACCGATCCTTCGCTATCTCGCAGCCGGAGTCGACCTGTTGCCCGATCTCGTCGACATCCTGCCCGGTGTCGTGGCCGAGATGCGAAAGGATTTGAAGAAGCGCGAATCGGGCAATCCGTATCGCCATCTCCTGGCCGCCACCGCCGCCGTGGTGGATGCCGCAGTCGCAACACCCACAGGAGTGCGCCCATGACCGGCACCCAGATGTTGTTCGTCGTGTTCCCGTATGTTGCGTTCGTCACCGCGGTGGTCGTCAGCGTCATGCGATGGCGGCGCCATCCCTTCACGGTGTCGGCGCTGTCGTCGCAGCTCCTCGAGAGCCGTCGCCTGTTCTGGGGCTCGGTCTCGTTCCATTGGGGCATCACTTTGATCTTGATCGGCCACCTTCTCGCGCTGCTCGTGCCGAGCGGCTACGAGTTGTGGAACGGGGCGCCCGCCCGTTTGTATGCGCTCGAGGCGACCGGCTTCGCACTGGGCTTGTGGGCTCTGTTCGGCGTCGTCGTCCTGGTTGCGCGGCGGCTCCGGGTGCGCCGGATCCAGGCGGTGACCACGCCGATGGATGTCGCCGTGCTCGCCGTGATTCTCGTGCAGGTCGTGACAGGCCTGTGGATCGCGTTGGGCTACCGGTGGGGGTCGTTCTGGGGTACGGCGGTGTTCGTGCCGTACATCCGATCCCTCATCACGCTGTCGCCACGGCCCGAGCTGGTCGAGATGCTGCCGATCGTCCTCAAGGCGCACGTGCTCTCCTTCTTCGTGTTCATGGCGCTGTTCCCGTTCACCCGGCTCGTGCACATCGTGACGCTGCCCCTCGGGTATCTCACCCGCCCGTGGCAGAAGGTGATCCGCAACCAGCCGGAGCCCGGCGTCTACCACCCGGCGTCCGACCGCATGTTGGAGCGTGTGCCGTGACGGTCACGACCATCGTGACGCCTGCCAGGGTCGCCGCGGCGCTCGAACGCGTCATCGACCCTGAGTTGGGGATCGACATCGTCGACCTCGGTCTGGTCTACGCCGTCGAAGTCGACGACGGTTGGGTCAGGGTCGACCTCGGAGTGACGACGCCGTCGTGTCCCTTCTCCCGGCAGCTCGTGGAGGATGCCGAGGCTGCAGTGCTCTCGATCCCCGGCGTCATCGACGCCGACGTGGCGTTGTGTTTCGAGCCTCCCTGGTCGCCGGACATGCTGACCGACCGTGGCAGGCTGCGACTGGGTGGCCGCATCGGCAGCTGTATGGACCGGCCCGCCGGGTCGGCGGCGGCGCTGCCCTCGCCTCGGATCGGCGTTCCGGCCGGGTGATGACGACGACCATCCGGCGGCCCCTCGTCGCAGTCGCCATCCCCTCTGAGCACGGAGGGTGGAGCCTCACTCTCGAGCCGGCGATCCTCGGGCTGCTGGTCGCTCCGTCTCTTGCCGGATGGGCGCTCGCCGGCGCCGCCCTTGTCGCTTTCGTCGCCAGGACACCGATGAAGCTGGCGCTCGTCGATCGCCGACGCCGGCGCCGGCTCGAACGCACCGAGCTGGCGGAGAGAGTGGCGGTGATCGAGCTGGTGGTGTGCGCAGCGTTGGCCATCGTCGCCGCCGTAACGGCGCAGGCGGCCTTCTGGCTCCCCCTGGTCATCGCAGCGCCCCTGATCGCGGTCGAGGTCTGGTACGACGTGCGCAGCCGCAGCCGGCGCCTCGTTCCCGAACTGGCGGGCACCATCGGCATCGGTGCCATTGCAGCCGCGATCATCCTCGCCGGCGGCGGCGGCACATCCGACGCGGCCGGCGCCTGGTGTGTCATCGCTGCGAGGGCCATCGCAGCCATCCCGTTCGTGCGGATGCAGCTGCGCCGGGCGAAGGGCATGACGGACGCCGGGTGGCGCGACGACGCCTGGCAGGCCGGTGCAGCCGCCTTTGCAGGAAGCGGTGTCGTCGCCGGTGTCGTGCCAATCGCCGGGTTCGCCGCCCTCGCCGTGTTGACCGGCCTTCACACCGTGGCGGCGAGGCGCCCCGTCCCCCGCGTCCCCATCATCGGAGCGCAGCAGGTGGTGCTGGGGCTCGGGCTCGTGGTGACGACGGCGCTGGGCCTGGTGGCCCCGTGACCATCAGGTCGCGAAACCGCCGGCCCCAGTTCCGCCCAGGCTCATATCGATAGAAGAACGCTCCGATCCGGGTGCCCGCCGGCTCGAGTGGGCGTCGGTGAGTGTCATCCGTGCGCGTGATACTCCAATGATCCGGTGCGTTCACGGAAGCTCACAGGCTGCAACGGTCTCCCCTGTGGTGCAGGTGTCGATGCCCCTGCCGCCATTGAGGTCGTCGACGCCTGGACCCCCGTCGAGCGTGTCGTCACCCTGACCACCATTCAATGTGTCATCTCCCAGACCACCGCTCAGTCCGTCACCGTCCTTACCGCCGATGAGTACATCGGCCCCGTCGCCGCCTTCCATGCTGTCGGCTCCGTCGCCGCCGTTGAGTTCATCGTCTCCGGCTTGGCCCAAGAGGGTGTCGTTGCCTTTGCCACCTATCAGGAGGTCCGCTCCGTCGCCTCCGCAAATGACGTCGTCACCATCGCTCGAGGTGATGACGTCGTCTCCTCCCAGACCGGCGATCACGTCCGCTCCCTTGGTGCCCACGATGTCGTCGGGTCCGTCGGTCCCCACGATCGTGGGTTCGAGTCCTCCGCACAGGTTGCCGTTCGTGGCCTGGAAGAAGACGAAGCCCGCTGCGATCCGTGACTCGTTACCTGCGGCGTCTCGCACCTGTGCGAAGACGAACTGTTGGCCTGAGGGTACGGTGATGGACACGGTTGTGAAGCCGGAGAACGGCTCCCACGGCGCGCCGGCCAGCTCGGATTCCGAGGTGGCCAGCCGCATCTCAGCAACGGGTTCGGTCAAATCGGTGAACGTGACGCTGATCTCGGTCGTGGCTGCATCCCATCGCCCCCCGTTCAGCGTGATCCGGAAGTCGGGTGGTGTGACGTCGGGTCCCGTCGTCACAGGCCCGCTCACAAAGGGTCCAGACTCGGCGCCGCTGGCGGCGACGGCCACAGCGAGATACCGGTATTCGCCGTTTGCCAGCGGTCCATCCGTCAGCGTTGCCCCGGTTCCGGGATGCAGCCCGAGGTCGGTGAGGCTGCCGTCAGGCTCGAACCGATAGAGCTGAACAGACCCCGTGCCCCCGGTCGTGGCGAGATCGATGGATACCACGTTGCCGTCTCGAGGGGTGGCGCCAATCCGGACGCCTTCCACTGCGCCGTCGTCGCCTGCGTCGAGAGGATCGCGATTGCGATCCAGCTCGGAACGGTCGTTCTCGCCACCACCGTCCGTGTCCCACGCAGCGGGGTCGGTCCCGACGGCAAGCTCGGTGCTCAGTCCCAGACCGTCGCCGTCATGGTCGGTGTCCCCGTCGGAGGGGTCGGCAGGGTCGAGCGCGAACAGCAGTTCGGCCTCGTCGGCCACGCCGTCCCCGTCAGTGTCCACCTTCGGCGTCAAGGTCACCGTCGCGCTTGCTTGGCGTTCTATGGCGGCCCCGCTTGCGGTGGTTCCCGAGGCCGACACCTCGATCACGTAGCTGCCGTCGAGGTCGGTTGCCCAGATCCGAGCACCGTAGACGCCATCATTTGCCCCTGTGTCTCGGCTGGCGCCGTTGTCTCGCAGCGGGAACGCCCGCTCGACGCCCTGAGGATCGGTGACTCTGGCGACGATGTCACCGTCGACGATGCTGCCCGCTGGTTCGCCCAATGCGAACGAGACGTCGAGCGGTAGGCCTGCCTCTCCGGCGGAACCGACCGACAGGTCGCCGAACAAGGGTGCGCCGGCTTCGGTCACCTCGTAGGCGACCGGTTCGGGGCTCGGCACATCCCGGCCAAACGCTTCCAGGTCCCACGTGCCTCCCTCGGGATCGGCGACTTCGATCGTCACAGCGTTGGTGGTTTGGGTGACGATCACATCGGGATCGGTGGAGTCCTCTGCGATCACCCGGCCCGACGGAGCCGTCAGAGTGAGGTCGAAATCGGAGCCGAGCCACTCCAAGCCAAACGTGGCCGTCTGAGCACCGGGAGTGATCGTGGCGGCTGCCAGCACGGTCTGTCCCTGGCTGACATCGCCAAGCCCCCCGGCGCGTACCAACTGCAAGGTCGGCTCGGCATCGGGGTCGATGACCAGCCCCCCAGGTACTACGAAGCTGGTGTCGGCGAATGTCACCGTGATCGGATGGCCTCCGTCGGCCAGGCCCGAGGGGGCCCAGACCAACAGGCGGTAGACCCCGTTACGGTACGTCACACTGCTCACCCGCGCAGTCGAACCATCGACAGCGACGTCGAAAGCAGACCGGGGGAGGTCGCCCGGCACGGGCTCCCCATCGAGAGTCGGAACGATCTCGAGCAGGATCGGATCGCTCGCAGCGCTGCGAATCACATGCGGATCAGCACCTGTCGCGTCAACGAACTGCATTCCCACGACGCCGGACACCGCCTCCGCGGTCACATCGAAGGTGCGGTCGACGCCGCTGCCGTTGACGAAGACGATGGCAACCCGGTCACGCCCGACCACGGGGACCTTCATCTCGATCGTCCCGAACGGGGTGGGCCCGTCCAAGAACAGATCCGGATCTATCACGAACTCCTCGTTGGGGTTCACCGGAAGAATCGCGGTAGAGAACCCTGGACCTAGGAAGCCCAGGAATCCGCGACTGTCCAACCGCAGCGCCACATGCGTCGCGTCGGCGGGCAGGTTGACCACCTCGTACACGTCACCGGCCCACGGCCCAGTGTCGGCAGCTTCGGTGACCGGCCCCGCCGAGACGTCGAGGGCATCCCGAACCTGAAGGGTGGGGTACGTGGGGCCAGACTCGGCGTCGAGGATGGCGTAGGTCTCGTTCTCTGAGGAAGAGATGTTGCTGGCTCGCAAACCGTAGTGGGCGACGTAGTAGTCCCTCAGGGCGGCCAGCGCATCGGTGCCGGTTGCCTCGGCGTAGCCATCGGGTTGCGGGGAGGTGGTGTCGATCAGGATCTTGAGGAAGTCGGCCACCCGCTGTTCGAGGTCCGGTATTCCTTGTGGTCCGAAGCGTTCGCCCCAATACTGGAAGACACTGGGGACATCGTAACTCGCCCCATAATCACCCCAGCTTCGGTTGTCGACGGAAGGCTTGTCGATGGCGAAGTCCTCAACCGAATCCAGGTACTCGTCCCCGCTACGCGGGCCGGTCGGCGCCAGGTCGTCCGTTTCGGGGAACAGGTCCTGCGCCAGCACTGCCGGGCTCTCGATGAGGGTCAGCTCCTGGGAGATGAATCGAGATCGCAGCGACTCGTACTCGTACTGGACGGTGTGAAACACCTCATGGTCGATCAGGTTCTTCCATGCAGCACCGTCATCGTCCCAACCACCGCCGGCGGGGAAGCCCGCTACCGCGGGCGCAGCGAATTCGTTCTGGATCCGTTCGAGGCGCAGCTGGATCACGCCCGGCTCTCCCACGAAACCGTCTGCAGCGACATTGAAGACGGCAAATTCGGGCTGGCACTTGATCACGATGAGTATCTCATCGGGCAACGTGAAGCCATAGCCCTGGTAGACGGTGACGGCCCGCTCGGCCCGCTCCTGGATCTTCTCGGCGATGGCACGGGCCTCCGCTGCGAAGAGGTCTCGGGACTCGTCGACCAGGAACCGGGCGTCGTAGCGGACCGCTACGCGCTCCCCGGACCCCGTGTCCGGCAACACCTCGCCAAAGACGCCGGAGAGGTTCTCCGAGCTGCAATCTCGCACTGTGCTCGTTCCGAGTTCTCCGAAGACCGCCAACCCGAACACAGATGACGAGCCGGTCCCAGTGTTGAAAGAACCCAAGGTGTCGCCCGTAGCGGTGTCGAACCGATAGACATTCGATGTGCAGAAGTCGGCACTCCAGAAGGTCTCGGCGTCGGGATCCAGGTTCAGGGCGAACCAGCAATCCTCGCCCTCGGCGTCGTACGTCGCCACCGTCTGCCCAAGGCTCATGAGGCGGACATCCTGCGTGCTCGCCACCAAGAGCGCGGGGTCGAAGACGAAACTGGGGAGGATCCGCAGAGCGTACGAAGTTGTGAGACCACCACCCCAGTCCGACAGCTGTGTGTCCTCGCACACGTCGTAGCGCAACACCCGTGTCCCCTCGGAGGTGTAGCGGAGGGTGCACTGATCCGGCTCGAGATCGATCCAGTCGCTTCCCCGGTCTTCGACCTCAACGTCGAAGCGGGCCAGCAGGGTGCCATCCGGCGCGATCTTCAGAATGTCGTCGTTGCAGCCCGCGTGGCCAACGTACATGTTCCCTGCGGCATCGAAAACGATCGACTCCGGGCTGCAATCGGTGATCCCGTCCATCACGTAGAACACGCCCACGAGCGACCCTGTGTCGTCGAACTCGTAGATCTTGTTCGTGGTGAACCCGGTCAGGAAGAGATGCCCGCGATCGTCGAAGGCCATGCCCGTCGTGAAACCGCCTTCCCCGGTATCGAGGACCATGTGCAGCGTCCCATCGGGCAGCCGCCACTGCACCGTGCCGTCGGCGACCCCAACGAAGACATCACCCGCCTGGAAGGTCGTATGTGCCTGCTGCACGACTACCGACGACGCTGCGCCGGCCGGCTGCTCCGCCGCCGCCGACGGAGGAGTTGTAACGGCGACCAGGGCGATGGCGGCAAGGACTCGTACCAAACGGCTCATCACAACAACTCCTGGTATCTCACGCCAAGCCAAAAACCATTCCGGCCGTGTCCACACAGAACTTCGCCTCCGGGAACTCGCCACCTGCCCTGTAGAGCCCGTCGTCGTCGATCAATCCGTCCACGACCTCGAAGTCGCTTCGCTTGGGCAGATGTAGTCCCACGCCCGCCCAACTACTCGAGAGGACGATCACCGAATCGGGCTCGTCATAGGCGACGCCGTCGATCGAGTAACAGCCGTCCATGCCGGAGCGATCGTCCAGCACCAGACTGGCGTACCACTGGCGATCCAGGTCGTCGCCGAAGAGCAAGAGTCGCTCAGCGCTCACGCCGGGACCATAGAACTCGACGGCGGATCTCTCAATGGTGACGATGGTCCCGTCCTCGAGTTCGGCGGTCGCCCCAGCATCCACAGGATGGGTCGTTGCCCTGATGACTCCGGCTCCGTCGGCAACGATGATCCGGGAGGGGCGGCCCGGAGCGCAGCCGATGATCAGAACGGACATGACGACGAGACCGACCGGTCCCAGGCGTCCGAACATTCTCCACAGTGATTCGTGCATCGGCCGACTCTCACCTGCGTTTGTCCGGTTCGCGGGCGCGGCGGCCCCACCCTACTTCGGCGTCCTGCCCGCGCGGAGATCAACCTCGAAGGAGACTGCAGGGGCATGCCGGTGATCCCGTCGACCTATCGCTCCAAGACGCTGGCCGCCTCTCTCGACGCCGCCCATCCTCCTCCGAGCTCGAAGCTTCGAAACCCATTGACACCGGTTGTCGAGCGTCGCCGAGACATGGATGCTCGGCGGTCTGCGGTGGGCCGATGACGCCACCGAGCCTGGGCTCGGTGGGCCCCGAGGGCGTAGTGGCGACTGCGCTCGGCATTCTGGCACCGTCAGCCGGTTGCGCCCGCCGTCGCCTCGGGTGGCTGGGAAGCTCCCCCACTGCCGTGTGAGGCGATCGGCGGCGACACCCCACTCGACGGGAGGCAGCACCCGATAGCGGCCGAAGCCATGGCCGACCAGTATGGGGACAGGCCGGGAGGATCGTGCGCCGCTGAGTTCTGGGTGCGGCTCGCCTCCCGACACACGACCAGGGGGATGAATCGTATGACGCAACAGCTCGACGCCGACGTGCTCATCATCGGCGGGGGCCCTTCCGGGTCCACCGCCGCGACGCTGCTCGCCAAGCAAGGCCACCGTGTGACCGTGTTCGAGCGCGCCAAATTTCCAAGGGAACACGTCGGCGAGTCGCTGCTGCCGTATTGCTACTCGATCTTCGAGGAGCTCGGTGTTCTCGACGCCATGAAGGAGCGAGCCGTCCGCAAGCCGGGCGTCCGGTTCGTCGACGTCGACGGCCGCCACCACAACACGTGGTGCTTCGGCAGCGTCATCAAGAACGAGACTTCATTGTCGTTTCACGTCCGCCGCGACCGCTTCGACGACATGCTGCTGCGCAACTCCGAGGCACACGGCGCCACCGTCCTGGAGGAGACGCGTGTGCGCGACGTCGATCTCCACGGACCCGACGGGCTGGTCACCGTCACGGCTGCTGGCCCAGACGGGGTCGAGCGTCCGTTCGCTGGGCGCTACCTGGTGGATGCGAGCGGACGGGACACCTTCGTCGCCGGGCGCATGGGGTGGAAGAAGGCCCACGAGGAGCTCGATCGGGTGGCCACGTCGACGCACTGGGAGGACGTCCAGTTCAACGGCGGCCTCGACGAAGGACTGTTGCAGATCGTGTATTTGGGAGGCGAGAAGAAGGGCTGGATCTGGGTGATCCCCGTGGGCGTCAACCGGGTCTCCATCGGCGTCGTGGTCAACAACGACTACTTCAAGGCACAGCGCACGGCCCTCCGCACGAAGGGCTCAGACGACTGGAAGCGAGATCTCTACCTTCAGGAGCTCATGTCGTCGAACTTCGTTGCCGAAGTCATCTCCACCGGACGCATGGTCCAAGAGCCCGTCGTCAACGGCAACTACTCCTACAAGAGCGACACGAAGTACGGGGCGAACTTTGCGCTCGTTGGAGACGCGCACACGTTCATCGACCCGATCTTCGCAAGTGGTATCTATTTGTCGATGAACAGCGCGCGGCTGGTTGCCGGTGCGCTGCACCGGGGACTGACCGGCCCCGATGGAACGGCGAAAGAGAACCTCGACGCCGCCTACGAGCAGATTGCCGGCGCCTATCGCCTCGTTGAGAAGGCCATCCGTCTCTTCTACAACCCGACGGCGATCAACTTCGCCCAAGCGGCATCGGCTGGGGACCTCATTCACGAGCAGCACAAGAACGCACTCGCCAGCATGCACTATCTCCTCGCCGGCGACTTCTTCAGCCGCCACGAGGAGTACAGCAAGGTCATCGACCTGCTCGGCGACCCGGCGCTGTTCGCCAAGTACAAGTCGTTCGTTGTCGACCGTGGCGAGTTCACTCACGCAACGTGCGGGATGGACCGGTCGCAGGTCTTCAGCGAGTACCTCCTCCGTGAGGCGGCAGCCCAGTCCGCCTGATCCGCTCGCGCCGAGAACGGGGCCGGTGGGTGCTGGAGGGGTTGCCGCCAACGTCGCAGAGTTCGCCACGCAAACCGGGGAGGAGATCGCGGCAGCAGGCCGCCGGTCCGCCGAGCCACGGCGGAACGTCCGACCTTCGGCCGGGCCGACCTGCCTGGTGCCCTGGCGCCGGCCTCGGCGACACCCATGGCACCAGGCGAGGCCGCGCTCATTCGACGGTGAACGTCGTTTCGGTGAGGGTCTGGTTGCCACTCTGCTCGATGGCGAGAACCTCGACCTTGTAGTCGCCGCCTCCGGCGAGGAACTCGCTCGGCACGGCAATGCTCGTCGTGTCCGCACCGACTTCCATCGAGAGAGTTCGGCTCGACCCGTCGTCAGCAACGACGAGTACCTGGTAGGCGACGATGTCGATGCCCGCGGGCTGCTCGCCCGAGCCCCATTCGACGACCAGGCCTTCGGCGGGGATGGTGGCGCCTTCTTCCGGTGCGAGGATGTCAGGGCCCGCGGGGAAGTCGTGCGTCAGGTGGACGGTGCTTCGCATCCTGGTGCCATCGACCTGGGTGCCCGTGAACACGTACGTTCCCTCGGGGAACAGTGCCTTGAACTCGTCGAGCGGGAACTCGGTGAACGGCGGCTCGCTCGACTCGGAGAAGAGCTCGGTGAGACCGTAATCGCGCAGGACCCCCGTGTTGGTGACGTCGAACACCACGCGCCGGTCCGGCGTGCGGAGGCTGATCGAGCGCCACGGCTCATGATCGAGGTCGATCTGCAGTCCGGCGTCTCCGTCGGTGGCGTTGATCTCCACGCGCAGCTCGGCCCGCTTGAACTCGACCGTTGTCGGCCTGGCGGCAGCCGAAGTGGTGATCGTGGCCATCGCGGCCATCACGAGCAGCGCAACCCAGAACACTCGTCTCATGGTCCTCCTCCTCTCCGACCTCTCGGCCGGTCCCGGTCGGCCGTTGCGGCCCACCTCGCGCCAAGGTACGGATGGGGGACTGAACACCGGCTGAACCGACTGCGGGCAAGCTCAGGGTACGTTCAGGTCGTGCGGCTCAGTCGACCACGACGGGCTCGAGTCTGTCGAACACAGCACCGGTGGCGTGCAGGAAACGGTCGAGGCTGAAGCACTCGGAGAGGATCTCTGGATCGAGCGGTATCTCGGGGTCGGCGATCAGCAGATTGGCGAGGGGAGTCCCCTCGTCCCAAGCCTGCATGGCGTTGCGCTGGACCGTGCGGTATGCGTCGTCGCGTGACATGCCTTCTTCGATCAAGGCGAGCAGCACGGCCTGCGAGAAGACGAGTCCGCGGGTCGCCGCAAGGTTGGCGCGCATCCTGGCGGAGTCGACCACGAGGTTGTCGACGAGCTTCGTCATCCGCACGAGGGCGTAGTCGAGCACCAGGCAGGCGTCTGGGAGGGCGACCCGCTCGACGGAGGAGTGGCTGATGTCGCGCTCGTGCCACAGAGCTACGTTCTCCAGACCGGCAACTGCATATGCACGAAGCAACCTGGCGAGACCCGTCGTGTTCTCGGATGCGATTGGGTTGCGCTTGTGGGGCATCGCCGACGAGCCCTTCTGGCCTGCCCCGAAAGCCTCCTGCACCTCTCGCACCTCGCTGCGCTGGAGATGGCGGATCTCGGTTGCGAAGCGCTCGAGCGATGACCCGACCAACGCAATCGTCGAGAGGAACTCGGCATGGCGGTCGCGGTGGGTGATCTGTGACGAGGCGGGCTCGATGCCGATCCCCAGGCGTCCGCAGACGTGGGCTTCGACAGATGGTGGCGTGTGGGCGTACGTGCCCACGGCGCCGGAGATCTTGCCAACAGACACGGCGTCGCGAGCATGACGCAGCCTGTCGTGATCGCGCGCCAGCTCGAAGGCCCACGTGGCGAGCTTCAGCCCGAACGTGGTCGGCTCGGCCCAGATGCCGTGGGTACGCCCGACCATTGGCGTGTCGCGATGCTCGAACGCGCGACGCTTCACGACGGCGAAGAGGTCGGCGACCCGCCGCAACAGCAGGTCCGCAGCGTCCCTCATGACCACGCCGAGGGCGGTGTCGAGCACGTCGGAAGACGTGAGCCCGTAGTGCACCCACTCGCCGCCCGTCTCGACCGAAGCCGCAAGCACGTCGACGAACGCAGCGACGTCGTGGTTGGTCTCCTCCTCGCGTGCCTTCCACACGTCGGGGTCGACCTCGGGTGCCCTACGCAGGGCGGCCGCGGCTTCGGTGGGGGCGACGCCGAGCGCAGCCCACGCTTCGACCACGAGCGTCTCGACCTCCTTCCACACGGCCAGCTTGTTGGCTTCGCCCCACAAACTCGACATCTCGGGCAGCGAATAGCGGGGAATCATTCGGCGAGTCGGTCGCGGTACGCCTGGAGCTTGGCAGCGAGGTCCTCGTCGGTGACGGCGAGCAGCGCAACAGCGAGGTAGGCGGCATTGGCAGCGGAATCGACCGCGACGGTCGCCACTGGGATTCCCGTTGGCATCTGAACGGTCGAGAGCAGCGCATCGAGCCCACCCATGCCGCCTGCCGCGATCGGGACGCCGATGACGGGCAGGGTGGTGTTGGCGGCGACGGCTCCGGCCAGGTGGGCGGCCTTACCGGCCCCGCAGATGATGGCCTGGTAGCCGGCATCGCGAGCCCCGCCGGCAAACTCGGCCACACGGGCGGGGGTGCGGTGCGCCGACATGACGTGCACCTCGTGGGCGACTTTGAACTCGGCGAGCACGTCTGCTGCCGGCTGCATCTTCCCTTGATCCTTCTCCGAGCCCATCAGAATCGCGATCACCACGCCACCTCACGTCTCTCGATCTCCGTGCGCATCGTCACACCTCCGCGATGTCGGTCCGGTACTGCTTGCCGGTGAACTCGATGTCTTCCGCTGCGGCGTACGCCGCCTTCCTCGCTGCGGCCACGTCATCACCGAGCCCGACGACGTTGAGGACCCGGCCTCCCGCAGTCACCAACTCGCCGTCGGTCAGCCGCGTGCCTGCGTGGAAGACGAGCGCGTCTGTGCGGCTCGCCGCAGCACCGACCCCAGTGATCGCCGCGCCCGTGGTGGGGGCCTCGGGGTATCCAGGTGCGGCGAGCACGACGTCGACGGCCGCCGTAGTCGTCCAGCGGACCGGCGCGGTCGGTACGGCACCGGCTGCTGCGCCGGCGAGGAGTTCGAGCAGGTCGGTCTCCAAACGCGGGAGGACGACCTGAGTCTCGGGATCTCCCAGGCGGCAGTTGAACTCGAGGACCTTCGGACCATCGCGTGTCAGCATCAGCCCTGCGTAGAGGAAGCCGCGGTAGCTGATGCCGTCCGCAGCGAGTGTGGCGAGGACGGGACCGATCACCGTGGACATGGTTGTCGCGACGAGGTCCGCGTCGAGGTCGGCGACGGGGGAGAAGCACCCCATCCCGCCGGTGTTCGGGCCCACGTCACCGTCGCCGAGCCGCTTGTAGTCGCGTGCCGGTTCGAGCGCCACGGCGTCGGTGCCGTCGCAGATCGCAAACACGGAAACCTCTCGGCCGTCGAGGTGTTCCTCGATGACGACCGTGGCACCCGCCTCCCCGAAGCCGCCGCTCAAGCACAACCGCGCCCACGCCTTCGCTGCATCGAGATCCGGCGTGACCAACACCCCCTTGCCGGCAGCGAGGCCGTCTGCCTTCACCACGTAGGGCGGCGCCGCGCCGTCGAGATGGCGATCGGCGTCGGCGACATCCGTGAAGGTCGCGGCTGCCGCGGTGGGAACCTCGGCGCGGAACATCACGTCCTTGGCGAACGCCTTCGACGACTCCAATTGTGCTCCCGCACGATGGGGCCCGAAGGCCGGGACGGAGGCTGCGGTGAGGGCATCAACGACGCCGGCGGCAAGGGGGGCCTCGGGGCCGACGACTACGAGGTCGACGGCGTTGGCGACCGCAAGGGCCGTCACCGCCTCGGCATCCGTGGGGTCGATCTCGGGGACGACGGCGCCGAGGTTGGCGAGCCCTGGGTTGCCCGGCGCACATATCAACTGATCGAGGTGCGGGCTCGCGGCCAGCTTCCAACCGATGGCGTGCTCCCGCCCACCGCCGCCGAGCAGCAAGACCTTCACGTCTGACTCACGCCCGGCTCAGCGTCGCCGCCCGCGACGGCCCGACGGACACCGTGCGCACCGGGACTCCGGCAGCGTCCTCGATGTATTCGACGTACTGCTGCGCCTCTTTGGGCAGCTCCTCGTAGCGCGTCACCTTGGAGATGTCCGCACCCCACCCGGGCAGGTCCTCGTAGACAGGATGGCAGTTGTAGAGGACGCGCTGCTGTCTGGGGAACTCGGTGTATCGGTTGTCGAGAGAGTCGTAGGCGACGGCGACTCTGAGACCGTCGAAGTGCGACAACACGTCGAGTTTGGTGAGGGCGATCTCGGTGATGCCGTTGACGCGTACTGCGTAGCGCAACGCCACCATGTCGAGCCAGCCGCACCGCCTGCGGCGACCGGTCACGGTGCCGAACTCGCCGCCGATCTCGACCATCTTCTCCCCGATGGGGTTGTCGAGCTCGGTAGGGAACGGCCCGCTCCCAACCCGCGAGATGTACGCCTTCGCGACGCCGATCACGCGGTCGACCGCGGTAGGGCCAATGCCTGCTCCGGTACATGCCCCGCCGGCAGTCGGGTTCGACGACGTCACAAACGGGTACGTCCCGTGGTCGACGTCGAGGAGCGTGCCCTGGGCGCCCTCGAACAGCACATTCTCGCCACGCTGGATTGCCTCCCAGATCAGGAGCGAGGTATCCGTGACGTGCTCGTGGAGGCGGTCGGCGAAGGTGAGATACTCGTCGGCGATCGGCTCGACGTCCATCGGCAGCTGGTTGTAGACCTTCGTGAGCAGCTTGTTCTTGTCCTTGAGCGCCGCTTCGAGCTTGGTGCGGAAGATCTTCGGATCGAAGAGATCTTGCATGCGAATGCCCTGCCGCGAGAACTTGTCCATGTACGCAGGACCGATCCCCCGTTTCGTCGTGCCGATGAGCTGCCGGCCGAGGAATCGCTCCATCACGGCGTCGAGCTTGCGGTGGTACGGCATGATCAGGTGGGCGTTGCCGGACACCCGAACCCGCGACGGATCGATCCCCCGCTCTGCGAGGGTCGCCATCTCGTTCAGCAGTACGGCTGGGTCGACAACGCAGCCGTTGCCGATCACGGGCGTCACGGCGGGATACAGCACGCCGCTCGGTATCAGCGTGAGTGCGAAGCGCTCTGAGCCGACAACGATCGTGTGTCCGGCGTTGTTGCCGCCCTGGTAGCGCACCACGACGTCGGCGGTCTCTGACATGACGTCGGTGATCTTGCCCTTGCCCTCGTCGCCCCACTGGGCGCCGATGACGACGGTCGCAGGCATGTGCATCCTCTCCGGATGGGGACCGGCCCGATTGTAGGGGTGGCGCACGAGGCCCCGGCAGCCGAGCGGTGGGTGCGTCGGGGGTTACACTCGCTCTGGGGAGTCCGGATCGGATTGGGGGACCGTCACGTGCCACGCATTCGCGCTGCCACCATTCCCGAGCACAAGGCTCAGACCCGCGCCGAGATCCTCGAGGCGGCGTTCCACTTGTTCACGAACCTCGGGTTTGCACGGACGCGAGCTGACCGATGTCGCCGCGGCCGTGGGCCTCGGCCGCACGACGCTCTACGAGTACTTCCCCAACAAGGTCGAGTTGTTCCTTGCGCTGATCGACGATCGAATCCCGCCGTTGGTCGACGAGGTGACCCAGTCGCTTCCTGACGATGGGGCCCCCGGCGCCCGCATCGTGGGCCTGTTTCGTGGGTGCTTCCAGCTGCTCGTCACCGAGCCCAACCTGGCTCGGGTCCTGTTTCTCGTCGGTCGCGAGCTGCCTTCCGATGCCCGGTCCCGAATGTGGCACGTGCTGGACCCCGCGAGCGAGGAGCTGGGACGGATGTGCCGAGAACTCAGCGATGGGCTGGGCGGCGTCGACGTGCGCCATGTCTCGAGAGCCATCGGCGATCTGCTCGTCGGCGGTCTCGAAGAAGCGCTTGCTTCCAGGGACCTGGTGCGGGCCGTTCCCGACATCCTCGACGCCAGGATCCGTTTCCTGCCATCGTGGTCTGCGAGCTAGCCTCGGCCGAGTAGCCGGGAGGTACAGCAGATGGCGAAGAGGAGCCGCACCGAGATGGTCGCCGTGTTGCAGCGCGTGCCCCTGTTCAACGGGCTGAGCCGGCGCCAGCTCACCGAGGTGGCCAAGGTCGCGTACGAGGACGAGTATGCGGTCGGTGATGAGATCGTGAAGGAGGGCGACGTCGGGCAGAAGCTCGTCGTCCTCGTGTCAGGGACTGCGGACGTGATCCGCAAGCGCTCTACGCTCGCCTCACTGGGCCCCGGCGACGTGATCGGCGAGATCTCGCTCATCGACGGGAGGCCCCGGACCGCTCAAGTCGTCGCCACCTCCACCGCCACCGGGATCGTCGTGTACGCCACGGCCTTCCGGAAGCTCCTCGACACCGTGCCGGCGCTGAGCCGCAACATCATGCTGGCGCTCGCTGGCCGGCTTCGTGAGGTCGACGAGCACGCCGACACCCACGGGTAGGTGACCGGCAGGCGAGTCAGACCTCTCGCATGTGGCCGGCCGCGAAGAAGTACGTCCAGCCGTCCATCTCAGGTGGGTCGAGGCCGAGCTGCGTCAGGATGGTCGCAACCTGCGAGCGGTGCTCGGTGCTGTGGTTGATGGCCTGGAGCAGGATCAGCCGGGCCGGCATCCGCCAGGTGCCCGGGGGGTCGTCGCCGCTCACCTCGATCTCGTGGTTCTCGTGCGCACTCCCGGCGAACTCCTCGAGCAGCGCATCGCCGTAGGCATAACGCTCGCCGAGGATGGCGAACCCGGGAAACGGGTCTTCCGGCAGCCGTTCGGGTTTGTCCGGGGCGACGAACCGCGGGACGTACCCCACCTGGCTGTTGGCGATGTGGACGAGGGTGGCCCCGACGTTGCCGTAGGTCCCAGCGACCGTCTTGCCGAGCTGATCGGGCGTCAGGGCACGGCATGCGTCCAAGAGCCGCCCATTCATCATCGAGTTGTGGCGGAACAGCTCGATCACGAGATCCATGCGAAGACCTTAGAGGCTCAGCGGATAGGCGAGCCGATCGCCGGTGCCGGGCCCGAGCGGCCCGCCCGACGAACAAGAGCGGACGGCAACACTTCGCCCGCCGCGAGTACGCGGCTGCTCGACCGCTCGGCCTCCCAATCGGCGGTCGCGACGTGCAGCCGGTCTCGGTATGCCCCGGTCACGTTGAGCGGGCGATGGCATCGAGCCGGGCCCCGGTGACGGCGACGTAGTCGTCCGGGGTGAGCATCACCTGGACGCCCTTGGCGCCCCCTGACACCCCGATGAGGTCGTGCTCGGCGGCCGACAGGTCGAGGAATACCGGCAGCTCCTTGCGAGCGCCGATTGCCGTGACGCCGCCTCGCCGGTAGCCGGTCAACGGCTCGACACCTCTGAGGGGCACGAGCGTCATCCGGCGGTCGCCCGCTGCTCGAGCAAGGGCTTTGAGGTCGAGCTCGGTGTCGGCCGGGATCACCGCAAAGCATGCCCCGGTGCGCTCTCCGGTGGCCACCAGTGTCTTGAACACTTGTGCGGCGGGAACGCCGATCAGGTCGGCGACGGCTCCGGCCGAGAACTCGTCCATGGAGATGTGGTACTCACGCACCTCGTGGGTGATGCCGGCCGCCTCGAGCAGGCGTACTGCGTTCGTCTTCCTCGTCACGATCGACCTCCAAGCGGCAACCGTACCGTCCGTGCGATATCGTCTCCCTCGTGACCGATGCGAAGGGGCTGCCGTGCCGCACATGATGGATGACTTCCCGCTCCTGCTCTCGACCGTCTACGACCGCGCCGTGCGGCTCTACCCACACCAGGAGATCGTTTCGGTCGAGTCGGACCTGTCGCTGCTGCGCCAGACGTACGCGGAGACCGACGACCGCATACGCAGGCTGGCGACGGCGTTCACCACGAAGCTGGGGCTGGAGGAGGGTGATGTCGTCGGGACCTTTGCGTGGAACAACGTGCGCCATCACGAGCTCTATTGGGCGACGACCAACACCGGGCGCGTGTGCCACACGCTCAACATCCGGCTCTTTCCCGAGCAACTCGCCTACATCATCAACCATGCTCGCGACAAGGTGATCTTCGTCGACCCGGGTCTCATCGGCCTGCTCGAGACCGTGGTCGACGAGCTCGAGACCGTCGAGGCCTTCGTTGTCATGGCCGACCACACGGGTGAGACATCGCTGCCGAACGCGATCACCTACGAGGATCTCATCGCCGATGTCGAGCCCCACGGTCCGTGGCCTCTGCTCGACGAGCGATCGGCGATGATGCTCTGCTACACGTCCGGCACCACGGGCAACCCGAAGGGCGTGGCCTACACCCAGCGTTCGACCTACCTGCACACCATTCACAACCTGGCGACGCTCCCGATCACGTCGCGCGACAACGTCCTTCCGGTCGTCCCCATGTTCCACGCATCCGCGTGGGGTTATCCGTTCGAAGCCACCGTGGCCGGCGCCAAGATCACCTATCCAGGCCCTGATATGTCACCAGAGGGCCTCGTGCGGCTGTTCCACGAGGAGCGGGTGACGTTCTCTGCCGGTGTTCCGACGGTGTGGCTCGGGATTCAGCATCATCTGGCCGAGCATCCTGAGATCGACGTCAGCTCCATCGAGAAGTTCCTGTGTGGCGGCTCGGCCGTGCCGCGGGCGATGATCGACTGGTACTGGACCAACCGTGGCATTCGGGTCGTCCAGGGCTGGGGAATGACCGAGACCAACCCGGTCGCCTCAGTTGCGCTCCTCAAGCCCGGCATGGAGGAGTGGGAGCACGAGCGCCAGCTCGACGTGATGGAGACCGCAGGGCTCCCCATCCTCGGCCTCCAAGTCAAGATCGTCGACGAAGACGGCGCCGAGCTGCCCCACGACGGCGAAGCCTTTGGCGAGCTGTTGATCCGCGGGCCGTGGATCGCGGCCGAGTACTACAACGACCCCCGATCCCCGCAGTCGTTCGCCGACGGCTGGCTGCGCACGGGTGACGTCTGCAAGATCACCCCTGACGGCTACATCCGGATCACCGATCGCGCCAAGGACGTCATCAAGTCGGGCGGCGAATGGATCTCCTCCATCGACCTGGAGAACGAGCTGATGGCACATCCCTCGGTGAAGGAGGCGGCCGTCGTCGGCGTCAAGCACCTCAAGTGGCAGGAGCGCCCCATCGCCGTTGCTGTTCTCGCCCCCGGCACGGAGGTGTCCGAAGAGGACCTTCGCGAGTTCCTGGAGGGTCGGGTCGCCAAGTGGTGGCTACCCGACCGGATCCTCTTCATCGACGCAATCCCCAAGACCGGCACCGGCAAGTTCGACAAGAAGGTCGTCCGCGACCAATTCAGCGACCTGCTGATGTAACCAGGCTCAGCGGGGGAGCGCGCCCCCGAGCTCGTCCCACCGACCCGCCGTTGCCACGTCGACGACGGTCCATGCCATCGCGATGGCTCCGTCGCGGATGGCCCTCTCGCCGTCCGGTGTCACGGTGTGGGCGGCGAATTCGCGCTGGTGGTTGACGGCCGGGGCGCTGTTGATGCCCAGCATGGGATGGATGGTGGGCACGATCCGGCTGACGTTTGCCATGTCGGTCGACCCCGCCGCTCCCGGATCGAGTGTGGCCGCGCGTCCCATCGTCCGTCCCAGTGCGCCGCTGTTGGCGGCGAAGAGGTCGACCATCACGGGGTCGTTGTGCATCTCGGTATACGTATGGCCGCGGGGCTTGATCTCCACCGAGCAGCCGGTCGCCATTGCTGCAGCTTCGAAGCATGCCTCGACCTTCGTGCGCAGCTCGGCGAGTCGCTCCATCGAAGCCGCCCGAACATAGAACGCGAGCGACGTGTGCGCTGGGATCACGTTGGGGGCGCCCCCGCCGTAGGTGATCACGCCGTGGACCTTGTCGGTGTTGTAGAGCGTTTGGCGGAGCGTTGAGATGTTCACGTAGGCCTGCACGGCGGCGTCGAGGGCGTTGATGCCCACCTGGGGGGCGAACGCAGCGTGCGACTCCTTGCCGAAGAAATCGATGTCGAGGTGGGCGACGGCGAGGAAAGAGGGGTCGAGCACGTCCTCTGGTGACGGGTGGATCATCATCGCCGCAGCAGCTCCTTCGAACGCTCCGGCCTCGATCAGGTCGATCTTTCCGCCGTACGCCTCTTCAGCCGGCGTGCCCAGCACCCTGACTCGGAACCCGAGCTCGTCGGCGAGCGGGGCGAGGGCTACACCCGCACCACACGCTGCAGTGGCGATGAGGTTGTGGCCACAGGCGTGGCCAACCTCAGGGAGGGCGTCGTACTCGGCGCAGATCACCACCTCGGGACCTTCGCCACCGACCCGGGCGTCGAACGCCGTCTCGAGGCCCCAGGCCGGGTATTCGACGGCGAATCCGTTGCCCCGAAGGAACTCGACGAGGCGAGCGGACGAGGCGCGCTCCTCGTAGGCGATCTCGGGATTCTCGTAGAGCCACTTCGAGATGTCTCGAAGATCCGGCTCGACGGCAGAGAACCGATCGACGACGACCTGCTTGTGGTCCATGCACACCTCACTTGCCTCGTGATCGGGGACCTTCGCCCTGATCGGGCGCAGGCTAGTTGTCCGTACGATTGCGCGGTTTGCCAAACAACAGGAGATGACCGTGGGCCACTACCGCGACATTCAGAAGGAAGTCAACGACGAGACGCGGGACCTCCGCACCCACATCGAGGAGGTCTACGCGGGATTCGGCGCTTTGCACCGTGCAGCGTTCACGGACGGCGCCCTCTCTGCCAAGACCAAGGAGCTGATCGCCCTCGCCATCGGCATCCATGACCACTGCGACGGGTGCATCGCGTCCCACGCCAGAGGAGCAGCCCGCCACGGAGCAACACCGCAAGAGGTGGCCGAGATGATCGGCGTGACCATCCTGATGGGTGGCGGGCCGAACACGATCTACGGCCCGCGCGCATGGGCCGCCTACAAGGAGTTCGCCGCAAAGTAGATCGGTCGGCCGTTGGCCGTGTTCCGAGACCTCAGACCTCAGACCTCAGACTTCTGACTTCTGACTTCTGTCCTCTCGGTATGCTCGCCGTGTGATCGCGTCCATCTCCTACACCCCGATCCCGATTTTCGAGTTGGGGCCCCTCAACCTCTCGCTCCACGGCTTGTTCGCCGGCCTGGGCTTCGTGGGCGGGGCGGCGCTCATGCTGCGGGAGGCCAAGCGGCGAGGGTTCGACGTGGACAAGATCACGTCGGTGCTGACGTGGGCGCTGGTTGCGTCATTGCTCGGCGCACGGTTCTTCACCGTCCCCGCCCATCTCGGGGATCCCGGGTATGGGTTCAGCGATGCCATCAGCATCACGGGTGACTACAGCATCCTCGGCGGGTATGCGGGCGGCATCATCGTCGGCGCCATCCGGATGCGGATGCTCGATCTGCGCATCCCGGTGACGCTCGACATGGCAGCGGCAGGGCTGGCGATCGGCGCCGTGATCGGCAGGATCGGGGACCTTGCCATCGTCGAGCACCTCGGCAGCCGGACCGACTTCTTCCTCGGCTTCGCCGTGAAGCCCGGTTACGACCTCTCGCCGCAGCACGACGTGCTGGAGTGCACCGTCTCGGAGGCGGTGAACGGAATATGCGGCACGTACCACCACACGGCGCTCTACGACATGATCGGAGCAGGCGTGCTCCTGCTCGTCCTGCTGTGGCTGCGCAAGAACTGGACCTCCCGCCACTACGGGCAGTTGTTCGCGATATGGGTGATCTGGTACGGCGTGCAGCGATTCTTCATCGACTTCACGCGGCTCGGCGCTGCCGAGATCGGCACGGTTGCCGACTCCGTGATGGGGCCGTTCACCGGCAGCCAGTGGGGTGCACTCGGCGGCGCGGCCATCGGAGCCCTCCTGTTCATGCGATGGCGTCGCCACCCGGTGGTGTCCGCAGAAGAGGACGCCGCCTACCGCGGGGAGACGATGCCCGACCCGCTCGACGATGTCGACGAGTCGCAAACTCCGGCCGGTGAAGCGCCGGTGCCCGCTCCGCGGGACACTGACGCCTGAGGTCCGATGCGTCCCGCACAGCGATAGGCTGGCGGCCCATGTGGCTCCTCGCATCCATCCCGTCGCCGTCGTTCAACGAGATCTCGATCGGGCCGTTGTCCATCCATGTCTACGGGATCCTCATCGGCCTGGGCGTGCTCGTCGCCGCCATCGTGATCACACGTCGCTACAAGGGCTTCGGCGGCGATCCGGCCATCCTCGAGCACGTCATCCTCTGGACCGTTGTTCTGGGCTTCGCCGGCGCCCGCCTCGCCTACGTCTCCACCCATCTGTCGCGCTACGACGGCCGCTGGTATGCCGTGTTCTTCATCTGGGAGGGCGGGCTCGCCCTCTTCGGCGGTCTCACCGTGGGAGCGATCACCGCCGTCATCATGGTGCGACGGGCAGGCGGTGATCCGTGGGCCTTCGCAGACGCCGGAGCGATTGGTCTGCCGCTTGCCCAGGCGATCGGTCGATGGGGCAACTACTTCAACCAGGAGCTGTTCGGCACCCCCACCACGGTGCCGTGGGCGCTCGAGATCGCCCCGCCGCATCGCCCCCCTGCGTACGTCGACTTCGCGACTTTCCACCCAACGTTCCTCTACGAGTCGTTGTGGAACGTCCTCATCCTCGTGCCCATCATCCTGTGGCTCGAGCGCCGTCAGAAGCTACGACGTGGCGCCTCGATCGCGCTCTACATGGTGGTGTACGGGGTGATCCGGTTCCTCACGGAACTGATTCGCACGGACACCACGTTCCGCCTGCTCGGACTGTCACGCAACGGCTGGGTTGCGCTCGGCGCCGTGGTCGGGGGAGTGGTCCTCTTTCGCTGGCGTCAGCGGGTGGGCCGGCCTCAGGTGGAAGAGCTCAGCGAAGCGGCGTGAGCCAACGGAAACGGGCCCCTCGACGAGGGGCCCGTTCCTACGATGGCTGCAGACCCGTTACTGGTGTTGGGTGGCTTCGTCCGTACCGTGGAAGATCTCGCCGATGGCCCCGATCGAGCTGAGAATGCCGCTCATCTCGACGGGCAGGAAGATCTTCGTAGCTCGGCCGTCTGCGATGTGCTGGAGTGCCTCCAGGTAGCGAATCGCGATGAGATCCGGGCTCGGGTCGCCGGTGTGGATGGCGCTGAACACGCGCTCGATGGCGCGGCCCTCGCCTTCTGCGACCGTCTCCTTCTGGAAGCGCTCGGCTTCGGCGACCTGCTTGATCGCCTCGGCCTGGCCCTCAGCCTCCAAGATGCGCGACTGCTTGACGCCTTCCGCTTTGAGGATCTCGGAGCGCTTCAAGCCCTCCGCCTCGGTGACGGCGGCGCGCCGCTCCCGCTCCGCCTTCATCTGGCGGTGCATGGCGTCGGTGACGTCCGCAGGCGGATCGATGCGTTGGATCTCGACGCGAACGACCCTCGTGCCCCAGACGTCCGTCGCCTCGTCGAGGATGGTGCGGAGTTGGGCATTGATCGTCTCGCGGGACGTGAGCGCATCGTCGAGGTCGAGATCGCCGACCACGTTACGCAGGTTGGTCTGGGCCAGCTTGGTTGCGGCCAGTACGAAATTCTGGACGTTGTAGATGAGCTTCACGGGGTCGGTTGCCTGGTAGTAGACGACGGCGTCGACGGTCACGACCACGTTGTCCTTCGTGATGACCTCCTGCGGCGGGACATCAACCACGATTTCTCGCATGTCGACGCGCCGGATGCGATCGATGAAGGGCACGATCAGGTGCAGACCCGGATCGAGTGTCTCGCGGTATTTACCGAACCGCTCCACGAGGCCGGCTTCGAACTGGCGCACGATCTTGAGACCGAGGCCGACGTAGACGACCAGTAGGAATATGAAGGCGACCAGGATGATCGCAATCGGTGTCATGTCGCAGCTCCTTGTCTGTTGCTTTCCAAAACCCTATTCCCGGTCATCGTTGGCCTTCGACCGGCTCGACCACGAGGTGTGTGCCCCTCACTTCGACGACGCGAACGTGGGTCCCCGGCTGGATGACCGACGGCAGGTCCGTCGATGCGCTCCAGGACTCACCCTTACCAAGACGGACGCGGCCGCCCCCCGTCGCCGAATCGATGACCTCGGTGACCACTCCACGGGCATCGACGAATCGCTTGACGCCGACAGGGTACGAGGGCTCGCGATCACTCCAGGCAAACCTGCGGAGCGCGACGACTGCGATGAGCGACGTCGAGATGAACACGACGAGTTGCACGGTGATCGACACGTCGGCCCATGCGAGCAGCGTCGCGATGGCGGCACCGATCGCGAACGGGAGCATGAAGAACCCCGCCGTCACCATCTCGCCAACGCCGAGCACCACGGCGATGCCGAGCCACAGCCACCGCCAGAAATCCGGGTCTTCCACAGCATCCTCCTTTGGGCCGAAGATCATCAACAACACTGCACCACCAATGATGGGTAGGAGCCAACCGTACGCCGGCACGAAGTCGATCCAACGCTGCCGGGTTCGCTCGGATGGAGAGAGCGGGGGATGGCTTGGTGGGGGCACACGGTGGCGTGAGGCCATCGATTCCGCAAACAGGACGAGGTTCGATCCCGTGACCCGTCGCGGCGATCGACCCCTACGAGCGGCCTCATCGAGCTTGGCTCGCAGCGTGGCGCGCAAGGTCTCACGCACGTCGGGTGGCACCCGGGTCTCCACCCAATAGGCATCGCACTCGGCGACGATCGCATCGGCGTTCTTGTCACGCGCCATGCTCGCCTCCCGTCAAGACTTCCTCGACTCCGTGTGCCAGCTTGCGCCACTCGACGGTCCACTCGTCGAGCTGACGCTGTCCAGGGCCGGCGATGCGGTAGTACTTGCGCGGCGGCCCGCCCGTCGACTCGACGAAATGGCCCTCGATGTAGCCCCTCTTCTGAAGCCGGCTGAGCAGCGGATAGATGCTGCCCTCACTGACGAGCTCCAGTCCCTTGCGCTGCAGTTTGTCGACCATCTCGTATCCATAGCTGGGCTCCTCGGCGATGAGTGCCAGGAGGCACATGTCGAGGACTCCTTTGAGCAGCTGAGAGCTGTGATCCAATTGCACTACCTCGGCGACAAGGCGGACCGGGTGGCCCGCGGTGTCTTGCGTCGCCTGTGACCTGGTAACCAGGATACCTTGCGTAGCACTCTACTAGTGCGGGTGCGCCGCGGCAAGAGTCGATCTTCCCGTTTTGCGAGACAACGTGGAACCCTTGGGTACCCTTGCGGGTCCAAGTGGCAAGCTCCCCAAGGTGGTCATGGCGGACAACACATTCTCGAAGCGCACGGGCTCGCTCGTGATTGCCGCCGTCCTCGTCGTCGGGGCATTCTTCGTTGGCGGCTCTCTCGGCAATTGGAGTCTCTTCAGCTTTGGCGGCACGCCCTACACGCAGGTCGGATCCACGGTGGTCGACAGTGTGCGGGCGCTCGCCAACCTCACGACCGTCGAGATGGTCGAGTACACGACGGTCGAGAAGGGAAACGACCGCGGCTGGCTGAACTGGGCGCGGGGCGATCGCATCTTCTTGTTCGCCGTGGCACGGATCGGGGCAGGCGTGGATTTCGAGCGGGTGTACACGGCCAATTTCGACGTCGACGAGGCGACCGGCCGCGTGACCGTGCAGTTGCCACCGGCAACGATCCAGTACGTCGACGTCGACGAGGAGCAAACTCGCGTGTTCGATCGTGACACGGGCCTGTTCACCAGCGGCGACCCGCAGCTCGAGTCGGATGCTCGCGCCGTCGCAGAGCAGGTGCTCCTCCAGGCGGCAATGGACAAACGGATCCTCGACGTGGCTCGTGCGAACGCAAAGGAGACCCTGACTGCGTTCCTCGAGGGCCTCGGCTACACGGAAGTGGCCTTCGTAGACGCTCCGCCGGCGCCCTGAGTGCCACCGCTCACGGCTTGAAGGATCACCACCGAGTCGCCGTCGGCCACCGCGCTGTCGAGGCGGGCCACCTCCCCGTTGAGGAAGCAGGACACGTGCTCTCGCATCGTCCCCCGCGCGTCGAAGAGGTGGACGCCGAACTCCGGGTGACGATCGGCGACGGCGGCGAGCACACCACCGACCGTCGCTGCCTCGACGATGAAGCGGCGGTCGCCATTCACCAGATCGGCGAGCATACGCGGGATGGTGACGCCGATCTCGGCCATCACACGGTCAGCGCATGCACGCTGAGAATGCGCGGGAACGTATGGGGTAGCTCGTGCCAGGACTCCCCGGCATCAGAGCTCACAGCGACCCGACCCCCTGTGGTGCCGACGTACACGCCACCCTCGCCGTCCGTGGCTATCGCATCACGCAATACCGTGTCGCTGCCCGGGCGCGACCAGCCACCAGCCATCTGCCACGAGTCGCCTCCGTCATCGCTCGAGTAGACGGCAAACTCCCCGCCGACCGGCATGCGGAACTCGTCGGACTCGAGGGGAACCACGAAGAGTCGCCCGCTTGCTGCGTCGCGGCCGATGGCAAAGCCAAACCCTGCGGGCAGGCCGTCCTCGATGCGGTGCCATGACAGCGCACCATTCGTTGTGCGGAACACGCCCAAGTGGTCCTGCCGCCATATGGTGTCCGGCGCGGCGGGGTCTGCCACGAGGCCGTGAACGCAGAACCCGATGTCCGGGTAGGTGTCGTCCTGAGCCGCGTGGGGGATGCCTGCGTTACGCAGCTCCCACGTCGTCCCGCCGTCCTCGGTGTAGAAGACCCCCACAGCGGATACACCCACCCACATCCGCTTCACGTCTGCGGGGTCGACGAGGATGCGGTGGGCGGCGAGCCCCCCGAGGCCCGGCTGCCAGCCCGGGCGGGTTGGGTGCTCGTTGAACCCGGGGACCGGGCGCCACGTCGCTGCGTTGTCGTCGCTGCGGAACAGGCCGGCTTCCGCTACGCCGGCGAACAACGCACCATCGGTCGTGGCGAGGGTCCACACCTTCTCGAGCGAAGGGGCCCCGTCACCCTCGAACTGCGGGCCGGGGACCACCTGCTGCCAGTCGGCCAAGTCTTCGCTGCGATGCACGGCCGCTCCGTACCATGTGCTCGCAGTCGCTGCGAGATGCGTGCCGTCTGCGGTGCGGCCGAAGGTGGTCACCTGCCAACCCTTGAGTGCCGGCTGCGAGATGTCCCATGCCGTACGATCATCCGAGCGAGCCAGCCACGCGCCCTTCATCGTCCCGATCTGCAGAACCGTCGTCACTGCGCCTCCAGGTTGCGGGGGCTTCAGCGTATTCGATCGCAACGCATGGCGTCGCCCCGCGGCGGGACCTCCGGCCCTAGCCCAGAGGTGCGCGGAGCATCACGCTGAGTGGACGGTGCAACGCAGGCCCATGCCTTCACAACACAGATCGACTGGGTCCTCCCACCACGGCGCGGGGCGTGTCACCGAGTGCCGCTGGATCCGTATGCCGTTCGGCGTCGTGTCGTCGATGCTCGCCGACGACGCAGCCGGCGTGATCGCCGCAGGCGGGCGTCGCGAAGATGGGCGTATCCACATCGACCTCTCGGCTCACATCCCGCTCATCAGGCTGGAGGTTGCCGCTGAGGCGACTGTCGACGTCGGCAACCCAGAGCCCGTAGGAGGACCGATCCCGTCGATACGGGTGCCGCTCGCCTGGCGTTCGCTCCGGCATCCGCACCTCCTGCCCGTGATGGAGGCATGGCTCGAGGCCTTTCCCACGACCCCCACGACCACTGAGCTTGCGATCGTCGGGGAGTACGAGCCGCCGCTGGGCGCTGTCGGCGTGGCGGCCGACCACAGGGTGATGCATCGGGTGACCTCCGAAGTGGTGGAGGAGCTCCTCGAGGTAATCGCCGGCGAGATGAAGAACCGGAGGTCTCTGTATGAACCCCAAGGGCGTGCCGACTCCGACGCATGAAGAGATGGACGACCTGATTCGCTCTCACGACGGGCTTCTGGTTTCGCTCCTGATGCCGCCGACTCCACCCGACGAGGCTCGCATCGCGTTGCGCAATCTCGCGAAGGGCGCAAGCGCCCGCCTCACCTCCGCCGGGATGCGTAGTGCCGATGTTCGGGCGAGGCTCGCTCCGGTCGATGCGGTGCTCGAGAGCCACGAGGAGTGGTTGCGTCCTGAGGCGTCCATGGCGATCTACCTCGCAGACGACGGGTCGGCCTTCATGCCCGGGCCGGAGAGCGGCGCTCCGCTGGTCGTCGTCGGCCGGGGTTTCCAGGTCAAGCACCTCCTCGACGCGGTTCCGTCGCCTCGATTCGCCGTGCTGGCGCTCAGCCGCAAGGCCACTCACCTGTTCATCGGCGATGCGTCCCGGTTCGAAGAAGTCGAGACAGCGGGGCTTCCGGTGGAGATGGACGAGGTGCTGCGCTTCGACGATCGTGAGCCGCAGCTGCAGTCGCACGGCTCGGCACGGCATGGTGGGGGCGCCGGCATGGGTTCCTTCCACGGCCAGGGTGGCAACGAGCAAGGCGAGGATCTGCGGCGCTACTTGCGTGCGGTCGGCGGCGCCGTCGACTCCGTCCTGAGCGACGAGTGTCTCGTGCTCGCCGGTACGGAGGAGCTCGTTGCAGCCTTTCGCCGGGCCACCTCGTATGCACACGTCGCGCCCGGCGACATTCCAGGGAGCGGGGAGCGGCTCAGTGCTGCAGAGCTCGAGGCAGCCGCACGGCCTCTCGCGGCGGCGTGGGCGACTACGCACCGCGAAGACGTGCGGGCTCGCCTCGTCGAGATGACCGGAACCGACGGCGCAACGGTCGATCTGGCCGCGACCGTGACGGCAGCCGTCGACGGCCGGGTGGACGCGCTGTTCGTGGCAGGCGACGCCGAGGTGTGGGGCCACTTCGACCCTGCGCAGCGCCGGCTCGTCGATCCCGTGACCGAGGACGAGGCCGAAGATCTCCTCAACGTCGCCGCGGTCGAAACATGGCGTCACGGCGGCGAGGTCTACGTGGTTCCTGAGGCTGACGTCCCCGGGGCGCAACCGGCGGCGGCGCTTCTCCGGTACTGATCGTCGAGCCCGTCACTCGCCGAGGTAGTCGTCGATCTTCTTGTGAGCGGCGTCCATGACGTTGGCCGTGAGGGTTTGGAGCGCCCTTGCCAAAGCGAGCTCTTCTCCGATCACGGGCATCGGTCTATCGGTTGGATTGCGGCGGGCGCGGCCCGCTGCCTCGAAGTGGTCGCCACGCAGGTTGAGCACTGCGGTGACGGTGGTCGACACGTCGTCTTCCACGAAATGGAGATCGATAGTGATGTCCTTTTCCATGGCGCTCCTTTCGACTGGCTGATTGTCCCGCCATATGTCGCTCGAGGGAAGGGACGAGCGTCTCGATCGCTCGGGACGCGGTCGTCGGTGCCAAGCTTGCGGCCATGAGTGATCGACGTGGCATGTGGCTGATTCTGGGCGCCGGCGTCTTGTGGGGGACGACGGGTACCGCGGAGGCGCTCGGTCCCGCAGACGCTGCGCCGGTTGCCGTCGGCGTCGTGCGCCTGCTGCTTGCCGGCCCCGTGCTCGCCGCCCTGGCGCTCATGCGACGAGTCCGGTTGCCGGCGCTTCGCTCGCATCGAGGCGCGACCTTGGCGGCGGCGACGGGTATGGCCCTCTACCAGCCGGCGTTCTTCTCCGCCGTCGACCGGACGGGGGTAGCGCTCGGCACCGTCGTGGCGATCGGATCTGCTCCTGTGCTCACCGGTTTCATCGGTTGGATGGTCGAGAACGTCCGACCCACGCCACGATGGGCCGTTGCGACCGGGCTTGCGGTCGGCGGCGTTGGGCTCATCGCCGGCTCGGGGCAACAGCTGGGCGCCGACCCGATCGGCGTGGCGCTTGCTCTCGTGGCCGGCGCGTCGTACGCCGTATACGTGGTGGCGTCCGTACACCTGGTGCGCGACGGGTCCGCAGTCGGCGCGATGGCCATGGTGTTCTTGCTCGCCGCTGCGCTGTCGCTGCCGGCGGTCGCGTTCGTGGATGTGGCGTGGGTGGCATCGATCCGGGGAGCTGCGATGGCGCTCCATCTCGGTGTCGTGACGACGGCTCTCGCCTACCTCCTGTTCGGGCGTGGTCTGCGCACAACGGCGCCGGCGGATGCAGCGACGCTGACGCTGGCCGAGCCGGTGACCGCGACCCTGCTCGGCGTCGTGGTGCTCGCCGAGCGTCCTGCGCTGGTTGCCTGGCTGGGCGTAGCCGTGGTGATGGTCGGCCTCACGTTCGCCGTGCGAGCCGCTGCTTCGCCGCTCCGCCTGGCGGACGGCGTGGACCAGCGCCGATCCGCGGCGTAGCCACCGGACGATGTACTACAGCTGCGCGGGGATCACCGCACTGCTGCGTGCGCCGGCTGGGTGCGATGGGTCACGGCGACTAGCGGCGTGCGTGGCTCGAGGCGCTCCGGATGGACGACAACGATGACGTCGCCGTTGTTGCCCGCAGAGGCCTCGGTGCGTCCCAGCGCAGCCCTCACCTGGTCGCGAAAACGGCGCCGTCCGGCGCTGTCGACGGCGATCACCTCGACGCCCCCTTCGATGCGGGACCACGGCGTTCCCTCGAAGCATATGGTCGCATGTGCGCCGGGGTCGCATGCGGCGAGGACTGAGGCTTCCTTGTGCACAACAAACGCCACGACGTCGAACCCGGTCACGGGATGAGCGAGGATCGCTGCCTCGACGTTCTCGATCAGCGACACGCCGTTGGCCGTGATCACGATGCCGCCCGCCGCGCCATGCGCCGACTTCTTCTTCGACCGGCCGCGCGAACAGCGTCCGGTCAGGGCAGAGTCCAGCGTCCACGCGGGAGCCTTGGTTGATGTATGGGACCGCCACAGCTGTGACGGTGCCGAGCTTGCGTATTCCACCACGATAGGTCGACCTCCTGAGCGGTTCGGTCAACCCCCCAGATCTGCAGTTCCTACCTGATGCCCATCAGACTGCTGATCTGCCACCGCCAACCGTAGCGAAGTGCTCGCCAGCCTCAATAGGCCGGGCGCCTCATGGTCAGGAGACGGCATCTCGCGTACCTTTGCCAGTGGGGAATCCTTGAGGGGGGAACAGACCCAGGGAATCGCCGTTCGGTGCTCTATCGGGGGGTTAGCACCGGACGGCGATCTCTTGTGTCACGGCCCGCTCACTCGAAACCGGTGTCTCGCGCCGTGTCGAAGTCGAGGCCGTCAGGCCCGACGATCACCTGCAACGTGTCGCCCTCCCCGAATGCACCCTCGAGCAGCCGCAACGCCATTTTGTCGGCGATCTCACGCTGCATCAGGCGCTTGAGTGGCCGAGCGCCGTAGATCGGGTCGAATCCGTGTTCGGCGAGCCACGAGGCCGCTTCGTCCGAGAGTGCGACGTCGATCCGCCGTGCCTGGAGCCGGTTGCGCAGGTGCGCGAATTGGATGTCGACGATCTGTCGCAGATCGGCACGCGTCAGCCGATCGAAGACGACGAGGTCGTCCACCCGGTTGAGGAACTCGGGCCGGAAGTGCCCACGCACGACCTCCATCACCCGCTCCTTCACCACGGTCTCAGGGAGATCGGCATCGATGAACTCGGACCCGAGGTTGGATGTCATGATGAGCACCGCATTGGTGAAATCGACGGTGCGTCCATGTCCGTCTGTGAGTCTGCCGTCGTCCAGCACTTGGAGCAACGCGTTGAACACGTCCGGGTGTGCCTTCTCGATCTCGTCCAGCAGCACCACGGAATACGGGCGCCTCCGCACTGCTTCGGTCAGCTGGCCTCCCTCGTCGTAGCCGACGTAGCCGGGAGGCGCTCCGATGAGTCGGCTGACGGAATGCTTCTCCATGTACTCGGACATGTCGAGGCGCACCATCGCCCGCTCGTCATCGAACAGGAACTCGGCGAGCGCCCGAGCCAGCTCGGTCTTGCCGACACCGGTTGGGCCGAGGAACACGAACGATCCGATCGGCCGCATCGGGTCGGCGAGGCCGGCGCGGGAACGCCTGATGGCGTTGGCGACGGCGGTGACGGCCGCGTCTTGGCCGACGACCCGCTGGTGGAGGTGCTCCTCGAGCCGGACGAGCTTCTGGATCTCGCCCTCCATGAGGCGGGACACGGGGACGCCGGTCCAGCGGCTCACCACCTCGGCGACGTCCTCTTCGCCCACCTCCTCCTTCAGCATGGCCCCTTCGACCTGAAGCTTCTCGAGCGACTCCTGACTCTCGGTCAGGCGCCGCTCGAGCGCGGGGAGCGTGCCGTAGCGGAGCTCAGCCGCCCGTTGCAGGTCGCCGGTGCGTTCGGCACGGTCGGCATCGGATCGCTGTTCCTCGATCTCCTGCTTGACGGATCGGATTGCCGCGATGCGCTCCTTTTCGAGCTGCCAGTGCGCCGTGAGGCGGTCGAGATCCTCCGACAGGTCGCCGAGTTGCTGCTCGATGGCGGCCAGCCGCTCAAGCGAGGCGCGGTCGGTCTCCTTGGTCAACGCGCTCTTCTCGATCTCGAGCTGACGCCTGCGGCGATCCAGCTCGTCGATCTCTTCGGGCATGGAGTCGATCTCGATTCGCAGCCGCGACGCCGACTCATCGATGAGGTCGATGGCCTTGTCGGGAAGGTGGCGGGCGGTGATGTAGCGGTCGGAGAGCACGGCGGCCGCCACCAGCGCAGCGTCCGTGATCCGCACGCCGTGGTGAACCTCGTAACGGTCCTTCAGACCCCGGAGGATGGCGATCGTGTCGTCGACCGATGGCGCGGCTACCACCACCGGCTGGAAGCGCCGCTCGAGCGCGGGGTCTTTCTCGACGTATTTGCGGTACTCGTCGAGAGTTGTGGCGCCGATCATGCGGAGCTCGCCTCGTGCCAGCATCGGCTTCAGCATGTTGGAGGCGTCCATGGCACCCTCGGCGGCCCCTGCTCCAACGATGGTGTGCATCTCGTCGATGAAGGTGATGATCCCGCCTTCGGCTGCCTTGATTTCATCGAGGGTGGCCTTGAGACGCTCTTCGAACTCCCCGCGGTACTTGGCGCCCGCCACCATCGCTCCGAGGTCGAGCGCGACGATCCGCTTGTTCTTGAGCCCTTCGGGGACGTCGCCGTCCACGATGCGCTGGGCGAGGCCTTCGGCGATCGCCGTCTTGCCGACGCCCGGTTCGCCGATGAGCACCGGGTTGTTCTTGGTGCGCCGCGACAGCACCTGGATCACGCGCCTGATCTCGTCGTCTCGCCCGATGACGGGATCGAGCTTGTCCTGCCCGGCCAGCTTCACCAGGTCGCGACCGTACTTCTCGAGGGGTGCCAGGGTGTCCTCGGGCGTCTGGCTGGTCACTCTCTGTGCGCCACGAACACCGGAAAGCGCCCCGAGGACGGCATCTTTCGTGATTCCTGCCTTGCGAAGGATGTCGCCCGCGGATCCGGGGGCCTGGGCAAGCGCCAGAAGCACATGCTCGACCGAGACGTACTGATCCCTCATCTGGTCCCGCTCCGATTGGGCGGCGTCGAGAACGGCGACCGTCTCGGGCGCGAAACCAACCTCGCCGGTGTCGCCGTACATCTGCGGGAGCCGGTCGAGCGCTCGCTCGACCGGGCTGCGCACGTCGGCGGGGTTCACGTCGAGAGCGGCCAGCACCGGGTATACGACGGTGTCGGACTGGCCCAGCAGCGCTTCGAGCACGTGTTCGGGTTGGACCGAGGTGTGGCGCCGGCGTTCGGCTGCGGTTCGGGCGGCGAGCACCGCCTGCTGCGATTTCTGGGTGAATGCGTTGATGTCCATGGCTCTCGTTCTTGTTCGGTTCCTCTACGCCAACGTCGACAAGCAGGCGTCTATGCCAGGAAATATGAGTGTGAGTATATCAAGTTTGCGGCTTCGTTACGATCGCCAGGGCGTGGCGTCTCCGATACGCTCTCTCGATGCACACTTTCGTCGAACGCGGGGGCGGCTGGGTGGCCGTCCAGGTCATCCTCTTCCTCGCCTGGGGTGTCGTGGTCACGCAGCGCAGCGGCCTTCCGGGTTGGCTGCGGGGCGCCGGGTTGGCGCTTGCCGTTGCCGGCGCAGTCCTCGCCATGGCCGGGCTCACCGGGTTGGGACGCAACCTGACTCCGTATCCGGAACCCGTTGCGGGCGGCACGCTCGTCGAGCACGGGGTGTACGGCATCGTTCGTCATCCGATCTACGGCGGTGTTGCGCTGGGCGCCATGGGAGCCGGCCTCGCCTTCGGGTCCCTCGGCAGCTCCGGGGTGGGGATCGTGCTCCTCGTCTTCTTCGGCGTCAAGGCACGCCGCGAAGAGCGGCGGTTGGAAGCGTCGTATCCCGCCTATGCCGACTACCGGCGTCGGGTCAGGGCGATGCTCGTGCCCTGGCTCGTATGAGGCCGACGTCGTGACCGAGCTCCTGGCCCTCACCTCGGCGATGGCATTCGGTGCCGGGGACTTCCTCGGAGGAAGGGCCAGCCGCACGGTCCCACCGCTGCGGATCGCCGCCATCGCCCAGGTGGCAAGTGCCGTTGCGCTGATTCCCCTGCTGTTGATCGTGCCCGCTCCTGTGGTCACGGCAGCAGACGTAGCCTGGGGTGCGGCGGGTGGACTCTTTGGTCTGGTCGGCATCCTGGCCCTCTATGCGGCGCTTGCAGCGGGTCCGATGGGTCTGGTTGCCCCGACGACCGCCGTGTTGTCGGCGGTGGTCCCGGTCGGGTTCGGGCTCGCCACGGGGGAGCAGCCTGGTGGCGTGGCGATGGCCGGGATCGGTATCGGAATGGTGGCGGTCTTCGCGATCACTGCCAGCGATGGGCCCGGTGGCCGCCTCACCCGTGCGATTCTCGGGCTCTCGCTTGGGGCGGGGCTCGGCTTCGCCGTGTTCTTCATCGCCCTTGCCCAGACCAGTGTCGATGCGGGGATGTGGCCGCTCGTCGGCGCCCGCGGCGTGTCGGTGCCGGTCATCGTTGCGGTGGCGGCTGTGCGGCGGAGCGGAGGTGATGCTCGGGGGATACCCCCGGCCGCTGTCGGCGCCGGCGTGCTCGACATGGCGGCCAACGCCCTGTTCCTGTCTGCCGTCCAGCGTGGCTCGCTTGCGATTGCCTCGGTGCTCGCTGCGCTCTACCCGGCGGCGACCGCGCTCCTGGCGCGAGTCGTGCTCCACGAACGAATGTCGCCTTCGCAGCTCGCCGGCGTGGCGGCGGCGCTCGTCGCCGTCATCCTGATCGGTCTGCCATGAGGCGTTTTCGGCGCATCACCGTCGACCCTCCAACGTACGTGGTGACGGGTGCGACGCGCAGAGAGCTGTTCGAGAATGCCGGGTACGCAGCGTTCTTCGAAGGGTGGCGCCTCAGCGGGGTTCCGCCCACACATTCACGACCGGTTGTCGCCCCCGGCGACACCTACGAGGAACTGCTTTCGAACTGGATCGCGGAGCTTCTGTTCGTAGCCGAGGCGTCGGGTCTGGTATGGGCCTACTTCGTCGTAGATCGGCTCGAGGAAGGCGGTGTCCAGGGATCTGCAGCGGGAATCGCGGCCGATTCCGTGCCTCGGAGAGCCAGGAGAGTGATGGGGGTGTCGGGTCTCGGCGGGGGACTCGTCCCCGTGCCTGAGGGGTGGTGGGTCGAGCTCGAGCTCATCGTCGAGCCACTCGGATGAGGTTTCCAGAGAAAACACGAAACCAAAAGCCGGAAACGGGGTCCAAACCTTGGTTAGATTCACCACCACCTAATCCTTGGGAGGAAGTTCGTGAAGAAGTTGTTGGACGAGTTCAAGGCGTTTGCCCTCGGCGGCAATCTCATCGAGATTGCCGTCGGCTTGGTGCTCGCGCTTGCGTTTGCCGCTGTTGTTGGTTCCCTGGTTGAGACGATCATCATGCCGATAGTCGGGATCATCTTCGGTGAGCCGAGCTTCAACGCCCTGGTGTTGACGATCAACGGCTCGGTGATCCTGTACGGCACGTTCCTGACGGCCGTGGTCACGTTCCTGTTGACTGCGCTGGCGCTGTTCATGTTCGTCGTGAAGCCTTACAACGCCTGGAAGGCGCGCACGGCGACCGGCGAGGAGGCGCCGCCGCCCCCGCCCGAGGACATCGCGCTGCTGCGCGAGATCCGCGACTCGCTGAAGGCCGGTAGCCGCTAGCCCCGCCGCCATCCGAATGCCGAAGGGGCCCCGTACACAAAGCGGGGCCTCTTCTGCGTCCGGAATGGCCCACACCAGACACCTGTTGACCCACCGACCCTCGAGAAGTTCAGGAGCGCAATCATGGCGAAAGCTGTATGGAACGGCGTCGTCCTCGCGGAGAGCGACGCAACCGTGATGGTCGAGGGAAATCACTACTTCCCCCCGAGCTCGATCAAGTCGGAGTACCTCGTGGCGACCGACGCCCACACCACGTGCCCGTGGAAGGGTTTGGCCAGCTACTACGACGTAGTGGTCGGCGACGCCGTGAATCAAGGAGCCGCCTGGTATTACCCGGCGCCGAAGCCTGCGGCTGCCGACATCAAGGACCATGTTGCCTTCTGGCGGGGCGTCGAGGTCGAGTCCTGAACAGGCCGGCCGCCACGCCGACGTCCGAGGTCCGATCCCGCTCCTACACTCCGCGCGATGATCCCGATGCGAATCGTCGAGAGTGAACGTGCGGATTTCGACCAACCCGTCGTCGAGCTCTGGCGCGACGACGAATTCGTCGGCATGGTCTTTTGGGACGAGGACACACCTGTCGTGCAGATCTATGCGGACGACGACGGCGACGTCAAAGACCTCGACGTCCGCGATCTCATTCGAGTCCTCGACATGGCAGAGGGGATCGTGTCTCCCGTCGCCGATGCGGGTGAGTTCGCAGAGCTACGCGACTCGCTGGGCATCCGCAGCGCAGTGCCTGTGATCGACGACGAGGACGACGAGGACGACGACGACGCGTGGGAAGCCGAGCACCCGGCCACCATGGCCCTCGTGAACGAGTTCGATTCCCAGGCCGTCCACCGGACGTCAGACGGAGAGGGGTTCTTCCCCCGCTCGGTGGCGGAGGCGTTCATCGCTCGTTGTGACGAACTGGATCTGGCCGTGGTCGAGATGGAAGGCTTCGATCTGGAAGGAGCCGTGCTCGTGCCTCGGCCCAACCTCGAACTCATCGTGCGGGTGCAGGCGCCGACGTCGTGGGACGTGTTCCGCCCGACTGCCAACGGAAGAGCCCTCGACACCCTCCTGGGCTGGAGGTCCCGCCCGACACTGGTCGTGGCCTTCGTCGTGCAACAGCCAGACGGCGAGACGTTCGTCGCGTAGTCGCTTGCTCCGAGTCGCTCGGCCGGCGGCTCGCTACCGGACGGCGAGCAGCCAAGCCTCGGCCGGCACGGTCCGTCTGAGGTCTGCCGTCTTCCCTCAATATGCCGCCAGCGCCACCAGCGAGCCTGTTGCGAGATAGATGAAGCCGGCGAGGATCGGCAGATTGGTCTGCGCCGTTTCGGTCCCGCGCGACATCTCCCAGTCCGCCCCGTGGCGGACGAGATGGATCAGGGATGCGGCGATTGGAACGATCACGAGCGTGATGAAGCCGAGGCCGATCACGAAGAACCCGATCATTGCTTGGGCCGATACGGGGCTGCACTGCACCCCACGCTGGGCATTGATGCGGTCGCACAGGGGCAGGTAGTGGGGTTGGAAGAGAAGTGCCCCGATGGTCGCCCCCGCAAACCCACCGAGGACGTACGAGGGGAACCGGACCCACCGGCTTCGGAGTGCCTTCATCAGCCCAGGATACGAACCGATGGTCGGGAACTCATCCGAAAGGGTTGCGGCGGCGGATGTCGGGGAGGTGGCGCTTGCTCTTGACGGTCACCCGGTGAACGGTCTGCGTGCCCGGAGGCTGTCCGCTCAGTCTCGTCTCGGCTTCGCCGAGCAGACGGCGCAGGCGGTCGACCTGGCTACGGAGACGCACGTTGTCGGCTTGCAGCTCCAGAATGCGCTTGACTCCTTCCAGGTTGACGCCGTCGGTGGTGAGCTCCTGGATCAGGCCCAACCGCTCGAGGTCCTCGTCCGAGTAGCGGCGGGTGCCGCCGGGCGTGCGATACGGCTCGATGAGCCCCTTGCGTTCGTAGATGCGCAGCGTCTGCGGGTGAACACCTGCGAGCTCGGCGGCGACCGAGATGATGTAGACGGCTTCGGGTCGCTTGTTCATGATCACACCCCCAGGTGCGCTCGCGGGTCGTCGACGGTGCCGCTGTCGCGGAACTGCTCCAGCAGCGACCGCTGCTCATCGGAGAGGTGCTTCGGCACGACTACCTCGATGGTTACGAGCAGGTCCCCCGTCGTTTTTGCCGACGCGACGCCTTTGCCGCTGACGCGCAGGATCTTGCCGCTCGGCGTGCCGGCGGGAATCCGCAGCCGCACCTTTCCATCGAGCGTGGGCACGTTGATCTCAGCGCCGAGAGCCGCTTCGACGAAGGTGATCGGGACGGTGACCATGAGGTTCTTACCCGACCGGCCGAACACGGGGTGGTTTCCGGCGTGGACTCGCACGAAGAGATCGCCCGGCGGGCCGCCGTTGGCCCCCGGCTCGCCCCTACCCCGCACCTTCACCCTGCCCCCATCGTCGATGCCGGCAGGGATCTTCACCTTGACCCGCGATCCGTTCACGGTGATCTCGCGAGTCGTGCCCGAGATCGCTTCGTGGAACGACAAGCTGACCTCTGCCGAAACGTCGCGTCCAGCTTGTGGCTGAACAACACCTCGGCCGATCAGGTCGCCAAACCCGCCGAGGAGGTCTTCGAGTGGCGAGCCACCAAAGCCGCCACCCCGACGACCGCGCCCGCCGAGAATGTCCTCGACGCTGACGTATTGCTGGCCGCCGCCGGGCCCGCCGACGAAGTAACCCATCTCACGGACGTGGTCGTACTCTTTGCGCTGTTCCGGGTCACCGAGCACGTCATACGCCTCGTTGAGCTCCTTGAACTTCTGCTCAGCGGCGGCATCACCCGGGTTCTTGTCCGGGTGGAACTTCTGTGCGAGTTTCCGGTATGCCTTCTTGACGTCTTTGTCGGGCGCGCCTTTCGGTACCCCCAACAAGGCGTAGTAGTCCGTCTCGAGCCACTCCTTGCGCATGGCCTTCAGCTCGCTTCCTCCACGATCACGAGGGTCGGACGAACGACCCTGCCCTGCATCGTGTAGCCCCGCCGGAGCTCTTGGGCAACGGCCAGATCGCCATCTCCCCCTCCTGCAACGGCCTCGTGCACCGCAGGATCAAACGGCTCGCCGACGGCGGCGATGGCCGCCAGTCCTTCCTTTCCGAGTGTGTCCATCAACTGTGCGTGTGTGCCACGCATACCATCGAGCAGCTTGTCCTCAGCAGGGGTTTGCGGCTCGTAGGCGAGTGCGGCGTCGAATGCGTCCAGAGTCGGCAGGAGCTTCTCGATCAGGCGCTGGGACGCACGCAGGACGTTCTCGATCTGGTCGCGCTCGACTCGTTTGCGGTAGTTCTCGAAATCGGCCGCAACTCGCTGCAGCGTCTCGAGGTATTCGGATGCTTCCCCGCGTGCCTCGGCGAGCTCCCGCAGCAGCAGGGCCTGCGCCTCGACTGCGTCGTGGGGCAGTTCGAGACCCAGCTCTGCCGCGGTCGGGGTGTGGCCGGGCTCGACGGGGACGAGGTCGTCGCTGAGGACGAGATCGTCCGTTTCGTGAAGGTCCGCCGCTGCCGTTTCGGCTGTTGGATTGTCGTGCATGGTGATTCCTTGGTTTCCGAGGTGGGGTGACGAGCTCTACGACTCGTCACCCTCGTCGACGATCTCGGCCTCGACCACGTCGTCACCCGCCGGGCCGGCTTCGGGGGCCGCCTCTCCTTCTGGTGGTGTCTGCGAGGACTCGTAGATCTTCTGTCCGAGCACCTGGGCGGACTCGAACATCGCCTCGGTTGCCTTGCGCAGCTCCTCGGCGTCGGAGTCCTCTGCGAGCAGCTTGCGGACGTGGGTGACCTTGTCTTGGACCGTGGTCCGCTCTTCGTCGTTGAGCTTGCCGCCGTGTTCCGTGAGCTGCTTTTCGATCGTGTACGCAGCATGGTCCGCCTGGTTGCGAGCCTCGGCCTGTTCCTTGCGTCGGGCGTCTTCGTTGGCGTGCGCCTCGGCGTCCTTCACCATCCGGCTGATGTCGTCCTTGTTGAGGGCGGTGCCGCCGGTGATCGTCACCTGCTGCGACTTGCCGGTCCCCAAGTCCTTGGCCGACACTGCGACGATGCCGTTCGCATCGATGTCGAAGGTCACCTCGATCTGCGGCATTCCCCGCTGGGCCGGAGGGATGCCGGGCAGCTTGAAGCGCCCGAGCGACTTGTTGTCGGCCGCCATGGTCCGTTCGCCCTGAAGGACGTGGATCTCGACTTCGGGCTGGTTGTCGGCAGCGGTCGTGAAGATCTCGCTCCGGCGTGTGGGGATGGTCGTGTTGCGCTCGATCATCCTCGTGAAGACGCCGCCCTCTGTCTCGACCCCCAAGGTCAGCGGGGTCACGTCGAGAAGCAATATGCCCGACACGTCGCCCTTGAGCACTCCGGCTTGTAGCGCCGCACCGAGCGCAACGACCTCGTCCGGGTTCACACCCTTGTTGGGTTCCTTGCCGGCGAGCTCTTGGACCAGCTTCTGCACAGATGGCATGCGGGTCGAACCGCCCACGAGGATCACGTGATCGATGTCGCCAACCGTCACGCCCGCATCTTTGACTGCCTGCTGGAAAGGCTCACGCGTCCGCTCGACGAGGTCCTCGGTCATCTGCTCGAACTCGGACCGCTTCAGGCTGCGGAGCAGGTGAATCGGGCCGTCGGCGGTTGCGGTGATGAAGGGCAGGTTGATCTCGGTCTCCTGCACCGATGAGAGCTCGATCTTGGCCTTCTCAGCAGCCTCCTTGAGCCGCGTGAGGGCCATGGGGTCCTTCGAGAGATCGACGCCTTGCTCGTTCTTGAATCCGGTGACCAGCCAGTCGATGACACGCTGATCCCAGTCATCGCCGCCCAGGTTGGTGTCGCCGTGGGTCGACTTGACCTCGAAAACACCCTCGCCGATCTCGAGCACAGACACGTCGAACGTGCCGCCGCCGAGGTCGAACACCAAGATGAGGTGATCATCGGACTTGTCCATGCCGTATGCGAGCGAAGCAGCCGTCGGCTCGTTGACGATGCGCAGCACCTCGAGTCCAGCGATCTGACCGGCTTCCTTGGTGGCCTGACGCTGCGCATCCCCGAAGTAGGCGGGAACCGTGATGACTGCCTCGGTGATCGGCTCGCCGAGGAATGCCTCGGCATCGCGCTTGAGCTTCTGGAGGATCCTCGCTGAGATCTCTTGTGCCGTATACGACTTACCTTCGATCTCAACGGTCCAGTCGGTGCCCATGTGGCGCTTGACCGATCGGATGGTGCGGCCCGGGTTGGTGATCGCCTGGCGCTTCGCCTGATCCCCAACCAGGACCTCACCGTTCTTGGCGAATGCAACGACGGAGGGTGTCGTGCGGTTGCCTTCTGCGTTGCTGATGACCTGTGGCTCGCCACCCTCGAGAATCGAGATGACCGAGTTGGTCGTGCCGAGGTCGATACCCACTGCGCGTCCCATAGGAGCTCCTTCTGGCGTTTCAGCGACCCACCGTCGAGAGGGCCGCACAGTCTGTCTGAGTAGAGTCGTAGTGTATAACTTGAGTGCGGTGTTGTCATATTCCCAGCATTGTGGTCTGCGTGGATGAATACGAAGGCAGAGGTCCGGATGCGTGCTTAGATACCGGCCATGCGGGACCTCACAGACGCCGAGATCGACGAGCTGCTGCGGACGGAGCGGGTGGCTCATGTCGCTGTCATCGATGGCGACACGCCCTACATCGGGCCACTGTCCTTCGTCTTTGCAGACGGAATCCTTGCGTTTCGCACCAAGGAGGGGCGGCGCCTCGATGCGATTCGGGCCAACCCGCGGGTTGCTGTCGAGGTGACCCGGACCGGTCCCGGTGCGGCCGATTGGTCGACCGTCCTCGTCACCGGTGTCGCCCAGGTGATGCACCACGGCTCCGAAACTGCCGGCTACGTATCGCAGATCCTCGCCAAATACCGGGCCGCCTACGGGGTGGTCGACCACATGCCCGACTGGTTGCTCGATCCGGGTGCGTCGGTGGTGCGCATCGTCCCGGAGGAGATCTCGGGGCGAGGCGCCGGGGATACGAAGCCTGGCCGCCTCTGAGGCAAGGCTGAGCGCACACAGCTCGGGTCTGAGCCTTCCGACCCATTCCGCTGCGCGTCACGTAAGGAACCGGGTGGTCCACATGTCTCATCAATGAACGACAGAGTTGGCGCTACCGCCACCGTCGCCGAGAGAGAGACCGAAAGGGAGACATCATGTTCGAGCGCAAGGGGGCCCACAATCATCCTGGTCTTGGCCACGGCCGTCTCTCGAACCGCTCCCTCACCGAGAGCAGCCGTCCGCTCTTCCGCCCGGCCAGCCGTGGCACCTTCGCCGCCGGCCGTCTGAGCCGGCGTCCCTGCAGCCGCCTCCGGCTCGCCGATGCGCAGCGTGTCAGTGTCCGACCCAACCTCTATCACGAGGACAGGGCATACCGCCGCTTCGTGTAGAACTCCCAGATCTCGCAGCTCGAGGGCCCGCTTCCGGCGGGCCTCTGCTGTATCAGCCGCTGACGGCCGCGATGATCATGGTCTGGGAGGGCAGCGGCTCACCCGGAGCCCAGTCCGGGCCGAACACCACCTCGCCCACGCCCACCGCGCCGAGGTCGTAGGTGGCTTGCGACTCCCGGGCGAGGTTCATGATCACGAGCAGCGTCTCGGAGTCGGCCTCCCTGGTGAAGGCAAGCACGGCGTCGTTGCCGGCGTCGATGAGGTCCATCTCCCCCGTGCGCAGCGCCGCGTGCTCGTTGCGAAGGTGGATGAGGTCTCGATAGTGACTCCAGAGCGAGTCAGGGTCGCTCTGTTGGACCTCCACAGTGGCAGCGTCGGCGTTCTCGTCGAAAGGCTCCCACGGTTCCCCGGTGGTGAAGCCACGCCCGAGATCCGTGGCCCAGGCCATCGGCGTCCGAATCCGCTCGTCGGGCTTGCGTCCTCGAGCCCCCACCTCCTCGCCGTAATACACGAACGGCACGCCCGGGTTGGTGAGGAGCACGCTCGCCGCCAGTTTGGCCTTGGCGACGTCTCCAACGAAGAGCGACGCGATCCGATCCTGATCGTGGTTGGAGAGGAAGGCGGCATATTGCCCGGGCGGGTAGGCGTCGAGGATCTGCTGCTGGACGACCGGCAGCACGCCGACCCGACCTTGTTGGACGGCGTCGATGATCGTATCGGCGAGGGTGAACTCGAAGGCGATGTCCACCTCGTCAGGCACGTACGACGCAACTACTGCGGTGCCGTTCCATATCTCGCCGACGGTCAACGCATCGGGCTTCGTTGCTGCGACATGCTCGTTGAACGCCGCCGCCCACTCGAGGGTTGCCGGGGTGTTCTCGATCACGTCGCCATCCTCGATGTAGTGCTTCACCGCGTCGAGGCGGAAGCCGTCTGCGCCCATGTCGGTGAGCCAGTAGTCGGCGATGTTGTAGAGCTCCGCGGTCACGTCGGGGTTCTCGAGGTCGAGATCCGGCATGCCTTCCCAGAAGAGGCCGAAGTAGTAGCGGTCACCTGCGGGGTGCCACTGGGGACCAGGCTCGTCACGCCACAAGTACCAGTCGACGAATTCGGGGCGCTCCAGGAACGAGGCACCGAACCAGGGATGCGACTTGGAAGTGTGGTTGAGCACCATGTCGACGATCACGGCGATGCCACGCTCGTGGGCGGCTACGACCAGAGCCGTGAAGTCCTCGTTGGTCCCGTACTCGAAGTCGACCTCTCGGTAGTCGGTGACGTCGTACCCGTGGTAGCTCGGGCTCTCCATGATGGGCATCAGCCACAGGCCCGTGATGCCGAGGTCGTTCGTCGTTGTCGGATCGCCGTCGTTGAGGTAGTCGAGCCTGTCGATGAGGCCGGGGAGATCGCCGATCCCGTCTCCGTCGGAGTCTTGGTAGCTGCGGACGAAGACCTCGTAGAACACCCGGTCGTTCCACCATGGCCCAGCCTGGGGCGGCAGCGTCGTCGACGACGATGTCGAAGGGGCACCGGCCGTCGTCACGGCGGTGGTCGGCGGTGTATCGGGTGGTGGCGCAGTGCCGTCGCCGGTGGTGCACGCCGCCGCGACCAGGGCGAGCAGGACCATGAGAGGCACCAGACGCTTCACAGGACCGAGTGTACGGGTCTTCACGTTGGCGCTCGCACGGCCGCTGGCCGCCCGACGCAGCGATCGGGTACCTTGCCACCATGGACCTTGGGATCTTCCTGCCGGTTTCGGGACGGGCTGCCGGCCGCGACACGCTGATCGAGACCGCGCAACGTGCGGAGGCGTGGGGGTTCGCGTCCGTGTGGGCAGCCGATCGGGTCGTGCTGCCGTGGCGAATCGAAACGGAGTATCCGTACGCCGAGGGTTCGGCGTTCATCGTGCCGCCTGACCGGCCGTTTCTGGAGTGCCTCACGGTGCTCGCGTTTCTGGCTGGCGTCACAGAGCGCATCAAGCTCGGCGTCAGCGTCGTGGTGATGCCTTTCCGCCATCCGCTGCACTGGTTTCGGCAGGCGACGTCCATCGACGCGCTGTCGGAGGGCAGGCTCCTGCTCGGCGTCGGCATCGGCTGGATGGCCGAGGAGTTCGCGGCGCTCGGCGTCGACCGGAGGCAGCGGGGCAAGATCGCCGACGAGCAGCTCGGTGTGATCCGTACCCTGCTCGACGACGAGCACTGCAGCTACGACGGCGCCTTCTACGCGTTCGACGACATCGCATTCCTGCCGAAGGCGTACGCCGAGTTCGTTGCCCATCTGGATCGGCGGCGAGGGGGAGGCGGCACAGCGTCGGGCAGGCCGCCACGGCGATGCATGGTTTCCATACTTCGTCCGGGTCACGCCTGAGGCGTTGGCCGCCGGCTACACGAACGTGCGTCGGTTTGCTGACGAAGCGGGGCGCGATCCGGCTGCGGTTGGCCTCGACTGCTGTCTGCCGGTCGAGGTGACCGACCACCCCGTCGCGCAGGAGCCCGACAAGCTCCGGGGGAGCCCCGAGCAACTCGTGGAGGCGTTGACCCGGTTCGCCGGTGTGGGCGTCGGCCATATCGGCCTCCAGTTCATGGCGCCGCGCTATCCGGATCGTATGGAGCAGATCCAGCGCTTCGCCGAGGAGGCACTCCCGCACGTGGAGTGATCGCGAGCATTAGGTCCCGCCGTACCGGAACGGTACACAATCGCCGAAAGTTGGGGCTGGTCGGCGAACCTCCGGTTCGGCGGTACCTCGAGCGGTACACCATGGCCGTACGTTCGCAGGTCGAGAGCGACGGCCGCTGGTCAGTTGCCTTCTTGTGCTCGGTAGACACGCACGTCGACCCGCTCCAATGTGACGAGCCCATCGCCGATCATCGCATCGATGTCCGGCAGCACCGCCTCGACGTGCTCGGCTGTGTCGACGCACTCGATCACGACAGGGAGGTCGTCGCTGAGGCGGAGGATGTGGGCTGCATGCAGCGTGCTGGACTTGCCGAAGCCCTCGATGCCCCGGAGCACCGTCGCCCCGGCGAGCCCTGTCCGTCGAAGCAGCTCGACGATCGCCTCATAGAGGGGACGTCCTTCGTGGACATCGGACTCGCCGACGAAGATACGCAACAGACGGTGCTCTCCGGTGAGGTCCATTGGGCTCATTGTGCCCCCTCATGCCGCCAGCCGATAGCCCGCCGCGGCGGCGGCGACCCCGAGGGCCAGGAGACCCAGGAGGTTGGCGGCTCCAAGCCACCGCTCGCCGCCTCGCCGCCCAAGCCGCAACGTCTCCACCATCCACGTGGAGAACGTGGTGAAACCACCGAGGAATCCACCGGCGAGTGCGAACGGCAGGGAATCCGGCTCCAGCGAGGCGACGACGAGACCTAGCGCAAACGCGCCGACGAGATTGACCAGGGCGGTACCGAATGGGAAGCGGGCTCCTGCTCTGTGCTGGACCCAACCGCTCCCTGAGTACCTGGCGACCGCGCCGGTTGCGCCGGCGATGATCGCAACGACCTGGATCATGCCCGTCTGCTTCCCGCGGCATCGCCGGCGAGCGCCGCCGCCATGCCGCCGATTGTCGACGCTGCCACGTATCCCACCGCCGCCACCGCTCTTCCGGCATCCATGAGCACCACGACCTCGACGCTGAATGCGGAGAATGTCGTGAAGGATCCGAGGGCGCCGATCGCCCACAGCTCGAGCGACAGCGGTGCGGCGACGGCTCCTTCGCGTCTCGCCAGGTAGCCGGCGAGCACGAAGGCCCCGACGAGGTTGACAGCGAGCGTCGCCACGGGCCATCCGCTTCTCGGCGTTCCCGCCAGCTGGGTGACGAGCACCCTCGCCGATGAGCCGAGGAGACCCCCAGCGGCGACGGCGATCAGCGGCGTCGTCAGCAGCCGTCGCATCGGGTAGAGAGATCGGTTGGCTCCGGACATGACCGGCTCGCTTCACGTCGTAGGAGCCATCAGCCCTGGCGGCGGTTCACGGCGAGCCCCATCACCGGACCAGTGATGCTACCCGGCCCCACTCGAGCCTGGTCGAAGGAGACGGCGGCGGGCGCCAGCGCCATGGCCAGCGCACCACATGAGTACGAATGCCCTCCGCATCTCTCTCCCTCTTGCCGCCCTCCGACCGTACGACGTGGAGCGCTTGGTGCGGCGACGCGCTCTCAGTGAGGGAAGGCGCTGATCACGTCGCCGAACCGGCGGACGGCCTCGGGGTCGCCGCCGTCGACGAGCGCGACGATGGCGTGTCGCACTCCGGCATCGGCGAGCTCGCGGTACCGGCCGACGTGGTCGTCGATCGTTCCTGCGTTCGCCGTTTCTGCGAGTTGCTCCACCGACAGGTGCGACGGCCGCATCGCCTCGAGCTGCCGCCGCAGCGCAGTGCGGTCCGGAGCGACGAGGGCGCCGCCGAGGTGGGTCACCTCGATCTCGGCCGGATCTCGGCCGACCTCGGCGCAGTGTGCTGAGAGCACACCCAGCTTGTGCCGCACCTGCGCGGGGCCGCCGAACAGGTTGCACATGTCGGCATGGCGCGCCACGAGGCGAAGGGTCCTTCGCTCCCCACCACCTCCGATCAGTACGGGGATACGATCCTGGAGGGGACGTGGATAGCACATCGCCTCGGGCACGTGGAGGATCCTGCCGTGGTATTCGGGGCTCCCCGGCCCCCACAGCAGCGGCAACAGCTCGAGCGTGTCCTCCAAGAGGGCGTACCGGTGATGCACGGCCGGGAAGTCCCACCCGTAGGCTCTCGTCTCCTTCTCGAACCATCCGATGCCGAGCCCACAGACGGCACGACCTCCCGAGAGCACGTCGAGCGTTGCAACGATCTTGCCGAGATGCGCAGGGTTGCGGTACCCGATCCCGGTGACCAACGTCCCCAACGTGACGCGCTCGGTGACGCTCGCCAGGTAGCCGAGGGTCGTGTAGCTGTCGAGCATGTCGTGCCACTCCGGTCCAACCTGGGGAATCTGGCGGAAGTGATCCATCACCCACACGCTGGTGAAACCTGCGTCTTCAGCGGCTCGGGCGATCTCAGCCAGGTCGGCGCCGAGCTGAGGCGTGCCACCCGGCCACGTGAAGTTCGATATCTGGAGGCCAAAGCGAAGCGGCACGGGCTTGTCCTCCTGCTGGGTGCGGAAACCGGGGGCGGCCACCATGTGGGCCGGGGCGACCACCACGGGTAGTGGCTCGTACACGGCGGCGAAACCCTCGGATGCGAGCTGAGAGTGCACAGTCCGCCAACGGCGCAGCTGGGCGGTGAGCGTCTTGGCCGGGATGGGCCGCACCTTGGACCGGTTGCGTTCCTTGCACAACGCCGCCGGGGTGTCGAAGCCGACCGCGAAGCACGGCATGCCGGCGGCCTCGGCGAGGGCCACGTATCCCCGGCGCCGATCGTCGTCGAGGCCCGTCGTATCGATGACCGTCAGCAACCCGCGCCCGATGCGGGCAGTGACGATGTCGTCCAGGAGCGCAAACGCGGCCGGGCTCGCCCTCTGATCGTCCTCTCCCGCACCGACCATCGCTCGCAGCCGGTCCGAAGACACCACCTGCGTGGGGGTGAAGTTGGCCTCTGCCCACGTGGTCTTCCCCGCGCCGGAGGGTCCGACGAGGACGACCAGACACGACGCAGGCAGCCGTATCTCTTCCATGGGCGGCCGTCAGATCGCGTCGAGGCCGGTACGGAAACCGGCGGCGAGCTCGTCGAGCTGGTCGCGAGTGATCGTGAGTGGAGGGGATGCTTGGAGCCCGCCGCCTGCGATTGCCCTCGTGATGACGCCAGCGCTGCGCGCTCCCGAGGCCGCCCGAGCGGCAGCGTTCGGATCGTCCGTCAGCACCGAGTCGGCCAGCTGAACGGCGGCCATCGCACCGACTCCGCCGCGGATGTAACCGACTGCGGGATGGTCGGCGAGGGGGGCGAGCGCCTCCATGAGTTCGGTCTCGAGCTCGAGGGCTCGGGTGAGCAGGCCCTCGTTCTCGATGATGTCGAGGTTGACCTCTGCAGCCGCGCAAGCAACCGGATGGCCCGAGTAGGTGTAGCCGTGTCTCCACATGGCCCCTTCGCCGCTCCAGAAAGGCTCGGCGATTCGTGGGCTCACCAGGACTCCGCCGAGCGGGGCGTACCCCGACGTGACCCCCTTGGCAAAGGTGACGATGTCGGGCTCGAGGCTGAACCGAGATGACGCAAACCAGTCGCCGACTCTCCCGAACCCGGTGATGACCTCATCGGCGATGAAGAGCCCGCCGGCGTCGTCCATCACCCGCCGCGCCTGCTTCAGGTAGCCCTCGGGAGCGGGCCGGACGCCTCCCGCACCGATGACCGGTTCGCAGTAGAGCCCGGCGACACGCTCGGCGCCAACCAGCTCGATCGTGTCCACCAGGTAGTCCACCGAGTCGTACGGCACCCGCACGACGTCCTCCACCATCGGGCCATGGCCCTCGAGGTTCGGTTTCATGCCTGCGAGGCTCGTGCCGTACGCGTGCATCCCGTGGTACGCCCACTCGCGCACGATGAACACCGTGCGGGCAGGCTGGCCGATCTCGCTGAAGTATCTCCTGGCGAGCTTGGCCGCCGTGTCGACCGAATCCGAGCCCCCCGACGTGAAGAACACCTTGCTGCCTGGGACCGGGGCAATCCCCGAGAGCCGGTCGGCGAGATGGAGGGCGGCTGGGTTCGCGAAGTCCCCGAAGGTGTGAAACGCCGCCAGCTTCGCCGATTGCGCGGCCATCGCCGTGCCGATCTCCGTGCGACCGTATCCGACGTTGGAGTACCACAGGCTCGCAGTCCCGTCGAGATAGCGTTTGCCGTCCGTGTCGTACACGTACACGCCGTCGCCGCGCTCGATGACGATCTCGTGCCCGCTGACGACGGCCATGTTGGAGAAGGGGTGCCAGAAGGAGCTCATGGCCTGATGCTAAACCCGCAGGTCCGTGGACTCGTTGCGGTACGGGGATGCAACCTCGGGACGCTCACCGGGTGAACGCGAGTTGCAGTTCGATGGTCCCGACGTCCTCGATCGAGAGCACCGAGAAGCCCGTCGGGGGCTCGATGTCGAAATCTGCGAGGGCGATGTCGAGCGAGCCCACGACGACGATCGTCTGCGGATCGACCAGCAGGCCCTCGATCGGGAAGGCGACGCTGCGGGTCACCCCGTGCAACGTCAGGTCGCCTGTGGCGGTTGCCGTGATGGTGTCACCGACTGCAGGTGGGGCGCCGAGGTCGATCGCCTCCGTGATCGTGAACGCGGCAGTTGCGAACGTGGCCGTCTCGAGTCCACGGGTGCGAAGCGCACCGTCTCGCCTGGCGCTGTCGGACATCAGCGTCGTCATGTCGACGTCGACGACGACCGCCGTGATCGCCGCGCCGGACAGGGTCAGCCCGCCCGTGAGATCGGAGGTGCGGCCGACGGCCTCGGTCGTGCCGACGCTCGCGAGCTCCTCCTGCACGCGATACCCGGCGAACGATGCGGTCGTGTCGATGGTCCATTCACCGTCGAGACCTGCTGCGGCCGCTGTGGTTGTTGGTTCTGGGGTGGAGGCGACGGCGGTGGTCGACGCGCTTTCGAGTTCCGTCGTCGACGTGACACCAGCGACGGCGTCGGCCAGGCTCACGGGTGGTGGCGCATCGCTGCGGATGAAGACCCACCAAACCCCGGCGCCGGCCGCTACTACGAGTACGGCGAGTGCGATCAGCGTGTTGCGTCGGGTCATGGGTGATTCTCCGGGTGGGTTGGGGGCAGTCTCGCAAACTCGCAGGCCTACCCGAATCCGTTCGTTCAGTCGTGGTGGAAGGCATCCAAGCCGGCCGCGGCGCGGACCTCCTCGGTGCGCACCATGCGCCCTCGTGACAAGGGGATGCCGGTAGCGAGGGTGTAGCGGTTCATCATCTCGAGGCAAGCGCAAACGGCTGCCGCCTCGACCATCTCCTGCGTACCGAGCACGTCGATGACCGCAGAGCGAGCCGCTGCGACGTCATCGTCGGTTCCGGTGAGCATGGCGTCGGTGAAGGCGACGAGCTCGCGGCCGGCCGGCACTCGCGAGTCGACGCTCGGGTTGGTCACGACGGAGATGTCTGGAGAAATCGAGTTGGCGAGGCTGCTCTCACGGAGCATTTCTGCGTGCGACACCACTCAATAGAAGCACTCGTTGATGGCCGACGTACGTGCGGCGACGAGCTCGATCTGGGGACGAGGGAGCCGTCGAGGGCTCTCCTCCATCATCATCTCAGCCGGTGACAGGTAGAGCGAGTTGTGGAACTCCTCCATACCGTCGAACGCATCGGGAACGAGGCTCACGGCCCACCAACTGCTCGTTGCTCGCGCCATCGGGACGTAGCCCTTGGAGGGCCGAGCTGAGGGGTTCACCGCACCGGTCGGGTCTCCGTCGGTCGGGGTTGGGAGGGGCTCCGGAGGAGCCCCGATCCCGCGGTGGAACGTGTCGACTGCGACGACACGCCCGACGATCCCGATGATCTCGACGTATGCCGCATCACTCACGCCTTCGGCGGCGAGGTGGTTCACCCAGTCGCGGCGGATGGTTGGGGCACGGGTGGCGATCTTGCGGATCGCCTCCAGGATCGGACCGGGGAGTTCGTGCGAGGGTGGCTCTCCTCGGCGGGCGCGTCGCGTTTCGGCGGCGATCATGACCCTTTCGTGACCGCTGTGACGTGTGCCGGGTGCGGCGAGGCGTTGCCAGTCGCTCCGGAGCGCACCGACGATCCTGTCGGGGACGGCGAACGGCAGCGGTGTGTAGTCGAACGGGGTCATCGATGGGCAGGATAGGTCGCTGCGACGGCGGCGCCGTCGCGTCTGGTCAAGCGTGAGACACGATCGGACCGCCCCGATAGGCCATCATCTCGGCTGCGATGGCCGGCAGTGCGAGGGGAGCGCCCCGCGGCGTGCCCTGCAGCTCGGCGTAGGCCCGGTGCAGGTTCCCGACGATCCTCTCCGGATCGGTCAGCTCGGCGAATGGGCCGAGGTCGATGTCCCTCGCTGCGTCGAGGGGCGGCACACCCGCAGCAACGCCCGCTTCTGCGGTCGCCAACACGAGCTCGAGGTAGGTGCGCACGCGTGCGATGGCATTCGCATCCGTCACAGGACCGTGACCAGGCACAAGCGTGGTCGCCCCGAGCGCATCGAGGTGATCGCAGGTCTCGATCCATCCCGCCACGCTTCCTTGCAGGGCAAACGGCGTGCCCCCGTTGAACACCAGGTCGCCGGTGAACGCGACGGAATGCTGGGGGATCCACACGACGATGTCGTTGGTGGTGTGTGCAGGCGTCCCGAAGTGGATGAGCCGGATCTCGAGATCGTCGACCCACAACGTCAGACGATCGTCGAACGTGATCATCGGCGGACGGACCCCGATGTCGCCCCACTCCGGGCCTTGGAACAGTGCGGTGATGGCCGTGCCTGTGCTCACCGCCTCGGTGCGGCACTCCGTGTGCCCGACGATGGCCGTGCCCGGCGGCATCACCACGTTGCCGAAGGTGTGATCGCCGTGGTGGTGGGTGTTGACCAGTGCCTGCACAGGCAGCCCGAGGCGGCTCTCCACCGTCGCCAGGAACGCACGGGCTCGATCCTCGGTGCCGCACTGGTCGATGAGCATCGCTGATGTAGACCCTGCGATGAAGCCGGTGTTGTTGAGGAACCAGGACCCGTCCGGCTGGATGTAGGCCGAGATTCCGCTGCCGAGGTCCTCCACATAGGGGTCGGCGACTTTGCCCATCGTGCTCATGCGGCTCCTCTGTCGACGTGGCGGGCACGCTACCGGCGCAGCGATGCGCGGTGTGCGCGACCATGGCGGAACAGAGGGTGGAACGGCTGCGAGCCCCACTGCGTCCAATGCGATGAGATGGGAGTAGGGACGTTGACGTCGACGAGCGAGCCCGAACTCCTCGAGAGGGCGCGCCGCGGCGATCATCGGGCATTTGCCGACTTGCTGCGACGCTACGACTCGGGGATGCGTGCGCTTGCGTATCGCATCCTCGGGGATGCCACGTTGATGGACGATGCACTGCAGGAGGCATACGTGAAGGCCTTTCGGGCACTGCCGAGGTTCCGCGGGGAGTCTGCGGTTGGCACGTGGCTGTATCGCATTGCCCACAACGCTTCGATCGACCTCTTGCGAAGGAGGCGAGAGACGGTGCCGCTCCCCGAGGAAGGCCCGGCCGTCGGGCAGGCTCTCGAAGCCGGCGTGATCGCACGGCTCGACGTCGAGGCTGCACTCGCCGACATGTCGGTCGACCATCGGTCGGTGCTCGTCCTCGTCGACGCCCTCGGCTTCGACTACGGCGACGCCGCCCAGGTGCTGGGCGTCCCGATTGGAACCATCCGATCGCGTTTGGCGAGAGCGCGGCGGGCGATGCGCCGAAGACTCGGCGAAGGTGAGTGAGTGATGCGCAAGCGAGACCGCAGCATGCGCCGGAGCCTCAAGGGGATGTACGTCCCCGAGCACGGTCCCGGTTTCTGGGACTCCGTTGAGCGAGGCCTCGAGCAGGCTGCAGCGGACGAAGGAGGGGAAGGCGACGACGCCAACCCCGTCCTCGTCCCGTTGAGTCGTCACCGGCGAACTCGCGTCTCGCCGTGGCTGGCCGCAGTGGCCGCTGCGGCTGTCGTGCTTGCATCGGGCGGGGTGACGGCGATGGTGTTCCGCAGCGCCGGCGGCAACGACACTGCGGGGGACAGGGGATCGGGCCCGACCACGACGGCCGCAGCGGCGGCCCCGGCGACGACCGCGCCCACACCGACGATTCCGGTCGGTCTTGCGCCTGCTCCGTGGTCGGCCGCAGCCATACCACCGACATCGGTGCCTTCCGTGATCGCCGACGAGTGGGGCATGGCAGAGAACAAGCGGTGGTGCAGCGCGCTCGCACCCACGGACCTCGGCCTTGCTGCGGCGGCGGCAACGCCAAGGGCAGCCATGTTCGACGGAGGTTGGGGTGTGGCGTGGGATCTCCCCAGCGGTCCCGGCCAGACGGTCACGGGCGAGGATTGCCCGGACTGCGGACGCTCAGCATTCGGGATCGCCGGCACCGGCCAGGTGGAGGACGCCCAAGTCTTGGTGCGGAGGCCGACCTCGGTTGCGTGGTCGGACGGCAGCGTTGCGAGCTACGGCACGACGCCGGGGCAGACGACCTCGAAACGCATCGCGACCCTCGTCGTCGCCGGGCAGGGGTGTGCGTACGAGGTGTGGTCCAACCTGGGTGAGGCCCACCTGGGGCGCCTGGTCGATGGACTTCGCACCGTGCGCGGGCTGCAGGCCGAGCCGGTGACGATGCGGCGCGCGAGCGATGAGCCGACGGTGACGGAGCGAGCCGTCCCACCCTGGGCGGGGTCTGCGGTGCTCGCATCTGAGGTTGATCCCCTGGTCTTTGCGCAGTGGAGAGCCCTCGAGATCGAAGGCCAGCAGCTCGTGATCGACGATCTCGGCACAGAGCTGCGCTCCGCCACCATCCGCACGTGGGAGGACGGCGTGGCATGGGACAACCCGTATGGCCCCGGCCACGACGCAGCCGATCGGCCGTGCGCAGGGTGTGGGCGCGGAGTTGTCGGCATCGGTTGGCAGCCGGTGAGCCCGGCCGTGACCGTCGACGGTGTGTCGCTGCCGTACCTGCTGGAGTGGTCGGATGGGAGTTGGGCGGAGTACGGCGGCCGTCTCGCGAACCCGGCGATCCCGAGGGATCGCGTCGTGTACTTCGATCCCGAGACCGGGGAGGAGACGATGGATGCGTTGCAAGCCATCGTGCACGTCGTCGGTATGAACCAGGACGTCGTCGTGTGGACCCACCTCGGCGAGGCCCACCTCTTGTACCTCATCGACCAGCTGCGGATCGTCGTTCCCGACTGAGGACGCCGGCCGACGTGCCGCGGTCCGGCCGCCCAGTATGGTGCGGGCACCATGCACTGGCCTGTGACGTACCGGCGCAAGGTCCGGTACTCGGACACCGATGCCCAGGGCATCGTGTTCAACGCCAACTACCTTCGCTACTTCGACGACACGATCACCGACTACTTCGATGCCATTGGGCTTCCGCCCGACGAGTTCACGGCTTCCGGCCACGACATCGTGCTGGCCCGGGCCGAAGTCGACTACCTGGGGCCTGCGCGCATCGGTGACGTCCTCGTGACAGGCGCTCGGGTTGCGTCAATCGGCACCACCTCGGTGCGCTTCGCCGTGGAGACACGCAACGAAGGGTCGGGCGCACCGGTCGTTCGTGGCATGCTCGTTCAGGTGGTCGTCGACGCAGCGACGTTCGAGAAGAAGCCGGTCCCCGTGTTCTTCATCGAGGCCATGGAGCGGCTGCAGGGCCCGCTCGGGGACCAAACCTCGCCGCCGGCCTCAGCCGAGCGGTTTCGGCGTCCCTAGCGACCCGAGCTGCGAGACATCGCGCGGGAACAGCAGCGACATCGTCCAATCGCTCACCACTCGAGACTTGCGGGCGAGTCCCGGCATCATCAGCAGGTGGTAGGAGCGCCCCATCCACCAGGCCAGCGGCCCGGTGAACGTGAAGCGACGCACCTGGGCCGTGCCCTGCCACTTGCCGAGCGTCACCGCCAGGCCGCGGGTCCGGTATGTGAAGCGGGCGGGCTCGCCTGCACCGAGCGACGCGGCGATGTTGGCGGCGGCGACATAGCCCTCCCGCAGTGCGTGCTGGGCCGTGCCTGGGGCCAGGCCGCCTTCAGGATCCGGCACCGCAGCGAAGTCGCCCACCGCATAGAGATCGTGATGGCCTTCGATGCGCAGCTGGTCGTCGACCGGCACGGCGCCCCGATCCGTGACGGGGAGTCCCCACTTCTCGGCCACCGGTGCCGGTCGCTGCCCTGCCGTCCACACGATCGTGCCGGACGGGTACGGGGGCGACCGAGTCGCCGGACAGCGCCACCGTGCCACCGGTGCAGCTCTCGAGGCGAGTCCCGAGGTGCACCTCGATGCCGCGTCGGCGCAGTACCCGCTCGGTGAACGAAGCGAGTCGAGGGTGAAGCCCCGGCAACAGCGTGTCCTGGGCCTCGACGAGTACCCACCTGAAGTCCTGCATTCGGAGTGTCGGGTAGCGCCGGACGGCGTCACGAGCGAGTGACTCGAGCTCGGCGATGGCCTCGACCCCCGCATACCCGCCACCTACGAAGGTGAACGTGAGGGCGCGTTCGCGATCCTCTCGATCCTTCTCCGCTTCGGCGACGTCGAGTTGGTGGAGCACCCGGTTGCGCAGCCAGATCGCATCGGCCAGCGTCTTGAAACCGACGGCCTCGTCGAGCAGACCCGGGATCGGGAACGTGGTCGGGATCGATCCGGGCGACAGCAGTGCCGACCGGAACTCGATGTGGTGGATCTCCCCTCCGATCGAACGGGCGGTCGCCGTCTTGGCTGCGGGGTCGAACTCGACGATATCGCCGATGAGCAAGTCGGTGCGGGTGAGCAGCTCGCGCAGCGGGATGACGGCGTGACGGGGTTCGAGGGTGCCTGAGGCCGCCTCGGGGAGGAGCGGCGAGAAGAGCATGAAGCTCTCGGGCGCCACGAGCAGCACTCGCTCGTTTCGGTTCCGCAGCAGCTCCTCGAGCCGGCGAGCGCCGAGAGCGCCGCCGAACCCGCCACCGACCACGAGCACGTCATACCACGACACGTGAGCAGGCTAGGGCCCGTGGACCACTGCGGTTGCGGTTCGGTGCTACGACTCGTTCGTGTCGCTGCCGGTCAGCGGCGACGACGGCCGAGCGGCTTGCCAGGCGGATCGAGGAGTACGGAACACGATGCCCTCACCGGCGTCATGCGGGCGCGGGGAGCAATCGCGAGAAAGCAGCCGTCTGCTCCCCTATCGCAGATGGTCGCTGTGTAGATTCGGCGCGAGGAGGGTTCAGATCGAACCCGGGGAACATGAAGGGGGAACGATGCGACGCAGGTTGCTCACCGTTCTGTTGGCTTTGGCGATGTTCGCCGCGCTTCCGGTGGGGGCCGCCCTCGCCAAACCGGCGGCGACCGTCTACCAGATGAAGACCTACGAGGTCAGCACTGGGGTCGCGCCGGATGGAGCGCTCCTCGCAGAGGGGACGTATCGATTCATGCTCAACGGCGTCGTCGTCGAAGAGGGCACGACGTCTGCGGCCTACTACGTCGATGCGACCGGCACCGCCGTCGAGTGCTACCGGACGTACACGTCGCCGGACGGCGAAACCGTGGAGATGCTGGGGATCGCCAGGCTCGTCGGCTCCGATGAGGCGACGGGAGCCCAACTCTGGCATACCAAGTTCCGTCAGATCGGCGGCTCGGTGCACATCCCGCTGGTCACGGCGAAGGGTGCCACGACCACGACGGGCACGGACACCGGGTTCATCCTGAGCGAGACCGCGAAGTGGTACCTCGAGGGCTGAGCTGACAGGGGGCGCAGCCGGCCGCCGCGCTGCGCCCCCCCATCAGCGGGACGGATCGGGTACGCTAGGACCGCCGACCACGTCGTGCGGGAGAGACCGGGCTGCACGCCCGGCGCCGAAGGAGCAACCGCCCCGGGAATCTCTCAGGCACCCGTACCGCACGACCGAGGCGCATCTGGAGAGCGGGCCGCGACCGGCCCCGCCGAAGGGGAAAGCCGGCTCCTGCGCCGGTGAATCTCTCAGGCAACCGTGACAGATCGGGGTGGAGGAGGGCACACGCCTTCGCCGCCGAACGTACACGAGGAGCCGCAGATGCCACGCCCGCTCTCGGAATTGAGCCAGACCGAGGATTTCATCCGCCGTCACATCGGCCCCAGCGGCGACGAGGTCGCCGCCATGCTCGACGTGATCGGTGTCGCATCTCTCGATGCGCTCATCGACGCTGCCGTGCCAGACGGCATTCGCATCGACGCGCCCCTCGATCTCGGCGCTCCCCAGACCGAGACTGCGGTCATCGACCGGCTGCGCGCCATCGCTGCGAGGAACCAGGTCTACACGTCGATGATCGGCATGGGTTTCTCCGGCACCATCACCCCGCCGGTCATTGCTCGCAACATCCTCGAGAACCCAGGTTGGTACACGGCGTACACGCCGTACCAGCCCGAGATCTCCCAGGGCAGGCTCGAGGCGCTGCTCAACTTCCAGACGATGGTGAGCGACCTCACCGGCATGGAGATCGCCAACGCATCCCTCCTCGACGAGGCCACCGCCGCTGCCGAGGCGATGGCGATGTGCAAGCGCGTCACGAAGCTCCCCTCAGACGTGTTCTTCGTGGATGCCGACTGCCATCCGCAAACGATCAACGTGGTCGAGACCCGCGCCGAGCCGCTCGGGATCAAGGTCCTCGTCGGCGACCCGGCGACCGACCTCTTCGGCGCCGACCCCTACGCCGTGCTGCTCCAATACCCGGGGTCCGGTGGTGAGGTCCGAGACCACCGGGCGCTGATCTCCGAGCTGAAGGATCGAGGAGTCATGGTGGCGATCGCCGCCGACCTCCTTGCCCTCACCCTGCTGACGCCCCCCGGCGAGATGGGAGCAGACGTGGCAGTAGGGACGTCGCAACGTTTCGGCGTCCCCATGATGTTCGGCGGTCCCCACGCCGGGTATCTGGCAACGCGAGACGAGTTCAAGCGTTCCCTGCCCGGGCGTCTCGTCGGCGTCTCGAAGGACCCGAAGGACCGGATGGCGCTTCGCCTCGCTCTCACGACCCGCGAGCAGCACATCCGCCGAGAGAAGGCGACCAGCAACATCTGCACGGCGCAGGTGCTGCTCGCCATCATGGCCGGCGCCTACGCGGTGTATCACGGTCCGGAGGGGCTGCGCACCATCGCCGAACGAGTCCATCGCCTCACTTCCATCTTCGCAGCGGGCCTTCGCGACGGAGGCGTCGAAGTCGTGAACGATGCCTGGTTCGACACCCTCTCCGTACGGGTCGACGGTCCGGCCGACGAAGTGATCCAGGCCGCTGAGGACCGCCGTATCAACCTGCGTCTCGTCGACAACCACACCATCGGCGTGTCGTTCGACGAGACCACGAGCGCACCCTATGTCGATGCGCTGTTCGAGGTCTTTGGCGTGACCGCAACCGTGGCCGATTTCGAGGATGCGCCCGACGGGCTTCTCGATGTGTTGCGCCGCACCAGCCCGTACCTCACCCATCCGGTGTTCCATCGTCATCGCAGCGAGACGGAGATGCTGCGGTATCTGCGGAAGCTCCAGCAACGGGACATGGCGCTCGATCGGACGATGATCCCGCTGGGGTCCTGCACGATGAAGCTGAATGCCACCGTCGAGATGCTGCCCGTGTCGTGGCCCGAGTTCGCCAACATCCACCCCTACGCCCCGCTCGATCAGGCTGCCGGCTACCTCGAGCTGATTCGCGAGCTGGAAGGCTGGCTGGCCGAGATCACGGGCTACGACGCCGTGTCGCTGCAGCCAAACGCGGGATCACAGGGCGAGTACGCAGGCCTCCTCGCCATTCGCGGCTATCACCAGAGCAGGGGCGAGGGCCGCCGCAACATCTGCCTGATCCCGGCGTCGGCACACGGCACCAATCCCGCATCGGCCACGATGGCTGGGCTCACGGTTGTCGTCGTGGCCACGGACGACCATGGCAACGTGGATGGTGCGGATCTTCGCGCCAAAGCCGAGGCGCACTCCGACAACCTCGCTGCGCTCATGATCACGTACCCATCCACCCACGGTGTCTTCGAGGCGGATGTGCGGGAGATCTGCGACGTGATCCATCGCCACGGTGGTCAGGTCTACATCGACGGCGCCAACCTGAACGCGCTCGTCGGTATCGCCAAACCGGGCGAGTTCGGTGGGGACGTTTCGCACCTGAATCTGCACAAGACGTTCACCATCCCCCACGGTGGTGGCGGACCCGGCGTCGGCCCCATCGGGGTTCGCGCCCACCTCGAGCCGTTCCTCCCCGGACACCCGCTGGTCGAGGACCAGCCGGGGCCGCGTGACGGAGTCGGCCCGGTGGCGGCGGCGCCGTGGGGCTCTGCGGGAATCCTGCCCATCCCGTGGGTCTACATCGCGCTCATGGGGGCCGAGGGACTGACCCTGGCTTCGAAGGTGGCGATCCTCAATGCCAACTACGTGGCGAAGCGGCTCGAGTCCCACTACCCCGTGCTGTACACGGGACCGGGCGGGTTCGTGGCGCACGAATGCATCATCGACGTCCGCGATTTCAAGCATCACCCCGGTGTCGCGGTCGACGATTTCGCCAAGCGCCTGGTCGACTACGGCTTCCATGCTCCGACGATGTCGTTCCCCGTGGCGGGCACGCTGATGATCGAGCCAACCGAGTCTGAGAACCTGGCAGAGCTCGACCGGTTCTGCGATGCCATGATCGCAATCCGTCAGGAGGTCGACAGGGTTGCTGCAGGGGAGTGGCCGACGGACGACAACCCGCTCCACAATGCCCCCCACACGGCCGAGGATGTCGTGGCCGACGAGTGGCCCCATCCCTACGCGCGTGAGCTGGCTGCGTACCCCGTCGACAGCCTTCGGGGCGACAAGTATTGGTCGCCCGTCGGCCGTATCGACAACGTGTACGGGGACCGCAACGTCATGTGTGCGTGTCCTCCGATCGAGGACTACATCTGAGCCCCGGCCGATGATCCACCCCCTCGAGCGTTGAGTTGCGCGAGACGCCAGATGGTCCGTTCGTTCGCCCGCCTCACAGGGAGGAGACGCCCGAGCCGAACGCTCCGGTCGAGGATGGTGGTTCGTTGAGCTGTGTGACCTTGGGACCCTCCCGACCCGGCATGCGGCCGGGCCTCCCTTCCCAGACAACTGTCAGCGATGGTCCGGAACACCTGGTAGGGACGTATCCGATCCGCGGCGCAATGGAGGGGAAACGAGAACGGAAGGGGAAGCCTGGGCACCTGTCCCGTGAATCCTCGTCGCGCCGCCGCAACGCACCAGATCCGGAGCTCGGCACCCCAACCCGCCAAGCGTGGATTGAATCAAAGCTACAGGGAACCCAGAGGGAGCGGAGACTCGGGAGGGAGGTGAATGCGGGGCACGAGTGCCGCACACGCTCCTAGACCGTCGCGTTGGCGCGGGACAACAGCGCCGGAACTCCGCGCACGCCGTAAGCTCATGCCCCCTCATCCCGGCCGACGCCGGGGCGGCTCGCGTTGGGCGCGAGATGTCTCGAAGTGGAGGAACTCGTGACCGTTCGGGCTCGATCCGTGCTCAGCACGTCGGCCGGCACCAACCAAGGTGCCTTCGGGCTTCCCGAGTGGGGCTTGTTCTGGTCGATCGGGATCATCTGGGGGTCGTCGTTCCTCTTCATGGCGATCGGGCTCGAGGCGTTCTCGCCCGGCCTCATCACGTGGATGCGGGTGGGGCTCGGCGGCGCGGTGCTCGCTCTCGTCCCGCGGGCAAGGCGGCCCGTCGCCCGCGAAGACTGGCCCCGGCTCATTGCGCTCTCACTGTTCTGGGTTGGGATCCCGTTCACCCTGTTCCCGATTGCCCAACAGTGGATCAGCTCTGCAGTGACCGGCATGCTCAACGGAGCGATGCCGATCTTCGCTGCCGTCGTTGCGTCGGTCATGCTCGGCCGGCTCCCCCGCGGCGCCCAGCTCTTCGGCCTCGTCGTCGGGTTCGGCGGCGTGGTTGCGGTGAGTCTTCCGTCGATCGGTGAGGGCGAGACTCAGGCGCTCGGCGTTGCCCTCGTGCTGCTGGCGACCGTGTGCTACGGGCTCGCCGTCAACATCGCGGCGCCCATCCAGCAGCGCTACGGATCGCTTCCGGTGATGGCCCGGATGCTCGGTCTCGCTTCGATCTGGACTGCCCCGTACGGCGTCGTAGGACTGGTCGACTCATCGTTCGCCTGGGATTCCCTCATCGCCGTCGCCGTCGCCGGAGTCTTCGGAACCGGCATTGCGTTCGTCATCATGGGCACACTCGTCGGGAAGGTGGGTTCGACCCGGGCATCGTTCATCACCTACGTGATCCCCGTGGTTGCGCTCGTCCTTGGCGTCGTGTTTCGCAACGATCGAGTCACGACTGTTGCCGTGTTCGGCGTGGTGCTCGTCATCGCAGGTGCCCTGCTTGCCTCCCGTCGGGAGACGTGACCGGCACTGCAACAGGCTCGAGCCGATACCCTGTGGCGTGCGCTACGCCGACGTTCACAGAGAGGTCTTGCCCGTGCCCGACATCGAACGCTTCAAGCAGGCTGCTGCGGTTGCTGCCCTCGAGCGGATCCAGCCGGGGATGGTCATCGGGCTCGGGACCGGCTCTACGGCTCGCTACTTCATCGAAGAGCTCGGTGAGCGGTTGCGGCAGCGCCGTCTCGCCGGCGTCACCGGCGTTCCAACGTCGGAGGAGACTGCTGCCCTCGCCGTGCAGCTCGGCATCCCCCTCACGGGGGTGGGGCAGAGCCCGATCGCGTTCGCTTTCGACGGGGCAGATGAGATCACGCCGGGGCTTGCACTCACCAAGGGCGGCGGCGGCGCCCTGTTGCGGGAGAAGATCGTGGCCGGCGCGGCGCTGCGGTTCGTTGTCATCGCCGACGAGTCGAAGCTCGTCGACCGGCTCGGCACGCAACACGCGATACCAATCGAGGTGTCGACGTTTGGCGTGCGCGGGACCATGGATCATCTCCGTCGATTTGGCAACCCGACACTGCGGGTCGCCACCGGGGAGCCGTTCGTGACCGACAGCGGCAACTACATCGTCGACCTCCAGGTCGAGCCGATCGATCACCCGGCGCGCTTCAACGAATTGGTATCGACCGTGCCGGGCGTCCTGGAAACCGGGATCTTCGTGGGCATCGCCGACGAAGCCCTCATCGCGGGACCTGCGGGCGTGCGACACGTCTATCCCCGCTGAGGTGCCGGCCTTCCTGGCTGGTGTCGTGGTCGGTGCAGCGATCGCTGCGGTGATCGGCGGGCCGCTGGCCGTGCGGGTGTCGGCCCGGCTCGAGGCGCGGTGGGACCGCGCCGGCCAATCCTCTACGTCGGGGCGCGATGCGATGATCGGCCGCCTCGCCGCAGACGAGGCCTTGTTCAGCGCCTACCTGCGCCAGTTCTGGACATGGGCCGCAGTCGTGGCCGGGGGCGTCGCTTCCTTGGTCGCCGGTGCCGCGTTCCTGGTGTGGGCGCTCGTGCTGCGTGGTGCCGAGCCTGCCGCAGGAGTCGTTGCGGCGCTGGCCTCGCCGCTGGCCGCGGGTGCCGCGATCTTCTGGGTGCGCAAGCTGATCCAGAAGCGCCGTGTCGTCCGTCAGGTCTACGTGCGTAGGCTCGGCTGACCTGTCACGCAGGTGTCGGCGGCCGCTTGTCGAACCACGGGTGAGCGCGTTCGAGCTGGCCCGCGAGTTGAAACAGCATCGCCTCGTCGCCGTGGCGGCCGACGAAGTGCGAGCCGATGGGCAAGCCCGCTTCGTTCCAGGCGAGCGGCACCGACATGGCAGGGAACCCGGAGAAGTTGGCGATCGGAGTGAAGGGGACGTAGCGGCCCAGGTCATCCTCGAGGTCATCGAAGGGGATCGTCTGATCGATCTCGCCGATGCGCTTCGGTGGCGCTCCGAGCGTCGGGGAGAGCAGGACGTCGTACTCCGTGAGGAACTCGCCGAGCGTGTAGGACGCTGCCTGGAGTGTGGTCGTTGCCAACAGGACGTCGCCCGGCGTGAGGTCGAGTGCCTTGTCCACCAGGGCAAGCGTGAACGGCTCGAAGGAGTCCCGACCGCCTCGCCGCTTGTCCAGCCTGGCGACGGCCCTCATGGTCCGCACGTCGCCCAGAATGCGGCGGAGCGCTTTGCCGCCGGTGCGCTGCTCGACGACATCGAGGATCTGGAGGAAGCCGGCCTGCGGCATGGCCTTCCACCAGGTCAGGAACGCCGCGGCAACGGCATCCCCGTCGAGCGTTGGGCGGGCCTCCTCGACGTGATGTCCCAGTGCCTCCAGGAGGAAGACTGTGTTCGAGACGGCGGCGGCACAATCAGCGTGGACCGGTTGGCCGGTGAAGTCGTGCACCGTGAATGCAACACGAAGTGGGGGAGGGTCGACCGCCGCGTGGTCCCGGTAGGGCGCTCGTGGGGGCGGAGCGGTGAAGCGTGCTCCCGGCACGTAGCCGCTCACCGCATCGAGCAGCGCTGCAGAGTCCCTGACCGACCGGCTCACGCAGAACGATGTCGACACGAAGTCCGACGGCACCGGCGGGTAGAGCGGGACGCGTCCCCGTGTCGGTTTCATGCCGAACAAGCCGCAGGCAGAAGCCGGTATACGAATCGAACCACCACCGTCGCTTGCATGCGCCATGGGCACGATGCCGGCGGCCACTGCCGCAGCCGCACCGCCGCTCGATCCGCCGGACGAGTGATCCAGGTCCCACGGGTTGCGGGTGGGCCCATAGAGGGCCGGCTCGGTTGTGGGGAGGAGGCCGAACTCAGGTGTGTTGGTGCGGCCGAGCGAGTTCAATCCTGCGCGACGGAAGCGGTGGATCACCTCGGGCGTCAGGTCGGCCCGGTAGTCGCGGAAGAAGACCGAGCCCATCCCAAGCGGCTCGCCGGCCTCGGGGGTCAAGTCCTTGATGAGGAACGGTACGCCGCCGAAAGGAGCATCACCCGTCCACGAGGCGGCGTGGCGCCGTGCCGCGTCGAGCCGGAGGCTGATGACGGCGTTGATCGCCGAGTTCGTGCGTTCGATGCGGTGTGCCGCCGCCTCGACGAGTTCGAGCGCAGACATCCGACCGCTGCGTACCAGAGCGGCGAGCGCCAAGGCATCGTATGCCTCGTACTCTGGAAACGGATCAACCAACGCGCCCCCTTGCAGCGGGCTCAATCTACCGGGCAATCGCGACCCATCGGCTACGGTCGGGGTCGCGCCTGTGCCGCTCGGCATTGCGCTGCCTCGAAGGCGCTCGATGGGAGGTCCCGGATGATCGAGGTGCTGGGCTACGCGGCATCCGCCGTCATCATCTTGTCCCTGACGATGACTTCTCTCGTCAAGCTGCGGGTCGTCGGGCTGGCGGGCTCGGTGTTGTTCGCGATCTATGGAGCGCTCGTCGGGGCGATCCCGGTCGTTGCGACCAACGCCGTGATCTTCGGGCTCCATGCGTTCTTCTTGTGGCGGGCGTTCAACGTCGACGAGTTCTTCACCCTTCTCGAGGTGCGCCCCGAGTCCCGCTACCTGGATGAGTTCCTCGACTACTACCGATCCGACATCTGCAGCTTCCAGCCGGACTTCTCATTCGCACCGACGAGCGAGCACCTCACGCTGTTCATCCTCCGCGACCTGGTGCCCGCCGGTTTGTTCATTGGGCGCCCGTCGGGTGGCGGAACGCTGGACGTCCAACTCGACTATGTGATCCCGCGTTTTCGCGACCTCAAGGTCGCCGACTTCCTCTTCCGTGCGAACCGTGAGGCGTTCAGGCGCCACGGAGTGTCTCACCTCGTTGCCCGCATCGAGACCGAGGCGCACGGCAGGTACCTCAGACGCGTTGGCTTCGCAGGCCGCGACGGCGATAGCGTCGAGATGGTCCTCGCCTGATCTCAGACACCGGCACGACGCAAGAAGGCGGCGATCTGGCCGCGAGTCACGTTGTCCTTCGGGCAGAACTGAGTGTTGGCGGGCGGATTGCATCCCTTTGTGATGCCCGCAGCGGCGAGGGCGTCGATATCGCTCTCGTGCACCGAGTCGCCGTCGTCGACGAACGCGTCCGAGCCGTCCTCCAACCCCAAAGCCCGCACCAGAAGCGAAGCGAACTCCGCCCGGGTCAGCGCTCGATCAGGGCAGAACTCGGTGTTGGCGGGCGGGTTGCAGCCCTTTGAGATGCCGGCGGCGGCGAGGGCGTTGATGTCGGCCTCGAAGATCGACGTGTCGTCGTCGACAAACGCGTCCGGTCCTGGCGCCAACCCGAGCGCACGCACCATCATCGCCGCAAACTGGCCACGAGTGACGTTCGCATCGGGGCAGAACATGGTGTTCAGGGGCGGGTTGCATCCCCTGGTGATGCCCTTTGCAGACAGCCATGCGATGTCGACGACGAAGATGGACTCCGGCGTATCCGTGAAGTCCGTCCCGACATAGATCTCGGCGCTGCCGGTGCCGATCCCACCGGCTGCGTCGATCACTTCTACCGAGACCGTGTAGATCCCCGGCACCGTGAAGACATGTGAAGCAGCCGTGCCCGTCGCCGAGGCTCCATCGCCGAAGTCCCAGGTGGCGGCGGTAGCCGTTCCGCTCGGGAGAACGGCGGACACCGTGACGAGGGCCGGGGCTGTGGCGATCGTGGGGGTGGCGGACACGACGGCGACCCCTTCGTCACGCAAGACGACGGTCTTGGTCGCGCTATCCGTCAGACCATCGCTGTCTGTGACCGTGAGGGTGGCCGTGATGGCGGCTGCGGTGTCGAACGTCCGATTGACCGTAGCGGTCGTCGCGCTCGAGCCGTCAGAGAAGGTCCACTGATACGAAACGATGCTTCCGGCGGGATCGGAGGAGCCGGTGCCCGAGAAAGTGACGGTTGCCGGGACGACAGGCGCGGCAGGCGTGAACGTCACCTTGGCGACCGGAGAGGTGGCAGCTTCCAGTGCGCCGCGCGCGTTGAGTCGGCCCCCGGTGCCCGTCCTACCCGCCAGTTCGGGCAGGGGATCGACGCCCGCGTAGATGTAGCCGGCGATCGCCGCAGGCCCCAGGCTCGGCCGCTTCGAGGCGAGCAGCGCCGCCACGCCGGCAACGTACGGTGCGGCGTAGGAGGTGCCGTCGGCCAGGATCGTTGCGCCCCCATTGGCCGCGGTGAGAATGCGCTCGCCCGGTGCGCCGAGGTCGACGGAGTTCGATCCATAGTTGGAGAAGTCGGCGAGGTCGTCATCGTCGTTCGTCGCCCCAACGGAGATGATGTTGGGCAGGTCGAACGAAGCCGGGTAGCGGGGCTCGGGATCGATGTCGATGCCCTCGTTCCCGGATGCTGCAACCGCGAGGAGGCCGGACGCATCTGCGGCGAGCATCTCGCCTATCGGGGCGAAGAACGGCCCGGTGCCCGTGAACGACATGTTGGCGATCGTGGCGCCCATGGCGTTCGCATACGCCAAGCCGGCGACGATGTCGCCGAGAGGGCATCCGGCGCCGCAGACCCGGATCGCCATGATCCGCACGCCGGGGGCGATTCCGACGATCCCGGTGCCGTTGGCGGCCGCAGCTACGACCCCTGCGACCCGGGTGCCGTGGCCTGTCGTGTCGGTGACGTCGGCGTCGTTGCCCACGAAGTCCCATCCGTTCACATCGTCGACGAAACCGTTGCCGTCGTCGTCGATGCCGTTGCCCGGGATCTCCGCGGGATTCACCCAAAGCGTGGGCGCAAGGTCGGGATGGTCGAGGTCGATTCCACTGTCGAGGACCGCGACCACCACCGAGGCCGCTCCCGAAGTGAGCTGCCATGCCAACTTCGCATCGATGTCGGCGTCAACAACCCCACCGCTTTGGCCGGTGTTCTCCAGCGCCCACTGGTCCCCGAACAACGGCTCGTCGGCGATCGCCGCAGGCTCGAGGAGGACATTGGGCACGACCCTGCCCCGCGACTCTGCGGCCATGCGGCGTGCGATCGTCCCCGGGTCGCCCTGCTCGGTGTTGGTGACGAGTCGCCAGCCTGCGGCCACGTCGCGTACTTCGGTGGTGCGGGGAAGCCGGCCGAGATCCGCCTCGGGCGCAACGAGATATTCGTGCTCGACGGCCACCACCGTCTCGCCGGCCACGGCAACGACCCGGGGCTCCTCTGCCGCCTCCGCCGCGACGGGCGCGACAGATCCAACGGCCATAGCGATCACCAACAGAAGGTGGTTGAGTCTCATGGCCGGTTCAGCGCGCGGTCAAAGGACGGTGATAGGGGTTGTTCACGCAGGTCAAGGGTACGCTCCTCTGGTACGGCTGTCATCATCTGGATGGAGGTGAGCGCAACAGCGCTGACGTCCTGGCAACGTCGCGTGAGCGTCATTCTGGGCACATTCCGGCCGCTTTGCACGTTGTGACGCAGTGAGCCGTCTCTCCGAAGGTGGGAAATGAAGCGTCTGAACGTGATTGTCGCAGCTGGGATCGTCGGCTTGGCTGCATGCGGCGGGGTCGCAGCGACCGAAACAACGACGACGCAAACCTCCCCCGCACCAGGAACAGATGCCGCCCCAACCACGGCCTCCTCGACGACGGAGCCAGATGTCGTCGATGATGGCGACCCGGAAGCTGTGGAGCTCCCCTTCGACATCGCATTCCTCGCCGACGTGTGGCCGACGAACTGGGCGATCCGCACGGTCGAGCTCGACGAATTGAAGGTCGGCATCTCCGCGCTCGATCCCCGCGACGTGATCCGCCCCATCGACGACCCCGTCTACGAGGACGTTGCCACCGCCAACGACTGGCTCGAGGACCGGGAGCCTGGGATCCTGCTCGAGGTGGCGGGTGAAGCCATCTTCTACCCGATCCGGATTCTCATCTCGCACGAGATCGTGAACGACGAGCGGGGAGAGGTGCCGTTTTCGCTCACGTATTGCCCGCTCTGCAACACCGCCGCCGCCTTCGACCGGAGGGTGCACGGCGAGGTGCTGCGATTCGGTGTGTCGGGCCTCTTGCGCAACAGCGACCTCGTGATGTGGGACGACGCAACCGTGAGCCTGTGGCAACAGACCACGGGCGAAGCCATCGTCGGCGACCTCGCCGGGACGCAGCTCGAGTACTTCCCGACGTCCGTGGTGCGGTGGGCGGACTTCAAGGCAACTCATCTCGGGGGTGATGTGCTCAGCCGCGACAGCGGTCCGTTCAACTACGGCTCGAACGCCTACGTCGGTTACACGAGCCGGTCGGGGCCGTTCCGGCCGTTCTTCCCGGGCGAGCTCGACGACCGTTTCGAAGCGCTGTCGCGGGTCGTCGGCGTCCGGGTCGGCGATGCAGCCAAGGCGTACCCCTTCTCCACGATTCGCGGGGTGGGCGCCGTCAACGACGAGGTCGGCGGCGTGCCGATCCTCGTCCTCTGGGGCGCGGCCGACACGGCTGATCCGCTGGACGCCGGTCTGGTCTCCGAGGGTGATGCGATCGGGACGGGTATTGCCTTCCTCCGCACCGTAGACGGACAGGTCCTCACCTTCAGCGCGAATGGTGACGACACGTTCACCGACGACGAGACCGGCACGGTATGGAGCTTGCTGGGTGTCGGACTCGAAGGGCCGATGGCAGGAAGACGGTTGGAACTTGCGATCCACCAGAACGAGTTCTGGTTCGCGTGGGCTGCCTTCAACCAGGGGGCCCCGGTTTACGGGCTCGATTGAGCAACGGGAACCTGTGCCACGGCAGGGCCGTCCTACCGTGATGACACGCATCACGACCATCACAACGCGCGCGCTCGCCCTGGCTGCAATCGTCGTCCTCACCATCGCATGCGGCACCGAGGGCGACGCAACGGACACGACTTCGGCCGGATCCGCAGGGTCGACGCTGCCGACACCGTCCTCAACGACCACGGCGGCTGGATCCACCTCGACCACGGCGATGTCCGCACCCGCGCCCGGCGCCGACGACCTCAGCGGCTTGCCGGGCCGATTGTGGTCCGTCGTCGGCATCAGAGAGAGCGACGTCGTTCAGTCGCCTCCGCCGGGAGCCGAGGTGACCTTCCAGTTCGATGGTGAAGGCGCGTCCGGTTCTCTGGGCTGCAACACCTACTCGGCTGAGATCGTGCTGGAGGGGACGTCCCTCCGGGTCGGTGCGATCAGCATCACCGAACGAGCCTGCGCCGACGTCGTCGATTGGTACCCGCTGCTCGACACCCTCGAGCGGGCGACCAGCATCGAGAAGGTGGGGGACGGATTCGTGATACACGCCACCCGCGAAGGGGCCATTGTGCTCCAGTAGGACCGTCTCGGGCTTGGTATCCTCACGCCACAAAGAGAGAGGAGGCCGTGCGTGCTCAAGAGCGGCATGAAGGTCAAGAAGCTGACGAAGAAGGTCGGTCAGGCATCGCCGGAAGGGACCATCACCTCCCTTCACGGCGACACCGTCGAGGTCAAGTGGGAGGATGGTCACACCAGCATCGTTTCGCGAGAAACCGTGGTTCCTGCCAAACACTCCTGACCGTCGGGCTCCGAAGCCCCGCCGGTCGTTGCCGTCAGCGATACCGGCGGGGTTTCTCGTTTGTTAAGAACCCGTTCATTCCCTTGTCAGAGCCGTCGGCAATGCTTCTGACGAGAGCGGAGATTCCGCTCGAGAAGGGAAGTCCGCATGCGTAGACGTTTCATCACGCTCTTGGCGGCCGCAGGGATGGTGGCGGCTTTCGCTGTACCGGCCGCTGCTGCCGGCCGCGTCGGCACGTTCGAGGTGACCATCACCAACCTGGCTGCAACCCAGCCGATCTCTCCGCCCGTCGTTGCAACCCACGCGTACGGCACCCACTTCTTCCAGCGTGGCGCGGCGGCCTCGGCCGGCATCGTCGCCATCGCGGAGAACGGGGATCCGTCTGTTGCCTTCGACGCTTTGGACGGTGCCGGCTTCGTCACCGACGTCGTGAACGTTGGCCAGCCGCTGACGCTTGCCGGCACGACGCTCGGCGACTTCAGCGACTCGGTGACGATCCAGATCGACGCCACTGCTGGTGACGTCTTGTCTCTCGCAGGCATGCTCATCTGCACGAACGACGGGTTTGCCGGAGGCGACAGCCTGGCGCTGCCTCGCCGGGGCGCCGCTACGTACTATCTCGGTGCGTACGACGCCGGATCCGAGCGCAACACGGAGTTGAGCGCAGACATCGTTGATGCGTGCAGTGCCCTCGGGCCGGTTGTTCTCAACGGTGACGACAACGGCAACAACAACGACGGAATCAACACCCACGGCAAGGTGCGCCCCCACCGCGGCATCGCCGGCACCGGCGACCTCCTGCTCGCCCACAACTGGACCGAGCCCGTCGTGATGGTGACCATCACCCGGGTCGGCTGATCAGACCCATCGCACAATGAGAAGAGGGGAGCCGGTTCGCCGGCTCCCCTCTTTCGCGTTCGTGTCCCTGTCAGACGCCCGATCCACGCATGGACCCGGTGAGTTTGTCGTCGTTCAGGTGGTACAGGATGCACACGACCTCGCGGTCGCCGTTGCTCCATGTATCGGACGTGGGTACGAGGTACCTGATGTCGAGGATCGACTCTGCGTAGTCGGCACCGACATAGCCGTCGAACGTGGCGAGGCAGCCCTCGATGGCGGAATCGCCTGCGCTCGCATCGCCGGGGAACGCTCCATCGGCGAGATCGAAGAGGTGGTACACCTCGTTGTCGTGCGGCTCTGCACAGTCGACGATATCGACGTTTGCGACCTCGTCGAAGGTATTGGGATTGTCGAAGCACTGTCCGACTTCGAGATCAAAGACATTGCCCGAACAGGCTGTTGCGACAAGGGCGAGCGCCAGCAATGCGACGATTCGTTTCATGGGGGTTCCTCTCCTACCACTCTCGTCCCCACGAACACGACACGCGCCGCCGGCCCCTTGGAGACATGCTCTCGGTGCGAGTCTATGGCGGGAGACCGGCAAGTCCTACCGGTCGCTCGCCTCATTCCGCGGTCCGGGTTCAGCCGCGCAGCAGCGTGCCCCTTGCCGCGTGGTCGCGCAGCATGGCGGACGCCTCGTAGCGCTCGCCGAGTGAGGCGGCCAGTTCGTCCATCGTCGCAACGAGAGTCTGCGCTCCGACGGCATCGACATAGGCGAACGGCCCACCGCGGAAGGGTGGGAACCCGAGCCCAAACACCGCACCAATGTCCCCATCGCGGGCGCTGCGCAGAATGCCCTCTTCGAGGCAGCGCACCGCCTCGTTCACGAACAAGGTGGCGAGCCGGTCCTGGATCTCCTCCGCCGGCATCTTGGTGCTCGGCGTTACTCCGAGGGTTTCGTAGACCGACGAGTCGACGCCTTCCTTCTTTCCGCCGTCATAGCGATAGAACCCGCGTTCGTTCTTCCTGCCCTTGCGATCGTCGTCGGTGAGCTTGGCGAAGCTCTCCGGTGCGGCCATTCGGTCGCCGAACGCCTCCTGCATGATCTTGACGATCTTGGCGCCGACGTCGATGCCCACCTCGTCCATGAGCGTCACCGGTCCGACGGGGAAGCCCCACGCGACCATTGCCCGATCGATGTCCTCGATCGGGACGCCCTCGGCCAGCAAGTAGCCGACCTCGTTCATGTAGGGCCCGAGGATGCGGGTCGTGTAGAAGCCGGGAGCGTCGTTGACGACGATGACGGTCTTGCCCTGGCGCTTCCCGAAGGCAACGCACGTTGCCGTGACCCAGTCGGCCGTTTGCTCGGTGACGATGATCTCGAGCAGGGGCATCTTCTCGACGGGGGAGAAGTAGTGCATGCCGATCACCTGCTCGGGCCGCTTCGACGCCTCTGCGATCCACGAGATCGGGATCGACGAGGTGTTGGAGGCGAAGATCGCATTGTCCTTCGTCACCCCTTCGACGTCCTGGAGCACAGATCGCTTGAGTTCGAGATCCTCGAACACGGCCTCGATGACCAGATCGATGTCGCCGAACCCCCGGTAGTCGACCGTGCCGGTAACGAGTTGCATCGCTCGGGCTGCGTCCCGTTCGTGCATTCGGCGTTTCTTCACCCGTCCAGAGATGTCACCCTGCACGTGAGCGATGCCGCGACGGACTCCCTCGTGGTCGATCTCCTTGATCCGAGTACGCACGCCGGCGCTCGTCGTGTTGACGGCGGCGATGCCACCGCCCATGAGCCCGCCGCCGATCACCCCGACCTTGGAGACGGGCAGCGCTTCGGCGCTGCCGTCGATGCCCGAGTCGCGCTTCAGCGCTTGGCTGCCGAAGAAGATCCCCATCAGTGCCTTGGCCTCGGGGGAAACCACGAGGGCGGCGAATTCCTCCAATTCGGCGGCGTAGCCGGCGTCGAGCCCCTTCTCCGTTCCGGTACGTACGGCGCGCAGGATGGCCTTCGGTGCCGGGTAGTTGCCCTTGGTCTCCTCGAGCATCCGCTCCTCGGCCTTGGAGAAGAGCACGCGGCGCCCCACGGGGTTGTCTTCGAGGGCGAGCTCCTGGAGATGCTTCGGCGCAAGCCAACTCTTCACCTTGGCGATCGGCCCGCCGTCTTGTGTGCTCCGCGGCTGGTCGATGGCCTCCCTGGCTCGCTGGGTGGCCACATCGAGCAGCGTCTCTCGAGGACAGATCTCGTCGACGAGCCCCATCTTGAGCGCGCTGCGCGGCCGAACCGAACGGCCCGTCATCATCAGATCGAGCCCTGCAGCGATGCCGATCAGGCGAGGCAGACGCTGCGTCCCCCCCGCCCCCGGGATCAGACCGAGCTTCACCTCGGGTTGGCCGAGCTGGGTCTTGGCCTCGTCGTTGGACGCGACCCGTATGCCACACGCCATCGCCAGCTCGAGGCCACCGCCGAGGCAGGCACCGTGGATGGCAGCCACCACCGGCTTGCCTCCGGTGAGATGGAGGTTCTCGAGGCGAGCGAACACTCCGTGGGCCTCGCGCATCAGCTCCAGTGCAGTGTCGACGTCGTCGAGGCTCCTGAGCCAACGGATGTCGGCGCCGGCGACGAAGTTGTCCTTCTTCGCCGATCCGACGACGAGGGCGCGAATGGTGTCGTCACCTTCGACCCGATCCACGACCGCGAGGAGGTCGGTCGCAGTCTCAGGGCTGAGGGTGTTCATCGCTTCGCCGGCGCGGTCGATGAGGGCGACGGCGACTCCGTCGGTGTCGACGTCGAAGTGCACATGCTCGAGAGTGGGAAGGGTCGCAGTCATGTCAGCGCTCCAAGATGAGGGCGCTGCCGAGACCCCCGGCGGCGCACTGGGTGATGAGGGCGGTGCCGGCGTCGCGGCGCACGAGCTCGTTGGACATCGTCAACGCCTGGCGGGCCCCGGTGGCGGCGAACGGGTGGCCGAGCGATATCGATCCGCCGTACAGGTTGAGCTTCCCAGCCGGGATCTCCCCGATTGCGGTGTTCCTGCCGAGGTAGCGCTTCGCCCACTCTGGGGACGCAAAGGCTTGCAGGTTGGAAAGCATCTGGGCGGCGAACGCCTCGTGCATGTCTACGACGTCGATGTCGTCGAGCGTCATGCCGGCCCGGTCGAGCGCGACCGGTGTTGCGAAGGATGGACCCATGAGCATCTGCCACGACGGATCGAGCCCGACGAACGCCCACGAACGCACGAAAGCCTTCGGGACCAGCCCGAGCCGCTCCGCTGTCTTCGCCTCCATCAGCATCACGGCCGCTGCCCCGTCCGTGAGCGGTGAGCTGTTGCCTGCCGTCACGGAGCCGTACTTGCGGTCGAACACGGGTCGCAGCGACGAGAGCTTCTCGATCGTGGTGTCGGCGCGGGGTATGCCGTCGCGGGTCGCGGTGTCCGTGAACGCGGGCGGGACCGGGAGCGACATGACCTCGTCGTCGAGCACACCCTTCTCCCAGGCCTCGACGGCCTTCATGTGCGAGTCGTAGGCGTACTGGTCCTGCGCCTCCCGGGAGATGCCGTTCTCCCGCGCCATCTTCTCTGCGGCGTCGCCCATCGTGAGGCCGGACGACAGGTCGGCGAGGGCAGGCGGCCGGGGAGCGAGATCCTTGGGACGCAGCGAGGCGAACGCTCGCACCTTGCCGGGGAGGTCTTTGGCGCTCGATGCGGCCATGAGGGCATCGACCACGGCGTCGTCATACAGGATGGGCGGCTTCGAAAGGCTGTCCGCACCACCTGCGATGACGATCTCGGCATCTCCGGTGAGGATGGCCTGCGCGCCATTGACGATCGCTTGTGTGCTGGTCGCACACGCCCTGCTCACGGAGTACGCATCCACGGAGGCGGGAAAGTTCGTGCGCATCGCAACTTCGCGGGCGATGTTCGGGCCGGCGACGTCCGCAACCACGGCACCGAACACGATTTGATCGACCTCAGCTCGGCCGACGGCCGAACGTTCCATCAGCTCAGTCACGCACGCTGCGGCGAGATCGAGCGTCGTCATGTCTCGGTAGACGGTGCCCGCCTTCATGAACGGCGTACGCAGCCCATCCACGATCGCCACGCGCCGCCCACCCACCTTGCCGGGGTTGTTCTTCATCGAAACCTCTCAGACTTTGAGCGTTCGCTCCAATTCTGGAGTCATCTTACCGGGCAGACCGAACCCTCCCTCCGTGAGGTCGGGGTGATCGATTCGCTGGTTGGCACTGCGGCCTGCTGGACTGGTCACATGGACACCACCGAGACCTTTCCGTTCGCCTTCGACGGCCGCTATGCCTGGATGCTCCGACTGCTCGGGGTGAAGAAGGACAACGCCGAAGTCACGGTGGGTGATCGCACGCTGGCCGTCCGATTCGGCCGCTGGAAAGTGCGCACGCCCATCGAGAACATCTCAGGCATCGAGGTCACCGAGGGCTACCGCTGGTACAAGGCGATCGGCATCCGTGGATCGCTCGCCGACCACGGACTCACGTTCGGCACGAACGTCGACCGGGGTCTGTGCGTGAAGTTCGTCGAAGCGATCCCCGCCCTCTTTGCCGGGAAGGCGTTCCGGCATCCCGGCCTGACCCTCACGGTTGCGGACGTCGACGGGCTGGCGGATGCGTTGCGGCGCCACGGCGTTCCGGCCTGATTCGTCCGGTCCACCGATCCATCGATCATGGTTGCTGACGTGAGGAGGCTGCTGAAGCGGTGGTTCCAGTCGGCGATGTCGTCGAGCGCCACGTTGCCGCCACACAGCAGCAACACCACCTGTGACCCTTTCCCGAACCCGTCTGCGCGGCCATCGGCGGCGGCCAGGGTGCAGGCGGCCGCCGGCTCGGTGAGCACCTTCATCCGCTCTGCGATGTAGCCGAGTGCCGCAACCGCCTGGGCGTCGCTCACAACGTCGACCCCGGCCAGCCGGGTGGCGGCCAATTCGATCGCATCGGCGGCTGCGTATGGCGACCCAAGTGTCTTGGCGATCGATGTGGGCTGGATCGTCACGGCCTCACCTGCGACGAGCGACCTCGCAAGCGCATCGGCGCCCTCCGTCTCGACGGCCACTATCTCCGTGGAGGGCCGCAGCCCGAGCACGGCGGTCGCTACGCCTGTGATGAGGCCGCCACCGCCGACGGAAACGAAGAGGTGGCTGAGGGCGGGCACGTCTTCGACGATCTCGAGGCCGACGGTGCCGTTGCCGGCCATCATCCGCGTGTCGTCGAAAGGGTGCATGGGCGTCCGGCCGGCCGCGGCATGGGCGGCCACCCCCTCCATGGCCGCAGTGATGTCGGGCACCAGTTCGACGGCTGCGCCGTACCCGCTGGTGGCGTCGACGTAGTGGCGCGGGGTCGTCTCCGGCATGAGGACGAGCGTGTCGACGCCCAGCGTCCTGCCCGCATAGGCCATGCCCTGGGCGAAGTTCCCGCCGCTGAAGCCGACGACGCCACGGGCGCGCTCCTCGTCGCTGAGCGACAGCATGACGTTGAAGGCGCCTCGGGGCTTGAACGACCCGGTCTTCTGGAACAGTTCGAGCTTGACGAACACCTCGGCACCGAGGCGCCGGCTGAGCGATGTGCTGTGCACGGTTGGGGTTCGGTGGACGAGACCGCTGATTCGGCTCTGCGCCTCGGTCACGTCGGCGAGTGAGATCACGCCAGCACGATACGCCGGGTCACCACGCCACGGCGACGACCCGAACCTCGGAGGCGACGGTCGTGCCGTCGATGATCAGCTCGCCTTCGGCGGCCACGGCGAGGTGGCGGCCGGTGTGATCCAGGGCGAACGAGCTCGGTCCCTCGTAGACGGCGAGCTGTTCGATGTCCCCGGTGGCTACGTCCATCGCATAGAGCTCGGTGAACTCCGAATCCGTGTCGAAGTAGTTGTACGCCACCAAGAGGCGGTTGCGCACCGTGTCATAGCCGATGAGTCGATATCCGCCGGAGTCGAGCCCCGCTGCAGCGAGGTCGGCGACGAGTTCGCCCGCCGCGACGCCACCCGTCTCGGGCGAGAAACTCCACACGGACCCGGCGGTATCCAAGACGAACACGCTGGTGAGGCCCTCTATGACGTTCCACAACTCGTAGCCTTCGTCGACATCGCCGCTGAGTGGCACGATCTGGCGCACCTCGCTGCCCGTCACGACATCCCTGAGGACGATCGTGTCGATCGGTGCGAGCACGAACTGCGGTTCGGCGGGGTCCGGGTAGCAGTCCGAGGACGCGAGGTACAGCAGCGTCACTCCGTCGAGCGACACACGAGGGTAGAACCCGTCCCCTGACTTCTCGGTGCGACCCGTCGCGAGATCCAAGCGCTCGAGGTGGCCGTCAGAAGCGTCACATGAGAACCAGAAGTCCTCAGCGCCAACCGAGTAGTCGATCGTGAGGCCGTCGGCAGCGAGTGCAGGCGCGCTGGGATACGATCCGTCGCCGCCGAACGAGGTGTCGATCGTGCGGATGACCTCGCCGCTCGTGGCCGACACGACGACGAGCTGGGCGTCCTCCGTGACGGCCACGATGGTCCCGGCTTCGTAGCCGACGGGCTCGTTGGGATCGCCGCCGAGGTAGCGGGGGTAGCAGTCGGAGACCAGGTTCGCGACCTCACCGCACGCGGCGGCCGCTTCCCAGGAGAACTCGTACGGCCGCGTGTAGATGACCCAGAAGCCCGGATTGAGCGACGGGTAATCGTCGCTCAGGAGAACGCCGGCCGCCGGCACCCCGAGCTTCTCTGCCACGGTCCGCGCCTGCTCGGCCGTGTTCTCGGCCACCGGCAGCGAGGCGAGCACCGCAGTCCAGCTGTCGAATGGCAGCGGGCGGGTGGGCGGTGCCCCTCCTGCCGTCGAGGTGGTGGTGGCCGTCGTCGTGGTCGACGAGCTCGGCGGCATCGAGGTTGTGGTCGTCGGGCCGGCCAGTGAGGTGGATGTCGGCTGGAGGGCACCGGTCGTCGAGGTGGTTTCGCCGGCATCACCAGCGCAACCCGCCGCGACCACCAGGAGGGCGGCTGCAAGGAGCAGGCGGCGGGGCGGATTGTGGGCCATGGCATAGACGCTACATCTCAGGATGCCGGTTCGGTGGCCGACGCTCTCAGCAGCGACCCAAGCCGCACTGCCAATCAGAAAGGCCGGCCATACCGCAGCCCATCGAGTCGCCGCCTCTTGCGACGGACAACGGAGAACAGTCGCCCGAGGTGGCGGCTGCAGTCGTCGGGTCGTCTGACCGGCTGGGACCGTCGGTGATCTCGCAGCGGACAGCGCGACGCAGGCGGCCGCCTTTGGTGAGGCTTCGCAACCGCACTTCGAGCGGCCATCCGAGTCGCCAAGTCCCCCGAATCCGACGGTTGGCCACAGTCGATCCTGGCGGCGTCGTGGCGAACCTCGCAGTGCACCGCTGATATCCGGCGACGACCTCGACCGAATCGTGGCCGTCCTCAACAAGCTCGGCTCTCGATTCTCCCAGCCGTCACCGCAGCAGGCACGGCTTGCCACCCGCATCTCCATCGCCGCATGTGAGCTCTCGATCCTGGCCCGCGACCGAAAGGCGCGCAGCGAGCCGTGGGCCCGAGCGGCCACGGGCCTCATTGCCGCCGCACGCAGTGCGCTCGATGCCCGCCAGATCGTCGATGGATGGCAGTTGCTCCGTGCTGCGGAGCCGCCACCTCGTCGAAGGCCGGGCCGCCGAAGAGCTCGAGGATCAGCTCGCGCTCACTCGCCAGCGGCTCGCCGAGCTTGCACCGGAGGCCGCATCGGCCCTCCCGGCGCCCCAAGCTTCGGATCTCAGAGGCCTCCGCTCGACCGTCCGCAGAATCCGTGGCCTTCTCGACGCCTACCTCGACGAGCTCGATCGGATCACGGACCAGCGCGCCCGCATGCTCGGCCGCATCGCCGTGTTGCTCGTCGGCGTCCTTGTCATGGCGGGTTTTGCCGTCGCCGCTGGGCTGCCCGGGGCGGGCGCCGGTGAGGTGCTCACACGACTCGGCGCCTTCACGACGGTGGTTGGTCGTGGCGTCGCAGGCGCTGTGATCAGTCGGGCGCTCCACGGCGAACGCAACGCCGGGTTCCGAATCGTCGAGGCAACCAATCCGATGTTCTTCATCCTCTTTCCGCCTCGGGAGCGGCGGCGTCGCCGCACTGGGGGTTGCCGTAGTGCTCCAGTCCGACCTCCAGGGTCTGTTCACGGCTGCGGGGGCAGCTGCCTACCGGTAGCTCTGGCGGCGGGATTCGCCGAACGGTTGGCGGATCGGGTCTATGCGCAGACCGAGGCCGGCTGTGCACCCCTGGCCGCCGGCTCCCTCGGCGTCGAGGACATCTGAAACGCGTCCCGGGTCTGTAGCTGTCGATCGCTCGCTCAGCCATGCTTGCGCACGCGCCACACTTCTTCGGACGGCCATTGCCTCGCCCACTCGGCGGTCACCCACGGGAAAGTGGTGACGGCCCCTTCGGACGGCCGCAGCTCGATCAAGTCGAGGATCTCGAAGCCGCCGGCGCGAAGAACACGAATCCAGTCGCCGTGGCTGAGGTGGAACTCGACAACGGGGGGATCGTCGTCCCAGTCGAACCGATGCATCCCGAACTGTGGCCGAACCAGCATCGGCCCGGCAGGGATGGTTGCGTCATCGTGGACGCACATCATCACCAGGGTGCTGTTCCCGAGGAAGACGAGCTCCCCGCCGGGGCGGAGAACCCGGGCGGCCTCGGGGATCCACGCGTATGGATCAGCCCAGATGGCAGCCCCATACTCCGAGATGGCGAAGTCGAACGACTCGTCGCGGAATGGGAGCCGCTCGGCGCGGGCCTCGACCAGGGGGAAGTGGAGGTCGAACTCGGCCTGGAACATGCGAGCGCTCGCCAACTGAGCGGGCGTCGGGTCGATGCCGACGGGCCGCGCTCCGCGACGGGCCAGCCATGCGGACACGTAGGCGGTCCCGCAGCCGAGTTCGATGGCGTCGAGTCCCGAAACGTCCGGCAGCATGCCGACCTCGGTCTCGGGGATGCCCCATATGCCCCACTTCGGTTCGTCCGCCCAGCTGCGCCTGCCCGGCTCGACCCAATTGGCGGCATCCTCCGTCCAGGCGTGGCGATTCACCTCGAGGTAGTCGCTCACTCCCAGTTCTCCGCTCGCTTTTTCGAGGGTTGCACCCTGGGCGGCTCACCCGGCATCTTCGGGTAGTGGGGTGGCCACGGGGCGTCTCCGATCCCCGCTGCCTCGTCGGAGGCGACCATCGCGAGCACGGGTTCGAGCCTGCCGGCCGCCTCGTCGATGCCCTGCGTCAGGTCGCCGACCTCCTCCCAGCGGTCCTTGAAGGCCATCAGGTCCATGGCGGTGTGGTCGATGGTGGCGAGCTCGTCCCATCGAAACGGCGTCGACACCCAGCCGGTGTGGCGGACCGAGTAGGCGCTGGCGATCGTCTTGTCCCATGCGTTCTGGTTGTAGTCGATGAAGACGCCTTCGCGTTCTTCCTTCCACCATGCCGTGGTGGCCAAGGGATGGCGGCGCTCCACCTCACGGGCCAGGGCGAGCCCGGCTCGGCGCACCTGGTAGAAGTCCCACTCCTGAGCGAGCCGGACGTAGATGTGGATCCCGCGATTGCCTGACGTCTTGGGCCAGCCCGTCAGCCCTACCTCGTCGAGCACGGCTTTGACGACGTGGGCAACCTCTCTGGCCGCGTCGAAGTCGTGGCCCTCGGTGGGGTCCAGGTCGATGCGCAGCTCGTCGGGATGGTCGAGATCGTTGGCCCGTGCGTTCCAGGGGTTGAGGTCGATGCAGTTCTGCTGCGCCATCCAGATCACGTCGCCCTCGTCGAGCGGCAGGAACATGCGGCCGGGCCGCGCCGAGGGGAACCGCACGTCGACGAGCGTCCTGGCCTGCTTGGGGCGCTTCACGTAGAGCGGATCCGCTCCCACCCCGGCGTTCCAGCGCTTCAGCATCGTCGGGCGGTTGGCGACCCCGCGTAGCGCGGCTTCCGCACACATGACGAAATGCTCGACGAGAGCGAGCTTCGTCCAGCCCTGGTCAGGGAACATCACCTTGTCCGGGCTGGAGATGCGGATTTCCCGCCCGGCGGCTTCGACGATCCGGATGTCCCTCGATGGCATGCGTCATTGTCGCACGACGCGACCCTGGCGGTCCGGGTAACGTCGTAGCGGGGAGTGGCCAAGGAGGGAGACGGGGGAATGAGACGCAAGGCCGTTGTCGTCGGAGCCGGGGTGTTCGGCGCCTCGATCGCCGACTATCTCGCTGCGAATCGCTGGAAAGTCGAACTGATCGAGCAGTACGAGCCCGGGCACGCCCGCCAGTCGAGCGGTGGCGAGACGCGGCTGATTCGCTACAGCCACGGCACCGCAGACTGGTACAGCGTGCTCGCCTACCGGGCTCGGGAGTTGTGGCACGACCTCGAGCGTGACTCCGGTGAGCAACTGTTCCTGCGGTCTGGCGTGGTGTGGTTCGCCCATCGGGAAGGGGGATGGGAGTCCGACAGCGCAGCCACGCTCGCCAGGCTCGGCATTCCCGCCCGCCTGATCGAGTCAGCAGATCTGGAACGCATGTTCCCCAGCATCGAGACACGTGATCTGGCCTTTGCTCTCCACGAGCCGCAGGGAGGCGTCCTGCTGGCGAGGCGAGCAGTGCGCGCCCTGGTGCGAAGGGCACGCCGGCGCGGCGTCACGTTGACCGCGGCACCGGCCCGACCGGATGGGGATGGTGTGACGGTGGGCGGCGAGCGCAGGCGAGCCGATGTCGTCGTGTGGGCGTGCGGGCCTTGGCTGCCAAAGCTCTTTCCGGGCACGGTGGCGGCAGCCGTCACGCACCAAGACGTCGTCTACCTCGGCGCACCACCAGGGTGGGCAACGCCCGACGTTCCCGGGTGGGTCGACTACGACGGGGCGATGTACGGCACGGGGGACGTCGAAGGTTTGGGCTTCAAGGTCGGTCCCGATTTCGAAGGGGATCCGATCGACCCCGACACGCTCGACCGCCTGCCCAGTCAGCGGAGCATCGACGTGGCTCGGACCTACATGAAGCGGCGCTTCCCGGCGTTGGGCGCGGCAGCGGTCGTCATGACCCGAACCTGCCAGTACACGTCGACGCCGGACGCCAACTGGATCGTGGCGCCGCATCCGGAGCACCCGAGCGTGTGGATCGTCGGTGGTGGCTCCGGCCACGGCTTCAAGCACGGCCCCGCACTCGGCGAGTACGTCGGCGGCCTCGTCGCAGGCAACATCGCACCCGACCCCAACCTCGGGCTCGGGCGACGCGACGTGGGCCGCAACCTGCGCACGGCCGGCGTTCAATAGCGCCGGATTCCGCGGCCGGCTTCCTTCTCCGAACGAGCGACGGCCCGCCCCTGAGTCCAGGGGCGGGCCGTCTACGTCTCAGCGGCGGGAGGGAGGGATCACCGCTGGACTTCGATGGCCACCTTCCGAGGCAGCACCTCGGGCTTCTTCGGCACGGTGACCTCGAGAATGCCGTCCTTTGAGCTTGCGGTGATCGACTCGGGGTCGACGCCCTCAGGGAGGAGGACGGTTCGCTTGAACTGCCCCTCGAAGATCTCCTTGCGGTGGAAGTTGCCGCTCTCGCTCTCGTTCTCGAAGGCGCGATTGCCGGTGATGGTGAGCGTTCCACCTTCGACCGTCACGTCGAGCGTGTCGGCGTCGATTCCGGGGACTTCGGCGCGTACGACGAGATTCGCATCACGCTCGAAGACGTCCACTCGGGGCAACCACATGCCGGTACGCGGGGTTGGTGAGTCGAAGAGGCGATCGAGATCGCGGACGAGCTCGAAGGGATCGAAGCGGACGAGACTCATTGCTGCACCTCCTGTGGGGTGAACTTTACTGTGTTTGCCAACACCAAGAAATCTAAGTGTATTTCGCTCAGATTGTCAAGATCGAAGTTTCCGTTCATCCGTCCGAGGGGTGGGTGTCGTACGTGAAGTAACTGCTCGGTCTCGGAAGGAGATCCCCAACATGAAGAAGCTGCTCACCCTGCTCGCCGCGATGGCGCTGCTGATCGTTCCGTCTGCGGCGTTCGCCCAGGACAACGGAACGGTCACCGTCGTCCACGGCGTGCCCGACCTCGAAGTCGACGTGTATGTCAACGGTGACCTCACGCTGCCGGCATTCACCTTCGGTACCGTCACCGACCCGCTCAGCTTGCCCGCGGGCGACTATGACATCGAGATCTACGGCGCCGGCGCCGACCCGGCAGCCGGTGATCCGGCGCTCGCCGACACGGTGGCGCTGCCTGCAGGCGCCAACGCAAGCATCGTTGCGCACCTCGATGCGGACGGCGCGCCGATGCTGAGTGTGTTCGTCAACAACATCGATGCCACCGACGCCGGCAATGGCCGCATCACTGCACGTCACGTTGCCGCCGCCCCAGCCGTCGACATCCTGGCGGATGATGCTGCGCTCTTCAGCAACGTCTCCAACCCGCAAGAGGGTGTCGCCGACGTTCCCGCAGACACCTACAACGTCAAAATCGTGCCGACCGGCGCCACCGAGCCCGTTGTGTTCGACTCCGACGTGACGATCCCTGACGGCACCAACGTGATCGCCTACGCGATCGGCTCGCTCGACGGTGGCACGTTCACCGTGGCAGTGCAGACCATCGGCGGCCTCGGCAGCGCTCCGACCGGCGTTCCGACCGGCACCGGTGGCCAGGCCGCCGGCGGCTTCCCGCTTGCCCTGCTCGCCATCGCTCTGGGCGCCGCCGCCCTGTTGAGTGGTGGGTTCGTGTTGCGTCGCAACTCGAACTGACTTCCTCCCAGCAGCCGGGGGAGCGTACGCTCCCCCGGCTGATACCTTTCTGTCGTGAATCGCAAGCACGGTTGGGCGCTCATCCTGGCGGGAGGGGCGCTTTTCGTATCGGCCCTCATCGCCTTCATCGCCTCGCCGAGCGAGACGGCCGGTTCACCATCGTCAGTCGAGGAGGCGCTTCGAATTCCCCCCACCGTCGATCTGCCTGAGCCCGAACTGGTCACGACGGATGCTCTGCCGGAACGTCCTGACGAGAGCCCCGGCTCTTCGACGACTGTGGCCGATTCGGAGCAGGCCGCACCGGATGACCCCAAGCCTCCCGAGGGTGCCGAGATCGCCCAACAACCGGTTGGTCTCCGTATCGACGCTCTCGACGTGGACGCCCCGATTGATCCCTACGGCGTCGTTGCGGCCACCGGCCAGATGGACGTCCCGGACAATGTCACCGATGTCGCTTGGTACAAGTTCGGCCCTTCGCCGGGCGAGGGTGGATCCGCAGTGCTCGCCGCTCACGTGGACCTGGCCGGCCAAGGTCCCGGAGTCTTCTTCGGGCTGCGCGATCTCGAGCCAGATGACCTCGTCCACGTCGCCTACGACGACGGGTCCGAGCAGGCCTTTCGCGTCGTTGCCCGCACCGTGTACGACAAGGACGAATTGCCGACCGACGTCCTGTTCTCCAGAAGCGGTCCGCCGGTCCTCACGCTCATCACCTGCGGCGGCGACTTCAGCAGCGCCGACCGCCGCTACGACAGCAACGTCGTCGTGTACGCCGTCCCTCTGGATGCCACCGACTTCCCCAGCGGCGGCGCCGCCTGACTCTCGGGTGGCCGTGGTCGCTCGCGCATGCAGTCGGATGCGCTCTCTGGAGAGCGGAGTATCGATCCAGAGGTCGAGGCGAAGGGCGTGAAGGTCAAGGGCATCGGCGCCAAGTTTGGTGTCTCCAAGACTGCCGGCAATGAGAGCCACCTGGCCATGGAGATGTCTGCCGAGAGCCATGCCGACCGCTCGACAGAGAAGGAAGTCGAATACACGGCGCGGGGCTATCGCTACCGCATCGTCACGTGGCGACCCATGGACATCTTCGTACTCCGCCGTGCGGACGGCGATCTGGTCGACCGGCTGATCGGAGCGACACGGGCGAGACCGAGCGAGGGCCATGGCGCGGATATGTGCCGTACTGCAGCTGCGTCTCCCAGGGCTGATTGATGGTGTCGTCGACAATGGCCCGGCCGCGAACCATGGCTCCTGTGCGCTGGGACGTGCGCCGGATCATCATGGCGACATGTCGAGGGGAGTTGGGCGATGGCAACGCCGCGATGTATGGCACCTCCCGGCCGGCGATCACGCCTGTGGTCAAGCCGTCGTGGGGGCAGATGTACTCGGAACCCTCGTGGGACGTGTGCACCGCTGATCCATCGTCGCGGAACACGATCGAGTGCACGTTCGACCTCGGTGCCGTCGGCTCGGTGCACCGCGACTCGGCCCGGCGACCAGTCGGTCACCGCCTCGACCGGCCGTCTCCAACGCCGCCAACGCGATCCACACCGGTACTCCCGCGAGCACCTCGAGGATCTCGCGTACGGCTTCAGCCGTGGTCGTCACTACGCGGAGCCCACCAGCAGCTCGATTGCCTCGGCGTAGAGCCGACCTTTGATGACCCCCATCGTCGGGCCCGCCTTGTCGGCGAGCGCGGCGGCGATCTCGATCGCTCGACTCAGCACCTCGTCCTCCGGCACCGCCTGGTCGACGATCTGCTTGGCCGCCGCCTCGACACCCCCGAAGCGCTTCCCCGTCACCAGCACCTCGTGGAGGGCCACCACAGGAAGCCGGCTTGCCATGAGGGCGTTCATCCCGGGCGTCAGCGGGATCCCGAGGTCGACCTCGGGGAGACAGAAGAACCCGCGATCCGCTCGCATCACTCGGAAGTCGTGAGACGTAGCCAGCATGGCACCGGCGGCGAACGTATGGCCGTTGCACGCAGCCACGGTGACGAATTGTGCGCCGAGGATGCGGGCGAACACCGCCTCGACGCCTGCCACCCACTCCCGCATGTCGACCTCGCCGGTCATCAGCCAGTCGAGATCGAGCCCGTTCGAGTAGAACCTGCCGGTGCCGGTCGTCACCAACGCCTTGGGGAGTGGTGCCGCTTCCACCTCGTCGAGCGCTGCGGTGATGGCGTCGAGCCATCCTTGGTTCATGCGGTTCTCCCCGTCGTCCATCCTGGCGACGAAGACGGGGCCGTCCCGATCGAGATGGATCACGGCAGTCTCCCTGGAGTGCGTCGCCCGGCACGCTACCGGCCCGGCTCAGAAAGGACGAAGTGCGCGGGAATCGGGCCTGTGCAGATTGCGCCAACCGCAATACGTTGCATGTATGAAGCGCTACTCCACTCCCAGAATGCCAGGTGCCCTCGTCGTGCTCGTTCTGAGCCTTGCGTTGCTCACCGCATCGTGCGGTGGCGACGACGACACAGGAGCAACCACGACTACTGCAGCCACGACGACCCGGGTGACGACGACCACCACCAGCGCTGCGACGACGACCGCACCCATCACCACCCAGGCCGCCACGACCACGACCCGGGCCACGACGACGACGGTCGACACCAACACCCTCGCCTCCGGATCCGGCTGCACGCCGGGAACAGACGAGCTTCCCGATGGGGACTGGTTCGGCTACGTCGCCGGGGCTGCATCAGGCGAGATCGAGCTCGATCTCGCCTGTTGGTTCACCGGGGACGCAGCTGTGCTGGCGTCCGCCGAGGACGGCGAGGAGTCGCCCCCGCCGAACGACTACTACATCCGGAACGTCAACCCGGAGCTCCGCACCGTCCCGGTTGCCGTAGATCCCGAGGTGATGTGGCTGCCGAACATCGGCGGGCCGGAACTCGAGGCCATCACGTACGCTGACTGGATAGCGGCTCGGTATGGGCCCGGGCCGGAAGGTGAGTACAAGCCCGGCGTCTGGCTGACCGTCGCCGACGGTGAGATCGTTGAGATCGATGAGCAGTACGTGCCCTGAGATACGGCCGGTCTCATATCAGACGGCGAACCGATTCGCGGGGTGACCCGCAGCCCTTCCGCCGTTCCGCTCGCTTCGGTATGGTCGGAAGTGGGAATGCCGCGACCCGGTGCGATGACACAGGGCGAGAGGAACCCGATGGCGGACGGATCACCACCGCAGGTCTTCCTGTCGTATTCCAGACAGGATGCTCAGCGGGTGGCCGCGTTGCAGGCGGCCCTCGAGCAGGAGGGCGTTCGCGTCTGGCGCGATACCGCCGAGATCGAGGTGGGCAACCTCTTCCGGACCGACATCACGGACGCGCTGCGGTCGAGCGATGCCGTCATCGTCGCGGTCAGTGCCGGATCGGTCCGGTCGGGGGAGGTGCTCTCCGAGGTGGAGCTCGCCAAGGAACTGCGCAAGCCGATCCTGCCCGCCTATCTCGAGACGGTCGACACTGGATTGCCCGATCGGTTCCGGCTGCTCTTGAGTGGCCGGGACCGGGCGGAGCTCTACAAGGACTTCGACGGCGGCGTCAACCGCCTCGTGAGGTCGCTGCGCACGCACGCCGCAGGGCGCGTCGCCGGGCGGGACCCACGCACCGCATTCGGTTCACTGCAACGCATGGGCGCCGAAGGGGCCGCGTCCCTCGCCGTTGAGTATGAGACGGCGCTGGCGGCGGGAAGGGTCGACGGCGCGACGCTCGTCTCCCTCGGCCACTGCTACCTCTACCTCGGTCGGTACAAGGAGGCGCGCGAGGTGCTGCGGCGCGCCGTCACCACCGACCCAACATCGGCAGCCGCGGCCTACACGCTCGCATTGGCGATCGTCGGCGGTCGCCGGCCGCGGGCACTGAGGATGAGCATCGCCGAGGAGATCGCCGGGCTCCTCGCCAAAGCGGTGCGGCTCGACCCCGAACCAGCGCATTTCGAGTATCTCGCCGCCCTGGTCAAGGTCGACTACTACGAGGGGCACGGCCTGCTGGTTCCGGAGCCATCGGTCGAGAGCCTGCTGGCGAAGGCGAACGCGAAAGAGATGGACCGGGGGGAGCTCGCCCGGATCTTCGATGCCGTTGACGTGGACGCGGGGGTGTGGGGACGTATCGCCATAGACGCCTGACGGGAGGAGAAGCGTATGGCGTACCAAGTGACGAAGACGAAGCCGAGAGAACTGCGGGCGTTACGGCGGTTCTTCACCCCGTTTCCCCGATGGGTGGTCGGAGTGTCGCTCATCGGCGTGGTCCTCATCGCCATGGGGTCCGGGAGTGATCCTTCGGTTGACCCCGACTCCCAGGCGCTGGCCGTTGCGGCGGGCATCGGGCTCCTGGCGCTCGGCGTGGTTCGTGTGGCGACATGGTCGGCGCGGCCCTCCTCGGGGCAGGTCGATCGCTGGCTGGATCGAGACCTCACGCAGTTGAAGGACCGCGCGATCCAGAAGTGCGGCCTCACCGGGCTCGAGCGCACGTCCGAAACCGTCGTGCTCACGGGCCCGACGTTCAATGTGACCGGCGCCGACCTCGCCTACCGGGATGACCGCAAGGGGAATCCGCGCTTCACGCCGGTCAGCGTCACGATCCTCAACTTCACGGAGCACCAGATCGCTGCGTACCAGTGTGCGCTGGACCGCTTGACCGGCAACGCCCTCGCTGAGGGCACGGATGAGTTCTTCTACAGGGACGTCGTTTCGGTGACGACGAAGACCGAAGACCTCGCCATCGACAAGGACCGGCTGCCGCACAAAGCTCGGAAGCTGCTGGGAAAGCAGATTCGCGGCGGCAAGCTCCAGATCCCTGAGACGCAGCGGTTCCTCCTCACGACCTCGGGTGGGACGAGCATCGAGGTCATCATCGAGGCGACGTTCGACAAGCTCGACCGGATCATCATGGGGTCCGGCGGCGACGTCGACGTGGATGTGGCAGACGAGGCCATCGCGGCGATGCGGCAGATGCTGCGGGAGAAGAAGATCCCGGCCTCCGACGAGTAGCAGCGTCCGCGGATGAGCGCCCCTCCGTCCCGAGCCTGGCAGCTCGGGCAACGTGCCCTGGTGGGAGGCGCACCAACGAATGGCTCCCCTCTGGGGGAGCTGGCCGGCGCCAGCCGGTCTGGAGGCGGTTCCTCGCCGGGCAGGGGCCTGTGCGCTAGCATCGAACAGATGTTCGCTCCTGATCTTGCAACGCCCGCCTGGCTCGATGACCTGAATCCGGAGCAGCGCGCGGCAGTCGTCCACGACGGTGGGCCGCTGCTGGTGGTCGCCGGGGCAGGCAGCGGGAAGACGCGGACGCTCGCCAGCCGGGTGGCGTGGCTCATCGACAGAGGCACGCCTGCCGAGCGGATCCTCTTGCTGACGTTCACCCGCCGCGCCTCGGCCGAGATGGTGCGACGCGCCGGCGGGCTGATCAGCAACAGCGCAACGGGGCGGGTGTGGGGCGGCACCTTCCACTCGATCGCCAACCGGCTGCTGCGGAGCCACGCCCCTGCGGTTGGGATCGACGGCAACTACACCGTGCTCGATCAGGCAGATGGCGAGTCGCTCTTCGGTGTGCTGCGCACCGAGCTCGGTGTCGCCGAAGGCAAAGTGCGCTTTCCCCGCAAGGAGACCATCGCCGCCATCTACAGCCGCACCGTCAACGAGCAGGCGAAGCTCGACGACATCCTGCGGGAACGCTTCCCATGGTGCCAAGACCACGGCGACGAGCTGCGGGAGGTCTTCAAGGGCTACCGGGAGCGCAAGCGCGAGCACAACGTGCTCGACTACGACGATCTGCTGCTGTATTGGCGAGCGCTACTCGACAGCCCTGCCGCCGGCGCAGTCCGCGGCCTGTTCGACCATGTGCTCGTCGACGAGTTCCAAGACACGAACCGAATCCAGGGCGACATCCTGGTGCAGCTCTGCGGCGAGGCGGGCAATATCACCGTCGTCGGCGACGATGCCCAGGCGATCTATGCCTTCCGAGCGGCGTCGATCGAGAACATCCGCCGCTTCCCTGATGAGTATCGCGGGGTCTCGGTCGTGACCCTCGAGGAGAACTACCGCTCCACTCCGCAGATCCTGCTGGCGGCCAACGCCGTCATCGCCCAGTCCAAAGAGCTGTATCCCAAACAGCTGCGGTCGGCCCGCGCAGAAGGGCCCGCTACCCGAGCTCGTCACCTGCGTGGACGAGACGGTGCAGGCCGACTTCATCTGCGACACCGTGCTCACCCACCGGGAGGCGGGCATTCCCCTGCGCGACCAGGCGGTCCTCTTCCGCACCGGCCACCACTCCGACGGGCTGGAGCTGGAGCTCGCCAGGCGCAACATCCCCTTCGTGAAGTACGGCGGGCTCAAGTTCCTCGAAGCGGCGCACGTGAAGGACCTCATGGCGCTGCTGCGCATTCTGGACAACCCCCGCGACGAGCTGGCGTGGCATCGCGTGCTGCAGGCGATCCCAGGCATCGGTCCGGCCACGGCGATGCGCCTGCTCGGCGAGGTGGGGGAGCGGGTGTCCGCCGACGGGTTCGACGCCCTCACCGCCTTCTGCTGCGTTGAGCCGGTGGTGCCCGCCGATGCCGTGCAGCCGCTCGCCGAGCTCCAGCACGCCCTGCGCGATGCACGGGGCACGGTCGACCGAGAGCCGACACCCGCCGAGCAGATCGACCGGCTCGTCCCGTTCTGCACGATGGTGTTCGAGCGCAACTACGACGATGCCGCCGCCCGCCTCGGCGACGTCGAGCAGCTTGCCGGGCTCGCCGGCGAATACCCGACGCGACGCCGGTTTCTCACCGAGCTGACACTCGATCCGCCGGTGTCGACCGCCGACCTGGCAGGCTCACCACATCTCGACGACGACTACCTCGTGCTCTCGACCATCCACTCCGCCAAGGGCGGCGAGTGGCGGTCGGTGTTCGTCATCCATGCCGCAGACGGCAACATCCCCTCGGACATGGCGCTTGGCGAGCCCGGCGGGGTCGAGGAGGAGCGCCGGCTGCTGTACGTGGCGCTGACCAGGGCGAAGGATCATCTCCACGTCTCCTATCCGCAGCGCTTCTACCACCGCCGGTTCGGGGCGGACGACAGCCATTCGTACGCCCCGCTGAGCCGGTTCTTGTCTGGCGTCACTCACACGTTCTCGCTGTCGGTCGCTGCCGCAGACGCGTCGGACGAAGACGCAGTCAGCGTGCCCGCAGGCGCCGACCCGGTGGGGGCGTTGCTCGACGACCTGTTCGGATGAGGGCGCGGCCGGCCGGCGCTGCCGTGCCGCCCGCCCGTCTACGGGTTCACGGGCACGTTGCCTCGAGCGTCCCGTCGATGCCATCGAAGGAGTCGGCCAGGTCGTCAACGAAGGGCGCACCGGCGCGGATCTCCTTGCCGTTCACTTCGATGAACTCCTCAGGACCGCCCGTGATCGCCGTCGTGAAGGAGCCGGCTGTGAGAGATACGGACGGGTTCTGGAAGTCCTCGATGTCGTTCAGGGTGACACTCTGCCCAAAGGAATCGATCGATGCATACAGCTGGAGGCCGTCCTGGATCGACGAGAGTACGAACTCGGCGCCGGCCTGGCCTATCTCGGCCTCCCCGAACGCGCACAGCACGTTGTCGAATGTCCAGCTCCGGTCGCCAACGGTGAGCGTGGCCGAACCGCCTCCCTGCGCATCCTGCACCTCTTGGAGGTTCTCGGTGAGGGCATCGGCCGTTTCCTGCAGTTCACTTCCGCTCGGGGCCACAGTGGTGCGATCCGTCGCCTGCGTTTCTGCAGCAGTAGTCGGGGTCTCAGCCGGGCCGGAGTCGCCATCTCCGCCGCCGCAGGCTGCCAGCATCACCACAAGGGCGACAAGCATCCGCAGTCGCGGACCGGACATTCGGGTACCCCTCCCATTGCGGTCATCTCACCCCAACGAACGGTGCTGCACCCGGCCCAGGCGGGGTCGAGAGGAGCGCAGTCGGGGCTGCTGGCGTCGTGCCCGTGGCCCGCTTCCTGTCGCACCCACCACGCATGATCGACAGTGGCATGGCTGACGGCGCTCCGATCTTGCACGTCGACCTCGATGCGTACTACGCATCGGTCGAGCAACTGCGGAACCCGGCGCTTCGAGGCAAGCCGATTGCGGTCGGCGGGGGCGTGGTGCTCGCCGCGAGTTACGAAGCCCGTGCGTTCGGGGTGCGCTCGGCGATGCCGTTGCGGCGAGCTCGGCAGCTGTGTCCACGGCTCATCGTGGTGCCCGGGCACTTCTCCGAGTACGGCCCGCTGTCGGAGCAGGTGATGGACGTGTGCCTTCGATTCACGCCGCTCGTGGAACGGATCTCGATCGATGAGGCCTTTCTCGATGTCTCAGGGAGCGTTCACCTGTTCGGACCAGCCCGCGAGATCGCCGCCCGGCTTCGCCACGAGGTGAAGGAGGAGACCGGGCTGGTGGTATCGGTGGGAGTGGCCCGCACGAAGTTCCTGGCCAAGGTGGCGAGTCGGGTCGCCAAGCCGGACGGTCTGCTTGTCGTCGATCCCGAGGAGGAGCTCGCCTTCCTCCATTCGCTCCCGGTGGGGCTCATCTGGGGTGTCGGACGGGTCACCGAGGCGAAGCTGGCCCAGCTCGGCATCACCACCGTCGCCGATCTCGCCCACACCGACCCACGCGCCCTGGAGCGCTATCTCGGCCCCGGCGCCGGATCGCACCTGCACGCTCTGGCCTGGAATCGCGACCCGCGGCCGGTCGTGACGCATCACCGGGCGAAGTCTGTTGGCGCCCAGTCGTCTTTCGGTGGCGGCGGCCACGACCGCGCGCTGCGCCGTCGGGTGTTGCTCGACCTCGCCGAACGGGTCGGCTCGCGGCTGCGCAAGAAGCAGCGTGCGGCGCGGACGATCACGGTCAGGGTCCGTTTCGACGATCTCACCGCCGTGACCCGGAGGGTGTCGCTGCGCGCCCCCATCGCCACTACGCCGGCCATCGCCTCGATCGCCGAATACCTCGCCGACGCAGGTGTCGCCGAGGCGGCGGGTCGCGATGTGAATCTGCTCGCCATCTCGACGTCCGGCCTCACGACGTCGCCGCATCTACAGCTCGAGCTACCGTTCACCGAGCTGCTCGGCGCCGACCTCTTGCACGTGGGCTCGGCCCAGGAGCGCTCTCGCCAAGGTCTCGACGACGCACTCGATGCGCTTCGCGAGCGCTTCGGCAAGGAGGCCGTTGGCAGGGCGTCGCTGCTCCTCCAACGCCGTCGCGGTGTCCCCGACGAGTTCCGCGACCTCGCCAGCAAGGACTGAGCGACGGAAGTTCGCACACGTGCCGCCCCGCGCCCGGGGGTAGCAAGTGGCGGGCGAGGTGGGCGGTGCGACGGCTCGCTTTGCTTGCCCGACCCCCGTCGCATCGCTGCGCTCTGCGATCCCGCGTTGCCGTGTGAGCGGTGCGACGGCTCGCTTTGCTTGCCCTGACCCCCCTCGCATCGCTGCGCTCTGCGATCCCCCCTGAGGGGGGATCATCGGAACGCGTCAGGCGGACTGAGCCACGTTCGATGGCTCCCCCTCAGGGGGAGCTGGCCGGCGTCAGCCGGACTGAGCCACGTTCGATGGCTCCCCCTCAGGGGGAGCTGGCCGGCGTCAGCCGGACTGAGGGGGTCTGTCCTGGACCCGGCTGCGCATCGTGTCGCCGATGTCGTCGAGCACGTCTTCGATGCGCGTGAGGACGGCGGCGTTGTCGAAGCGCAGCACCTCGAAACCACGGCAGCGGATGAAGGCGTCTCGCTGCTCGTCCCAGTCACTGTCGACGTGCTGGCCGCCGTCGACCTCGACCGCCAGCCGTGCGGCGTAGCAAACGAAGTCGGCGATGTAGGGCCCGACGGGTTCCTGGCGTCGCCACCGGACGTCGGGAAAGCGATCCCGCAGATACCACCACAGCCTGCGCTCTTCCGGTGTCATCTCCTTGCGCAGAGCCCGGGCTCGGGTCGTCGTGTGGCCGGGTCGGCGACGCCTCCGCATGGAGTCGATCATGCGGTGCAGGAACGACAGCTTCAAGGGGCGTGAATACGGCCCCCTCCGTCCCGAGCCTGGCGGCTCGGGCCACCTCCCCCGGTGGGGGAGGCATCAGAACGGCCCCTCCGTCCCGAGCCCGGCGGCTCGGGCCACCTCCCCCGGTGGGGGAGGCATCAGAACGGCGCCCTTCCGTCTCGATGCTGCGGCTCGGGCCACCTCCCCCGGTGGGGGAGGCATTCGATCTGATGGTTCCCCATGAGGGGAGCCGGCCGGCGCCGGCCGGGACGGGCGTTTCTTTGCGATGCCGGAACCGGGCTCAGTCTGAGCAGGGGTTCGTCGGGTCGTGCTCGACTTGGAGGACGGGGTGGCCCGGGGACTCGATGAAGGTGGGGACGAGGCATGACCGTACCGAGCCGTCGGGTTCGAAGACGACCTGGGCGACGGCGGTGGTCGACCCGGCCTGCGACAGTGTTGGCCAGACGAAGTTGCCGAGACCCCATGCCACCGGAACGCCACCGACCGTCTCCAGTGGTTGGAGCCGGTGGGCGTGGTGGCCGAAGATCGCATCGGCACCGGCAGCGATCATCGCCTCTGCGCGCTCCCGGTCTTCCTGACGAGGTTGGGTGTCGAGCTCGACGCCCCAGTGGATGACGACGATGACCAGATCGGCGACTTCGTCGGCAGCCGCAACAGCTTCGACCATCGTTTCGATGGTGTCGCCGTCTGCCATGCCGGGCCAGTCCTCACCGGCGATCCAGTCCGGGCTGGGAACCACGCCTCCGAAGCCCAGCACGGCGATGCGCCACCCGTTGATGTCGAAGAGAGCCGGCTCGTGAGCCTGGGCGGCGTCCTTGCCGACGCCCACCGGAGCGACCTCGGCGGCAATGAGCTGCTCGCGAGAATCGAGCAAGGCGTCCTTGCCGTAGTCACCGGAGTGGTTGTTGCCGAGGTTGGCCACCTCGACGCCGCCGGCACGCATGAACGGAAGGGCGTCGGTGTCGCACCGGAACGTGAACTGCTTGGCGAGCGCCGACCCGAGGTTCGACGCGGCACATTCGAGGTTGACGATCGTGAGGTCGTCGTCCTCGAAGATCCGCTGCAGCCCGGTCCAGGGGTGGCGAAACCCCTCGGCGGCGAGCGCAGGGATGTACCCCGGATCGAGGTTGACGTCACCCGTGGCACTCACCACGAGACGCCCGCGAGGCGGAAGAGTCGTCGTGGTCGTGCCTTCCGTCGTCGATGGCGCAACCGTGGCGCCGGAGGTTGTCGTGTCCTGCGCTTCGGACGTCGTGGGGCCACCCGGCTCGGCGCGGAGAGGCGCCGATGCCGCGGTTGTCTGGGGCAGTGCCGCTTCTGAGGTCGCACACGCTCCCACCACCACGGCGAAGGCCATGAACAGGACGACTCGCCTCACCATATGCGACGAATGTAGTGGCGCCCGGGGTAAACCCATGCCAATCCACCCACCTCGGCCGACACTCGGGCGCTTACTCCACGATGTCGGTCTCGGCGGGGCCGAATGCAGGGAGCACGGCCAGATACGGCTCAGGGTCGCCCGTCCATTCGTACGACCGCATCTGGGTGAGGCTGCGTCGCCCGAGCAGGAGACGCGCCAGCTCGTAGGCGTCGATCCGCAATGTCGCCCCCGGCTCGCCGTCACCCAGCGTCCAGTCGTGGGCGTCGGTGACGACACGCAATGGAGAGAGTCCGGCTTCCGCGAGGACGCGCTTCATCCGCCACACACCGGAGATGGTGAACTCGAGCCCAGCGCCCTCGCGGCCGGAGACGAGACCGAGAGCGTTGTGGACGTCCTGGTCGTGTGACCACGCGTCGATTGCGAGCCGCACGGATGCCGTGCCTGCGGCGAGCCGCCGTTCGAGCTCAGCCGCGTTCGCCTCCCATTCGGCAACCAGCTCGCCGATCGACCTCCCTTTGCGGTTGTCGACTTGGAGCGCTGTGGCAGCTTCGCCTCCCGGCGACTCAACGCCGCCGAGGACGTCCGTGCTGAGCCCGGCCAGGTGGGCGTAGACGTCCTGCACCGACCAACCCGGGCACGTCGGCACGTCGGCCGCAAGCTGCTCCGGCTTCAGCGTTGGAGCGAGCATCGCCAGCCGTTCCCGTGCCGTGCGGTAGACGGCGGCGATGTCGAAGCTCGGGCGGGTCACAATCCGATGATGTCCTCGGGATGCACCGGGACCTTGACGATGGGGCGCCCCGTCGCAGCACGGATCGCCGCAGCGACTGCCGGGGTCGAGCTGATGGTTGGGGGCTCGCCCGCGCCTTTGGCGCCGAACGGACCGAAGTGGCTCGGCTCCTCGACGAACTCGGCGACGACGTCCGGCGCATCGGCGAACGTCGGCAGCAGATAGTCGGTGAAGTTGGCGTTGCGGATCGCACCTTGGTCGATCACCAACTCCTCCATCACCGCCAGGCCAACGCCCTGCATGATGCCGCCTTCGATCTGGCCGACGAGTGCCCGCGGGTTGAGCACCTTCCCGACGTCCTGGACCGTGTCGACCTGGACAACCCTGACGAGGCCGAGTTCCGGGTCGACGTCGACGACAGCGCGGTGAGCCGCCACGGCGAAGTCGACATGGACGTTGCCTTGTCCGTGCTCGTTCGGCCGCTCCGTCGGAGGGTGGCGGAAGCGGACCCGATGCTCGACGGGCCCGCCGCGGCACACCGCATCGAGACTCGCCAAGAGCTCGTCCTCGCGCCACACGCCCTGTGCGTCGAGCCGGTCGCCGCCGTATTCGGCGAGGAGGAGATCACGCAGCTCTGTTGTGGCAGCCAAGGTGGCGCCACCCGTCATCTGAGTCTGGCGGGAGGCGGAGGTCGACCCGGCCGACCCGATCTGTGACGTATCGTCGAACACGACGGCGACGTGTTCCATGTCGAGCACCGACCGGGCGATCTGCTGGCAGACGGTCACCAGACCCTGCCCGACCTCTGCCGCTGCAGTGTGGATCTCGACGCCGACGGGGGAAACGACGACCCGGAGATCGGTGAAGTCGTCGAACGCCTCGGAGAACATCAGGTTCTTCAAGCCGACGGCGTAGCCGACGCCGCGCACCACGTCGGCAGGAGAGGTGGTGAGTCCGGTTCCACCAGGGAGGTGGAGCGGGTGGGACGCATCGAGCTCGGCGGGCAGCGGGATCGACCTGAGTCGTTCGATCACCTCGGTTGTCGGCAGCGAGCCCTCGATGAGCTGACCCGTCGTCGGCATGTGATCGCCGGGGTTCAGTGCGTTCCGCAGGCGCAGCTCGAGTGGATCCATTTCGAGCGCCTCGGCGAGGCGGTCCATCTGCGCCTCGTATGCGAAGCACGACTGCACCGCTCCGAACCCGCGCATCGCCCCACATGGCGGGTTGTTCGTGCGAGTCATCACGCCGTCGACGTCGACGGACTCGCAGCGGTAGGGGCCGACGGCGAAGTATGCGGCGTTGGCCATGACGGCTCGGCTCGACGACATGTAGGCGCCGCCGTCCAGCAGCAGCTTGGCGGTGACCCTGACGAGCTTTCCGTCGTTGGTCGCCTCGTGGCGGTACCACATCCGAGACGGATGCCGGTGGACGTGCCCGACGAAGCTCTCGGCCCGGTTGTAGACCATGCGGACCGGCCGTCCGGTATGGAGGGCGAGCATGCAGAGGTGGATCTGGAGGCTGACGTCCTCGCGGGCGCCGAACGCGCCGCCGATGCCGGACAGGTGGACTCGCACTCGATCGGGCGGCAGCGCCAACGCGGCGACGATCTGCTCGTGGTCGACGTGGCTCCATTGCGTGGCGACGTACAGGTCGACGCCGCCTTCGCCGTCGGGAATCGCAAGACCCGCCTCAGGGCCGAGCGGCGCCTGATCCTGCATGCCGGTCTCGTAGTACCCCTCGACCACGACCTCGCCCTTCGCCGCCTGGTCGCCACGTCGCACGGTCATTCTGCGGAACGTTGCGTCCTGCCGGTCGGCCTCCTCGGGGTCGACCAGAGGGTCGAGCACGTCGAACTCCACCACGATGGCCTCGATGGCCCGCCGTGCATCCTCGGGATCGTCGGCGGCGACAACGGCAATGGCTTCGCCCCAATAGCGCACCTCACCGTCGGCGAGCACCGGCTGATCGGCCTCTTCGAGCCCGAACACCTTGCGGCCGGGGACGTCGTCGTAGGTGAGAATGGCGCCGACGCCGGGAATGCGAAGGGCGGGTCCGATGTCGAGCCGCGTGATGGTGGCGCGGCGCATGGGGGCTGCGGAGCGTCGCGCCCCACAGCGCACCGTTGGCGGAGAGATCGGACGAGTAGGCGAAATTGCCCTTGACCTTGGGGATGCCATCCGGCCGGTCGGCAGACGTGCCGACGCCGGAACGGACATCGTGACGCTCGGTGGTGAACGTCATGCTTCCCCTCCTGCGTTGCGCGCCGCCAGATCCTCGAGCCCCCGCAGGATGGCGCCGTAGCCCGTGCAGCGACACACGTTGCCGGCGAGTGCCTCCCTGATTTCGTCGGCCGATGGCGACGGGTTCACGTCGAACAACTCTGCGGCAGCGACAACGAACCCGGGGGTGCAGAAGCCGCACTGGACGCCGCCGCCGTCGAGCAACGCTGCTTGCACCGGATGGAGCACGTCGTGGTCTGCGTACCCCTCGACGGTGCGCACCGTCGATCCGTTCGCGTCGACGGCCATCACGAGGCACGAGCAGACGACGTCGCCGTCGAGCACCACCGAGCACGAACCGCATTCGCCTTGCTCGCACGCGTTCTTCGAGCCGGGAAGCGCCATGTCTTCGCGCAGCACATGGAGCAGGCTCTCCGGCCCGCGGATGTCGGTGGAGTGGTCGACGCCGTTTATCGTCACCGTGATTCTCATGCGGCGAGGCACCTCTCCAGGAGTCGACGGGCCAGGACGCCGGACGCATGGCGGCGATAGGCCTCCGTGCTGCGGTGGTCCGTTATCGGGCGCACCTCCTCGCGCACCAGCCGGGTGAACTCGCCGAGGGCGGCTTCAGAAGGCGCCAGTTCGGACGAGATCATCTCCTCCGCGCCGCGGGCACGAATCGGAGTGGGACCGACGGCTCCGAGCGCCACTGTGGTGCGCCCATCGTCGTATCGCATGACGCACGCAGACACCATCGAGATCACCATCGCGTTGCGGACACCGATCTTGCCGAACGCCTGACGCTGGGGCACGTCCTCGGGTAGCACGGCGGCGACGATCAGCTCGTCCGGCCGGCGCGACGTGCGTTTCACTCCGGTGATGAACTCGTCCCAGCGGACCGTGCGGGTGCCGCGAGTGCTGTGCAGCTCCACGCCGGCGTCGAGCGCAGCCAGGAAGGGCAGCGAGTCGCCCGCTGGGCTGGCCGTCCCGAGGTTGCCGCCAATGGTGCCGGAGTTGCGGATCTGCGGCGACCCGACGGTGCGGGAGAGCTGGGCGAGCGCCGGGTGAGGGCCGAGCTCCATGCGGGCGTAGGTGATGCCTGCACCGATTCGGTTCGCTTCCCACGTCCGCAACTCGTCCAACCGCCGCAACGCGATGACATGGGCAGGGTTGGCATGGCCGGCGTTCACCTCCACCATCACATCGGTGCCGCCGGCGAGCAGCGTGGCAGACGGGTCGGAGGCGAGTGCGGCGAGCGCCGCATCGAGGTCGCGTGGCCAGTCACAATCCACTCGGGGGAACTCCCTCTCGCTCGACCCCGGGAGGTTAACCGGTCGGGAGCCGTCGTATCTCCCGACAGCCACAATTCTGGTGATGGGCCGCGCTAGCCGAGCATCGCCCAGCCGTTGGCCGAGCCGATGAGGAACACGATCCCGATGAACGGTCCCGCCAGGAGGATCGCAACCCGCACCGACTCCCTGGAGAACAGGCGGGCGATCGCAGCCATGACCAGGATGCCGCCGGCCCACATCCCGATCATCATCACGATGACTATGCGCTGCAAGCCCCCAAACTCGGGATCGGTCACGCTGAAGAGTGCGATCACGCCGACGACTGCAGCGGTGAGACCGTGGAGTGTCAGGATCGCTTTGTCGATTGTTGTCAGCGGTGGTCGGGGCGTGGCGAGTGTGTCCAAGATGGTGGAGTAGACACCTCAGAGGCATGTCGCCGCAATGGGGGGTGTCCCTCATGCCTTCCCTGGGGTCGGTGAAGGTTCGGCGTCGATCGCATCTACGTCGTGCGGCGCGCTGCGGTCGCAGAGAGTCAGCCGAGCGCAGCGACGTAGGTATCCACTTCGGCAACGAGCTCGGCTTTGCGTTGCTCGGGCAAGAAGCTGGACCTGAAGCTGTCGCGGGCGATGTCGGCGAGCGATGCGAGGTCGGTGCCGAGCCCGTTGGCAACGGCGATGTAATTGCCCGCCACGTATCCGCCGAAGTACGCAGGGTCGTCGGAGTTGAGGGACACTCGTAGCCCCGCGTCGAGCATCGCGGGCAGCACATGATCAGCCATCGAGTCGAACACTCGCAGCCGCACGTTCGAAAGCGGGCACACCGTCAACGGGATCTGATCGGCGGCGAGCCTGCGGACCAGGGCCGGATCCTCCATGGAACGTACCCCGTGGTCGATCCGTTGCGCGCCCAGGACGTCGAGTGCTTCCCACACGTACTCGGGCGGGCCTTCCTCGGCGGCATGCGCCACGGGGATCAGGCCGGCGTCGATAGCTGCTGCGTAGACGTTTCGGAACTCGGATGGCGGATGGCCGATCTCGGACGAGTCGAGGCCGACTCCGAGCAGCCGCTCGCGGTGAGGGAGCGCCTGGGCGAGCGTGGCCATTGCCTCGTCCTCGCTGAGGTGGCGGAGGAAGCACATGATGAGCCCGCCCGTGATGGCGAGTTGCGCACGAGCGTCGTTCATCGCTCTTTCGAGGCCGTTGAGCACCGTCGAGAACTCGATGCCTCGCGTGGTGTGGGACTGCGGATCGAAGAAGATTTCGGCATGGCGAACGTTGTCGGCTGCTGCGCGTTCGAGGTAGGCCCACGCGAGGTCGTAGAAGTCCTGCTCGGTGACCAGCACCTGCGCACCTTGGTAGTAGATGTCGAGGAACGATTGGAGGCTGGTGAACTCGTAGGCGGAACGCAGCTTGTCGACCGACGCAAACGGCAGCGGGACGCCATTGCGGCGAGCGAGCGTGAACATGAGCTCGGGTTCGAGGGTTCCTTCGATGTGGAGGTGCAGCTCGGCCTTGGGCAGACCCGAGGCTGCGGTCGCGATATCCATGGACCTCATGCTACGCCGGAGCTGCTCGAGCATTGGGAACCCACGGTTGCGCATGCTCGGATGCGGTTAAGCTGCCCGTCGCATCACCGGGTCTGAGAGGGGAATCCACCGTGCGCCGCCTGATCATCTTCGTTCTGCTTCTCGCTCTCACCGCAGCTGCCTGCGGTGGCGGCGACGACACGCCCGAGGCATCCACCAACCTCAGCGTCACGATGTCCGACTTTGCGTTCGACCCCGACAAGGTCACGGTGCCGCCGGAGACGGAGATCACGATCACTCTCGACAACACCGGCTCCGTTGAGCACGAGTGGGTGGTCCTCAAAGACGGTGTTCGGATCGAGGACGAGAGTGAGTTGCCCGAGGACGAGGAGACGTTGCTCGCCGACTTCGTCTACTGGGAAGAAGAAGTGCAACCGGGGGAGAGTGGGACGTTCACGTTCACCTCGCCGCCAAGCGGGACCTACCAGATCATCTGCGCCATCCCAGGCCACTTCACCGCCGGCATGGAGGGACGACTTCAGGTTGCGCGCGCCGACGGCGCCTGAGGCTCAACCGGTTCTCGGGCGAGGGTGCGACGGCGCCGCACGGTTCGTCAGCGCGCCTCAACCCACCTGGGGCAGTGATTCGACTCGTGCCGCCCATGAGGTCACGATGCTGATGAATCCATCCGGTGTCTCGAGCTGAGGCACGTGGCCGACGCCGGGCATGACGTGCAACTCCCAATCGGGGCGGGCGTCGGCGAGCCATGAGGCGGCTTCGACGGGAACCACCTTGTCCTGATCGCCGTGGATGATCAGCACCGGCGCACCGATGCCGTGAATCGTCCTCAGGAACTGGCGGCGCATCAGCAGCACCGAAGCGATCGACCGCTGGGCATCGACGAAGGCGGGGATCGACCACGGCATGGCCCGCCGTTCGGTCTCCATGGCCTCCGCCGCTTCGACGACCTCGGGGGGGAGCCGCAGCGTGTCCGCGGTGACGAAATCGAGGGTTGCCGCAACGTGGTCCTCGACCGAGCGCGAATCGCGAGACCATGCCACCAGGCGCGACGCGACGCCGGGCAGGAGGGGCGGACCGAGGAAGCGGATCGTGCTGGCGCTGGGCAGTCGGGCAATGGCCGGGGGCAAGGCGGCATCGACGAGGATCAGCCCGCGCACGGCCTGGGGCGCTCGGTGGGCGGTGAGCAGGCCGACGAGGCCCCCCATGGAGTTTCCGGCCACGAACGCCGGTCCGTCGAAGGAGTGGTCGATGAAGCGCGCGACGAGCGCCGCCTGCTCCGCCACATGGACGGAGCGCCGCGCGGGCGGCGACAGCCCAAAGCCCGGCAAGTCGATCGTGACGACCCGAAACCGGCTGCTGAGCGGCTGGGCGACGAGCATCCAGTTGAGGTGCGATCCGCCGAGGCCGTGGATGAGCAAGAGCGGCGGCCCATCGCCGCCGTAGTCGACGTAGTGGACGGGCCCGTCGAGGTCCGTGTTCCCGCTGCGGCCTCCCGGTCCCGTACTTGGATCGTTCATTCCGGCAAGGGTAGATGGGTCGAGCTCACGACCGGAGCCTGGTGACGAGGGCGACCACTTCGCTCCGGCCCGAAGCCGGCGCCCCGCTGGATGTAAACCGGCGCTCCCCGCGGTCGCCAGACCTTGCAGCTGGGCGGCGACGTCGTCGAACGTTCCTCGCGGCGTGTTCCGGCGCTGCATGTGCGCTTGTAGGTCGCGCTCCGACATTCCGCTCGCGCCTGCCTCCTCGGCAACCAACGTTGTGTTCGCAGTCGGTGTCGCAGCCGCCAGCACGGCTCCGGCGCTGCTGATGAGGAGACGTGAAGGATCGCGGCCGGTCTACGGCGGCTGCCCGAGCGGCGCCGACTCGTACGGCAAACCCCTAAGCAGGGGCCGGATAGCAGTTGTCCTCGTCGGCGTATGTGCCGGCGAGGTAGGAGGTCCGGCGTGTTCCCGTGCTCCCCACCACCAGGGGAGTCGGCCAAGTCGGGCGCGGGAGCGTCGGGAAGGCTTCCAAGCGAAACGTCTCGCCCTGGAAGCCCGGCATGTCGCCGTCCAACATGCTGCGCACGTAGCCGAGGGCTTCTTCGAGAATGCCGAACCGCTCGTCGAGTGGCGGGAAGGGATTCCCGAAGACCTGGTGCTCGAGCTCGAGCCATCCGGTGCCGAGCCCGAGCGAGAAGCGGCGTGCGATCGCTCGCTGATCGTGGCCCTTTTCGCCAACACCGCCGGATGGCAGATTGTCACAGGGCTCACGAGCATGACGAGTTCGATGGTGGACGTCTGCCCGACAAACCGGCGAGTTGGGTGAGGGCATCGTAGAGGGGTATCTCGCTCGCGGCTCTGTCCGGACCGAAGAGGTAGTGACGCGGAAGTGCGAGGGCCGCAAGCCAAAGTCGTCCAGCCCAGTGGGCGGTATCGACCAGCTCCCCAAACCCCCGCCGGTCTGGAGGGCGATCTCGTAGGTCAGATGCCCTTGTCCGACTGCGTTGATCGCAGCGTTGCCGCAAGAACCGCTGGGATGTCGTCGAGTGCTTTCGACGCGGCGTCGATGGCCGTGCCGCTCTCGAGCGCGGCCTCCAGGTGCTCACGTCGAACGGTCAGCTCGGCGGCGTCGCCGCCTGCGCCCGTAACGCCGCCCTCGAGCTTCCTCAACACGTCGATGAAGCGCCAGATGAAACGATCAGCCACGCGAAGGGCCAGCCAGTTTCTCGCATGCTCGACGCCAGCGTCCGTGTTGCCTTCAATGATCGCAAGACAGGCCAGAAAACCGGAGGCCGTCGACGCCCCACCCTCGTCCCCGAGTTCGACGAACAACCGCAGAGCACGGCGCAGCTCGGCGCCTATCTCGTCGAACCGCCCCGCCGCCATCTCCACCAAGCCGCTGTGCATGACGGCATATCCCATGCCGCGCCTGTCATTGAACTCGATGAAGATCTCGAGACTCTGGTCGACCTCTGCTCGTGCTGCAGCCAGTTGTCCGGCGTCGACGTGAGCCTCGGCCATCCTGATCAGCACCCAGGCATCATTGCGCCGGTCGCGCACGGCTGCGAAGGAGTCCCTGGCTTGGTTGGCAAGCTCGAAACCGTCGCCCTCGCCTGTTCGGAAGGCGATGCGGCAGGCCGTTTCCATTGCCCATCCCATCCCGCCGCGATGTCCCAGCCCGTGGAAGATGGCATACGACTCGTCCACGTGGGTGCGGGCATCGGCGGTTCGACCGAGCATGAAGCTGACGGCTGCGGCGAATCGGAGTGACAGCGCTAGGTGGGAGGCATCCCCGATCCGGCGATCGACGGCGATCGCCTCGGTGAGATGGTCGAGCGCACTGGCGAGATGCCCGCAGTCACGCATGGTGACGCCAAGCCCAGTCAGCGTCGCCGCCTCGAGCGCGTCCATCCCGTGTTGGCTGGCGATTTCACGCGCCTCGGTGAAGCACTTCGAGCCGGCCGGATAGTTGCCGGTGATGTTCTCGAAGATGCCCACCGTGTAGAGCAACCGGGCGCGTTCCGGGGTCGACGTGTCGGGTGCGGCCGCGAGGGCACGACGCGCCCAGCTGAGGCCTTCGGTGACGTACGAGCGCCAGTACCAGTACCACGTCAACCCCGCCGTGATCGCCATGGCGGTCTCCGGACGCCCCGCCCCCAAGGACGATTCGAGAGCGTGGCGGAAGTTATCGAGCTCGAGGTCGGCGAGCGTACGCGTCTGCGCCTCGCGTGGGCCTTGGAGGTGGGGGGCGATCGCAGCAGCCACTGCCCCGAAGTGGTCGGCATGGCGCCGATCGGTTTCCAGCTCCTCGCCTCGAGCGCGCAACGTCCGGTTCCCAAACTGCCGCAGCACGGTGAGCATCCGGTAGCGCACCTGGTTCTGCACGTTGGCGAGCGGGACCAGCAACGACTTGTGGACCAGCCGCAAGACGGAATCGAAGACATCGGCGCGTGCGATGTCTCCCCATCCGGCAACCGTCTCGGCAGCGTCCATCGTGAATCCGCCGGCGAACACCGATAGGCGGGCGAATATCGTCTGGTCTGCAGGGTCGAGCAGGTCGAACGACCAGCGAACGGCGTCCTCCATCGTTGCCTGGTGCGCATAACCCGGGCGCCTTCCCGAGGGTGCCTCGACGAAGCGATCAGCAAGCCGCTCGGCGATCTGGTGAGGGGTGAGCGCCTCCACGGTGCTGGCGGCGAGCTCGATTGCAAGGGGCAGCCCGTCGAGGCGGCGGCAGATCGCCTCGATCTCGTCGACGTTCGACGAGTCGACGACGAACGCCGGGCTGACGTCTCGGGCGCGATCGGCGAACAGCCGGATCGAGTCGACGTCGAGGAGCTGCTCGATCTGTCTTGGACCCGCCGCCGGGAGAGCGAACGGCGGCACGGGCCATAACCGCTCTCCGGGAACGCTCAACGGCTCGCGGGTCGTGGCGAGCACGGTCACTCTCGGACAGGCTTGGAGAATCGACAGCACCAGGCGGGCGGCATTGCCAACGACGTGCTCGCAGTTGTCGAGAACGACGAGGCTCTCGCGGTCGTACAAGGCGCCGACGATGAGCTCGGTGTAGTCGGCGCCGACCGGAGCGGTGATGCCGAGCGCAGTTCCCACGGCCTGCGCCACGAGTTCGGGATCGGCGACTTCGCTCAACTCGACCATGGTGGCGCCGTGCTCATACTCGGCGTCGAGTGCCCGCGCTACCTCGATGGCGAGCCGAGTCTTGCCTGATCCGGGCGAGCCCACGAGGCTGACGAGGCGCGCCGATCGGATCAGTGTGACGACGTCTCGTATCTCGACGGATCGGCCGATGAATGACGTCAGCGGGGTGGGCAGCCGCCGCTCCCTCATCTGCGTGGTCGGCGCCTCAGCGGCTCCGGCCATCGAAGAATCGTGACGCAGGATCTGGTCTTCGAGCGCGCCGACTGACGGTTGCGGCTCGAGTCCGATCTCGATGAGTCGGTCGCGTAACGCACGGCCCGCACCAACGGCATCGGCCGACCGCCCCGCCGCATACAACGCCTGCATCAGCAGCTCGGTCGGGCGCTCCCGGTGGGGGTGAGCGGCGACCAGGTTCTCGAGCTCGCCGACGAGGTCGACAGAGCGGCCGAGTCGTAGCTCTGCCGTGATGCGGTTCTCGACAGCAGCCACCCGCAGCTCGTCGAGCCGTCGCGCCTCCGGCGCCGCAAAGTCCTCGTAGCCAACGTCCTCGAATGCACGCCCGCGCCACAGGGCGAGAGCCTCAGTGAGGAGCCGCTGGGCACGATCGGGACGCTGCGCCATCTCACGGCGTCCCGCTTCCGCGAGCGCCTCGAAACGCTTGGCGTCGATCTCATGGTGGTCCGCATCGATCAGGTAGCCGTTCCCTCTGGTCTCGATCACCGAGAACCCGGAGCCGGCGACGGTTGGCTCGAGGGCTTTGCGGAGCTTCGAGATGTGGAATCGCACCGTCTTGACGCCGGTGGCAGGCGGCTCGTCCGGCCACAAGGCGTCAAGGATCCTGTCGGTGGAAGCGACGGCGCCACTGTTGCTCAACAGCAACAGCAGGAGGGCTCGCTGTTTGGGCGCCGACACTTCGACCGGCCGGTCGGCGTCAAAGACCTCGAGAGGTCCAAGGACTCGGAACTGCACGGCGGCTTCCTATCCACTCGTTGCGGCGATCAACGCACTCGGCGCTAACCGTTCGCTAACCACCACATGATACAGGTTGCACCTATCGCCTGCTGGGTCGACCCCGGGGGGAGACCGAGCGGAACGGCTCTCTTGGGTTGATCGCCGCAGGAGATGGGACGAGCGGCCGGTGGTCGAGGAGGGACGCGGTCCCTTGTTCCTGCTCGGCCCGGCCGCCGCGTCGCGTCGGTGCGGCACGGGCGCCGGCTCGTGCGTTGGGCGTCGCCGCACAGGTCGGTAGGGTCGTATCTCATGGAGGTCCCCAGCATCCACCCGGATGCCTTCGTCGCTCCCGGCGCGCACATCTACGGCGGCGTCACGATTGCGCGGCTCGCCGTCGTGATGTTCGGTGTCGTCATGCGCGCCGAGATGGACAGGATCGTCATCGGTGAGGAGACCAACCTCCAGGACAACGCTGTGTTTCACGTCGATGCGGGATTTCCGCTCGTCATCGGGAGGCGGGTGACGGTTGGCCATGCCGCAGTGGTGCACGGAGCGACGGTCGGCGACCACTGCCTCGTTGGGATCGGCTCGATCATGCTCAACGGCTCGAAGCTCGGAGAAGGCGCGTGGCTGGCGGCAGGCTCACTGCTTCCGGAGGGGCGGGAGGTTCCACCCTGGACGCTCGCCGCCGGAACCCCCGCCCGTCCCATTCGCGAGCTACGCGAGAACGAGATCAAGAGCCAGGACGAGGGCGTCGACCACTACCTTCGGTTCGCCGAGATGTATCGCGCAGCGGACTGAAGCTCACGGGTGGGGGCGGCGTCATGCCGCTTCGGGAGCGACTCCTGCCATCATCAAACCGATCTGCTCTCGAGTCGCCGACGCCGGATCGACGATGCCCATGATGCGGCCCTCGTAGATCACCGCAATGCGATCGGACAGCGCAAACACCTCGTCCAGGTCTTCCGAGATCACGAGGATGGCGGTCCCCTCCGCCCGCTGCTCGACGAGGCGCCGGTGGATGTACTCGGCAGCGCCGATGTCGACCCCGCGTGTTGGCTGCGATGCGATCAGGACCTTCGGCGTGCCCGACAGCTCGCGAGCGAGGATCAGCTTTTGGATGTTGCCCCCAGACAGGCTCTTCACCGGCGTTTCGAGGCTGGGTGTCTTGACGGCGAACTCATCCACGAGACCTTGGCAGTGTTTGCGAATGGCGCCGAAGTCGAAGAGCCCGTGACTGAGGAAGCTGGGGTCCTTGTGGTCGATCAGCAGCAGGTTCTCTGCCACGGTGAAGCTGCCGATGCTGCCGTCCTTCATCCGCCCCTCGGGCACGTAGGCGAGCCCGGCGCGACGCATGTCGATCGGGGGACGGTTCGTCACATCGGTGCCCGCGATCGTCACGCTCCCTGCCTGCGACTCCCGCAACCCGGCGATGGACTCGGCGAGCTCCCGCTGGCCGTTTCCGGAGACGCCTGCGAGCCCTACGATCTCGCCGGCGCGGACGTCGAGGTCGAGCCCGTTGACGACACGAAGGCCCCGGTCGCCGGTGACCTCGAGCCCGTGGATGACGAGGCCGGCAGCTCCGACGGCAACAGCGGGCTTGTCGGGAGCGAGCTTCACCTCGCGTCCGACCATCATCTCGGCGAGAGATTCGCGCGTCGCCCCCTCGGTCGTGGTTTGCCCTGTGACCCGGCCCTGACGCAACACTGTGATGCGGTCGCTCAGCGCCAGTACTTCATGCAGCTTGTGCGAGATGAAGATGAGGCCCCTGCCGTCTGCCGTGAGCTGACGCAGGGTGTGGAAGAGCTGATCGACCTCTTGCGGTGTGAGCACCGCCGTCGGCTCGTCGAGAATCAGCAGGCGGGCATCCCGGTAGAGCGCCTTGATGATCTCGACGCGCTGCTTCTGACCGACGGCGAGCTGCCACACCTCGGCGGTCGGATCGATGTGGAGGCCGTACTCGTCGCCCAGCGCAACGATCCTCTCCGAGACCCTGTCGAGGTCGGTGAGCACGCCTCGGCTCGATGGCAGTCCGAGCGCAACATTCTCGGCCACCGTCAGCGTGTCGACGAGCATGAAGTGCTGGTGGATCATCCCGATGTTGTGGGCGATCGCAACCGTCGGCGTCGTGATGCTCGCCGGCTCGCCGTTGAGCAGGATCTCTCCTTCTTCGGCCTGGTACATCCCGTACAGGATCTTCATCAGCGTGCTCTTACCGGCGCCGTTCTCTCCGAGGAGGGTGTGCACTTCGCCGGCGACGACATCGAAGTCGACGCGGTCGTTGGCGAGCACGCCGGGGAATCGTTTGGTGATTCCCCGCATCTCGAGCATCGGGATGTCTGCCATGTTCGCCTCCGTACGACGGTTCCCGAGGGGCCGGGGGGAGACCCCCCGGGACCGTCGATCTTGCCTACTGCCCGGTCGTGATCGATCCGTCGACGATCCCGGCGACGGTGTCGTCGCCGAGCTGACGGATGTCGTCGGGCAGCGCGAAGTTCGGGTTGTACTCGATGACCTCGCCACCGTTCTCGAGGTTGACCTCGTAGATGGTGCCGCCGAGCTCTCCCTGACCGATCTTGTCGATGATGTCGCGCAGCACGACCTCCCACTTGTACACCTGGCTCGCCACGACGATGTCGCCGAGGCTCGACTGGTTCGCTTGCGTGCCGAACCAGGGGATGCCCGCGTCGCTGGCGACGCTCACGGCACCGACGACCATCTGAGCGGTGCCGGTGAGAACGTCGGCACCGGCGGAGATCTGCGCCTGCGCAGCCTCTGATGCCAGGGCCACGTCGCTGAAGGATCCGGTGTAGTTGACGTTCACCGTCACGCCAGAGCCGTTGGCCTCGGCGCCCGCCTTGAACCCGTCCACGTACAGCTTTGCGTCACCGACCTCGACTGGGCCGATGATCCCGATGACCCCGCTCTCGCTCAATGCGGCAGCCATCACGCCCATCACGTAGCCGCCCTGATCCGATGCCGCCTCATACGAGTACACGTTGGCGAGGCCGAAAGTGTCGGCGGCCGTACCCCACGCAAAGGAGACCTCTGGGAAGTCGGGTGCGATCTCTTGCAGCGACCCGCCGTACTGCGAGCCGTGTGCGATCACGAGGTCGTAGCCCTGCGAGGCGTAGTCGCGGATGGCAGCAGCGGCGTCCTCGACGACGAAGGTACCGTCGGTCACGTCGACCTCGAGGTTGCTCATCTCGCCTTGGATCACCGTCACTGCATCGACGATCGACTGCGAGAATGCCAGGTCGTTGGATGCCGATGGCGCGACGATGGCGATGCGGAACGCCTCGCCGGCGGCGACCGTCGTCTGCCCGTCGGTGCCGCTGGGCTCTGCGACGGTGGTGGTTGCATCGTCGTCGCCTCCACAGGCGGCCACGAGCAACGCGAACGCCATGGCCAGGATGAGCCACGTCGATTTCGATTTGTGCTTCATGGTGCTTCTCCTCTTGGTTCCCGTTGCGGCATGCAGCGGATTGGTCAGGTTCCTCTCTTGAACGGCTTCGTCAGGGCGGCGGGTTGCCGGAAGCGGCGCGCCACGACGACGAGCGCAAGGATCGTGATGATGGCGGGAGCCATCGCGGCGATGTCCGACCAGCTCTGCGGGATGATCCCGAGCGTCTTGAACTGCAGGACGATGGCATTGACGAAACCGTACAGCAGAGCTCCCGCCATCACGCCGAGCGGCCGCCAAGCCCCGAAGTAGACGAGGGCGATGGCGATGAACCCCTGGGCGTTCGTGAGGTTCTGCTGAAAGATGCCGAGATCGATCGCAAGGGTGGCGCCTGCGACGCCGGCGAGTGTGCCGCCGATGGTGACGGTTGCGTAGCGGACCTTGGCCACGCTCACGCCGACGCTGTCTGCCGCCTCCGGGTTCTCACCGACCGACCGGATCTTCATGCCGAACGTGGTCTTGTTGATGATGAACATGCTCAACGGCACCAGGCCAAAGGCGAGGTAGACGATGATGCTGTGCTGGAACAGCATCTCCCCGATCCACGGGATGTCGCTGAGGCCGGGGATATCGACCTTGGGGAACTTGGGGATCGGCGTCGGCGTGCCGACGAGCCGCTGGAACAGCAGGTCGCTCATCCCCAGACCGAAGAGGTAGACCCCGATTCCGGATATGCCCTGCTCGGCGAGCAAGGTGACAGAGATGAGCGAAGATGCGAGACCCAGGAGAACGCCGACGCCGACCCCAACGGCGAGGCCAAGCCACACGTTGCCGGTCTGGAGCACTGCGTAATACCCGCCGAAGGCACCCAGCAGCATGATGCCGTCGACGCCGAGGTTGAGCACACCGCTGCGCTGTCCGTAGGTCTCGCCCAGCGATGCGAGCAGCAACGGCACGGCGAGCCGAATGCCCGATGCGACTGTGGCGATGAGGACGGCCTCGGTGAAGAACGAGCTCATGGCTCGGCCTGCCCGTCGCCGCCGGGTGGAGACGCAGCCTTCGGGACGGGCGCTTCAGCCGCCAGCCGAGCCGCCGTCTCCGCTTGGGACCCCCGGTCTCGCAGGAGTTGCCGGTAGCGGTCGCTGGCGACGACGAAAACGACCACCAGTCCGTTGAGGGCGAGGATCAGCGCAGTCGGGACCTGCACGGCACGTTGGAGGGCGTTCCCGCCGACGAGGAGGCCACCGAACAGGAATGATGCCGGGATCGTCCACAGCGGATGAAGGCCGCCGAACAAGGCGGCCACGATGCCGTTGAAGCCTGCGCTTCCCGTGAAGCCCGCCGTCGATCCGTCTGTGACCATACGATGGCTCTCCGACCCGAAAACGAGGACGGCGCCGGCGAGGCCGCACATGGCGCCACTGAGGGTCATCGCAAGCACGATCGTGCGCTTGACCGGTATCCCAGCATATTGCGCAGCGTCTGTGCTCTGGCCTACGGCGCGAAGCCGGTACCCGACTGGTGTCCGCCACAACAGGACGTACGCTGCAACAGCGGCGAGAACGGCGATCAGTGGGCCGACGTGCAACCTCCCGCTGCCAAACAGGAGCGGGAGATCGGCGCCCTCCTGGAGCCGGGCAGTCTGCGGGATGCGCGTCCCGCGCTCGATCTCGCCGGGATCGAGCATCGGGCCGCGCAGGAGGAAGTTCATGAGCTGGACGGCAACGACGTTCAGCATGATCGTGCTCAGGATCTCGTTGACGCCGTAATAGGCTTTCAACGCACCGGGGAGCGCACCCCACAAGGCGCCGCCGATGACGCCGGCGATCATCACGGTCGGCAGCATGACGGCCGCCGGCCAATCCGGCAGAGCCAGTGCGACGCTCGTGGCCAGCAACGCGCCCGCAACCATCTGGCCCTCGCCGCCGATGTTGATGACGTTGGCGCGGAAGGCGATGGTGATGCCCACGCCGACGAAGAGGAGCGGGGTCGCTTTCAGCGCCGTAGCGGTCAGTGCCTCGCCGCTGCCGAATGCTCCATCGAGCATTGCGGCGAAGCCCTCGGTCGGGCTTGCGTCGAGCACGATGAGCATGATCGCCCCGATGATGAGGGCAGCGACCACGGCCGCGATTGGCACCAAGTAGGCGATGTAGCGGGATCGAGCGCGTAGGCCGCTGTTGGCCGCCGTCATGTCACGCCGTTCCCGCTCGCACGTCTGCTCCCGTCCGCCGTGCTGGGATGCCCCGACAACTTACAAAATGTCAAGGCGCTCCCGCCAACTATGGCTGACCAAGGCGGCCCGACTAGGGCCGTTCGGCCCCCCGTCCCGCTCCCGGCGGGTCTACCCCTCACGGGACTCGCGCCTGCGACAAGTAGTTGTAGACGGTGATCCGGCTGACCCCCATCCGATCGGCGATGTCGTCGATGGACTTGCGGAGCAAGAACGCTCCTTGTTCGTCGAGCATGCGGATGGCCTGCTGCTTGGCCGTGCGGCTGAGGTCTGCGAGCGGCGCTCCCAGCTCGCTCTCGATGTGGTCGACCATCCGGTCCAGTGCGTCGTTCAGCGAACCGAGCCTGATCCCGCCGATGGTTGCCCCTTCCCAGTCGACGGAGATGTCGCCGGTGTCGATGTCGGCCGGAGCGATGACCTCGCCCCCAACGATCGCAAGCAGCGGTTCGATGGCAGCGAAGACGGGGTGAGGGTTTGGCTCGGCCATGTCACACGTCGAACTCGATCTGGAGCGACACTCGGTTGGCCCCGGCGTCATGGGCCGCAGTGAGCAGTGCGGTGACCGCCGCAACGACGGTGTCGGCCGGGCCGGCGAAGCTCGTAGCGAACGGGCCGACCGCCGGGTCGAACCCCATCTGCCGCACGGCGTCGACGGCCGCAACCACGTGTGGCCCCGGCTGCCCGTCGACGAATGGCTCGACGGTGAACTCGGCCCGTGCCCGCATCCTTCTCCCGCGCTCGTTGCGCCGATGCTATCGCCGGGGAGGCGGCCCGCGCATGTTCCACCAACGAGAGCCCTTGACAGATTGTTAAGCGAGGCGCTTCGTGGCAAAGTGGAACGGTGCGAGGACTCGGAGAGGCTGACATGACGATGACACCCACCGAAGCGACCGAATTCACCGTCAACGGTGCCTCGGTCACGGTCCGCACCAGCCACCCCCACCTCCTGGCTGCGCTGCGCGAAGAGCTCGATGTGACCTCGCCGAAGGACGGCTGCTCCCCGTCGGGTCAGTGTGGAGCGTGCACGGTCCTTCTCGACGGCAAGCCGATCCAGAGCTGCCTCGTGTCGATGGAGAAGGCCGAGGGCAAGGACGTCACCACGCTCGAGGGTTTCCCGGTCGAGGAGCGCGCCAGGCTCGCGGGCGCCTTTGCCGCAACCGGTGCGCTCCAGTGCGGGTTCTGCACGCCCGGCATCTTGGTGAGGACCAAGGCCCTGCTCGATCAGAAGGGCAAGGATCTCACCAGGGAGACGGCGGCCGGTCGCCTCGGCGGCCACCTCTGCCGATGCACGGGTTACACGAAGATCTTCGAAGCGATCGAGATGCTGCGCGACGACGTCGTCATCGAAGCGCCGTCGCTCCCGAACGGCATCGGGGACCGCGGCAAGAAGTACGAGGCCGAGGAGCTCGCGCTCGGCGACCGGGGGTACATCGACGACATGCGGGTCCCCGGCATGCTCCACGCCGCACTCCGCCTCGCCGACCACGCACGAGCCGACGTGCTGCGTATCGACACAGGGCCTGCACTCGCCGTCGGGGGCGTCATCGCGGTGTACACCGCAGCGGACATCCCGGGTGTCCAGCGAGTCGGCATCATCCACAAGGACTGGCCGGTGATGATCGGAGAAGGGCAACGGACCTCGTATCTCGGCGATGTCCTTGCCGTCGTCGTGGCCGAGGACGTGCAGACCGCACGCGCTGCCGCCGACCTGATCGACATCGACTATCGCGAGCTCAAGGTCTACGCCGACGCCGACAGCGCGCTCGCCGCAGACGAGGACGTGGTCTGGGGACTCGACGGCAACGTGCTGTCGCGGTCCGTGTACACACGAGGCGACGTCGATGGGGCACTCGCGTCGTGCACCCACACGGTCTCGGAGACCTTCACCACCCAGCGGGTCGAGCACGCCTTCTTGGAGCCGGAGTCGACCCTCGCCGTGCCCCACGAGGACGGCTCGCTGATGGTGTACTCCGGAGGGCAGGGCGTCTGGGATGACCGCGACCAGATCGCCGACATGCTCGCCGTCGACAAGGACCGGATCACGGTGGAGCTGGTCTCGAACGGTGGGGCCTTCGGGGGCAAAGAGGACATGTCCAACCAAGGCCATGCCGCCCTCGCCGCCTTCCTCCTCGGCAAGCCGGTGAAGTGCACGCTCACGCGACCCCAGTCGCTGCTGATGCACGCCAAGCGCCATCCGATTCGGATCGAGGCAACCGCCGGGTGTGACGAGAACGGCAAGCTCCTCGCCTATCGCGCCCGCATGATCGGCGACAGCGGGCCGTACGCGTCGGTCGGGATGAAGGTGCTCGAGCGGGCGGCGGGCCACGCCAGCGGCCCCTACGAGATCCCCAACATCGACGTGGCAGCCGTCGCCGTGCGCACCAACAACCCGGTCTGCGGTGCCTTCAGGGGCTTCGGCGCCAACCAGGCGCAATTCGCTACAGAGGGCATGCTCGACAGGCTCGCGGACGAGGTGGGGATCAGCGGTTGGGAGATTCGGAGCCGCAACGTCGTGGAGCCCGGCGACGTGTGGGGCCCGGGCCAGATCATGGACGACGGGTGCCTCGGGGCACGGCAATGCCTCGATGCGGTCAAGCCCGCCTACGACGAGGCCCGCACCGCCGGCAAAGCGGTCGGCCTCGGCCTCGCCCTCAAGAACTCGGGCCTCGGCAACGGCTTCCTCGAGATCGCCAAGGCCGTTGTGCGGTTCGACGACGAGGGTGGCGTCGAGGTGCGCCACTGCTGGACCGAGATGGGCCAGGGGGTACACACCGTCGCCCTTCAGGTGGCCGTCGAGGAGCTCGGCGTTGCACCCGAGAAGGTGCGGGTCGTCGTCGATACGAGCCGTGAGCTCGGTGCGGGCCAGACCACAGGATCGCGGGGCACGCTCATGGGCGCCGGCTCCGTCGCCGATGCGTGCCGTGTCGCCAACGAAGCAGGCTGTGAGCCCAACGTCGACTACGTCGGCGAGTACCGCGTCGACTGGACGAACTCGCTCGAGGAGGGCCTCGAGAATCCGATCATCCACTCGGCGTTCGGCTACGCCGCCCAGCTCGTCATCGCCGACAAGGAAACCGGCGCCATCGAGAGGGTCGTTGCCGTCCACGACGTCGGCAGGGCCATCAACCCGACGTTGTGCGAAGGGCAGATCGAAGGTGCCGTCCACATGGGCCTCGGGTATGCCCTCACGGAGGACTTCCCGACTGACGACAGGGCCATGCCTACCAACATGACGCTGCGCAGCCTCGGCATCCTGCGGGCCAAGGACATTCCGGCCATCGAGGTCATGCTGGTGGAGGCGCCGCAGCCTGGAGCCCCCTACGGCGTGAAGGGCGTCGGCGAGATCGGACTCGTCCCTACCGCCGGCGCCGTTGCCGCAGCATTCCACGACGTGGACGGGATTCGCCGCAACCGATTGCCGATGAGCCCGCCACAGCCGGCGGTGTCGTGAGAGTCGACGTCGGCTCGCATCGCTCCCGGCCGGGTTCTCGCCCGTCCGGGCCATACGGCCCTCCCGGCCGATCGCACCCTTGTCTACGGTTGATCGCATCCGGTATCCGGCCGATCGGCGTGTCGGCGAACCAAACGGAGGAGGCGGATATCGCAGCGCATCGTGTCGTGCGTCACCTCGGCAGTGACGAACGTGTCGAACTCGGCGGGAGGTAGCCCCATGTCCGCAGTCACCCCTGGCCTCGTCTGCGCCCACCACCATCTCTACTCGGCGCTGGCGCGCGGCATGCCGGCGCCACCGAAAACGCCGACCAACTTCCAGGAGATCCTGGAGCAGGTGTGGTGGCGGCTCGACACGGCGCTCGATCTCGAGATGATCCGCTGGTCGGCGATGCTCGGCGCCCTCGAGGCGCTGGAGAACGGGACCACGGCGATCGTCGACCACCACGAGTCGCCAAACGCCATCGAAGGCAGCCTCGACGTGATCGCCGAGGCATGCGCCGAGGTCGGGGTGCGGCTGCTCGTCGCCTACGGCATCACCGACCGCCACGGTCACGATGGCGCCGTGCGCGGGCTGGCCGAGAACGAGCGGTTCATCAGGGCCGGGGGTCCGGGCATGGTCGGCATCCACGCCGCGTTCACGTGCAGCGACGAGTCGCTGGAAACGGCGGCTGGGCTCGCCGCAGATCTCGGTGTCGGTGTGCACATCCACGTGTGCGAAGGGGTCGGCGACATCGATGCTCCGCAGCGGCTCGAAGGCCTCACCCGGGACGACTGGCTGCTCAGCCATTGCGTCCACCTCCCGACCGATCACACGCTGAAGGGCACGATCCTCCACAACCCCATGTCGAACCTCAACAATGCCGTCGGCTACGCAGACCCGGCCCGATTCGCCAACCCCGTAGCGCTCGGCACGGACGGCATCGGCGGCAACGTGCTCGAGGCATTCCGACTGGCCTACGTGATGCAGCGTTCGGTCGATGTCACGGTTGGGCCGGATCCAGCATGGAAGTGGCTCGAAACCGGCTGGGACCTCATCCCTGAGGCCCGCAACGATCAGGTCACCTGGTCCTACGACCCGATGGACCCGTGGCATATCGCATTCACCCCGGGCATCCGGCCGGTGGAGATCGAGGTGAACGGCGAGGTCGTCTTCACCGACGGCACGCCGACTCGAGTCGATGCCGCCGAGGTCCGTGCCAAAGCCGGAGAACAGGCAGCCCGGCTCCACGCCAAGCTCTAGGAGGTCACCCGTGTCGGATCGTTTCCACCCCATCTCGATGGAGCAGCTGACGGATTGGGTGTTCACGGAGCTGGACGAGCAGGACTCGCTGTTCAACGTCCCACGCTCGGCGTTCTTCGTGCCGAAGCCGGACCACCCCTACCGGCTCTCCATGTACGGCGTCGAGCTCGACACGCCTTTCGGCGTTGCAGCAGGCCCGCACACGCAGATGGCGCAGAACATCATCGTGTCGTGGCTCGTCGGATCCCGTTTGCTCGAGCTCAAGACCATCCAGACGCTCGACGAGCTCGACGTCAACAAGCCGTGTATCGACGTCGAGGACGAGGGCTACAACGTCGAATGGTCCCAGGAGCTGAAGGTCTTCGAGTCGTTCGACGAGTACCTGCGGGCGTGGGTGCTGATCCACGCGTTGCACCACAAGTTCGGGTGGCATGGAGAGCGCCCCGGCATGATCTTCAACATGAGCGTCGGCTACAACCTGGAAGGCATGCTCGAGCCGAACGTCCAGTGGTACTTCGACACGATGGCGGATGCTTCCGCCTACCTCCCGGGGTACATCGACATCGTCGCCGAGCGGTATCCGGCCGTGCGGGACATCGACATCCCGAGCCGGCTGTCGGACACCATCACGCTGTCGACCATGCACGGCTGCCCTCCCGACGAGATCGAGAAGATCTCCCTCTACCTGCTCGAAGAGCGTGGGCTCCACACGTCGGTCAAGTGCAACCCGACGCTCCTCGGAGCCGATCGGGTGCGAGGGATCGTCAACGACGCCCTCGGCTTCGACGACGTTCCGATCCCCGACGAGGCCTTCGGGCACGACCTCATGTACGTCGATGCGGTGCCGATGTTCCACAATCTGCGCCGGGTGGCTGCCGCAAAGGGGCTCACCTTCGGGCTCAAGCTGACCAACACGCTCGAGGTCGACAACTGGCGAACCGTGTTCGACAAGGACCAGATGATGTATCTGTCCGGCCGGGCGCTGCACGCCGTGACGACCAACCTGGCCTCGAAGATCTCCGAGGAGTTCCGCGGCGACCTCATGTTGTCGTTCGCCGGCGGCGCAGACTGCTTCAACGTCGCGGACCTGCTCCGCTCCGGGATGCGGACGATCACCGTGTGCTCGGATCTGCTCAAGTCCGGCGGGCTACCTACGGATGCTCCAGTACATGGAGAACGTCGAAGCCGCCTACGACGAGGTGGGCGCCGTCGACAGCGCCGACTTCATCTCCAAGACGGCCTTGCGGCAGGACGCGGTGGCCGAGTACACGCCGCTCATGCGCTATGCCTCCCTCACAGACAGCGGTCTCGATCTCACGCTGGGGCAGTGCGCGGCCCTCGAGGAAGCGCTCACTGCCCACGAGGGGCCCGAACCGGTTGCCGACATCGTCCACGCCTGGGCCATGGCCAACGGCTTCGATGAGGAGCGGGCGGCGGCGATCGTGGACCTCACCGTCAAGGTGCTGTCGCGGATCAACCTGCGCCAATACGCCGAGCAGGTGCGCAACGAGTGGCGGTATCAGAAGCACTCGTTCCGGATGGACCGCTCGAAGACCCCGCGGGAGCTGCACTACTTCGACTGCATCGAGGCGCCCTGCGTCGACGAGTGCCCGGTCGATCAGAAGGTCCCCCAGTACATGAACGCAGTGCGGGAGGGGAACTTCCTCGAGGCCGTGAAGCTGGCGCGCGAGGACAACCCGCTGCCGTCGATCCTGGGCAGGGTGTGTGACCACCTCTGTGAAAACACCTGCATCCGGACCCACTTCGACCAGCCATTGGCCATTCGCCAGATCAAACGGTTCATCATGGATCACGAAGAGCAGCCGGTGCTCTTCGTCGAGAGCCCGTCGACGAAGGCCAAGGTGGCCGTCGTCGGCGCAGGCCCGGCGGGTCTCGCCGCCGCCCAGGAGCTCGGCTACGCCGGCTTCGCGGTGACCATCTTCGAGGCGCACCCGTATGCGGGAGGCATGGTGGGCGGGGCGATCCCGTCGTATCGTTTGCCGCAAGCGGAGATCGACCAGGACATGGCGATCCTCGACGAGCTCGGCGTGGACATCCGGTACGGCCAGAAGGCCGGGGTCGACTTCACCATCGACGAGTTGCGCAGGGACGGGTACGTCGCCGTGTTCATCGCCGTCGGCGCCCAGCTCGCCAAGAAGCTGAACCTCCCCGGCGAGGACGCTGAGGGCATGCTCGACGGCATCACGTTCTTGCGGAGCGTCCGCGAGGAGAATCCGATCCCGATCGGGGCCCGGGTGGGGGTGGTCGGTGCCGGCGACACGGCGATGGACTGCGTCCGGTCGGCGCGCCGGGTCGGCGCCGATGAGGTCTACCTCATCTACCGGCGCACCAGTCGACCAGATGCCCGCCGACCCGGAGGAGATCCACGCCAGCCGGGAAGAGGGCATCAAGATCGTCGAGCTGGCGAACCCGGCGGCACTCCACGTCGAGGACGGTGTGCTGCGCGGGCTCGTGTGCACCAAGACCGAGTATCGGGGCGACCGCGATGCGTCGGGCCGCAAGATCCCGTTCGACGTCCCCGACTCCGAGTTCGAGATCGAGCTCGACAATCTGATCCTTGCGATCAGCCAGCACTCCGTGCTCGACTTCTTCGGTGACAACCCGCCGTCGCTCACGGCACGGGGCTACATCGAGGTCGATCCGCAGACGTTCGAGTCGTCGATCCCGGGTGTCTATGCGGGTGGCGACGTTGCCGCCCACGGCCCGTCGTCCATCGTGAAGGCGGCCGCCGACGGCAAGGTGGTCGCTGCCGCCATCGCGGCCAAACACGGCACGGCACGGGCGATGCCCGCCCACGCCGAGAGGCCCATCGATCTGCACGAGATGGTCGTCCGCCGCTCGCGCCGCGAGTACAGGGTGCCGATCCGGTTCAGTCCGCTCGAAGAGCGCGACGGGTTCGAGGAGACCGTGCTGTCGTACACCCCCGAAGAGGCGATGCGGGAGGCGAGCCGGTGCCTCGACTGTCACGAGATCTGCAGCCTCTGCGTCGGGGTGTGCCCGAACATGGCGCTGATGACGTACCAGATGGCGCCTGTTGCGGCCGATCTCCCGACGCTGACGGTGCAAGGCGGCGCCGTCGTGGCCGGCGAGACTGCGCCAGTTCGTGGCCGGCCAGCAGCTCCAGATCGCAGTGCTCACCGACTTCTGCAACGAATGTGGCAACTGCGTGACGGCATGCCCGACGTCGGGTGAGCCGTACAAGGACAAGCCACGGCTCTATCTGAATCGGGACGACTTCGAGGCCGAGAAGACGAACGCCTTCATGATGTTCGGTGACTCGGTGATGGAGGCCCGGGTGGATGGGCAGACCCACCGGATCGAGGTCAACGGCGTCGTCGAGTACACGGCGCCGACGTTCACCGCGAAGCTCGACGCCGGCACGCTCGAACTCCTCGAGGCGACGCCGACGGCGGCTGCGTCTGAGGGCGAAGTCCTGTCGCTCGAGCCCGCGGCTGTGATGCACACGCTGCTCACGGGTGTCAGCGTATCGATGCCCCACATCCCGGTGATGGTCGGCGAGGGCACGTTCGTCGCCCACCCCGGCTACCCGGAGGCCTGACGCAGCGGCGCGGCCATGTGAGGGCGACTGGCGGCGGGTCGCCGTGTGGCGGCCCGCACCGCGTTCGGGGCCTTCTGGGTCGATCGCACCATCCGGGGGCGAACGTGGCCGTTGCTCGTTAGATCTGGGGCGCCTCGGGTGTCTCATCTATGGAATGGGCTCCCACATCCGGCGGCCCAGTCCCCGCCAAGGGGACGGCCGTCGGATACCCAGGCAAGGGGAAGAGAATGACACGCGAAGCAATGATCACCTACATGAACTCCTGGCTCCTGGAGAACGGCTGGTTCGCCGGAAAGCGCGAACTGGACTTCATCCTCGAGGTGCGCAGGATGGCAGAGCAGCTCCCTCGGATCGTCGGCCATCCCGTCCTCGGCCGGGACCTCCAGCTCGGCGACTCCCAGTAGCTCGAGTCTTTGAAGCCGGAGAGTCGTCCTTCGCTCCCTGAGCGTCGCCGGCTCGCCGCTCAGAACAACCCGACCACGTTCCCGTTCTTGTCGACATCGACATTCATGAACGCGGGCTTCGTCCCGAGACCCGGCATCGTCCGCATCTCGCCGAGCAGCGGGTAGATGAAGCCGGCGCCCACCGACGCCCGCACCTCCCGCACCGGCAGCGTGTAGCCCGAAGGGGCGCCCTTGAGGGCAGGATCGTGGCTGATCGACAGGTGGGTCTTCGCCATGCAGATCGGGAGGTACCCGAAGCCGGCCTTCTCGAAGTCGGCGATCTGGCGTTCGGCCGTCGCCGAGTACTCGACGTCGGCGGCACCGTAGACCTGGGTGCCGATCGCCTCGATCTTCTCCTTGATCGAACGGTTGAGGGGGTAGAGGAAGTTGAACTCGCTCGGCTCCTCGCAGGCCGCGACGACTGCCTCGGCGAGGTCCTGCCGCGCCGGCGCCACCCCGCTCCCACTGCTCGGTCGTCACCGCGGCAAATGCCCCGGCTGCTTCGGCCATCTCCTCGACGAGGCGAACCTCGCGTTGACTGTCGGTGGAGAAGCTGTTGACGGCGACCACCACGGTGACCCCGAAGCGCTTGGCATTGGCGATGTGCGCCTCGAGGTTGGCGATGCCGGCTCGGAGCAGCGGCAGGTTCTCCTCGGTGTAGGCGGGCGCCAATGGGCGCCCGGCGACGACCTTGGGCCCGCCGCCGTGGGTCTTGAGGGCACGGACCGTGGCGACGAGCACGACACAGTCCGGCTTGAGCCCCGACACCCGGCACTTGATGTCGAAGAACTTCTCCATCCCCATGTCGGCACCGAAACCTGATTCTGTGACGACGTAGTCGCCCAGGTGAAGCCCGAGGTGGTCGGCGAGGATCGACGAGTTGCCGTGGGCGATGTTGGCGAATGGCCCTGCATGGACGAAGGCGGGCTGGCCCTCGAGGGTCTGCATCATCGTCGGGTGCAGCGTGTCCTTCATCAGCACGGTGACGGCCCCGGCGACTCCGAGGTCTTCGAGCGTGATCGGCGTGCCTGCCCGTGAGTTCCCGACGACCACCCGTGACACACGCTCGCGGAGGTTGCGAAGCGCTGCGCTGTACCCGTCGCCGTCGGTGAGCGCGAGAATCGCCATGAGCTCACTCGCCACGGTGATGTCATATCCGGTCTCGCGGGGACGCCCATCGGCCGAGCCGCCGAGCCCGACGATCACGTTGCGCAGTGCTCGATCGTTGACGTCCAGCACCCGCCGCCACTGGATGCGGTCCGGATCGATCGCCAGTCGCCGCAGTCCGGCCGCGGTGAGCTGCTCGTCCGTGAGACGGCTCTCGTGGTACCAGCGAGCGTCGATGGCCGCGGCGACGAGGTTGTGGGCTGCCGTGATCGCGTGGACATCGCCGGTGAGGTGGAGGTTGAAGTCCTCCATCGGGACGACCTGGCTGTAGCCGCCCCCGGCGGCGCCGCCCTTGATGCCGAACGTCGGGCCGAGGCTGGGCTGCCGGATCGAGGCGATGGCGCGATGCCCCAGCCGTCCGAGGCCCTGAACGAGGCCGACGACTGTTGTGGTCTTGCCCTCGCCGAGTGGGGTGGGCGTGATCGCCGTCACGTCGACGTACTTGCCGCGCGGCTGGCGCTGGATGCGGGTGAGCGTGTCGAGGTGGATCTTCGCTTTGGTGTTGCCGTAGAGGATGAGCTCGTCGCGTTCGATCCCGATCTCGTCCGCGATCTCCCAGATCGGGCGGATCGTCGCTGCCTGAGCGATGGCAAGGTCGCTGGGAACCGGCGTGCTCACGTGTCCTCCTTGGCGGGGCGATGCGATTCCCCGGTCTGGGTCGCAACCTCCGATTCTGGTCGATCGTGAGGCAGGTCGCTGTACTTGCGTGGATCGGGTGCCGTTTCTGGTGGGTCACCCACGCAAGTTCGGACGGGTGCGCCCTCATTACCCACCGAGCAGCATCTGGACACCGCCGGCATCCAGCAGCTCCTGGGCTCGTGTGGCGAGGGAGCCGTCGTGGATCGCTGCATAGAGCGCGTCGCCGGGGCACGTGGTGGCGGCGTGGTCACGATGTCCCATTGCGTCCGCGACGCCGACGTCGAACATCTGGCTGCCCCACGCAACGAGCTGAGCCACGTTCTCGAGCTGGACCGACGTCGGCGTGCTGACGTCGAAGTTGCCCTCGACGACGATCAGGAGGTGCCCCGTCGGGTCGTACGCGGTGGCCGTGTCGCCCACCGCCGTGAAAGGGCGACCCTCATAGATCATCCCGTCGCGCCCGACGATGAAGTGGTAGGCCAGGTCCGGCCAACCGAGACTCTGGTGATAGCCCTGCCAGCCCTGGAACTGCTGCGGTCCAGTGACCCCCGTGACGGTGCCGGCGTGGTGGATGGTCAGCTCGTCGATCGTGTGGTTGGTGAACGACCCGGTCGGGGAGGCCGCGCCCCACTCTCCCCTGGGGACCACATCGACGGTCACGGGCCGCGGCGGAACTGCGACCGGCGAGAGCCCAAGTGCTCGGCCGAGGAAGGTTGCCATCTGCGCTCGAGTGACTGCCGCAGACGGGCAGTAGTGATCGTTCGCCGGTGGGTTGCACCCGAGCGTGATGCCCTCGGCGGCAATCGCATCGATCGACCCTTCGAAGACCGAGCCGTCATCGTCCGTGAAGCGGTTCGTGGTGACGGTGGGGTAGCCGAAGCCTCGTTGAAGAAGAGCGGCCATTTGGCCTCGCGTGACCGGAGCGGACGGGCAGTAGCGATCGTTGGCGGGCGGGTTACACCCGCGTGTGATGCCGACCGTCGCAATCCGGTCGATGTCATCGGCGAAGATGGAGGCATCGGCGTCCGTGAAGGAACTCGGACCCTCCACCGGAGGCAGGTGAAGTGCTCGTGCCAGCAGTGCCGCCATCTGGCCCCTCGTGACCGGCGCTCCCGGGCAGTAGCGATCGCTGTCCGGCGGGTTGCAGCCGTTGGTGATTCCTGCAGCAGCTATCGCTTCGATCCACTCTTGGTGGATGCTCGCGTCGTCGTCGACAAACGTCCCACCAGGTGGCAGTTGGGCCATCGCCGGCACTATCGGAGCGGCCGCGGCGGGCGCCATCGCGATCAGCGCCGCTGCGACGCAACCGATCGCAGTTGCCCTGATCACTTGGCTGAACGCCCCTCGTCGCTTGGTGCGGAACCTAGTGCATCGGAATCGTGGCACGTGCCGCGGGAGACAGACGGCCGGAGGCGATTGATAGCCTTGCACCGTCGATATGCTCTCACCGGGCCGTGCTGCACGATCGGCAGGGTGGCATACCGTGCGGCGGGAGGGTTCATGGCCGAACGAGAAGTGAGCCGGCGGTGGTTCCTCGGGCGTATCGCGGCGCTGGCGGGCCTCACCGGTGCAGCCGCCGTTGGTCTGGGCCGGGTTCTCTCGCCCGGTACGCCCGGAACTGCAACCGGCACAACAGCGGTTGCGCTCGATCCGCCGCGCGTCCCGACGGTATCGACCACAGCCGGACCCGCGGCGACGACCACGACCTCCACCACGGCGGCAGCCACCACGACGACTGTTGCGGCTCCGGTCGTCGAGATCGCCGCACTCTGCCGGGACGGGTGGGGCGCGCTCCCGGTCGCCGGCTCGTTTGTGACGCACGAGATCGAGCGCCTGACAGTCCACCACACGGCGGCGCTCCTGGAGTCCAACTCCCAGGCCCCAGCCAGGATCCGGCAACACCAGAGGTACCACCTCGATCGCGGTTGGCCGGATCTCGCATATCACTTCATCGTCGACGCTGCGGGATATGTCTACGAGGGTCGGCCCGTCGATGCAGTCGGCGACACGGGCACCGAGTACGACCCGACGGGCCACTTTCTCGTGTGTTGTGAAGGCAACTTCGACGAGCAGGAGCCTGCACCGGCGCAGCTCACCTCACTGGCGAACGTGCTTGCGTGGGCTGCGGCGACGTTCGCCGTGTCTGCGGACACGATTCGAGGTCATCGCGACTGGGCGGCAACGAGTTGCCCCGGCGATCTCCTCTACCCGTTCGTCGAGAGCGGCGAGCTGGCCGCATTGGTAGCGGGTCTCGTGGATGCCGGAGGCGTGACGCTCACCGTCGAGTGCGGCGATTCGGCCCGCGCCATGGTCGCTGCCATCGAACAAGGGAAAGCGTGATGCGGCGCTTGGCGTGGCTCCTGCCTCTCGTCGCTCTGGCGGCGGCATGCGCACAGGCCGTCTCGGCGGTGCCAGACGCCGATCGTGCACCGGATCCGATCGCTGCAGTCGTCGCAACCGAGATGGGCGCTCGGCCCGATGACGATGCGAGCACGCCGGCGGCCACGACCCCGGCGGCGGCCACGACGCCGGAGGAACGCCCGGCGACGGCGTCCACGACGACAACTCGGCCCGAGGCGGTCTTCAGCGGCGAGATCGTCGCGATCGACGACGCCATCGCCGCTCGCATGACGGCATCCTGGCGGTCGGGGTGCCCGGTCGGGCTCGACGAGCTGCGGCTCGTGCGCGTCACGCACCATGACTTCGCCGGCGGCGTGACGGAGGGCGAGATCGTGGTGAACGAGGACGTTGCCGCCGATGTGCTCGCCGTGTTCGAAGCGTTGTTCGCTGCCGGCTATCCGATCGAGCGGATGGAACTCGTTGATGTCTACGGAGCCGACGACGGCGCGTCGATGGCGGCCAACAACACGTCCGGCTTCAACTGTCGCGTGGTTGCGGGTACGGCGAGATGGTCCCAACACGCCTACGGCACCGCGATCGACCTCAACCCGCTCATCAACCCCTTCGTCCGCGGTGCGCGGGTGGCTCCTCCGCTGGGAGCCGACTACGCGGACCGGACCGTTGATCATCCCGCCTTGATCCGACCGGGCGACGCGGTGACCGCCGCCTTCTCCGCTATCGGCTGGACCTGGGGAGGCACGTGGACCTCCGCCAAGGACTACCAGCACTTCTCGCTCAGCGGGAGGTGAGCGCACCCCGGATCCTGGAGCCCCGGCGGGCGGCAGCATCGAGGCGCAGACGGTTCACGAGCCAGCGGGAAAGCTCCTCCACGGTGTCGAACGACCGGGACTCACACGTCGTGACGTCCAGGATCGACCCGGCCCAGTCGGTCGAGCTGCCGTCGGTGTGGACGATGAGGGTACCGGGACCAGGGTCGTGTCGCGCGTGCCTCGCATCGATCTCTGCGGGCAAGATGAGCCGGCACCTTGCCGTGAGGTTCCACGGATCGATTTCGAGCAGCCGGCTTGCGGACTCATCGAGATGATCGGCGTGGTCGAGCTCCGCCTCGAGCGCAACCAACCGATCGAGCAACCTCGCCAAACGGCGACGGGCTCGTTCAGCCGTCACGAGACGCCAATGCTCCCAGTCCGGAGCCGCAGGCAGCCTGAGATCCTCGAGGAAGTCGCCGCGGTACAAGCTTGCCGCCCTCCGTAGGACTGCGTGGGGATCCGACGGAGACAGCTGGCTTTGCGACGCCCGCTCGAACTCGACCAAGTCGACCATCACCCCTCTTGTTGCGGCAAGGGTTATCCGGGTGCGGTTGCCTCGCACGAGGGGAGTGCCGCGAGGGTCGGTGCCCAGCCGTGTCCGCAGGACCCACAGCGCGTGGCGCAGATTGCCGAGTGCCGCCCCTTCTGGTCGTTCCGGCCACAGCAGCTCGGCGACGTGGGACCGGTGGTGGTGGCGCCCAGGGTCGTGAGCGAGGTAGGCGAGAAGCGCCCGCACGGTGTCTGACTCCAGATCCGTGACGGGCTCGCCGTCGACCGTGACTTCGAAGGCGCCGAGCAGGCAGATGTCGAGCCATGCCATGAGGTCCCCCAGTATCGGTTGGAACCACACGAGGAGCGTGACATGGATGGCCACCCGCAGACCAGGGCACATCGGCCCATTGGTCGTCCGGGGCGCCAACGCGCAATCCACGCGCCTGCATGCGCACGGTGGTGATGCGTCGAACAGGAGGAGAGATCGACGTACTCGGGTCGAGTGGTGGCCGGATCTCGGTTTCGAGGCAGCTCACACAGGAGGAGCAGTCATGCGCAAGCTGATTGACGGCGCCCGGAGGCTGAGCAAGAGGGTCGCAGCACTTCTCGCAGCAACGTTGCTGCTGGTGGTGCTTGCCGGCCCGGCTCAGGCCAAGCCGATGATTCGGTGCTTGGACTTCTCAGAAGGGATTGCACAGGCACAGCCGGCTCGGGGTTTGCAGCCGTCGCCGCCCATGTGCCCGCCGCCACCGCACGACATGTGACACACCGTTGACGAGAGCCCATCTGTGAGATGGGCTCTCGCCGCGTTCGCGCTCAGGAGGCCGTTGCCCTCAGCATCCACGCGGTCTTCTCATGGACGTCGATGCGGGTCGTCGCCAGGTCCGCTGTCGCAACGTCACCTGCGGCCTCGGCAGCCTTCACGGTGGCCCGAGCCGTCCTCACGACGGTCTCGTGGCCGTCGACGAGGTTGCGGACCATGTCCATCGCTTGGGGCACCCCCGGTTCATCGGAGACGCTTGCGAGCTTGCTGTACTCCGCGTAGCTCGCGGGAGCAAGGTGGCCGAGCGCCAACATACGCTCTGCGATGAGGTCGGCGGCATCGCGCAGGTCCATGTACTGCTCCTCGAACATGAGGTGCAGCGAACGGAACATCGGGCCGCTCACGTTCCAGTGGTAGCCGTGCGTCTTGAGGTACAGCGTGTAGGTATCGGCGAGCATGTGGGACAGATGCTCGGCGATGTCCCGACGAGCGCCGTCAGGGAGGCCGGTGTTGAGATCCAAGGGTGCTCCTCTCGTGGAGATCTGCCCGCAACGATAACGAGCGCTGGAGGTCCCGAGTTGTGGGCCGCGACCGACCGCACCTTGTGCACCCGCACTTGTCTTGGCACCGCGTATGCTGACATCGGCGACCCAGGCTGTTGGGCGCCGATAGCTCGAGGGGAGAGAGCCTTGGGTCGAACACCTGACGACCGTTTTCGGATATTCGTCAGCCACAAACACAGCGACGCCAAGCTCGCGAAGGTCGTACAGGATCAGCTCGAAGCGCTTTCGCCTACGTTCGAGTGTTGGGTTTCCGGCGAGGACATCTCCTCGGGGAGCGACTGGGGCAAGGCGATCACGGTTGCCCTCTCGCGCAGTCATCTCCTGCTGCTCCTGTTCACCGCTCCGTCGAGCAATTGGGACTGGTGCCTGTACGAGGCCGGGCTCTTCATCCAGTTCGCAAACGCGGCGGACGAGGACGTGCGGTCGGTCGTGTCGCTGTTCGATCCCTCCGGGGCGGGGCCCCGTCCGCTCGCAAGCGTTCAAGGTGTACCCGCGCAACCCGAGTCGATCGCCAAGTTCCTCCGCCGATTGTGCAACGAGCCGTGGGAGGTTTCCGATGAATGGCGACGCGGCTCGATCGCGTCGGAAATCGAAGCCGAGAAGATCGAATCGGCCGCCGGAGTGATCGCCGACGCCTTCGGCGAAGCTCTCGATGCCTACAAGCCTGCTCCCTCGGACGAGGTCTACTTCCCCTGCCACAGGATCGTTCTCGAGGCCGACTCCAACGGTTCCCTCGTCGGGATTCCCGACGACGCAAACGTCAAGGTCGGCGAGGGGGCCACCTCCGGCTTCACGCTGTCGCTCTTCGGGCTTGCGCCCGGTGATTCACCCCACACATGGAGTGATCTCGTCGGCCGTGTCGACGGCAAGGATGCCGAGTGGATTCGTGAGCTCGACGCCGCCGTCGCCGCGTCGGCACGCACGGAGCTCTTCACGCCCGGCGAGTCCCTGATGCGTGCGTGGGATCAGGAGGGTAGGGGGCGGCAGTACCATCCCCTCCTCTACAGCATCGCCACGAGACCCGTCGGCGACGGCAAGCGGACCGAGATCGTGGTGGTGCTCGACCCGCATCCCGCAGACGCAAGCGTCTCACACGCCGGCTTCAACTGAGCGACTGTCACTGCAGACCGGTGCGCTCGTTGAACGCCTCGATGAGCTGGTCGATGGGCTCCACCATCGCCTGGATCGACGTCCAGTAGTCGGGGTCGTACCACTGAGCCTGGATTTCTTCGTAGGTCTTGCCCTGCTGCTCGACCCACGTGTAGTACTTCAGGTTGTGGATGCGCTTGCGGTCCCAGTAGCCGAGCTCGTCGACGTGGTCGATGGCTGCCCCGTGGAGGTGACGGGCGAGCGTGGCCGACGCATCCATCGCACCGTATGCGCCCCGCTCGTCGGTGAGCTCGTGGAGCCGGCTGCCGTACATCTCCATGGAGTCGGTGCCCACCGTCACGAGCACGTCGCGCGACGTCATCTCGTAGTACTTCGCCAGCTTGATCGACGCCAGCATGTTGCCGATGCCGGAGATGCCGAGCAGCGGCAGCTTGCTCCACGATGTCTGGCTTCACGCCCTGATCGACGAGGTACGCCTGGCCGGCCGGGTCGTTGAAGAGGCGGCTGATCGACATCGTCGCCTCGTCGTCGAGGCCGATGGCGACATCGGTGTTCTTGACGTTGTGGACCCACGGGATGTGCTTGTCGCCGATGCCCTCGATGCGATGCTCGCCGAACCCGTTGTAGAGGATGGTCGGGCACTGCACCGCCTCGGCGGCGGCGATGACGCTCGTCGGATACAGCTGCTTGAGGTAGTCACCCGAGCCGATGGTGCCTGCCGACCCGGTGGTGAGGGCAACGCCGCGGAACACGTCGTTGGGCCCCATCACCGACTGGATCGCCTCGACCATCGCAGGGCCGGTGACCGCATAGTGCCAGAGGTAGTTCCCGAACTCGTCGAACTGGTTGAAGATGACGAGGTCCTCGCCCGAGTTCCGCAACTCGTTGCACTTGTCGAAGATCTCTTTGACGTTCGACTCCGAGCCGGGAGTCTTGATGATCTCGCCCGCAACGCTTTCGAGCCACTCGAATCGCTCCCGACTCATGCCCTCGGGCAGGATGGCAACGGACTCGCAGCCGAGCAGGTTGGAGTCGTAGGCGCCGCCGCGGCAGTAGTTCCCCGTCGACGGCCACACCGCCTTCTGCGTCGCTGGGTCGAATTGCCCGGTCACCAGCCGAGGCACCAGGCAGCCGAACGCAGCCCCGACCTTGTGCGCGCCGGTGGGGAACCACTTGCCCTCGAGCACGACGATACGAGCATCGACACCCGTCAGTTCCTTGGGGAGCTCGAGGTAGTTGACCGGCCCGTATCCGCCACCGTGGGCGACGGGCTCGTTGTGCCACGTGATGCGGAACAGGTTGCGGGGATCGAGATCCCACAGGCCCACGCCCTTCAGCTCTTCCTTGATGTGGTCCGGCGCGAGACTCGGATTCCGCATCTGGGCGAACGTCGGGATGAGGATGTTGCGCTCCCGCGCCCGGTTCGCTGCCGAGTCGAGGGTCGACTCGTGGATGGTCAGGTCGATCATGCGGGAGCTCCTTGCATCAAGTGTCGAGCGCCCTGGCGAGGGCCTCGATGTCGGGAAAGATGGTGATGGGCGACGTGCCTGCCGCGGTGACGGCTCGCATCGCTGACGCGACGTCCTTGAGGCCGCTGCCCGTCGACAGGACGACGACGCGGTCGCCGGCACCCACGAGGCCGCGGGAGACCGCCGCTTCGAGCCCGGCGTAGGCGGCAGCGCCCGCCGGTTCGGCGAACACGCCGCTGCCGCGGGCCAGCGTTGGGATAGCCGCCAGGATCTCGTCGTCGCCCACCCGCAGGTAGGCGCCGCCGGTCTCCTTCACCGCGGCCATCGCCTTCACCCGGTCGCGTGGCAGGTCGGCGCTGATCGAGTCGGCGACCGTGTCGGCCGAGATCGGCGGCTTGGTGACGACGTCCTCGTCGTTCTCGAACGCCTGCACCAGGTAGTCGCTGCCGGCCGCCTGGATGCCGAAGATGCGCGGCATGGTTTCGATCCAGCCGAGCGCCCTCAAGTCCTTCAGGCCCTTGTGGACGCCGCCGATGATCGAGCCGTCGCCGACGCTCACGAACACGGCATCGGGCGCTTCCCAGCCGAGCTGCTCACACATCTCGAGCGACACCGTCTTCTTCCCCTCCGTCATGAAGGGATTGATGCCGGTGTTGCGGTTGTACCAGCCGTAACGATCGACTGCCGCCGTGCACAGCTCGAAAGCGGCGTCGTAGTTGCCCTCGACCAACACCACCGTCGAGCCATAAGCGAGGAGCTGGGCGATCTTGGCCTCGGGTGCGGTCTTCGGCACGAAGATCACGTTGCGCTGTCCGACGCTGGCGCACACTCCGGCGAGGGCGGCGGCGGCGTTCCCCGTGGAGGCGGTGGTGACGATCTCGGCGCCGAGCTCTTGGGCCTTCACCACGGCCATGGCCGATGCGCGGTCCTTGAGCGACGCCGTCGGCTGCCTGCCCTCGTCCTTCACCCATACCCTGCCGAGCCCGAGGGCTTCGGCGAGACGAGGGGCGTCATAGGTGGGTGTGCCGCCGACGGTGAGGGGAGGGAGGACGGCCTCGTCGCCGATGGGCAGCAGCGGCCGGTAGCGCCACATGGTGACGTCATCGTCGGCCGCAAGGGCAGCCTTCGACCATCGCTTGGCGATGGCGGCGTAGTCGTACTGCACGTCGAGCGTGCCGGCGGGACCGCACGCCGGGCACGTGTACCCGTCGAATCCCACCGGCTGATCCGCCCCGCAGATCACACAGCGGAGGCTGGTGACGTCATCGAGTGTCATGGGACGATTCTGGTCCCGGTCGTTCCGTTGACGGCATCCCGGATGTGTGGCGGGTCCGTGATGATGACCAGCTTGCCGCCGTTTTCGAGGTACTGGACCCCCGCCTGGACCTTCGGCGCCATCGAGCCCTTGGCAAAGTGTGTGCCCTCGGCGAGGTATGCCTTGGCCTCGGCAACCGTCATCTCGTCGATGTCGCGCTGGTTTGGCGTGCCGTAGTCGAGCGCAACCTTCTCGACCGCGGTTGAGATCAGCAGCAGGTCGGCGTCGAGATCGTTGGCCAGCAGCGCCGAGGCGAGATCCTTGTCGATGACCGCCGCCACGCCTTCGAGGTTGCCGTCCTCATCGGCGACGACGGGGATGCCGCCGCCGCCGACCGTGATGACCACCATGCCGGCTTCGAGCAGGTGTCTGACCGCATCCAATTCGATGATGCGCTTCGGCTGCGGCGAGGCCACGACACGGCGCCAGCCGCGTCCGGCGTCTTCGACGACGTTCCAGCCCTCGGCGGTGCGCCGCTTGCCGCCCTCCTCGTCCATGAACGAGCCGATCGGCTTCGAGGGGTTCTGGAATGCCGGGTCGCTGGCGTCGACCTCGACCTGCGTGACGACCGTGGCCACGCTCTTGGTGATGCCCAGCGTGCGGAACTCGTTGTAGAGGTTCTGCTGGAGGGCATATCCGATGGCACCCTGGGTGTCTGCGCCGCACACGTCGAGCGGAACCTCGTGCAGCTCGTGAGCGGCGAGCTCGGATCGGCGCAGGATGAACCCGACCTGCGGGCCGTTGCCGTGGCTCACGGCGACGTCCCACCCCAGCGCCACGAGTGCGGCGATGTGGTGGTCGGTCTCCTTGGCGGCCTGGTACTGGTCCTGGACCGACTGATGGTCCTTGTCCTTGATGAGGGAGTTGCCGCCGATGGCGACCACTGCGGTTGGCATGGCTACTCGACCGCCCCGAGAACGAGGGCGAGCAGGGCCATACGCATGACGACGCCGTTGTAGGCCTCCTGCCAGTAGCGGGCATGGCGGGTGTTGTCGACCTCCTCGAGGAGCTCGTCCATGCGGGGGAGCGAGTGGAGCACGATGGAGCTGCTCGGCGCCTTCGCCATGACCTTGCGCGTCACCTGGTAGTTGGCGGGCGTGCGGCCGTACTCGGCCTGCTTCTCCTGGCGGGACTGGGTGTAGTCGGGCTGCACCACCGGCTCCATGTAGAGGACATCTGCCTCGGCGATGACGTCGTCGATGTGGTCGACGATGCGCCACTTCGTGCCTTTCTCGTCGAGCTCGGCGAGGAACTCCGGCTGTCGGTGACATCTCCTCGGGGCCGAGGATCACCATTTCGGCGTCGAACTGGGAGAGCGCGTAGCCGATGGAGTGCATGGTGCGCATCCGGTGGTCGCCGATGCAGACGATCGTCTTGCCGTCGACCGAGCCCATCTCCCTCTGGATCGTGTACAGGTCGGTCAGCACCTGCGTCGGGTGCTCGCCCCAGCCGTCGCCTGCGTTGATGACGGGAATGGACGCCCACCGAGCCGCCTCGTGGGGGGCGCCCTGCTGGAAGTGGCGCATGACGAGCGCGTCGCCGTAGTACTCGAGCATGTGGACGGTGTCCTTGATCGACTCCTGGTAGAAGTCACCCGCCCGCGTCATCTTGGCGTCGGAGAAGCCGAGAACGTGGCCGCCGAGGCGGTGCATGGCGGCCTCGTGAGCCAGGCGGGTGCGGGTGGAAGGCTGGTAGAAGGCCGTCACGAGCGACTTGGTGGCGAGGAGGTCGGTGTTGCGGCGCTCCCGAGCGATGGGCTCGAGGCGATCGGCGATCTCGAAGACGTGGAAGAACTCGTTTCGCTCGAAATCCTTGAGGGAGAGAATGTCTCGTCCGGCGAAGCTCCGCATTTGGCCGTTCCTCCTGAAAGCGTCTCGCCCACACGTCTCGGCGGGCGGGTTGGTGGTATTGGTCCTACGATACTACAATATGATGACCAGACAGGACAAACCCACTTCATGATCGCTCGCAGCCCGTCGCTCACCGACCAGGTGGTGACCCACCTGAAGGACCGCATCGTCCGCGGTGGGTTCCCCGATGGGCGCATCCCCGCCGAGACGGAGCTCGGCGTCCGATCTCGGCGTGAGCCGGACAACGGTGCGCGATGCGCTCAGCCGTCTCGAGCACGAGGGGGTGGTTCTGCGCAAGCAGGGCGCCGGAACGTTCGTGAACGCCGCCGGCCTGCAGATCACCTCCCGACTGGAGGAGATCTGGTCGTACGAGGATGTATTGCGCGACCACGGCTACACGCCGTCGGTCGACGTGCTGCGGTTCGAGCGGGAAGTGGCGGGAGCGGAGACGGCTGCGGCGCTCGGGATCGGCGCAGACGACCAGGTTGTGATCATCGAGAAGCTGTTCCGAGAAGACGAGGAACCGGTGGTTCTCACGGTGAACTCGATTCCGGCCGCCGCTGTCCGGACCTCGAAGCGCAGCGACGCGAAGGAACCCATCTACGAGTTCCTCGTCGAGCACTGCGGCAAGCACCTCACGTACTACCTCTCCGACATCGTCCCTGTGGTTCTGGATGGCGATCGGGCAGCAACCCTCGGCGTGGCGCCTGGTACCGCCGCCCTGTCCTTCCAGGAGATCGGATTCGACCAGGATGACACCCCGGTCGTGAAGGCGGCATCCTTCTTCCGCGACGACCTGCTGAGATTTCGATTGATCAGAAGAAGAGCCCTCTGATGCGAGACATCAGACCGGAGAGCATCAGACACCAGACCTCAGATCGCAGACCCGCAGACACCAGCAACGCGCTGACAAGACCCGGGAGCGCGTGACTCCCCGGACAAAGGAGAACACATGCAAACCCACTTGCACGGGCGGGACATGATCACCACCCAGGAGTGGACGAAGAACGAGATCGACACGGTGATGGACGTCGCCTTCGACCTCAAGCGCAAGCGGGCGCTCGGCGAGCCGCACGCCTACCTGCGCGACAAGGTGCTGGCGATGCTGTTCTTCTTCTCGAGCACTCGGACCAGGGCCAGCTTCGAGGCAGGAATGGCGCAGCTGGGCGGCCACGCCCAGTTCATCGCATCGAGCACCACTCAGATCGCCCACGGCGACACCGCTACCGAGATCGGCGAGATCCTCGGCCGCTACAACGACGGCCTCTCGATCCGGCAGGTGGATTGGGGGGTCGGGAACAGCTACATCCGTGACGTTGCGGCGTCGTCTCGGGTACGCCGGTGCTGAACATGCAGTGCGAGATCTACCACCCCTTCCAGATCCTCGCCGACCTGATGACGATCATCGAGTACAAGGGCGATCCGCGCGGCAAGACGATCAATGTCAGCTATGCCTATGCCGAGAGCTACAGCAAGCCGATGTCCGTGCCGCACAGCCTCATCCTGCTCGCCACCCGATTCGGGATGAACGTGCGTCTGACCCGTCCGCCCGAGTTCAAGCTGATGCCCGACATCGTCGGTCAGGCCGAGGAGAACGCACGCCTGGCGCACGGCTCGTTCGAGATCGTCGAGGACTTCGATGCCGGCATGCGCGGCGCAGATGTCGTGTACGCCAAGAGCTGGGGTCCGCTCCTCACAACGGACGATGCAGCGAAGTCGACCGAGATCAGCAACAAGTACACGGACTGGATCACGGACGAGCGGCGGATGGGGATGGCCAAAGAAGACGCCATCTACATGCACCCGCTGCCTGCCGACCGCAACGTCGAGGTCACCGACGGCGTCATCGATGGCCCGCACAGCGCCGTCTTCGACCAAGCCGAGAACCGCCTCCACGCCCAGAAGGCGGTCATGGCGTTGACGATGTAGGGCGGAGCCCCACATGGTCAACGTACGGAGTATCCGGGCGCAAGGTTGCGAGGTGAGGCTGAGCCCCACATCGTCGAGGTTTGAGTTTGCCGTATCAGCTCGCGAAAACTGAGCCAGTGGTTCGCCCGCGCGTTCGTCCGGGTCGCATAGGGTCCTCCCCCAAGGGGGTCGTCGACCAAGGGAGCCCGACCACATGTCTTTCCGTTTTCGCGCCGCGTTCATCGTGGCCGTCCTTGCCGTCGCGAGCCTTCCCGCGATAGCCAGCGCAGGCCCGGCCGCATGCGATACGCGCACCAACAACACCATCGACAAGCTGCTGGAATGCGTCACCATCGAGGGCGTCCGGAGCCACCAGGAGGCCTTCCAGGCCGCCGCGGACGCCAACGACGGCATACGTGCGGCCGGAACGCCCGGCTACGACGCCACGGTCGCCTACGTCGTCGAGACGCTCGAGGATGCCGGCTACGACGTCGAGCTCGACCCGTTCCCGTTCACGTTCGTTCCGCTCGGTGAGCTCACGCAGCTCTCGCCCATCACGGCCGACTACGACACCGGCTCCTTCAGCGGAACCGGCTACGGCGAGGTCACCGGAGACGTGATCCCGATCGATCTGGCGCTCGGCACGGGTGACTGGCCGAACGACCCGTCGACTTCGAGCAGCGGTTGCGAGGCAGCGGATTTCGCCGGCGCCGACTTCTCGGGTCCGAACGACATCGCCCTCGTCCAGCGTGGCCTCTGTTTCTTCGCGGTCAAGGCCGTCAACGCCGAGGCGGCGGGGGCCGAGGCCATCATCATCATCAACCAGGGCAACAGCCCGACGCGACTGGGGCCGGTGAGCGGCAACGCCACCGCCCTTCCGATGGATCCCCGTCGAACATCGGCATCCCGATGGTCGGAGCGTCCTTCGCTGCCGGCATCGCCCTCTCGGAAGCCGGGTCGACGGCTCGACTGAACGTCGATCCGCCCGTGGAGACCACCCAGTACAACGTGATCGCAGAGCTGCCCGGCAAGAACGACGCCAACGTCGTGATGGCGGGGGCGCATCTCGACTCCGTGCAGCAGGGGCCCGGGCATCCACGACAACGGATCGGGTTCCGCAGCGATCCTCGAGACCGCCGTGCAGATGGCAAAGGTCAAGCCGTGCAACACGGTGCGGTTCGCCTGGTGGGGAGCCGAGGAGTCCGGGCTCGTCGGTTCCACCGCCTACGTGAACGACCTGACCCAAGACGAGGTGGATCGCATCGCCCTCTACCTGAACTTCGACATGATCGGTTCGCCGAACTTCGTCTACTTCATCTACGACGGTGACGACTCCGACGGCGTCGGCGCCGGCCCGGGCCCGGAGGGGTCGGCACAGATCGAGCAGTTCTTCGAGTCCTTCTACGAGGCGCGAGACCTGCCCTACCTCGGGCACCGACTTCTCGGGACGATCCGACTACGGGCCGTTCATCGCAGTCGGTATCCCGGCCGGCGGCCTGTTCACGGGCGCCGAGGGCGAGAAGACCGACGAGCAGGCGGCCATCTGGGGCGGCACTGCGGGCGACCAGTACGACCCGTGCTACCACCTCGCCTGCGACACGTTCGCCAACATCAGCCTCGAGGCATTCGACGTCAATTCGGACGCCGTGGCGTCGTCGGTGCTCACGTTCGGCATGAACACCGAGGTCGTCAACGGAGAGAAGGGCAAGGGCAACTTCAAGGTGCAGAACCAGGACTTCTTGCCCAAGAGTCTGACGAGGAACGAAGACTCCCGGGAGGCGGAAGACCGCGCCGTCCCAGGGAGTCGCCCGTCTTTCAGGAGCCGCCGGCGGTTCGCCGCCCGCGTGGGGGAGCCCACGAGCCGGCGGTCGCCGGCGGTGTCGTATCGTCAGGATGCGGTACTGGTCAGGAGGCAGTGCCGAGCGTTGCGGTCACCGTCGAGCTCCTGACCCTACCGCTGGACCGTCAGCGTGACGACGTCGCCGGGCTGGGCCGAGCCGATGTCGCTGGCCAGGTCGCCACCCCCAACGCGAGCGATCCCGGGCGGAGGGAGGCGGGGGGGTCGGGCTCCCAGGGGTCGAGTCTTCGGTCTCCGTCTCGATGGTCTCGAACGGCCCGAGCGCGGCAACCGCGCTCGGGTGTTGTCGGTGGAGGTCCATACCTCCGCTCCTCTGGCTCGGGCCGGACGTCGCAAGACGTGCCGGCGGATCTCGATCTCTTCACCGAACCTATCCGGCGACCCGTAACGTCCGCATCAGCGGCCCGCCGCGTCGGCATCCCCTGCGATGCTTCGGGTCGGCGTCAGGCCGGAGGCGAGAAGGCGCCGGCGGCCAGCTCCCGCTCGCCGGCGGCAAGTGCGGTCGACGATGCGGTCGGCGACGAGGTCGGGTCCGAGACCTTCCGGGAAGCGTGGTGCTTCGCCCGTGACGGGGCGGGTGGCGAGCCCGGTCTCGGTGTGGGGCGGCCGGGCGTCGAGCACGTGGACGCCGCTACGGCGCAGCTCCCGGCCCAGCGCCTGCGGACGCAGCCGACAGTCCCGCCTTCACGGCGGAGTAGGCGGCCATGCCGGCGACGGGCTGCTCTGCGACGACACCGGTGATGTTGACGAAGAAGCCGCTGTCGAGGTGGCGGAGCGCCTCACGCATCACCCGGAGCGGACCGGCGAGGTCGGCGGCGACCAGCTCGTCGAGCGCCTCGTCGTCGAGGTCGGCGAGCTCTCCGAAGCCGACGACACCCGCGGCATTGACGACCCCGTCGAGACCGCCGAGTTGCGCGGCTGCCGTGTCGCACGACGTGAGCGGCGTGGGCCGGCACGGCGAGATCGAAGAGGATCGAAGGCACGTCGGGGCCAAGGGTCGCAGCAGCGGCCGCACGAGACGGTCGGCGTCTCGGCCGGCCAGCGTCACCAGCGCACCGCGACGAGGTGAGCTGCGGCGGCGATGCGACGTACCAAGCTCGCCCGATCCGCCCAGCACGAGGATGCGGGCGCCGCTCAGCTCGATTGCAGGCATGATGTTCTCCCTAGCTGGCTCTATTGGTCATTCGAGCCTGCATCGCCGACCGGATTGGCCGCCGCAGGTTCGTACACTCCGCGCCATGCGTGTCGCCGTATTCAGCACCAAGCCCTACGACGAGCGCTTCCTGGAGGCAGCCGCCGCGGGGAGCGGCCACGAGCTCGACTTCCTCGAGGCGCGGCTCGCCCCTTCGACGGCAGCACTCGCTGCCGGATACGACGCTGTGTGTGCGTTTGTCAACGACGATCTCGGCGCCGGGCGTGCTGCTCCGGCTTGAGGGACGCCGGCGTCACGACTGATCGCACTTCGCAGCGCCGGCTTCAACCACGTCGATCTCGATGCCGCCACGTAGCCTCGGGCTCACCGTCGTGCGAGTGCCGGCGTACTCGCCGCGCTCGGTCGCCGAGCACACCGTGGCGCTGATCCTGGCGCTCGACCGCAAGATCCACCGTGCCCACGCCAGGGTGCGGGAGGGCAACTTCTCCCTCGACGGTCTGCTCGGCTTCGATCTCGGGAGCCGCACGGTCGGGATCGTCGGTACCGGGAAGATCGGCGTCGCCGTCGCCGGAGTCCTCAGTGGATTCGGGTGCCGCCTCATCGGCTTCGACGTCAACGAGAACCCGGCGGCTCTTGCCGCAGGCATCGAGTACGTGCCCTTGAAGGAGCTGTGGACCGAGGCGGACGTCATCACGCTCCATGCGCCGCTTACGCCCGAGACACACCACATGGTGGATGCTTTTGCGATTGCCACGATGAGACCGGGCGTCATGCTCGTCAACACGAGCCGGGGCGCTCTCATCGACACGGCCGCGGTGATCGAAGGGCTCAAGACGGGAAAGATCGGCAACCTCGGCCTCGACGTCTACGAGGAGGAGGGTGACCTCTTCTTCGAGGACCTGTCGGACAAGGTGATCCAGGACGACGTGTTCTCCCGCCTGCTGACGTTCCCCAACGTGTTGATCACGGGACACCAGGCGTTCTTCACGGCCGAGGCGCTCCAGGCGATCGCCGAAACGACCGTCGCCAACATCTCGGCCTACGCCGACGGCCGCCCGTCCGGCAACGAGCTGTGACGGCCCTCAGGCCGGGAGAGCCCGTCGACATCGTCGTGGTCGGGGCAGGAATGGCCGGCATCACCGCAGCCAGGGCGAGCGCAGCCGACGGCTTCCGTGTCATCGTGGTCGACAAGGGGCAGGCGGTCGGCGGGCGGATGGCCACGCGGCGTATCGACGGCGCCCGCTTCGATCATGGCGCACAGCATTTCAGCGCTCGCTCCCCTGAGTTTGCAGCCTTGGTCGACGAGCTCAAGCGACAGCGCATCGTGAGGGAGTGGTATCGGTCTGCGAGCGTCGGCCGCCCTGAGCGCGGCGTTGAGGTGCGCCACACGGGTGCAGATGGAATGCGCGGCGTCGTCGACCATCTGGCTGCCGGTCTCGACGTGCGGACCTCCGTCACGGTCGAGCGGCTGCGGTACGAGAAGCAGCGGGTGATCGTGGAAACGACGATCGGCGACATCCCGACCCAGGCGGTCGTGCTGACGCCTCCGGTGCCCCAGATCAAGGCGCTGCTGGCCGCCTCGGTGATCGTCGTTGGGGGTGGTCTCAACGCAGACCTCGACCACGTGCGGTATGACCCGTGTCTTGCCGTGATGGCGACACTCCACCGGTCCAGCAGTCTCCGCGACGGTCATCTCGCCATTCCGGGCGGCCCGGTTGCCTGGATAGGAGACAACCACCACAAGGGAATCTCGGCGGTCCCGGCTGTCACGATCCACGGTTCGCCGGCGTTCTCGGCCACGTATCTCGAGGCCGAACCCGAAGCATGGGTAGGCGACCTCGTTGCTGCGGCCCAACCCCATCTCGGGAGTGCCGTCATCGCGGCAACAGGGCATAGGTGGCGGTTCGCTCAGCCGCAGACCACGCTCAGTAGCGGCTTTGCAGTCCTCGATGGGCCGGCCCCGATAGTGCTGGCCGGCGAGGTCTTCGCCGGGGCACGGGTGGAGGGGGCCTTCGCCTCGGGGGCAGCTGCGGCGTCCGAGCTCATCGAGCGTCTCGGCTGAGCGGCCCGATCAGGGAGAAGTCGGTTCTTCCAGCCGGCCTCTCGTCTTGAACACCTCGGTGTTGCCCTCCATGGTGATCTCAGGGCCCCCAGAGGAAGCCTGATCGCTGCGGTAGATGCGGCGGAATTGGAGGTATCCGAAGATCAGGGTTGCAGTCGACGTGATGACGAAGAGCGTGAATCCGATGCCAAAGAGCAAAACCTCACTCATGCTGATGGGTCCTCGCCGACGAGCACGAGGGCGCCGAGTGACTGGATGCCTGGGACCCACAAGCCCACGAACAGCCCGAGCTCGCGGTCGACGGTGAACCACAAGATCACCGACAAGACCAGAGAGATGAATGCGGCGGCCAAGAAGGCCAGCTTCACCTTGTGGAACGAAGTCACTTGGACGCGAGACCCTTCTTGGCCCATTGCGCTCGGGTTGGCTGACACGCTCATGATTCTCCCTCGGTCTGTGTCATTCCTAGAAAGTACGTTCCTGCGCAGGATGCCGGATGCTTGCCGGGACTTTCGGCGTCACGACAGCTCGCCGCGCTCGGCTGCAGCCACGTCGCTGAGGGGTACGCTCGCAGCGATGCCGTCGTTGCGCCACCTCGTGATCTTCGTTCTCGTGCTGGTGGTGCTGCGCCGCTTCCTCGCGGTGCCGGTTTCGATCGCCGGGAGCCTGGTGCTGACCGTGGTCGTTTCCTTGCTCGTGAGCGCGATCGTCAAGGACCGATCGTGAGGCGCGCCGGGACCAGTACCATCACTCTCCCATGTCGGGTGCTCCCTTTCGCAACGTCGCGCTGATCGCGCACGTCGACCACGGCAAGACAACGCTGGTCGACGCGATGCTGCGCGCCGCGGGGGTCTTTGGTGACCACGAAGCCAGGGTCGACCGCATCCTCGACTCGAACGACCAGGAGCGCGAACGGGGCATCACCATCCTGGCGAAGGCCGCGTCGATCGAGTGGAAGGGTACGAGGATCAACCTCGTCGACACGCCTGGGCACGCCGACTTCGGGGGCGAGGTCGAGCGGGCCCTCACGATGGTCGACGGCGTCCTGCTGCTGGTCGATGCGGCCGAGGGTCCCATGCCCCAAACCCGCTACGTGCTGTCGAAAGCGCTGGCGCGCCACCTGCCTGCCGTCGTCGTCGTCAACAAGGTGGATCGGCCCGACGCTCGGACCGAGGCCGTCGTCGACGAGATCTACCAGCTCTTCTTCGATCTCGAGGCGACGGACGAGCACATCGAGTTTCCCATCGTGTCGTCGGTCGCTCGCGAAGGGCGCGCCGTCGCCGGCATCGGCATGCCCGGCCCGGATGCCGACCTCTCCGCCCTGCTCGACACCATCGTCGCCACCGTCCCGGCACCTGCCGGCAACCCGGATGCTCCGCTGCAGGCGCTCGTCACCAATCTCGATGCGTCCGAGTACCTCGGCCGGCTGGCAATTGGCCGCGTCGTCGAAGGGACGCTCCGGAGCGGGGAGCAGGTTGCGCTCTGTCACGCCAACGAGGAGGAGGCGCCGCTGCGGCGGCGGCTGTCACAGCTGCTTGGATTCGCCGGCCTCCAGCGAATCGACGTCGGCGAGCGGATCGCCGGCGATCTGTTCGTGATCGCCGGGTTTCCCGAGGTTGAGATCGGCGACACGCTCGCCGATCCGATCGAACCCAAGGCCCTGCCGCGCATCGAGGTCGACGAGCCGGTGCTGCGGATGACGTTTGGGGTGAACACGTCGCCGCTCTCGGGTCGCGACGGCCGCTTCGTCACATCCCGCCAGATCCGGGAGCGTCTCGAGCGAGAGGTTCTCGGCAACGTGTCGATTCGGATCGGGCCGACGTCGTCTCCCGAGATCATCGAGGTGGCAGGGCGCGGCGAGTTGCAGCTTGCGGTCCTCATCGAGTCGATGCGCCGGGAGGGGTACGAGCTCCAGGTGAGCCGCCCGGAGGTGATCATCCGGGAGATCGACGGAACGCCCCATGAGCCGCTCGAACGGGCCGTCGTAGACGTCCCAGACGAGCACGTTGGAACGGTGACGCAGGCCGTGGCGCCGCGCAAGGGCAAAGTGACGGACCTTCGCCCCGGCGACCCAGGACGCACCATCGTCACCCTCGAGGCGCCCGCCCGCGGACTCATCGGCTTTCGCTCGCAGCTCATGACGGCGACGCGAGGGACGGCCCTCATCCATCAGCACCACGCCGGATGGATGGCGTGGGCGGGAGCGATGCCGCAGAGAACGGGGGGCGCCATGACCGCCGACCGCATTGGCACCTCGACGGGTTTCGCCCTCGACAACCTCCAGAAGCGAGGCGAGTTGTTCATCGGGCCAGGCGTCGATGTGTACGAGGGCATGATCATCGGTGAGGCGTCTCGGCCGGAGGAGATGGTCGTCAACCCTGCCAAAGGCAAGCAGCTGACCAACATCCGCACCCATCAGGCGGACGAGGCCATCAAGCTGAAGCCGCCGCGCGAGGTGACGCTCGAGTCCGCGATCGAGTGGATCGGGGACGATGAGCTCGTCGAGGTCACTCCCAAGGCGGTCCGCGTCCGCAAGCGTTTCCTCACCGAGAGCGAGCGCCGGATCTCCGCCAAGAAACGGGCATGAGGGATTCGACCGCACGACGTCTCTCCCGTCTGCACACCTCCCTCTTCCGGGCGACGGGCGGCAAGCTGGGGAAGCGGCTCGTTGCCAACGACATGTTGCTCCTCACCACCAACGGGCGGGTGAGCGGACGCCCCCACACCGTTCCTCTGCTCTACTTGCGTGATGGTGAACGCTTCGTGGTCTTTGCGTCGTGGGGTGGGAGGGACGTCCATCCCGAGTGGTACCTGAACCTCCTCGCCGACCCCAACGCCGGCGTCGAGGTCCCTTGGGGTCGGTGCCAGGTCACCGCGAGCACGGTCGGGGGCGCCGAGCGCGCACGCTTGTGGGCGCGGGCCGTCGCTGCCTACGAAGGCTATGCCGCCTATCAGGGCCGTACCGAGCGGGAGATCCCGGTGGTGCTTCTGGAGCCGTGATCGGCGGTATTCACCTGAGAACCGGGGCCATAGGCCCTGGCGTGAGCGCTCGGTCGTCGCGTACGGTCGCGACGAGAGCATCGAGAGGTGATGTGGATGTTGATCGTCTTGCTCGTGTTCATCGCGCTCGCCGTTGGCGCCCTCGCCGTCGTCTCTGCCGCCCGTTTCAGAGCAGCAGCCCAGCGCGGTCAGCCGACGCCGGATGCCGACCCGTGGTTCGTGCTTGGCATCTGCCTGACAGGAGCAGGCACGGCGCTGTTCGTCACGATCGGACCGGCGATGATCGGGATCTTCGTCGCCGGGCTCGTCTTCATCGCGGTCGGAGCGCGGCGGATGCGCGGTTCGGTGCGCTGACCGGGGTTCTGCAGTTCAGGTCGCTGGGTTGACCGTTGCGTCCGGCGATGAGGCTCTCACCGGCTGGCGGAAGAGTCCTTCGGGAACTTCGGCCCCGACGCGCAACAGGGCGACGTGCCACGACGGAGACGAGCCCAGCGCCCACCGCAGGAAGCCGATCATCGCTTTCCCGATGAGGATCGCACCGGGCCACTTGCGGACTCCGAGGATACGTCGAAGCCGATCCGGCATCGTGGCGGCGGCGGCAGCGAACATCAGCCGGTAAGGGATTCGCACCTTGAAGGGCAGGGGAGGCTTGCGAAGGAAGTCCATCGCGTCGGTCATCCCGGGGGACCTTCCCGCCTCGGGGTGATCGCCGACCCAGGCAGCAAGCGAAGCGGCCGTTTTCGGCAGTGGAGAGGCGTCGAGCAGCCGACCCACCTCGGCCTGCTCGGCGACGAAACGGTCGGCTTCGGCCGTTGTGATCCGTTTCGGGCCGAATACCTGGTAGGCGACGAGGAAGGAGTCGGTGAGGACGTTGTGGACCCACGCCGCCATCTCGCGGGTCGTCGGCCGAGTAGGCGCGCCCGCGATGAGACGTCCCGGCGACGGGCTTGTGGCGGCGGCGGACCATGGAGACCGCCTGTTCGACTTCGGGCATCGCGCCGAACGCGGTGGCCGTCACGTAGGCAGAGGTGCGAGACAGGCGACCGAGCGGATCGTCCCGGTAGCGGGAGTGCTCGTGGACGCCGGCGACGACCTCGGGGTGCACGGCCTGGACGACGAGGGCACGAATCCCGCCGATGAAGGCGGAGGCATCGCCGACGATGGGCCAGGTGGCGGAGTCCGGCCCGAACAGTCCACGGTCACCGTCGTAGGCGAGGGTGTTGTCCAGGGGGTACGGGGCGTGCGCAAAGAGGCCCGTCGTAGTGCCGACGATGCGGTCTCTCAGCGCGTCGATCAGAGTTCTCAGAGCCATCCGTCCCAGCTCGGCGTGCGGCCATGTCCACAGAGAATACGGAACTCACGGCTGCTCCGGATGCCTTCTTCCCAGAGATGGGAGACAGCGGATGGCGGCAGCGGAGACGAAAAAGGGACCTGGAAGGGTGGTCGCAGGGCGGTGCCGTCAATTCCTGCACCTCTCCTGGCAGCGCCCCTCCAGGACCCTGCATCCCTGTCATTAGAGCGCCAAGGGCCCGTCGCAGGGAGGGGCCATTGGTCCCGAATATCGCCCGGCGCGTTGCGCGACTCGGGTAACGGTGGCGACGGGCGTAGCCTGTGGAAGCGCCATGCGCCCAGCGTTCAACCCGTCCCCACGAGCCAAGATGTCGCTTCCCATGCAGCCAGTCGACTCCCGGCACGTCACCACCGCAGATGGCGTCGAGGTGCGCGTGATCGTGCGTGGGGAGCGGGCAGGCGCAACCCCGTTCTTGTTCGTCCACGGCCTGGCATCGAACGCCCGCCTGTGGGACGGTATCGGCGAGAAGCTGGCCACCGCCGGCTACCCGAGCGTCGCGGTCGACCAGCGAGGGCACGGCGAGTCTTCCAAGGTCGACGGCTTCGACTTCGCCACGCTCTCTGCAGACCTCACTGCCGTGATCGCGGCAACGGTCGGCCGGCCGGTGATCGCCGTCGGCCAATCCTGGGGCGGCAACGTGGTGCTCGAGTTCGCAGATCGTCATCCCGCGCTCGCCGCCGGCGTGGCGTGTGTCGACGGCGGGTTCATCAAGGTGTCGGAGGCCTTTCCCGATTGGGAGACGGCCCAGCAGATGCTGGCACCTCCGTCGGTAGCGGGGATGACGAGGGCGGAGTTGCTCGATGTGATGCAGGCTGGCCTCGACGGCTTCTCTGATGGAGCCATCGCCGCGCAGCTCGCCAATTTCGAGGATCTTCCCGACGGCACGGTGCGGGCCCGGCTCACCCGCGACCGTCACATGGCGATTCTGCGCAACCTCTGGGAGCACGATCCCGACGCCCTGGCCGATCGGCTGCAGCAGCCGGTACTGGTCATCGCTGCCGAGGGGGGTATGCCGGGCAAGGACCAGAGGGTCGCCGCCTTCGCGAGCAGGCTGGCGAGAGGATCGGTGGTGTGGATGGATGCCCACCACGATGCCCATGCCCAGCACCCGGAGACGGTCGCCGAGATGCTCATCGGTTTCGCGGCGTCCCTCGACGGAGCCGACCGATGAGCGGACGGATCATCGTGATGGGCTCTGGGGAGGTCGCGCCTGCACTTCTTGCGACCCATCGAGAAGGCATCGCCGCTGCGGGTGCAGAGAATGTCACCGTCGTCGACACGCCGTTCGGTTTCCAGGAGAACGTCGAGCAGCTCACGGACCGCCTGGTCGACTTCTTCGCAACGAGTCTCAGGGTCGATGTCGAGGTGGCTTCATTGCGCCATCTCAGCGACTCGACGCTGCAGCGCGAGCAGTTCCTGGCGGCCATCCGGCGCGCTCGATATGTCTTCGCCGGGCCGGGTTCGCCGAGCTACGCGCTCCGGGTCTGGCGCGACGGCGGGATCGCCGATGCGTTGACCGACGTTGTCGCCGGTGGCGGGACCGTGGCATTCGCTTCGGCGGCAGCGCTCACTCTCGGGGTCACAACCATCCCGGTATACGAGATCTACAAGGTGGGCGAAGACCCGCACTGGTTGGAGGGTCTTGGAGTGACGGCACGCTTCGGTCTTCCGATCGCAGTGGTCCCTCATTGGAACAACGCCGAGGGCGGCAACCACGACACCAGCCGCTGCTACATCGGCGAGCGCCGCCTGGCGATGCTTCGGCTGCAGCTGGATGCCGGCATCCTCGGCGTCGACGAGCACACCGCAGCGACGATCGACTTCGCGCAGGACTGCCTACGCGTGACGGGCGTGGGAGGCGTCGTGCTGCGCGGCGACGGCGAGACTCGCATCGCGTCAGGTGGGCAGATCGGGCTCGACGACGCCCGGGCCATCCTCGGAGTGCAGGCGCGTCGGCCTGCCGCACCCTCGCCTGCGGCTGCGGTGGGCCTCGACCTCGCAACCGCCCTGGCCGCCGGCGACGCGGACACGGCGGTCGAGGTGATGCTCGCCGCCGAGGCACGCGCTGCGGATGACGCAGCGGCTCGCGGCCCGCTGCGGTCGATGATCGTCGAGCTGGGTGAGGCGGCCCGGTCCGGGATCGCCGATCCCCAGCTCCAGGTCGCTCCGTTCGTCGAGACCCTCCTCGAGATGCGCGACGCGGCCCGGGCGGCGCGCCGATTCGAGGACGCCGACCTCATCCGCGACCGACTGACTGCAGCGGGCATAGAGGTTCGTGACACGCGAGACGGGGTGGAGTGGGAGCTGATCTCCTGACACCGGCGTGATGCCGTCGCCTGCTCCTTGTCAACGAGCGGCGACCGGCGCAGGGGTCGGAGGTGCGGCAACGCCCTCGCGGGGAAGCATGGCCGGAATCACGATGAGCGCGCTCATGCCCGCCGTCACCATGCCAACCCACATGATCATCGAGATCTGGGCGTGGATCTTGAGTGGCGAGAGCCACAGGGCGGACAGAGCAACGGCGATGCCGAGGGCGTTGGCGACGATGGGCCGGCCCGCCCGGTCGAGGGCGCGCAACACGTAGCCGTCACCTTCACGGCGGGCATACTCGATTGCGGCGACGAAGTGGATCGCGTAGTCGATCCCTACTCCGAGGACGATGCTCGAAACCACCGCGGTCAGCAGGTTGAGCTGGATCCCGGAGGCGGCAATGAAGCCGAGCAGCGTCAGCACCGTCAGCAGGATCGGCACCATCGAAACGAACGTCTGGCGCAGACGTCGATAGGCCCCTCCGAGCATGATGGCGACGAGGCCGAATGCCACGACCAGCGACACCACCTGGGAGCGCAGGACGAGCCGGGCGATTTCGTCCCAGACGACCGGCATGCCGGTCAGAACCCGCACCTCGTCGCGCGCGGCTGCGAAGTCGAGCCAACCCTGCAAGTCGGCGTTGCTGAACCCTGCCGGGAACACCATGAACCGCAGCCCATCAGCGGACACCATCTCGCCGACCGGAAGCGCAACGTCCCCGGCGAGTACACCCGCGAGCTGCTCGGGTGGGAGCGCGTCCACGACGTCGGCTACCGAGAAGACCCGGCGGATCCCCGGAAGCGCTTCCAGGTCGGAGGAGGTGCGCCGGATGGCGGCGAGCGCCTCGACGCCACCGGCAGGGTCGAAGGCAAATTCACCCATCAGCGGCGTTGCGCCTCCGAACAGCTCCTCGGTCTGCTCGAAGGCAAGCCGGACCGGGTCGTCGTCCTTGAAGAAGAACAGCTGGTCGGCGTTGACTTCGAGCCGCGGGACGAACACGGCGGCAAACGCCAGGAGCCCGACCGAGAGAACGACCGCCGGACCGCGGGTTCGGACCAGCCGCTGCAGCGCCTTGGTGACGGGAGGGCCGATGAGGGCCGAATGATGGCGAGGGCTCACCTCGACGCGGCTCATGATCGCCGGAAGGGCGAAGAAGCTGATGACACCCGCAAACACGATGCCGATGGCCGCAAACAGCCCGAGCTGTCGGATCGGCTGCACCGGGGTGGCGACGAGTGACAAAAAGCCGGCGGCAGTGCTGACGGTCGTGAGGATCATCGGGACGCCGACGTGCGACAGCGCAGAACGAACCCTGGCAACAGGGTCGGGCTCGTCCGTCTCCTCCTGGAAGTGCGTGACGAAGTGCAGGCCGTCTGCGGAGCCCATGACGATGACGAATATCGGAACGATGACGGTGACGACGTCGACCTCTCGTCCCAGCCCGAAGATGAGCCCGAACGTCCACAACGACCCGAGCCCGGCAGGGACGATGGCCAGTGCGCTCAGTTTCCGATCCCCGATGGTGGAGGCGAATACGAGGATGAGCAGCGCGATGACGGCGGGCGGGATGAGGAGCAGGATCCTCGTCAAGAGATCGATCACCGAGGCGAAGACAACCGGGTTCCCGGAAAACGCGAGGGAGATGCCGGGCGGCGCCACAACATCGTCGACGGCGCGAGCGACGGCGACCGTATCGCCGCCTGGGGTGAGGAGGAGCAGGGTGTGCCGCCCATCCTCGCTGAGGAGCAGCGGGGCCACGGGGCTCTGCTCGAGCAAGACGGCGATCATCGGCTCCGGCACGTCGCCGAGTGCCTCGGTGGTGATGGGCTCGCCGGTGAGGGGATTGACGTCCGGCACGATGGACGCCACCGCGATGACGCCTTCGATACCGGCGAGCTCGTCACGCAGCTGGATGAGGGCACCGAGACCCCCAGGCTCGCGGAATGTTGCCTCAGGACCAAGCGACGCCACCACGTTGATCGGGTCGGCGGCGCTGTACTTGTCCTGGAGCTCCTGGAAGGCCTCGCCGGTTGGATTGCCCTCGAGGACGAACGATGCGACGTCGGCGTTGAAGTCCATCCGGAACAGCATGGCCACCGCGAAAAGCGAAACGAGCGCGGTCGCCGCAAGGATCAGGCGGGAGTGCCCGACGATGATCCGAGCGATCCGATCCACGAAGCTTCCTCTCGTCGCTGCGTCCTGGGGGTGGGACCTCGTCAGCGCTTGCGGATGAGCACCACCGGCACAGGGGCAAGCCGGGTGAGCTTCGTGCCGACCGATCCGAGGAGACCCTCGAACAAGCCCTGGCCGTGCGAGCCGATGCAGATGACGTCGGCACCGAGGTCGTCGATCGCCTTCAAGATGTCCGACGTCGGCGACTCTCCCTCGCGGATGTCGATCGTGGGCTCGATCCCTCGAGCCCGAAGGGCGGCCACCAGATCGGACGTCCGCGTCGCGCCTTGATCGGAGAGATACCGATCCAGCATGGCATCGTCGCCGGGCCAGCCCGACTCCTCGGGCACGATGGTCTCGCGGACGTTCACGGTCTCGCGGTCGACCGAGATGGCCTGCTCGCTGATATCGCCGAAGAACCCTCGACGCAGGTCGGCGAGGAGGCGCCGCGGCACCTCGACGATCGAGAGGACGGTGACGCGCCCGTCGGCGCCTGCCAGCCTCGTTGCGAAGTCGGCGCAGATGACGGGGTCGAGCTGGCCGTCGGTTGCGATCAACACGTGCATCCAATGTCCTCCTGGTATGCGTCGCTCACCCTAGTGAATGCCGCCCGGGGGTCCCCGGTCGACCGGTTCCGGTGCCGCGGCAACCGGGGCCTCACCGAAGAGATCGGAGGCAGCCCGCATCACGCCGGCCGGAGCACGGCAAGATAGTCGGGGCCCGGTTCGGTGACGTCTGCGAGCTTCCATCCGGCTGCAGCGACGAGGTTGGCCAGCTCGGCGGGTGAGGCGAACAGGTAGTCGAACCACTCTGTCGCCAGACGCTCGAAGCGCACTCTCAAGCGGGCACAGCCCGGCATCCTGCCGCGATCGCGGTTGAGATCGTGGTAGGACAGATGGTCGGGGTTGTCGGTGATATACGGGTCGCGGCAGGTCCCGACGACGCTGACGTCTCGACCCCCGAGAGCACGGAAGATGTCGAGCATCTGGCGGGCCCGCTGGGGTGCCTCGAAGAGGGCGAGGTTCGATCCCATCATCGCGATTGCGTCGAATGGCTTTCCGTCCTCTGCGGCGAGAGCGTCGACGGTGCCGATGAACGTGTGCTCGAGCCCGCGTGCGGCGCACACTGCGACCGCCAAGGGGGACACATCGAGGGCGACGGCTTCGTGGCCGGCGGCCTCGATGGCGAGGCTGAACCTGCCTGCGCCTGCACCAACGTCGAGGATCCGGCCGCTCACCAGATCGAGGGCACGTACATCGAGCGGCGACCAGGCGTCGGGTCCTGTGAAGTACTCCGCCGCTCCCCCCGGGTCCACGTAGCCGTCATCTCTCTCTACGACATGCCGGCCGTCTCCGCCGTGGAGTGCTTCCCAGAGGGCAGCGCCAAAGGCGTCTCCCGGCACGAGCGGAAGAATACGGCCGTCGTCCACACCTCGACTGTACCCCGGCTTCGGGCGGTCGATGCGACCCAGGTGTTCACCCGGACAGCTCGATGGCGATCAGCGTTTCGTCGAGGTAGCCGGCGGCGGTGGCAGAGATCGGCGCAATCGCATCCCGTAGCGAGGCGATCACTGCGGGCGCACGATGCGCCCCTGCGTGGGTGGACGCGTGCACTCGATGGTGCCACGCTCCGAAGTCGCGAATCACCGACGGGTCCCTGGTGAGGAGCGCAGCGAGGAGGCCGTCGAGGAGAAGGCTGAGGTCGGCCCGGACCCGCATCCGTATGGGGCCATCAGCAACCATCGAAGCATTCAGTGCCTCCATCGCCGCCGCGATGATCTCCAGCCGCTTGTCCTCGAGGTCGCTGAGCGCGTCAGGGGGAACTGTGACAGAGGCCTCTGCTGCTGCGATGTCAGGCTGCCATGTGTGGAGCGTCTCGTCGATCTGCGTCGGGGTCGCCGCCCAGGCGTCGGCGCCCAAGCGTGTGGCACGATCGGGGGAGACCCCGAAGCCGCGGCCGCCGGCAAGCACCGCAACGCCGGCGTCGTGCGCGGCCTTGATCGATGCTCTCGCCCCGGGAAGACAGGTGACGATGGCGCACGAGAGTACGAGCGCATCCGGCTCGAGGTCGGTGAGGTAGGCGCCGAGGTCGAAGGCAGGAACGCTCGAACCGAGGTAGGTCACCCGCCAGCCGAGGTACAGGAGGTAGGCCGCGATCATTCGAGACGGAAGAGAGTGGGTGTCCCCCTCCGCACACGCCACGACCACGTGCGGGCCGGCCTCCGGATTGGTGAAGCTCCCCGCCAGGAGGGCTACCAATGTCTCGATGGCGCCCGTCGCCGCATGCTCCTCGGCGATTCCGTAGTCGCCCTGCTGCCACCGTTTGCCGACCTCGGCTTGCAGGGGCGCAATGACATCGAAGAGCAATGAGGGGAAGGAGAGCCCCTCGGCCATCAGGCCGCTGGCGACGTCGAACGCAACGCCCGCGTCACCATCTGCAACAGCGGCGAGTACGGCGACTCGGGCTCGCTGCAGATCGTCGCCTTCGGGGTGCGGGGGTGCGGCCACCATTGCTCCTGGATCGGCTCACCTGTGGACGAGCGTAGCGGTCGGCGATCCGCTACGGCTTGCCATCGGTAGCCCGGCTCAGCGCCCGCCACACACCGAGCGCCGCCAGCAAGACGGTGACGCCGATCCGAGTGACGTCGATGATTGGCCGCACGTCCACACCGCCCGAGCTGATACGCACGACGGCGACGGGCCGGCCTTGCGATACGCCGCCCCCTCCACCCCCCGCCCCGGAGCCCCCGGCCCCTTCAGTGTCTTCACCGCTCCCGCCACCGAAGCCAAAGCCACCGGCCCGCTCCCACGATGCCGCCATGATGACGAGGTCGCCCCCGTGCTCATGTGGCGTCGAGAACACGGTCCCGGGAGAGGCCTCCCCGAAGAGGGCCGTGAGCGTGCGCTCGGTGCGAGCGGCCACGAACCCCGTCACGTCTTCCGGGAGGTCATCCATGGGAGCATCCTTCGTATCGAGAGCAACAAGAGAACCGACGTGACGCGAGCAAGCATCACGGGATCGACGATCCGGGCGGCGGTGCGCCCGGTGCTGTCGGCGACCTCGATGCGGCAGGGCCGCCGGTAGCTGACTGCCCAGCCCGTTGATCTCAGCCCGAGCGCGGCGACCCACGTCCGGGAGGTGAGCGAAATGGCGCGGCCGTCACCGGTGGTGATCCGGTCGACCTCATTGCTCCTGCGTACGCGCAACACGACCCCACGCTACCTGGCTACGTCGAGGCTCGTCTGCCGGACCTGCTCGGGCGGGCTGACCCCGGGACCGGTACGCTCCAAGCGAGCCGATCACGGAGGTGTGGAGATGAGCGACCAAGTCGCCTACCGCTCGCAGGTGCGGGTTGAGCGAGTGAAAGGGCCCATGCGTCGCGCCTGGCTTCCCGGGAGAAGCGAGGCGGTGACATTCGGCGTGCACGGGGAGATCGCCGAGCACTACGGCGTCTCGCCTGACGACTACCCGCCGGACACGACCACGATCGACTACGTGATCGCCGCAGCCGCCGGCTGACTGACGGGCACCTTCGGGGGCGCGCTGGAGGCGCGTGGCATCACATCAAGCGGCGGAGCACTCGTCTCCTCGACGATCGGAGAAGTCGAGAAAGACGGAAAGGTGCTCGTCATCAAGAGGATTCACGTCACGTACGAGCTTGCCGGCGTGACGAGTGATCAGCGAGAGACGGTCGAGCGGGTGCACGGCTTCCATGCGGAGCACTGTCCGGTTGCCCGCAGCATTGCGAGCGCTATCGACATCACGACGGAGGTTCGTTACGCCGAGTGAGTGAGGTCGTGGTTGCTGAAGCAGACCAAGCCGACGCTGCGGCGATCGGTGCGTTCATGCTCGCTGCGTGGAAGGCCGCAGGACCGGGCGCCCCCGGCTACAGCGGTGCCACCGACACGGTGATGGCCGAGGTCACGCAGGAGGAAGCGGTGCGGGAGCGCATCGCACCCCCTGAGCGGCGGATGTTTGCAGCCCGCATCGGCGGGACGATCGTGGGATTCGCCGCAACGAGGCAGATCGACGGAAGCGACGTTGAGCTTGCGGGCATCATCGTGGCGCCGCACCTGGTCGGCCAGAGTATCGGCAGGCGCCTTCTCGGTGCTGCGGTGACCGCGGCGACGGCTGACGGCCGTCGACGGATGATCGTGCACACGGAGACGGACAACGAGCGCGCTCTCGGCTTCTATGCAGCGCACGGCTTCATCAGGACCCAGCACCTGGTCGAGACCGTCGCCATGACCGATGTCGCCGTGTGGGAGCTGGCGAGGGACCTGATCGAGCAACGCTGAGGCAGCACACAGGGGTGCCTCAGCCCCACGTTCACCAGCGCTGGTGAACGTGCGGTTTGGCGTATTCGGCGTAGATCTCGTTGATACGACGCCGGGCCGCCTCCGGCAGCGGCGCCATCTCGGAGGCGGCGGCGTTGTCGGCCACCTGGGCCGGGCTCTTGCCGCCCGGGATGACCACTGAGACCGCGTCGTGGTCGAGGACCCAGCGCAGCGCGAGCTGAGCCATCGTTGCCCCGTCCGGAACGAGAGAACGGAGCTGTTCGACCGCTGCCAGCCCGGCTTCGAACGGCATCCCTGCGAACGTCTCCCCGACGTCGAAGGCCTCGCCGTGACGGTTGTAACTGCGGTGATCGTCCGCGCTGAAGCGGGTTGCCGCCGACATCTTGCCGGTCAGGAGGCCGCTCGCCAGTGGAACGCGGACGATGATGCCGACATCTCTGGCCAGCGCCTGCTCGAAGAACAGACCGGCCGGGCGTTGGCGCAGGATGTTGAAGATGATCTGCACGGACGCCAACCCGGAATACTCGATCGCCTTGAGCGCCTCTTCTACCTTCTCAACACTGACGCCGTAGCTGCGCAGCTTGCCTCGTTCGGTCATGTCGTCGAGGGCGGCGAAGATCTCGGGTTCGTAGTAGACGTCCGTCGGCGGGCAGTGGAGTTGGAGGAGGTCGAGGCGTTCGACCTCGAGGTTGCGCAGGCTGCGGTCGATGAAGGCTTCGATGTTGGCGGGGGTGTAGCCGGAGGCAATGTGGGGATCGAGCCGCCGCCCGGCCTTCGTGGCCACCCAGAAGGGATCGCTGGGCCGCTCGCTTCGCAGCCGCGCGAGGAGTCGCTCGCTGCGACCGTCCCCGTAGACGTCTGCGGTGTCGAAGAAGGTGATTCCCCGATCGAGCGCCTCGTGCAGTGTTGCCATGGCGTCGGTGTCGCTCACCTCGCCCCAGTCGGCACCGATGGCCCACGCACCGAAACCGATCTCCGATACTTCGTAGCCGGTCGTGCCAAGCGTTCGATGGTGCATGTGACGTCCTCCTCAGCCTCGCCATGCGTCACTCTGCCCGACTGCGCCTCACAACATCCAATCGAGTACGCGGTGTCAGCCCTCCGCGCCCTCGACCACGAAGTCGATCGACCCGATGGTCTCGATGGCCTCTCCGATGGGGCAGTGCTCTGCGGCGCCGAGCAGGGCGCCACGACGCAGCGACACGTCGGCGTCCGGCACATCGATCATCACCCGCAACGTACCGAGCTTGCCGGGGGCGCTGCGCTGGTTGTATTCGACGCCGACGTGCATCCCCCGCACGTCGAGCCCCGTTCGTTTGCAGTGGAAGAGCACGAATGAGGCAACGCACGACCCCAGCGAGGCAACGAAGAGGTCGGTTGGGCTCGGCTGGGCGCCGGTGCCGCCCATCGTCGCCGGCAGGTCGGAGCGCACCAGGTGGTCGCCGACGGTCGTCTCGAAGCCTCGCTCGGCGAAGTAGCGGGCGATGGCTACCGGCATCGGCCCCTCCTCAGTTGAACCGTCGCACCGCCCCGGTCGCACCGCACGGCGGGCGCCGCGCCTGCACCGCTGTCGCATCATCGTCGCGGGGCGGACCGGCGGTGAAGTGCCGAACTGCCTCGCGCCGCACGTCGTTTGGAGCGAGCGGTGCCGCTTTGCCGCATGACACTGATGGACCGCAACCGCATCATCATCAACCAGAGGGCCAAGCTCATCGAGGTGGTCAGCGAGTATCGCATTCGGGACGAGGACGGCAATGACATCGGCGTGATACGCCAGGAGGGGCAATCGGCGCTGAAGAAGCTCGCACGCATCGTGTCGAGCCTCGACCAGTTCATGACGCACGAGTTGAGCGTGTACGACGCCGGCGGCTCGAAGCTACTCGGTGTGGTCAGGCCGAGGAAGATCGTGAAGTCGACGGTGCTCGTCACCGACGGTCTCGGGTCGCCCGTCGGCGAGATACGGCAGCAGAACATGGTGGGCAAGATCCGGTTTGGTCTTCACGACGCCGCCGGGACGAAGGTCGGAGAGATCCGAGCCGAGAACTGGCGAGCCTGGGAATTTGCGATCGTGGACTCCTCCGAGCGCGAGGTGGCTCGGATCACCAAGACGTGGGAAGGACTCGGCAAGACGCTGTTCACTACGGCAGACGACTACGTACTCGAGGTGACGGCCGATATCGCGGGATCGCTGCGGTCGCTCGTTTTCGCATCCGCGGTATCCGTCGATCTCGCCCTGAAGCAGGATTCGCGCGGCCTGGGTTGAGCGACCCGGCCGGGCCTACCCTCCGGCGCAATGAGCGGCCCGCACCTCAACGACACCGGTCTTCCGGTCGAAGCCGTTGTCCCGGCGGTCCGGGTGGCGCTCGCCGAGCATCGCCATGCGGTGCTGACTGCGCCGCCGGGCTCCGGCAAGACGACGGTGGTGCCGCTCCGACTGATGGGTGAACCGTGGCTCCGGGATCGCAAGATCGTCGTGCTGGAGCCGCGCCGCCTCGCCACCAGGGCTGCCGCCCGGCGGATGGCCCAGCTCCTCGGTGAACAGGTCGGCCTGACCGTGGGGTATGTGACGCGGACGGATCGTCGTACCGGTCCGGGGGTGCGCGTTGAGGTGGTCACCGAAGGGGTGCTGACCCGGCGGCTGCAGAGCGACCCCGGGCTCGTGGATACCGGGATGGTCGTGTTCGACGAGTTCCACGAGCGCAACCTCCAGACCGACCTGGGGCTCGCTCTTGCCCTCGATGCCCGTGGCATCCTGCGGCCCGATCTGCGGATCCTCGTCATGTCGGCCACGATCGACGCCGCCAAGGTCGCAGGTGTCGTCGGCGACGACGAGGCGCCCGCTCCGGTTGTCATGGCTGAGGCGCGAGCTCACCCGGTCGAGGTGCGGTGGGCGCCACCGTTGCGCAACGCACGCATCGAACCGCATGCCGCCGCGGTCATTCGCACGGTCCTGAGCACCGAGCCGGGCGACCTGCTCGTGTTTCTACCGGGCATGGGCGAGATGCGGCGGATCGAACGACTCCTCGCTGAGGACGGCGTAGATGCCGACGTCCACCTCCTCCACGGCAGCCTTCCGCTCGAGGAGCAAGACGCAGCCATCGCTCCCTCGGATCCCGGCACGCGCAAGGTGGTGCTCTCCACCGACATCGCTGAGACGTCGATCACCGTCGAGGGCGTGCGCATCGTCATCGACTCAGGGCTGGCGAGGGCGCCGCGCTTCGATGCCCGGACCGGGATGACCCGGCTGCGTGTTGTGTCGATCTCGAAGGCATCAGCCGACCAGCGAGCCGGCCGCGCCGGTCGCACTGAGCCGGGCATCGCCTACCGGCTCTGGTCGAAGCTCGAGCAAGGTGGGAGGGTCGCGCACATCGTCCCCGAGATCACCCAGGTCGATCTCGCCGGGCTCGCGCTGGAGTTGGCGGCGTGGGGTGCGGCGAGTCCCGCCCATCTCCGATTCCTGGACCCGCCACCGGCGCGAGCCTTCGAGGAGGGTCGCAAGCTGCTGGCTGCGCTCGGCGCGCTCGACGGCGGTGGCCGCCTCACCGAGGTCGGCCGGGCGATGGCGAACCTGCCCCTCCATCCGCGGCTCGCCCACATGGTGGCGACGGCGGCAGCCGCGGACGCCACGCTGGCGTGCATCGTGGCGGCAGTCATCGATGATCGCGACATCCTGCGTGGCCGCCCGGACGAGGTGCCGGTCGACCTCGCCGCCCGCGTTGCGATCGTGGCCGGGGAGCGGACGCACCCGCGCGCTGATCGAGGTGCCATCGACCGGGTTCGCCGCAACGCACGCGACCTCGCCGACCGCGCCCGAGTCGAGTGGGGGTCCGTCGAGCCGTCACACTCGGGCCGGGTCGCGGCGAGTGCGTACCCGGACAGGCTCGCCATCCGTCGCGGCAGCCCCGGCCGTTTCCAGCTTCGGACGGGCACCACGGCGTGGTGTGCGGCGCAGGACCCGCTGGCAGTGGAGCAGTTCCTGGTCGTGTGCGACATCGACGGCAAGCGGAAGGACGCCAGGATCCGACTGGCCGCCGCACTCACTCCCGATGAGGTCGCTGATCGCTTTGCCTCCGAGGTGGACGAGCGTCGCCGGCTCGAGTGGGAAGGCGACCGCCTGGTCGAGCGGATCGAGCGGCGGCTCGGCGGGTTCGCCCTGGATCGCCGGGAGCGCCGCCCGGACCCAGGGCCGGACACGACGGCTGCGATCGTCGACCGAGTGCGGCACCGGGGGCTGGCTGCGCTGCCGTGGACTCCGGCCGTGTCGCAGCTGAGTGAACGCGTGACGTATCTCCATCGCCACCTCGGAGACCCCTGGCCCGACTGGTCGCCCGAGGCGCTCGAGGCGTCGCTCGATGTCTGGCTTGCGCCGCACGCGGCAGCAGCGACCGGCCTCGATGATCTCGCACGCCTGGATCTGCGCCGCATCCTGATGCGGTGGCTCGACCCGCGGCTCGCCGCCGACCTCGATGTGCTCGCCCCGGCCCGCATCACCGTGCCGAGCGGCCGGGCCATCACCGTCGACTACACCGGCGACGTCCCGACGATGGCCGTCCGGGTTCAGGAGATGTTCGGCTCGACGGTCACGCCGAGTGTCGCAGGCGAGCCGGTGCGGCTCGAGCTGTTGTCGCCTGCGGGACGCCCGGTGCAGATCACGCAGGACCTCGCCGGCTTCTGGGAGGGGTCGTGGGCGGAGGTACGCAAGGAGATGGCGGGCCGCTACCCCAAACACGATTGGCCCGACGACCCGGCTGCCGCAAACCCCACATCCCGCTGATCCCCGCCACCGAGGGGGATCGCTGAGCGGCGCAACGCGAAGGGGTGCGAGGCGAGACGTGCACGCCTCGCTTGGTGTGTCGTTGGCGCCTCAGACGAGCCCAAGGAGGGCTCGCCGGCTCCCCCGGTGGGGCAGGCACGCAACCTGGCCACGCGGTCGCGTGGCCTCAAGAGGCCCCGACGTGTTCCTTTGCGCAGATCCACTCGACGAACGAGGCAAGATCCCCCGATCCCTCGTGGGCGATGTACGAGAGCGCCCACTCGAGGATCTCGTTGTCATCGAAGCCGCACTCGTACAGACGGGAGCGGGCCTCATTGGCGAGGATATGGGCGCCCTCGATCTGGGCGAGCCGGGGGTGCACCTCCGGCACACCGGCGTCGTGGGGGTGCTCGGCGATCGGCTTCATCGCAGCTCCTTCCTCACTGCGGGTGCCCACACTGTCGGGGATAACCAGGTAGTTCGGTAGGGGCCGAAGGTCACCCGTTGCATCGTGTGCGCCGACAGGAGGCCTCAACCAAGAGCTGTGACGATGGCGTTCGCCAAGATGTCGTAGCCGATCGGGATCGGATGGATATCGGGCATGGCGTCGAGCATGTGCGTCGTCAGCGGTGCTGTTCCCTGCATCGGCGTGAAACCGTCGGCCACAACGATGTCGCGTTCGGTGGCGACTGAGACGGCGAGGGCGTTGAACTCCTCGGTTGCACGGTCCATCGCCGCCTCCAACTCGGTGCCGAACCCCAGGTTGAAGGGGTTGTACATGGTGAGGAACACGACGGTGGCGTCTGGGGCTGCCTCGCTCACTGCGTCCAAGATCGTCCCCACATTGCCCGGATATGCGGCGAACGTGTCTTCGATCCGTTGCCGGCAGGCCGGATCGTCGAGCGAGCGGGCACAGTCACCGCTGCCGAGGTGACCGAGCAGGTTGTTCGCTCCGACGTCGATCGTCACGTAGCTGACGTCGTTGCCATCCATGAACGCGAGGGCGTCATCGAGCTGGCCACTGCGGATCATCGTGCCCGTCGTCTCGCCCGAGACGCCGAAATTGCGCAGGCCGTAGGTTGTCCCATCGCGCTCCTGAATGGCCTTGTGGAAGCGCGACACGTAGCCATCTCGAGGCTGTTCGACACCCACGTTGGCGGCGAGCGAGTCGCCGAGCGCAACGTAGTACGGGCCGCTGTCCCCGCGGACGTTGCGTTGACGTCACCCGGGCCGACGGTCTCCGGCGGCGGCGTCACGACATCGACGGCAGAGGCGGTCTGCTCAGCGAAGCTCGAGAGGAAGGAATCCGAGGTGAGCAGCTGAGTACCCGCCTGGGTGCCGACGATCACGATGGTGTCCTGGGTGAAGTCGATGGATTGCACGTCGGCGCGACGCTCGTCGAGAAGGGTGTCGAAGTCGGCGACCCTGGCGACGAGGTCCTCGATTGCTCCTTTGGCGAGGTCCGGCACCTGAAGCGCACCGAGCCCAACGTCGACGACCTCGACCTTGACCCCGCCGTTCACGAGCTCGGCGGCAACGGCGCCGTCAGCCTGGGAGCCGCCACTCTTGAGTTCGGCCGTGAAGCGCAGCTCGCCCCCGTTGCCGTCGGTGCCCTGCACGACATCGAAGGTGACGTCGCTGATGGGGTTGTCGGTCTCGTCACGCAGCGCGTCCAGTGAGTAGGCCCGCAGCTCGTCTTCGGTCAGCTCGAGACGGAAGGCGGTGGCGTCGGATGCGTCGGCGATCTTGGCATCGGCAGCGGCGAGCGCAGCAGCGTCGGGCTCGGCAACCGGTCCATCGGTCGACCCCAGCGCAGACAACACGGTGAACGCGCCCCAACCGGCCACCGCCAGGCCTCCGACGAGGGCAACGAGCGTCACCGTCAGCAACCGCTTCTGTGCACCGCTCGTGACGAACAGCCCGGCAATGCCCACCGCAACCAGCACCCCGGCCACGACATATCCTGGAAGGTCTCCGAGCAGCAGGGCGGTAGCGGCGCCCGCAACGACTGCGGCGAGCACGCCGAGAATCAACAGTGTGGCCTTCATCGAGAACCCCCTTCTGGTCCTGGCCTCTCACCAAGGGTATGCGCCCGGCCCGTCGGGTGGAGGGGTCGATGGTCCTTGAAAGCGCGGGGCGCAGACGGTGTGCACCTCTCATGGCGCTTGATCACGGTGCGGGATGTGAATCCAGCCCTCGCGCCGGGCAGCTTCGCCAAGCGCCGGTGGAGGCCAGGTGGTCCGCCCGAGCACGACCTCGCGAGCGACGATTGCAGCAACGAGCGCATCGAAAGCATGGTCGACAGATGCGACGAACGTGTGTTGGCCACGGGTCAGCGACACGTCGAAGTGCTCGACGACCCTCGTGGCGAGCGCAGCGAGGAGCCGTCTCGACTCGGGCGTCCTTCGCTTGTAGCCGGTGGGCTGCAGACCCCAAGCGGCCAGCGCTCCCGCCGGATAGACCTCGACGAGCCTGCCGGCACCGGTGCGATCGACAGGATCGCCGGTGGCGGCGGCGATCAACACCTGGAGGCGAGCGCATCGCAAAGCAGTGATTCCGATGAGGTCCGTCGAGACACTCAGCGGGCGCCTGCCGGTTGCTCGCCACACCCACGTGTCTGTCTCCCGCAGCCGGTAGGGCGCCGTATCGGCGTTGGGAGTTGCAGCGGGATCGAGCGCGGCGTGCCCGGCGACGAAGTCGACGAAAGCCTCCGGGTAGCCAAAGGGGGCATCGATGCCGCATCGCTCACTCGATGCCGCCCCCGCCACGATGTCATCGTCGCTCGCGCCCACCTCGAGCGCAATGCATCGCGGCTCGTCGGCCCAATCCACGATGCAGAGACCCGTTTGGGCGGGCTGGGCAGCGAGATCGATCCCGGCGGTCTGCATGGTGCATTGTGGGCCGGGGCAAGGCTTTCAGTCGCATCTGGCGCCGAATGGGGGACTTCTTGCCCGTTGGCCGGTGTCAGACCGACTCGTACGATCCACTTCGAGGAGGGTGCACATGGACCCAACGCCGACGCTCATCCATTTCGACGTTCCCCACGGGGACGCCGAAGCCCATGCAGCCTTGATGCGACGCCTCGGCCACCCGGCAACGGTCTGCAACGGCCCCGGACACGATGGCATCTGCCCGATCCTCGAGGAAGGCGGACAGTGCCCGCTCATCGACGCAGCTCACGGCGTCGTGTTCGAGTTCGACCTGGACGACGAGACCCATCGCAAGATCCTCGCCCGCTATATCGAGGTGATCGATCCCGAAGTCCCCGTTCGCGTGATCGTTGCCCCCGGTGTCTACGAGCGGCACAAAGAGATGCTGGCAGGGGTCGATGTCTGGACGCACGAGCCGACTGCCGGCGAACTGGACGCGTTCGCCGCGTTGGTGGAGGCGGCCGACGCTGCACGGGAGGCCGAGCCGGACGACGTGACCGGCCAATGACCCGGGCCGGGACGAGGCTGGTCCCTAGTTCTCGTCCCGGCCTGGCCCTAGGCCCAAAGTGATGGTGACGAGCGTGTCCGGGCGCGGCTGGTCGAATGAAATGGCCGTGTACGACGGCTCCCTCCCGTCGCTCCGCCCACCGCCGGCACCGAACCTCTTTCGACACCATGCGTTGGATCGTTCCGCTGGGACCACTTCGGCTCGCCCTAGCGACGCCGGAGCCCGTAGCGTAGAATCATGAAGATCGCCGTCGCCGGAGCAACCGGCTACATCGGGGGCAGGCTCGTGCCCCGCTTGATCGACGAAGGGCACGAGGTCGTGTGCCTGGCACGCATCCCAGGCAAGCTGGATGGGCGACCGTGGCGCAACCAGGTCGAGGTGCGGTACGGCGACGTCCTCGAGCCGGACTCGCTGTCGGGCGCCCTGGCTGGGTGCGAGGTGGCGTACTACCTGGTCCACTCCATGGGCAGCGCCGAGGACTTCGCGGAAGCCGACAGGACGGCGGCCAAGAACTTTGCCGCCGCCGCTGCAGCGGAAGGAGTCAGCCGGATCGTCTACCTCGGTGGGTTGGGCGGGGCGAGTGACGACCTGTCCACACATCTCTCCAGCCGGCACGAGACAGGCGCCGTGCTCGCCGAAGGCTCGACTCCCGTCACCGAATTGCGGGCTGCAGTCATCATCGGGTCTGGCTCCGTATCGTTCGAGATGCTGCGGTATCTCACCGAGGTGCTGCCGGTGATGGTGACGCCCAAGTGGGTCGGCACCCGCTGCCAGCCGATCGGTATCCGCGACGTGTTGTCGTACCTGGTCGCCGTGCTCGTCGACGACGACGCCGAGGATCACGTCTATGAGATCGGCGGTCCCGACGTTCTCTCGTACCGAGAGATGATGCAGGTCTATGCCGAGGCGGCAGGCCTGCCCCGGCGACTGCTCATCCCGGTCCCGGTGCTGACCCCGCGCCTGTCGTCACACTGGATCGGTCTGGTCACACCGCTCCCCAGTGGCGTCGCCAAGCCGCTCGTCGACTCCCTGCGGAACGAAGTCGTCGTGCGACGGCCGTTGCCCACCGGCAAGTTCGACGTCGAGCCCATCCCCTTCCGGCGGGCCGTGACGCTGGCTCTCGCTCGTAGCAATGCGCTCGAGGTCGAGACCCGCTGGTCCGATGCCAGCACGAGCCCGGCGCAGCCCTTCGAATGGGACCCCGAATGGGCGGGAGGCACGCTGTTCGTCAACCGCCAGACGGCATCCTCCAGGGCGCAGGCCAACAACCTGTTCTGGGCGTTCGCACGGATCGGTGGCGGCGTGGGCTACTACGTGCAGGACTGGGCCTGGCGGCTGCGGGGCTTGATCGACTTGGCGTTTGGAGGTGTTGGGCTACGGCGAGGGCGCCGGCACCCCGAGGAGGTCCGGCTGCACGACACCATCGATTTCTGGCGGGTCGCAGCGGTCGAGCAAGGGCGGATGCTGCAGCTCGCTGCGGAGATGAAGGTGCCGGGCGATGCGTGGCTCGGCTGGCGCATCGAGCCCGATGGGCGTGAGCGAACCGTCATCCAGACGGCCTATTTCCGTCCCAAGGGCCTGTTCGGCAGGCTCTACTGGTACGCGATGCTGCCGTTCCACCACCTCATCTTTCGCAGCATGCTCGACGCCATCGTCAAGGCAGCGGAGAACCACGAGACGGTGGCGGCGGAGCGCTGACTCAGTTCAGAAGGCCGGGACCAATGTGTCGGCGATCCCGTCGGCAAAGGCCGCTACGGCATCTGCATCTCGCCAATCACCGGCTTTGCCGTTGCGCACCATTGCCTCGGCCAGGAATCCGTGAGCTTCGGGGGCGAGCCGGCCCCCGAAGGTGGTGACGGGTGGGTTCCCCAGCGCTTGGACGAGGTTGAACACCCGAGCGGGCAGCGGCTGCGGATCTGAGGCCAATTCGGCGAGCGGCCCGCTGTGGAACAGCCACAGCCGCGGAGGCACGGCGAGGTGCGCCACCCGGCGCAGGGCGCGGATGGCCGACTTACGCCAATGCCCTCCGTAGAGGGAGCTCCCCACGATGATGGCGTCGTACTCTGCCAGGTGATGGGCTCGTCCCGCCTCGACGATGTCCACCGCAGCGCCGCGCTTCGCCAGCCTCTTTGCGATCGCCTCTGCGATCTCCTGGGTCCCGCCACGTTTCGAGGCATAGGCGACCAGCACGCGAGCCATGTCGACCCCCCTTCGATCGAGTGCGCCTTCCGCCCACCCTTGCGGTTCGGCGACCACTCCGGCAGAGGCCAAGGTCCCGGCTTTTCGTTCTTGCGTGGTTCGGGTGCCGCTTCCGGCGCCCGAACCACGCAGAAACGGGGGTGCGCCCTCTCTGGGACTACGAAACGTGATACGTTCGCATCGATGACCAGGCGTCGCGACCTCACCCACCTGCCCGGCACCTTTGGCTTGCCGATCATCGGCCAGACCCTCCACTTCGCAAGGGACGCCGAGCGCTGGGCTACCCAGGCCTACCTGGACCACGGCCGCATCTACAAGTCGCACTTCATGTTCGAGCCGGTAGTGGTCTTCGCCGATCCCGCCGCCGCCAAGCAGGTGCTCATGGATCGGACGGAGACGTTCTCGAGCACCCACGGCTGGGAACCGACGATCGGCAAGCTCTTCGCCAGGGGGCTCATGCTGCGTGATTTCGACGACCACCGGTATCACCGGCGCATCATGCAGGCGGCGTTCCGGAGCGAGGTCATGGCCGGCTACTTCGAGCTGATGCACCCCCTCATCGCCACCGGCCTCGACGGATGGAGGGGCAGGGATCGCATCGACTTCTACGCAGAGGTGAAGCAGATCACGCTGAACATCGCATCCACGGTGTTTGTGGGTCTGCCCCTCGGGGATGCGGGCGCGTGGATGAACGGGCGGTTCATGGAAGCGGTCGCCGCCTCGGTTGCACCGGTTCGCCGTGAGGCGCCGGGGTCGGCCTTCCGGCGGGGCATGCGGGCGAGGCGCGAGCTCGAGGCGTTCTTCGGCGGCCTCGTCCCGGAGCGGCGCACCTCGGACGGCGAGGACATGCTCACCCGGCTCTGTCATGCGACGTCGGACGACGGCGAGCGCTTCTCCGACGGTGAGATCGTCGATCACATCATCTTCCTGCTTCTCGCAGCCCACGACACAACGACCTCGACCCTCGCAACGATGGCGTGGGAGGTCGCCCAACGTCCCGATCTCCAGGACGTGGTGCGGAGAGAGGTCGGCGAGCTCCCTGAGGCGCGCTTCACCTGGGAGCACAGGGATGCGCTTCCCCAGATGGACGGTGTCTTCCGTGAAGCGATGCGGCTCCACCCGCCGGTGCCGTTCATCCCACGCCGGTTGATGAAGGACGCTGACGTCGCAGGCGTCGCAGTGCCCAGGGGCACGATGATCAGCGTCGCCACCCTGCTCATCCACCGCCTTCCCGAGCTGTGGCGCGATCCGCTTGCGTTCGATCCGGCGCGATTCGCGTCGGGACGTGAGGAGCACAAGACCCATTCGCACGGCTACCTCCCCTTCGGAGGAGGCGCCCACACCTGCATCGGGATGCACTTCGCCGGACACGTGGCCAAGGCGATCATGAGCGAGGTCCTGCAACGCCACCGGCTGGTCGCCCTCCCCGGCCAGCGAGTCGAGATTCAGACAGTACCGATCCCCAAACCGCGCGGCGGGTTGCCGCTGCGGCTCGAGCCCGTCGGCTGACGACGGAGCCGGCGGGGCTCCCCAGCCGGGGACCGGTGATTCTCACCCCGGTACGCGGTCGATGGCGCGGCGACCCGCGCCGACGCACACTCACGCGTCCCCATCCGATAGCTGAGCGGCTTCGTAGAGGGGGAAAGGCCCGGGTTTCGGGACGCCACCACAGGAGAGAACGAATGAGACGACTATTGAGCCTGGCGGTAGCCGTTGTGCTGCTCGTGCCGCTGACGGCCGTCAGCGTCGCCGCCGCCCCCGGCGATGCGCAGTTGAGTGTCTTGCACGGCATCCCCGGCGCCGTCGTCGACGTCTACGTCGACGGTGTAGAGACGATCCCCGACTTCGAGTTCACCGACTTGGAGGGCCCGCTTGCCTTGCCGTCCGGCACCTACTCGGTTGGGGTGTACGCAGACGGTGAGGGCCCGGGCGACATGGCGATCCTGAGCGGCGACCTCACGCTGCCCCCCGGCGGAAACGTCACGGCGGTCGCTCACCTCGACGATGCCGGGGGCTTCGTTCTGTCGGCGTTCGCAAACGACACCAGCTACACCAACGTGTCACAGGGCCGCGTCGTCGTCCGTCACCTCGCCAAGGCCCCTTCCGTTGACGTGCTGGCCGCCGGTGGCGTGCTGTTCGGCGGCCTCGAGAACGGCGACTCCGGTGCTGCCGATGTCGCTCCCCTCACCTACCCGGTGACGATCAACGCCGCCGGCACCGCCACCCAGGTATTCCCAGCCTCGGGAGCGGTCGACGTCGCCGTCCCGGCCAACACGAACGTCACGGTCTACGCCATCGGCGACATCGCCGGCGACTTCACGGTTGTGCCGCAGGTCATCGACCTCGGTGCCCCTGACGGGTACGGAGTGGTCACCGTCGTGCACGGCGTGCCCGGCCTGACCGTCGACGTGTACCTCAACGGCTTGCTCACTCTCGCCGCGTTTGCGCCCGAGACCATCACCGGTCAAATCCTGCTCCCTGCGGGCACCTATGACATCGCCATCTACCCCGCAGGCGCCGATCCGCTCGCAGTTGCGCCCGCTATCCAGGCCGACGGCGTTGCAGTCCCGGCCGGCGTCAACGCCTCCGTCGTCGCTCACCTCGACGCCGGCGGCATGGCAACGGCCACAGTGTTCGTCGACGACGTTTCGTCCATATCCACCGGAGACGCACGTGTGACCGTTCGCCACACCGCTGCGGCCCCCGCCGTGGACGTTCTGGCAGACGGTGCCGTCCTCTTCGCCGACGTCGAGAACGGCGAGGGCGCCGGCGCCGACGTTCCCGAAGGCAGCTACGCAGTGACGGTCAACGGGGAAGGAACGAGCACGCAGGTGTTTCCGACGGCGGGTGCGGTTGATCTGGCGCTGGCCGATGGCACCAACACGGTCGTGTATGCGATCGGCACGCTCGGGTCGGACTTCACGTTGATCGTGGACGTCGTTTACGGACTTGGCGAGAACGGTGCCTTCGACGACACCGCCTCGTCGGTGCACAAGACCAACATCGGGATCATCTACCGGGTTGGCATCACCGTCGGGACCTCGCCCACCACGTACAGCCCAGAGGCACCAGTCACCCGGGGCCAGATGGCAGCCTTCCTCACCCGTGCCCTCGGCCTGCCCGCATCGTCTGTCGATGCGTTCAGCGACGACGACGGCTCGATCTTCGAAGCTGACATCAACGCAATCGCCGCATTCGGGATCACCAAGGCGGCGGTGTTCGACGCCGATCGGCCGGTGACCCGAGGCGAGATGGCCGCGTTCCTCAAGAGAGCGCTCAGCCTGTCGGGCGGCGGATCGACGCCGTTCACCGACACGGGTTCCAGCATCTTCGCCGGCGATATCGCCGACATCTATGCGGCGGGTATCACGGTTGGTACCTCCCCGACAACGTACAGCCCCGACGATCCCGTCACTCGTGCGCAGATGGCGACCTTCATCGCCCGGGCGCTCGGCATCGGAAGCTGACCACTACTCGCACACGATGAGCCAGGGGGCCGCCCGTTGGGTGGCCCCCTCGCTCGTTGTGCCGCCCGGCGAACACCCGGTGGACGAGCCCTAGTCAGCGTCGGGAGCGCTTGCCCGTGATGCCGAGCGAGGAGCGCTGGTCATCGGTGAGACGGGCGGCGGCCATGCGCACGGCCTCGCGGCTCAGGTGCGACCGATGGGCCGTCAAGAAACCGAAGACCGGGCCGGGAGCGGCATCGCTGAGATCGCGAAGGACCCACCCGATGCCGGTCTGGGCGAAGCGCTCGGGGTCGAGGGCATTGGCGGCACAGACGCCGAGCACCATGTCGACGAGCCCATCGAAGACGGCATCACCCCGGCCCGCGACCGGCACGAAGGCAACGCATGCGGCGCGACGGCGCCAGAGGCTCGGGGCGTCGGCCCACCCAGCGACCATGCCGCCTACCTCGGCTCCTCCGGCCTCGATCAGCGGCCCGAGGATTCGCATGCACAACCAGTCTGTCGTGTTCCACTCCCAGATGTGGCCTTCGTCGAACAGCGCAGCGATGACCGGCAGGTCTCGGTGCGCCGCCAGGCCACCCTCAGGCAGCACGCGCTCTTGGAGCAGCAGGATGCCGGCGAGCTTCTGTTCGGCCAGCGGCCGGCGCAAGAGCGTGAACGCCGCCTCGCGAGCGGCGCCCGCATTCATCGTGCCCTCATCAACCCAGGCGTTGACGGCGGCCCTGATACCCGCCATCGGTACGCCGATGAACTCGATCTCACCTTTGAGGTAGCGCTCCCACCACGCCTTCTTCGCCTCGTCGGCCTGTGCTCGAAGGCTATCGGTGAGTGCGTCGACGGTCGGCACGGCGGTGATCATACGTCCGCGGCCCGGCTGTTGGCCTCATGTGACCTCGAGGTCGACGGCGATCGGCAGCGCCGATTCTCTCCACCCTCCCAAATCGCCGCTGTACCCGGGTTGGTACTTGGCGAACACGAGGTTGCGAGCCGTTGTGGCCTCGATGGCGTTGTCGACGACCCGCCCGGTTCCGCCTGTGTGGCCTGCACCGATCCGAACGGACACTGTCGGGTTGGTGATGAGGTTGCGTACCCAGTCGGCGCGGCGCCCGTTGTCGGCGAGCAGATAGATCGTTCCGTTGTTGTGGGCAAACCAGATCTCGATCGTGTGGGGACGGCCGCTGAGACGACCAGTTGTGGTGAGGTAGCAGAACGCCTCCTGCTCGACTGCCTCGTCCATCGGCACCTCCCGCACCGATGATCCCACGGATCTCTCCCAACGCGGCGATGGCGCTTCTCGTCGCCACTGGTACCGTCGGGAGTGCTGGCCTACTCGGGAGGAACAGGGTGAGCGCATCGCGCGACGCATACGCCCGCATCGCCCGCTGGTACGACCCGATGCTGCGCCGTTTCACTGCCCCGCTGCACGCAGTTGCGTTTCGGACGTGCCCCGGGACGCCGGGAATGCGGGTTCTCGACATCGGGTGCGGTACAGGCAACCTCCTGGCCCTGTATGTCGAGGCGGGATGCGAGGTGTACGGCATCGACGCATCACCGGCGATGCTCGATCAAGCGAAGTGGCGGCTCGGCGACGCAGCGCGGCTCGAACTCGGGGACGGCACCGCCCTTCCGTATCCGGACCGGAGCTTCGACCTCGTGCTCATCACCTCGGTACTCCACGAGCTGGCAGACGCTCGGCGGCCCGCCGTGCTCGCCGAAGCGGCTCGCATGCTGCGCCCCGCAGGGTCGGCGCTGGTGGTGGACTACATCCCCGGGGTCATCCGCCACCCGCGGGGATGGCCGACCCGGGCGGTCACGCTGGTGGCCGAGCGGCTCGCAGGCCGCACCCACTTCGGCGGATACCGCACCTTCATGCGCGAGGGCGGACTCCCTCCGCTGCTCGAGGGCGGCCCCCTCGTGATCGAGCGCGAGCGGATCCTCGGTGCGGGCAATCTCGGCCTGTACGTCCTGACCGCGGCTCCGACCTGACGCGGAAGACCCCGCCCGGTGGCTGGTCCCGGGCGGGGTCGGTGTGCTCGATCCGGCTCAACCGCCGAAGGCGTTCTCGAAGGCCGCTCGATACTCGGGTGTTGCGGGCCCGCTGTATCCGCAGTAGTTGACGTTCCCTTCCGTGGCGGAGACCAGGTACTCGTCGCCTTCGACGAAGTCGATGCCTCCGATGAGTGCTTGCAACCCGGCCGGTGCGATGAGCTCGACGGTTGCCGCATCGCCTCCCTTGAACCAACGGTCGACCCTCAGTGTCACCTGCTCGCCGTCGACGGAGGTGACGGTGCCCTCGAAGGCGAGGGGCATCCCTGCGAGGATCTGCGTGTCGAACGCCATGCACGATGCCAGGCCGTCGCCTTCGCCCAGCGATAGCGCGAGCGGGGTGCCGGCGACTGTTGCGCCGGGGCTACCGCCGAAGACGGCGGGGATGCTGATCGCCGCAGCTACGGCGACGGCGGCTGCGGTTGCGATGTACCAGCGGGTGTGGCCGGGGTTGGTGGGTGCTGTGGTCGTGCTCGCCATGATGTCCTCCAGACGTGATCGTTGCGGCGGCGTGATGTGGACACCCGGGTGCATCGGGTCCAGGCGTCGGATCTGATTGCGAAGATCGTCAGTCACGGTCGGTGCTCCCGGTGCGTCCATACCGAATGTGTCCGGCCGTCACGGAATCCTGTCGCTCGAGATGTCGAGCGAGCTTCTTCTTTGCCCGGGTGAGGCGAAGGCTCACGGCATTGGGCGTGGTCTCGAGCACAACGGCGATCTCACGCGGCTCCAACCCCTCCAACGCCCACAATGTGAGGAGCTCGCGCTCGGCCGGCAGGAGGTCGCCGAGGGCTGTGGCGAGCTCGGGGTTCTCGTCGGCGGCGGGCGGATCGAAAGCGAGAGGCGGCTGCGCTTCCAACTTGGCGACGAGCTGGAGCCTGCGGCGCTCGCCGCGCCGGTGGTTGGCGAGCGTACGTCTGGCGACGCCGTAGCACCACGGGAGTGGCGTGGGGTTGGGGACGGAGTCCAGCCTGCGCCACAAGATCAGCAACACATCGCCCATGACGTCGTCGGCGACGTCGGCCGTGGCGCGCCGCCGCAGGTAGCGCATGAGCGGATCGTGCACCTCCTCGATCAGCGCCTCGTACCGGCGTTCCCGCTCGTCTCGGACCCTTGTCATCACGCTCAGACGCGAGATGCGGCTCGCCGGTTCCCGCGGATCACGCGAGGTGCGGCCCCAGCGTTCCCGAGTCGTTGGGGCTTTCGCACCTTGGTTGAGAGGGTGCGGCCGACGGACACTCGGGGTTGAACCGGAGGTGCCATGTTTCGGATACTCGATGCCGGCTTCATCGCCCCGAGCGTGAAACGATTTCGCATCGACGCGCCGAAGATCGCTCGCAAACATCGAGCGGGCCAGTTCGTCATCCTTCGCGTCACCGACACCGGCGAGCGCATACCGCTCACGATCGCCGATGCAGATGCAGCGGCCGGGTCGATCACGCTCATCGTCCAGGGCATCGGCAAGACGACCCGCATGCTCAACGAGCTCGATGCGGGCGACGCCATCGCCGACGTCGCCGGGCCGCTCGGGATGCCGTCAGACGTCCGCATGTACGGGACGGTGGTCGTGATCGGTGGGGGAGTAGGCACCGCCATCGCCTACCCGACGGCGGTGGCGCTCGGGGAGGCGGGGAACCATGTGATCGCCATCGTGGGAGGCCGCACCCGCGAGTACGTCATCCTGGAGGACGAGCTACGGGCCGTGTGCGAGGAGGTGTACCCCACCACAGATGACGGCTCCTATGGGTTCCACGGGTTCGTCACACAGCAACTCCAAGCGCTCATCGATGGCGGCCGGACCATCGACCTCGTGATCGCCATAGGCCCCATCCCGATGATGCACGCCGTCGCAGACGTCACCCGGCCCTACGCGATCGAGACGGTGGTGAGCCTCAACCCGATCATGGTGGACGGCACCGGGATGTGTGGCGGGTGTCGGGTGAGCGTCGGGGGCGAGACGAAGTTCGCCTGTGTCGACGGTCCGGAGTTCAATGCCCATCTGGTCGACTTCGAGCTGCTGGCAAGGCGGAATCGCGCCTACCTCGGCTTCGAGCAGTCCCGCAACGACGACTACGAGTGCAGAGTTGCCGCGCCGTCCGGGAGGCGGTGATGGCGGAGCTGAGCCGCAAGGAGCGCATGGCTCGCCCCCGGCAGGTGATTCCGGCCCAGACGGCCGAGGACCGAACCGGCAACTTCGCCGAGGTCAACCTCGGCTTCACCTCAGGGCTCGCCGTGTTGGAGGCCGAACGCTGTCTGCGTTGCCCACGACCGAAGTGCATCGACGGCTGCCCCGTGGGGGTGCGGATCGACGAGTTCATCGGGCTCGTCGCCGACGGCAAGTTCGATGAGGCGGCGAAGGTCGTGAAGATCGACAACTCACTCCCCGCGATCTGCGGCAGGGTCTGCCCCCAGGAGTACCAGTGCGAGGGTGCCTGCGTCATGGGGCGGAAGCACGAGCCGATCGCCATCGGGGCGCTCGAGCGCTTCGTCGCCGACTACGAGCGGGAACACGGGCTCATGACCGTCGCCGCGCCTACAGAGCGCACGGGGAAGCGAGTGGCGGTGATCGGCAGCGGCCCGTCGGGACTTGCGTGCGCAACCGATCTCGCCAAGGCAGGGCACGACGTGACCGTCTTCGAGGCGCTGCACGCGCTGGGCGGCGTGCTCGTCTACGGGATACCCGAGTTCCGCCTGCCGAAGGAGATCGTCAAAGTCGAGATCGAGCAGCTCCAGAAGCTCGGCGTGACGTTCGAGACGAACGCCGTCATCGGCATGGTGGAGACCATCGACGAGCTGCTGGACGAGTTCGATGCAGTGTTCATCGGCGTCGGAGCCGGGCTGCCGCGCTTCATGCACATCCCGGGCGAGAACCTCGTCGGCGTGTATTCGGCGAACGAGTTCCTCACAAGGGTCAACCTGATGAAGGCGTACCTCCCGGACTCGGACACGCCGATCCTCGACGTCCACGGCAGGCGGGTCGCCGTGTTCGGCGGCGGCAACACGGCGATGGACGCGGTGCGCACTGCCGTCCGCCTCGGAGCGGACCCGGCGTCGATCATCTACCGCAGATCCGAGGAGGAGATGCCCGCCCGGCGCGAGGAGATCGAGCACGCCAAGGAGGAGGGTGTGCGCTTCGCCACCCTGGCCGCTCCGGTGGAGCTACTCGGCGACGACGAAGGTCGGCTGACCGGGGCGCGGATCCAGCGCATGCTGCTCGGCCCTCCGGACGACAGCGGCAGGCGTCGGCCGGAGCCGATCGACGGCAGCGAGTACGAGGTCGGGCTCGATGTGGCCGTTGTCGCCGTCGGCAACACGCCGAACCCGCTGCTTCCCCGCACCGACGGCGAGCTGGAGCAGACTCGTCGCGGGACCCTGGTCGCCGATGACGCCACGGGGCGCACCACCAAGCGCGGCGTCTTCGCCGGCGGCGACATCGTCACCGGGGGCGCCACCGTGATCCTGGCGATGGGCGCGGGCCGTCGAGCAGCGGCGTCGATCAACGAGTACCTGGCGACCGGCGTGTGGGAGCTGCCGGTGCCCGAGGACGTGCCCGCACCGGCCTGAGCGTCTAGCGGTTCCGTTCGTGCGTGGATCGCCTCCCGGAAACGGCACTTGATCCACGCCGGAACGGGGCACGCGGCCTCTTGCGTGCCGTGCGAAGCGGACTTTCGTCCCCTTCCCGGCTTCCAGCGGCGTCGTACGGTGGGGTGAGGAGTGCGGCGTACGGCTACCGGTCCGCCGCCGGACATATGAGCGACACCCAGCAGCCCCTTGGCGGAAGCGTCCATCACGTGCTCGAGGCACTGCACCTCGACGCACCGATCCTGACCGACCCCATCGAGGAGCGCTGCCGGCGGATCGCCCGGCTCTGGTCACCATTCGTGATCGCCCTGTTCGTTGCTGCCGCGATCCGGTACGGCCCGCCCGCCGCCCCTGACTACCAGCCATGGCAAACGACGGCGGGCCTGATCGCACTCGGCGTCGTCAGCATCGGCTTGCTGGTCTCGTGGAGGTGGGAGGGCATCGGCGGCTCGCTCGCCCTGGTTGGGGGCATCAGCGTGGGGGCTCTGACCGGTCTGGAGTATCACCCTTTGCTGGCACTGCTCGCTGCCGTTTGCCTTGCCGCCCCGGCTGTGTTGTTCCTCCTCGCCTGGCAGCGGACGAGGAGCTTGCTCTCGGTGTTCACCCTTGCAGCGGTGGTCGGTTTGGTCCTCGCCGCCGGGGGAGCGGTGGCGCATGCGTATTACCAACGTGGTTTCGGCCCGGCTCACCCGCAGTCGCCGCTCGTCGCACCGCCGGCGTCTGCGGTCAGTTGGGTGTGGTCGGGAGCGGTCACCGATGCCTCGGCGGTGGTGGTTGCCGACGTCCGCGATGCAGATGTGGTTCGCCTCATCGTTTCGCGCGATCAGGACCTCACTGCGGGCGACGCCGTCGACCCGGCGACGACCGACGACGTCTATCGCTTCGACATCGCTGGGCTCGACCCGGCCACGACGTACCACTATGCGATCGAGGCCGACGGCGTCCTCGATCTCGCGAGGGCCGGACGGTTCGCGACGTTCGCCACCGGCCCGTTCTCGTTCGAGGTTGCGGTTGGATCGTGTGCGCGGCTCGGGTCGAGCGGGGCCGTGTACGACACGATCCGCGAGCTGGAGCCCGATCTCTTCCTGGTTCCCGGCGACCTCTTCTACGCCGACGTCCATCGGGACGATCCCGACGCCTTCTTCTCCGCGTATGGCAGAACGCTGACGGCGCCGTCACAGGCAGCGCTGTACCGCGAGGTGCCGATCGCATATGTGTGGGACGACCACGACTTCGGCCCCAACGACGCAGCCTCCGATTCGCCGAGTCGTGCGGCAGCCCTCACCACCTACGGCGAGCTCGTGCCGCACTATCCACTCGAGTTCGGCGGCGACGGCGCCATCGCCCAGGCGTTCACGATCGGGCGGGTGCGGATCATCCTCACCGACCTCCGTTCGGCTCGCTCTCGGCAGGACGTGCCGGACGGCCCGGCCAAGACGATGCTCGGCGCAGCGCAGCGTGCCTGGTTCGAGACCGAGCTGATCGATGCGGCCGAGCGATATCCGGCCGTCCTCTGGGTGAGCTCGGTGCCGTGGATCGGTCCCGCGGACGCGGGCGCAGACAGCTGGGCCGGCTACGCGTGGGAGCGGGAGCAGATCGCATCGCTCATCGCTGACCACGGCATCGACAACCTCGTCATGATCGCAGGCGACGCCCACATGGTGGCCATCGACGACGGATCGAACGACGGCTATGCCCCGGGTGGTCGCGGTGGGTTCCCCCTCATGCACGCCGCAGCGCTCGATCGTCCCGGCAGCCTGAAGGGTGGCCCCTACAGCGAGGGTGCGTTCCCCGGGGGCGGGCAGTTCGGACTCGTCGAAGTGATCGACGATGGCGGCGACCGCATCATGGTGGCCCTGCACGGCCTCACGTGGGAAGGGCAGGAGCTCGCTTCCCTCACCCTGGAGCTTCCCGCATCGGCGGTGGCGCCGTGATGCTGGCCGTGCCCGAGGCGGCCGCCGTCGTGCCGCTCGCCGGCACCGGCTGCAGCGTCCTCGAAGTCGGCGGGAAGGCCGCGGGCCTCGACCGCCTCGCCTCGCACGGATTTCGGATCCCTCCGTCCTTTGCAGTGACGACGAGCGCGTACCGACGCTTCGTCGACAGAGCGGGGTTGACGGGATGGCTCGATGCCCTCGCCGCGTCCTTCCCGCCCGCCCCTGAACGACTCGAGATGGAGGCCGCCGCTGTGGAGGCCCGGTTCGGCGAGGCTGCGCTCGACCGAGATCTCTGCCGGTCGATCGCCGTCGCAGCCCGGCCGCTGCTCGAGGCTGGTGGCCGGATTGCGGTCAGGTCGTCCGCGACCGCTGAGGACATGGGCATTGCATCGTTCGCCGGCCAGTACCGCACCTACGTCAACGTCGCGACGGTCGACGATCTGATGACGGCGATATGCCGGTGCTGGGCGTCGTTGTGGATGCCTGCAGCCCGCGTTTATCGGCGGCGCCACCGCATCGACGAGCGGGGGCTGGCAATGGCCGTCATCGTGCAGGCAATGGTCGAGGCGGACTGGTCGGGTGTCGGGTTCAGCCGAGATCCGGCGGGTGGTCCCAACGCGATGCGCATCGAGCTCGTTCCCGGGCTCGGGGAGGCGCTGGTGTCGGGCCGCCTGACGCCGGCCGACTTCAGCGTTCGCCGCGACACCCTGGAGATCAGGACAAAGGGCAATATCGACCCGCCCGACTTCCTCGAGGACCTCGGCCGCATGTTGCTCCAGGTCGAAGACCGGCTCGATGAGCCCCAGGATGTCGAATGGGCGTACGCCGACGGCGTCATCACGCTCCTCCAAGCCCGCCCTATCACGGTCGGTGGACCAACCGCGGCGCTCGACGACGGCTTCGACGGACCCACCGCCTCCGCAGACACCTTCACGCCGCAGGGGGTCGTCGAGATGCTCCCCGGCGTCGTCGGTCCTCTGCTGTGGACGATCAACGGCCCGATGATCGAGGATGCTTTCCGTTCGGTCATCGCCTCCCTCGGCGACGTCGTCGTCCCGCCTGATCGCCAGCTCGTCGCCAGGTTTCGGGGACGGCCGGCGCTCGACCTGAGTGCGCTCCAGGATGTCGCACGGGCGTTGCCGGGGGGCTCCCCTGCGGAGGTGGAGCTGCAATTCCTGGGTCGCACGGTGACGGATGATCCCGGAGAGGTTGCTCGTTCCCGGGCCTCGCTGCGAGCGGTGCTGAGGGCACGCTCGGCGCAGCACCGGATCGCAGACGAGGTCGGACTCGCAACGACTGCGGTGGCGGGAATCACCGCTCTGCGCACCGACCTGCGATCGACGCCGGCCCGCCTTCTGCTCGCCTACCGGGCTGGGCTCCGAGATCTGGCGTGGCGCATCACCGCCGCCGAGGTCGCCGCCTCGAGTGCCGGGGCTGCCGCCTATCGCGGCCTCGAGCTCGTGCTCCAGCGATGGCTCGACGAACCAGAGGCGGCTGGGTGGGCGCAGCGTCTCACCGCAGGGTCACTTGCCGACGATGCCGTCGGCGTCGCCCGTTCCCGCCCCCTGGCGGCACTCTTCGCGGCAGGCAGCGACTCACCATGGCGGTATCACCGTCGCGCTGGCCGGGTTGCCTGCGTCCCGCAGCCGCGACAGGGTGCTCCAACTCGGCGACGAGGGGCGGCGCTTCGTTGCGGACGTCGACGACCTCGTTCGCCGTCAGGGTTGCCGAGCCGTCTATGCAGGCGAATCGTGGGCGGAAGACCCAACGTGGGTGTGGCAGCAGCTGGCGCTCTACGCCGCCGGGTCTCCTCCGCCGCCGGGCCCAGCCGCCGACTTCGGTTCGGCCATGGAGGAGCTCATGACTGTCCTCGGGCGCCGCAAACGGTGGGGGCTGGTGCGGGTGCTCACCGGCCAGATCGTCGATCTCCGCCGCCGCTGGATCACCCGGCAGGCTGCGGAAGCCTCCCAGTTCCTGGCGTTGCGGGAGCGCGCGAAGTCGGCGCTGCTCGCCCTCGGCGGCGAGGAGCGGCGGGTGATCCTCGAGGGCGCCCGCCGCCTGGTGGCCTCACGCCAGCTCGAGGAGGCGAGCCGTGTCGAACTGCTGTCCGACGGCGAGTTCGCCGCGATGGTTCTCGGCGCCCCCCCACCCCCGGCGGGCGAGATGCATCGCCGGATGACGGTTCGCAGGCGATGTCATGACGCCGGCGGGTTGCCCGAGATCTTCGTGGGCGCTCCGGACATCGAGCCCCATCTCGACATCGACTCGGCAGCCACGCTGCGCGGGTGGGCGGCATCGCCCGGCATCGCCGCCGGGACCGTCCGGGTGCTCGGTGGTATCGACGAGGGCGGCAAGCTCCAGCAAGGTGATGTGCTCGTCGCCCACGCCACTGATCCGTCGTGGACTCCGCTGTTGATGATCTGCGGCGCCCTGGTTCTGGAGAAGGGAGGGCCGCTCTCGCACGGCGCCATCGTTGCCAGGGAGTTCGGGCTTCCCGCCGTGCTCACGGTCCACGGTGCGACCGGCACCTTGTCCGACGGGGAGTGCGTCGAGGTCGACGGGTTTGCGGGGCTGGTGCGGCGGCTGGATGCCGATCCCGCCGGGGAGGCACCATGACGTTCGCCGTCTTCTTCCCGAGCCTGATGGGCTTCGGCATTCTGGTATCCGGCGCACTACTCGTCGCAGACGTGGTGCATCGGTTGTTGCCCAACGGCGGGCGGAGGCGCCGCTACCGGGTCGTCGTCGGCGCGTACGGGGTGGTTGCCCGCACCGCCCGAGCCGCGGGGAGAGAGCTTGCCCGACCCACGTTCCTCGTCAGGGAGTTCCGCAGCCGCTTCGCCTATGCCGCCGGGGCGGTGCTGCTGGGTGGCGCCGCGGTGCTTGCGCTGTCGTCCGGCTTGGCAGCCCATGCGGATGTGCGCGGCGTCTTCTACGAGAGCCCGTGGGCATACGGTCTCGGGATCGGAATCGGGATCGGATTCGGCCTGCTGGCGGTTGCTGCGCTCGTGCTGGCCGTAGGCCACAGGAAGCTGCCGTCGTGGGCGCATCGGGTGGTCGGCAACTCACCGCTTGGTCGGCTGCGTGTTCCGCCGAGCGACACCGTGCTCGCAACATTCGACGTCGAAACGGAGGCGTGACATGCGGCGGACGCTCGCCGTGCTCGTGTTGATCGGCTTCCTGGGCTACACCGGGGTGTACCTGTTCGTCTATCTCTTTCGAGCCTTTCGGCTGGACGAGCCCGCCACTACGGCAGCCGTGTACGTGTGGCACGGCGATCCTATGACCCGTGCTGTGCTGGTCGCCGTGTTGTTCGCCATTGGCCTGCTCCTGCTCCTCCTGGTGGCCCTCAGTCGACCGTCGGCGCGCAGGCCCGGCTCGATCGAGATGCGCGGCAGATCTCTGGCAGTGGCTGGTGGAGCAGGGCGATGAGACCAACGAGGCGCCGGAGCGCATCGCCGAGAGGGCCGTTGCGATGTACCGATCGCAGCACAGCGACCCGGCCATGCGAGACTGAATTCTCGCCCGTTTCTCGGGCCGATCGTGAGGAGGAATCGTGAACGCAGGAGACGGCAGCGAGCGGGCTGCCTGGTGGCGCCGGCCGTGGTTCTCCTGGCTGGTTGCGGTGATCGTGGTCGGCCTGGCTGGTGCGTTGCTGAGCCCCCAATGGGCGGGTGCTCTCGCTGCCCTTGCCGTGGCGTCGTGGGGTGCCTCCTGGTTCGTGAACCGGCGGTTCGAGACGGGCAACATCGTCGCAGCGATTGGCGGCATTGCCGCGGTCGTGCTTCTCGCCCAGCTCGTTCCCTACGGGCGCAGCCACGGCAACCCGCCGGTCACGGGCGAGCCTGCATGGGATTCGGCCGCCACGAGGGAGCTCGCCGTTGCTGCATGCTTCGACTGTCACAGCAACGAGACGGAGTGGCCCTGGTACACCAACGTCGCTCCGATCTCGTGGGTCACGCAACACCACGTGGACGAGGGACGCGCCAAGGTCAACTACTCGGAGTACGACCAGCGGAGTGGTGAGGCACGAGACTCCGCTGAAACGGTGCGCGAGGGCAGCATGCCGTTGTTCGACTACACCCTGATCCACTCCAAGGCACGCCTCAGCGACGCGGAGAAGCAAGCGCTCGCCGACGGCTTCGCAGCGACCTTCGGCCGCGGCTGACGCGACGACAGTTCCGTTGGCGCAGTCAGGACGGCGGGCCGGCTTCGATCCATGATGTGACTTCTGCGATCGTCTCGCCCTCGAGCGCCTCGCCTACGTGGACCCACGTCGTGCCGGCATCCCCGAACGCTGCGATGGCGGCTTGGTCCTGGGCGGTGTCGCCCGTGATGACGACGAGGGCACTCACGTCGAATCCGGTGAGGTCATTCCGGTGCCGTGAGATCTCGGCTTTCACCTCGGCGATTCCCTCGGGACCGATCAAGCCAGGGCTGCCACCCTCGTCGGCCAGCGGATAGATGCCGTCGTACCGCGCGGCGCGGTGGGTCGGCGCCAAGTTCGGCCATGTCGCTGCGACCCAGATGGGGATCCGCGGGCGTTGCACGGGTCGGGGCAGGAAGGTTCCCGGGCCGACGCGGTAGTGCCGTCCCTGGAACGACAACGGTTCGCCGCTCCACATGCCGGTGATGATGGCGAGGCTCTCGTCGAGCATCTCGGCTCGGCGTGCGCAGATCGGTTGGCTCACCGAAAGTCCCAAACTCGGCATCCGGCGGGAAGCCGAGACCGACGCCGAGCACCACCCGGCCCCCGCTCAGGTGGTCGAGCGAGACGGCCTGGCGGGCCACGACCCACGGGCGGCGGCGGGGCAGCGGCGTGACCATCGGACCGATCGTGATGCGCTCGGTGGCCTGGGCCATGGCGCTGAGGATCACCCACGGGTCGCCGATGACGGCCCCGTCGTGAACCACGATGTGGTCCCACACGAAGAACCCGTCCCAGCCTGCCCGCTCCGCCGTCACCGCCAGCTCGACCATGGTTCTCGGGTCGGCATAGGCGCCGAAGTTGGGCAGGTTGACGGCGAATCTCATCGGAGCCCACGCTAGGCGACTCCCTCGACGATCGTGCCGGCCGGCTCGGCGATTCATGTCGCGGCCGGCGCCTACTCTCGCCCGCGATGAGTCACCCAGGACCTCCGGAGCTCGGGCGCGGCGTAGTCGTGCGAGTAGGCGACACCGTGCCGCCGCCGTGGACGGCCGCTCCAATCGTCGCGCTCGATGCGGGCGTGCTCGGCGACGCTGCCGAGCGCAGCGCGCTGATCGATCGGCTCCAGCGGTTCTGGGTGCGGCGTGACCCGGTCGTGATCGTGTGGGACGGCCCCGACGACATGCTCGAGACGACGGAGGCCTCGACCGATCCACCGTGGCGGCTCGATGCCGGGTTCCTCTTCCCCTACGAGCGCCTTCGTTTCTTGTGCTTCACCAACAACTACGACGCCCGGAACGGTGAGCCGCGCTGGTGGTGGGCGGTGAAGGCCCGGCGCATCGAAGCGACGCCGGGTGGTCCGGCCGATGCGCTCCTGCCGGACGGGACCGCGGTCTGGATCGACGGCGGTCCCCGTCGCCCGTTTCCGAATCTCGGGCACCCGATCGTTCACGGCGAGAGTGTCGACGCACGATCGGTCGGGTTCGTCCCGGTACCGGCGCCGATGGACACCGATGGCCTGGCGGCCGATCAAGAGGAAGCGGTCGCCCATCCGGCGGGACCGGCCCGAATCATCGCTCCTGCCGGCTCTGGGAAGACCCGAACGCTCGCCGCCCGTCTCCGCCGCGTGCTCGACGACTACTGCATCGAGCCCAGCCTCGTCACCGCCCTCGCCTACAACGACAGGGCCGCAGCGGAGCTCCGGGATCGGCTCGGCGTTGGCCGGTCGCTCGCCAGGACGATCCATTCGCTCGGCTGGGAGATCCTGCGCGAGGCGCGTCCCGGCCTCGAGCTGCTCGATGAGCGAGGCGTGCGAGAGGCCCTCGATCGGCTGCTGTCCATCCCGCGCCGCGCCAACGCCGATCCGATGGCTCCGTATCTCGAGGCCCTCTCCGCGGTCCGGTCACGCCTGCGAGATCCAGCGGAAGTCGAGTTGAGTCGCGACGACGTCACGGGTTTCGCCGAGGCGTTCGATCGCCTTCGCGAGCGCATGTATGCGATGGGCAGGGTCGACCACGGCGAGCAGGTCTACGGAGCCATCGAGGTGCTGCTTGCCGATCCCGACGTGCGCGCCCGGTGGCAGCGACGCTGCCGCCACTTGCTCGTCGACGAGTTCCAGGACCTCACCCCCGCCTACGTGCTGATGCTGCGGCTCGTAGCTGCACCGGAGCTGTCTGTGTTCGGCGTCGGAGACGACGATCAGGTGATCTACGGATACGACGGTGCGGATCCCGGCTTCCTCATCGACTTCGACAGGTACTTCCCGGGAGCCGGGGAGCACGCGCTCGTCACCAACTACCGCTGCCCGCCGGCCGTGGTCGACGCTGCGGTCCACCTGCTCTCCTACAACCGGCGGCGCATCCCCAAGACGATCGAGGCCGCAAAGGGCGGTGCGGAGGCCGGAGGTTTCGTGGTCGAGAGGCGCGTCGGGGCGGATCTCGCTGTCGCTGCAGCCGACCGCATAGCAGGGTGGATCGCCGACGGCGTTGCACCCGGCGACATCGCCGTCCTCACCAGGGTCAACGCGAGCCTCATCCCCGTGAAGGCAGCGCTCACTGATCGCGACATTGCCTGCAACGACCTGTTGGGACCCGGCACGCTGGATCGAACCGCCGTCCGTGCGCTGTTTGCGTGGATGCGCCTCGCGCTCGCACCGGAGACGATGGGTCGCAGCGACCTGATGACCGCGGTGCGGCGCCCCGGGCGCGGTCTCAGCAGGGTGGCCCAGGCCATCGTTGTGCGCCGCACGATGCCGATTGACGACATCCTCGGTCTCGGAGCCGATCTCGACGCCAAACAGAGGCTGCGCTGGGAGGGCTTCTGCGACGACCTGGTTGCGGTGGCATCGATTGCGGCAAAGGGCGACGCAGAGCGTCTCATCGATGCGCTCGTGGAAGATGTCGGGCTCGGCAGCTCGGCGCGGGCGCTCGACTCGGGCAGGGGCAATGCCTCACGCTCTGGTCACCTCGACGATCTCGTCGCCATCGCTCGGGCAGCTGCGCTCCATCCCGCCCTCGCCGGCTTCGAGGACTGGCTGCGGCAGGCAACCTCCGCCCCAACGGAGGGCAGCGGGGTCATGCTCTCCTCGGTGCACCGGGTCAAGGGCATGGAATGGCCCCGGGTGATCGTCTTCGGGGCGGATGCGGGTGCCATCCCGCACGATCTGGCCGACGACATCGAGGAGGAAAGGCGTGTCTTTCACGTTGCGCTCACTCGGGCGATCGATCAGGTGGTGGTCTTGGCCGACGATTCACGCCCGTCACCCTTCCTCGCCGAACTCGACGGCAGTGCTCCTCGCAAAGCGGTACTACCCACGGTCGCCCCGAAGAAGCTCTCCGAGGTGCCGCTCGTCGGCGACAGGGTGCGTGTTTGGGGCGGCACGCACGGCGAAGTCGCGAATGTCGAAGGTGACGACCTGAGTGTGCGTCTCGACGGCGGCGGCGAACTCCACGTCCGGACCAGCGACGTCGTGGAGGTGATTGCCGCTCCACCTCCGCCGCTCGCAGCAGCGGAAGCCAGTGTGGTCGAGGCGCTCAAGACGTGGCGGCGTGAGACCGCCCGACGCCTCGGGGTCCCGGCCTACGTGGTGCTCCACGACAAGACGATCGACGAGATCGCCGGCCGCCGCCCCCGCTCCGAACGCGACCTCCTCGGTATCGCCGGCATCGGGCCGAGCAAGCTGGAGCAGTACGGTGACGACATCCTCGGTGTCGTAGCCGAAGCGGCCGATATGTAGCCTGGCCTCGCACGCCGCCGCCGCCCACCGAGCCGAGGAGCCGAGTTGGAGCAACCCATCTTCGCGACGATCCGGGTTACTGCCGACGGCCCTCTGGGTCGGTTGACCCTCGCCCGACCCGACAAGCTGAACCCGCTTGGCTTCGAGACGCTCGAGGAGATCGTCTCCGCCGCGGCGTGGTTCGATCGCCAGCCGGAGGTGAAGGTCGTCGTTGTCGGAGGTGAAGGTCGTGCGTTCAGCTCCGGGGCCGACGTTGCTGCATTCGTCGGCGGCATCGATCAGGAGGCCGACGTGCGGCACGCCGCAGACGCGGGCCGCCGCATGGCTGATGCGCTCGAGGCAATGCGAGCGGTGGCCATCGCCCGCATCCAAGGTCACTGCGTCGGTGGAGGCGTCGTGCTCGCCGCTGCGTGCGACCTGCGCATCGCGGCGGCCAACGCCGTGTTTCGGATCCCCGAGGTGGATCTGGGGATCCCGCTGGCGTGGGGCGGCATCCCGCGGCTCGTGCGGGAGATCGGTCCGGCGCTGACGAAGGAGCTCGTGATGACCTGCCGACCGTTCGAGGCCGAGGAGGCGCTCGCCGCAGGGTTCCTCAACCAGGTCGTCTCTGCCGGTGAGCTCGATCACGCCGTGGACACGCTGGTCGCAACCTTGGTGGCCAAGCCGCGGCTCGCGTTGCTGGCCACGAAGCGTCACACCAATGCGGTGACGGCCACCATGACCGGCGCCGAGCGGAGTTGGGCCGATGCCGACGGCCTGCTCGTCGGCTTGCATGATCCTGAGGGACGGGCTTCCGCTGCCCGCTATCTGCAGCAACTCCAGGCCCTCCGCAACGCCTCGCTCGACGAGGCCTGATCGAGTCGGGGTACCCTCCGGCCCATGAACATCGAAGGTGTCTCCGCAATCGTAACGGGCGGGGCGTCCGGTCTCGGCGCCGCCACCGCCCGCCGTCTCTCCGCTGCAGGTGCGCACGTGTTGGTAGCCGACCTCCAAGACGGTCCCGGCGAGGCCGTCGCCGCCGAGGTCAACGGCGGCTACATCCACGCCGACGTCACCGACGCCGCCCAGGTGCAGGCCGCGGTGGACGCTGCGATGGAGATGGGCCCGCTGCGCGTCCTCGTCAACTGCGCCGGTATCGGCCCGCCGGCGCGCACCGTCGATCGGGACGGCAACCCTCACGACTACGGCCACTTCAAGTCCGTCATCTATGTGAACCTGCTCGGCACGTTCAACTGCATCCGGCTCGCTGCGGCCGCGATGACGCACGTCGACGTCGGTGAGGACGGCGACCGTGGCGCCATCGTCAACACGGCATCGGTGGCGGCCTTCGATGGGCAGATCGGGCAGGCTGCCTACTCGGCCTCGAAGGGGGGCATCGTCGGCATGACGCTGCCGGTTGCTCGTGATCTCGCTGCGCTGCAGATCAGGGTGAACACCATCGCACCCGGGCTCATCGACACGCCGCTGCTCGCCGGGCTCCCCGAGGAAGCTCGGGAATCGCTCGGCCAGCAAGTCCTCTACCCGAAACGGCTGGGGCGGCCCGAGGAGTACGCCGAACTCGCGTACTTCCTCGTCACTCACGGCTACATGAACGGCGAGACGATCCGCATGGACGGCGGTATCCGCATGGGCCCGAAGTGACCCCTCGGCCCCAGGTTCTCGTCTTCGACGTCAACGAGACGCTGCTCGACCTCGCGGCGTTGCGGCCCCAATTCGAGGCTGTGCTCGGGACCGCCGAGCCCATGGGGGAGTGGTTCGCTCGCATGTTGCACGGCTCGCTCGTCGCCAATCACCTTGGGAAGTACCGGTCGTTTGGGGAGATCGGCACTGATGCGCTCATGGCTCTCGCCCGTAAGCGTGGCGTTGCCGTCGACGAATCGCGGGCGGCAGGAGTCGTCGCCGGGATGCGCACGCTGCCGCCACATGCTGGACGTGCTTCCGGCGATGGCTCGGCTGCGCTGAGGCGGGTTACCGACTGGTGACGCTGACCAACGGGTCGTACGAGGCGGTCGCCGCCCAGGTGGCCGGTTCTGGGATCGACGGCTACCTCGAGCAAGCACTGTCGGTGGACGAGGTGCGGAGGTTCAAGCCCGCCCCCGAGGTGTACCTGATGGCCGCCGCGAAGCTCGATGTCGACCTGGACGCGATGGTGATGGTGGCGGCCCACGACTGGGACATCCTCGGTGCGCGCAGCGTGGGGATCGCCGGCGCATTCATCGACCGCCCCGGCGTGGTCTGGGGCTCTCGCGAGCCGCTCCCCGAGCTCGTCGGCTCCGATCTCGGCGCCATCGCGGATCGGCTCATCGACTAGCCCGCGCGTTCGTCTCGCCTCGGCGGTGCGCCACGGTCAACGCGCTCTGGGAGGCGCTGGTCTTGGGTCGTCAGCGACCAGCCGCACGGGCAGGTTGTCGATGGCCGATGCGAGAATCTGGCCGAGGGCGTCTGGGTGGGTGGTCGTGACCCTGAAGCCGGCGTTCCTGGCGAGCGACTCGTTGGAGCTGATGTCGGCCGTCGAGCACGGGTTGTTGGTCGGGCCCGATGGCGTGTGGGCCCGATCGATGCCGATGGCGATGTCGGTGCCGTAGCACGAACCCCAACGCCGGCCTGAGCTCGTGCACTGATGCATGTGGTCGAGCTCGTCCGTGACCTGATCTGCCCCGGTGTCGAGCGGCAGGAGCGGACTCGACCCACGTCGCCCTCGCGAACGACACGACGCCGACCTGGATGCTGTCTGGGTCCTGGTCGGCGAACACGTCGACATCGTCTTGTCGGCGTCGATCGCCGATCGGATCTCCTCGAGGAACGAGACCGTGACGTCCTGGAGGATCACGACGTCGGCATCCACGATGCCGCGGGCGGCAATGGAGGTGGCCGAAACGTCGATCGTGTCGAACCGAAGATCCTGGCGAGACCGTGTCGACGGGGTTGCTGTTCTGAACGGTGCGCCGAGCCGTGATCTGGACTGCGTTCGGATCGGAGCCGCCGGGCGTGAACGTCGACGTTGCACCGTCCCAGTAGCCATGACGACGTCGCTCGGATCGAGGATCGCTCGGGTGCCGTCGGTTTCGACCGCATATTGCTCGGCGACCGTCTCGATGGCTGCCTCGTTCGGCAGGAGATCGGCCGTGGCGAGCACCATCGCATCGGCGGCTCCCTGGAGCTCTGCCTGTTCGACATGGATCCGGCCCACGTCCAACACGAACGCGACAGCCGGCCGAGCGCGGCTTCGGAATCTTGCGGCTCTGTGTTCCGACGTGTGGCGTTTGCCGCCGCCACCGAATACGAACATGCGCGGTCGGTCGTCCCGACAGTTCTCGTCATGAGATCCCCCCACCTGAACCTGGGTGTGATTCCAACCGGTAGAACACCACCTGGAAGGCGGGCGTCGTCGCACCTTGATGAATTGCGGAGACGGCCAGCACATGCCCGAGAGGCCGCAGCACGGGGGAACCTCTGTCCCGCGCTGCGGCCCTCAGGCGTTGGGGAACCTGCGGTCAGCGAACCAGCCGCACCGGCAGCTCGTCGATGACCGAAGCGAGAATCTGGCTGAGCGCCACGGGGTCGGTGGTGGTGACACCGAACCCAACGCCTTTCGCGAGCGACTCGTTGTATGTGATGTCGGATGCCGAACATGGGCCGGGATTCGGTCCTGCCGGCGTGTAGAGCGTGATCGAGAAGATGTTGATCCCGGCTGCTCCAGCCGAGTTTGCGGCTGCCGTCGCCCACTGCTGCCCGGTGGTGACCCATTGCGACACGGGCTCCTCGGCAATGCACGGCAGGCCGTCGGACACCAGCACGATGACCTTGTCGACGCCGGGTCGCCCGTCGTTCTCGAGGATGTCCCTTGCCCGGTTGATCCCGATCGCGATGTCCGTCCCGTAGCACGGTCCGCCTGCGCCGCCCGCGTTCGTGCAGTTGGCCATGGAGTCGATGGCCGACTTGATCGCCGCTTGGCCGGTGTTGAGCGGCGTCAGCGGGGCGTTGTCCCACGTGTCACGAGCGAAGGACACGACGCCCATTTGCACGGTGTCGGCTTGTTCCGCGGCAAAGGTGTCGACCATCGTCTTGTCGGCGTCTTTGGCGAAGAGGATCTCCTCTTGGAACGACACGGTGACGTCCTGGAGCACGATGATGTCGGCTTCGACTACGCCGCGAGCTGCAATGGCGGTCGCGCCCACGTCGACGGTGTCGAACCCGAAGATGGTGGCGAAGACCATCTCAACGGGGTTCCCGTTGTCCTGAGCGCGCTTGGTCGTGATCTGCACGGCGTTGGGATTCGGACCGCCAGGGTAGAAGGTCGCCGATACTGGATCCCAGAACCCGGGAACGACGTCGCCCGAGTCGAGGATCTGGCCGCTGCCACCGTCGCTCGCCTCGGCGTAGACGGTTGCGGCATCTTGCGCCGCAAAGGTGTCGGGAAGCTCCTGGGCGGCAACGACGGCGATGGTGTCTGCAGCGCTCTGCAGCTCGGCGCGCGCGATATAGAGCCGTCCCATATCGAATACGAATGCAACGAAGCCAAGCATCATCGCGATGCTGATCGCGATCATCACGAGAACGGCGCCGCTCTCTGAGCTGTGCGTTCCGTTGCTGAAGTGCGGACGGACGCCGTCAATGACGGCATCGTCGGCCGAATCGACCCATTCCCCCATGAGGTCCCCCCTACTAGAACCTGTTTGTGACCCATTCCCCCGGGTCGACTGCCGGATCGTATCATCAATTGTGATGACCGCATATGCGTCGCTCGACTCATCAATTCTGATGAAGCAGAGTGAGGTGCGACGACGCGAACCCTCGGTTCGGGTCACCGCCGCAAGCCCGGGGAGCACCCTCCTAGTACCGTTTGGGACATGACGACGCTGCTTGCGCGCAATGCGACGGTCCTGGTCACCATGGACGACGAGCGGCGGGAGATCCCCGGCGGCGCGCCTCTACGCCGAGGACGGCTTCATCACCGCAGTTGGGCCGACGAGCGAGCTGCCCGACGACCGCCGATGAGGTGATCGACCTCGTCCGGCCACGTCGTGCTTCCCGGCCTCGTCAACACTCACCACCATCTCTACCAGACCCTGACCCGTGCCGTCCCGGGCGCCCAAGACGTCGGCCTCTTCGACTGGCTGCGCACGTTGTACCCGATATGGGCACGGATGACGGCAGAGCACATCCGGGTGTCGACGCAGATCGGGCTCGCCGAGCTGGCGCTGTCTGGGTGCACGACGGCCTTCGACCAGCTCTACCTCTACCCCAACGACAGCCGCTTCGACGACGAGGTGGAGGCGGCCATAGACGTCGGTATTCGCCTCATGGCGTCCCGGGGCTCGATGAGCCTCGGAGAGTCGGCCGGTGGCCTTCCCCCGGATTCGGTCGTCGAGACGGAGGATGCGATCCTCGCCGACTGCGCCAGGGTGATCGACACGTTCCACGACCCGTCTCCCGGGGCGATGACACAGGTCGTGCTTGCGCCGTGTTCGCCGTTCTCGGTGACGCTCGACCTCATGCGGGAATCTGCCCGTCTCGCTCGCGACAAGGGCGTGCGACTCCACACCCACCTCGCCGAGACGCTCGACGAGGAGCAGTTCTGTCTCGACACCCACGGTCGCCGCCCGGTCGGGCTGATGGAGGACGTCGAGTGGGTCGGCGACGACGTGTGGTACGCCCACGGCGTGTTCATCGCAGACGACGAGATCGCCCGTATGGCGGAGACGCGGCACAGGCGTCGCCCACTGCCCGTCGTCGAACATGCGGCTCGCGTCGGGTATCGCCCCGGTGCGGCGCTATCTGGCCGGCGGGCGTGCCCGTTGGGCTCGGCGTGGACGGGTCGGCGAGCAACGACGGCAGCCACATGCTCGCCGAGGCCCGGCAGGCACTGCTGCTCAACCGCCTCGCGGCGGCACCGTCGCTCGAAGGCGGCGAGCTGATGGGCACGAGGACCGCATTCGAGCTGGCGACGCGGGGTGGCGCCGCCGTGCTCGGTCGGAGCGACATCGGCGTGCTCGAGCCAGGTCGCTGCGCCGACTTCGCTGCGATCTCTCTCGACCGGCTCGACTACGCCGGCGCCGCTGCACGATCCCGTCGCCGCCGCGGTGTTGTGCGCTCCCGTGGGCGTTGATCGCACCGTCGTGCACGGCCGCACGGTCGTCGAGGACGGGCGTCTCGTCACGCTCGAGCTGCCGCCGCTCATCGAGCGGCACAACCGGCTGGCTGCTCGGCTGATCGGCGGATGAGCTCTGGCGGGATCGTCGGCATCGTGCTCGTTGCCGGGAAGGCCGAGCGCATGGCGGCGCCCGTCCCCAAACAACTGCTCTCGTTTGGTGGCCGATCGATGGCGAGCCTCGCCGTCGCCAACGCCGAAGCCTCGTGTCTGGATCGGGTTGTTGCGGTCACCGGGAACGACGGAGCCGAGGTGGCAGCGAGTCTGGGGCCGCGACGGGCGGTGGTCGTCGACAATCCCGACTACGAGCGAGGCAACGTCACGTCGCTCCTGCGGGGGGTTGAGGTGGCAGGCGACGCTGGCACGCGATCTTGCTGCTGCTCGGTGACATGCCGGGGGTCACCCCCACGATCATCGATCGGTTCGTCGACCTGTGGCATGCGAGCCGGCCGTGGGCGGCGGTGGCCGTGTACGACGACGGTGTCGCCAACCACCCTTTCCTCCTGTCGGCGCCGGCGCTGGCTGCCATGGCTGCGACCGACGGCTCCAAGGTTCTGTGGCGCCTCCTCGTCGCCGACCCCCCGGCGCCGGTGACCGAGGTGCACTTCTCCCGACCGGCCCCGATCGACGTCGACACGATGGACGACTATCGGGCGGCGCTGCGCCAGTTGGGTCTGGAGCCAACGACGGGCGAGCAACCACCGTTCCGGCGTGGATGAGGTGCCGTTTGCGGCACCCGATCCACGCACGAACGAGATGCCCTGGTGTCGCGGTGTCCGGCGCTACCGTGACGCAGAACGCGAGAGGACAATCGGTGGCGCCGCCCAAGACACGCAACCTGCAACCGAACGTACTGGTGATCGTGGCCGCAACCTTGCTCGTCCTCGGCATCGGTGGGATCGCGTGGGGCATCGCAGCGGACGACGACACCATCCTGCGCTCCAACCTCGGGGTCGTGACGGGTGCGCTCCTCGTCGGGATCGTCGGCGTGGGGATGCTCGTGCGGTCACAAGGAAAGCGCCGGCCGAGGCGCTGAGGCCTCGCTCCGCTACGACTTCGGGATCGGGATGTCGACCTCAGGGTTACGTTCGACGATCTCCCACGACCCGACCGGGAAGCCAGTGTTGTCGCCTGTTGCGAACTCGGCGACCAGCTTGACGATGATGCCGGTCTCGACATCCCGCCACACGTCCATGACGGCGACGCTCCCGTAGGCCCAGTCGACGTCCTTTCGGATGTTGGTGCGGCGGAGGTGGGTGGCGGGGGCGCCGAGGTGGGTCTCGGTGCCGAGCTCCTCCCACGCACCGGTGTCGGCGAGCAGGTCGGCTACGTCGCTCGGCTGGAGCAGGCCGCTCAGGATGAGGAAGTCGCGAACGCCCTTCTCGTCGAGCGGCAAATCCGGTTCTTCGAGGTCCCACCACGAATCACCGTCGGTGACGATGTCGATCGGAAGCCCGGCCAGCTGCCCGAAGATCCGCATGGCGCTCGTCTCGACCACGGCCTCGCCGTCGAGCACCTCGACGAGCCGTGGGTCCCCGGTCTCCGGCACCACGCTGAGTGACATCGTGAAGCGATAGGAGGCAAGCGGCTCGGTCGAGTCCGCCGCCGTCGTCGTCGTCCCGGCGGGTGCGGTCGTTGTGCTGGTGGGAGGGAGCGTCGTGGCAGTCACCGATGCGTCCAGCGAGCCGCCGCCACCGCATGCAGCCACAAACAGCGCACACGCTACGAAACCTCTCTTCATCCGGTGATGATGACCGGTTCCGGCCGCTTTCCCAAGCCCGCAGGCGCCGACGTTGGGATTCGGCACCGGCGCTGCTCGCCAGACCGCTCAACTCGCCGCGAGCTCTGCCGACAGGGACCCAAGGTGTGTGCAACTGATGCAATGCCACGTAGCAGGAAGGTTTTGGGCGCATGTTCCCACGAGATGACCGATTTGCGCTGATCGCAGCAACCCTCTTCTCGCTGCTCGTCGTTTCAATGACGCTGTTTCGCGTATCCGAGTCGGCTTTCAGCGACACGACCGAGAACGCTGGGGACCAATGGACCGCCGGCGACGTCGTGTTGACCGATGATGACAGCGACACGGCCATGTTCGCGGTGACCAGCATGAAGCCGGGCGACACGGAGACCGAGTGCATCACGGTCACCTATTCGGGCTCCCTCGATGCCGCCGTGACGTTGTACGGCAGCCTGACGGCGGGAGACGGCCTCGACGACTACCTCAACCTCGTCGTGCGGCGCGGCTCCGGCGGCTCGTTCGGCGACTGCTCGGGCTTCTCGTCGACGGAGACCGTCTACACGGGCACGGTCGACGGGTTCGTCGGTACGCACACCAGCTTCGGTACGGGCGCCGGGTCCTGGACGCCGACCGGCGGGGGCGCCGACGACGACATGACCTATCAGTTCGAGGTCACCCTGCAGGACGACAACGGTGCCCAGGGTCTGACGACGACGGCGACATTCACCTGGGAAGCCCAGAACACATGATCCATGCGGGTGGTTCCCGGTGCGCCAGGCACCGGGAACCACTCTTCGATCGGATCGCAACGCCGGCACCGCACGAGCGGCGCCGGCAAGGTGGTGTTGAGAGGATGACCAGCGCAACCTCGGTGGCCCCGGTCTCGAGGATCTCCCGGATCGCCTCTGGTCTCCGGGTGTGTGCGTTCGCCACCTTCCTCTACTGCATGATGTGGCTCGCCGCAGCAGTTGTGTTCTTCAGCCTCGCGCGGTGGCCTCGATCCGGTGCTCATCGGCTCGGGATCCATGTCGCCGCTCATTCGGGCGGGCGACGTCGTCCTGATGCGGCCGCCTCGGCGAACGCCGGCGCCGCTTTGGAACTCGGCACCGGCACCGTGATCACGTTCAGTAGCGACTCTTTGGAACGAGACCGGCTGGTCACACACCGAATCTTCGCCGTGAGCTCCGACGGGACCTACATCACGAAGGGTGACGCCAACGCCGGACCAGACAGCGATGCCGTCGCTCCGGAGGACGTCGTTGGAGTGGGGCGCATTCTCGTGCCGTTGGTCGGGGCTACCTGCGGTGTGGGTCTCCACCGGCGACTGGATCGCGCTACTGGTGTGGCTGGGGGCGACGCTGCTCGCCCTCTTCGGCGTCTCGTCGTCTCGTCGCCGTCGCGGCCCTCCGTCATGGGCGTCCAGACGCATCGACCCAGGACGAGGACGACGGTCAGAAGCAGGGCCCTGAGAGGACTCTCGTCGTCGACTTCGCTGCGGATGATGATGGTCGTGTCATCGCTCATCGGGACAACGCTGTCGTCGCCGCTTCAGCCGTCGGCACGCCGCGTTCAGCGGACGCAACCGTCAACGACGGCAATGCGCACTCACCGCCGCAGAGTGGAAGAACGATCGTCGATCTCGACGGCGGGGAAGCGCACACGTGCCTGGCTGCGCGACGAGGGCTATGTGTGGTGCTGGGGCGGCAACGACAAGGGCCAGCTCGGCGACGGCACGACGACGGATCGCTGGACGCCCGTGCAGGTGAAGGGTGCCGGCGGGAGCGGTGTGCTGTCGGGTGTGGTCGCGCTCGGCTGCGGGCGCCAAGTTCAACTGTACGGCAACCGAGAACGGAGCCGCGTGGTGCTGGGGCGACAACAGCGAACGGTCAGCTCGGCGACAACACGAAGACGCAGCGTGCGGCTGCCGGTGCAGGTGAAGGGCCCCGGCGGTTCGGGAACGCTATCGGGCATCGTGGACGTGGCGGCCGGGGAGAGCTTCACGTGCGGAGCCAAGTCGGACGGCTCGGTGTGGTGTTGGGGCCGCAACGACAAAGGCCAGCTCGGGGACAACACGACGAGTGCTTCGTTGGTGCCGGTGCAGGTCGAAGGGCCCCGGTGGCTCGGGAACGCTGACAGGCGTCGTGTCGATCACGGCGGGGCTCAAGCACGCGTGCGCGCGTGAAGTCGGATGCGTCGGTGTGGTGTTGGGGTGACAACTCAGATGGGCAGCTTGGAGATAACACGAAGACCGAGCGTCTCACACCGGTGCAGGTGAAGGGTTCCGGTGGGTCGGGGACACTGTCGGGAGTGATCGAGGCGGCTTCGGGGGAGACGTTTGTGTGCGCCGCCAAGGGCGATGGGTCGGTGTGGTGTTGGGGCCGCAACGACAAAGGTCAGTTGGGCAACAACACCACGAGCGACTCGTTGACGCCGGTGCAGGTGAAGGGTGCGGGCGGTTCGGGAACGCTGACAGGGGCCGTGACGCTCGCCGCCGGTCAGAAGCACGCATGTGCCGTGAAGTCGGATAGATCGGTGTGGTGTTGGGGTCTCAACGACAAGGGTCAGTTGGGCAACAACACGACGACGAACAGCTCATACCCTGTTCAGGTGAAGGGCCCCGGCGGCAGCAGGGACTCTCGGCGATGCCATGGTGACCGGTGCCGGCTACCTTCTTCTCGTGTGCCGCTCAGTCCGACTACACGGTCTGGTGTTGGGGTCGTAGCGACAAAGGCCAGTTGGGGGACAACACGACGACCGACCGCCTCGTACCCGTGCAGGTCAAGGGCGGTGGATGGACCGGCGTACTCTCCGACGTCGTTGCGCTAGCTGCCGGTGAGAGCCATTCGTGTGCGGTGAGGTCAGCGGGTCGGTGTGGTGTTGGGGGCTCAACGACAAGGGTCAGCTCGGTGACAACACGACGTCGCGACTCGGCTGGTGCCGGTCCAGGTGAAGGGCCCGGGTGGGTCGGGGACGCTGACGGGGGTGGCATCGATGTCGCGGCGGGGCTGAAGCACTTCGATGTGCGAGTCAAGTCGGACGGCACGCGTGTGGTGCTGGGGGCTGCAACGACAAGGGTCAGCTGGGTGACAACACGACGAGCGACTCGTTGGTGCCGGTGCAGGTGAAGGGCCCGGGCGGGTCGGGGACGCTGAGCGGCGTGGTGTCGGCAACCGCGGGCGGAGAGCCATGCGTGTGCGGTGAAGTCGGACGGGTCGGTGTGGTGTTGGGGTGCACAACGACGAGGGTCAGCTGGGCGACAATTCGAGCATCGGACCGACGGCGCCGGTGCAGGTGAAGGGCCCGGGCGGGTCGGGGACGCTGTCGGGGGCGGCGTCGAGGCGGCGGCCGGGGAAACACTCGTGTGCGGTCAAGTCCGATGGGACGGTGTGGTGTTGGGGGCGCAACGACAAGGGCCAGTCGGGAAACAACACGACAACCGACGCGCTGACGCCGGTGCAGGTCAAGGGATCGAGCGGCTCCGGGACGCTGTCTGGTGCGGTCGGCGTGGCGGCGGGTCAGAAGCCATGCGTGTGCGGTGAAGTCGGACGGGTCGGTGTGGTGCTGGGGGCTCAACGACAAAGGCCAGCTCGGCAACAACACCACGGCGAACAGCTCGTACCCGGTGCAGGTGAAAGGCCCGGGCGGCAGCGGCACGCTGGCCGATGGAGTGGCTCGTCGGCGGCTGGCGCTCCTGTTCTCGTGTGCCGCCCAAGTCCGACGACACGGTGTGGTGCTGGGGGCGCAACGACAAGGGTCAGCTCGGTGACAACACCACCACTGACCGGATCGTCGCCGGTCCAGGTGAAGGGCGGTGGGTGGACGGGCGTGTTTGGCGAGGCCGTTGCCCTAGCGCGGCGGCTCTGGTCACAGCTGCGCACGAAGGTGGACGGCAGCGTGTGGTGTTGGGGCCGGAACGACAAGGGCCAGCTCGGCGACGACACGACCAGCGACTCACTGGTGCCGGTGCAGGTGAAGGCCTCCGGCGGCGTCGGGCACGCTGTCCGGTGTGGTGTCGGTCACGGCGGGGCTGAAGTTTGCATGCGCAGTGACATCGGACGGCACGGCGTGGTGCTGGGGCGAGAACGGCGACGGGGAGCTCGGAACAACACCACGAGCAACAGTTCGGCGCCCGTCCAGGTGAAGGGGCCGGGAGGGACGGGCACGCTGACCGGCGTCGTTGGGGTTGCAGCGGGGGAGACCTCGGTGTGTGCCGCAAAGGGCGACGGCACGGTGTGGTGTTGGGGCAGGAACGACAAGGGCCAGCTGGGCGACACACGACGAGCCGGCTCGGCGCCGTGCAGGTGAAAGGTGCTGGCGGCTCGGGGACCCTGTCGGGAGTTGCCGGTGTGGCAGCGGGCTTGAAGCACGCATGCGCCGTGAAGGTCGGACGGCACCATCTGGTGTTGGGGTCTCAACAGCGATGGTCAGCTCGGCAACAACACGACCACCGACAGCCTGTTCCCTGTTCAGGTGAAAGGGCCGGGGGGTACCGGCACCCTCTCGGGCGTGGCGAGCTCCGAAGCGGGCGAGAGCTCGACCTGTGCGGCGAAGGCCGATGGAACCGTGTGGTGTTGGGGTCGGAACGACAAGGGCCAACTGGGTGACAACACCACGACGGACCGACCTGCGGCCGGTGCAGGTCAAGGGTGCTGCGGTCGAGCGCCAGGGCTACGCTCTCGACTGTCGAGTCGATTGGGGTCGGCGCCAAGCCACGTGGGTGCCCTCAAGGACGCGATGGCCACCGTGTGGTGCTGGGGTGTCAACGACAATGGCCAGCTCGGCGATGCCACGACGACGAGTCGCTCGACCACGCCGTCGCAGAATGGAGGCGCATGGCGCGCTCGGGCGTGCTCTCGGACGCGTGGAGAGTGCCGGCAGCGGCGGGGTACGTTCATTCGCGCGTCGGCGGAACTACCGACGGTTCCAGTGGGGAACGCTAGCGACGACAGCATTCATCGCCGCCACGCATCGGTGACGGAGCAACGCAGGGACGCCGGACCGAGGTCCTGCGCGGCCCGCCAGGCTGTTGTGAGCGTCAGCCCGGACTGGCGGCAGGGCTGCGGATTCCCAGGCCTGCTCAGCGTCGGGTTCGTAGCCACTCGTGGGCGTCGATGATGCGACGGATGTGGCTGGTGAACTCGAACGACGGCTGCAGCATCCAGTGGAATGCCAGCCCGTTCAGCGCCGCCAGCAGCAACTCGGCATCTTCGCCGGCCTGGCCTGGGCGTATGTCCGGATCGCCCCTTCGTATCGCATCGGCGAACCTCGCCACACGTCGTTCGTGGTGGCGGAGGAACCGTTTGGACAGGTCGTCGTCCGTCAGCCCACCGCTCACGACCGTCTGCAGGTAGATGCGAGCGACGGTGGGTTGTCCAGTGATGAATCTGGCGTACGCCTTGATGAGGTCGCCGACCGTATCGGTGCCGGCGCCACTCGGATCTGGGTCGACCGAGGCGATCGCCTCGCCGATGACGCGCATGACCGCAGCCTCTTTGGAGTCGAAGATGTTGTAGAAGCTCCCAGCCCGTACGCCGGCCCTGTCGCAGATCGCCTTGAGCGTGGTTCCCTCGAGTCCGGCCTCGCCGAGCAACTCTCGGGTCGCTTCGATGATCCGCGCCTCGGTGCGGATGCCGACTTGATAACGCGCCATGTCGTCGCTCCTCCTCCGAGGATGAGACTAGCGGATGTCGACCTCGAAATTGAGCGTATGCTCAAATTAGAGTGTATACTCAAAAATGAGCGATTGCAGTATGCCAACCGCTCAGCCGGTCGACGGGGTGGGAGAGCCGTTGCCGAAGGCAATGGCAGCGCTGACGGGAGATGACATGAGCCACTACAAGGCCAATCTGAGGGACATCGAGTTCAACCTGTTCGAGGTTCTCGGGCTCGGTGCACACCTCACCAAGGAGCCGTTCGAGGATTTCGACAGCGAAACCGTGAAGCACATCCTCCTCGAGCTCGAACGCCTCGCAACGGAGGACATGGCGGCGAGCTTCACCGACGCCGATCGCAACCCGCCGAAGCTCGTCGACGGCAAGGTCCAGTTGCCCGCCAGCCTGAAGAAGTCCCTCGACGCCTACTACGACGGTGGCTGGGACATGCTCGGAGTCCCGAAGGACCTCGGGGGCCTGGGTGCCCCCAACATGGTGCGCTGGGCAGGCCAGGAGATGCTCGTCGGCGCCAACCCGAGCGCCTTCTTCTTCATCATCGGCGGGCTCATGGCCGTCGTCATCGGCGAGGTCGGTACCCCCGAGCAATCGGAGCTGTGGGCCAAGCGCATGATGGAGCGCCGCTGGGGCGGGACGATGGTGCTCACCGAACCGGACGCCGGTTCCGACGTCGGCGCCGGCACCACCAAGGCCATCCCCGTCGACGAAGGCAAAGGCGTCTATCACATCGAGGGTGTGAAGCGGTTCATCACCTCAGCCGCCAGCGACTACCACGAGAACATCGTTCACCTCGTTCTCGCCCGGCGCCCCGGAGCCCCGGCCGGAACCAAAGGGCTGTCGATGTTCATCGTGCCGAACTTCCTCGTGAACGACGACGGCACGCTGGGCGCGCGCAACGGCGTCGAGGTCACCAAGGTCGAAGACAAGATGGGGATCAAGTCGTCGACCACGTGCGAGCTGACGTTCGGTGCCACGACACCTGCGGTTGGATACCTGGTGGGTGGCAGCCACCACGGCATCAAGCAGATGTTCCACGTGATCGAAGACGCCAGGATGCTCATCGGCACGAAGTCGATGTCGACGCTGTCGACCGGCTACCTCAATGCGCTCGAATACGCCAAGGAGCGCATCCAGTCGGCCGACATGACCCAGATGACCGACAAGGAGGCGCCACGGGTTGCCATCATCCGGCACCCCGACGTGCGGCGGCTGCTCATGCTGCAGAAGTCGCACGCCGAGGGCATGCGCGCCCTGATGTACTACACGGCCTGGGCACTCGATATGGAGCGCATCGATCCGGACGAGCACTACTGGGCGAAGCTCTCCGACTTGTTGCTCCCCATGCTCAAGGGGTTCTCGTCCGAGAAGGCGTACGAGCTGCTCGCCCAATCGCTCCAGGTGTTCGGCGGCTCCGGCTACCTGCGCGACTACCCCATGGAGCAGTACATCCGCGACGTCAAGATCGACTCGCTGTACGAGGGCACGACGGCCATCCAGTCGCTGGACCTGTTCTTCAGGAAGATCGCTCGCGACCAGGGTGCCACGCTCAGCAGGCTCGCCGGTGAGATCGTGGAGTATGTGAAGGGCGGGTCCGAGGCCTTTGCCCACGAGCGGGAGCTGCTCGGCAAGGCGCTGGAGGACGTTCAAGCGATGGTCGGCATCCTCGTCGGGCACGCGATGGCCTTCATCCACGAGCCCACGGAGATCTACAAGACGGGTCTCCACACCAATGCCTTGCTCGAGAGCCTGTCAGAGGTGGTGATGGCGTGGCTGTTGCTCCGGCACGCCCAGGTGGCGCACGAGGCGCTCCCGGAAGCGGACGCCAAGGATCGGGAGTTCTACGAGGGCAAGATCGAGTCGGCTCGCTTCTTCACCCGGCACATCATGCCCAAGGTCGCTGCCCGCAGGCACTCGGCGGAGCTCGAAGACGGCCACCTCATGGAGATGAGTGACGGGGCCTTCTGAGCGTTCCCAACGCACGATGCTCGAACACGAAGGGTGGCCCACGGGCCACCCTTCGTCGATGTCGGTGGCGCCGGAGTTGGGGGCCGATCGACCCTTGCCGCTCGTGGCCGGACAGCGCACGATGGGCGCCGTGAGCCCAACCCCTGCGCCTCGACCGTCGCGAATCTTGGTCGCCGTCGTGGCGTTTTCGTTCGCCTTGATGGCAACGGCGTGCGGCGGCGGCGACTCCGGCACAGCAGCCCACCGGCTGCTGTCGTCAGCCGGACACGGAGGATCCGCGATGGAAGTGACATCGGGCGCGTACGCATCGGAGGGCGCTATCCCGAGCCGCTATACCTGCGACGGTCTCGACGTCTCGCCACCCCTCACGATCTCCGGTGCCCCCGAAGGCACCCAGACCCTCGCCCTCGTGATGGACGACCCCGATGCACCCGGAGGCGCCTGGGACCATTGGGTGGCCTTTGACATCAGACCGCGCACGGACATCGCCGAGGCCGTGGGACCGCTCGGCGTCGCCGGGGCCAACTCATGGGGACGAACCGGCTACGGCGGTCCGTGTCCGCCGAGCGGTGCCCATCGGTACTTCATCACGGTGTTCGCCGTGGACACCGAGCTCGCCTTGAGCCCGGGTGCGACGAAGAGCGAGGTGCTCGCCGCTCTCGAAGGCCACGTCCTCGCTCGCGCCACGCTGACGGGCACCTACGGACGGTGACGTCTGCAGGCGTGAAGCGTGGTGTGGGCAACGGCTCGCGCCAAAGCGAGGTTTGAGGTCTGGCGGGAGTGGGTAGGAATCGACTCGGGCGGCGCGTTGGCCGGGAACGCGGCCCCCACCCAACGCTACGAGAGGTTCCCCGTGTCCAACGTCCCTGCTACCCGACTTGCTGCCCTCACCGCCACTCGCCGCCAACGCGAACCGTTGACGCTCCTTGCGAACGTGCGCAAGGAGCACAATATCGTCGGAGCTTTCGACGGCGTGCGCACTGCCCGAGCCGTGATCGAGTCGCTCGAGAACGCAGGAGTCGATGGATCCGACATCTCCTTGCTCGGGGCCCACCTCGCCGACGGCCCCGCCGACGAGGCGCCTGCCGCGGCCGACAGCCCCGTGACCAAGGTGGGCAGGAACGTCGTCGTCGGAGCTGCGGCTGGGGGAGTCGCCGGAGCGGCACTCAGTGTGGCGGTCCTCGACGTCTCAACGATGTCGGCCGCGTTGCTTGGACTGGTGATGGGAGCGGCTCTCGGCGGAGTGATCGGCGGCTTTGCGGGCGTCGGGATCGCTGCAGCCTGGCGCAATACTTTCCGGCCGTTGCGTCGCGGCAACATCGCCGTCGGCGTGCACTCGGCCGACCCGGAAGCGATCAACCTGGCGCTCGACGTCATGGAGATGTACTCCCCACTCGCCGTCAACCGGTTCACCGGCTGACGCCCCCGCCCCATCGGTCCGGGCGCGCACAGAAGAGCGCCCGGTTGGGCGCTCTTCTGAAACGTGTGCGGCCTCCCCCTGGAACCCTGCTCCACACCCGTGCTGTTGGTGGCCCCTCACTGCGGGCCGTTCCCCCTTGTGTGATTCCCACGCTACGAGATGAGGTGAGGTGCGTCGTGATACGCACAAACGTCAGTTCCCGAATATGACAAAGGGACGGCCTCTACGGATCTTCGCCCATGCATCGCGAGGAGACAGACCGTGGTCCGCCGCATAGCGGGCGATCTCCGCGGCGGCGAACGGAGCGGCAAACGAGGTCCCGCTCCATCGAGCCATGCCTGCGTCGAAGGTACCCGTGCCGGCTACCGACCCATCCGGGTTGAAGTACACAAACCGCAGTCCCTTCGGATAGTCGCTCAGCACATCGACGCCTGGCGCCCATGCGTTGACCCACGGCCCGTGATTGGAGAAGCTCGCGACGCGTGAGCGCACGCCGGGTTCTGCGGAGTCGCTCCATGGATCGAGCGCACCCACGCTCACGACGAAGTCTGGATGGTCGGCGGCGAAGGCCGCCGGATACCACGGCGACGACACGGAGTCGTTGCCGGCGGCTGCCACGAGGAGCCCGCGATTTCTCTGTCGGGCCCATCGGGAAATCCCGTCGCGCAGCGCTACGAGCTGCGTTCCGCCGCACGGATCTTCGTACGACCCGAGCGACAGGTTGAGGACAACGATGTCATTCTCGCGCAGCGCCTGATCCACCCTGGCAACGATGCTCAACTCGGTCAGCTCGCCTGCAGGTTCGAAGGCGTCATAGTTGTGCACATGTGCGTTCGGCACCCTGGACAATATGACGCCTGTGATGAAGCCTCCGTGTCCCGAGCCGCGACGGTCGACGATCGTGTCGCCGTCCGCGTCGACGATGTCCACGTTGGCACTCGCCGGATCGACGGTCGCCGCCAGCTCGGGTCGCGGGGCGGGGTCGACCCACATTCCCGTGTCGATGACGGCGATCGGGGCGGTCTCGCCACCTGCCTTTGGGCCGGGCTCGGGCTCCTCATACGCCGGGCGCGGATCGCCACCGGGGCCAATCGACGGTTGCGGAGCGAGGGTGAGGATGTGATGTGGCCCGACGGGAGCGGCGGGCAGCCGCCGCTTGACGGCTCTGGCGACCGCAAGTGCGTCCTGGGTAACGGTGAAGGTGGCGACACCTTCGGGACGCGCCGCGCGGCGGACGTAGCGAGCTTCCGCCTCGAACGGTGGCTGGCCCGGCTTCGCCGGGGACTGGTCGTCGTAGGGGTCGCCGCCCAAGACGCCGAGATCGCGCAGCACGCTGCGCACCTCTGCGGCGAACTCCACTGTCGTGAACAGCTCGTCGGGCTTGTAGAAGACCGTAGGCGGCGGCCCATTGTCCTCTCCTTCAACGAACGCAGGCCACATGCTCGCCGTGTCTGCGATCTCACGACGTCGAGGCGCCACGAACGCCCTCGGGTCATGTGCCCGCTCTTCGATGTCCACCGGCTCCAGCGCCGGCAGTTGCTCGTCCTTCATCCAACCTCCTCTGGATGTGTCTCGACCAGAGCCCTCGCCGGGCGCTCTGATACACGCAACCTACCCCCCTGCTTGGATGAGTGACCGTGGCGCACGAAGAAGTCGCAAATGGGAAGAGCGACGACGGCCCGCTCGTTGCAGCGGCTCGGGCGATACTCGATCTCGCCGGGTCGGAGCCGTCGCGCGCGCTCGAGGCCGCTGCAGCCTTCGCCGATCGGGCTGCACGGCACCAGCAAGCGCTCGCCGTGGCACACCGGGCTCGCGGGCTGGCGCACGCCAAGCTGGGCCAAATGCCGGAGGCACGCCGGTGGCTCGAGTTGGCTCTCGAGGTCGCCCGACGGGCGGGCGATCCGGCTACGGAGGCCGAGGCGGCGATGACGTACGCAGGCGTCCTCGCCTGGGCGGGCGACGCCGACGCATCCGATGCTGCGATCTCCTTTGCGGTCTCAACGCTCACCGGTGTACCCAAGGCACGTGCGCTCGTGCAGCGGGCCAGCATGCGGTACCGCCAGGGCCGGTTTGGGGATGCGATCGCGGACCAGGACACGGCCCGGCCGGTCCTCGAGGCGGCAGGCGACTCCGGCTGGCTGGCGAACCTTCTCATGGACCGCGGCATCATCCGCGGCTTCACCGGCCACACCGCTGCGGCGCGTTCAGATCTGGCGAGGGCGCGCCGGCTCTATGGCTCGCTCGGCCGTTCGGCCGACGCGGCGTGGGCGCTGGAGAACGAAGGATGGCTGCTCGCCCAGATCGGTGACATACCGGGTGCCCTTGCGGTCCTCGACGCCGCCGAGGACGAGTTCCAGCGGCTCGACCTCTCATTCGCTGCCCTGTGGAGCGACCGGTGTGAGGCGCTGATGGCTGCTCACCTCACGCGAGATGCGAAGCAGTTCGCCGGCCATGCCGTCCAGGAAGCGCAGAGGACGGGACTCCTGGCAGGCGTGGCCGAGGCGCGGCTGCGCCTCGCGGAGGCCGCAATGCTCGATGCGGACGTAGGGCAAGCACGGGAGGCGGCGGACACAGCGGCGGAGGAGTTCACCGCACAGCAGCGACCCATGTGGGCTGCGTACGCCCGGTATGTGGGAATCCAGGCACGCGTCGCAAGCGGCGGGAGCGGATCGGGCGTCGGCGAGGTGGCAGACGTTGCCCGAACGCTCGAGGCGGGAGGCTTCGTGACCGCCGGGCTGCATGCTCGCATCCTCGCGGCGAAGATCGCCGCAAGCGCCGGGCGTATCGACGTTGCGGAGGAGCACCTGGCGGCGGCGGCGCAGGCGCGCCGTTCCGGCTCTGTGGAGTTGAGGGTGCAGGCGTGGCTTGCGGAAGCCCTGTTGCGTCTCGCCTCTGGGCGGACCCGCGCCGCGGACGCTGCGCTCAGGGCGGGGCTTCGGGCGGTGGATGAGGCACAAGCGATGTTTGCGAGCCCGGATGCCCGTGCCCACGTCGCCGCACACGCCGCTGAGCTCGCCGACCTGGGTCTGGGGTTGGCGTACGACTCCGGTTCGACCGAGCGCATCTTTCGCTGGCAAGAGCGGACGCGCGCCGGTGCCCTGCGCCATCCGTCGGTTCGACCACCGGACGATGGCGAGCTCGCCGGCGAGCTCGCACAGCTGCGGGCCGTCGAAGCCGAGCTTCGCAGGGCCAGGCTCGAGGGAGCAGCGGCGGGAGGTCTCGAGGTCCGAGCCGGTCGGCTGCGTAGCTCGGTGCGGAGAAGGGGGCTGCGGCGGTCCGGCGCCACGTCGTGGGCCGCATCCCGGCCGCCCTCGATCGCCGACGTGGTGTCAACTCTTGGCACCGCGGCGCTCGTCGAGCTCGACGAGCACCGCGGTGCCCTGCAAGCGATCGTCATCCGGCGGACCGGAACCCGTCGTGCAACAGGCGGTGACGTCGTCGATATCGACGGAGAGATGGCTGCGCTCCGCTTCGGGCTCGCCCGACTTGCTCGCCGCGACGGCTCGAAGGCCGCACACGACGCCGCACGGGCAGCGACCGAAGCAGCCCTCTCCCATCTCGACGAGCTGCTGGTGGCTCCGCTTGCGTTGGATACCCCGCATGTGGTGCTGGTGCCGCCCGCGCGGCTCCACGAGGTGCCATGGTCACTGCTCCCGTCGCTTCGCGGTCGAGCCGTGACGGTCGCACCTTCCGCCCGGCTCTGGCTCGAGCGTCGGGGACGATCGGCCCGGACGCGGCGGGGCGTTGTGGTTGCCCATGGCCCTGGCCTGCCCGGAGCCCCTGAGGAGTCGCGACGGGTTGCTCGCATCCACCGCACCGTCACCCGGTTCACGGCCCGTACGAGCAAAGTGGAAGACGTGCTGGCCGCCATCGATGGCGCCCGGCTTGCCCACTTCGTCGCCCACGGCAGCTTCCGAGCCGACAACCCTCTGTTCTCGTCACTGCGTCTCGCCGACGGCGAGCTCACCGTGTACGACTTGGAGCGGGTCGACCGCCTCCCTCCGATCGTCGTGCTGTCGGCGTGCAACTCCGGTCTCCAGGCCGTGCGGCCGGGGAACGAGACCATGGGTATGGTCGCCGCACTGCTCGGCGCAGGATGTCGCACTGTCGTCGCCAGCACTGGGCTCGTGCCGGACACCTCCCGCACGGCGCAGACGATGGTCGACTTCCATCGCGGCCTCGCTGCGGGTGTGAGCCCGTCGACGGCACTGGCCTCCGCCCAGGGTGACGCGCTCGCCCGTGCAGGCGCTGCTGCCGCCCCTTTCGTCTGCTTCGGTGCCGGCTGAGCAGGGTTTCGAGCGAGGAAACTCGTATCACGGGACTCCGAGGCACCTCTCGTCGAGGAGTGCCGTACCAGAAGGAGACACGATCGATGGGCCAAAACGGCCGGCAGGCTCTAGCTTTGGCGGCGATGTCGGAGCGCACGACGACCGAGTTGCTCGTTGCGGCCGCTGCCGGGGACGCAGAGGCCTGGAACGTGATCGTTGCGCGCTACGAGCGGCTGGTCTGGTCCGTAGTGCGAGGCTTCCGTTTCGACGGCGCCACTGCGGCGGATGTTGCCCAGACCGTGTGGCTGAAGTTGGTCGAGAACCTCGATCGGATCAGGCATCCGGAGCGGCTGCCCTCGTGGCTGGCAACGACGGCTCGCAACGAGGCGTTGCGGACAGTACGCACTCAACAGCGGATGATCCCGTCGGACTTCGAGTTCGACCTGGTGGACGATGCTCTTCCGGAGGTGGATGCGGCCATGCTCGAAGACGAGCAGCTCGCCGCCCTCGTTGCAGCTTTCGGTGAGCTGTCTGAGGAGTGCCGGCGGCTGCTTCGGCTGCTGACGACGGATCCACCGCTCGACTACGACACGATCTCGGAGCTCACCGGCATGCCGAAGGGCAGCATCGGCCCCACGAGGGGTCGCTGTGTCAACCGCCTGCGGCGCATAATGCAGCGCCACGAAGGGGTGGCTCCGCCGGACGATGAGGGGCCAGACATATGAACGAGAGACTGGATATCGAGGCGATTGGCGACGATGAGCTGGTGGCTCGTCTCGCAGAGGCGCTCCCAAAGGCCGATCCGGTGCCCGCGGCGGTGACCGAGTTCGCCAAGGCGGCGTTCGGGTGGCGAACGATCGACGCCGAGTTGGCCGAGCTCGTGTTCGACTCGGCCGTCGACGAGCTGGTCGGCGTGCGTAGCGAGGACGACACCCGTCAGGTCACGTTCCGGGCCCCAGGAGTCGAGATCGAGGTCGCAGTGATGGCCGACGGCGTGCGACGGATCGTGGGCCAGCTCGTTCCTCCCCAAGAGGCGGACATCGAGCTGCGCTATCAAGGGAAGGCGAAGCGCACCACCAGCGACACGCTCGGCCGTTTCATCTTCCACGACGTACCCAACGGGCCGATCAGCCTGCGTTGCAGGCTTGCCGACGACCAAACCGTGCAGACCGACTGGATGATCGTCTGACACCTGCCATCAGCGGCCGCCGACGGCTGCAATCGCCTCGCGGAGCCGCTCCCAGCGGCGCAGCTCCTCCTCGAGGGGCGTGATCACGTGCTCCGAAGCGATCTCGGCGACGCGGCGCTCGACGTCATGGACGGCTCTGGTCGCCCTGCGCCTGCTGCCGAGTGCCGCGATCGGCCGTGCCACCCACGCGAGAATGAGGCCCGCAACCGCACCGCCCGACAAGAGCAGTGTCGGGATCGGCCACTCGCCCACGCGCGGGGTCAGCGCATCGGCGGGGACCTTGAGGTAGCCGAGGACGGCGAGGACGGCGAGCCAAACAGCACCGGCGGCGGCGCTCGCCGCCAGCGTCCATTGCAGCCAGCCGACCAAACCCCACCACCGCGGCGGTGACGTTGCCGCCCGTGCGGCTCCACCGACGGCAGCGCTGAGGCGGGGGGTCATGGCAGCGACGTCGGCCGCGCCCACCTCGCGAGCCCGGCGCGACCACGCGGTCTCGGCGCGGCCGCTGCGCTCGTCCGCGTACTCCTTCACGGCCAGGCGGGCGCGGGCGGGGTCGACGGGTACGGCGGTTGGCGGAGTGGCGGCGGTGTCAGACGTCGTCCGCGTCCAGAGCGCACGGAGCGGGTGGCGGCGGAAACGCAAGACCCACCGGGCGAACGGCCAGCCGGTACGTCGGGCGGCGTCGTGACGGTAGCCCGCCGCCACGGCCTGACCGACGACGCCGGCACCCGCCGCCGCGGCGAGCCCTGCGGTGAGCGTGCGCTGCGCCTTGGGGTCGCCCCTGCGGGGAGCGGCGGGCACCGGCCCGAAGGCCGCAGCGACCGTACGCAGGTCGGCATCGAGCCGGTGGAGCGCCGCATCCCGCGCCGCAATCCGCTCTCGCAACGCACCACGAAGCGCGTCGAGGCCCTCGTCGGTGACGGCAGACGTCACGAATATGCGAGGCGACGCGATCCCGTCGTCCCTGAGAATGGCCGCAGCGTGCTTCACCCATCGTGCCCAGTCCGCCTTGGGGACGAGGTCTGCCTGGTTGAGGGCGAACATCATCACGTCCGCATGGCGGGCCATGGGCCGCAGGTAGCCGTCGTGCAGCGCTTCATCTGCGTACTTCTGCGGGTCGAGGACCCAGATCATCACGTCGACGAGGTCGATGAGCCGGCTCACTTCGATGCGGTGCTCGGCGACCACGGAATCGTGGTCGGGGAGGTCGACCAAGACGAGACCGTCGAGATCCGTCTCTGCGCCCACGCCGTGGTGGTAACGCACGCCGAGCCAAGCAAGCAGCTCCGGTGGGGCCGCGTCCCCGAACACTGCGGCCCGGGCCGCTTCCGTCGTGGGCCGGATGACGCCTGCGGGGGCGACGCGCTCCCCGACCAGTGCGTTGAACAGCGACGACTTGCCGCTGCCGGTCGCACCGGCAAGGGCGACAACCGTATGGGCGGTCCCGTGCCGCAACCGGCCGGACGCGTGAGTCGCGATCTCGGCCCCGCGCAGCAGCGCATCGCCGGGGAGGAGGCCCGATCCGTCGGAGAGGACTACCTCGAGGGCGGTCACGCGGGTTGCGATCTGGAGATTCGCCCTTCTCATCGGTCCGGCTCCAGGGCTCCTGCCGCACCGCGCAGCAGCGCCGCATCCTCCGCAGACGGCATCCCAGCGAGAAGCCGATGGAAGCGCTCGGCCTCGCCGGTGAGCAGCCGCTCGACGCGGGTCATGAGGTCGCGGCGCGCCTTCTTGGCGAGGTCTCGCACGGCACTTTCGCCGAAGATCGCCGTCAACAACGCCTGGCTGACCGTTGCCGTGCCGCCCGCTACCGCCACCTCGCCGCCGGTGAGGCCGCCGGTCTGGGCGAAGAGGACGACCATCAGCGCCGCGCCGATGGTGTTGATTCCAATCGATACCGTTCTCGCGAAGAGGCGTCTGCTCTCGGCCTCCTGGCGCACCATTCCCAACACGAAGTCCTGCCACGCTTCGATCTCGCGCTCGGTGGCGCCGCGCAGGCTCGCGGTCGGTCGGGACAGCGACCGGGCCTCGTCACCCATGAGGAGACGACCCGTCTCGCTCGTTTCCCACGCCGCCACAATCGCATCGGCGGCGCTGTCGGCTGCGTCGGTGATGGCGATGCCAAGCGCCGATTGGAGCTCGCCTTGGATCTCCGGAGGCATCGGCGGTGTCCCTGTGAAGGCGCTGCGGATTCGGTCGCGAAGGCGCGCTACCCCGCCCTGCAGCGACTGCATCAGCCGTCCGGCGCCCACGAGCTCCTGCCAGCTCTGGAGCACCTCGCTGCGCAAGAGCGTGCCGCCATCGAGCCGCCGCTCGACCTCGGCGGAGGCGTCGCGGTGTCGAGCGTCGGTCACCGCTGCGAGGGCGGTGACGGCTGCGGCTTGCTCCTCGATCGCCTGCGCTATCTCGTCGACCCGAGGCGGGATGGAGCGTACGGCGCCGTCGATGGTGCGCCGGACGACCGCCAATCGTCGCTCGGCGTCGGCGGCCAGGTCGGTGAGCCATGACCGCATCTCCAGCGAAGCCGAGGCGGAGAGGCGCTCGTCGGCAACGTCGCCCTCGGCGACGGTGAACAGACTCACCGCACCGAGCCCGTTGGCCGTCAACATCTCGCGGAAGTGGGCGGTCACCGTTTCCTCGGCACCCGGCGGGATGCGATTGATGGCGATCGCCAGGGCGACGCTCCGTTCCTGGGCGGTGATGAGGTACTCCCACGGAACCGCGTCGGCATAGCGGCCGGCAGTGGTGACGAAGAGCCACAGGTCGGCGGCTCCGAGGAGTTGGGCGGCGAGCTCGTGGTTGGCGACCTCGACCGAGTCGATGTCTGGTGTATCGAGGATGGCCAAGCCGGGCCGCAGCAGCTCCGAGCTTCGAATGAGGAGGGCCGACCCGTGATCCGGCGGGCGGCCGGTGATGCGGGGGAGGTCGGGGAGCACGCCGCCGTCGCGGAACCATGCCACGTCTTCCGGGTGGCACACCAAGACGGGTGTGCGGGTCGTCGGTCGCAAGAGCCCGGTCTCCGTTGCGGTTTCGCCGATGAGCGAGTTCGTGATGGTCGACTTGCCCGCGCCGGTGGAGCCGCCAATCGCGACCAGGAGCGGGGCGTCTATGTGAGACAGCCGGGGCAGCAGGTAGTCGGTGATCTGATCGATCAGTCCACGCCGAATGGCTTCTGCACGGCCTACGGAAGGAACGCGCGGTCCGGTGGGGATCGCGACGAGGAGCGCATGGAGCGCACGGAGACCGTCGGCGAGCGACGCAGTGTTCCCGGCCATCGACACCAGGTTAGGAGGGCCGGGGTGGGCACCTTCCGAAAACGGCATCCCGTCTGCACCAGTCTTTACGTCGCGTTTAGCCCACGGCTAACGGTCGGTCTGGCACGGTGGAGTCCCTAGACACACGGAGGTAGCGAAGTGAAGAGCGGAATCGGGCCGCGGACGATGGTGGTGGGCTTGGTGGTGGGTGTCTTCTCGATACCCGCCCTGGTGTTCGCGGCGACGACGTTCTTCGGCCCAACAGACAACCCGAGCCCGGATACGACGACGGCTCTCGCTGCCGAGGTGACAACCACTGTCACGGTCCCCGAGACAACAACGACGGCACCGGTGACGACCATCCCTGTGGCTACTCGGGATGATCTCGAGCGAGCATGCGGAGAAGACGGCCTCACGCTCGTCGCCGCCGAGACGGATGGCACTCTCACCTCACTCGAGCAAGCGGCGCTCGATGCGCTGCGGCCGATCTGTGAAGAGGCCGGACTCGCCCTTCCCGGGCCGGCGGTGCCCGATCCCGTCATCGTTGTCGAGACCGTCACGGGACCCGCGATCACGGACGGCGGCACGACGCCACCGACCACGACGGCCACGGGTGGCGATGATTCGGATTACGACGACGACGAGTACGACGACGACGAGTCCGACGACGATCACGAGGACGAGTCCGACGATGATGATGACGACGGCGATCATGACGATGACGGCGACGATCACGGGGACGATGACTGATGGCCCGTCGCTGGGAGTCGCTGTTCTTGGTCGCCGGTATGGCATTGGCTGCCTATGCGGTCTGGGGCATCATGCATGCCCCAGACTCCGGACAGGCGACGGCGGCGACCCTTCCGCCGGTGCCGACGACGGTGACCGCCCCTGCTGAGCCGGCGACCGAGGTCATCGAGGTCGTCGAGGTGCCACCGCCTCCTCCCGGCGTTGACGAGGTTTCCTCCGCCATATCCAACGTGTTGGCGGAGAACGGCCACACGGAGCTCGTCTCACGGTCAGACCTCCTCGACAGCTTGCCGGCTTCGGTGGTGGCCGTGCTCATCGACAACGAAGCCGTGCTCGAGGTGGCAGACGTCCCGACCGAGGTGAGACCGTGATCCGCAGACGCTTCCCATCTGCGAGATGGCGCCGGATAGCCGCCTGGACGGCGATGGCAATTGCATGGTCGACGGCCATAGTCGCCAGAATGTTCGGTGCCCCGGCCTCGCAGGCAGCTGAGCCGGAGGCCGCACCGGCGACGACGCTTCCGGCGCCGGTAACCACCGAAGCGCCGGCCGAGACCACGGTGCCGCCGGTGCCGACCATGCCTGAGGACGGGCTCGTCGTTCTGCGCTACACGCCGGTCGAGAAGCCGAAGGCCGAGATTCGGCGGGTAGTCGTCACCCGCCCAGGATCGGGCGGCACCACCACGGCGTCGAGCGGCGGTGCGGCGGCTCCGCCTCCACCAACCACAACGACGAGCAGCGGATCGTGATCGCGTCGAGTTTCCCCGCAATGGGCACCACCGTTGCCGTCACTGCGTCCGGTGACGGCGAGATCGCTGCAACCCAGCGGTGGTTCGAAGACGTCGAGCAATGCGCCAGCAGGTTTCGGCCGACCAGCGACCTCTCTCGTCTCAATGCTGACGCAGCGACGATGGTGGAGGTCGGGCCCTTGCTTGCCGAGATTCTCGGGGCGGCCGACGCGATGCGCCGCCGCACGGGCGGCCTCGTCGACCCCGATGTCGGCGGAGACGTCCTCCGCTGGGGCTACGACAGGACGTTCGAAGAGGTGCGCGACCGTACCGTGGTGGCTCGCTTGGACGGAGACACCAGGGGTTGGATGATCGATGAGACCGTCGTCCATCGGAAGCCAGGGGTGAAGCTCGACCTCGGCGGAATAGCGAAAGGCTGGACCGCGGATCGGGCAGTCGAGAAGGGGCTCGCGGTCATCGTGTCCGCCGGCGGCGATGTCCGCTCTTCGCATCCGGATGCAGTCGTCCAGGTGCTCGGCCCCGAGGGCGACGTGGTTGCCACGGTTGCGCTCGGTGCGCGGGCGCTCGCAACGAGCTCGGTCGCCCGCCGCCGCTGGAAAGTCGACGGGCGGCCCGCCCACCACATCATCGACCCCCGTACTTCAGCTCCCGCCGTGACCCCCATCGTGAGCGCAACCGTCGTCGCCGCCACCGCAGTCGAGGCGGAGGCCGGCGCCAAGGCGATGCTGCTGCACGGAGTCGACGGCCTCGCGTGGGTTGCGGCGCAGCCTTGGCTCGACGCCGGCCTCGCCGTGTGGTCGGACGGATCGGTGTTCGCCACCAAGGGACTGGAGGTAGCGGCGTGAGCCTGGAATGGATGTTGATCCGTGGCTCAGGGCTGGTTGCCTACGCCCTGCTGGCCGGCGCCACGATCTGGGGCCTCGTGCTGTCCCTCGGCGCGCTCTCCCGGTCGACGAAGTCGCTGACGTTCGTCCATGAGTCCCTGTCCGTTGGCGCTGTCCTGGCAACCGTCGTGCACATGGTTGCCTTGTACCTCCACGACTACCTCGAGTTCACGGCCGCCGAGATCCTCGTGCCGGGCGTGAGCGACTGGCGTCCTGTCGCCGTTGCGTGGGGCGGCATCACCTTCTACGGCATGGTGATCGTCTCGATCAGCTTCTACCTCCGCAAACACATCGGCCAGCGTCAGTGGCGGCTGCTCCACTTCGGCGCCTTTGGTGTGTTCGCCGGCGGGCTCGTCCACGGAGTGATGGCGGGTACGGACACCGCCCACCCGGTCGTGCTCGGGCTCTATGTCGCAACCACGGCGGCCGTGATCGTCCTCATCGCAATGCGCATCGCAACAGTCACAGTTGGTGAGCCGGCGCCGCCGGCCCGGACGACCCGTGAACGCCCCCAACGCATGCGTCCCGACCCCAGTGCGGCCCCGCCTTCTGCAGCGCCCGCCGACGCCGACACCGTCGTGATGGCCGCCGCCTCGGCCCCGACGCCGCCGCACCGCCAGGTGAGCGGGCGGCCGGATCGGGCGGCGATGATCGCTCTGGCCAGGGAGCAGGCGGCCCGACAGGCGGCCGAAAGCTGAGTCTCGTCGTTCCGGCGTGGATCGCATGCCGTTTCCGGTGGGTCGTCCACGCCGGAACGGAATGCGTGCTCAGTCGAAGCGGCCGCGGACGGCGGCCGCGCCCATGATTGTTGCCGTTATCTCTTCGATCGATTGGGTCGTGGTGTTGACGATCGGGATGCGCTCCCGTCTGAACAGTTGCTCGGCCTGGTTGACCTCGTCGGTGCACACCGCAAGCGACGAGTATTCGCTGTCGGGTCGCCGCTTCTGGCGGATCTGGTGAAGCCGGACCGGGTCGATCGTCATGCCGAAGAGATGTCCGCGGTGCGGAGACAGCGCCTGCGGTAGCGCCCCGTGATCGAGGTCCTCGTGGGTGAGCGGGTAGTTGGCAGCGTTGATGCCGTGGTGCATCGCCATGTAGAGCGACGTCGGCGTCTTCCCGACTCGGGAGACCCCGACGAGGATGATGTCGGCGTCCCCGTAGTGGCGCAGCCCAAGGCCGTCGTCGGTGGCGAGTGTGAAGTCGACCGCATCGAGCCGAGCCTGGTATTTCGCGAGGTCGCGAATCCCGTGAAACGACCCCACCGTCTCGGACGGAGTGCGGTGCAGCTCCGCCGAGAGCTCCTCCACGAAGTGGTCGAAGAGACCGAGCACGAGTGCGCTCGCCTGGCGCAATCGCCCGCGCAGCACGGGATCTGTGAGCGTTGAGAACACGATCGGTCGCGGTCCGTCAGTTCCCGCGGCGGCAACCTCGGCAACCACGGCGTCTACCCGCTCCGGGCTGTCGGTGAACGGACGGACCACGTAGTGCACGCTCACCTCGTCGAACCGTGTCATCAGACTGTGGGCGAACGCTTCCGCCGTGATGCCCGTGTGGTCCGAGACGCAGAATACGAGCCGCTCGTGATCCATGGCGCCTCACTCCGCAGAGACGCCCGAAAGCATCAGCCACGTCTCGAGGACGGTGTCGGGGTTCAAGGAGATGCTGTCGATGCCGGCATCGCGCAACCATTCCGCAAAGTCCGGATGGTCGGATGGCCCTTGGCCGCAGATGCCGATGTACTTCCCCTGGGCGTGGCACGCAGCGATGGCCTGGGCGATCAACGTCTTGACTGCCGGGTCCCGCTCGTTGAAGAGGCCGGCGACGAGGCCCGAGTCGCGGTCGAGCGCCAAGGTGAATTGCGTGAGGTCGTTGCTCCCGATCGAGAACCCGTCGAAGTGCTCGAGAAACCGCTCGGCGAGGATCGCGTTCGAGGGGATCTCGCACATCATGATGAGCTCGAGGCCGTTGTGGCCACGCTCGATGCCGTTCTCGGCGAGCACCTCGACCACCTCGGCGGCTTCTTCGAGAGTCCGGACGAAAGGCACCATGATCTTGAGATTGGCGAAACCCATGTCCTCGCGCACGTAGCGCAGTGCCCTGCACTCGAGATCGAAGGCGGGGCGGAACTCGGCGTCCCGGTAGCGCGACGCGCCCCGGAACCCGATCATCGGGTTCTCCTCGTTCGGCTCATAGCGCGACCCCACCCACCAGGTGGGCGTACTCGTTCGACTTGAAGTCCGAGAGGCGGACGATGACCGGCTTCGGGTCGAACGCGGCAGCGATGGTGGCGATGCCCTCGGCGAGCTTGTGGACGAAGAACGTGACCGGATCGGCGTACCCGGCACCGCGCCTGCGGATCTCGGCTTGGAGGTCCGGCGGAAGCGTGTCGTAGTCGAGGAGCGCCCGCGGATGCACGCCGATGACGTTGTTGATGATGAACTCCATGCGGGCAAGCCCAACGCCGTGGTTCGGCAACGAGGCAAACGCAAACGCGCGCTCGGGATTGGCAACGTTCATCATGATGCGGACCGGCGGCGTCGGCATGGCATCGAGCTCGATGCGGCGTATCGCAAAGTCGAGCACGCCTTCGAAGACGTATCCGGTATCGCCCTCCGCACACGACACCGTCACGTCGTCACCGTCCGCCAGGATATCGGTGGCGTCGCCGGCGCCGACCACGGCGGGGATCTCCAACTCTCTCGCGATGATCGCCGCATGGCATGTGCGCCCGCCTCGGTTCGTCACGATGGCGGCCGCCCGCTTCATCACGGGTTCCCAGTCGGGGTCCGTCATGTCCGCGACGAGCACGTCGCCGGGCTGGACCCGGTCCATCTCCTGCGGCCGTCGAATGACGCGAACGGGACCCGCCCCTATGCGCTGCCCGACACTGCGCCCCTCCACCAACACAGGCCCTTGCGTGCCGAGCTCGTACCGCTCGATCACTCGGCTACTGCGCTGTGATTGCACCGTCTCGGGACGAGCTTGGAGGATCGTCAGCTCGCCCGTGACCCCGTCCTTGGCCCACTCGACGTCCATGGGACGTCCGTAGTGGCGCTCGATGGTCGTGACCATGACTGCGAGGGCGGTGACGTCGGCGTCATCGAGCGAGAAGGCACTGCGGAGGTCGTCGGGCACAGGCTCGACGACCACTCGCTCTTCGCCGGTTCCGTACACCATTCGCTCGCGCTTGGACCCGATGCGGCGCTGAAGGATCGCCGGGCGGTTGGCCTCGAGCCGTGACTTCGACACATAGAACTCGTCAGGATTGATTGCCCCCTGAACGAGGAGCTCGCCGAGCCCATAGCTCGACGTGATGAAGACCACGTCGCTGAACCCCGACTCGGTGTCGATCGAGAACGCAACTCCGCTGGCGCCGAGGTCGGATCGAGCCATCCGTTGGATTCCGGCCGACAGCGCAACCCCCTCGTGCGTGAAGCCCTTGTGCACGCGATAGGCGATCGCCCTGTCGTTGTAGAGCGAGGCGAAAACTCGGCGAACGGCCACGAGCACCGCATCGATACCGGCCACGTTGAGATAGGTCTCCTGCTGGCCTGCAAACGACGCATCGGGGAGGTCCTCTGCGGTCGCCGATGAGCGTACGGCGACCGCCGGAATCGGGTCTTGCTCGGAAGCCAGCCGGGCATACCCGGCGGCGATGGCAGCTGACAGGTCGTCGGCGAGGGGGGTCTCCTCGATCCACGCGCGAAGCTGCGAGCCCGCCTGCGAGAGCGCCACGACGTCGGCGACATCGATGCCGTCGAGCCGGGCGGCGATGCGATCGTCGAGGCCCGAGGCGGCGAGGTGGTCGCGAAAGGCCTCAGCCGTGGTGGCGAACCCGCCGGGGACCGCGATGCCCGCCGAGGCCAGGTTCCCGATCATCTCGCCGAGGGATGCGTTCTTACCTCCGACACTGGGGAGGTCGGCCATCGTGATCTCGTCGAACCAGCGGACGAGCGCGGTCATGGTGGTAGCTCCCGTGGCGAGTCACAGGAATGTAGCAGTGGCGCGACCCGCTCGATCGAGGCGAGGTCAGTCGCGGTCGCTCGCCTCGTGTGACTCCTCCCAGTGCTCCCGCGCCTCGTTGAGTGCAACGAAACCCACCACCGCAGCCGCGAGCGGGTCGGCCCACCACCATCCGAAGGCGGCGTTGAGGATGAGGGCGAGCAGGATGCCCGACGCGAGGAATCCGTCGAGGAGCGTGATACCGGCCTCGGCGCGGAGGGGAGCGTTGTCGAGACGGCCGGCGACTCGACGTTTGGCGAAGGCGAGGCCGAACATGACGGCGGCGGCCAGCGCGAGATACGCAATGCCCCACGGCGATTCGTCAGCGCGCGTCTCCGTCAGGAGCCTCTGGGCAGCGCCTGCGATGAGCACGATGCCGAGGACGGCGAATGCCAGGGCGATCAGCCGGATGGCTCGAGCGCTCCTTCCGTGAAGATCGAGATGGTCGAGATCGCGCACGTGCCACACCACGACCGCCGAGGCGAAGACCTCGATGAGCGAGTCGGCGCCGAATCCGATCAGGGCGAGCGATCCGGCGGCGATCCCCAACCCGACTGTGATCCCAGCTTCGGCCAGGTTCCACACGATCGTGGCCCACTCGAGGCCCAGGCCGAGCCGCTGGAGCCGGGAGCGTTCTGCCGGAGTGAGGTCTGGTGGATGGGCCGTCGCCACGGGCCAGAGTCTGGCACGCCCATTCGCAGGCGCCGGCATGGGTACGCTGCCGCAGTCGGAACTTCGAGGAGAGTCGTTGATACAGGCGTTGTTGCTCGATTTTGGGGGCGTCGTCCTTCGCACGCCGTTTGAGCTGGTTCCGGCGTTCCTCGATTCCGGGGAGTATCCGCCGGAAACCCTGCCGTGGCGCGGGCCCTTCGACCTTGCCGGTGATCCCCGATTCGCCGACGTGCTCGTGGGATCGCTCGCCGAGCGGGAGTATTGGCGCATCCGATCCGAAGAGGTAGCGGGGCTGGTCGGCGCCGACTATCCGTACCCGCCGCTCCATGCCGTCTTCGAGCGCGAGGAACGCGACCTCATCCGCTCGGAATGGGTCGAGCTGATCACCGAGCAACAGGCACTCGGCAGGCAGGTGGCGATCCTCACAAACGACCTGAGCCACTTTCATCCCCAGTCATGGATCGACCGCATCACGATCCTGCAGCGTGTCGACCACCTCATCGACCTGTCGCACACAGATTTCCGCAAACCCGACCCGCGTGGCTTCGAGGTTGCCGTCGAGACGTTGGGGCTGCCTGCCGGGGAGATCCTCTTCGTCGACGATCAACCGGGGAACCTCGTCGGGGCCGCCGAGGTCGGGATGCCGCACGTGCTCTTCGATCCGACCAACGTCGCCGGTTCGATCGCGCAGGTGCAGGCGCTGCTGTGAGTCGCCGAACTCACGGCTATTGCGTACCGTTTCGGTACACCCGAGCCTGAGGTTCGGTCTCGTCCCCGAGCTCACGGCTATTGCATACCGTTTCGGTACACCCGAGCCTGAGGTTCGGTCTACGCGCCCCGCAGCATGGTGAGCAGCATGACGCTCGGCTCGAGTGCCTTGACCCCGTGGGGGAGGCTGGGGGGCATGTGCACCCAGACCCCCGGTGCTGCATCGACGTGCTGCCCGCCGAGGTCGAGGGCGAGCCGCCCGGACACGACCTGGATGATCGCCGGGAGCGGCGTTGCGTGCTCGGTGAGCTCCTGGCCTGCGTCGAAGGCAAAGACGACGACCCTGACGGCATCGTCCTTGTAGAGAACCCGGCTCAGGGTGCCCTCGACGGGGATCTCGACCTCGGCGGTGAGGTCGGTGAAAACTGTTGCAGCAGACGATTCGTTCATCGTCCCAGGCTACGCCAACGAACCGAGGGGGCGGCCGGCGGCCGCCCCCTCGGCTCCGGTAGGTCTCTCCGTCAATTCCCCTTGCTCTCCGGAGTGTCGAGGCGCCACTCCATCGTCAGCTCGTCGCCACCGACGGAGACGGACACGAGGCTTGCGTCGGGGTGGCGGCGCGACGCCCGCTCGAGGGCCCTTGCGAGGTCGCCGTTCCAGTGCTCGACCAGAGCCTGCGGGATGGCGAACCCGTCGATGGTGGCGTCAGACACCACGACGGTCAGGCCCCCGTCGGCGACGCCTACGTCGACCCGGAACGAGACGGCGTTCGAACCGCCATTGGGGTCGATCCGGTCGGCTTCCGCGGTGATGAAGCCGTCCTGGATGTCGATGACGACGTTCTCGTTCAGTGGGTCCCGCTCGAGCTCGGCCGCCAGGCTCGCTTCCGTGACGACGGCATCGACTTGTAGTGAGCCGTCGGCGTTGCGCTCGATATCGATGCTGCAGGCGCTGGCAACCAGCGCAAATGCGGCGATGGCGACTGCCGTGAGGATCGTGGTCCGCTTTCCCATGGTTCACCTCCGTGAACTCGCTTGTGTGACGGAGGCATTGCATCAAGTGGGCGGAAGGGCGGGTAGTCACAGCGATCACACGGCGCCATGCCGGGGTGCACGATGCAGCGTGACACATGTCACGGTGGGACATGTCCAGGATCACTGCGACGCGGAGGTCCGAACTCCCATAATGGACGCCATGACAAGCTCCGCCATCGAACCGGGCCTGCTCCGGGTCTTCCGTTGGTTCGTGGCCGTCCGGCTCGGCTTCCTCGGGCTCGTGCTGCTCTCACTTCGCGACCGCCCGGCGACGGACACTCTCGTTCTCCCGAGGCCGGGCATCGTGCTGTCGGTTGCGCTCCTGCTCTACCTCGGTGCGCCCGGGCTCCAGAAGAAGCTGGGCCGGGCGTATCTGCCGGTTGCCCTCGTGGTCGCCACGCTCGGCCCGATGGTGGAGAACGCGGTGGTCGTGGCGCGTCGCCTCGATCGAGGTGAAACCGCCAGCGCCGCAGTTGGGGATTATTGGTTGCTGGTGTTCGTCCTCTTCGTTCCACTGATCCTCGTGGCATGGCAGTACCGCTTCCGGGCCGTGCTGGCCTATGCCTTCGTCACAACGGTCGTCGACGCCGTGCTGCTGCGCTCGGTGCTCGAGTCGACCAACGCCGACCCGGCGGTCGTGGGAGCGCTGGTGTTCGGCCGCGGCCTCATGTTCGCCTTCGTGGGGTACTTCATCGTCAAGATCGTCGGGGTGCAGCGCGACCAACGGCAGACGTTGAGCCGCCATGCCGCCACCCTCGAGCAGCTTGCGACGAGCCGGGAGCGCAACCGGCTTGCCCGCGAGCTCCACGACACACTTGCCCACGCCCTCAGTGCGGTTGCCGTTCAGCTCGAGGGTGTCAAGGCGCTGTGGGATGCTGATCCCGACACGGCGAAGGGGATGCTCGACCGCTCGCTCGACAGCACCCGCGAGGGTCTGACGGAGGCGCGGCGTGCGATCCAGGCACTCCGGGCCTCACCGCTCGAGGAGCTCGGCCTCGGCGGGGCGGTCGAGCAGCTCGCAACGAAGGCTACCGAGATGGGCTCGGTGGACGTCTCACTCGATCTGATCGAGGACGGTACGGAGACCGACCCTGCGATCGAACAGGCCATCTACCGGATCGCCGACGAAGCGCTCACCAACGTGGCGCGCCACGCAGAGGCCGCCAAAGCAACCGTGCGGCTCGAGCGGCGGGGTCGGACCTTGGTGCTGACGGTGTGGGACGACGGCGGAGGGTTCGACGCTGCGTCCGTCTCGTCAGAAGGCCACCACGGCCTCCAGGGCATGCGAGAACGTGCTGCGCTCGTCGGGGGAACGCTCGGGGTGACCAGCCGGCCCGGTGCCGGCACCACCGTTCGCTTCGAGGTGGAGGCGTCGTGACGGTCAGGGTGGTCATATGCGACGATCAGGATCTCGTCAGGGAGGGACTCCAGGCGATCCTGTCCGTTGCGCCCGGTATCGAGGTCGTTGGTGAGGCGAGCAACGGCGAGGACGTCGTCGCCCTCGTGGCGCAGACTCTCCCGGACGTCGTTCTCATGGACCTCAAGATGCCCGGCGGCGGCGGTGTGCTGGCAACCCGCCGCATCGTCGATCTCCATCCTGCGGTGAAGGTGCTGGTGCTGACTACCTTTGACGCGGCTGAATGGCTGATCGATGCGATCCGGAGCGGGGCGTCGGGCTACCTCCTCAAGGACACGCCCCGCGATCGCCTCATCGAGGCCATCAAGGGCACCGCTGCTGGAAGAACCCATGTCGACCCAGCGATAGCCGGCGAGCTGCTCGCAAGGGCAGCGAGCCCGGCCACCACCGCAGACCCGACGCAGATCGCCGCCGACCTGAGCGAGCGGGAGCTCGATGTTCTTCGCCTCCTCGGCCGCGGCCTCAACAACGCCGAGATCGCCGAACAGCTCTATCTCTCCGAGGGCACCGTACGCAACTACGTCAGCGCCGTGCTCGCAAAACTCGGTGTCGCCGACCGCACACAAGCGGCCCTGCTCGCCGTCCGGCACGGGCTGGCGTGACCGGATGGACAGGAGGGAAGCCCAGGAGATACTCCGCGACGTGGCGGAGGAGCTGAGGGCGCTGTCCTACCCGGAACTCGTGGCCGCCTATCTCCACGAGACCGCCCATCGTGACGTGCGTGGACCATCGGGGGCGGTGTACCAGGTCGAGGTGCAGGCTATGTGGGATCGGGGCATGCCAGCCGAGTTGCGAGTGATCGCCGCCATCGACGACGGCGGGTGGCGAGCGTTGTCTCCACTGACCACCGACTTCATCATGGCGCCCGATGGGTCGTTCGTCGGCGAGTGAAGCGGGCCAGGAATGACCCATCGAGTGCGACCCCGGTGGGGCGTTTCACATGGACCGCGGGCCGTGCCGGGCCCGGTTGCGAGTCCCATCGGCCGCGTTGCGTCGCCGTCGCGTCGACGAGCGGGCGCTTGCGGTCTCTCCTCAGTCCTCGTCGTCGGCTTCGTAGCCGATCATGCGGCGAACCCTGATGACGTCACCGGTCCACCCGCAGGCGTGACACCACGTGTGGTAGACCCGCTGGTCGGCCTGCCAGTACTCCACCGCAATGCCCGCCCCGAGACCGGCGCCGCATCCGGGGCAGTGGCGTGGCATGTCCTCGAGGTGATGGATGCGGTCGGAATCCCACCAGTGGGCACCCGTGAGCCGCCGCCCCGGGATCGGATCCGGCGGCTCGACGTGGTTGGGGTAGCGGGGCACGGCGGTCAGCGCGTCACTCCTTCGCAGTCGGCGCCTCGCCACGCTGCGTGGCGGCATCAACGTGAATCTTCAGCAGAGTGTCCTTGGCGGGTGAGTATCGAGAAGAGCCCATGTCGATCCACGACAAGGCGAAGTCGACGCCTGCGCCGAACTTGTTCTTCTCGCAGGGGAGCTCGATTCGGTCCTGTGGCTCGCGCGTGAACGCAACGGTCGGGTCCTTGCCTTCGGCGACGATGGCCATCTGCTCCTTGAACATGCGGCGCAGCATGATGACGCCGATGTCGGACTTGCCGATGTGTTCCGCCGACCGGTCGGTGATGTCGCCTTGGGTAACCCACGCCATCACGTCCTGGCCTTCGATGTAGTCGACGATGAAGTTGCCCTGCTCGTCGATCCACTGGTACTCGTAGTCGGTGGGGTACACCTGCTCCGGGTATTCGGCGAGACCCTGCGGATGATGGTTTGCGTAGAAGAGCGCCCACGTGGTCGTGTCGTCGATCGGCACCCGGATCTGCATCTGGTCGATGCCTGCTCCGCCCACCCTCATGCAGTAGGGGAACACCAGGGGATGACCGACGGCCCAGTCGTCATCGCCTTCGGTGCTGCCCTCGAGCACGCGGCGTTTCAAGATGCCCCACTCGATTGCATCGAAGCCCACCTGGACGTGCTTCTTCTGAAATGCCGCAGGGGCGAGGAAACCCTGCTGCTCGCCGAGGAACTTGAAGTACCGCCCGTGAAGCCACTCGACGTGGTGGGGATCCACCGAGTTCTCCATGATCTGGAGCCAGTTGCACGGCAGCACGGAATGGCCGACATCCTTGAAGCCGGCATCGACGAACACATCGAAACGAGGAAGAACAGGCGCTGGGTCGGGCCCGATGTAGACCCACACCATGCCGCCGAGGGCCTCGGCCTTGCCGGCGAACGCCTTGATCCGGTCCTTGAACGTCGACTTGTCCGGCTCGGCGGGCTGGTCGATGCACTGGCCCTCGCAGTCGTAGAGCCATCCGTGGTAGCCACACCGCAGACCTTCCTCTTCGACGACCCCGTACACGAGGGAGGCGTGACGGTGCGGACACCGCTCCTGCATGATGCCGTAGCCGCCTTGTGGCGTCTTCCACAGGGCGAAGTCCTCACCGAGGAGCCGCACCTTCTTGATGGGCCACTCGGCGAGGTCACGCTCGAAAGCGATGGGATACCAATAGCGCCGCAGGAGCTCGCCCATCGGCGTCCCCGGCCCAACCCGCGTGAGTTGCTCGTTCTGTTCCTTGGAGAGCATGTCTCTCGTGTCCCCTTCGCTATTCGTGAATGCCGCAGAGGTCAGAACGCTCGCTGCGCTCGCTCTCTGACGTCTGACGTCTGAATGTCTTCTTAGGTCAACACCTCTACCGTTCCCTCCGAGCCGTTGACTCTGAGCATCGTTCCCGTCGTGATCGTCTTCGTGCCGAACGCCGTACCCGTCACGGCAGGCAGGCCGTACTCACGGCACACGATGGCGGCATGGCTCATCATCCCACCGATGTCGGTGACCGTCGCCCCGATCTTCGAGAAGATGGGGGCCCAGGACGGCGCCGTGAGGGGTGCGACGAGGATCTCGCCCTCCTGGATCTCGCCGATCTGGTCGGCGGAGAAGATGACCCGGGCAGGCCCTTCGGCGATCCCCGGGGAAGCGGCGAACCCCTTCAGGCCCCCGGACTCGTCTGCGCCACCGAGCCACGTGTCGATGGAGTCCGAGGTGATGCCCCACAGCATGATGGTGAAGGGCTCGGTCACGACTTCCGGTGGCTGGCCGAGAGCAGGCGGCGGCGACCACTCCCGCAGTTTGTCGAGAATGGCCTTGCGGCGCCCGAGCTCGCGTGGCCAATAGGCCGGGCCGCGTGGCTTCACCCCAACGGCCCACGCCCCGTACATGTCCCACAGCGCCTCGTTCACCTCGTCGCGCTTGAGGAAGAACACGTCGTCCGGCTCTGCGAAGAACCCTTCCTTCACGAAGACCGAGCCGAGCTCGCGCATCTTGCGCCAGAGGATCGAGTGGCTCCAGTGTTCGACGTAGAAGTTGTGGTTCTCGACGTAAGGGAAGACGACGCCTGCGAGGCCCAGCTTCTGGTCGAACGCCTCACGATCCTCGTCGGAGCCGAGCAAGTCGCGGTACTCGCGAATGATGCGGTCGCGCTCCGCCTTGATCGCATCGGTCGGCCGGGCGAGGTCGACGCCTTCGCGAATCTTGGCGATGTAGTTGCGGATGAAGCCGAAGGGGATCTCGACGTGCTCGATCCAGATCCGGTCGGTGTGGTAGAAGCCCGAACCAGACGAGAAGTTGAACCACGGGTCCTTGACGGAATCCCACTTGGCGTGCCATTCGGCCCCGCGCGGGGCAGAGGAGATCGCTCCTACAACAGCGGCAGGATCATCGTGATCGAACGCGTCGGCAACGCCCATCTCGATCGCGGCGTGCGCGAGCTCCTGCAGGTACTCGTCCGGCTTGAAGAGGTCCACGTCGACGCCTGCGACCATCTTGGCGATGGCGAGATCGGGGATGTTCGGGAACGCTTCCTTGCAGAAGCCGAAGAAGTCCAGGTAGGCGGCATAGCCCAGATTGAGGAACTCGAAGTGGTACTGCCACAACCGCAGGCCGAGGTTGAGGAGCTTGCGGTAATCCTCTTGGATGGTGAGGCCCGAGCCGTAGCCCCAGCCGTCGGTGACGACCTCCATCTCCTCCATCTCAGGGAGCGGCTCGAAGCTGATGGCGTCCATCTCGGCGGCCAGGGCCTTGATCTTGACGAGCCATTTGTCGTAGAGGTCGTTCCAGTTCACGAAGTAGTAGCCGGCGCGCTCCATGAAGTGGGGGACCCGCGCGCCGATCTCCTCGGGGTCGGCGACACCGACCGGAGCGAGGTAGGCGTAGCCGTTCAACACCCGGAAGTCGACGCCCAGCGCAGGCGGGATGAGGTAGTGGCGCGTGTTGTATTGGGAGAGTGAGGCGAGGGCGTACTCGTAGAACGTTGCGTCCCATGGGGTGAGCACCTCGGGCCAGTGGATGCCGTCCTGGAACCAGAACCCTGCGTCCTCGTAGGCTCGCCGGTCCTCTGAGAACGGCAACGAATAGGTGTAGAGGTCCTGCCATCCTTCGGCGCCTGCTGGGGTTTCGATGTCGAACGGGCTCGGGAACCGCTCTGCCATGTTGTCTTCCTCCCGGGCCCTGTGCGGGCCCCTCTCGGGCCGGGCGTGTGTCCGGCTCCCTCCACGGTGTCGTTGTGTTCGTGTCCTTCGGTTGCCCAGGCCCCGCTTCACTCCTCTTCCACGGTGTGCGGCTTCTTGCGGCTGTGGACGGGCGAGATCAGCGTCGACACGATCCCATCCATGAATCCCTGCCCCGGTTTGGCGACGGTGCGGCGCTTCTTCTGCGACCACACGGTCTCTGGCCGGCTCTGCAGCAGAATCACGTTGTCGGGTGGCTCGAGGTCGGCGTCGATCGCCCACTCGACGTCCTGGGGGGTGCCGTAGTGGCGCTCGGCACGCCGCGCCATCTCCGCAACGGCCTTTATCTCCCGATCGTCGAGGCTCGACGCCTGCGCACGATCACCGTCCAGCTCGGCCACCTCCACCTTTCCGGCTTCCGTGAGGCGGTACTCGATCGTCTTGGGCGAGATCGTCCGCTTCACCACCTCGTAGATCACCTTGTCGACCAGGAAGTTGTCCGGGGTCACCTCGCCGGATACCACGGCCTCGCCGAATCCCCACGACGAGTCGATGGCGATCTGGGACCGGTCGCCATCCGACGGGTTGAGGGTGAATGCAACGCCTGCTGCCTTGGGGCGGACCATCTTCTGGATCCCAACGCTCATCGAGATCACCTCGTGGTCGTGGTGGGTCTCGTGGCGGTAGGCGATGGCACGGTCAGTGAAGATGGATGACCAGCACCGCTTGACGTGATCGACGACGGCGTCCGTGCCCTGGACCCACAAGAACGTGTCTTGCTGACCTGCAAATGAAGCGTCTGGCAGGTCCTCTGCAGTCGCGGACGAGCGGACGGCAACAGGCACGTCAGGGACGCCGCAGTGAGTGCAGAGCTCTTCGTACGCGGTCCGGACGGACTGTTCGACGTCACCGTGCATCGGCACGTCTTCGATCAGGGCTCGGACGTAGGCAGCCGTGCGACGCAACCCAACCGGATCCTTGAAGTCGATCCCCGTGAGCGCCCTGTTCACCTTGGCGCGCGTCTCGGAATGCTCACGCAGCGTGTGGTACGCCTCGGTCGTGAGGGCGAATCCCGGTGGAACGGGTAGCCCCGCCGCGATCATCTCGCCGAGCGAGGCGTTCTTGCCCCCGACCCTTCCCTTGTCGGACCGCCGGTAGTCCTGGAACCACACGATGTAGTCGTTGCTCACGTGTTCCACCTCGCGCATCGTTGGAGTCGGCGCGTGAAAGGAGAGTCGTTGCTCAGGCGTGAGCGTCGGGCACGCCTCACACACACCGCCTCCAGGAGATCGCAGTGCTGCGCACCACTCGAGATGCCAGATCGCCGTCCTGCGCACTGCGCTGAGATGTTTGGAGGCAGACGGTGCGGTTCCGCCGCTGGCCGCGCTCTGGCACAGATGATGGGTGGGGGAGCTCCAGCGGCTCACCGTCTGGTCGAAGTCGCGTGTCCTCGTGTCGGCGACCTACGACGTGACAGATTCGTTCCCCGACGACGAACGGATCGGGCTCACGTCGCACATGCGCCGGGCCGCGAACTCGATGGGTGCCAACATCCCTGAGGCTCGTGGCCGTCCCGATGCTCGGGATCGGGCGACACTGCTGGGGTACGCTCGCGGAAGCAAAAACGAGGTGGAGCACCATCTCATCGCTGCCGCCGACCTCAGGTTGATCGATCGAGATTCGAGGGCTCCCCTGCGGCATCGCGTCGACGAGATCCGACGGATGCTCTCTGCTCTCCGTCGCCGAATCCTGGCCGAGACCTGATGCCGAACGGCCGACATCTGGCATCTGGAAGCCCTGCCAATCGCCAAGCGTTCTCGGCGAGGCCGCAGGCCCAGCCATCTCGAAGCGACCGGAGGGAGCGATCTGGCTACTCACGCCGGCTTCCACTCCTCGCCGAACTCCCAACTCGGGAGGCTGTCCATCTCTGGCACGTGGACCTCTTGGACGCGGTTGCGGTAGCTGACGAGCGCTTCGCGGCCGCCTTCCATCAGCTTCACGCGAACGTGTTCGGTGTTGTAGGGCTCGCCCGGGTCGTAGCCGAAGGCCCAGGTGGCGAAGGCGCGGATCGGACCGGAGTGCGTCGCCACGACGAGGCGGGCACCGGGATGCTCAACCGCGAGGCGGCGCAACCCGATCCAGAACCGGCGGACGCACATCGCGGGGGGTTCGAAGTGCATCATCGGAATCGTGAGCCAGTGCTGGATCGGGTCGGCGCCACCTTGCTGGGTGCGCCAGAAGCGGTCGACCTCGACCAACCACATCGGGCGGTCCCCAAGAGCCGTTCGCTCGAACTCCTCGAGCAGTGAGTAGTACTGCCGGAAGGCTGCGGTGACATCGCGAAGGCCGTCGGGAGTCGCTACCTGGAAGTTGCGGAACTCGGGCATCGGTTCCGGCTCGAAGACCTTCAGGTCCTTCTCGAACATGGCGAGCCCGTCGAGTAGGCCGCGATAGATGTTCTCCGCCGTCTGGCCTGCGCGGTTCGTCGCTGCGCTGCGCACGACGACGGTCTCGCCGCTCTTGACCCGCTTGGCGATGGTGTGACCGTAGGTGTGGGCCTGCCAGTTGCCGAGCGGGGTCAGCCCCGACTCCGTCGAGTAGCCCTGGGTCTCGCCGTGCCGCACGAGGTAGATCTCGTTGGCGACGCTGGGACGGGCCGCAGCGGGTGCACTGATCTCCTTGTTGCGGTTGTCCTCGCTCAGCGCCTGTTGCACGCCGAGCCCGGAACGTTCCCACAGCGGCGGCAGGGTCTCGACGACCGTCTCTTGCGACCGGCGGTCGCGGAACCGGCGCAGGTAGAGCGGCATCGTCTCGTCGGTTTCCTCGTCGACGTCGGAGGCGTGGCGGGCGCGCCGTTCGAGGTACTTGGCGAGATACAGCGGCGCCTCGTCCCGGTCGGTCCGAGGAAGATGCGGCCGGCGCGTCTCGTCAGTCATGCGACCGCCGGCCGAGATGGCAGATGCCGGGGAGATGCCGGGCTGCGCCACCCTGAGATCTCGAAGCGAGCGCAGCGACCAATCCGATGTCGAGGAGCGAGTGCAGCGAGCGATCTCATGAGTGCTCTGTCAAGAAGCGTTGATTCACGACGCCCTCGTAGTAGAAGATCGCCCTGCCCATGTCGGCCTCGGTCCAGGTGACGGGCTCCCGGTCGGGATCCACCCAGTAGCCGCCGGTGTAGACCTCGTTGCGGTTGCCTGCAGGGTCGAAGAAGTAGAGGCCGTAACCGCGGGTGGCGCCGTGGCGGGTCGGGCCGGCGTCGATGCGGACGCCGTGATACGAGCACATGTCTGCAGCCATACGCACCTGGTTCCAGTCGTCGAGCCAGAAAGCGAAGTGGTGCAGCGCTGCGTTCGGTCCGGTGATGAAGGCGACGTCGTGGGGAGTGTGGGTCCGCTCCAAGAACGTGCAGAGCTGGTGGCCGTCGTCGGCGAGGATCTGCTCGGTGAGGCGGAACTCGAGCACATCGGTGTAGAACGCCGTGACGGCATCGACGTCCTCGCACATCAAGAAGACGTGATCGAGCCGAGGCGGATGGATGCCGACCAGTCCTTGTGGCTCTGGGGGCGGGTTGGTGAGGGGAAGGAGGTTGCCCACCTGATCCATGCCCCACACCAGGTCGGTGGTGTGGCCGGACGGCGCCTCGAAGCGAAGGGTCTCGCCTGAGCCGAGTCCTATCTCACCGGCGGCGAACCGCTTCACAGAGACACCCGCGGCTTCGAGTCTGGCCTGGTAGAGGTCGAGGTCGTCACGATCCTGGAGCTTGAAGGCGACGACTTCGAGCCCGTAGGTCGGGGCATATTTGAGGATCAGCGAGTGGTGCTGGTGCTCGTCCCAGCACTTGAGGAAGACACGATCCGCCTGGCGGTCCGTCTCGATGAGGCCGACCACCTCGGCGTAGTAGGCCGTTGCGAGCTCCAGATCCGGCACCCGAACCTCGAGATGCGACAACCGAAGGATCCCCATCAGTGGGCGCCTTCGGAGCATGGTGCGAGGTACGCGGTACTGAGTTCTCGGTGGTGGCCAGAGCGAGCAACGGACCTTCGCGACGTATGGAAGGAGGTGCTCGAGGGGGAAGAGCTTCGCCGTTGCCCCCAGATGTCAGAACGATCGAGGCGCTCGCTCCCAGACGTCAGACGCCAGAGAAGACCAGCGGGCCAGGTTTGCCGCATCGACATCTGATCTCTGACGTCTGTTGTGTGGCATTCCGCGTCTCATGTGTGGACTTTCATGAAGCGTTCGTTGAGGTCGCCTTCGTAGTAGAAGATCGCCTTGCCGATGTTGTCCTCGGTCCAGGTGATCGTCGGGAAGTCTGGGTCGGGGCGGTAGCCGCCGGTGAACACCTCGTTGCGAGTGCCCATCGGGTCGAAGAAGTAGATGGTGTTGCCGCGAGTGATGCCGTGGCGAGTGGGTCCCACATCGATTTGGATGGCGTTGTAGGCGAGGATGTCGGCCGCCTTGCGCACGTGGTCCCAATCGTCCAGCCAGAAAGCGAAGTGGTGCAGCCCGCCGTTGGGGCCTGAGACGACGGCGAGATCGTGCGGCGAGTGCGAGCGCTCCATCCACGTGCCTATCTGATGTCCATCCCCGTCCAGCAGTTGCTCCGTGAGGCGGAAGCCCAGCACGTCCATGTAGAACTTGGAGGCTTCGGGTACTTCCTCGGCGGTGACGAGCAAGTGGTCCATACGCGGGGGAGCAATGCCCTTCAATCCTTGGACGGTTGGGTGAGGATTGATCTTGGGAAGAAGGCCGCCCACCTTGTCGACCCGATGGACGAGCTCCATCTCGTGGCCCGACGGCGTTGCGAAACGGATCGACTCGCCTTGGCCGATTTCCTCGCCCTTGCTCATCCGGCTGACCGCATAGCCGTAGTGCTCGACCCTCTGCTCGAGATCCGCGAGGTCGTCCTCGTCCTCCACCTTGAAGCTGAAGCGATCGATGCCGACTCTCGGGTCGTAGCGGACTGCAAGGGAGTGGTGGTCTTCCTCATCCCAGCACTTGAAGAAGACTCGGTCGCTCGTCCGCTCGACCTCGAGCATCCCCATGACCTCGGTGTAGTACGCAGTGGCGAGGTCGAGGTCGGGGACCGTGATGTCGACGTGTCCGAGACGCAGGATGCCCATCTACAGACCCTACCGATGGCGTTCCCTGATGTGGGATGCCGTTCCGCATATCGGCACGGACGGACGTGGCGAATTTGCGCACACTTAAGACACCGGAGAAGTTGCGCTAGGCAACCATCGCCGAGCATGCCGAGCATGAACCGCTCTCGCCCTCGTCGCATCGCCCGGATCCTGGCTGCACTCGTCGTCGGCATGGTCACGACCCCGCTGGCATCGGCCATCGCCGCCGATGAGACCGTCGTGATCACGACGACGCTCGAACCGAAGACCCTCACGGTGACGCCGGGGACCACCGTCATGTGGGTGAACGAGGATGGCGACGAGCACCGAATGCGATCCGATACCGGACCGGAGAAGTTCGACTCCGGCAACCTGGCGCCGGGAGAGTCCTTCACCTTCAACTTCGCTCTCGAGGGCACCTACCCGTACATCGACGATCGCAACGATTCCAACACCGCGTACCACGGCACGATCATCGTCACCGCAGACGCACCGCCGCCGGACCCCGGCGACCCACCGCCGCCGCCACCGGCGGCCGGCGACGTCACGATCGTTGACCGCAGCTACTCGCCCGGCTCGATCACCGTGGCCGCAGGGGCCACGGTGACCTGGGCGAACAACGACAACGAACAGCACACCGTCACCGCAAACGATGCGTCGTGGGACAGCGGCATCTTCGACCAGGGCGGCACGTACAGCCGCAGCTTTGCGGCGGCGGGGACCTACCCATACTTCTGCGTCATTCACCCGGACATGACCGGGACCGTGGTCGTCGTTGCCGGCGATGGCACTGCTCCTCCGCCGCCTTCACCCCCGCCTTCACCTCCGGCGCCGCCCGCACCGCCCGCGCCGTCGCCTCCACCGGCGCCAGGGGACGTGAACATCGTCGACTTCGCTTTCGATCCGGTGTCGCTCACGGTGGCGCAAGGGGCCACGGTCACGTGGGCGAACGCAGGCGCCGCTCCCCACACTGTGACGGCGAACAGCGGGTCGTTCGACTCCGGATTGCTGTTCGCAGGAGACACTTTCTCGCGGACCTTCGCTGCTGCGGGCACGTTTGCGTACTTCTGCACGCTGCATCCCGAGATGACGGCGACCATCCTGGTCACGGGAGCCGGCGGCGCACCCCCGCCTCCTGGGGATCCTGCGCCCCCTCCGGGCGGCGATCCGCTCCCGCCGCCCGGAGGCGGCACGGCACCGGTACCGGTCGCCGGCGGCATTGCCATCGTCGACAACGCGTACAGCCCGGCATCACGGACCATCACGACCGGAACGACGCTCGTCTGGACCAACACGGGCGCCATCCCTCACACGGTGACGGCGAGCGGCGGTGGCTTCGATTCCGGCGTCCTGCTCAGCGGCGGCACGTACCGGCGGACATTCACCCAGCCAGGGACGTTCGACTACTTCTGCACGATCCACCCGACCATGAAGGGGACGGTCACCGTGACGGGTACGCCGACCGGCCCTGCGCCGCTGGACGAGGGCGGCGCCGCCACGGGCGCCGGCGGCGGCGATCTGGCTTCCGCAGGCGGGCCGTCGAGCGTGGCGATATTCGACAATGGCTATCGCCCGGGCGACGTCACGATTCCCGCGGGCTCGCAAGTGTCGTGGTCGAACACCGGTGCCATCCCCCACACGGTCACTGACCGCGACGGGAGTTTCGACTCCGGGATCCTCCTCGCCGGTGACGGCTATTCGCGCCGCTTCACGACCCCCGGCATCTACGAATACTTCTGCACCATTCATCCCGGAATGGTCGGGACTGTCACGGTGACCGAAGCGACCGGACCGATCGACGAGTCTCTCGACGACGAGTCGCTCGATGCGGCCGCACCCGGCGGTGAGGGGGAGGGTTCCGATCTTGCGGCCGACTCGGCACGTGGGCCGGCCGTGGTTCGCCGCAATGTGCGCATCGTGGACAACGACTTCGCGCCGCGTTCGTTGACGATCGAAGCCGGACAGGCGGTCAGGTGGACCAACGCAGGGGCGATTCCCCACACCGTCACCGCCAACGACGGCACGTTCGACTCGGGACTCATCGAGACACAAGGAAGCTTCGACCTCGTGTTTGCCGAAGAGGGATCCTACGAGTACTTCTGCACGCTTCACCCCGACATGGTGGGCATCGTCGAGGTCGTGGCCCCGGCGCCTGCGGTGCTGAGTGCGGGCGCTGGGGCCGGAGCTGCAGGCCCAAGCGACGCCGTGGCGTTCATCCTCGCCGGATCGATCGTGGCCGCCGTTGGAGCCTTCTCGTTCGGGATGGTGCAATTCGGCAAGGCCGCCGCTCGAGACGGAACCTGAACCCCCAGCCAAGGGTTCCGGAAGGCAACCTCGCCTCAACTCCCGGCCCCAATCCTGACAACCGGCGCGACGATGGCTCCCGGTTGTGCGTCCGCCTCACGGCGTGGTTGCGTACGCGGCGAACCGAAGCGACTCGTTGTACAAGAACGATCCGTCGGCATCTACCACCGTGAAGGGGTTCAGGGCGGTCAACCGCGCCGTCTCGTTGGCGGCAAAGGACCCGTCGGCGTCGAGGGTGACGGAGGGTGCCAGCGCCATGAAACGCGTGGTCTCGTTGGTGGCGAAGCTCGTGTCGCCTGCGGTCGCCAGGAGCGGCGCCAGTCTGAGCAACCTGCCGGTCTCGTTGGTGGCGAATGACCCGTCTGCGTCGAGAACCACGAGCGGACCGTAGGCCAGGAGCCGGACCTTCTCGTTAGTGGCGAACGACCCGTCGTAGTCGATGGTCGGGAACAAGGCCAGGAGCCGGGCCGTCTCGTTGGCGGCGAATGACCCGTCTGCGTCAAGCGCGATCGCCGGGCCGATGGAGCCGAGCCGCGCTGCCTCGTTGGCGGCGAACGATCCGTCTGCGTCCACGACGATTGCAGGTGCAAGGGCCGCCAGGCGCACCGCCTCGTTCCTGGCAAACGACCCGTCGGTGTCGATCGTGACCGTCCCGTCCTCCCGGGCAAGCGTCACGATCAATGCCGTAGCCACTACCACGGCGAGCACCAGGAGCCATCCCATCCAGCGCACGTACCCGGTGGGGCGCCGTTTCGGGACGGCTTCCTCCGGGGGCATGTCGCGCAGTGGCAACTCGAAGTCGACATACGTTCTCGCCCGTGCTTCCTCCCTCTTCGGCCGTTCGAGGATCTTGGGCATAGCGTCCTCCTTCCGTATCTCCCCTCATTGTGCGGAGCGCGGCTTGTGCGCCACGGGAGCCGGGTTTGCGCGCAGCTTGCGGTTGGCATGCATCCGATCGGGACGTCTGCCCCTTGGCGCGTGCGTCGTGTCGGTGCAGGCTGTCGAGGGGTGATCGGAGTCCAGTGGTGCACAGCGGGTACGCGATACGGGTTCTGGGCCCCGTCGACGTGCTGACGGATGGCGGGGTGCTTCAGGTCGGTGGCCGCCGTGCGCAGCGGCTCCTCGCCGGTTTGGTCGTGTCGGCTGGTCACGCCGTGCCCGTCGACCACCTGGTCGAGGTGGTCTGGGGCGTCGATCCGCCGCCGAGCGCACCCGGCACGCTCCAGTCGCACGTCTCCCGCCTCAGGCGACTGCTGGGCCCTTCGACGATCCGGAGGGTGGACCACGCCTACGTCCTGAACGTTGGCTCAGACGAGGTCGATGCACTGCGATTCGAGCGGATGCTGAGTGAGGCCCTTTCGCTGCGTGGCGATCCGGAGCGTTGCCGGGACCTGAGCCAGAGCGCGCTGTCCCTGTGGAGGGGCGTCCCTTTCGGGGACCTGGCCGACGACGAGCCGTTCCGCCTGGAGGCGCTGCGGCTCGACGAGCTACGGCTGACGGCCATGGAGCTGCGAATCGAGGCTGATGTGGCGCTCGGTCGCCCAGAGCTCGTGGTGGGTGCGTTGGAGACTGCGGTGGAGGAGTACCCGTATCGGGAGCGGCTGTGGCACCTGCTCATCGATGCCCTCGCCCAGGACGGGAGGCGCGTCGAAGCGCTACGGGCATGCGACCGGTTGCGCCGCCTCCTCGGTGACGTGGGCCTGGTGGCAGATGACGAGCTCCGACGTCGCGAGGACCACATCGCCGGTATGGCGGGTGCCACGTGACGACGCCGCCGCCGGGATCGCGGCGGACTGGAACAGGCGGGGATGTCTCGCGTCGGGACGAAGAGTTGCCGTCCGCTGTTGCCTTCGGGCGGGCAGCTCAGGCCCCGGCGTCAGCGGTCGGCTCGCCCATGAGGCTTGCCACTTCGCCGGTCCTTCGAGGCCGGGTCATACCGCGACGGCTGACTCGAGCCGAAGCTCCCACCGGCGCCGCCAACCCTCGGTCATCGTGGGTCACCCGAACCTGCCGTTCTGAGTGACGCCACCGGGCATGGGCAGGGGGCACGCCGGCATCCTCTTCACATTGGTGAGTCGAACCGACCAGGACGTTCCTCCTGGCCGAACACCATCCCTCATGGCGGAACGCAAGGGCTAGTGTCGTGGCGGTGACCACCCCACGTCCCGAGGACATGCGGCAGGCGATGGCCGACTACGTACGCACGGTGCACGAGGCCTATCTCGCCCAGGCCAGACTCCAGCCCCCTGCGGTCCGGGGGCGGATGGCGCTCACGGCGGCTGGACGTTTCACGGTCGTCGCCGCAGGGGTGCAGAACCTCCACGTCATCGCCACTCGCGAAGATCTTGCAGCGCCGCAGGGACCCGAAGTCGCCGTCGACGACGAGTTGGAGGGATGTGCGTGGACCGTGCGCTTCTACGACCCGGTGGTGCTGCCAACGCTCGGCATGATCGACGAGTCGCAGAGCACGGCCGGAGACCGAGTGAGGCGTGCGCTCGGCATCTCGACCTACCTCTACCACCTGATCGTGCGGCCCGGCAGTCAACTCACCGGTCACCACGCTGGGCACGCAGGCGCCGGGCTGGCCAATGCCCACGCCGCAGAGGCGAGGGACTTCGAGGCGATCCGTGCCCACGCTCCCGGCAGGGAAGCGTTGGTGGACGAGATGGAGGGAGCCGCCCTCGCCGGTCTGGCGAAGGCGCATGCGTTGCTCGCACACGAGATCGTGCCGTGGAGCGACGCGGTCAAGGGCTTGGCTGCTGCCACCCGTCCCGACCCCGCCGCGGTGCGCCGGGCCGTGCTTGCTGCGGTGCGCGGCAGCGCCGATGAGTGACCGCCGGCCGGTGGACGACGGTCGCCAGGTGCTTTCGTCGGTTCGCAACGCGGCGAGGGTGCTCAAGCAGTTCTCCTCGCGGGAGCGGGAGTTCGGCGTGTCTGATCTGGCGCGGCGCCTCGACCTCGGGAAGTCGACCGTCCACCGGCTGGTGACGACGCTCACTGCCGAGCATCTCCTGGAGCAGAACCCCGACAACGGCAAATACCGGCTCGGGCTGGCCGTCTACGACCTCGGGGCCGCGGTGGCGACGCATCTCGATCTGCATGAAGCCGTCATGCTGCCGATGGAGCGGCTGCGCAACGCGACGGGGGAGACGGTGCAAGTAGCGGTGCTCGACGGCCGTGAGGTCGTTTACGTGGAACGGCTCGACAGTCCGCACACGTTGCGTCTCTTCCTCGACGTCGGCAGGCGCAACTGGGCGCACAGCACCGCAACCGGCAAGTGCCTGCTCGCTCATGTCCCGCTGCCGGAGCTCGACCTGCTGCTGGACGGATGGGAGATGACGGAGGTCACTCCCCACACGATCACCGATCCGGATTCGCTTCGCAAGGTTCTCGGCACCATTCGACGGCAGGGGTATGCGCTCAACCTCAACGAGTCCGAGGTGGGCGTGCTCTCGGTGGCGGCACCGATCCGCAACGCGCTGGGCACCGTCGCAGCGGCCATGAGCGTCGCCGGTCCCGCCGCGCGAATGGATCCCGTGCTCGATCGCATCACGACCGGTGTTGTCGAGGCAGCCGCCTTCGCCTCTCGCAGGCTCGGGTACACCCGGCGCTGAAGCGTCGATCCGGCCGCTCGGCTCTGTGGGATGATCGAGCCATGCTCGCCCGTACGATCTTCACCCCGGAACACGACCTCTACCGCCGCGCGGTTCGGGAGTTCTTCGAAAAGCACGTTGCGCCGTTCCACGACGAGTGGGAGCGTCTCGGTGTAGTGCCGAGAGAGCTCTGGGAACAGGCAGGCGCTGCCGGCCACCTCGCCCACGCCGTGCCACCCGAGTACGGCGGAGCCGGCGTCGCTGACTTCCGCTTCCCTGCCATCGTCATCGAGGAGCAGGCAAACGTGCTGGCCAGCGGTCCCGGGTTCAGCGTGCACAGCGACATCGTCGTTCCCTACGTCACGTCACTCGGCACGGATGACCAGAAGACGCGGTGGCTGCCGGGGATGGTCGCCGGGACGACGATCGGAGCGATCGCCATGACGGAGCCGGGTACCGGCAGTGACCTCTCCGGGATTCGCACGAAGGCCGTGCGAGACGGCGACCACTACGTCCTCAACGGCGCCAAGACGTTCATCACCAACGGGCAGCTCGCCGATCTCGTGATCGTCGTTGCCCGCACCTCGGACGACCCCCACCGTGGGTTGACGTTGCTCGTCGTCGAGCGCGGCATGGAGGGATTCACCCGCGGGCGCAACCTCGAGAAGATCGGCCTGAAGGCGCAGGACACGTCCGAGCTGTTCTTCACCGATGTGAAAGTGCCGGCGGCAAACCGGCTCGGCGTGGAAGGCGCAGCCTTCTTCTCGCTCGTCGCCAACCTTCCGCAAGAGCGCCTCGTCATCGCGGTCATGGCGATGGCTGCCGTGCGCAAGGCACTCGAGGTCACCCTCGCCTATGCGAGGGATCGCACGGCATTCGGCCGGCCCATCGCTTCCTTCCAGAACAGCCGCTTCACACTCGCAGAGATCGCCACCGAGTTGGAGATCGGCCAAGTGTTCGTCGACAGGTGCATGAGCGAGCTGAACGAGGGGCGGCTTGGCGCCGATGTTGCGGCGATGGCGAAGTGGTGGACCACCGAGCTTCAAGTGAAGGTCGTCGACCGCTGCCTCCAACTCCACGGCGGGTACGGCTACATGACGGAGTACCCGATTGCCCGCATGTTCGCCGATAGCAGGGTGCAGACCATCTACGGCGGCACCACCGAGATCATGAAGGAGCTGATCGGCCGCGCCATGGGGCTGTGACGAGACCTGGCCCGTGCCGCCGCCGATGATTGGCGCCCGCAACGTGTTCGGGAACCTGCCGACGGGTTGGGGGCGTCGCACCATGGACATCGACGACGGGGGCACCGTGACCAGGACAGCGGCAGTGACCAAGACGAGAACATCACACTTCGCAGCATTCTTGCTGCTGGCCTTTGCTCTGGTGGCGGCAGGCTGCAGCGCCGGCAGTGAGGATTCCGGCGGCGCTCTCGCCTACGACGACGGTCAGGCGTCGGCCACCACGGCGGCAGCATCCGAAGAGATGACCGAAGAGCTCCAGGCGGCGCCGGGTGACGGAGGCGTGGGCGCGGACCGCGAGGCGCTTGGCGGAGGTGATGTTGCTCCGGTCGCCAACGTGGTGCAGAACGTGGGGCGACAGATCATCTTCACGGCCGACATGACGGTTGCGGTCACGGACGTCACTGCTGCGGGTGTCGAGGCGAACCGCATCATCGATAGCCTCGGCGGGTTCTTGTTCGGGCAACAGACGGTTGGGCTTCCCGAGCCGCTGAGCGTGCTGACATTCAAGGTGGATCCCGACGACTTCCACGAAGCGCTGAGCCGTCTCGGTTCCATCGGCGAGATCCGCAGCCAGAACGTCTCGGCCGACGACGTCACTGAGCGAATCGTCGACCTGGAGAGCCGCATCAAGACGACCGAGGTGAGCGTGGAGCGGCTCCAAGGCCTCATCGCCGAGGCCACGACGGTCGCAGCCATCGCCGATCTCGAGACCCAGCTGCTCGATCGCGAGACCCAGCTCGAGGTGATGCGCGGCCAGCTCCGAACGATTCGCGACCAGGTGAGCTTCGCCACCATCGCCGTCACGCTCACCGAGGCGCTGAGCCGGCCTCAGATCTCTCTCGCCGTCACCGGCTATCCGGGTCACGCCGACGCCGGCCAGTCCTGCCCCGGTGAGGGCGGAATCCAGGTGGACGAGGGCGATGCAGCAACGGTGTGTTTCGAGATCACCAACACGGGAGACATGCCGCTCACGGACATCGACGTCGCCGACTCTGTGCTGGAGCTCACCTTGGCCGACCTCACGGTCGTGTTCGGTGATCCGGAGGCAGCGATTGAGCCGGGGCAGTTCGTGATCCTCGCCGCTGAGATCGCCCCCGAGAGGTCGCTGCGGTCCCAGACCAGGGTCACCGCTTCGCCGGTGAATGCGGATGGCGAGGTCCTCGAGAGCCGCCGGGTCTCGACCACCTCCACGATGCTCGTCGAGGCCGTCGATCCGGGGGGTTTGCCGGGCTTCGGCGACGGCGTGGAGACGAGCCTCGATGCCCTCAAGACCATCGGCGGCGTGGCCGTCGTAGTCGCCGGCGTCGTCGTCCCGTTCCTCTGGGTGGTCGCGCTGGCGGGGCTCTTCATGTGGTGGCGGCGCCGCCGCAACGGTGACGAGCCGCTGGTCGCTCCCACGGACACGGTGGAAACGACGGGCTGACGCCCCGGAGCAAGCGCCCCGTTCTGGCGAGCCCGAAGCGGGCTCGCCGGCGTCCTCGGAGGGGGAGCGACGACGGATGGAGTCGTGGGCGATGTGGTCGATGCGATCCCGCATGAGGGAACGCCATCCCCCATGGCGGAACGCATACGCTACGGTCGTGGGGTGCACCGAGGTAGTCGATGACCCCCGCAGACCACGCCGCTGCGCTCTTCGCCGCCCGGCGGGATCGCGAACCCATCCCACCTCTCACAGCGACGGATCCTGCGCTCACACCGCAGGATGCGTATGCCATCCAACAGGAGCTCGTGCAGCGCATCCTCGCCGATGACGGGGGCGACATCGTCGGCTACAAGCTCGGCCTCACGTCCAAGGCGATGCAAGACCTTCTCGGCGTCCACGAGCCCGACTACGGGCCCGTGCTGTCGTCGATGGTCTTCGAGGACGGCGTGACGATCGATCTCGACGACTACATCCAGCCGAAAGTGGAGGCCGAGATCGCCCTCGTGCTCGACGGCCCGCTTCGCGGCCCCGGTGTCACGACCAGCGATGCCGCCCGAGCCCTCGCCGGCGCGGTGGCGGCGATCGAGATGGTGGATTCACGCATCGCCGATTGGAAGATCTCCCTCGTCGACACAATCGCCGACCTTGCGTCGTCCGCAGCCACGGTGAAAGGCGGCCGCATCGTGCCGATCGACTTCGATCCCCGGCTGACCGGAATGGTCATCACGAGGAACGGAGAGACCGTGGCGACGGGTGCAGGAGCGGCGGCGCTCACAAACCCTGTGTTCGCCGTGGCGTGGCTGGCCAACACGCTCGCCCCATTTGGCGTCACGCTGGAACCTGGGCAGTTCGTGATGACCGGCTCCCTCCACGCCGCCTTCGACGTTGCCCCGGGCGACGTGGTCATGGCCGAGTTCGACCGGCTCGGCACCGTGACCATGCGCTTCACGAGGGGCAGCTCGTGACCGGAGCGATTCGATGTGCAATCGTCGGGAGCGGCAACATCGGCACCGACCTGATGTACAAGCTGCAGCGCTCCGAAGTACTCGATCTCGGCGCGGTGATTGGCATCGACCCCAACTCCGACGGCCTGGCCCGGGCTCAACAGTTGGGCATCGCCACGTCGGCGGACGGCGCCGACTGGCTGCTGGAGCGGGCCGGCGACTTCGGCATCGTCTTCGAAGCGACCACCGCCAGCGTGCACAGGGCCTACGCACCCAAGTACGCGGAGGCTGGTCTCAGAGCCGTCGACCTCACACCGGCGAAGGTGGGGCCGAACCTGGTGCCCACCGTCAACATCGAGGTTGCTCTCGATTCGCCGAACGTCAACATGATCACGTGCGGCGGCCAGGCGACGACGCCGATCGTCGCTGCCACCCGAGCGGTCGCCGAGGTTCCGTACGCCGAGATCGTCTCGACCGTGGCGTCGGTCTCTGCAGGGCCGGGCACTCGGCAGAACATCGACGAGTTCACCAAGACGACATCGAAGGCGCTCGAGGAGGTCGGCGGGGCCGGAATCGGAAAGGCGATCATGGTCCTCAACCCTGCCGACCCCCCGATCATCATGCGTAACACGGTCTTCTGCGCCCTCGCCGACGGCTACGACGAGGCGACGGTGGCCAAGTCGATCCTGGACATGGTGGAGCAGGTGCGTGACTACGTCCCGGGCTATCGCCTGAAGTCCGACCCGGTGTTCGACTCCGGGCCGTTCCACACTCCCGGCGGGACCGTCCCGGCCAGGGTCATCGCGCTGCTCGAGGTGGAAGGTGCCGCGGACTACTTCCCGCCGTATGCCGGGAACCTCGACATCATGACCGCAGCCGCGACCCGGGTCGGCGAAGCCATGGCTCGCCACATGCTCGGAGGCGATGGGTGACCGCCTTCCGACTCACCGACTCGACGCTGCGCGACGGGTCACACGCCCTCGCCCACCAGTTCACGGCGGACCAAGTCCGAGCTGTCGTACGCGGCCTCGACGCCGCAGGCGTTCCCGTGATCGAGGTGTCGCACGGCGACGGTCTGGGCGGCTCGTCGTTCAACTACGGCTTCTCCCACACCAACGAGAAGGCGTTGCTGCGTGCCGCGGTCGAGGAGGCGCACCGCGCCAAGATCGCGGTGCTGATGTTGCCCGGCATCGGGATCAAAGAGGATCTGGTCGAGGCTGCTGAGATCGGTGCGTCGGTGGCCCGCATCGCCACCCACTGCACCGAGGCCGACATCTCGCCCCAGCACATCGCCCTCGCCAGGGAACTGGGGATGGAGACGGTCGGCTTCCTCATGATGTCGCACATGATCGGGCCCGATGAGCTGCTGGAGCAGGCGAAGCTCATGGAGTCCTACGGCGCCGATTGCGTCTACGTGGTCGACTCGGCGGGGGCGATGACGATCGACGACGCCCGACGTCGGGTCGCCACGTTGAAGGCGAACCTCGGTTGCCAGGTGGGTCTGCACGCGCACAACAACCTCTCGCTCGCCGTCGCCAACTCGATGGCTGCCTACGAGGAGGGCGTCGACCAGATCGATGGCTGCACGACCGGTCTCGGCGCCGGCGCAGGCAACTGCCCCACCGAGATCCTCGTCGCCGCCTTCGAGAAGTCTGGTGTCGCGACAGGGGTGGATCCGCTTGCGGTCATGGACGTCGCCGAGGACGTGGTCCGGCCCTTGAAACCGCAACAAGGGGTCATCGACCGTGATGGGCTCTTGCTCGGCTACGCAGGCATCTACGGATCGTTTCTGCTCCACGCCAAGCGAGCCGCCGAGCGGTTCGGCGTCGACTCGAAGGACATCCTGCTCGAGCTGGGCAGACGCAAGGTGGTCGGCGGCCAGGAGGACATGATCATCGATGTCGCCGTCGAGCTCGAGCGGCGGGCGGCGGACGCCATGGCTTCCCGCATCCAGGATCACTGATGGACGAGACGCACGACCGCGTGCCAGAGACGTCAGACGTCAGAAGCACCCCGGAGGAGCTCGCTGATCGCTTGTGGGGGGCCGTGCAGGCGCGAACCGCCATCCGGCCGCTCACCGAGGACGTGCCAGATCTCACCGTCGACGCCGCCTACGACATCCAAGACCTGGTCGTCGACCGGCACCTCGCCTCTGGCGCGCTGATCACGGCAGCGAAGCTCGGGCTCACCTCGGTGGCCAAACAGCGCCAGATGCATGTGTCCGAGCCGCTCTACGGATGGATGACCGACCGGATGGCGCTCGCACGGGACAACATGCTGGAGGTCGGACGCCTCATCCAGCCTCGAGTCGAGCCCGAGATCGCATTCAAGACGAGTCGCGACCTCGAAGGCCCCGGCGTCGCTACAGCCGCCGTGCTCGCCGCCACCGAGTGGGTGGCGCCCGCCGTCGATGTGCTCGACTCCCGGTTCACGGGCTACCAGTTCACGCTCGCCGACGTCACCGCAGACAACTCCTCGGCTGCGGCATACGCACTCGGCGACCCTGTGGCACCCGACGGCGATCTGCGCCTCACCGGATGCGTGTTCATGAAGAACGGCGACCTCGTTGCGACCGCCGCAGGGGCAGCCGTCATGGAACACCCTGCGGCGGCCGTTGCCTGGTTCGTACGCAAGCTCCACCAGCGCGGGCGCGCGCTGCCTGCGGGCAGCGTCGTGCTCGCCGGGGCGTGGACCGCTGCTGTGCCGATTGCTGCCGGCGACATCGTGACCGCCGAGTTCGATCGCCTTGGCTCGGTGACGGTCAGGGGCTACTGAGCCATGTCCCGCGCCGTACCGCTCTCTCGCGAGCTGCACGAGGCGAGGCTCGAGCGGCGCACGGTGGCGATGATCACTTCTCGGGAGCCGGCGTTCACCCTCGACGATGCGTATGCCGTGCAGGCTGCTGGACTCGATCTGCGGGAGCAGGCGGGCGAGACCGTGATCGGCGGGAAGCTCGGCTTCACGTCGCTCGCCATGCAGCGAGCGATGGGCGTTGACCGTCCCAACTACGGCAGGCTCACGGACGCCATGCTGGTGCACGACCGAGTGGTGACGATGCGGGAGCTGATCCATCCCAAGGTCGAGCCCGAGGTGGCATTCCTGCTCCGAGCCGATCTCGATGCCGACGCAGACGGCGATGCCGTGCTGGAGGCCACGGCGGCGATCGTGCCGTGTCTCGAGGTGGTCGACTCACGCTACGACGGCTTCCGGTTTGCGGCGCTCGACAACATCGCCGACAACTCGTCCGCGGGAAAGGTCGTGCTCGGGGATGCGGCGGCGGCGCCCGAGGCGGTCGACCTCCGGACGTGCGGTGTCGTCCTGACCGCCGACGGCGCACTTGCCGCGACTGCGGCGGGCGCAGCGGCGCTCGACGATCCCGCCGAGGCCGTTGCTTGGATGGCGCGGTCGTTGGCTCGCACGCCGCGCCGGCTCCGTGCCGGCGATATCGTCATCTCGGGAGGGCTCACCGAACCGATCGACCTCTGCGCCGGTATGACCGTGCGAGTCGAGATCGATCGGGTTGGGGCCGCTTGCCTACGAGTCACGGAGGATTGACATGCCACTCGTCCACATCGACCTCTTGGAGGGGCGCCCCCTCGAGCGCATCGAGCGCATGATCGCCGAGGTCTCCGAAGCGATCGCAACCAGCCTCGACACCTCCATCGAGTCGGTGCGCGTCGTCGTCAACGAGATGAAGCCGCACCAGTACGGCGTCGGCGGCAAAGCATGGCCGGTTGTGCTCGAAGAGCGTCGCCACCAGCAGAACCATCAGGAGACAACGTGAGAGACGTCAAGCTCTTCATCGGCGGAGACTTCGTCGACGCCACCGGCGGATCCACCTTCGAGTCGGTCAGCCCGATCGACAACCGGCCCATCGCAACCGTCGCTGAGGCTTCCGCCGGAGACGTCGGCCAAGCGGTGGTGGCAGCTCGCACCGCGTTCGACGGCTGGGCAGGGATGGGACCGGGGGCGCGCAGGAAGATCCTGATGCGGGTGGCAGACGGCATCGAGGCGCGACTCGACGAGCTGGCGGAGTGGGAAACCCGCGACATGGGCAAGCCCATCACGGCGTCTCGCACCAAGGACATGCCGCGCTGCGCCCACAACTTCCGGTTCTTCGCCGACTTCGCCGAGCAGGCAGGGACACACACCTACGACAAGCCGTGGGAGGGCGTGTTCACCTACGAGCTGCGCGAACCGCTCGGCGTGGTTGCCTCGATCTCCCCGTGGAACTTCCCCCTCATGCTGCTCACGTGGAAGGTGGCGCCCGCCCTGGCCTTTGGGTGCACCGTCGTCGCCAAGCCCGCCGAGCAGTCGCCGATCACCGCCTCGATCCTCGCTGAGATCTGCGCAGACGCCGGCATGCCGCCCGGAGTGTTCAACGTCGTGCAGGGCTTCGGTCCTGGTGCAGCAGGCGAGGCCATGACCGTGCATCCAGAGGTCGATGCCATCACCTTCACCGGCGAGTCCAACACAGGTCGGGCGATCATGGCCAACGCAGCAGCCGGGTTGAAGAAGCTGTCGTTCGAGATGGGCGGGAAATCCGCCAACATCGTCATGGCCGACGCCGACATGAGCGAGGCCGTGTCCGGCTCGCTCAAAGGCATCTTCACGAACCAGGGCGAAGTGTGCCTCGCCGGAAGCCGGCTCCTCGTGCAGAGGCCCATCTACGAGGAGTTCCTCGCTCGGCTCGTCGACGGTGCGGCCGAATGGACGGTGGGGAACCCAATGCTTCCCGAGACCAAGGTCGGCCCACTCGTGTCGCCCGAGCACATGGACAAGGTGCTCTCGTACATCGAGCTCGCACAGGACGAAGGCGCCAAGCTCATGACCGGCGGCCAGCGGCTCACGGACGGCGACCTCGCAGCAGGCAACTACGTCGCCCCCACGATCTTCGCCGATGCCGACAACTCGATGCGGTCATGCCAGGACGAGATCTTCGGTCCGGTGGAGATGGTCATGCCGTTCGACGACGTCGACGAGGCGATCGCCATCGCCAACGAGAGCCGCTACGGGCTCGCCGGCATGGTGTGGACCACCAATCTCAACACGGCCCACAAGGTCGCCCGGGAGGTCAAGACGGGCACGATGTGGGTGAACTGCTTCTTCGTTCGCGACCTGCGGGCGCCGTTCGGCGGCTACAAGGACTCCGGAATGGGCCGGGAAGGCGGGGAGTACTCGCACGAGTTCTTCACCGAGTCGAAGGCCGTGGTGATGAAGTTCCCGACGTGAGGGCCGAGACGTCAGATGTCAGACGGCAGACATCAGATCGCCGATGAGGGTGGTGGTTTGTCCGTTTGGCGAGATACCCCCTGGTTCGGCGCGGGCGGTCGACCTGGGTGAGCGGCGGGTGGCCGTGTTCAACGTCGACGGGGCGTTGCGGGCCATCGACGATCGCTGTGCGCACAAAGGCGGCTCACTCGCTGCGGGCATGGTCCGCGACGGCATCGTGACCTGCCCGCTGCACTGGTGGCGGTACGACCTCGAAACCGGGCGGCGGGTGGCCTCCGACACTGTCGTCCAGGCGACCTACGAGGTGCAGGTGGTCGACGGCGAGATCGAGGTCGACGTGCCCGACGGAGCTCCCGCAGAGTCGATGCGAGAGCTGCTGCTGCGGCACGCCGCCGAGTGGAAGGCCGCACACGAGGTGAAGGGGGAGGCGTGAGCGGCATCAAGGCCGTGATCTGGGACATGGGGGGCATCCTCTATGTCACGCCCTTCGAGGTGTTCGATGAGGTGGAGCGTGACCTGGGGCTCGAGCCCGGCAAACTGCCGCGTGGCCCATTCGAACCGGGGGGCGATTCCGACTACACCCGATGTTCCACGGGTGAGCTGAGTGAGAGCGACTACTGGAGGAGCTACCACGAGCGGCTCGCTGCTCAGGGAATCCAGCTCGATATCGCAGCGATGATCGACTGGAGCGACCGGCTGCGACCCGAGGTGATGGACGCCATCGCCCGCCTCGACGGCCACTACGTCCAGGCGACCCTGTCGAACGACTCCAGCAAGTGGCTCGGTGACGGGTGGTGGCAGAGCTGGCCGTATAGGAAGTACTTCGCTTCGGTCATCGACGTGGTGACCCTGGGCGTTCGCAAGCCGCACCCGGACACCTACCTCGCGTCCGCCCGAGCCCTTGGCGTCGAACCCGCCGAGTGCCTGTTTGTCGACGATATGCAGGTCAACGTCGTCGGCGCCGAGTCGGTGGGTATGCGAGGGTTCTTCTTCGACCACACCGATGCTGCCGGCAGCGTCGAGCGCTTGCTGGAGATGCTGCTGCCGGACGAGGCGGCGGCGTCGTGACGCCCAGGGCGTTGCTCCTCGATCTCGATCGAACACTCGTCGACGTGGAGAGCCACGTCGACTACTGCGCCGCGCTGGCTGCCCTCCACGACGGCTTCCGCCTCCCAGAAGGGCGGGAGACGCCTGATACGACCGGGTGGGGCCGGTGCACGGTCGAGGTCATTCGCTTCCTCGTTGCGCTCGCGGGGAGCGACGACTACCCGGCTGCTTCGGCGCTCGTGGCCGAGTTCGAACTCGCCGGCGCGGAGCAGGCCACTGCAATGCCGGGCCTGGACGAGTTTCTGGTGGCGATTGGTGACGTGCCACGAGCCATCGTGACGCTGTGCGGCCCCGAGGCGACGTCCCTGGTCCTCGGCGGATTCGGGATCGCTGCAGATGTCGTGGTGCCCCGTCGCCCCGACCTGCGGCCCAAGCCCTATCCGGACCAGGCCGAGGTGGCTCTGCTCGGCCTCGGTGTTGCTGCCACCGACGCGCTCGTCATCGGCGACAGCGCATGGGACCTCGAGATGGCCCAAGCCGCAGGCGTTGCTTTCATCGGTGTCACGAACGGCCGCGAGACGCACGAGTTCCGCGGTGTGCCGGCGGCGGCCGATCTTGCCGGTGTCGTGGCGCAGCTCGATCTGTGAGGTGACGCCAACGGTTCGCTCCAGGTCACCGCCACTCGAGGCGGTGGTGCTTGGACGGCGACGAGGTCCTTTGCGCCTGCCGACCCGATCGTCATGAGGTGAGACGCGACTCTGCCAATACTGTGGCCGTGGATGAGGGCGTGGTGTCCTATCAGCCCAGGGTGGCGAGGTCGGGTTTCGAGCGGGTTGCGTCTGCGGCACCTGTCGATGGAGGATCCGCGGCCCCGCCACACGGCGGTGCGGCTGAGGCCTTCTGGCGTTTGTAGGCGCGGTGATCGGTGACGTCGGCCCAACGGCGGATCATCGGCGTCCTGTCGATTGGAACCGTCGGCGGGTAAGGAGACGCGCCGAGGAGTCACCCTGGTCAGGACGGGTCGAAGCGGGCTGCGAGCGGCACGGCGAGCCCGCCACCAGCCGGAAGGCGCAGCCGGCGGCGTCACTGGCCGTCGTCAGCGCGGCGAACGTTGCCGGTCGGGGTGCTAGCGCACCCTTGGATCCGCCAGGTCCGGGTCGACGTCGAACCTCTGGAACGCTTCTGCCACCACTGAGGCCTCGATGGAGCCGCGCTGCTGCAGCGCCGACAAGGCTGCGACGACGACGTGACCTGTATCGACCTCGAAGAATCGGCGCAACGCCTCCCTCGTGTCGCTGCGGCCGAATCCGTCGGTCCCGAGCGGAACCAGCTGCTCAGGAACGAACCGGGCAATCTGATCGGGAACCGCCTTCATGTAGTCGGTGACGGCCACGACGGGCCCACCAACCTCGGCGAGGAGTTGCGTCACGTAGGGTGTGATCGGTTCGCGGTCCGGGTGAAGCCGGTTCCACCGCTCGACCTCGAGCGCCTGCTCTCGCAGTCGCTTGTACGACGTCGCGCTGTACAGCTCGGCGGCCACCCCGTAGTGCTCAGCGAGGAACATCTGGGCCTGGCGGGCGGCCATCTGGGCGGGTCCAGAGAAGACAATCGCCGCGCGATGCGGCAGCCCGTCTGGCGCAGGCGCCCACCGGTACATACCTTGGATGATGCCCGCATCGGCTCCTTCAGGTTTGGCCGGTTGGCTGTAGCCCTCGTTGTAGAGGGTGAGGTAATAGAAGATGTCCTCGTTCTCGACGTACATCCGGCGCAGACCGTCTTTGATGATGGCCGCCATCTCGTACGCAAAAGCCGGGTCGTACGCCTGACACACCGGGACCGTCGAGGCCAGGACGAGACTGTGACCGTCTTGGTGTTGCAGACCTTCGCCCAGGAGCGTCGTCCGCCCGGCAGTCGCCCCCAACAGGAAACCGCGGGCGCGAATGTCCGCAGCAGACCAGATGAGGTCGCCAACCCGCTGGAACCCGAACATCGAGTAGAAGGCATAGAACGGCACCATCGGCACGCCGCGATTCGCGTAGCTCGTCGCCGCTGCGATCCAACTCGACATCGCCCCTGCTTCGGTGATGCCCTCTTCGAGGATTTGGCCGTCCTTGCTTTCCTTGTAGGAGAGCAGCAGGTGGTGGTCGACAGGCTCGTAGAGCTGTCCTTGGGATGCGTAGATCTTCAGCTCTTTGAAGAGGGCGTCCATCCCGAAGGTCCGGCCCTCGTCGGGGATGATCGGCACGACGCGGCTGCCGAAGTCCTCGTCGCGCGCCAGGCTGCGCAGCAGTCGGGTGAAGGCGCCGGTCGTCGAGACTTCGGTGGGTCCCGATCCCCGATCGAACTCCTCGAACGCTGAGTCTGAGGGCATCTTCAGCGGGCGGCGAATGTGGACGACCCGGCTCGGGAGAGGTCCGTCGAGCGCCTTGCGCCGCTGGCGGAGGTACTGCACCTCGGGCGAGTCGATCGGCGGCCGGTAGTAGGGGAGCTCTCCGGAGGACAGGACCTCGTCAGAGATCTCGTCCTGCAGGTGGAGGTTGTTGCGCAGGGCGATGAGCTGGTCTGCCGTGAGCTTCTTCACCTGGTGCGTCGTGTTGCCACCCTGGATGCCCGGTCCGAGCAGCCAACCCTTGATGGTCTTGGCGAGGATGACGGTGGGTGCACCCTTGGTCTCGGTTGCCGCCCGGTAGGCGGCATAGACCTTCTTGTAGTCGAGTCCGCCGCGGCGGAGCGACCAGATCTCCGCATCACTCATCGACTCGACGAGCTTGCGAAGCCGCGGGTCGGGACCAAAGAAGTTCTCTCGAACGTACGCACCGTCCTCGGCCTTGTAGCGCTGATACTCACCGTCGACCGTGACGTTCATCTTGTTGACGAGGACGCCCTCGCGATCGCGAGCGAGCAGCGGATCCCAATTCGATCCCCAGATCACCTTGAGCACGTTCCAGCCCGCGCCACGGAAGACCGCCTCGAGCTCCTGGATGATCTTGCCGTTGCCGCGGACCGGCCCGTCGAGGCGCTGCAAGTTGCAGTTGATCACCCACACGAGGTTGTCGAGCTTCTCACGCGACGCCAGCGAGATCGAACCGAGGCTCTCCGGCTCGTCGGTTTCGCCGTCACCGAGATAGCACCAGACCCGGGACTCCGACGTATCGTCGACCCGCCGGTTGTGGAGGTATTTGAGGAACCTTGCCTGGTAGATCGAGCTGATGGGCCCGAGCCCCATCGAGACGGTGGGGTACTCCCAGAAGTCGGGCATGAGCCTCGGGTGGGGATAGCTCGACAGACCGCCGCCGATCTCGCGCCGGAAGCGGTCGAGGTCGCCCTCGTCGAGCCGGTGTTCGACGAAGGAGCGTGCGTAGATACCCGGCGCGGCGTGACCCTGGATGTAGACGTGGTCGCCCGGCGTGCCGTCCGCCTTGCCCCGGAAGAAGTGGTTGAAGCCGACCTCGTACAGCATGGCCGAGGATGCAAACGTGGAGAGGTGCCCGCCTATGCCGTCCGCGGCCTTGTTGGCCCTGATGACCATGATCGCCGCGTTCCAGCGGATGAAGCGCCGGATACGCTGCTCGATGTACTCGTCACCAGGGAACCACGCCTCGGCCTCCGGCGGAATCGTGTTGATGTACGGGGTGCTGACCGAGGCGGGGACGCCCACGTTCTGGGCGCGCGCACGCTCGATCAGCTTGGCCATGAGGAACTGGGCGCGGGTGTTCCCCTCGACCGAAATCACCGTGTCGAGTGACTCGAGCCACTCCCTGGTCTCCTCTGGGTCCGTGTCGGGCAATTGATGCGTGAAGCCGTCGATGATCATCCGTCGGCGCGTCTCCTCGATGGCGCAATTTCACGTCCGAGCCTACTGCGGGGCGATTGTCTGGTTTGCAGGTTTGCGGGCGTTGTGTAGCACGCAGGTGCGCTACCATCGCTGCAAGGAGAGAATTTCCCCTCGGCTGATGGGCTTTTCGCCCATCGGATAGGGACCCAGGGGATTCCCAGGTTTGTGGCATCGTCGTCGTGAGCCTCGAGGGGAAAGAGGTCATGCTCGTGGTAGGCACCCGATCCGTTGCAGTGCAACGGGCCCTAGTTGTCCTCGTGGTCGTCATCGTCGTGGCGGGATTGATGCTTGCGCCGGCTCCGCCAACCCTGGCAGCCAATACGGAGCCGGTTGTTGCATCGATCGACTTCGACATCGAAGGCTTCCAGGACCTGCTGCTCGTGGAAGACACCGACCGGCTCTTCGTCACCGGTGGTGCAACCGACGACACCCTGCTCGTCATCGACCTCGATGGCAACGAGATCGCTCGCAAGACGGGGCTCGCAGGCGTGCGGCAGATGGCGTACGACTCCGTCAGCGGATGGGTCTGGGTTGCCGTGCGCAATGGCCCGAGCGTACGTGCGTATGACGCATCAACCGGTGTGCTGAAGAAGACGCTTGCGCTGAAGGCAGGGACGTGCCCGTCGGCAATCGCCGTCGCCGGCACGAGTGACGGGACGGCAGGCAACGAGAATCTGGTTGTGGCGTCAGAGTGCGACGGCTGGCTCCAGGTTGTGGACCTCACCTCCTTCGTCGTCCGCGCCTACAGCGGATACGACAACGTCCGCCAACTGTCCCCGTCACCTCCGCCTGAACAGCCGGGTCGTGTCGTTCTGCTGGACGACACGAGTGTTCAGGTGCTGAATGTCCGGGTCGATCCGGTGGAGTTGGTCCGTTCGGCGGTGGTCTCGGCGCATTCGATGGCGACGTCGTACCAAGGCGTCCGTCGCGTCACCCTGGGTTCTGCGGACGAGGTCTCCATTCTCCGGTACGACGATCTCGTGGTTACGGATACGTTCGACGTCTCACCGGACGTCATCGCTCTGGAGTGGACGAGCCAGCCCGCGGTCGTTGCGGTCAACGCCGAAAGGGTGATGGGTTTGCGGCCTGCGGACGGAGTGTTCTGGGCGTTCCCGGTTGCCCCGGCGATGCCATACCCGAACGGCATCCAGGCGCACTCCGACGGGCGGATCTTCGTCGTTGCTGAGCTGCCGCCCGACCCGGGCGGAGGCGGCGGAGGCGGCGGAGGCGGCGGAGGGACGGGCGTCATCGTTCCCGGTGAGGGGGAAGACCCGGCGTCGCTGTCCGGTACGATCGAGGGCTTCGCCCCCTCCGCCGTCGGACATGCTCCGGCAGATCTCGAAGTGCGGCTCCTCGATGCAGCAAAGGAGGTCGTAGCCGTCGATACCGTTGGGTTTGCGTCCAGTGACTACGACTTCACCACGGTCCAGCCGGGCACCTACTACCTCGAGTTCCGGGCGCTCACGGGAGGGGAGACCGAAGGCTTCTTCGCCGAGCGATACCTCGACCAACCGCTGTTGGGCAAGGCCTCATCAACTGCGGTGGTGCTGTCGTCCGGACAGGACGCGGTGGTCGATGCGACGCTGCGACCACTGTTCCACGACATGTTCGGCTCGGTGTTCTATGGCGACATCCTCTGGATGGGCAACACGGCCATCACCCGAGGCTGCAACCCGCCCACCAATACGATGTATTGCGGCGCGGACTTTGTTACTCGGGGTCAGATGGCGGCCTTCTTGGTGCGGTCGCTCGGGTTGACAGACCCCGGCACGATTGATTTTGTGGATGACGACGACTCGATCTTCGAACTGGATATCGAGAAGCTGGCGACTGCAGGCATCACGAGAGGCTGCAATCCACCGACCAACGACAAGTTCTGTCCGGATGCGTTTGTGACGCGCGGTCAGATGGCCGCCTTCCTGGTGCGGGCGCTCGGGTTGTCGGACTCGGGGAACGTCGATTTCGTGGACGACAACGGTTCGATCTTCGAGGCGGACATCGAGAAGTTGGCGACCGCGGGAATCACACGAGGCTGCAATCCGCCGACCAACGACAAGTTCTGCCCGGATGCGTTCGTGACGCGTGGCCAGCTTGCTGCGTTCTTGAACCGCGCTGTCTCGGATCTCTGGCCAAGCGAGTAGCACACACCGCCGCACAGCGAGTGCCGACGGACACGCCGCAGGCGTCTTCGCGTGGCCCCGACGGGATTCGAACCCGCGTTGCCGGCTTGAAAGGCCGGAGTCCTAGGCCGCTGGACGACGGGGCCGCGGCACATGAGAGTAGACGGAGGGGAGCCGACCCCGGTCGTCGCTGCGACCCATGGGCGCCGACGCGACGGATGCACTCAGGATCGAAATCGGTCGAACTGCTCCATCCGGATTCCGGCCTCGTCGAGCATGCGCGGGATCTCGGCACATGCCCGATCTGCGTTTGACGGCTGTGTTGCGAGCGCGGTGAGCGGGTCGGCCCTGCCCAAGCGGTGAGCGATCGATCGCAAGCCATACGCATCGGGTGCGATGTTCTCGAGCTCGTCCCATTCGAGCGGGACCGCGGCCGGCGCCCCCGGTCGGGCCCGCAGCGACCACGGCACAACGGTCGTCTGGCCGGGTCGGTTGCGGAGCCAATCGACGAAGACGCGACCCTTCCGCCCCTCCTTTCGGAACTCCGTGGTGAGCAGGTCGGGATCCGCGTGGGCGAGCCACACGGCCAGGCCGTTCATCGCCTCTGCAACCTCGTCTCCGTCGAGAGTTGGGTGAATCGGAACGACAATGTGATAGCCCTTGGAGCCGGTGGCGACTGGAATCGAGGCGAGGCCGAGCTGGGCCAGCAGCGGGCCGACGATCCGCGCCGCCCGCCTGACGCCTTCGATGTCGCCTTCGGAAGGGTCGAGGTCGATGATGAGCCGGTCGGGACGATCGAGGTTGCCAAGTCGGCTCGACCACGCGTGGAAGGTGATCGTTCCCTGATTGGCGAGGTAGGCGAGATCGGGCGCTTCCGTGACGACCGGGTAGGTCGTGGTGCCGTCACGTTTGGGGACCTCGACCCGCTGGATGGATGCTGGGAAGTGGTCGGCGGCATTCTTCTGCATGAAGCCTGGAGCGGCGATACCCCTCGGGTAGCGCTCGAGAGTGAGTGGCCGTCCCGCAAGGTGGGCGAGCATCGTGTCGGCCACGACCTCGTAGTAGGCGACGACCTCACCCTTGGTGATCCCGACGTCGGGGAAGACGACACGATCGGCATTCGACACGTCCACGCCCTCCATTCAAGCCGGGCTGTCGGCGCAGTGGGAGGTACGCTCGGCGGATGGATCCGGTGAGGCCTGCAGTGGTCCGAAGCGCAGCGTCGGTGCGCGGCGTCGTCCAGGGCGTGGGATTTCGCTACAGCACGATCCGGGCGGCAGAGCGGCTTGGGCTCGAAGGCTGGGTTTCCAACATGCCCGACGGCAGCGTCGAGGTGGTGGCCGAAGGCGACCGTTCGCGGCTCGAGTCGCTCATCGCCTGGCTGCGGACTGGCCCTCCTGCGGCACGGGTCACCTCAGTCGGTGTCTCGTGGGAGCCGGCCACAGGCGAGTTCGTCGGGTTCGTCGTCAGGTGACTCCGAAAGACCAGGCGTCCCCCCGCGTCGACGATGCTGGGCACGAACTGCTGGCCCGCAGTCACGAGGTCGGCCACGAGGCACGTGTCGGTGGTCTGGTCGGCGAGCCATGCAGCAGCGGCCGCTCGCGAGACGACCACCGGGAGCCGCGCCGCATAGGTACGGGTGCGGTCGAGCGTCACCAGGATCCGATTGCCGCTCACCCGCTTCACTGCGTCTGTGCCGGCTCGGCCGGTGGCCACAGGAGGTCCAGTGCCCGCAAGGGCCGTGGCGATGGTGGGGTCGAGGTCCCCCTCAGCGACGACAACGACCGTCACGCGCTGATCGAGCGCCGCGATCGCCTCGCGCAGCGCACGTGCGTCGAGGTAGGCGCCGTCGTCAGTTGTTACGCCCTGCACAAAGGCCGCGTGCCTGCTCACGAGGCTTTCTCCTCGACGGAGGGACACAGTACTGCGCTGTACGGCTCGACGGCCGGTGGAAACTGGTGGACCTATCCTCCACAGTCGCCCGTCGACAGGAGCCGTGCCATCCAACCTGGCGTTGCCGCAATCATTCTCGCCGGTGGCAGCAGCACCCGACTTGGCTCGGGCCAGAACAAGGTGTTCGCCGCCGTCGGCGGTCGGCCGGTTCTCGCATACTCGTTGGAGACGTGCGCAACCGTGAACGACATTGTGTTCGTAGTGGTCGTTGTGCGTCCCGCCGAGCGTGCCATCGCGCAGCGGGTCGTGGACGAGTCCCGGCTCACCGAACCGGTCGTGCTGACTGCCGGAGGGCCGAGCCGCCTCGACAGCGAGCTTGCAGGTCTGGATGTGGTGAGGGGCGCTCCACGCGAGATCGACGTAGTGGCGATCCATGACGGGGCACGACCTTTTGCGACGGCGGAGATGTTCGAGGCGGTGATCGTGGCCGCCCGTTCTGTTGGTGGTGGTGTGCCGGCACTCTCCGCCAAAGAGCCCCTGTTCTCTGTGGCCGATGCCACCGCCGTGCGGCTGGAGCCCGAGCAGGTTGTCGCCGTGCAAACGCCCCAGGCCTTCAGGAGGGATCCGTTGCTGCGTGCCTACGAGCGCGCTCGTAGCGACGGCTTCGACGCCGTCGACACAGCGCAGACGGTCGAACGATACGGGCATATCGAGGTGGCCGTGGCTGCGGGCGACCGGCGCAACCTCAAGATCACCTACGCATCGGACCTCGTGGCGGCGGAAGCGATGGCATCGGCGTGGGCGGTAGGGCGCTGGGTGTGAAGTAGGTTGGGACCCGCAGCCCATGCGCGGTCTACCGCCGCCACGCCAAGAGTGTGACGGTACGACTGGGCGCTTGGGCCGTGGAGGTTGGTAGAGGGCGCCCAGTCGCACCGTCCTGACGCCGAGGTGGGGGAATGGGCCCCCGGCGCTCCACCATCTTGTTTGTCCGATTCAGCGATCGAGTTCTCGGTTTCTCAGAAGTTCCTGGCAGATCATCAATTTTGTGGATGCGGGTCCCCCTCCATATGGGAATGATGTCCAGCGTGGTAGGAATCGCGTGAACGCCGAGCACGTCAGGGTGTAGCGGCAGGAACGGATCAGGGCGGTGTAATGACCGTCCGAATTGGGCCCGAGTTCCTCGTGACTCGCTTTGGATGTTGTCGGTCTGATGTGCAAATAGCGGAGTTGCACAGCCGGTATACGCATTCTCGTGAACTTTCCTCCCGGTTGAGACAAACAACCAGTACGCGCACCCCCTGGGAGGTTGGTATGCATTTGCCCAACAGGGCCGTCGTTCGACGCGCCCTCATCCTGTCCCTCATGACGCTCGCCACCATGATGGTGGTCGTGTCCCCGGCGAGCGCTCGCCGCGACGACACAGGCGGGTCGACGACCGGCGAGCACTGCATCGCCACAGTCGTCGATCAGCGGAGTGACGGTGAACTGGTGACCAGCGACGCTGAGTGCTTTGGCACATTCGCCGAAGCAATGAGCTTCGCATCTGGCGGGAAGGTCGACCTCGATCTGGACACGCCCGGTTCGGCCGTCTTCGACGACGAGATCGTCGGGAAGCTGGCCTCGTCGTTCACGCTCGGAATCCACTTCGACGGATACGGCGGCTCCGGCTCATCGATCGGCATCGTCGGAACCAGCTGCTCCGGCGGCTATTGGAATGCCCTCGGCTTCTGGGCGAACCGCATTTCGTCGTCGTTCAACGGTTGCTACCACCTTCGTCATTACGACGAGGCGAGCAGGGTCGGATCGTACTTCAACACATATGGTGGCGGGCAGATCGACAACATTTCGTCGTGGTTCAACAACCGCACCGAATCGGTCGCCTACTACTCCTGGTGATCGGATCGTCTCATCGGCACTACAAGCGTCATCGAACGTAGCCGTCCGGTAGCGTCCGCCCCTGTGGTGGGCGAACGCTCCGACGCCGACGTGATCGCAGCATCGCTGAGCGATGGCAGCGAGTTCTCGATCGTCTTCGACCGCTACTTCGAGACCGTGTACAAGTACGTCGCCCGCCGCATCGGGATCGATGCGGCGGGCGACCTCACATCCGAGGTGTTCGTTCGCGCATTCGAAGCTCGCGAGCGGTACGACGTGGCGCGACCGAACTGCCGGCCATGGCTGTACGGTATCGCCTCGAATCTCGTTCGCGACCACCTGCGACGAAGGCGGCGACGCTCGCGCGCCTATCTGCGGGCGGCATTCCAAGAGGAGGCGGACGGCGAGTCGACGATCGCGGATGCCGAAAGCCGCGCCTCGGCTGCGCTGATGGCGCCACAGATCAACGCGGCGCTGGGGAAGCTCAACGACTTCGACCGTGAGGTGCTCCTTCTGTACGCGCTCGGCGAGCTGAGCTACGACGAGATCGCTGTGGCGCTCTCGATCCCCATCGGCACCGTACGGTCGCGCCTCGCCCGCGCCCGGCGCAGAATGCAAGAACTCGTCCCCGACGATCGGCAAACAAGGGGGTAGGGGAGCAGAGAGTCGAGGAGACGAGTAGTGAGCGTTGAGGCTCATTATGTGGACACGCTGCTGCGTGATCTGGCAGGCGATCCGAGCCCGTCGTTGAGTGACGTGCTCGCCGGTCGCCGGATGCTTGCGTCAGCGATCGCTACGGAGGCGCGGCCACCGGTCCGTCGCCGTTCACTCGAACACACATGGTGGCGAAGGGCGTCTGTCGCCGCCACTGCTGTGGCCCTCGTCGTCGCCGTCGTCGCGGTGACCGGCCTGCTACGACCGCAGCCGGTCACCGCACTCGGCGATCTGGCTCGAGTTGCGCAACGGGTCGACGTGGCTCCGCTGGCGTCCGGCGACTTCACCTACAGTCGCTCACTCGAGTCGCAGCTCATCATCGTGTCCGGTGCCGAGATCGGTTTGCCGGCGAGGGCGTATGCGGCGTACTCGCTGCCGCTCACCCGCGAGCGATGGGTTGGCGGTGACGGCGCCATTCACGAAGAGGTCACGATCGGCGACCCGATGTTCTTCGATCCTGCAGTTGCCGAGGCGTACACAACGAGTGGATTGTCTGAGCAGGATCGCGTGGGGGCGACCGAGGTGATCGAGTTCACTCCCGAGGCAACGGTGCTTGGTGTTCGGGACTGGCCCACGGACCGGGATTCGCTGCTCGATGCGATGGTCGCCTACGTGTCGAACCAGGGTCGTGAGGTTGCCGAGGTGGCTGCGGTGGTCGAGTTGGCCTCAGATCTCCTGCGAGCCTCCGGTGCGAGCCCCGAACTCCGAGCTGCGGTCATCGGAGCGCTCGATCAGATGGAGGTCGAGGTCACCACGCGGACTGGAGGCGACGGAGTTGCCGTCGCTTTCGAGTACGTCGACGAAGTTCGGGCGCGACGCGTGCTCGAGTTCGATCGAGATTCCAATCTGGTGCGCGACCGTTTGGTGTGGTTGGAGGACGCTCCCCTGTACGGCGTGCCGGCGGGGACTGCGTTCTTTGATTCCCAGTTGAGCCCGAGCCGAGTCGTCGAGTCGCTCACGCGACCCTGAACTTCCCCCGGCTCGGGTTCTCCGGGAGTCTCGCTTTCCGCGAGCACGAGCCTGGTCCGGACGTCACGCCTTGGCGAGAAGCTGACGAACGGTATCGGCAACGGCGTCAGCATCGAGCCCCAGCTCCGCCAAGATCGTGGCCTGGTTGCCGAAGCGCAGGAAATGGTCCGGCACGGCCAGCATGCGAACTCTGCCCGCAAGGCCACTCGGCGACAACGCCTCCAGCACCCCGGCGCCAAACCCGCCCGCTCTGACGTTGTCCTCGATGGTGACGACGAGGTCGTGGGCAGCAGCCCACTCGGCCAATCGCGGATCCATGGGCTTGATCCATCGTGCGTTGACCACGGTGGCGGCAACGCCGGACTCGGACAGCCGGGCGGCTGCCTTCGCCGCAGCCTCGACCATCTTGCCGGTTGCTAGCAGCAAGACGTCCTCGCCTTGGCGAACCACTTCCCATTCGCCGAAGGCGACGGCAGGAGCGGGCAACGCCGGCAGGGCGGCCACCGCACCCTTCGGGAACCGGATGGCCACCGGACCATCGTGATCGAGCGCTGCCTCCAGGAGAGCGCACAACTCGATCTCGCTGCCGGGTGCGGCGATGGCCAGATTGGGGATCATGCGGAGATACGAGATGTCGAAGACACCATGGTGCGAAGGCCCGTCTGGGCCGGTGACTCCTGCGCGATCGAGCACGAGGGTCACCGGAAGCTGGTGCATGGCAACGTCCAGCATGACCTGGTCGAACGCACGCTGGAGGAAGCTCGAGTAGATGCAGACCACCGGCCGGAGGCCCCCCATCGCAAGGCCTGCGGCAAAGGTGACGGCATGCTGTTCGCTGATGCCCACGTCGTATACACGATCCGGGTACCGGGCGGCCATCGCACCGAGCCCCGTGGACGACTCCATCGCTGCCGTCACGGCAACCACGTCAGGCCGAGTGTCTGCTGCGTAGGTGAGGGCGCGTTCGAACACGTCTGTGTAGGAAACCTGAGACCGAGTGGGGGCACCGGTGGCGATGTCGAACGTGCCGACACCGTGGAGCTTGTCCCGCTCGTCCTCGATCGCGGGTGCGTAGCCGCGGCCCTTCTCGGTGACGACGTGGATGATGACCGGCTCGTGGATCTCACGGGCTCTGGTGAAGGTTTGTTCGAGCAGTGGGATGTCGTGTCCGTCGATCGGGCCTGCATACTTCAGTTCGAGCACGTCGAAGAACGTCGACGGCGACAGCATCTGCTTGACGCTCTCCTTGACGCGGCGAGCCGTCTCGTCGGCTCTCTCACCGACCCAGGGGAGGTGACGCAAGCCGGATCCGATGGCCTTCTTGGTCGACTCGTAGTGTGGGTCCAGGCGAAGCCGGGCGAGGTGTTTGGCCAGACCGCCGACGGTGGGGGCATAGGAGCGGCCATTGTCGTTGAGAACGATGATCAGCCGCTCTGGGCGCACCTGGGCGATGTGGTTGAGTGCCTCATACGCCATGCCGCCGGTCAGCGCACCATCGCCGATCACGGCGATGGTGTACCCCTCGCGGCTGCTCAGGGCGAGGCCGAGTGCATAGGACAAGGACGTCGATGCGTGGCTGTTCTCGACCCAGTCGTGCTCGCTCTCCTCCCTGCTCGGGTAGCCCGAGAGCCCACCGTCTCGACGGAGCTCCGGGAATCGGTCGGCCCGTCCGGTGAGGATCTTGTGGACGTAGGCCTGATGGCCGACATCCCAGACGAACTTGTCCACCGGGCTCGAGAACGAGCGGTGCATCGCCAGCGTCAGCTCCACGACCCCCAGGTTGGGCGAGAGGTGGCCGCCGGTCTCCGACAGGCTGGCTACCAGGTAGCTGCGGATCGCATCGGCGAGTTGGGCGAGTTGGTCTGCGTCGAGGTCGACGAGATCGCTCGGCAGGTCGAGATCCGCGAGCAGCGAGGGCAGGTTCTGGTCAACTGGCGGCACGCTCGACTCCCTGAGGCCCTGGGTGGAGACTGACATCTTTCCACACGTGTGCGAGCAATGACGAGTCGCCCCTGGCGATGAGCCCCCACTCCGCAACCGGGGCCCCCAACTCCGTGCGGGCGACGTACAGAGGGGGCGCCCCGGCGGAGCGCCCCCTCTTCGGTGGTGGTGTCTGGCTCGACGGTTCAGGCGTTGATCGTCTCGGCTGCGTCATCGGCGTTGCCGAAGCCTGCTGGGCCGTGGTGGCCGAAGCCGCCGCGCCTGCCGAGGGGGAGTTCCCCGTTGACGATGGCGTCGAGGTTGTCGTCGAGTTCGGCGAGTTCCTCGTCGGCGTGCTCTTGGGTGATGCGCCCGTCGGTGACGGCCGCGGTCAGGCGTTCGGTGGCGCCGTTGACGATGGCTGCTTTGACGTCGTCGATGGGTACGCCTTGGGCGGCTGCGATGTCGGTGAGGGTGTCACCGGCGCGGAGTTGGTCGGCGAGGGTTGCCGGGTCCATCCCCAACACCGTCGCAACGCTCTCCAGCATTCCGGCGCCGCGGAAGCCTGCTGGGCCGTGGTGGCCGAAGCCGCCGCGCCTGCCGAGGGGGAGTTCCCCGTTGACGATGGCGTCGAGGTTGTCGTCGAGTTCGGCGAGTTCCTCGTCGGCGTGCTCTTGGGTGATGCGCCCGTCGGTGACGGCCGCGGTCAGGCGTTCGGTGGCGCCGTTGACGATGGCTGCTTTGACGTCGTCGATGGGTACGCCTTGGGCGGCTGCGATGTCGGTGAGGGTGTCACCGGCGCGGAGTTGGTCGGCGAGGGTTGCCGGGTCCATCCCCAACACCGTCGCAACGCTCTCCAGCATTCCGGCACTCCGAGCGCCCGGATACGCCGGCGCCTCGACGGCCGTGTCGTCCGTGGCGCCGGGCGCCTCGCTTTGCGCAAAGGCCGGGATCGCCGCCGCAGTGCCTCCAGCGAGCGCCGCAGTGGCGCCCACCGCTGCCAGTGTCTTCTTGAACCTCATGCCGGGCTCCTTTCGTGGGGATCATGCCTCGGTATGTGGTTCTCACCCTGTGGCCCGCCCATGAGGTGGGTCTGAGGCGAACGTGAGTGGAGGATGTGAGTTGGTGAGAAGACCCACAGACTCCCGGCGCTCACTCGAGGACGAAGATCTGCCTCTCGGCGCACATGTCCTTCAGCACCTGCGGCCAGACCGTCACCGACACCTCGCCCAGATGCGCCTTGCGCAACAAGTACATGTACGTGCGGGATTGGCCGATCCCTCCACCGATGGACAGCGGGATGTCTTCGTTGGTGATTGCGCGGTGATACGGGAGGTCGAGGAAGTCGAGTTGCCCGGCCATCTCGAGTTGGAGACGGAGCGTCTCCTTCGTGACCCGAATCCCCATCGAGGTCAGCTCGTGGCGACGGCGAGTGACGGGGTTCCACACCAAGATGTCGCCATTGAGCCCGTGCATGGGGCGCCCATCCTCCGATGTGGTCTCGGTCACCCAGTCGTCGTAGTCGGCAGCGCGCGCAATTCGTGGGGGTATCCATCGGCGAGCGGCCACCCGATGCCGTAGATGAAGACCGCCGGGTGGTCTTGGAGCACGCGGGTCTCCCGCTGCTTGCGGGGCAGCTCCGGGTACATCTCCAAGAGGTCTTCGGCGTGAAGGAAGGTGAGCGCTTCCGGAATCGGGGGATAGCGGTCGTCTGCGAGCTGCGGGAACAGCTCCTGGACGTGCTGTGATGCGCCGAAGAGCACCTTCCAGATGCGGGTGACGATGCCAGTGAGGAACTCGAGGTTGCGGTCGTCGGCGGTGATCACGCGCTCCCAGTCCCACTGGTCCACATAGGCGCTGTGGTCGTGGTCGAGGAAGTAGTCCTTCCGTACCGCTTTCATATCGGTGCAGATTCCCTCGCCGACGCCGCACCCGAACTGGGACAGCGCAACGCGCTTCCACTTGGTCGCTGCCTGTACCACCTGGGCGTCGATCGAATGGGTGCCGTCGTTGCGGATGTGGAACTCGACGGGCGTACGCGATCCGTCACGGTCGAGCATGTCGTTGACGCCGCTCTTCACGTCGACGATCAGCGGCACTTGCACCATGAAGAGGTTGAGCTCCTTGCACAGCTGCTCTTCGATGTAGGCCTTGGCGGCGAACAGTGCCTTCATCGTCTCGCGCGGTGTGAGCAGCGACGTGTAGTCGTTGGGCAGCAGCTTCTCGAGGTCGGCGTAGTTGCCGATGCCGGGGCCGGCGAGGTCGGCGGTCTTCGAAGTCACGGGAGGCCTCCCCATCGCAATCGTGGAACTACCCGGAACGGTATGGCCTCGTCGTGTGTCGGCGCAGAGGCGGATGGCACGAGTCCGGGGGACGATCTACGGGCCTTTCCGGCATCGAGCACGCCGCAGGCTGTCCCGCACCCTTGTCCTCACTTCCATCAACGGTCTGGCGTTCGCGGCGCGACCGCCGGGTACGGCCCTGGGTCAGGCAGGCTTCTGCGCAGTGTGCCACCGAGACGCAGGAAGCCCCGTCAGCCGCTCGAGGAGCACCACATCGGACTGAAGCTCCGCCATGATCCGACGGCGGAGCCCAGCGGCCACCGCGGGCCGGCCGGGCACCGTGTTGACCTCTCTCAGCCGGTGGCCGAGCGCTTGGAGGGGCCGCGCCCGACCGGCTCGGCTCAGCCATTCGGTCGGGGTGCTGAGCCAGTGCACGCGAGCATGACGAGCCGCGTTGCGGCGTTCGTAGCTCTCGAGGCGGGTGGGTGGGAGACCCAGCCACGACAGAAGCGACGCATGGCTGGAAGCCGGATCCCGCTCGAGCTCGCTGAACGGCAGCGGATACACATGTCGGGCGGGGAATACGGCGAGGTATCGCTCGAGCTGCTCCCCGATGCGGGCAACCGACAGGTAGTCGACCGACCGGCGGAAGTCGGACGGATCCGGAGGACGGACCGAGAACACGGCCTTTGCCAGGTCGGTCTCTTTCTCGATGCCGCGGTACACGTGGTGGGCGTGGAGAGAAGCAATCTGATCAACTGGATCACGCACGCCAACAATCAGGCGAGCATCGGGTGCGAGCTCGGCGATCGACTCGGGCGCCGACGGGGCAGTCAGATACCACGGAGTCGCGTCGCATCTATAGCGACTCGCTGCGCCGGCGCGGAACAGATCGAGGTAGGCCGTGCGACCGGCGACACGCCCGTGCATCGGTAGGTCGCGGACGTGGTAACCGGGCTCCTTCCGAGGGGCCACGTATACGTCGGGTGTATTGCGAAGCCACTGCCACACAGATGTCGTGCCCGTGCGTGGTGGGCCGAGCACGAAGAGGTTCGGCACCGCAGTCAACAGGTTTCCCCCCGAGGATCGACGCCGCCGACCCTAGCAGTGTCGAGGTCGCGAGACAGCGAACCGCGGCGCCCGGCACGTCCGACGCTCCTGTACACCGACAACGGGATGCTCGAAGCACGAGAGCTACGGCGCGGCGCCACGGCACGCGGACGCCGCGCCCATGACGATGCCCTGCGCCGGGCGCTGACCGCGGCCGGCAGGCCGATCGGGTGCACATGGTCACGGCCGACGCCACCGAGTACCAGCACCGGCTGCGGCCTTGGACGGTGTCCATCTCGACATGCCGATCCGCGAGGATCTCGGCGACCGGCTGTTCGATCGGTGGTGGCAAGCCGCGGCGCCGGGTGGCCGGCTGATCCTGCGCGATGGTCGCGAACCATGGATGCCGGGGATGCGCGCAGTGTCGAGAAGCTCCGTCGGCGTTCCGACCTGGCTTTCGAGGAGACCCGCACCGAAAGACTTCGTGGTGGTTGTCGCCGCGCCTCGACCCCGGCAGGACGGGCTGGATGCGTAGCGCGTACGATTGGCCGGTCGACACAGGAGTTGGGGATGCACAGCGAAGCCGCCACGGTCGAGGAGTACCTCGCAGCCATGCCGGAGGAACGTCGAGCTGCGATCGCAGCGGTTCGCCGCGTCATCGTCGCCAACCTTCCGGAGGGCTACGAGGAAACGATGAACTGGGGAATGATCACCTACCAGGTACCTCTCGAGGTCTACCCGGATACGTACAACGGAAAGCCCTTGATGTATGCGGCGCTCGCTTCGCAGAAGAACCACATGGCGGTCTACCTGACGTCCGTATATGCGAGGCCCGACGCGCTCGAAGCGTTCCGAGCCGACTACCTCGCGACCGGCAAGAAGATCGACATGGGCAAGTCGTGTGTGCGATTCAAACGCCTCGACGACATCCCGCTCGACCTCATCGGCCAGACGATCGCATCCATGCCGTGTGACGAGTTCGTGGCCTTCACGAAGTCCGTCACCTCGCCGCGTCGCGCCAACAAAGCCTGAAGGTCGCTCGAATGCGCCGTTGGGAAACGCCTGCGGCATGGTGTTGCGGCAACCGAAGCCGGCCGTCCGCTGGCCCTGGAGCTCGGGCAGGAGGAGGGCACGTCTCGCAGGTGTCGCCAACCGGTGGGAGCCTGGCTGGATGCGGACGATCCACGACCTCGGGATCCGTGAGCATGTTGCTCTCGAACCGGTTGCATCGGCTCCTAGGATCGGTCCGTCCGATGAGAGGCGTTGTGGATCGTTCGAGCCCTTCGATGTCGGCTGCCCGGCGCGCCTCTGCGCCGGCGTTGCACGGCACTGGGACGGTGCTGTTGTCGAGGTGGAGGAACCCCGTGTTCCCGATGCCCGAGGATCGGACAGTCGTCGATCACACCATCTCGGTGATCCGCCGTGGCATCGAAGTATGAGTTTCGAGTTCGACGAGGCGATCGCCCTCGAAGCGACGGCGGACGGCGTGTGGCGGGGCGAGATCGCTGCCGGATGGGACATCGGCGGCGTCGCCAACGGGGGATACCTGCTCGCACTCGTCGCCGCGGCAATCGCCCCACTGACCGGTCATCCCGACCCGGTGACGGTGACTGCCCACTACACGGCACCTGCCCGTTCTGGGCCGGTCGAGGTGAGAAGCCAGTTGCTGCGGAAAGGAAGGCGCCTCGGCACGGCACGAGGCGAGCTGTGGCAGGACGACCGTGTCGTTGCGTTTGTGCTCGGGACCTTCGGTGACCTGTCGGTGACGGGAGAGGGGCTCAGGCACGAAGCGGGCCTCCCGGAGCTTCCGGCTGTCGACGTGTGCGTCTCGACGTCTGAGGACACCAGTGGGTTCGTGCCGCCCATCGCGTCGAGGGTGACGATGCGGCTTCACCCCGGACACGTAGGTTTTGCCGCGGGGAAGCCGCACGGCACGGCAGAGATGGCGGGATGGGCCAGATTCGCCGACGAGCGCCCGATCGATCCGCTCGCCCTCTTGCTCTTGAGCGACACGTTCCCACCGCCGGTGTTCAACGCAGGCTTGCCGATCGCATGGGTCCCCACGATCGAGCTCACTGTGCATCTCCACAAGCGTCCCGTGCCCGGCTGGATCGGGGCCTGGTTTCGGACGGATCACATCAACGCAGGGTTCCTCGAGGAGGACGGTGTGCTGTGGGACGAGTCGGGCGAGCTCGTTGCCGTGTCGCGTCAGATCGCCGTCGTCCCCGGTTGACGGCTCCCTACTCCAGCAAGTCGCCGACGATCCACAGGTCGATGGCGATCTGAACGCCGAGCACCAGGGTGATGGCGACGAGGAGCGCGTTCGCCGACCAGGCTCCGCCGACGATACCGACCAGGAGGGCGGCTCCCGCAGCCACGATGCGCACGACCGCTTGCCGCCGGTCGCGTTCGTCCTCGCCGCGCTCGGTGGCGAACAGGATGCCGGCCATCGACAGCAGGGCCGCAGCAACGCCGAGGCTGACGATCCACCGGCCCACCTCCGGTTCCTGCGACACGAGGAACTCGAAGCCGATGCCGGTGGCCGTGAGGGCAACTGCAAGCGGGAGGTGGCTGTAGATCCACACGGTCGGCTTCCATGCCTTCGCCTGGTCGGCGCGCCGGCGAACCACCTTGCCCTCGGCGTTCTCGAAATACAGCCACCACAGCGACGAAGCGGCGGCAACGGCGACGATCGCGGCGACGGTCGGCGCCGTCTCCCACTCGAAGTGAGCCAGCCCGGTGACGACGGCTGCGATGGGCTCCCCGAGGACGAGGATCGTGAAGAGCCCGAATCGCTCGGGGAGGTGTGCGATATCGAGCGGCACCTTGGCCTGCTCCTTGCGATTGACGTATGGCGTTGCGAAGTCGACGAGCATCCCCAACCCCCAGAGGAAGAACCGGGCAGGGCTCGGCACCAGAATCGACACCAGCCAGATCAGCCCTCCAAAGGAGAAGCCGCGGAGGTAGCCGCCCACGAGCTTGCGAGTGATGGGAACCGAGCGATAGGCCCGCCAGTACATGAGCAGGAGCACGATGCGGGCAACCACATACGCAATCGCAAAGACGGTCATCGAGTCTGCTTTGTCGCCTGAGATGCTGGCGGCCATCAGAGCGATCGACACCATCTGGGCGACGGCGAGCAGACGCTGACCGAGATCGTTGGTGTCGTAGCGGTCGGCGTAGAAGGTGAACTGCGCCCACGAGTACCAGAGCGGGAGGAAGAGGCCGATGTAGCTGAGGCTTCCCCTCCAATCGTGGTCGGCGAGGAGTCTTTGGCCCAACTGGGCTACGGCCACCACGAACACGAGGTCGTAGAACAGCTCGAGCCATGTGACCCTGTGTTCCTCGGCTTCCGTCTCTGCGGTGCGCAGCCGCGGGGGCCGCAGACCTGATAGGCGCATCGTCACTTCCCGATCTCGCGTGGTCGACGGGGCGAGAGCCTACCGCGACGGTGCATCGTGTAGCGTCCCGGTGATGGCCAGACGTCCCACGCTCGTCGTGCACGGTGCAACCGGCTCGACTCCCGCATCAGGGCCTCATCGCGTGCGGTACGGCGGGCATACGACGTGCTTCAGCCTGGACGTCATGCCCGATGCCCCCATCGTGGTCGATGCCGGCACGGGACTGGCGTTCGCCGACAGGCTGGTGACCGGGAGGCCGACGCACTACCACGTGCTCGTCACCCACTTCCATCTCGATCACCTGCTTGGGTCTCCAGACCTTCCGACCGTTCTTCAGTCCCGAGCACCGGTTCACGTTCTACGGGTTCGCTCCCGAGGGCATGCACCTGCGCGATGCGATCGCCGGCGTGTTGGCCGATCCATGGTTCCCCATCCAACTCACCGAGGTGGCGTCGCAGCTCGACTACGTTGCGCTCGACGGCCGAGCCTTCATGCTGGGACCGGTGTTCGTCAACACGGAGCGGCTCCACCATCCGCAGGGGGTCACCGCCTACCGGCTCACCCACGGACGCCACAACGTCGTGATCGCAACGGACCATGAGGCGGGTAGGGCCGAGGTGGATGCTCGCCTGGTCGAGTTTGCGCTGGGCGCCGAGGTGCTGATCCATGATGCGCAGTACACGCCGGCGGAGCGCGAGACGCTCTACGGCGGCTGGGGTCACAGCACCTGGCGGGATGCCGTCGAGGTCGCCGTTGAAGCCGAGGTGGAGCGGCTCGTGCTCACCAGCCACGATCCGTTCCGCACCGACGACGAGATCGATGCGATCGTTGCCCTCGCACGCCGCGAGTTTCCCGATGTCGAGGCGGCGTACGAAGGGCTCGCCATCGATCTGTGATGGGGGGAGCCAGCCCAGCCGGTGCCGTCGATGCGAGCTCGGTACCATCGGAGGACGATGCACGTGATAGGTGAGCCGTGAGCGCCGGAGAGGTGGGGTCCGGACCGCCCGTCGATGCGGATGCGGTAGCGCACCTCAGAGCGAGCGCAACGTTCGGCACCTTGGATGACGATGCGTTGCTGCGCCTCGCCGCCCATCTGAGCCCGAGGACGGTGCAGGCGGGGGAGACGATCATCGTCGAGGGTGATCCACCCGGCGATGCGTACTTCGTGGTTGCCGGCCGGCTCCAGGCAACCACGTCCTTGCCAGACGGCAGCCGGATCGTCGTTGGCCTGCTCGGCGCAGGCGATGTGGTCGGCGAGATGGCGCTCATCACCCAGGAGTCCCGCTCAGCCACCGTGACTGCACTGCGTGACAGCAAGCTCTACCGGATGTCGGAGCGTGGCTTCCGCGACGTCGTGATGGCCGACCCCCGCATCCTCGTTGCCGTCACCCGATCGATCGTGCGCCGGCTCGACCGTTCGATTCACAACCGCAAGCCGGTGACCGCCGTTGCGGTCGTCGGCGTCGTGCCCGCAGGCACGGCTGCCGAGCACCGAGCGTTCGCCGATCGCTACTCCCAGACGGCCGGCGAGCGGCTGAAGGTGGCCGTCGTCGGGTCGCAGCGTCTCCTCTCCGACCTCGGGACCGACGCGACGGATGCGGACGTGACCGCGTACCTCCATCGGGTCGAGATGGCCCACGACCTCACCCTGCTCGTGGCGGACGACGGCGACAGCGCATGGACTCGTCGCTGCAGCCGCGACGCCGACGTCAATCTGCTCGTCGGGCACCGGCGCGGGCTGAACCGGGTCGGACCCGTCGAAGCAGCGCTGTCTCACCAGCCGGACGACATGGTGCGCCCCCCTGCGCACCTCGTCGTCCTCCAGAGCTCGGCCAACCCCTCAGGCACACCGGAGCTTCTCGGAGCCAGGGTCGTCGATCGCCACCACCACGTGCGGCCCGAATCGCACCAAGACCTCGAGCGACTCAGCCGGGTACTGCGCGGTGAAACGGTCGGGCTGGTGCTCGGGAGCGGCGGTGCTCGCGGTTTCGCCCACCTCGGTGTTCTGAAGGCATTGCTCGAGGCGAGCATCCCCATCGACCACATCGCGGGCACGAGTATTGGCGCTTCCGTCGCCGCGGCCTACGCCATCGGTTGGGACTGGGACACGATGCTCGAGCTCGAGCGCAGGGTCACGGTCGATCGGGGGTCGCTCGTCGACTTCTCGTTCCCTGCAGTCGCTCTCGCCTCTGGAGATCGGCTCACCTCGGGCATGCGGGAGGGCTACGGCGATGTGCACATCGAGGACCTCTGGATCGACTTCTTCTGCATGTCGACGGATCTCAGCGCGGGTGCGCCGTATGTCCACAGGCGAGGTCTCGTGTGGAAGGCGGTGCGGTCGAGCGTTGCGATTCCCGGCATCTTCCCCCCGGTGCGATCGGCCGAAGGCCACGTGCTGGTAGACGGTGGTGTGCTCAACAACCTCCCGACAGACGTGATGCGGGAGCTGTTCGACCCTGCGACGGTGCTTGCGGTCGACCTGCGCGCATCGGTCGACATGCCGGCGGCGGACCTGGGTGACGACGGCGTGGTCTCGGGTTGGCGGGTTGCGGGACGGCGGCTCGCACCGTGGAAGGCGGCGATGGAGATCCCCCGCATGGTCGACCTCTTGTCGCATGCCACGGCCGTCACCGGCAGCAGCCACAGCGCCGATCTCGCCGACCTCGTCTTTCGCCCACCGGTCGAGACCTTCGGGATCTTGGAGTTTGCGTCCTGGCGGAACATGGTCGAAGCCGGCTACCGCCACGCGGCAGAGGTTCTCGAGCGCCGGCAGATGCCCAGCACCCCGGCCGCAGTTCATCGACCACCGGCTTGACCGAGGCGCGTACTGGTCCTCGCCCTCGCCGCGGTGATGCTCAGCCGGCGGTGGCCCGGGACGCGCCCGATCGCAGGTCGAGCACTCCATGGAGCGCCGTCATCAGCAATGCGGCGACGACGAGAAACGGCCCGAGAACCTCGAGCGAGGTGCGGGCCACGGCCCAGCCGACCATCCATGGCAGCGTTGCGGCACCGAGGCTGGCGGCTGCGAGTTGGTAGCCCATCACGGCGGTGGTGTGCCCGATGCCGATCCGAGCCGGCGTCAACGTGACGAGTGTTGGGAACACCCCGGCGAGACTGACACCGACCAGCGGCAGCCCGGTGACGCCGAGGCCGCCGGGATCCCACCAGAACAAGGCGCAGCCGGCGATGGTCCCTGCCATCGAGAACGCCAGCACGCGGCGGGGGCCGAGGCGGGTGGCGACGGTGCTCAACGCGAGCCGGCCCACTGTGAGCCCGCCCCAATACGCCGCTACCCAGGCGCCTGCGGCCTGTGTACCGATCTCGCGGCTCTCGGTGAGCACGCTGAAGGACCACTGCCCTGCGGTCACCTCGAGACCCGTGTAGAGGAAGAACATCATCAGGCTGAGGGTCACCACCACGCCGAACCGGAGCGGCTCGTTGCTCGTCGACTCGTCGACGGCAGCCGCCGGGCGCCACCGGCCTCTCGTTGTCCACAACGCGACCAGCAGTCCTGCTTGGGCTGCTGCGATCACGACGTAGCCCACGTGCCAACCGACCCCGGTCGCAACGGAACGCGCCATGACAATCGGTCCGAGGGTGGCGCCAACCCCGAACCCGGCGTGGAGCAGGTTGGTCGTGCCCGCAGTGAAGCGGTGGGCGGCGTATGCGTTCACTGAGCTGTCGAGGAGTCCGCTGCCAATTCCGAGCACGACGGCGGCGACGAGGACGGCAACCCAGCTCGCCGCGGCGACGAATGTGATGAGCCCCATGAGGGACAGGGCAGCTGCGGTAGTCACCGTCGGTCCCATGCCGAGCCGCCGCGCCACTCGGCCGGACACCGCGCTCGACGATGTGTAGCCGATGAGGCCGGCGGCGAGCAGCACACCCAAGTCGGAGATCGGCCGACCCGTGTCCACGCTGATCGAAGGCCACGCCGTGCCGAGCCCCTCGTTGGCGAGGCCCAACATCACGAATGCGGCGACGGCGATCGTTGCGGCTCGCCGTACGCCACCTCCGGCCCGTGGATCATTCACCGGCGCAGGCTATCCCCTGGGCTGCAGCCGGATTCCGTCCTGTGTCGGCGGTGGTCGGACGCGGCGCGGTAGGGTCTCCGTATGGCAGAGCTCGACTTTCGCCTGGACGGCAAAGTGGCCGTCGTCACCGGCGCGAGCCGGGGCATCGGGCGCGGGCTTGCCGTGCGGGTGGCGGCCGCTGGAGCGAATGTGGCGGTGGCGGCCCGCAGCCTCGATGACGCACGTGAGGTCGTCGCCGAGATCGCCGGGGGCGGGGGCGTGGCGATGCCGGTTGCGCTCGATGTGACGGAGGTCGCATCGATCCGCGCTGCCTTCGACGATGTGCGCGATCATTTCGGATCGGTCGACGTGTTGGTGAACAATGCTGGGCTGGGGGCGAACCACCACGCCGAGGACGTCACCGAATCGGACTGGGACGGGATGATGGCCGTCAACCTGCGCGGGCTCTTCTTCTGCTGTCAGGCGGCGGGACGCATCATGCTGGAGCAGGGTGCCGGCAGGATCATCAACATGAGCTCCCAGGCCGGTGTCGTCGGGATTCGCGACCACGCCGTCTACTCGGCGAGCAAGGGCGGCGTGAATCTGCTCACGAAGGTGCTGGCGCTCGAGTGGTCGGCCAGGGGCATCAGCGTGAACGCGGTTGCCCCGACATTCATCTACACCCCGGGGACGGCGGAGCGTCTGGATCAGCCCGGGTACCTCCGTCGCGTGCTCGAGCGCATCCCGATCGGCCGGGTCGGCACCATCGACGATGTTGCGGCTGCCGTCGTCTACCTCGCATCACCGGCAGGCGGCATGGTCACCGGCCACATCCTGGTCGTCGACGGGGGCTGGACCGCGCAGTAGCGCTGCACCGTCGCGGCGAGGCCGTGTCAGAGGGCGGGCTCCGACTCCGGTTTCACCACGAGCACGTCGCACGGCGACAGGTGAATGGCCCGGTGGCTGGTCGAGCCGAGGACCATCGAGGCCAGCTCACCGCGGCCCCGGGTCCCCACGACCAGCAAGCTTGCGTTCACGTTCTTCACGTACGCCACGAGAGCATCCGGCGGGTATCCCTCGATATCCACCCGCTCGACGGCGAGGTGCGTGCGGGCGAGATGGCCCTCGATCGGGTCCCACACCCGGCGCCGCTCGGCGGTGGCGAGCTTGTCGATGTCGACGGGGAAGATGCCGTAGCCGGCCGTGACGGTCGGCGGCATGTGGAACACGTGTACGACGTGGAGCTCGGCGTCCTTGAGCTCGGCGGCGTTGATCGCGTGCTCCAGCACTCTGACGGAGTGCGCCGTGTCGTCGATGCCAACCACGATGATCATGTCTTAGCGCCTCCTTCTCCGGCAATCATCCTTGCATTCGTCGTCGAGTCGCTAGGGCCTTTTGGATGCATCGGCCGGCCGATCGTGATGGGAGGCACACGCTCCACGCGGCCCCTTCCCGTGGGACGATACGCACTACCGAACCTGATCGCTGATGGGCAAGGTGGCGCCGGGGTGACTGCCCGCCCCATACTCAACGATGCTCTCACCAAGATCGACGCAAGCACTCCTCGCAGGCGAGGTTCTCGCCCTGGCGCTCGGCGCGGCGTCGGCGCTTGCCGATCGGAGCTCCCTTGCGGCGGGCATCTGGGCGGTGGCGGCGGTTGCAGCGTTGCTGCCGCTGCTCGTCGACGTTGTCCGTGACCTACGGGCCCGCGAGCTGGGCGTCGACGTGGTGGCCGTGCTGGCCGTAGCGGCGGCCCTCGCTCTCGGTGAGTTTCTGGCTGCAGCGATGGTTGGTCTGATGCTCGCTACAGGCCGCGCCCTCGAGGAATACGCTGCCGGCAGGGCTGAGCGAGAGCTCACCGCGCTCCTCGCCAGGGCCCCTCGGGTGGCCCACCGCTACCGGGACGGCGCACTCGAGACGATCCCAGCGGACGACGTCGTCCCCGGTGACCGCCTGCTGGTGAAGCCCGGGGAGGTTCTGCCGGTCGACGGCGTGGTGGCGGAGGGCGAAGCGGTGCTCGACGAGTCCACGCTCACGGGAGAGTCGAGGCCGGTTGGGCGCACCGCGGGAGACCGAGTCGGCAGCGGGACCCTGAACGTCGGCGCTCCGTTCGAGATGCGGACGCTGGCGCGCGCTGCAGACAGCACCTATGCGGGCATCGTGCGCCTCGTTGACAACGCACGGACGTCGAAGGCCCCGTTTGTTCGGCTCGCCGACCGCTATGCGCTCGCCTTCGTCCCCGTGGCACTCGGGCTGGCAGCAGTGGCGTGGATAGTGTCCGGCGATCCCGTGAGGGCGCTGGCCGTGCTGGTGGTTGCCACGCCGTGCCCGCTGCTCATCGCCGCCCCGGTTGCGATCGTGGCAGGCATCTCGCGGGCTGCCCGCAAAGGCATCATCGTCAAGGGTGGCGGTGCGCTCGAGACGCTGGCGCGGGGTACGCAGCTGATGTTCGACAAGACCGGGACGCTCACGGTGGGCGAGCCGGCACTTGTCACGATCGCCCCTGTGGACGCCGGCACGGACGAAGCCGAGGTGTTGAGGCTGGCCGCCTCGCTCGACCAGGCGTCCTCGCACGTCTTCGCAACTGCGCTCGTGCGGGCGGCTCACGACCGCGGCATCCCGCTCGAGTTCCCCTCAGGCGTGTACGAGGAGCAGGGCTCTGGTGTGTCCGGGACCGTTGGCTCGCACCAGGTTCGGGTGGGCAGCCTGCGGTGGGTCACAGACGGAGCTCCTTCGCCCAAGGCGGTGGCGTTGCGGCGCCGGCTTGCCCGCAGCGGCGGGTCGACCGTCTTCGTCTCGGCTGACGGCGATGTGCTGGCCGGTCTGGTGCTCGAAGATCAGATCCGGCCGGACAGCCCGCTCACCATTCGGGCATTGCGCAGGGAAGGCCTCCAGCCCATCGCGATGCTCACCGGCGACCACCCGCGGGTCGCAGAGGCGGTGGGTGCTGCGCTCGGGGTCGACCGGGTGCTCGCCGAGCGGACCCCCGAAGAGAAGATCGAAGCGGTGCGCGACGCCGTCGCACACGGCGTGACCATCATGGTCGGCGACGGCATCAACGACGCCCCCGCCCTCGCTGCTGCCGACGTTGGTGTTGCGATGGGGGCGCGCGGCGCCACCGCATCATCGGAGGCCGCAGATGTCGTCCTCTTGGTCGACCGCCTCGACCGTCTCGTCGACGCCATCCGCATCGCCCGCCGCTCCCGCCGAATCGCCATCGAGGCAGTGTGGATCGGCATGGGCTTGTCGTTCGCCGCGATGGCGGTCGCTGCCGTTGGGCTGCTGCCTCCGGTCGCCGGCGCCATAGCGCAGGAGGGGATCGACGCAGTCGCCATCCTGTGGGCGCTGCGGGCCCTGACAGGCCAGAAGCAGGCACGGTCGATCCCTACGCTTCCTGCCGACCTGACCGGACGGCTGCGCCACGAGCACCAGGAGCTCATCCCGATGCTCGACCGGATCCGCCACGGTGCCGACCGCCTCGATGACCTTCGCTCGGACGAGGCTCGCACCGAGCTCGCCGCGCTGCGGGCGTTTCTCACGGAGGTGATCGTGCCCCACGAGCAGGGTGACGAGCACGATGTGTACCCCGTCATCGCAGCCCAACTTCCCGGTGCCGACCCGCTCGCAGCGCTGAGCAGGACCCACCAGGAGATCTTTCACCTCATCCGTCTCTACGAGGCGCTCGTCGACGATCTCCCCGACGAGGGGCCGACCGATGCCGACCTCGGCGACCTCAGGCGCATCCTCTACGGGCTTCACGCCATCTTGCAGTTGCACTTCGCCCAGGAGGAGGAGCTCTACCTGTCACTGGACGATTCGTATCTCGAAGCGGCGTTGCCCGCAGAGGCCGCCGGGTCAGCGCAGTGATGCCCGTTCAGCGGTTTGTCGAGCGACTCACTCCGCCGACCAGTGCTCCTCGGCTTCTCGTTCCAGCTTCTCGAGCCGGACGTAGTAGTCGGGGAATTCGTTCAGGTGGGCGAGGGCGATCTTGCCGGTCATGATCGGGTCGTCGCCGGTGACGTTCGTTGCGGGATCTCGCTCACCGTGTTCGAGCTCGACGTTCATTCCAGCCGCGAACTGAACAGCGTCGAAGCGAGCCTTTGCCCAGTCGATACCGAGCTCATCGCCGATGGCGCGGGCTTCGTCGACCGTGAAAGCGGGTCGGGTCATGGCGTCCTCTCATGTTGGTTCTCTGCACCATGGCGCACCCGAGATGCTGCATCCACCGGCCAGCGACCCTTCGCGCCGAGACAAATTCCGGCCGGCAGGTCGGTATCCTCTGTCCATGCGACCGATCATCGGCATCTCGACGCGGCCGCGCATGGTGCAGGCGTCCGGCGGCGAGATGGATGCGCACACCATCGAGCACACTTACACAGACTCTGTGTTGCGCGCCGGTGGGGTGCCGGTGCTGTTGCCGCCTGTTCCGGCCGGCGACGTTCCTTCCCTTCTCGATCGCATCGACGGGCTCGTGCTGTCCGGCGGCGGGGATGTCGAGCCGGAACGATACGGCGGCACACGCACCGAGGCGATGTACGGCATGGACTTCGATCGTGACGAGTTCGAGATCGAGCTGGCCAAACAGGCCGCTGCGTGCCGTTTCCCGATGTTGGCCATCTGCCGGGGTCTTCAGGTGCTCAACGTTGCGCTCGGGGGCACGTTGATTGCGGACATCCCTGCGGAGGTCGGGTCGATGGACCACACGGTCATCGGCCACCATGTCTTCAACGGCCACCAGCACATCCGATTGGACGCTGGGTCCAGAGTGGCTTCGATCGTTGGCGGCACCGACCTCGAGGTGAACTCGATACACCATCAAGCCGTCGGGGATGTCGCCCCGGGCTTCAGGCCGGTGGCATGGGCGGACGACGGCGTCATCGAGGCGATCGAGCACGAGGACGGGTGTTGGCCGCTCACAGCCGTCCAGTGGCATCCCGAATACCTCGGCCATGCCGACGACAAGGCGGCATGGGCCCTGTTTCGCGTCCTCGTCGAGGATGCCACCGATCGTCGGGCACGGATGAGCGCTGCGCAGTGACGGCGTCGCCGTGGCGGCTCTCGACCGCCATCATCGTCGCACTCTGTTGCGTCGCCCTGTACCCGGTGGTCAGGGCATCGCCTGACCGCCGCGGTGTACGACCAGCGCACCGGATGTGTCGCCAGCCTCTTACCTGACGAGCGCATCACGACGGCGAGTGTCTTCAAGGTCGAGGTCATGGCAGCCGTTCTTCTCCGGGCGCAGGAGGAGGGTCGAGCCCTCACAACGGCCGAGCGAGCCTTCATCACGCCCATGATCAGCGAGAGCGCCAACCTACGGGTTCGCGGCGGTGCACCAGGCGTTCGGGCTCGACGAGACCTCACCACCGCCGCCGACGTGGGGCCTCACCGTCACATCGGCACGATCAAGCTGCTGCGCCAGGTGCTGCTGGGGGAGTGCGGGCCGCTGCACAGTTCCGGCCAAGACGAGGCGTGGGGGTTCACGACCGCCGTGGTGACCTCCCAGCAGTGGGGTATCACCGCCGGCGCCAACGAGCGATGGGTCGTTGCCCAACCCCTGCGCCCTTCGTCGACACCATCGACTCCCTGTTCGCCGAGGACATCGCTGCCGTCGCGGCCGCAGGCATCACCTTGGGCTGCAACCCGCCGGACCGCGACCGCTACTGCCCCGACTCCGAGATGACCCGGGGCCAGCTCGCCGCGATGCTCGTCCGCTCGCTCGCCCTCCCGATGATGGGTGAAAGGGCTTCGGCGCCAGACGCCCGTCAGGCGTCGACGGATCCCGGGATGAGAAGGACCTTCCCCGTGGTTGCGCGGCCCTCGAGCGCGCTGTGCGCAGCGGCCGCCTCGCCGAGCGGATAGCGGTGCCCAATGCGGACCTCGAGCTCGCCCGCAGCGACGGCGCCGAGCACGGCCCCAGCCATACCTTCGAGATCGGCACGGCCGGCTATGTGGCTGAAGAGTGTTGGCCGGGTGACGTACAGCGAGCCGTTGGCGGCGAGCCGCCCGAGGTCGAGCGGGGCCACGACGCCGCTCGACTGGCCGAAGAGTGCCATGACGCCGCGTGGCCGCAGCAGCTCCAGACCCCGATCGAAGGTGGCTCTTCCGACTCCGTCGTACACGACGTCGAGCGGCCGGGGACCGGCGATCTCCTCCACGGCATCCCCGAAGTCACGCTCGGTGTAGCGGATCACGTGGTCTGCGCCCGCATCGGCGGCGAGGTGCGCCTTCTCCTCCGTCGATACGGTGGTGAAGACTTCGGCGCCGATTGCCTTTGCCATCTGTATGAGCAAGAGCCCGACGCCGCCGGCGCCTGCATGCACCAGGCATCGGCTCCCGGCGCGCAACTGGTAGGTGTCGTGGGTGAGATAGTGCGCCGTCATCCCCTGGAGCATGACGGCGGCAGCCGCCTCGGCGTCGACACCATCCGGGACGGTGACGGCGCGTTCGGCCGGCACGAGGGCAAGCTCCGCATACGAGCCGATCGCGTTGCTCCAAGCGACCCTCTGTCCGGGTGCGACGCCTTCCACTTCGCCGCCCACCGCAACGACTTCACCCGCACCTTCGAGCCCCGGGGTGAAGGGGAGCGCCATCGGGTACAGGCCGGTGCGGTGATATGTGTCGATGTAGTTGACGCCGGCGGCGGCGACACGCACGATCAGGTCGGATGGCCCGGGCTCGGGGGCGGCGACCTCCGCAAGTCGGAGCGCTTCCGGCCCGCCGGCTTCCGTGATGAGAATCGCTTGCATCGTGCTCCCTTCGCTGCCGGGGGCCATTGAACCACCTTCGAACAGCGGAGGATCGGGACCTCTGCTGCTAGTTGCGGCGCGCCCGACGCCGTGAGATGGAGCCCGGCGGTTCCCGCAACCCAAGGAGGAGCGTCGTGGACACCTACCGAATTCTCTCGATCGACGGCGGCGGGGTGCGCGGCCTGCTCGTGAGCGTGATCCTCGAGCAGCTCGACGAGAGGGTACCCGGATGGCGCGATCGCATCGACCTCTTCGCCGGCACCTCAACCGGCGGGATCATTGCGCTCGGTCTCGCCAAGGAGATCGCACCGTCTGCGCTGCGGAGTCTCTACTACGACCGATCACCGGACATCTTCGCCAACCCGTGGCCGCCCTTCGTCCGCGACGGCCTCCAGTTCATCGCTGCCGGGTACAGCAACGCCGCGCTGCGCTCTGCACTTGTGGATGAGTTCGGCGACATGAAGCTGCGCACCTTGAAGCATCGCGTGTTGATCAGCGCATTCGACCTCGACAACGAGGACCCCAACGAGGCGAAACGGAGTTGGAAGCCGAAATTCTTTCACAACTTCCCCGGCAAAGACTCCGACGGCGGCCGGAAGGTGGTCGACGTCGCCATGGCGACGAGCGCCGCCCCCACGTTCTTCCCCACTGTGGATGGCTTCATCGACGGCGGTGTCGTAGCCAACAACCCGGCCATGGCGGCACTTGCCCAGACCCAGGACGAACGAGCCAAGATCGAACCGCGCCCCGGCCTGAAGGACATCAGGCTGCTGTCGATCGGAACAGGCTTTCTGCCGCGGCGGGTCGAAGGGCCCGACCACAACTGGGGCTACGTGCGGTGGGCAGAACCGCTGGTGCGGTTGATCTTCGACGGGCTCGGCGATGTTCCGCATTACCAGTGCGCCCAGCTGCTCGGCGACCGCTACTACCGTGTCAATCACAGGTTCCCGCCGGGTCACGAGATCGAGATGGACGACTGGTCCGCCCGCGACGAGCTGGTGAGGATCGGCGAGATCGAGATGAAGCCGGATCTCGACAAGGCAGCGGAGTGGATCGCCGCAAGGTGGTGATCTCGAGGTCTTGAGGGCCGGTAGGGGCGGTCGCTCAGCGGCCGCCCTTCCGGTGTGCGGATCGCCCTTCCTGTTGGTGCTGCTCAGTTGTCGCGATATGCCTGGAGGAGAATCTCGGCGAGCTCTGCGCGGCTGAGCGGGGCATTGGGCAGCGCAGTCTCCATGCCGAGCGGATGGCGTGCGTCGCCTGCGGTGGCGGGAGCAACGTCGTCCCGCTCTATTGGCGGTGGCGGATCGTCGAGCACTGCCGCGAGCGCCTCGTTCAGCTCACCCACGGTGACGATGTCGCTTGGGCAGAACTGATCGCCGATCGGCGGATTGCACGTCCTCGCAAGACCTGTATTGGCCATCCACGCAATCGCAGCATTCGCCGGATGGTTCACGGGGACGTCGACGAATCCGAGGCTGGCGCCGCCGGGGACGACGCCGAGGGTGCTGCACCCTTCGGTCGTTGACTCGACCGCCACGCCCCGGTACCCGACCAGGGCGGCGCGAGCCACGGCGTCTGCGGCCTGCCGCGGCGTCTCCACCGCCACGACAGTGGCGATGCCCCCTGTGGCCCACCCCGGCACGATGTCGGATGCGACGATCGAGGCTTCCAACCCGATCGTGGCGAGCTGTTCCGTGGCGGTTGCGGCATCCGCTTGCGTCTCAGAGGTCGCCATGACGGCGAGCCAGCATGCATCCGCGGTGAACGCAGATGCGTCCACCAACTCGACCAGGTTCGAGCCAGGCAGCGAATCGAGAGTCGCTGTGCCGTCGAGCGAGCCATTGGGGCTCGCCGGCGTCTGATCGCCGCGCACCAGCGGGATGATGTAGAGGATCAACCCAACGACCGCAGCGGCTGCGACGAGCACGAGCAACGCACGGCCGAGCCATCCAACGATGTCGGACGGGGCTCGAGTCTTCGTCTCTCGTGTGCGAACCTCGGCGGTCCGCTCGGTCTTCGGCGCCTTCTTGCTGCGTTGCCTGCCGATTCTGCGGGCTGCGCGTCCGACGGTGATCTCGTCGGCGTCGGTGCCGCCCTCCCGATCGCTCGCGGGCTCGTGTGAGGGCGGCGCCTCCGGTTCCTCGACCCGTTGCTCGGCGGCGGGGTCCGGTGCAGGTTCGGCCGGCGGTTCCGGTGCGGCGGGTGGTGGCGCCGGGCGCGGCGCCGGCCGGCGCTCTCCGCCGGGGATGGTCGTGTCTTCGAGCACCTCGAGATCCTCGACTCCGGTCACGCGCCCGGCAACGCCGGCTACCTGCTCCGCCGCAAGCCGGATGAACTCCTTCACCGCCTGCGAGCTGGGGCCTTCGACCGACCACAGGTCGCCATCTTCTTGCGGCGGCGTGGCGAGGCACCCGGTGCGGGCTTCGATGGCACGCACGGTGGTGCCGTCGATGCCGATGAGGCGTCTGCCCTGGCCGGGAGGGACGATGATCTTTCCCTTGGCCGGCAAGATGAGCCGCTGGATCTCGGAGAGCACGGATCGCACCGTCCGCCCGGACTCGCCGATGACGGTGACGATGTCGCCTTCGAGGTCGACGGCGACGACGCCGGGTCCGGCGCGTAGCTCGGCGAGGGCCGCACCGTTGCGACCCATCACGCGTTCGGGTCCGCCGGGCGGGAGCCAGGCCACGAGCTTCGGGAGATCGGTCGGTGCACCACTCCTCTCGGTGCCGGTGGCTGCGGTGCCCGCCTGGCCGGGTGAGGTGGAACGTGCCGGTGCCGGCAGGAGGAACCCTGGGGACTCGGATGCGGCGCGGGCCACGAGCGAGTTGCCGCGCTCGCCTGCCATAGCCACCTCGAGGTGGAGATTGTCTTCGTACATCCACACCACTTCGCGTTCCCACGGCGACGAGTCGGAGAGTGAGAGGAGGGCGAGGATTGCCGGTATCTGCGGGGGCGATGGGGCGAGGCCGAGCCAACCGTCCTCGATCACGAAGGTGTCGCCGTTGCGGCGCGCAAAGCGAATGAGCTCGGCGTTGGCGCCGAGGCGGCGCCGCTCCTGGCTGCGATCGGGGCGCAACACGACGTCGAGCTCGCTGCCGGGCGCGGGGTCGAGGCCGCCCGCCAGCCGCTGGTAGGGGAGGCTGAAACGATGTGACATGCCGTTGGTGGGGTCACGGTTCACCAGCTCGACGGTGAGTATTGCCTGTGCGCCGTCACGGGCTACGACGACGGCCGGGATCGGGCGGTGCTGGTCGGCGACCGTTGCCTCGAGGTGGCGGAGCGCAACCGGGAGGAGCGATACGGTGAGGTGGGCGCCGATCGGCGGCTCCGGGATCACGCGCCCCGTGAGTCTCGCCCCTTCGATCAATCGGCTCGCGAACCCGGCGTCGTGTGCGTCGAGCCCGGCGGCCGGCGGCACGTAGAAGGACCCGAGCCCATCGGCACGCGCCAGTTCGAGCAGCGGGCCACCGTGCTCGGGCGTCACTCCTCGCACCACGACCTCGATGTCGTCCCATGTGCCGAGGTCCGGATGATCGGCAGGATCGAGCGGGGCTCCGGGCTCCAAGGGGTCGACCACCAGCACAGCGCCGCCATTCTCCTCGATCCGATACCCGATGATTCGGACTCGCATCTTCAGCGCGGCGTCGATTGGAGCGCTTGCATAGGTGGGGGCCGCAATGAGCTCCGGGACGTCATCGCGTGGTGCAGCCGGGCCGGGAGCCGTGCCTTCGGGACACGGGAAACCCCGCTGAATCGCCGACATGCCGACGATGATGCGGCCGGCGGCGACGGCACCGAGGGTCTCGATGTCGGCGATGCTGCCCACCGGCCACTCGGCTCTCACGGGCGCCAGGAGGTCGTCGGTGGCTGTCGGCGGCGCATCGAGTGAGATCAGGTGCTCGAGCCCTCCCGTCGCAGGATCGCGGTAGAGGGCGACGAACCGCTCGCCGGGAGTGACCACAGCCGCCGGGCTGAGTGTGGAGACCTCGCCTTCGCTGCCGACGCGGCGGTAGCGATCGGGGCCGATGCGCTCGTGCTCGGCACCGCCGAGCGTCTCGGCGAGCGCCCTACGGACTTGGGGGGCGCGTGCCCCGTCGACCGGATGGCGGAGCCCGAGCGGGCCTGCGGTCGCGAGGCTTGCGAAGACGGCGGCTACGTCGGTCTCGATGCGCGTGAGCATCTCGGGATCGATCCACCACGTGGCGCACCAACCGGATGGGTCGGGTGATCGCTGCCATTCCGAGAAGATGCGGAGGACGACGTCGATGTCGTCGTTGCATCCGGCGGCAAGGGCCCGGTGGCAGCGGGTGGCGTGAACCCGCCATGCTGCCGGCCACTCGGGGCGGATCTGCAGCATGCCCCCGTCTTCGGGAGCGCCAACGATGCGGTAGTCAGTGAGGACGACCAGCGCGAGCACCGCTTCCGGCAAGCACCCGAGCTCTTGCGCACGAAGCAGCGCAGCCGCGTCATCTCCGGGCGCGTCGAATTGGCCCGTCATCACGCGAACCATAGAAGAACGATGGCCTGGTCCTTCGATTCCCACCACTTAACTTTCGGCTCAGCCAGACGTAACTGTAGATGTCCACAGCAGGGATTTCTAGGGTGGGCGGCAAAAGGGGTCGTTCGGCGCATATCGCGTGCGCCCTTAGGCTGCCGCCCATGACCGGGTCTCACCACGTCAGCGATGCTGCTCCAGACGCACGACACTGCAGGCCGGGTCGCTCGTGACCGGCCTGCTCGAAGGCGTGCGGGTCGTGGATCTGTCTCGCATCCTCGCCGGCCCATTCGCCGCCCAGGCCCTTGCGGAGCTTGGCGCCGATGTCGTCAAGGTCGAGGGTCCGGAGGGCGATCCATCGCGTGAGATCGGGCCCTTTGTCGGTGATCGCTCGTTGTACTTCTCATCGCTCAATACGGGGAAGCGCGGCATCGTTCTCGATCTGCGGACCGCTCCAGGCCGGTCTGCGCTCGATGCGGTGCTCGAACGGGCCGACATCGTGTTCGAGAACTTCCGCCCCGATGCGGCGGAGCGGCTCGGACTCGGTGCCGAGACGATCGCATTTCGCCATCCGCATCTCGTGCTCGTTTCCGTGCCGGGATACGGATCGACCAGCCCCAAGGCGGACGACCCAGCGTTCGATCTCGTCGTGCAGGCAGAGTCGGGCATCATGGCGGTGACCGGTGAGCCCGGCGGTGCTCCGATGCGGGCAGGAGTGCCGATCGGCGACCTCGCAGCCGGTCTCTGGGCAGCCATTGCCGCCGTCGCCGGCTATGTCGCGAAGCTCCGCAGCGGAAAGGGCTGCCGCATCGAGGTACCTCTTTTCGATGCGACGCTGACGATGCTGTCGTACGTCGCGACATCGGCGGCCGGCACAGGCCACGATCCGCCTCCCGTTGGCTCCGGGCATCACACGCAAGTCCCGTACGGCGCATACCCGACGCGGGACGGCTGGATCGCAATTGCCGTGATCGGTGAGAAGTTCTGGCCGCTCCTGCTCGACGCACTCGAACTCGGTGCGTCGCAGGTCGCTGCATTCGGCGCCAATGCCGAGCGGAACCGGCACAGGGCTGAAGTGGACGGAGTCGTGGCAGGCGCCCTTGCCCGAATGACCACGGCCGACGCGTCTGAGCGGCTTGCGGCTGCGGGTGTTCCGCATGCTCCGGTGCGCAGCGTGCTGGATGCGCTGGGAGCGCCCTACGTCGCCGAAGCGGGGCTGGTGGTCGACACCCCCACTCCCGAGGGCGGCTACCGGCGGGTACGGGCGCCGTTCGGCAGCCGAGCTGAGCTCCGTCCAGCGCCGCGGCTCGGCGAGCACACCGCGGAGGTGCTGAAGGAAGTGCTCGGCGCAGGGCATCCGTTGCTGGAGGGCTGACGCGCCGAAGCGGGGTGCCCGAGGGCACCCCGCTTCGTTGCAGGGGACGGTCAGGGGGCGGGCCTCATCCCGATGACCTCATCCCATACCTTGCGGGAGCCCGGAGTGGACTTCCCGTTGGTCGTGCGATCGGTCAGGTCCAGCTCGAAGCTGAAGGCACAGAAGTCCTCGCCCTGCAGCCAATCGCCGTTCGTCGGCGTGACGCTCAGCGTGACGAACCCGTCGAGGTCGGCACCGGTGATCTCCGACGTTCCGTGGAAGCGGAACGGAGCGGCATCGCCGTAGGCGCCGCCCACCGGTCCTGAGGTCGCGCCGTCGACGAGCCCGACCGCATGGTTGGACCCGCGCACCGCCGTGAGCGACCACGCATCGAGGAACCCGTCCGGGTCGGTCGCTCGCAGCCGGATGTCCAGGGGAGCACCGGCCGACGGGATTTCGAGCAGCGCACAGTCGCCCGGGTCCCCGCCACCCGCAACGGCAATCGATTCGATCTCTCCGGTCGCAGGCTCATTGTCGACGAGCATGGTCACCGTGTCGTAGGCGCCCGCCACCGGGTTGCCCGCGGCGTCGAAGCCGCGGATCCGGAACGACACGGTGCCCACAGAGCGGGCGAGAGTCCCCGGGAGGTAGCTCGCCACGTTGACCCTTGCCTTGAGGTGCTCGACGTAGAGCGACCAGCCGGTCTCGAGCTCGATGTTGCGGTACGCAGGGACGTTGACGGCAGGGAGCGACGCCCCGTTGACATGCAAGCTCGCAGGATCCGCTCCGTACGACTCGGTCGTCCAGACGGCGGTGCCCTGCTGGCGCAGCCCTGAGGCCGGCACGTTGAGGTACGTCCACGCCTGCCCGTCGTATCGCACCTCCATCGTGTAGTGGGTGACGGGCGTCGTCGTGCCTTCGAAGCAGCCGAAGATGTCGACCGTGCCGCGCCATGCAGCGTGGCGAACGATCGGCCCGGCTTCCGTGCCCGGCAGGTTCGACACCGTGCCATCGGGCCACAGCTTGGAGAACGGGTTGGTGACGATGGGGATGTCGCCCAGATACTGCAGCACCCGGTCGCCGCGGCATGGCTTCGGCAGCAAAGCGTCGGCAGGGATGCACAGGTCGATGCGGCGGACGTTGGGGATGTCGTAGTACGGCGCCGTCTCGTGGAGAGAGATTCCGTCCGGTGTCTCGGCGAATTGGATGATCAGGTCCGGTCGGGCCCCGATGGTTGCGTCGCCGCCGGCCGGCACGTCGTTGAACGCTTCGTCGACGATCTGGTCGAGCGTGCGAGGGAAGGCGAAGACGTAGTTGCCGAACTCGTCCGTCGCCGTGACGCCGAGCGTCTCCCTGTCGCCGAAACCCGTGTACGGATCGCCTGCGAGCTCCTCGTCGGTGCGGTCGTACTCGACGAAGCGCAGCAGCGCCTCGGCAATGGGTTCGACGTTGCAGGCGAACGGGAACTTGAGCTTGCCGATGACGTCGAGCTCGGCCCGGTCGAACGGCGTCGCGTAGTCGGGGGAGAGAGCCCGCCCGACGAGTGCCTCCTTGGAGACCGTCAGCTCTGCGTTCTTGCTTCTGCCCTTCTTGGCGAGCTCCACGGTGGTGTCGCCCTTGACGGTCAGGCCCTCGGTGCTGCGCCCGCCGAGGGGGAGCATCATCGGGGTGAACGTCTCGCGGTTCGCCAGGTCGGCGACGCGGGCTCCGTAGGCGCGTTCGAGCACCGGCCGCACGTCTGGGTAGGCGAGTAGCCGCTCGAGCTGGAGCGGCGTGTCGATGACGACCCAAGGGAACGGGAAGCACGGGTTGATCAGGCACCAGCCGCTGTAGGACTTGGCGGTTCCGTAGACGACCCACTGGCTCGACGACAGCGGCATCGCCGCCGTGAGGATGAGATCGTTGAAGTCGGCGTCGCCGCCGCCGCCGTCGTCGCTCTCGAGGTCGACCTTGAAGAAGCTGCCGTCGACGCGGAAGTTGGCGAGACGCATCCGTGACGGCCGCCACTCGATGGGGCCGGTCGGATTGTTCTCGATGGTGACGCCCCACTGGTCGCCGGTCACGAGCACCGGTGCCGTGGTGGTGACGCCGTTGTACGTGCCGTCGGCTCCGTTGGTCGAGCCGGCGACGGTGAAGCGCTGCTGCCAGGCAGCGCTCTTCGAGGCTACGGACACGGTCCACGTGCCCTGCAAGCCGATGGTCATGGTGGTCCCCCTCTGGGAGTGCGGTGCGCCGGTGTGGCGCGGACGGGGGATCAGATGACCGGTGCGGCCCCCTGATACGCGAAGTCTAGTCTGCGAGCGCCGTCTCCTGGGCCGGGTGCCGTAGCCGGTGAGCCCGAGGCTGGAGATGCCGAGGATCGGCGGCGGCGCCGCCGGGCTTCCGGGGGTGCACGGTCCAGTTGCCGATGAAGTAGCCCTCGATGCAGCGACTGCTCTCGCTGCAGGGGTAGCTGTCCGTGATCAGCGACCTCTCCGTGGTACTGGCCGGCGAAGTAGGAGCCGGTGACGTACAGCGCCCCGTAGCCCTTGACGTGGTACGCGGCGTTGTTGCCGTTGCCGGAGGAAACGTCGAAGTACGGGATCACCTGGACGGTGCCCATCATGTCCGCGAGATCCTGCGGGTCGCAGCCGTTGCTCGGCGACGACCCGGGATCGACAGTGGACACTGCGCCGACCACCGTGGCGACGGCGCACTCGCTGCCGTCGGTGTCGAGCCAACCGAAAGCCGCCGGGGAGGTCCTGGCCGGACGAGCTCGACGTGGCAGTCGGGCGACTGTCTGACCGTGGAAGTCGATCTTCACGCGGCGCTCGATAGCGGGTAGCCGTCGGCGAACGGGATGTCGGCCTTGTCGTGGAGGAATCCCCCTTCGGAGACCATGCCCGGCACACCGAAGTGATCCCACTCGCACTCGGAGAAGATCAGCGGCACCGTCGTGGGCGCTTCCCGGAGGTCCCCATGCGGGCGACGGCTCGAGCGCTGACGTCGATACTCGTCGACGCCGATCGACCGGAGCGAACACCATGCTGAGACTCCTTGTTGGTTTCGACGTCTTCGGAGCCGAGGACCACCGTGACCGTGTTGTTGGCGAGGTCGATGTCGGCGGACCGGCGTGGCGATGCGCCGCTCTGCAGTTGCCGCTCGCGTGCGATGTAGATGCGGCCGTAGTCGAAGGCGAAGGCGACCATTGCGGCCGCAGCAGACCGAGGTGATGGCTGATGGCGACGAAGACGGCGGATCGCGCCTCGTTGCGTGAGAGCGCCGAAACGGCCACGGCAGCAGCCGCGATCATGTCACTGCCACGAAGACGGCGGCGGTGTCTCTCTCGCTGTCCGCGTACCAGGCTCTCGGCCGGTACCGATCGTCGCCGACCTCTACTGGCGTAGATACGGCCCGCGCCCTGGCGGTTCGCCAGAATTGAGGATGCCGTCGCGAGCAGACGAAGCCCGCCGCCCGCGGCTGCAGGTCGGCCGGTAGGGTGTCCGGCATGAGGCGATCTCGTGACGGCAGAAGACGTCGCTGCGTTCCAGCGAGACGGCGCCGTGTGCGTCCGCGGTGTTGCCACGGCCGACGAGATCGCCGACGTTGCCGCGGCGATCGAACGGGTGCTCGCCGCGCCGAGCGACCTCGGGATCGTCGCCAGCCGGCCGGACGACGGGATGTTCTTCGAGGACTTCTGCAACTGGCAGCGCATCGCCGAGATCGAGCACTTTGTGCGCTCGTCACGGGCCGGATCGGTCGCCGGTGCGCTCACCAAGTCGTCGGTCATCCGCCTCTACCACGACCACGTGCTGGTGAAGGAGGCCCGCACCAGCCAGCGCACGCCGTGGCATCAGGACCAGCCCTACTACAACGTCGACGGGATGCAGAACGCCAGCATGTGGCTTCCGGTTGACCCGGTCGGTCGCGAGTCGACACTGGAGTTCGTGGCCGGCTCCCACCTCGGCCCGTGGTTGATGCCGCGCACGTTCATGGATGGCCAGGCCAGGTGGTTCCCGGAAGGAACGCTCCAAGAGCTTCCGGACATCGAGGCGAATCGGGATGCCCTCCGGATCGTTGCCTGGGAGCTGGAGCCGGGCGACGCCGTGTTCTTCCACATGCTGACATTGCATGCGGCCGGGGGTGTGCCCCGCGACGCGCGGCGAAGGGTGCTGTCGGTGCGTTTCCTCGGCGACGACATGGTGCACGCCCCGCGCCCGTGGCCTACCTCGCCTCCGTTCCCCGGCCTCGAGGACGAGCTCCCCGCCGGCGCCGCGCTCGATCACCCGCTGTTCCCGGTTCTGTGGCGGGCGCATACCGGCTGAGGAGGCCCATGGCTGCTCGCACCTATCTGTTCGTGCCGGGGGATCGGTCCGACATGCTGGCCGCGGCGGGCAGGCGCGGCGCCGATGCCATCATCGCCGACCTCGAGGATGCCGTTGCGCCGGCCGGAAGGAGGTCCGCACGGGAGGCCGTCGCTTCGTGGCTGCGCGATACCGCCGGCGCCCCCTTCGAGCGCTGGGTGCGGGTCAACGCCGGTGACGCCCAATCGACCGATGTTGCAGTCCTGAAGGGTGTGCCCGTGGATGGGGTGATGGTGCCGAAGGTGCGGTCGCTCGATGATGTCCTCCGGCTCGTGGATGCGCTCGATGGCGTGGGGAGACGCCACGTCAAGGTGCTTCCGATCATCGAGACGGCGCAAGCGGTACTCAACCTCCCCGGTATCGCTCACGGGCCGCGGGTGCACCAGCTCATGATCGGCGAACAGGATCTGGGTGCCGAGCTGGGCATCGCGGCTGCGGCTGCATCCTGGCTTCCCATCCGCCTCCAGGTCGTCGTGGCATCGGCGGCAGCAGGGATCGATCCTCCGCTCGGCCCGGTCGACTCCGACTTCCGCGATGTCGACCGGCTGCGGCGGGAAACGCGAGTCCTCTACGAGATCGGGTTTCGCAGCCGCCCCGCCATCCATCCCGCCCAGGTTCCCGTGTACGACGAGGCGCTGCGACCGACGCCGGAGGAGCTGGCGTGGGCGGAGCACGTGGTCGCGACCTACGAGTCGACGCTGGCTTCCGGTCGCGGTGCGGCCGTTGACAGGGACGGTCGGATGATCGACGAAGCCGTTGTCAAGTTGGCGCGCAAGACCATCGCATCCCAGCCGACTGGGTAGGTGCGGACCCTGGTGGGGTTTCGCCGCTGAGAGCACCACAGCCGAGGCGGCGCCGCCCGAGCCTCTGGGTGCCGCACGTGCAACTCCACGTGTGAGGAGGCCTGATGACGAGCATCGATACGCCACACCTGGCAGTCACAGATCGCGTCGTCGAGGGACCGCCCGAACCCGGCCGGTCGCTCATCGTCTTCGCCGCAGCCGTTCCCCTTCTGATCTTCGCCTCGGTTGCAACCGCTGTCCTTCCGCCAGAGATGGCACCGCCGTGGTGGGTCATCGGGTCATTGCTGCTCGTGCCGATGGTCGTTGGAACGCTGTCTGCGCTTTCAGGAATCGGTGCCCGCAGGTCGCGAGTCCCCAGCCGCTGACCCTCCGCGGCCGGCTCAGCCGTTGCGGGCCCCGAAGGCGTCGGGGAGCACCCGCATGGCCTGCGCGGTCGCCTCGTCGAGTGATTTCTCGATCTTGCCGCCGAAGAACTTGCGGAAGCCCGTGATGCGCGCCCTCTGTCCCATCGACACCCGGGTGCCCCCAGCCACGGGCTCCAGTTGGATTGCGATAGCGATGCTGGCGTTCCCGAAGTCGCCTCGGACGCGGTAGCGCTTGGGCGACTCGTACTCGGCCACCTCGAGCAGGGCCGGCACCTCCTCCCCGCGGTCGCGCCGGACCTGCTCGATCGTCGCTCCCTCCCGCAGCGGAGGGTCCACGATGCGGCTCGACACGACGTCGCGGTTCCATTCAGGAAGGCGACTCTGGTCGGTGATGTAGGCGAAGACGTCTGGCGGGCGTACCGGTGACAGTGCAGGTGTGGCGCTCGGCCATCGGGCGGGACTCCTGTGTGGCGGTCTCGAAAGTCAGGCTAGGCCTCCGAGCCCTCGCCGTGCCTGAAACCTCCGTGCCGCATTCACGAGTTCTCCACATTCCTCCGACATCGTGTGGCACATCGGTTCCCAAACCCGAGAGGAGATTGAAGATGTTTCGCATCGTCGTGGCGGTTCTGGCAATCGCCGGTGTAGTTGCACTGGTGTCGGGTGGCATCAGCGGCGCCGAGATCGGCATCGGCATGCTGCTCATCCCGCTGCTGTTCTTCGCCAAGTTCGCCTTCATCGTGCTGTTCTGGGGGGCCATCTGGCGCATGTTCTGGCACCGCTCTCGCGGTTTCGGCGAGGGTCCCCGTCCGCAATGGGGCAGGGGCCGGCGTCCTGCCGGTCGCTCCGACAGCCCCGCTCCGTCGCCCGAGCAGTCGTTCGAGGAGTGGCACCGTATGGCCCATGCGAAGGAGGAAGTCGACAGCTGGGCGCCTCCCTTCCCCGATACCGGCGAGAATGCCTGACGTGAAGCAGGTGCTGGTCGTCGAGGACGAGCTGAAGATCACCCGCCTGGTGCGCGACTATCTGCACCAGGCGGGCTTCGCCGTGCTCGAAGCGGCGAGTGGACCGGCGGCGCTGATGCTTGCGAGGGCGGAGAAGCCAGACATGATCGTGCTCGATCTCGGCCTGCCCGGGATGGATGGCCTCGACGTGATTCGCGAGCTGCGGACGTCGTCTGCCGTGCCGATCATCATCCTCACTGCCCGAACGGAGGAGAGCGACCGCGTCGTCGGTCTCGAATTGGGCGCCGACGACTACATGGTGAAGCCGTTCAGCCCGCGCGAGCTGGTCGCACGGATTCGAGCGGTGCTGCGCCGGGCGGATGCGACGATCGGTGGCGGCGAGGTCGTGAGAGCCGGCCCGGTGACGATCGACATCCCCAAGCGCCGAGTGGCGGTCGACGGTTCCGAGGTCGATCTCACGGCAACCGAGTTCGAGCTGCTCCTGATGCTGGCCAGGCGGCCCGGGCGCATCTACACCCGGGCCCAGCTGCTCGATGCGCTTCACGGGGTGTCGTTCGAGTCGTACGAGCGGTCGGTCGATGCGCACATCAAGAACATCCGGCGCAAGATCGAGCCCGACCCCAAGCGGCCGAGCCTGGTGCTCACTGAGTACGGCGTCGGCTACAAGTTCGCCGATGCGTAGGCACTGGACGCCCTGGGAGCGGGGGGAGTGGCAGGGCTCCAACGAGTGGGGTCCCGGGGCGCGTGCGTGGCAGGGCTTCGGACGCAAGATGTTCGTCGGGTTCCTCGTCGTGTTTGCCCTGAGCGGCTTCGCCTTGGTGACGCTCGGTGCGATCATCTCCGCGCTCGTCAGGGTCGCCCTCCCGGAGTGGCTGGCGATCGGGTTCGTGCCGCTGCTGGTCTTCCTCGGCATCGTGTTCATCGTCCGCTCTGCGCGGAGGACGTGGCGCCCGGTGGGCGAGCTCGTGCGGGCCGCGGGATCACTGGCGGACGGCGACTACTCCGCACGAGTCGAGGAAGGTGGCCCGGCCTCGGTGCGCCCGGTGGCGCGGTCGTTCAACGACATGGCGCGACGGCTCGAGAGCGCAGACGAGCAGCGGCGTCGCCTCCTCGCCGACTTGGGCCACGAGCTGCGCACACCGCTCACCGTCGTTCGGGGCGAGATCGAGTCGATGCTCGACGGCGTGCACCAGCCCGATCCCGAACACCTGGAGCTGCTGCTCGACGAGGTGGCTGTCATGGAGCGGCTCCTGGAAGACCTGCGAACGCTGAGTCTGGCGGAGGCGGGAGCGCTCGGGCTCGAGCTCGGGCCGACGGATGTCGGGGACCTCGTCTCGGATGTCGCAGACGGCTACCGGCGCAGCGCAGGTGAGGCGGGGGTGGCGATCGAGGCCGACGTCGACGATCGGCTGCCTGAGATCGTCGTCGATCCGGTGCGGATCCGCGAGGTCGTGACCAATCTCGTCGTGAATGCACTGCGGGCAATGCCTGACGGAGGGATGTTGACACTCGGAGTCAGGAGCGACGGGTCCGAGCAGGTGGTGACGGTGGCGGACACAGGCGTCGGCATCGATCCCGATCAGGCACCGGCCGTCTTCGAGCGGTTCCGCAAGGGGTCGACGTCGTCGGGTTCGGGCCTTGGGCTCACCATCAGTCGGGACCTGGTCGAAGCCCACGGCGGTTCGATCTCCTTGACGAGCCTGCCCGGCGCGGGCACCACGGTCGAGGTGCGGTTGCCGGTAACGCGCTGAAACGGAGTTCGGGCCGGGCCGAACTCCGGGACGGTCACGGGGGTGACGGCGGGAACCTGCGACGAAAGTGCGCGCTCGTCGGTCGAGAGGCGCTACCCGGGCAGCATGCGGTGGGCTACGCCGGCGGCGCCCGTTCAGCGAGTGGCCTGAGGAAGCGGCGGCGCCGGGTGGGAGAGGTTCGGTCGATGCGAAAGCCACGGCCGTGGACCACGACGTGGTGGTGGTACCAGCAGAGGGTCGTGAGGTTGTCTGGATCGGTGCGGCCGCCCTCGGACCAAGGGACGATGTGGTGTGGCTGGAGGCGATAGTGGGAAGCGCAGCCGTCGACCGTGCACCCGTCGTCACGGTGGAGGATGAATCGGCGGAGCTTCGCTGGGATGGCCCGGCTGGCTCGGCCAAGAGCCAGAGGGGTGCCGTCTCCGGTGACGCCGATCGCCTCTATGGCACCGCCGCCACAGAGGATGCGCTCGATGGTGGTGACGCCGACCCGCGGTCCGGACTCGATGGTTGCGTCGATCAGGTCGGGATCGGCGCTCCTGGTGCGGGCGTCGACGAAAACGGTCACGAGCGGAGTGGCCACTGCCCCTGCGCCCGGTGCGTCGTGGTCCAGGGCGTCTTGGCAGATGGCCGCAAGAGCGTCGGCGCGCCTCTGCGAAGCCGCGGCACGCTCACGCGGCGGGTCTGCAGGGAAGGCGTCGGCTCGCTGGTTGACGACCCTCTCGATCACGCGCCACTCGTACCCGGCGAACTCTCCGTAGATGCGGCCCATCGCCGAGTCGAGCGACGCCTGCATCACGAGGTGGCGGCGGTCGAACGCTTCCCGTTCGTCGACCGGCGTGAGCCGACGGTGGCGGGAGGCCAGCCTTCGCACGCCGGCAATGTCAAGCGCTACTGAACCGTGGATCGTTTCCGGGGAGGCGCCGGTGGCAGCGAGGCGCGCAGTGGCGGTGCACCGGGCGAAGGACACCTCACCCTCGGCCAGCGGGATGCGGAGCTCAGGCCGATCGGCGGTGGTCCGGGCCGTGCGGACGAGCTCGCGTGCGGTCTGGTGGTCGACGTCGGCCCGTGCGGAGACCCATTCGGCGAGGTTGCTCGACCCGTCCATCCGAGCCACCTGCGCGACATCGAGCCGGTCGAGCAACGCCATCTGCATCGCCCGCAGCCGCCCGATTCGCTGCTCGGCCTCGATCAGCGTGCGTTCGAGTTGGTCGATGGTCCATGTGGCGAACATGCGGACATCGTGTCATGCGGGTGTGACAGATTCGGGCCACATCCCTGTTCGACGGCTGCAGTCCCAGGAGGGTGGTGAGGGTGGTTCGGCGGACTCGGACCGATTGATCTTGGAGCTGATCAGGATTGCTCTGGAATCGTTCCGAGTCCTGATTGCGTCTCTTCAGCACCCTCCCCGATCGTCGCCGTGCAGCAGCGGCTCTCAGACGGTTTCGACCGCCACGTGGTCGGCAGCCACTGTGGCCAGACGCTGGTCGAGGGTGAGGAGCGCCACGTTCATGGCCCGTGCGAGCGCAACGTAGGCGGCGTCGTAGGCGCTGAGCTCGTTGCGGAGTGCCCACACGTCGCCGAGGAGCGGCTCGTGTGGGTACCGAGCGATGCGCAGCAGGCGGAAGTCCTCGAGCGCACGCAGCGTGCGGTCCTCCCCGAGGTGGCGCCTGATCCTCCGCAGCGCGCTCGCCACTTCGAGGTCGATCAGGTGCGGCGCCGCCACCACGTCGTGATCTGCCAGCCGCCGGCGCAGCGATGGGCCTGCTTCGCTACTGACGAGGGCGGCAACAACCGCGGACGCGTCGGCGACGATCGTCACCGGTCGTCGCGATCGCGGCGAATCGCCGCGACGACTTCGTCGTCGATGTCGAACATGTCCTGTCGTTCGATGGCCCGGAACAGCTCTTCGACGGTCGGCGTGGCGGCCACACGCTCGAGCTCGCTCTTCACGTAGTCGGACAGGCTGAGGCCGGCCATCGCAGCACGAGCCTTGAGCCTTCGGTGAAGGCGGTCCGGGACGTTCCGTATCTGGATCATCTTCATGTACTCCACATTGTTGCATGTGCGCCACATGTTGGGCTCGTTCCACCATCTCATGCGGAAGTGACATGAAGTCGGCCCGGCCCGCCGCAACCCACAACGAAAAGGTCGCCGGCTCCCCCTGGCGGGAGCCGGCGACCCGGTGGTCTCCGTTCAACCCTACGCGCTAGCTGCAGCCCTTGCTGTCTCCGCAGTTGAGGCAGCGGTAGCACGAGCCGTTGCGCACGGTGATGTGGCCGCATGTGTCGCACAGCGGGGCGTCACCCATCTTGTCGGCGAGAACCGCCTGGATGCCCGCCGTCTGCGCATCGACGACCTTCGCCGTCTCGATGACGGTCGTCGACGTGCCGTTGCCGTTCGTCGCCACACCGAAGGGAGCGGCCATCGCACCGGGGCCTGGGGACAGGCGGCGGCGCGCCGGCGGCGCCTCCCCCGCTCCTTGCGGGGGGAGGCGAAACCGTGCCGCCGATCCTGGCCGGCCTGTCGTCGTCCGCATCAACGAACTGAGCAGCGGCGATCTGCGCCTCGATGTCGAGCTCCTTGGCGGCCTCTTCGAGCCCGAGTTGCACCCCGGCGTCGACGGCGATGCCCTTCTTGGGCTCGGGCAGCTCGGCGGTGCGGTCGGGCGGCACCTGGGCCAGCTCGTCTCGCTTCAGGTATTCGACTCCGAGCGCCCGGAACACGTAGTCGACGATCGAGTTGGCCATCTTGATGTTCGGATGGCCCTCGACCATGCCCCGCGGCTCGAACGTCTGGAACGTGAACGTGTCGACGAACTCGTCGAGAGGGACGCCGTACTGGAGCCCCTTGGAGACGGCGATGGCGAAGCACGAAAGGATGCCGCGCAGGGTCGCCCCCTCCTTTGCCAGGTCGATGAACACCTCGCCGAGCGTCCCGTCGTCGTACTCGCCTGTGCGGAGGAACACCTTGTGGCCGCCAACGCGGCCCTCTTGGGTGTAGCCACCGCGGCGCGACGGCATCAGGAACCTGGGCCGAGGCAGGTCGGCGTACGCCTCCGACGGTGAGATCCCGGGCCGGAACATGCCGCCATGGATGGTGGTGTGGCCCATCATGACGAGCTCGCGCTCGTCATCCAGCGCCTCCTCCAACCCCTCGGATTCCTCCTCGGACACGCCATCGTCCGAGGTCGCCGACAGCGGCTGGCTCGCCTTCGAGCCGTCCCGGTAGAGCGCCATCGCCTTGAGCCCGAGCTCCCACGACAGCATGTAGGACTCTTCGATGTCCTCGACCGTCACCTCGCTGGGCATGTTGATCGTCTTCGAGATCGCCCCCGAGATGAACGGCTGGGCTGCCGCCATCATCTTGATGTGGCCGACGTGGTGAATGAACCGCTTGCCGTACCGGCCGTTCTTGTTGGCGGTATCGAACACCGGCAGGTGCTCGTCGCGCAGGTGCGGTGCACCCTCGATCGTCTGGCGGCCGCAGATGTAGTCGTTCGCCTCGCGGATGTCGGCATCCGAGTAGCCGAGCGCCTTCAGCATGTTGAACTTGGGGTCCGTGTACTGGGCCTCTGTGAAGCCGAGCCGCTGCATCGTCTCCTCGCCGAGCGTCCACTGGTTGAACGCAAACCCGAGCTCGAACACACCGGGCAGCAGCGCCTCGACCTTGTCGATGTCGTCCGCCGTGAAGCCCTTGGCGATCAGCGTCGCCGTGTTGACGTGCGGCGACCGGTGCAGGCTCATCGTGCCGACGACGTACTCGATCATCCGCTCGATCTGCTGGCTCGTGTAGCCGAGACGAGACAGCGCCGGGGCGATCGACTGGTTGGCGATCTTGAAGTAGCCGCCGCCGGCCAGCTTCTTGAACTTCACCAGCGCAAAGTCGGGCTCGACGCCCGTCGTGTCGCAGTCCATCAGCAGGCCGATGGTTCCCGTCGGGGCCAGCACCGTCGCCTGAGCGTTGCGATAGCCGTGCTGCTCGCCGAGCTGCACCGCCAGGTCCCACGCCCCACGGGCCTCGGCCAGCATGTCGAGCGGGCACGCATTCGGGTCGATCCCCACGACGTGGTGGCTGATGCCGTCGTACATCGACTGCTCGACGCCGTAGGCCGCCTTGCGGTGGTTGTTCATCACCCGCAGCATCTGGTCGCGGTTCTCGGCGAACTTCGGGAAGGTGCCGACCACGTCTGCCATCTCTGCCGACGCGGCGTAGGCATAGCCGGTGAGGATCGCCGTCAGGGCTCCCGCAATCGCTCGGCCCTCGTCTGAGTCGTACGCGATGCCCGCCCGCATGAGCAGCGATCCCAGGTTGGCGTAGCCGAGCCCGAGGGTTCGGTAGTCGTAGCTGCCTTGGGCGATCTCCTTGGACGGGAAGTGCGCCATCGTGACGGAGATCTCCAGCACGATGGTCCACAGGCGGATGGCGTGGCGGTAGGCCTCGAGGTCGAACGTGCCGTCGGCCTGCTCGAACTTCACCAGGTTGAGGCTCGCCAGGTTGCACGCCGTGTTGTCGAGGAACATGTACTCCGAGCACGGGTTGCTCGCCCTGATCGCGCCACCTGCGGGGCATGTGTGCCACTCGTTGATGGTCGAGTGGTACTGCAGGCCCGGATCGGCGCATTGCCACGCGGCGTCGGCGATCCTGCGCCACAGGTCGCGTGCCTTCACGGTCCTCATCACGCGGCCGTCGGTGCGGGCGGTGAGGTTCCATTCGCCGTTTGCGATGACTGCCTGGACGAACTCGTTGGACAGACGCACCGAGTTGTTCGAGTTCTGCCCAGACACGGTGGCGTACGCCTCACCGTTGAAGTCGGCGTCGTAGCCGTGGGCGACGAGCGCCCGCACCTTGTCCTCTTCCTTCGCCTTCCAGCTGATGAAGGTCTCGATGTCGGGATGGTCGACGTCGACGATCACCATCTTGGCGGCGCGACGTGTCGTCCCGCCCGACTTGATGGCGCCTGCGGCGCGGTCGCCCACCTTGAGGAAGCTCATCAGCCCCGACGACTTGCCGCCGCCGGACAGCGGCTCGCCTTCAGCGCGGATGTGCGAGAAGTTCGCGCCGCTTCCTGCTCCCATCTTGAACAGCCTGGCCTCACGGACCCACAGGTCCATGATCCCGCCCGGGTTCACCAGGTCGTCGTCGATGCCGTTGATGAAGCATGCATGAGGTGCAGGCCGGGTGTACGAGTCGGGGGAGGGCACGGACTCTTCGGTCTCCGGGTCGACGTACCAGAAGCCCTGGGGGGTGCCCGTGATGTCGTACATGTGGTTGAGGCCGGTGTTGAACCACTGGGGCGAGTTCGGCGCCGCCATCTGGTGGAGGAGCATGTAGGCGAGCTCGTCTTCGAACGCATCTGCGTCCTCGGCCGCGGCGAAGTAGTCGTTGGTCGCTCCCCACCATCTCCAGGTGGCGGCAAGCCGTTTGATGACCTGGCGGGCGGACGTCTCCGAACCGGTGACCTGGTTGCCCTCTTCGTCGAGTATCGGGTCGCCGTCGGCATCGAACTGGGGGACGCCTGCCTTCCTGAAGTACTTCGAGACCATGATGTCTGCTGCGACCTGCGACCACTGCGCAGGCACTTCGGCACCCTTCATCTCGAAAACCACCGAGCCATCCGGATTTGCGATCCGGCTGTCCCGATGCGACCACTCGACGGTGTCGTAGGGGTCCTGGCCCTCCGACGTGAATCTCCGCTCGATCCGCAGACCGTTGGCCATGCTCTCTCCCTCCCGAGGGGTTGCGGCGCCCAGCCCTGAGCGCCCTCGTTATCCACAAAGATGTCCACACCTACAACATCTTGGGGTGGGGAAGTGTGTCAGGCCCTAGATGTTGCGCAAGGAACATGATTGTAGTTACACGGCTGTAACTACGTCAAGCGTATTCCCACGCGTCGCTCCGGCGTGTTGTCACCGGGGAAGTGCGCAGTTTCTACTGCCCACACCCCGCAACGATCAAACCAAGCGCGTGGTTTTGTTTCGCGCGTGCTCCCGAGATTTCGCGAGACTCCGCCCGGTCGCAGCGTTGGATGGGCGGAGGTTTGCGATCCAGGACACATCTGCCCTAGATGCCCTTCCGCATCGCGGGCGCTGTACTCGCGGTACCCGTACGGCTGGTCGACTGGCCGGTACACGATGTCTGCGCCGTGAGCCTGGGCATGGGCGAAGTACGTATCGAGGTCGTCGCCGAGGACCGACACCGTGACCGTCGCGGCGCCGAGCGAGCGCGGGAGACAGTTGGTGTTCACTCGATTCGGGATGGAGCCACACGAGGCCGTCACCGGCTTGGATCTCCGCGTGGACGGCATGGCCCGTCTCCATATCTCCCGACCTGGGCGGGACCGAAGCCGAATACACGCTCCAGATACGCGACGGCAGATTCGATGTCGGCGTAGACGAGGGTCGAGATTCGGCGCTGCACATTCGTATCGAGCATGGTCATTTCCTCCAGGATGGTGAGCAGGTCTTCGGTTGACCCGCCATCGCCGATTTCGAGGGAGGCGAGCAGGTGCACCAATCGACCGTGGAGACGCGGCTCGCCGTCGAGTCGCCGCTCCAGGGCTCGGACGTGCGTCGCAACGGTCGCTCTCGTGTTCCATTCCGGGCATCGAGGGCCCTGTGGATCTCGGCCAGAGGGGCACATCTGGCGCAGCAGCGTGATGCGATACAGGCGTTCGATTTCCTTGCCATGACCCTGAACCACGACCTCATGCCCCGTGAGGTGCAAGGACATTCTTGGAGGCGAGGTATGCCATCTGTCCAGGCTGGTCGACTCGGTGCACCTCGCAATCCACCGATCGCGCTCGGCGCCGGTGAGCGGCTCTTCGAAGATCTCGACCCGCGATCGCTGCTCGATCGCAGAACGGGTAGTCACGGGCTCCGTCACCCGCATCGTCAGGCCCGTGCGCCCGATCCGGGTCTTCAGTCGCCGCCGGTGATCGCCGAACCAAACCGGATGAGGTTCGCATCCCGATCGAGGCATGCGCCCTCCCGCAATCCGTAGCTCGTGTCGGTCGGCTCGACGAGTCGCCCGTCGAGCCCCGCACGGCTCCATTCGTCGTAGAGGGCGTCTGCGTCGTCGACGTAGAGGTACACCGCAGACATGTTCCGCCTCGGTTTCAGATCGTCCACCTGTGCGAGGTGGAACTCGATGCCATCCCGCTGTGCGAAGGCATACGCCTCCGGGCCCTCGTAGCGGGTGACGGTGAACCCGAGCCTGCGGTAGTGCTCGACGGCCAGGTCGATGTCCCTGACGGGGAAGACGGGTGCGAGACGTATGAAGCCCATCAGGAAACCGTAGCGCTTGTCTCACGGTTGGGATGGGGCCACGTGCCGAGGGCGGCGTTCACAGACCGTCGGTGAAACCTAGGCGCCAGCTCGGGAATCGGAGGTTCCCAGTCGAGGTCGTGCATAGCTTTGGTGTTGGAGGCGCCGCGAATTCCGGTCATGAACTGGACGCCGAGCTCACCGATCAGAGGCCGGGCCACCCAGGTGGGGATCCGCAGCGGGCGCTTGGCGCCGATGGCTGCCGCAAGGTAGGGCAGCCAGAGCGAGACGGGGGCGGGATCGTCGTCGACGACGTTGTAAAGGCCGGGCTCGCCGTGGTCGAGCGCTTGCACTGCGGCGGCAGCCGCGTCTTCGACGTGCACGAACGACCAGATGCCGCTTCCCCTACCGACGATGGGCAGTCTGCGTGTGGCAATCATGTCGTACAGCTCGCCCCCAAGGCCGAGCGACGTGCCGGGGCCGTAGAGGTTGCCGTAGCGGAGCACGACACCATCGACGCCTGTTGCGTCGGCGACGCTTGTTTCCAAGGAGGCGATGGCAGCCAAGGTCTGTTCCGAGCCTGGAATGGGGTGCGGGTCGAGCGGATCGGTCTCGCTCTTCACCGGGCCGCCGGTTCGCGGATTGGTCCATCCGGTGAAGCTCTGTGCGATGAACCGGCGACTCCCAACTTCCATGGCCGCCCGAAGAAGGTGGTCGAGTCCCTCGGTCCGCAGCCGGTTGGTGAGGGCGAATCCCCGATCGACGTGCTTCAGGTTGATCGATCCGATAGCCGTGAGTTGGTGGATCACGACGGCGGGAGTTGCGTCACGGACGACTCGCGTGACCGATGACGCATCGAGGGCATCCATGATCACGCCGGCTGCGCCGGTCGCGGCGATGGCCGCAGCACCGGCATTCGTACGGCTGGTGCCGGTCACGGTATGGCCGGCGGCGACCAGCAGAGGCACGAGTCGTCTGCCGACTACTCCGCTTGCGCCCGCCACGAGAACTCGCACCGTGGACCTTCCTGTCAGATGACGCATGTATACCCGCTGACGAGAGGGTCTCGGTCGATGTGCGAAGAGTGCCGCCGGGTCGCGCACGGCTACTGGAGGGTGAACTCCACGCGGCGATTGCGGGCTCGGCCTTCGTCGGTAGCGTTCGACGCCCTCGGTGCCGCCTCGCCGAAGCCCCGCGCGATACAACTGGGTCCCGATGACGCCCCGGTCCTCGAGATAGGCAACGACCGCCTCGGCGCGGCGCAGGCTGAGCGCCCGGTTGTACTCGGCATCGCCGGTCGAGTCGGCGTGGCCGTCGACGAACACACCAAAGTCGGGATGAGCGCCGACGAGATCGGCGACCTCGTCGAGAACGACGGCGCCAGACGGAAGGATCACGGCGCTCCGGTAGGCGAAGAGCACGTCGCCGTCGACCGTCAACTCTTCGAGATCGTGGGCCAGCGCATCGCGCTCGAAGTGGGGAACCGGAATCGGGAACCGTCCGGTGCGGGCGAAGTACAGGAAAGCCGCAACCGCCCAAACGGCGACGACGACAATGAGCGTGGCAATGAGTACCCGGCGCGGGGTCTGGGCGCTCCATGCCTACCCGGTCGGCACAGCCCTTCGAAGAAGAAGGAGCGTCCCAGACAAGCTGGGCATGGCGTAGCCTCCGGCCGGTGACAGACGGCGCTCGATCGGTGCAGCGGACCTACCTGCTTCTCACGCTCTTGTCCACGCTTGCGGCGTCGTTCATCTGGGGCATCAATACCCTGTTCCTGCTCGACGCCGGGTTGAGCAACACGGAGGCGTTCGCCGCCAACGCGTTCTTCGCACTGGGCCAGGTGGTCTTCGAGGTTCCAACGGGAGTGGTCGCCGACACCGTGGGGCGGCGTGCCTCGTACCTCCTCGGGGCGGGCACGCTCCTCGTGTCGACCCTGATCTACTTGCTCATGTGGCAGCTCGAGGCGCCCCTGTGGGGCTGGGCGATAGCGTCGCTCACGATCGGCCTCGGTTTCACCTTCTTCTCGGGCGCCGTCGAAGCGTGGCTGGTCGACGCACTGGCCTTCACGCAGTTCGAGGGCAGCTTGGAGAGCGTCTTCGCCAAGGGCCAGGTCGTCACAGGGGGAGCGATGCTCACCGGATCGATCGCCGGCGGCTTCATCGCCCAGGCCACCAACCTCGGGGTGCCGTACGTCGTCCGTGCCGGCGTGCTCGGCGCAACGCTGGTCACCGCCTGGCTGATGATGAAGGACATCGGGTTCACGCCCGAACGGTCGGCCGGACCGATCGCCGAGGTGCGCCGGGTCGCTCACCGCGTCGGTGGACGCCGGGTGGCGCAAGCGCCCCGTCCGCTGGCTGATGCTGGCTTCGCCGTTCTCGATGGGTGTGGGCATCTACGCGTTCTATGCGATGCAGCCCTACCTGCTGGAGCTGTACGGGAACGAGCAGGCGTTCGGCGTTGCCGGTATCGCTGCCGCCGTCGTCGCCGGCGCCCAGATCGCCGGCGGGCTCGTGGTGCCGTGGGTGCGGCGGATGTTTCGGCGCAGGACCGATGCGCTGCTCCTCGGCGCAGTTGTCAGCACGGCGGCGCTGCTCGCCATCGGCCTCACGTCGAGCTTCGCGGTTGCCATCGCACTGCTCGTCGTCTGGGCGCTCACCTTCTCGGCCACCCTGCCGATGCGCCAGGCGTACCTCAACGGCCTCATCCCCTCACGAGCAGCGAGCCACGGTCTTGTCGTTCGATGCGCTGATGGGCTCGGCGGGTGGCGTGGTCGTCCAGCCTGCGCTCGGTCGGGTCGCCGACGTCTGGAGCTACGGCGCCTCGTACGTCGTCTCGGCAGCCGTCCAGGTGGTCGCCGTTCCTTTCATCGCGCTGGCGCGCCGAGAGAAGGCCGAGTCCGACCCCATCGATGCGCTGGTGCGCGACGCCTGATCGGGATCGTCGCAGCTCGAGTGCTTTGGAGTCGCCGGCAGCTGCTGGTGAAATCAGTGTGTGCATCATGTGAGTGGTCTGTGAGCTACATGTGATGTTGTCGTGACTCGTCTCAGCCGGGTGCTGCTGGGGCCCGGTCGTCGACATACGACCCCACCTCGGTACACCGTCGACGGCTGCGTCTCCTTGAACGCTCCCCGGTTTGGCCGACGGACCGACCGGGCTGTCTTGTGTGAGCACCACACGGTCGCAGGGGAAATCAGGGGCACGAGCACATATCATGATCACAAGGAACACCGCATCAGGCGGGAAGTACGAATGGCGCGCGGCTCTTGGCCGCGCCGTCGACGCGCATCTCTGCGGAGTCAACCGGCTGAGAACTCACCTATGAGCAACGGCAAGGTCCTTCGCGCTGGCGCTTGCCGTCTTGATGTTGGCCTCGACCCTCGTGCTTCAGCCCGCGGCTGCGATCGCCGGCACGATCCCCGAGACGTCATCGGCCACGACGATTCCGGCAGGCTCGTACATCATCGATATGGGCGTCCAGCCACAGACCAAGGAGAACGCCCTCAAGCCGTACGGACTCGTCTACGAGTTGATGATCGTCCACCGCGTGCCCGTGATGTGGGTGATCAACGACGCCAAGGTGAAGGACGGTGTCGACTTCTCGTACAACGGCAAGGACTACAAAGGGGGCGCCTTCATCGTCTCGGCGTCCTTCGCCGCCGATGCCGCCCCTGTCATCGCCGCATGGAAGGCGGCGCACCCGACCATGGTCGTCGACGGTCCCACGACTACCGCGTTCCAGGCACCGGTGTTCGAGACGCTCACCAACTGGCCCAACGCCGTCCTCGATGCCAAGAACGGCAGCATCGCCCAGGGCTACTTCGTCAACGCCGGCATCCCGCAGACCGCCACGGCAGGGGACGGGAGCACGAAGGTCGCCTACCAGTTCAAGGACCCGTCCGAGCTCAGCGCCTGCGACGACATCTACGTCATGCCGCACGCCGACCCCGAGTGGGAGACGCACTCCAACCTCGTCACGTTCAACGAGGGCGGCGGCTTCATCTGGGCGGCGTGCCACGCCGTCTCTGTGCTCGAGAACGTTGCCGATCCAAGCGATCCAAACCCCGATCCGGAGATGAACTTCCTGTCGACCGCAGGTCTCCTCGACTTTGGCGACCACGACGACGGCACGCTCCCCTACACGTACGCCGCCAGCCAAGGTGGCGACCCGATCATGCAATTCCTCGGGACGATCGATGCAGCCACGACAAACGGCTCCGAGCAGATCTTCCTGCCGAGCGCGACGTCGGCGTGGCGCCCGACCACGAAGGTCCTGGCCTGGGATCCCGACCACCCCGACCTCGCCAGCCAAGGCGGAGTATCGCCCGGCGAGGCTTCTGTGCTCGTCTACGGAAGGGGCTTCGGCGACCCGAACAACGGCCTCGTCATGTACGAGGGTGGCCACAGCCACAACAAGGGGAGCGCGGCCGACGTCGCCGCTCAGCGAGCCTTCTTCAACCTTCAACTCACGACGGGCATCGACCGCGGCGTGTCCGTCGACGTGACGGTCCCGGCGAGCGTCGCCAACGGCGACACCGTGCCGGTCTTGGCCGAGGTGAGCGGTGGCCACCCAGCCTACGAATGGCAGTGGGTCTCCACCTGTGGCGGCAGCTTCGCGCAGCCGACCGGGATGATGAACGACCCAGGCACCGTCTCGACGACGTTCACGGCGCCGAGCGGTGCGTCCGAGTGCGTCATCAGGCTGATCGTCGACGACACCTGCTCCCGCTTCGCCTTCGACGCCGAGGGCTTCGAGGTCGTAGAGCTCGCCGACCTGGCGCTGACGAAAGACGACGGGCTCACCGCCATTGCTTCCGGCTCCAACACCACGTACACGCTCACCGTATCCAACGCCGGCCCGGGTGTCGCCACCAGCACGCTGACGGTGGATTCGCTTCCTGCAGGCGCGTCGTTCGTCTCGGCGGCGCCGAGTCAGGGCACGTGCACGTTCGACGGCGCCAACGTCAACTGCGAGCTCGGTGACGTCGGCGTCGGCGGGACGGCCACCGTGGACATCACGGCTCACATCGACACTGCGTTCTCGGGAACGATGACCAACACGGCAACGGTGTCGTCGGCCCAAGCCGATCCAGACCCGTCGAACAACTCTGCCTCAGACGACACCGAGGTCGGCTTCAACGGATTGCGCATCGATGTGGTCCCGAATCCGTCGTCCATCGACGTCACCCAGGTGCCGGTCGCCGTCACCTACACATACACGGTGAGCAACATCGGACCGAACGAGTTGACGAGCCTGGCGGTGGGCGACGACACGTGTGCGACTGTCACACCGATCGAAGGCCCACCCGGCATCAACGTGGGAGACACCGACGCCGATGGCGCCCTCGACCCCGGTGAGGAGTGGCTGTTCGAGTGCACCACGCCGATCAGTGCCGACACCGACAACGTTGCGACAGCAACGGCGGTCGATCCCGTGGTTGGTCCGGTCGACGCCACCGACACCGCCCACGTCGAGGTCATCGCCCCGGACCTCGACATCACCAAGACGCCGGACAACGGCCAGCACCCCGATGGCGGTGACGTGGTGTTCGAGATCACGGTCACCAACTCGGGCGACGTGGCGCTGTTCGCCGTCGAGGTGTCCGACGCGCAGGCACCCGGCTGTGCGCGCTACCTGGGCAACATGGCGCCCGGTGCCACGGTCACGTACTCCTGCTCGATCAGCCCGGCGCCCGCTCCCGGAACCTCTGGGGTGAACACGGCCACCGTCACCGCCGTCGGCCCCAGTGGGGCGACGCTCACCCGCAGCGACGACGCCGTCTACACCGTGATCGATCGAGCCCTCGGCATCACCAAGGTGCCCGTCGACTGCGCCACCGAGGCGCCGCTCACCAACGTCGAGGCCTACCCCGGCGACACCGTGTGCTACCGCATCGTCGTGCAGAACACCGGGTCGACGGCACAGACGGACGTCACCCTCAGCGACGTGCTCCCCAACGGGTTGAGCCCCGTCTCTGCCGAGGTCACCGCACCCGTCGATCTGATCTCCGACGACTTCAACGACGACCTGAAGGGCACCGACTTCTACACCTCCGGGCTCACCGAGTTCGGCGACGACAACAAGGCCGGCTCCGGGGACATCAAGGTGACCGACCACACCACAGGGTCGTGCTCCCAGGACACCGAGGACTGCGCCCTCAAGCTCGACCAGGACGCCAACGGCGTGCAATGGCAGCGAGACCTCACCTCGGTCGCCACCGTCGACATCGCCCTCGAGTGGAACGTCCACAAGAACGATTCCGTCGCCGGCTCGTGGTCGGTGGCCTGCTGGACCGGGTCGGCCTGGTCGCCGCTCCAGACCTACGCGATCCCGAACTCGGCGACGATGCCGACCACGCCCGGCCCGGTCAGCAACGTGTCGGTCAGCCTGAGCGTGCCGGCCGGCTGCCGGATCGCAGGCGGCGCCATCGGCCTGATCACTGCGGCGACCAACAACGGCAACCACGAGGTGATCGTCGACGACCTGACGATGACCCTGCGCAACGGCTCGGGGGGAAGCCTTGCTGCGCTCACGGAGACGTTCGAGTACTGGGACCTCAAGACGTGGAACAGCGGCTGGGTGGAGTTCGGCGAGAGCACCGACAAGACGGCCAACAACGTGCGATCACTCAACGTCAACGACTTCAGCGACTGCACTACCCTCGGATCCTGCGCCGTCGGCATCGACACAGACTCACGGGGCATCTACTGGCCCGCGGACTACTCGACGCGGAACCAGTGCTCCATCGCCTTCGACTGGCGGGCCTACACCACCGATGGCGACGGCAACGAGAGGATCAGCGTCGGCGGCATCAACTCGCTCGGTGCCTGGGTCGAAGTGGCCTCCATCCCGTTCTCGGCGGTGACCGGCTTCGCCCCGTACTCGGTGAGCTTCACCTCGGCGTCGTTCCCTTCGCTGTTCCACGCCGCCGGTGGCCTCGGCGTCAGAGCGGGGACGAACCTCGACGGTGCAGATCGCATCCTCATCGACAACCTGGCGGTGTCGTGTCAGGACGCCTCCACGCTCGGTGCCGGTTCCTTCCCCGACCTCATCACCGCAACCGACGGGATCGAGCTGGCCCCGGGAGGGTCGATGGAGGCGCTCGTCAAGATCTCGGTCGACACGCCATCAGATCCGGCTGCCGAGGCCTTCCCCCGCGAGCTCGTCAACGTCGCCAGCACCACGAGCACGCAGCAGATCACGCCGAGCAGGGCAACTGCCACGGTGGAGCGGGTCGTCGGCGCCATTGCCCTGATCAAGACGGCGGGCAGCACGGTCATCAGCCCAGGCGACTCCGTCACCTACACCTTCGAGGTGTCCAACCCCGGAAACGACTCACTGGAGAACGTGTCAGTCTCCGACTCAGGCGTCGCCGGGTGCTCGCCTGCCTATGTCTCAGGCGACATCGACTCCGACGGCAAGCTCGACGTCACGGAGACGTGGGTGTACACCTGCACGGCGGTCGTGCCGACCTCCGGCCCGACCTTCGTCAACACCGCCACGGCGTCCGGCGACCCGACGACGGCGGGCTCCGGCGAGGCAACCGCGGTGAGCGACACCGACCAAGCGACCGTCGAGGTCGTCTTCTCCGGGATCGCAGTTGCCAAGACCGCCGACCGCAGCTTCGCTCGTCCGGCCACGATGGTGACCTACGCCTACGACGTCACCCTCGAGGCAGGAACCACCGAGCCGCTCACCGGGGTGTTCGTGTCGGACGATCAGTGCGCCCCCGTGACGGGTCCCGTCTCAGGCGACGACAGCGACCAGGTCCTCGAGGACGGCGAGACCTGGAGCTTCACCTGTGCGACGACGCTCGGCGCCACCACCACGAACACGGCCACCGCCAGCGGCACGGACCGTGCGGATGTCGACGTCACCGCCACCGACACGGCGACGGTTACGGTCATCCACCCGGGCATCAGCCTCGTCAAGACGGCCACGCCCGACACGCTCGCGATCAGCGGCACGGTCGACTACTCGATCACTGTCACCAACACCGGGGACGATCCTCTCTCGTCCGTCGCGGTGAGTGACACGCAGTGCTCGCCGCTCTCGGGACCGACGGGTGACAACGGCAACGGCGCTGCTCGATCCGGGCGAGTCGTGGGGCTACACGTGCTCCCGAACCATCTCGGCCGACACCACCAACGTTGCCTCGGTCTCTGCCGTCGACTCCCTCGGCAAGACGTGGACCGCCTCCGACGACGCCTTCGTCGACGTCAACTACCCCGGGATCAGCCTCTCCAAGACCGCCGACTCCTCCCTGGTTGCACCCGGCGACACGGTCACGTACAGCTACTCGGCGTACAACGACGGCGACACGTCGTTCGACACGGTGACCGTGACCGACGACCTGTGCGCTCCAGTGACTGGTCCCACCGGCGACGACGGCAACGGCACCCTCGACGTCGGTGAGGCATGGATATACACGTGCACGACGACGCTGTCGGCGACCACCACCAACACCGGGACGGTGACCGCCACGTCCGTGAACGGCACCGTCGTCGTCACCGACACCGCGCGGGTTCGCATCGTCGACCCCGTGCTGACCCTCACCAAGTCGGCGGCGGCCGCCATCGTGTCGTACGGCGACGCGGTCGACTACACCTTCGAGGTCACCAACGCCACCGCGTGCGCCGGTGACACGACGTGCGAGGTCGACCACGAGCTCACCACCGTCGCCGTCACCGACGACCACTGCTCCACGGCGCCGGCCTACGTGAGCGGCGACACGGGCGCCGACGGCGTGGTGGAGGTCGGCGAGACCTGGACCTTCACTTGCACCGAGCCGGTGTACCTGCCCACCACCAACACCGCGTCGGCGACCGCCGTCGACGTCCTCGGCAACCCAGTGACGTCGGCGGACGCCACGGCGTTCGTCGACGTCGACAACGTGCCGCCCACGGCCAACGACGACTCGGCCATCACCGACGAGGACACGCCGGTCACGATCGACGTCGTCGCCAACGACACCGACTACGACGGCTCGCCGGACCCGACCTCCGTGAGCGTCACCTTCGGCCCGAGCAACGGATCCGTCTCGGTGAACCCGGCAACGGGCGCCGTGACGTACACGCCCGATCCCGACTTCAACGGCACCGACACCTTCACGTATGAGGTGTGTGACGACGGCACGCCCACCCTCTGCGACACCGCCGAGGTCACTGTGACGGTGAACCCGGTGAACGACCCACCGACCGCCGTCGACGACGAGGAAACGACGCCGGAGGAGACGCCGGTGACCGTCGACGTGGTGGCGAATGACACGGACATCGACGGCACGGTCGATCCCACGTCGGTGGTCGTGGTGACGGCGCCCGGCAACGGTTCCACCTCGGTGGATTCGGTGACGGGTGAGGTCACCTACACGCCGGATGCGAACTTCAACGGGACCGACAGCTTCGCCTACCAAGTGTGCGACGACAGTACTCCTGCGCTCTGCGATACGGCCACTGTGACGGTGGATGTGACGCCTGTGAACGATCCGCCGGTTGCGAACGACGATGCGGCATCGACGCCGGAGGACACTCCGGTGACAGTCGACGTCGTCGCCAACGACACGGACGTCGACGGCGTCATCGATCCCACGTCGGTGTCGATGACGAGCGGTCCGGGCAACGGCTCGGTGGCGGTCGATCCGGTGACCGGTGAGGTCACCTACACGCCGGATGGGAACTTCAGTGGCACGGACTCGTTCACCTATGAGGTGTGTGACGACGGCACCCCCGTGCTGTGCGACACGGCGACGGTGACCATCGACGTCGCCGACGTCAACGACCCGCCGATCGCAAGTGACGACAGCGCCACCACAGACGAGGACACCCCGGTGACCGTCGACGTCGTCGCGAACGACTTCGACACGGACGGATCGATAGATCCCACGTCGGTCGGCGTCACGAGTGGCCCGAGCAACGGCTCGGTCTCGGTGGACCCGGTGACCGGTGAGATCACCTACACGCCGGATGCGAATTTCAACGGGACGGACTCGTTCACCTATGAGGTGTGCGACGACGGCACCGGCGCTCTGCGACACGGCGACGGTGACCATCACGGTGACGCCGTGAACGACCCGCCGGTGGCGGACGACGACTCGGCCACCACCGACGAGGACACGCCGGTGACGGTCGATGTCGTCGCCAACGACACCGATGTCGACGGCACCGTCGATCCTGACGTCGGTGGCCATCATCACCAGCCCTGCCGACGGTTCCGTGTCGGTGGATCCGGTGACCGGTGAGATCGCCTACACGCCGGATCCCGGATTTCAACGGCACCGATTCGTTCACGTATGAGGTGTGTGACGACGGCACTCCGGCGTTGTGCGACACGGCGGTGGTCAACGTCACCGTCGACGCGGTGAATGATGCGCCGGTGGCGAACGACGACTCCGCCACGACGCCGGAGGACACTCCGGTGGCCATCGACGTGACGGCGAACGACACCGATGTGGACGGCAACCTCGATCCCACGTCGGTGACGGTGACGTCGGGCCCGGCGAACGGTGCGGTTGCGGTGGATCCGGTGACCGGTGCGGTCACGTACACGCCGGATGCGGACTTCAACGGGACGGACTCGTTCACCTATGAGGTGTGCGACGACGGCACCCCGGTGCTCTGCGACACGGCCACGGTGACCGTTACGGTGACGCCGGTGAACGACCCGCCGGTGGCGAACGACGACGTCGGCGACGACCGATGAGGACACGCCGGTGACGATCGACGTCATGGCGAACGACACCGATGTCGACGGCACCGTCGACCCGACGTCGGTGGCCATCATCACCAGCCCGGCCAACGGTTCCGTGTCGGTGGATCCGGTGACGGGGGAGGTGACGTACACGCCCGATCCCGACTTCAACGGGACGGACATCTTCGTCTACGAGGTGTGCGACGACGGCACTCCGGCGTTGTGCGACACGGCGGTGGTCAACGTCACCGTCGACGCCGGTGAACGATGCGCCGGTGGCGAACGACGACGCCGCCACGACCGATGAGGACACGCCGGTGACGGTCGACGTGGTGGCCAACGACACCGACGTCGACGGCACGATCGATCCGACCAGGTGGTCGTGGTGTCGGCCCCCTCCGACGGCTCGACCTCGGTCGATCCGGTGACGGGTGCGATCACGTACACGCCGGATCCGGACTTCCACGGCACGGACAGCTTCTCGTACCAGGTGTGCGACGACGGCTCCCCGGTGCTCTGTGACACGGCGACGGTCGACATCCTGGTCCTGCCGGTGAACGACCCGCCGGTGGCGAACGACGACACCGCCACGACCGATGAGGACACCCCGGTGACGATCGATGTCGTCGCCAACGACACCGATGTGGACGGCAACCTCGATCCCACGTCGGTGACGGTGACGTCGGGCCCGGCGAACGGTTCGGTTGCGGTGGATCCGGTGACGGGTGAGGTGACCTACACGCCGGATGCGGACTTCAACGGCACCGACTCGTTCACGTATGAGGTGTGCGACACGGTTCGGCGCGTGTGACACGGCCACCGTGACGATCGATGTGACGCCGGTGAACGACCCGCCGGTGGCGAACGATGACACCACGGGGACCGGTGAGGACACGCCGGTCACGATCGACGTGACGGCGAACGACACCGATGTGGACGGCAACCTCGATCCGACGACGGTGACGGTGACGTCGGGCCCGGCCAACGGTGCGGTCGTCGGTGGATCCGGTGACGGGTGAGGTCACCTACACGCCGGATGCGGACTTCAACGGCAGCGACTCGTTCACCTACGAGGTGTGCGACACGGGCACGCCGGTGCTGTGCGACACCGCCACGGTGACCGTCGACGTCGGCGTGGTGAACGATGCGCCGGTGGCGAACGACGATGCCGCCACGACCGACGAGGACACGCCGGTGACGATCGACGGTCGTGGCGAACGACACCGACCCCGACGGTGTGATCGACCCGACGACGGTCACCGTGGCGTCGGGCCCGGCGAACGGCAGCGTCGTCGGTGGATCCGGTGACCGGTGCGGTCACGTACACGCCGGATGCGAACTTCAACGGCAGCGACACCTTCACGTACGAGGTGTGCGACGACGGGGTGCCGGTGTTGTGTGACACGGCGACGGTGACGATCACCGTCGACCCCGATCAACGATCCGCCCGGTAGCGAACAACGACACGGCGGTCACCGACGAGGACACCCCGGTGACGATCGACGTCGTGTTCAACGACACGGACATCGACGGTGTGATCGACCCCGGCTACGGTGGCCGTTCTGTCGGGCCCCACGAACGGCTCGGTCTCCGTGGACGCGGTGACGGGTGCGATCACCTACACGCCGGATCCCGACTTCAACGGCACCGATTCGTTCACGTATGAGGTGTGTGACGACGGCATCGCCGGTGCTGTGCGACACGGCCATCGTCACGGTGATCGTCGACCCGGTGAACGACCCGCCGGTGGCCAACGACGACGCGGCGACCACGCGAGAGGACACTCCGGTGACCATCGACGTGACGGCGAACGACACCGACATAGACGGTGTGGTCGACCCGACCACCGTGACGATCATCACGGGGGCGGCGAACGGCACGCTCTCCGTCGACCCGCTCACGGGTGAGGTGACCTACACGCCGGATGCGGACTTCCACGGGACGGACTCGTTCACCTATGAGGTGTGCGACGACGGCACGCCGGTGCTCTGCGACACGGCCACGGTGACCGTTACGGTGACGCCGGTGAACGACCCGCCGGTGGCGAACGACGACAGCGGGTCGACCAATGAGGACACGCCGGTGACGGTGGACGTCGTCGCCAACGACACCGACGCCGACGGGACGGTCGACCCGACGTCGGTGGCCATCATCACCAGCCCTGCCGACGGTTCCGTCTCGGTGGATCCGGTGACGGGTGAGGTGACGTACACGCCGGATGCGGACTTCAACGGCACCGATTCGTTCACGTATGAGGTGTGTGACGACGGCACGCCGGTGTTGTGTGACACGGCGACGGTCGACATCCTGGTCCTGCCGGTGAACGACCCGCCGGTGGCGAACGACGACAGCGGGTCGACCGATGAGGACACGCCGGTGATAGTGGATGTCGTCGCCAACGACACCGATGTGGACGGCAACCTGGATCCGTCGACGGTGACGGTGATCTCCGGCCCGGCCGACGGTTCCGTCTCGGTGGATCCGGTCACTGGCGAGGTGACCTACACGCCGGATGCGGACTTCAACGGCACGGATTCGTTCACCTATGAGGTGTGCGACACGTTCGGCGTCGTGCGACACGGCCATCGTGACCATCGACGTGAGCCCGGTCAACGACCCGCCCATCGCGAACGACGACGCGGCAACCACGAACGAGGACACCCTCGTCGTGATCGACGTCGTCGCCAACGACACCGATGTCGACGTGAACCTCGATCCGGGCTCGGTGACGGTCACCAACGGGCCGAGCAACGGCTCGGTGACGGTGAACCCGGCCACGGGTGAGGTGACCTACACGCCGGATGCGGACTTCAACGGCACCGATTCGTTCACGTATGAGGTGTGTGACGACGGCACGCCGGTGCTGTGTGACACGGCGACGGTCGACATCGCTGGTCCTGCCGGTGAACGACCCGCCGGTGGCGAACGACGACAGCGGGTCGACCGATGAGGACACGCCGGTGATAGTGGACGTCGTCGCCAACGACACCGATGTGGACGGCAACCTGGATCCGTCGACGGTGACGGTGATCTCCGGCCCGGCCGACGGTTCCGTCTCGGTGGATCCGGTCACTGGCGAGGTGACCTACACGCCGGATGCGGACTTCAACGGCACGGACTCGTTCACCTATGAGGTGTGCGACACGTTCGGCGTCTGCGACACGGCCGTCGTGACCATCGACGTGAGCCCGGTCAACGATGCGCCGGTCGCCGAACGACGACGCGGCAACCACGAACGAGGACTCGCCGGTGACGGTCGACGTGGTGGCCAACGACACCGACGTCGACGGCACGATCGATCCCACCAGCGTGGTCGTGGTGACGGCACCGGCGAACGGTTCCACGTCGGTGGACACGGTGACGGGCTCGGTGACGTACCTCCCGGATCCCGACTTCACCGGTTCCGACAGCTTCAGCTACCAGGTCTGTGACGACGGCTCCCCGGTGCTGTGTGACACGGCGACGGTCGACATCCTGGTCCTGCCGGTGAACGACCCGCCGGTGGCGAACGACGACTCGGCCACCACCGACGAGGACACGCCGGTGACGGTCGATGTCGTCGCCAACGACACCGACATCGACGGTGTGATCGACCCGACGACAGTGGTCGTGGTCACGGCTCCGGCGAACGGCTCGACCTCGGTGGACCCCGTGACGGGTGAGGTGACGTACACGCCGGATGCGAACTTCAACGGGACGGATTCGTTCACGTATGAGGTGTGTGACGACGGCATGCCGGTGCTGTGCGACACGGCCATCGTCACGGTGATCGTCGACCCTGTGAACGACCCGCCGGTGGCGAACGATGACACCGCCACGATCGATGAGGACACTCCGGTGGCCATCGACGTCGTCGCCAACGACACCGATGTGGACGGCAACCTCGATCCCGACGTCGGTGACGGTGACGTCGGGCCCGGCGAACGGCAGCGTGTCCGTGGATCCGGTGACCGGTGCGGTGACGTACACGCCGGATGCGGACTTCAACGGGACGGACTCGTTCACCTATGAGGTGTGCGACGACGGCATGCCGGTGCTCTGCGACACGGCCACGGTGACCGTTACGGTGACGCCGGTGAACGACCCGCCGGTGGCGAACGACGACACCACCGGGACCAGTGAGGACACGCCGGTGACGATCGACGTCACGGCGAACGACACCGACCCCGACGGTGTGATCGACCCGACGACAGTGGTCGTGGTGTCGGCGCCGGCCAGCGGCTCGACCTCGGTGCGATCCGGTGACGGGTGAGGTGACGTACACGCCCGATGCCGACTTCAACGGGACGGATTCGTTCTCCTACCAGGTGTGTGACGACGGCACCCCGGTGCTGTGCGACACGGCCATCGTCACGGTGACCGTCGACGCCGGTGAACGACCCGCCGGTGGCCAACGACGACGCGGCGACCACCGGAGAGGACACTCCGGTCACCATCGACGTGACGGCGAACGACACCGACATCGACGGTGTGGTCGACCCGACCACGGTGACGATCATCACGGGGCCGGCGAACGGCGCGCTCTCCGTCGACCCGCTCACGGGTGAGGTCACTTACACGCCTGACTTCGACTTCAACGGCACGGACTCGTTCACGTATGAGGTGTGCGACGACGGCACCCCGGTGCTCTGCGACACGGCAACGGTCACCATCGACGTCACCGCCGTGGACGATCCACCGGTGACCCTGAGTGGCCACGTCTACATCGACCAGGACCGCGACGGTCTCCGCGACGCCGCCGAACCCGGAATCCCAGGCGTCACGGTTGCCGTGACCGGGACGGATGATCGCGGCAACTCGGTCGGTGAGACCACGACCACCGACGCCACCGGCGCCTACGGCTTCACCCTGCCGCGCCCCGGGACCTACACGATCACCGAAACCCAGCCCGCGGGGTACTTCGACGGCACCGACAGTGCCGGGACCCTCGGCGGAACGGTGGGCAGCGACGTGATCTCGGGCATCGCAGCTGCGGCCGGCGCAACGGGCACCGGCTACGACTTCGGGGAGCTCGACCCGGCCATCATCAACGGCTCGGCTTACGTCGACGCCGACAACGACGGCGTGCGCGACATGGCCGAGGTCGGCATCGCCGGCGTGGAGGTCGTGCTCTTCGGTGTCGACGACCTCGGAACGATCGTCGTGGTCGCCGTCACCACCGACGGCAACGGGTACTTCTCCATCACCGATCTCCGGGCCGGGACCTACGAGCTGTCCGTCGACCAGCCCGCCGGGTATCTCGACGGCATCGACACGGCGGGGTCGGCTGGTGGCGATGCGACATCGGTGAACGACGAGATCTCCGGCATCGTGATCGACTACGGCGAGGTGTCCCTCGACAACACGTTCGGCGAGCTCGCTCCCGCCTCATTGTCGGGCGCCGCGTTCGTCGATGCCGACAACGACGGTGTCCGCGACGCAGGGGAGACGGGCATCTCCGGCGTCACGGTGACCCTTACCGGGATCGACGATCTCGGTGGAGCCGTGAACCTGTCCACCATCACGAGCGGCACGGGTGACTATTCCTTCACGAACCTGCGTCCCGGCATGTACGCCATCTCTGAGACGCAGCCGGTCGGTTATCTCGACGGCAAGGACGGTGGGGGGTCGCTCGGCGGGACGGTCGGCGACGACGTCGTGTCGAACGTCGTCGTGACTTCCGGGGACGCAGGGAGCGGCTACGTCTTTGGCGAGCTGGTCGGCGCTTCGCTGGCCGGGGCGGTCTTCGACGACCTCGACGCCGACGGCATCCGCGATGCCGGCGAGCCGGGTATCGCCGGTGTGGCGGTGACCCTCACCGGGACGGACGACCTCGCGGTGCCGGTCTCGCTGACGACGACGACGGCAAGCGACGGGACGTGGACCTTCACGGGTCTGCGCCCCGGCACCTATGCCGTTGCGACCGCCCAGCCGGCCGGCTACCTCGACGGCGACGACACCGTCGGGTCGCTCGGCGGGTCCGCCGGGAACGACGCCGTGACGAACATCCTCCTCGGGTCCGACGACGCGGGACGGGTTACTTCTTCGGCGAGATTCGCCCAGCATCCCTCGCCGGTTCGGTCTTCGAGGACCTCGACGCGGACGGCGTGCTCGATGCCGGCGAGGTCGGTATCGACGGCGCCGACATCACGCTGACCGGGATGGACGACCGCGGCGATGCCGTCGTGGTGACGGCTTCCACGTCACTCGACGGGACGTACACGTTCGCCAACCTGCGTCCCGGCTCGTACACGCTGACCGAGTCGCAGCCGCCGGCCTACGTCGACGGGCAAGACAGTGTTGGGTCGCTCGGGGGCACGCTCGGGCCGGACCAGATCTCGGGCATCGTCGTGATGCCGGACGACGCCGGCATCGGCTACGACTTCGGTGAGGTGGCCACGACGGCCATCTCGGGTTCGGTCATCGACGACCTCGACAACGACGGGATGCGGGATGTCGGCGAGCCCGGCATCGCAGGGGTGACGGTGACGCTCACGGGGATCGACGATCTGGGCGATCCGGTGAGCCTCACCACGACCACCGATGCGTTCGGTCGTTACGGCTTCGTGGCGTTGCGCCCGGGCACCTACACGTTGACGGAGAGCCAGCCGGGCGGCTACCTCGACGGCAAGGACACGGCGGGTCCGCTCGGCGGCACGGCGGGCGACGACATCGTCACCGGCATCGTCCTCGGGTCGGGTCAGTCGGCGGCGGGCAACGTTTTCGGCGAGTTGACGGCCTCCTCGCTCGCCGGCGCCGTGTTCGTCGACCTCGACGGCGACGGGTCGTTCGGCGCCGGTGAGGTTGGGATAGGCGGCGCCACCGTGACCCTCACAGGCACGGACGATCTCGGCGCTGCAGTGTCGGCCGCGACGGCAACGGCAGGTGACGGGAGCTATGTCTTCTCCAACCTCAGGCCAGGCACGTACGTGATCGCCGAGGACCAGCCTGCGGGCTACTACGACGGCGTCGACTCGGTGGGCACGCAGGGTGGGGCTGCAACGGCCGACGATGAGCTGACCGTTCCGCTCGCTCCGGCCACCGACGGGACCGGCAACACCTTCGCCGAGTTGCTGCCCGCTTCGATAGGTGACTTCGTCTGGCTCGACGTGGACGACGACGGCATCCAGGACCCGGCTCAGGGTATCGACGGAGCCACCGTGAATCTCTACGCGGCCGACGGCGCCACGCTGCTTGCTACGACGACCACCTCCGCCGGCGGCTCGTACGGATTTGCCGGCCTCGAGCCCTTCCAGACATATGTGGTCGAGGTCACGGCCCCGCCGGGGGCGGCCTTCACCACCCTCCCCGGGACAGACGACAGCGACGACTCCGACGTGGGTGTCGACGGCCGGGTCACAGTTGTTCCCGAGTCCGGTGCCAACTCCGATGTTGCTGATGCTGGTATCGCCCCGGCGAGCCTCGCCGGCACCGTCTGGTTCGATGTCGACACCGACGGCGTGCGCGACGCCGGCGAAGTCCTTCTGAGCGGCGTGACCGTCGAGCTCCGCGACGGCGACGGGGCCCTCGTAGCAACGATGACCACCGCTGCTGGAGGGGCCTACCTGTTCTCCGGCGTGCTGCCCGGCGACTACGTCGTCACCGTCGTCTACCCGGATGCCGCCTTTGCCGGGCCGGGTGCCGACTCCGACGTCGACCCGATCACGGGGACCGCGTCGGTGACGCTCGACTCTGGTCTCACGAGCGATGGCGGGGACGCCGGCGTGCAGCCGGCCGTGATCGGCGACCTCGTGTGGCTCGATCTCGACGCCGACGGCAGCCGCGACACAGGCGAGCCCGGCATAGGTGGCGTGGGCGTCGCCTTGCTGGACGCCATCGGCGCAGAGCTGGCCGTCGCCGTTACGAACGCCGCCGGGATGTACACGTTCAGCGTGCTGCCCGGCGATTACGAGGTGACCGTGACCGCGCCGGCGGGCGGTGCGTTCACGGCCGAGGGTGCGGCAGCCGAGGGCATCGACTCGGACGTCGATGCGACAGGAGCAACGGGGTTGCTGGCGCTTGCGTCGGGCAGCCACGTGGAGCTTGGCGACGCAGGCGTCGTGCCCGCAGAGATCTCAGGGCAGGTGTGGATCGATGTCGATGCCGACGGGCTGAACGACGACGCTGCTCCGCTCGGCGGGGTCACGGTCGAGTTGTTCGACGGCATGGGCGTCTTCCTTGCCGCGGCGACGACTGCCGGCGACGGCAGCTATCTGTTCGCCGGTCTCGTCCCGGCGGACTACACGATCGTCGTCGTGCCACCGGACGGCGCCCCGTTCACGAGCCAGGGCGGCGACTCGGACGTGGATCCGGCAACGGGGGCGGCTTTCGTGACGGCTTCGGGCAGTGCAACCGTCGACGCCGGGATCCTGCCCGGGTATGTCACGGGCATTGTCTGGCTCGACCTCGACGGCAGCGGCGCACAGAACAGCGGAGAGCCGGGTGCGGGTGGGGTTGCGCTCAGCTTGTTCGACGGCGGGGGTGTCGTCGTCGCAACGACGACCACGGCCGGTGACGGCAGCTACAGCTTCGGGCCGCTCACGCCCGGCGACTACGTCATCGTGGTCGACGAGACCGGGCTGCCGTCCGGCGTCACCCAGACGGCCGACCCGGATGGCGTCGCCGACGGCGCGACAGAGATCATGGTGGCGCTCGGCGACACCATTGGTGACCTGGACTTCGGCTACCGGCCGTTCGCCGCCATCGAAGGGGTCGTGTTCGGAGATTTCGATGGCGACGGCATCCGCGATGCCGGCGAGCCCGGCCTCAGTGGTATCGATCTGCTCGTGACCGACGCCGACGGCGCCGTAACGGTGGTCACGACGGCGGTGGACGGCAGCTACTCCGTTGCCGTCGTTCCCGGCGCTGCCTCGATCGAGGTCGACCCGGCGACGGTTCCCGACGGCGCCGAGCTCACCACCGGCAACGATGCCCAGCTCGTGACCGCGGCGTCGAACGTCGTGACCCCGGCGTCGCCGATCGGGTACCAGCTCGCCTCCGACGTGAGTGGTCTCATCTGGAACGATCTCGACGGTGACGGTGTCCGCGACGCAGGGGAGCCGGGGATCGCCGGTGTGACGGTGATTCTTGTCGATGATGCCGGCGGAGTCGCCGCCACGACCGTGACGGGAAGCGACGGCGCATATCTCTTCGCTGATGTGCCGATCGGCGACTATCAGGTCCAGGTCGACACGGAAGCCCTCCCCCCCGGATTGGACACCCCGACGTACACTCCGGACGGTGATGACGATACCGTGGTGGCGATCACGGTCACGGCGGGCGGCGACATCACCGGCCTCGATTTCGGCTACCGACCCGACGGTTCGATCTCCGGGACGGTCTGGGAGGACCGCGACGGCGATGGGACCCGTGACCTCGGCGAGCCGGGGCTTCCCGGCGTCGACGTGATCGTGACGTGGTTCGGTCCCGACGCCGTGGCGGGCGGCGGTGACGACGAGACGTACACGACCACGACGGCAGCCGACGGGTCCTACTCGGTGGGCGGACTCCAACCGGGCACGTACGGGACTCGGGTCGATGAGGCGACGCTCCCCACCGGGCTCGCCGCTTCCGCCGGAACTGCAACGGTCGACCTCGCCGCCGGCGAGGCGCGGATGGACGTCGACTTCGGTTTCGTGCCCGCCGTTGACCTCGAGGTGATCATCTCCTCCAATGTGTCGACGGTTGCGCCCGGCGACCAGGTCACCTTCACGTTCACGATCGCCAACAACGGACCCCACGACGAATATGGGCCCATCCAGGTGGCCGTTGCGCTCGGCTACGACCTCGTCATGCTCAGCGGCGGCGGCGATGGCTGGACGTCCGAGGTCGTCGACGGCCAGGTCATCTTCACCTACGCCGGCGGTCTCCAAGTCGGCGCCCAGCTGACATTCTTCGTCACCGCACTCGTGATGACCGTGGTCGACGCCGACCTCAACGTGACCGGAACGGTGCACGGAACGGGTCTCGACACCAACCTGACGAACAACACACGGACGACCACGATCGGCAGCTTGCCCTTCACTGGCCTGCCGGCCGACTCGATCGTGCGATGGGCTCTCCTCATGCTGCTCGTCGGGGGGCTCCTCGTGCTGCTGACGCGACGCCGCCAAGAGGGTGCAGACACGAGCCCATGAACCTCAACCCGGTGTTCCGTCTCCCTCTGTGCCTTGGGGAGATCGGACGCACGGTGGCCGGGTGGGTGTTTCCCACCCGGCCACCACCACACCCCACCGTCGCCTCGTCCGGCCGGCACCCCCGAGCATCGGTGCGTGACCGCACCCAGCCGCGCGACCCAGCCTCGCCACCACACACTGGTTGTGGGCGACATGTAATCCATGTAACGCTCATGTGAGCATTGTGTGACAGACGGAGCGTCCCCATCGAGGTGTCGTCAGGGGTGCGGTCGCCAAGCCCTGCCGTTGATTCGTCCGTAGAAGGGCCGACAGAACCCGGGGGATGCCGCCCCGGCACAACGCCGCAAGCGGTGGGCACACACAAGGGCACAGACCGATGACGTCACCGAAGCGCAACGTACGTATGCGCAACGCACGGAGTCTCCCAACGGGGTGGAACGTTCCACCCCGCCACGGTGGCTGGTGCAACGCGCGTGCCGTCGCCTCCGTGCTCGTCATGGCGATCATCGCCTCCATCCTGCCTTTCGGCTTGCCCGGCACGGAGATCGCCGCCGCCCAAGCCGGTGAGCCGCCGGTCGAGGTCTACTACGTTGCACTTCCCGACGAGCACGTGCGCAGCGGGTCGTTCGCCCTCGCCACCACGACGGGGTCGACCATTCACACCGTCATCTCGATCACGGTGACGGCGCCGGGGACGGTCGTGTACTACGACCATTGGGAGGACGGCTTCGAGCTCGACCTCGGTACGCCGGTGCAGGCCTCGACCCGAACCTGGGGTGACGGCGACGCTGCCAACGGCGCCCCACCGGGCTGCGCAGCCGACGGCTGCGACGTGCTTGCGGCAGGCGACAACATCATCCTCGAGAACGACGTTCCGGCGAACCCGCGCAACCCGAACACGATCTTGTTCGACGGCAGGGACCGGTTCGGTACCACGGCACAGGTGGCGGTCACGCGGGCGGGTTGGGCGACGACCCCCGGCGTGCTCCTGGCGGGCGCCGTTGAGGTCTATCCGTCCGGGAAGTGGGGCAACTACTACGAGGTGCCCGCAGGCGAGAACCTGACCGGTGCCGACAACTTCGAGTACACCGCGGCGTCGATTATGGCCGAGCGGAGCGGCACGAGTGTGACGATCGACGTCGACGGAGACGGCGCAGTCGACCAGGCAGCCACGCTCGGTGCCGGTCAGGCGATGCTCGTCGAGGGGTTTTTCGCCGGCGGGTCGATCAGCTCGAGCGCACCGGTCCAGGTGCATCTCCTCACCGGCGATGTCGGAGCGACGTACGAGGGGCGATGGTTTGCGCTGATCCCGACGGTGCAGTGGTCGGGGGAGTATTACAACCCCGTGGGGACCACCGCCGCCGGGCACCCGACCTACGTCCTTCTCTACAACCCCGGGGCGTCGACGATCTCGGTGACCGTCACCTCGCTCTCGGGAACGTCGTCCGTCAACGTGCCCGCCGGGGGGACGGCGACCTACTCGATGCCGCTCAACTCGGGTGCGCGCTTCTCGTCGCCGTCGACGTTCTTCGCGCTTGGTGTCGTCGACTGGGACGTGACGACGAGCGACTGGGGTTTCACGCTCCTTCCGGACGGCAACCTCGCAACGGCGGGCGTCGTTGGGTGGGCGCCCGGCAGCGAGAACCCTTCTGCCGAGAACAGCAGCCCGATCTGGGTCACTGCCGTCGCTCCCACCAACCTCTATGTGGACTACGACGGTGACCCGGCCACCGGCGCCCTCACCGACCCCAACGGCATGCGCTACGACCGGCTCATCGCCGTCGGTGCCCTCGAGTCGACGCGCGTGTACGACACGGGCGACAACGACCAGACGGGCACCAAGGTCTACACGGTGGATGGAACCCTCATCGCGATGGCCTGGGGCCAGGACCCGGCGACAGCTTCACCGGCGGCACCGGCGCTCGATTTGGGTACAACCGTCGTGCCGTTCGTGTCCGTCGCCATGGGGAAGGTCGGCGACGTCACCGGCGACGAGAACGGCAACGGTGCCCTCGATGCCGGCGATACCATCACCTACACGATCACGGCTCGCAACGACGGAACCGCGGTCATCGACCCTGCCGTCCTGACCGACGAGCTCGATATCAACACGACCTATGTGCCGAACACCACGGTGGTCGACGGCGTCTTGGTGCCCGACGCCGGTGCGACGCCGTTCCCGGTGGACGAGGGCGGGCTCGATCTCGGCGCCATCGCCCCGGGTCAGCTCGTCATCATCTCGTACGACGTGATGCTCAACGATCCGCTCCCCCCCGACGTGGGACCGATCACCAACCGGGCCGGCCTCGGGACGAACATCGGCTTGATCTCTTCGGCGGTTGCGCTGCCCGTCTTCGAGCCCTCCGTCGAGGTTGTGAAGACGTCCGACGCTCCTGCCGTTGGGCTCGCGGCGGGCGACACAGTCACCTACACGATCACCGCCACCAACACCTCCGCCGCCAGCCAGTCCGACGTCACCATCCAGGACGCTCTTCCGGGCGGCACGACGTACGTCGCAGAGAGCACGAGCGTCACAGGACCGGTCGTGACGGTGTCGACGTACGGCGACAACTTCTCGACCGGCGGCTTCGGTGGGAGCACGGGCAGCAGCCCGTGGGACCCCGACTGGGTCGAGGTCAACGAGTCCGATGGTGCGGGCAGCGGCGACATCCGCGTGATGTCACACCTGGGGAGCAATGCCTTGCGGCTGCAGGACCGCAGCGAAGGTGCCCGGCGGGCGGTGAACCTCGCCGCCTTCGACACCGTGACGATGGTCTTCGACTACAGCCGCTCCGGTCTCGACGACGCCAACGACTACGTGAGCGTGCAGGCATCGAGCAACGGGACGACCTGGACGGAGCTCGACCGGATTGCAGGCCCCGGCACCGATCCCATCTACCGCACCATGAGCGTCGACCTCACCGGCTACCGGACGGCAGGTGCAGCGATTCGATTCTTGACGTCCAACAACATGGGCGGATCGGACGCCGTCTTCATCGACAATGTGGTCATCGAGGGCACGACGGTCGACAGCGAGACGCGCACCAACCAGACGGGCGACCCGACCCCGCTCTTGGACGGGACGCCTCCCACTCTCGTCATGCCGGCCGATCTCTTCTCCCTTCCACCAGGCGAGTCCATCTCGGTCACTTTCCAGGCCGTTGTCGACGAAGTGCTCGATCCGTCGATCACCGAGATCACGAACCGAGCGTTCGTCGCCACCGACCTCCAGCCGACGTTCGACGTGTCCGAGGTGAGCGATCCGGTTGCCCGACCATCGCTCGCTCTCGCCAAGACCCTCGCGGCGAACGCAGACGAAGATGGCTCGAACTCGGTCTCAGTCGGCGACACGCTCCAGTACGAGTTCACCGCCGTCAACGATGGGGACCTCGAGATCTCGGGCGTTGCGATCGACGATCCGCTCCCCGGGCTCTCTTCGCTCTCGTGCGCCCCTCTGCAGCCGACCACGCTTGTGCCCGGTGCAACGCTCACGTGCACCGCGACGTACGTGGTGACCCAGGCAGACGTCGACGCCGGCGGCATCGTGAACACGGCAACCGTCGAAGGCACGGCGCCACACGGCGCTCCAGTAGCCGACCCGTCGACCGCCACGACGCCGATCAACCGAGTCGGCTCAGTCACCGTGGTCAAGTCGCTGGAGACCGACCCTACGGGCATCGGCGCGGGCGATACCCTCGACTACGCGTTCACCATCACCAACACGGGCACCGCGACATTGGATGCGATCACCGTCGATGACCCCCTGACCGGGGGCGCCGTGGCGTGTCCCCAGACGATGCTGGCGCCGGGCGAGCTCATGACGTGCTCGGCGTCGTACACCGTCACCCAATCGGAGGTCGACGCCGGCCGCATCGAGAACACGGCAACGGTCGACGCCATCGATCCCGACGGTGAGCATGTGGTCGACGGCGACAGCGAGTTGGTGTTGCTCGAGCGGAACCCCTCGATCACGCTCAGCAAGAGTCGCCAAGCGAACGCGGACGAAGACGGCAGCGGCGACGTCACCCTCGGCGACACGCTCACCTATGGCCTCGTTGCTCGCAACAGCGGCGATGTCACCCTGACGGGTGTGGGGGTGAGTGATCCGCTTCCCGGGCTGTCGGCACTCACGTGTGCGCCGGCACAGCCGGCAACGCTCGCCCCTGGCGCCGCCATGTCCTGCACGGCGACCTACTCCGTCACCCAAGCCGATCTCGACGCGGGGGAGGTGGCGAACACCGCAACGGCGAGCGGGCTGTCGCCGTCCGGGATCACCGTCACCGACCAGGACGCCGACGTGGTCAACACCGCACAGAATCCATCGATCGACGGGCTCAAGTCGTTCGCAGGGATCATCACCGATCTCGCTCCGCTCGGCGAGGTGTCGATCGGGGACGAGATCGAGTACAGCTTCGCGATCGAGAACAACGGCAACGTGACACTCACGCTCGTCGACGTCTTCGACCCAATGCCTGGTCTCTCAGCGCCCGACTGCGCCCCGGCGACCCTGCCGATCACGCTTGCGCCCGACGAAACCGTGAACTGCTCGGCGAGCTACACCGTGACGCTCGATGACGTGAACGCAGGCAGGATCGACAACAGCGCCACCTTCACTGGTGTCGACCCGAACGGCACCACGATCACCGACACAGACACCGAGACGGTGTTCCCAGACCGCAATCTCTCGATCGATCTCACGAAGGTGCTCTCCGGCAACGCCGACGAGGACGGGTCCGGGAGCGTCTCGACCGGAGACACGCTGACCTTCTCGTTCGTCGCCGAGAACGACGGGGACGTGACGTTGGACGCCACGATCATCGTCGATTCGCTGCCGGGCATCTCACCCCTTTCGTGTACGCCGGCCCAGCCGGCCAGCCTCGACCCCGGCGACATCCTCAGCTGCACGGCCACCTATACGGTCACGCAGGGCGACGTCGATGCCGGGTCCATGACGAACGATGCATTGGCGACTGGAGAAGACAGCGGCGGGGGCGGCCCGGTCGGCGACGACGACAGCGTGACGCTGTCCATCCCGCAAAACCCGTCGATCAGCCTCGACAAGACCTTCGCCGGAAACGCCGACGAGGATACGTCAGGCACGCTCACGCTCGGCGACACCGTGACATACCAGTTCGTCGTCACCAACACGGGCGGGGTCACGCTGTCCGCCGTCGCCCTCGACGACCCGCTCGTCGGCGGGCCGGTGTCGTGCCCGGATTCCACGTTGGCGCCCGCCGACAGCATGACGTGCACTGCGACCTACGCCGTGACCCAGAGCGATGTGGATGCCGGTTCCATCGACAACACCGCACACGTGGTCGGGACTGGACCGAGCGGGCGGATCGTCTCGGACACGGACTCCGAGTCGCTTGCGCCTCCGCAGAATCCGTCGATCGCACTCCTGAAGACGCTGACGGCCAACGCCGACGAGGATGGCAGCGACGACGTCTCCGTCGGTGACACGCTCACCTACGGATTTGCCGTGCGCAACGACGGGAACGTCGGCCTGTCGACCGTCACCGTCTCCGACCCGCTGGCCGGCTTGTCGCCACTTGCGTGCACTCCATCCCAGCCGGCATCGCTCGGCCCAAACGAGACCATGGCCTGCACGGCCACCCTCATCGTCACCCAGAGCCACGTCGACTCCGGATCGATCGCAAACACCGCGTCGGTGTCCGCAGAGCGTCCCGGCGGCTTGCCAGGGCAACCGAGCGACGACATCACGGATACGTCGACGGTGACGATCGACATTCCGCCGCTGACGATCGTTCAGCTCGACAAGACGCTCCAAGCCAACGCCGACGAGGATGCGTCCGGCGACGTCTCCGTCGGCGACACGCTGACGTACGAGTTCGCGGTGACGAACTCGGGCAACGTCACGCTGTCGGCGATCGTCGTGGACGATCCTCAGGCGGGTCCGGTGAGCTGTGCGGCGACCAGCCTCTCGCCATCCGCCGCGACCACGTGCACGGCGAGCCATGTCGTGACCGTCGCAGACGCCGACGGCGGATGGATCGTCAACACAGCAACCGTGACCGCAACGGCTCCTCGAGGCGAGATCGCCACTGATGACGCAACGGCGATAACGGCCGTCGCCGAGAACCCGGCCGTGAGCCTGTCGAAGCACCTCGAGAGCAATGCCGATGAGGATGCGTCGGGCGACATCTCGCTTGGTGACACGCTGACGTATTCGTTCGCGGCCTCCAACACGGGTGATGTGACCCTGAGCGCCGTGCGGGTCGTCGATCCACTGCCGGGCCTCTCTGCGATCACGTGCACGCCTTCCCAGCCCGCAGCGCTCGCACCGGGGGAGGGCATGACGTGCACCGCCACGTACATCGTCACCCAATCAGACGTCGACGCGGCGCAGATCCTCAACACCGCGTACGTGGACGGCCTGGCGCCTTCGGGATCGCTGGTGAGGGCGTCGGATTCCGAGGTCACCGCCATCGCCCAGGCGCCGGCGCTGGCCCTGACGAAGTCCGTGATCGGCAATGCAGACGAGGACGGCTCCGGTGGTGTGTCGCTCGGCGACACGCTCACCTATCGGTTCTCGGTCACCAACACCGGCAACGTGATGCTGGTCGGCGTCTCGGTCGCCGATCCGCTGCCTGGTCTGTCCGGGATCGGCTGCACCCCGTCGCAACCGGCGAGCCTGGCGATCGCCGAATCGATGACCTGTACGGCCACCTATACCGTGACGCAGACCGACGTCGACGCTGGATTCGTCACCAACACCGCTACCGCAGACGGTGCCACGGCGTCCGGTGCAACGGCCTCCGACACAGGCTCGACCACGGTGCTGATCGCCAACCCGCCGACCGCTGTCGACGACGCGGCAACCACGGACGAAGACACCTCTGTGGTGGTCGACGTGCTGTCCAACGACTCGGACGTCGACGGCAACCTCGATCCGACCTCGGTCTCGGTGACGTCGGGCCCGAGCAACGGGTCCACCGCGGTCGATCCCGTCACTGGTGAGGTCACGTATGCCCCTGAGCCCGACTTCGCCGGCACCGACTCGTTCACCTACGAAGTGTGTGACACGGGGTCCCCTGCGTTGTGCGACACCGCCATCGTGACCATCACCGTCGACGAGGTGAACGATCCTCCGGTCGCCGTCGATGACGGTGACACGACGGACGAGGATGTGCCGGTGACGGTGGACGTCGTCGGCAACGACTCCGACCTCGACGGCGTCGTCGACCCGACGACCGTCGTGGTCGTCACCGGTGCCCCCAACGGATCGACATCGGTGAACCCGGTGACGGGTGCGGTCACCTACACGCCCGATCCGGACTTCAACGGCACGGACAGCTTCTCCTACCAGGTGTGCGACGACGGCACCCCGGTGTTGTGCGACACGGCGACGGTCACGATCGATGTGCGGCCGGTGAACGATCCGCCGGTGGCGAATGACGACACAGCCGAAACCGACGAGGAGACCCCCGTCACGGTCGACGTCGTGGGTAACGACGGCGACGTCGACGGAAACCTCGACTCGACGACCGTCACCATCACGTCCGGCCCGGCGAACGGCACGACGTCGGTGGATCCGGTCACGGGCGAGATCACGTACACGCCCGGTCTCGACTTCGTGGGAACCGACGTCCTGACCTACGAGGTGTGTGACGAGGGGTCCCCGGTGTTGTGCGACTCGGCAACGGTCACCATCACGGTTGGCCCTGTCAACGATCCGCCGGTGGCGAGCGACGACGCCGGGGCCACCGACGAGGAGACGTCCGTCACGGTCGATGTCGTCGCAAACGACACGGACCCAGACGGATCCGTCGATCCGACGACCGTTGCGGTGACCTCGGGCGCCGGCAACGGAACGACCTCAGTCGATTCGGTCTCCGGCGAGATCACGTACACGCCGGAGACCGATTTCGTGGGCACCGACTCGTTCACGTACGAGGTGTGTGACGATGGTGCGCCCGTGCTCTGCGACACCGCGGTGGTGACGGTCACGGTGGATCCGGTCAACGATCCCCCGGTCGCAGGCGACGACGCAGCGAGCACGGACGAGGAAACCCCCGTGACGATCGACGTGCTGTTCAACGACGCGGACGTCGACGGCGTGGTCGATCCCACGTCGGTGACGGTGACGGGTGGCCCGGCGGGCGGGGCGCTGTTCGTCGACCCGGTGACGGGTGCCGTCACCTACACGCCGGATGCGGACTTCGTCGGCAGCGACTCGTTCACGTACGAAGTCTGCGACGACGGGACACCGGTGCTGTGCGACACGGCGGTGGTGACGATCGACGTTGTGGCGGTGAACGATCCGCCCGTCGCCACCGACGATGCGGGTACGACCGACGAGGACGCCCCCGTCACCGTCGACGTCGTTGCGAACGACACCGATATCGACGGCGCCGTCGACCCGACGACGGTTGTGGTGACCAGCGGACCCGGCAACGGCACGACCTCGGTCGATCCGGTGACGGGCGAGGTCACCTACACGCCCGCAGCCGATTTCACCGGCAGCGACTCGTTCACCTACGAAGTGTGCGACGACGGGACACCGGTGGAGTGCGACACGGCGACGGTCACGATCGATGTGCAGCCGGTGAACGATCCGCCGGTGGCGAACGACGACAGCGACACGACGAACGAGGACACCCCGGTCACCATCGACGTCGTGGGCAACGACATCGACGTCGACGGTGCGGTCGACGAGACGACGGTTGCAGTGACCTCCGGACCGGCCAACGGAACAGTGGCCGTCGACCCCGTCACCGGCGAGATCACGTACACACCCGATCCCGACTTCCACGGCACCGACTCGTTCACCTACGAGGTGTGTGACGACGGGGCACCGGTCTTGTGCGACGCCGCCTCCGTCGACGTGCTCGTGCTGCCGGTCAACGACCCTCCGGTGGCGACCGACGACAGCGACACGACCGACGAGGACACGCCGGTGACGGTGGACGTCGTCGCCAACGACACGGACATCGACGGCAACCTCGACCGGACGTCTGTGACAGTGACCTCGGGCCCCGCAGGCGGCGCAACATCGGTCGATCCGGTGACGGGCAACGTCACCTACACGCCGAACCCGAACTTCACCGGCACCGACTCGTTCACCTACGAGGTGTGCGACACGTTCGGGGCCTGCGACACGGCGGTGGCGACCATCGACGTCACTCCGGTCAATGACCCGCCGGTGGCCAACGACGACAGCGCAACGACGAACGAGGACACACTCGTCGTCATCGACGTCGTAGACAACGACACCGACGTCGACGTGAACCTCGATCCCGGCTCGGTGACGGTCACGACCGGTCCAACCAATGGATCGGTCTCGGTCAGCCCGGCGACCGGGGAGGTCACCTACACGCCCGCTCCGGACTTCAACGGCACAGACGGCTTCGTCTACGAGGTCTGTGACACGGGTACTCCCGTGCTGTGTGACACGGCCATCGTCACGATCGATGTGCTCCCCGCAAACGATCCACCGGTTGCGTCCCCAGACAGCGACACGACGAGCGAGGACACCCCGGTGGCAATCGACGTCGTCACCAACGACACCGACGTCGACGACAACCTCGACCCGACAACGGTCTCGGTGACATCCGGCCCGCCGAACGGTACGACAACGGTCGACCCGGTGACCGGAGACATCACGTACACCCCGGACCCCGACTTCACGGGCACCGACTCGTTCGCCTACGAGGTGTGCGACACCTTCGGTGCGTGCGATACGGCGCTGGTGACCGTCACGGTGGATCCGGTCAACGACCCGCCCGTCGCCGTCGACGATGCGGTCACCACCGACGAGGACACGCCCGTCGCCATCGACATCATCGACAACGACACAGACGTGGACGGTGTGGTCGATGCGACGACTGTGACCATTCTCAACGGACCCGGCAACGGCACCCTCGTGGTGGACGCCGTCACCGGCGAGGTGACCTACGCACCCGACTGGGACTTCAACGGCACCGACACCTTCACCTACGAGGTGTGTGACGACGGGGCGCCTGCGCTGTGCGACACCGCGATCGTGACGATCGAGGTCGCCCCGGTCGACGATGCGCCGGTGGTGCTCAGCGGCTTCGTGTACGTGGATCAGGACCGCAACGGCGTGCGCTCCGGCGCTGAGGTCGGCATCGACGGTGTGTCGGTGACGGTCACAGGGACGGACGACCGGGGCGGCTCGGTGAGTGAGACTACGACCACCGACGGCACCGGGGCATACACGTTCACCCTCCCGCGGCCGGGCACGTACACCATCACTGAGACGCAGCCGGCGGGGTATTTCGACGGTGACGACTCCGTTGGCTCGCTCGGCGGCGTCCTCGGCAACGATGCGGTTTCGGCCATAGGCGCCGGTGCAGGCGAAACAGGCACGGACTACAACTTCGGCGAACTGTCTCCGGCACTCATCACCGGCTCGGTCTTCGTCGACGACGACAACGACGGGATGCGGGCTGGGACAGAGGTCGGCGTAGCGGACGTGGAGGTCTTCCTCCTCGGTGTCGACGACGAAGGCCTGATCATCGTCGTCGGCGCCATGACGGACGCCAATGGCTACTACACGTTCTCCGAGCTCCGGGCCGGCAGTTACATGGTTTCCGAAACCCAGCCTGCCGGGTACCTGGACGGCATCGACGTCGCCGGAACCGCCGGCGGCGACGCAGCCTCGGTGAACGACGAGATCTCCGAGATCGAGCTGACGTACGGGCAAACCTCCACCGACAACACATTCGGTGAGCTCGAGCCCGCATCGCTTGCCGGCTCCGCCTACCTCGACGCCGACAACGACGGAACTCGCGGCGGCGGCGAGCCGGGAATCGCAGACGTGGCCATCACGCTCACCGGCACGGACGATCTCGGTGATGCGGTGAGCCTCACGGCTACCACGAACGCAACGGGTGGCTACTCGTTCACGAACCTCCGCCCCGGCGTGTATGCCATTGCAGGTGCCCAGCCGGCCGGCTACCTCGACGGCAAGGACTCGGTGGGGACGCTCGGGGGTACCGCCGGCAACGACGTCGTCTCTGCGATCCCCGTGTCGTCGGGTGATGCCGGCGACGGTTACGTATTCGGGGAAGTGATCGGATCGAGCCTTTCCGGATCGGTCGTCGACGACCTCGACGGCGATGGCATCCGGGACGGCGGCGAGCCGGGCATCGCAGGTGTCGTGGTGACGCTCTCCGGAACGGACGACCTCGGCGCTTTTGTCACGCTCACGACGGCGACAGCCGGTGACGGGACGTGGTCGTTCACGGGGCTTCGCCCGGGTACGTACTCCGTGGCGGCTGCGCAGCCGACCGGGTACCTCGACGGCGACGACACCGCTGGATCGCTCGGAGGCTCCGCAGGCAACGACGAGGTGACGGGCATCGTTCTCGGCTCAGACGACGTCGGCACCGACTACGTGTTTTCGGAGATCCGGCCGGCATCGCTCGGGGGAGCGGTGTTCGAGGACCTGGACGCCGATGGGGTGTTCGATCCGGGCGAGCTCGGCATCGCAGACGCCGACATCACGCTGGCGGGCACGGACGACCGCGGCGCCGCGGTGTTCGTGACGACGAGCACTGCGCTCGACGGGTCGTACAGCTTCACTGATCTGCGGCCCGGCTCGTACACGCTGACCGAGTCGCAGCCCCCTGCCTACGTCGACGGGCAGGACAGCGTTGGGTCACTGGGCGGCACGCTCGGTCCCGATCGGATCACGGGAATCCCCGTCGTGCCCGACGACGCAGGTGCCGGCTACGACTTCGGCGAGGTCGCCACCACTGCGATCTCCGGTTCGGTGATCGACGATCTCGACAACGACGGCGTGCGCGACCCGGGCGAGCCCGGCATCGCGGGCGTGACGGTCACCCTCACCGGCACGGACGATCTGGGCGATCCCGTGAACGTCGTCACCACTACCGACGGGTTCGGCCGCTACGGGTTCGTGGCGCTGCGGCCCGGCACGTACACAGTCACGGAAACCCAGCCGGGCGGGTACTTCGACGGCATCGACACGGCAGGGCCGCTCGGGGGGACGGCGGGAAGCGACGTCATCGACGGCATCACCCTCGGATCGGGACAGTCTGCGGACGAGAACGTGTTCGGCGAGCTGACACCTTCATCGGTGGCAGGTGCGGCGTTCGCCGACGTCGACGGCGATGGCGTTCGGGATGCGGGTGAGCCGGGCATCGGCGGTGTCACCATCGACCTCGAAGGCACCGACGATCTCGGCGCAACGGTGGCGCTGGCGACAACGACGGCGGGGGACGGCAGCTACACGTTCCCCAACCTACGTCCGGGCACGTACGTCATTGCCGAAGATCAGCCGGCAGGCTACTTCGACGGCGCTGAATCGGTAGGCACCCAGGGTGGGACGGTGACTGCCAACGACGAGATCACCATCCCGCTCTCGCCGGCCACCGACGGCGCCGGGAACACCTTCGGGGAGCTGGTCGCCGCCTCGATAGGCGATTTCGTCTGGCTCGACGTCGATGACGACGGTATCCAGGACCCGGCGGAGGGGCTTGGTGGTGTCACGGTGAATCTGTATGCCGCCGACGGCACGACATTGCTCGCCTCGACCACGACTGCGGGTGGCGGCGGCTACTCGTTCGCCGGACTGGAGCCGTTCTCCAGCTATGTGGTGGAGGTCGTCGCCACTTCAGGAGCCGCCTTCACGCCTCGACCCGGCACCGACGACACGGATGACTCCGACGTGGCCGCCGACGGCAGAGTCACGGTTGTGCCCGTGTCGGGCGCCAACGACGACGCTGCGGATGCCGGTGTGGTGCCGGCGAGCCTCACAGGTACCGTGTGGTTCGATGTCGACGGCGACGGGGTGCTCGACGGAGACGAGACCCGCCTCGACGGCGTAGCGGTCGAGCTGCGCGACGGCCTTGGGGATCTGGTGGCGACGGCGACCACCGACCTGGACGGCCTCTACGACTTCTCGGGCTTCATCCCCGGCGACTATGTCGTGACGGTCCTGTATCCGGACGGCGCCTTCGCCGCTTTGGGCGGTGACTCGGATGTCGACCCGGTCACCGGGGTTGCGGCAGTGGTGCTCGGTTCGGGTCTCACCGATGACGGTGGAGATGCAGGTGTGCAGCCTGCGGTCATCGGGGACCTCGTGTGGCTCGACATCGACGGCGACGGCGGCCGGGACGGCGGCGAGCCGGGCATCGGCGGCGTTGCGGTGGCATTGCTCGACTCCGTTGGCACGGAACTCGACGTTGCCACCACCGGCACCGCAGGTGGATACACCTTCAGGGTGCTGCCCGGCGACTACGAGATCGCCGTGACCGCCCCCGGCGGAGGTGCATTCACCACCCAGGATGCTGCTGCCGAGCCGGTCGACTCCGACGTCGACGGGGCCGGCGGCACCGGTGTGCTCTCGCTGGCCTCGGGAAGCCACGTGCAGCGGGGCGACGCCGGCGTGCTGCCTGCAGCCATCTCGGGCATCGTATGGATCGATGTCGATGCGGATGGGCTGAACAACGACGCCGCACCGATCGAAGGCGTCGACGTCGAGCTCTTCGCCGCGTCTGGTGCGCTGGCTGCGACCACGTCGACGGCTGCCGACGGCAGCTACGACTTCGCCGGCCTCGTCCCCGGGGACTACACGGTCGTCGTGATTCCGCCCGACGGCGCCCCGTTCACCGCCTCAGGAGGCGACTCGGACGTCGACCCGGCAACCGGAGCAGCGTCCGTCACCGCAGGAGGCACCGCAATCGTGGACGCCGGGATACTGCCCGGGTACGTCACGGGCTCGATTTGGCTCGATCTCGACGGCGATGCCAGCAAAGACGGCGGCGAGCCCGGCGCAGGCGGCGTCGCACTCAGTCTGCGCGATGGCGCGGGAACGGTGGTGGCGACGACAACGACGTCCGGCGACGGCTCGTACGGCTTTGGGCCGCTCACGCCGGGCGACTACGTGGTGGTGGTCGACGAGGCGGGGCTGCCCCCCGGCACGGTGCAGACCGCCGACCCAGACGCCGACCCCGATGGGACGACGCCGATCGTGGTGGTGCTCGGCGGGACCATCGGCGCTCTCGACTTCGGCTACCGCCCGCCCGCAACGATCGAGGGTGTGGTGTTCGAGGACGCCGACGGCGACGGCATCCGCGATGCGGGCGAGCCCGGCCTCGGCGGCATTGCCCTCTCCGTGACCGACGCCGACGGCGCAACGACGACCGTCGTCACCGCCGCGGACGGGGGCTATTCCCTCGCCGTCGTTCCCGGCGCCACCTCCATCGCGGTCGATCAGGCGACGGTCCCCGACGGCGCTTCGCTCTCGACCGCCAACGACGCGCAAGCCGTGTTTGCCGTGTGGGAGGCGGTGACGCACGCGTCACCGATCGGCTATCAGCTCGCCTCCGACGTGAGCGGGGTCGTCTGGAACGATCTCAACGGCGACGGTGCGCGCGACGTGGGCGAGCCGGGCATTGCCGGTGTCACCATTGACATGTTGGATGATGACGGCTCCGTCGTGGCGACGGTCGTGACGAGCGGCAACGGCTCCTACCTCTTCGGCGACGTCCCGACCGGGGACTACTCGGTGCGGGTCGACACCACGACGCTGCCGCCGGGCGTGGACACGCCAACGTACACACCCGATGGCGACATCGACGCGGTCGCCGCAGTCACCGTCACCGCGGGCGCCGACGTCACCGATCTCGACTTCGGCTACCGACCGGACGGCTCGATCGCGGGGACCGTCTGGGAAGACCGGGACGGCGACGGAGCCCGCGACCCCGGCGAGCCGGGGCTCGGCGGCGTCAAGGTGATCGTCACGTGGTTCGGTTCAGACGGCGTCGCCGGTAGCGCCGATGACGAGACGTACACGGCCGTCACCGCAGCGGACGGGTCGTACTCGGTGAGCGGTCTGCATCCGGGCTCGTATGTAACGCAGGTCGACGAGGCGACAGTTCCCCTCGGGCTGGTCGCCTCGGCGCTCACGACTGGCGTCGAGCTCGCATCCGGCGAGGCGCGCCTCGACGTTGACTTCGGGTTCGTGCCCGCCGACGACCTCGCGGTGACCATCTCATCCAGCGCGTCGACCGCCCAACCCGGCGACGAGGTCACGTTCACGTTCACCATCACCAACAACGGGCCGCACGACGAGTACGGGCCCATCGAGGTGGCGGTTGCGCTCGGCTACGACCTGGTGATGCTCAGTGGGGGCGGCGACGGCTGGACCTATGCCGTCGTCGACGGTGACGTGATCTTCACCTACGACGGCGGTCTGCCGGTTGGTGACGAGCTGACGTTCTCCGTCGACGTTCTCGTGATGACCGTGGTGAACGCCGACCTCGACGTGACCGCCTCAGTGACCGGAACGGGCCTCGATGTCGACATGTCCAACAACACGCGATCGACCACCATCGGGAGCCTCCCCTTCACGGGTATCCCCGCCGACTCGCTCGTGGGGTGGGCGATCGTGATGCTGCTGGTCGGCAGCCTGCTCCTGCTCTTCACGCGTCGGCGCAAGGAGCATGAGACTTCTCTGCCCTGACGCGAGAGTCAGAGTTCCGCTCTCCCTTTCTGTGCCTTGGGGAGATCGGGCGAACGGTGGCCGGGTGGGTTCGCCCACCCGGCCACCTCCACACTTCACTCGGCCACGCCGAGTGAAGGCGGAAGCAGTTCGCTCGTAGCATCAGCGGATGACCGTGCCCAGTCTCACCAGGCTCCTCGCCGGGGCCATCCTCATCGTGACGGTGAGCACCCAGCCCGTGTTCCTCCTCGGTGCCGGATTCCTGCGGATCGGTCCCGAGCTCGGCTTCGGTCCCGCCGGCCTCGGCGTGCTGACGGCTCTCTTCTTCCTGGCTGCCTCGGCGGCGTCGACCCCGATGGGCCGAGTAGTCGAGCGCATCGGCTGGCAGCACGCGATGCGCGTCAACGCCATCGCGTCGTCGGCGGTTTCGCTCTTCATTGCGCTCGCGGCCCGCGACGCTGTTGTCCTCGGCGGCCTCTTGGTGCTCGGCGGCTGCGTGTATGGGCTGGCCAACCCGGCCGCCAACCAAGCGCTTGCCGACCACGTCGACCCCCGGCGGCGAGCGCTCATCTTCGGGCTGAAGCACGCCGGCATCCCTTCCTCGACGCTCGTTGCGGGGCTTGCCGTGCCCGCGCTCATCCTCAGCGTCGGGTGGCGGTGGGCGTACGTGGCAGCGGCGGGCTTGGCTCTCGCGGTCGCTGCCGGCGTGCCACGTCGCACCCTTGCGCCGACTGCAGGGCGATTCGCCGTCGATGTCCGGCGCATCGTTGCGCCGATGACACCGAAGCTCCTGTCTGCACTCGCAGCGGCCTCCGCGCTGGCGACGTGGGCGGCGATCGCGCTCAGCACCTACCTCGTTGCGGCGGCAGTCGACATCGGGTTCAGCGAGTCGGCCGCCGGCCTGCTCCTCTTCGCCGGCTCAGCGGCGTCGATCGGCGGCCGGGTCCTGGCCGGCGCGGCCACCGACTGGATGGGTGGTCGCGGGTTCGGGGCAATCGCGGTGCTGACGGGCGTCGGCGCAGGCGTGTTCGTCGCTGTCGCCTTCGCTGGGGGTGCCGTGTTCGGGGCGCTGGTGCTTGCCGCCTTCGCAACCGGGTGGGGATGGCCCGGCCTCATGACGTACACCGTGGTCAACGCCAATTCGGGTTCGGCCGCCTCATCGTCTGCGATCACCCAGGCAGGGATCTTCGTCGGGCGCAGGGCTCGGCCCCATCGTGCTCGGTGCGATCATCGACACCGCATCGTTTGCGGCCTCCTGGTTGGCGGTGGCGGTGGCGCTGGCGGCGGCGTCGGTCTCGGTGGCCTGGGTGGGGAGGCGAGCGGTGGCGGCCGGCGCTACTCGCTGAGCGTCCGCCGCAGCACTTCGGCGGCCTCGCTTTGACGACGGCGATACTCGGCAACGGGTGCGGCGAACGCCTGCGCCGTGGTGTCGCGGTGGGTGAGGATGTGGTCTACGACCTCGCCCAGGCGTCCAGCCTCGTCCGTCGCAACCGTGGCGTCTTCCTGACCGATCGAACGGGTGAAGTCCCGTACCTTCGGCTGATACTCGAGCGCGACGAACGGAGTCCCGGCGCTCGCAGCCAGGATCACGGCGTGGAGGCGCTCTCCGATCACGAGGTCGGCGGAGGCCAGCAGCCGCATCGTCGCATCCAGATCTGCGTAGCCCGCCAGATACGGCATGTCGGAGGCCCCGGCATCTCGCATCAGCTGGATGATCCAGCGGTCGTCTTCGGGGAAGGCCGAGAGCATCACGACCTCGCGGCCGGCACTTGCGCAGGCGCCGGATGATGCCGGCCAATGCCGCGAGGACCACGGCGTCGTCCTTCCCGAGGAGGTTGCCGCCGGTGTGAGAGCGGGCACACCACCACCCGGCCCTCGACACGAGCCGCGTCCGGCGGGGCCTCGAGCAGCAATGCCGGATCTCCGAGGATCGGCACGTCGCTGTGGTAGCCGAGAGCCCGTAGGTTGGCGACCGAGTCCGGCCCGCGCACCCCTGCGACGATGGCGGAGTCGATGAAGCTGAACCAGTCGTCCATCGGCTCGGTGGTTCCCCAGTATTCCGGGTTGCGCACGCCGGGACCGAAGAGTGCACGCTCCAGGGTCGGCGAATCGTTGCGGAGCATGCGGGTGAGGTAGTAGCGGCCGGCGTTGAGCAGCGTTCCGCCGCCGACGAGCAGCAGTTTGGGGTCTGGGACCTCGCGCCCGATGGAGGCCCACGGCATGAGCCGGCGAATGGCTTCGAGCACGGCGTCGTCTCCGAGGTTGTTCTTCCCGGTGAGCCCGACGTACTCCACGCCGATACGATCATCCCGGGGCGCCGGCTGGGTGGGTGCCGCGTCCTCAGTGCGCATCATCTTGGCCTGCAACGCCCGCGCCCTGCGCACCGCCATCCGCGCCACCTCGTCCACCCCCGCGGCAGCGAGGTCACGGGGGCCAGGCCGCCGCGCCTGCGTGGGGGCGGGCGCCTCGATGGTGACGAGCGTGGTGACGATGAGTGCCATCCGATCACTTCGGGCGAGGGTGGCACGCCACAGGTCGTGGGGGCGGGCGAGCAGCGCCCAGTCCTTCATCAGCTCCCGGCGCCGGACGAGGGCGAAGAGGGGCAGGCCGTGTCTCCCCACCTTCTCGTCGACGGCCAGCATGTCGTCGTGTCTGGCGTAGCGGTCCCCGCTGGGGAACCGATAGGCGACCCGGACTCCCGGCGCGCGGCCGTCCTGTTCCAGCCGCTGCACCGCCTTGGCGAGCAGCGCTCGGTCGATGCGGGTACGCCCGTCGAGGAGCGCCACGTACTCGCCTCGGGAGGAGCGCAGAGCCGTAGCGAAGGCCTGGGGCACGTCATCGACGATCGTGGTGAGCTTGTCGTTGGCGACATCGAGCGAAGCGAGGTGAACGATGGCGTCTTGCGGTCCGCAGATGATGATCTCCGTGTCGGCGAACGTGGCGAGAGAGCACTCGCGCCACGCACGGTCGGCTTCGTCGGCCGTCTCGACCCAAACGAGCCACGACACCTTGGGGACCTCGGAGAATGGTGTCGGCGCCTTCCGGTAGAAGCGATGGGGCACACGGTCGGCAACGAGCGGCAGGCGCGCGCCGTCGCGCCTCTTCGCGGTCCCCGGCTCGCTGCGGGGGGTCGTCCTGGGTCTGGTGGTAGGCCACTGCGCGGTCGTCTGGGACGACGAAAGCCCCGTCGTTCCATACCCGCCACACCAGTTCTGTGTCCTCGCCGCCCCAGGCCCTGAAGTGCTCGCTGAAGCCGCCGGCCGCATCAAACCGTTCCCGGCGCATGGAGACGTTGGCGCTGATGCCGCTGCGGAAACGCGCTGTCGCCGACCAGGAGGCGGCGGGTGCGGCGGTAGAAGAGCCGCCTCCAGTCGTCGGGCAGGAACCCCCCGGAGGGATCCCGGCCCCCAGCGGCTTCTGCGAGATCGACATCGCCCGCCGCAATGTCGATTGCCGCAAACGGAGACGAGTCCACGGCTCGGCGGCTGCCGACGACTACGAGGTTCGACGCTCTCGAGTGCCACCACAGGTGACACTCGAGGAGCTCCGGGTCGGGGATACAGTCGGAGTCGAGGAAGAGCAGGACATCGCCCCCGACGGCAGATGCGCCGAGGTTGCGAGCGCGCGACGCACCGAAGCCGGCCCGTTCTTGCCGCACCACACCGATGGCGAGCCTGTCTTCGTACGAGGCGGCAGCGGCGGGAACGTCCTCTTGCGACCCGTCGTCTGCCACCACGACCTCGAAGCCGGCTGCGGGCACGGTTTGGGCGGCCAGGCCGGCAAGCGTGCGATCGAGCAGGTGGATGCGTTCGTAGGCAGGGATGACAACCCCGATGCGCGGCGCCCCGACCGGATCGCGGTCGGCAACCTCGCGATAATCGTTCTCGGCGGCGGTACACGGCGGGGGTACGGTCACGTGAGCACCTCCCCGACCGGTCGCAGCGGCAGCCGGTAGCCCGGCGTGCCCAGATCGGCGCGCAGGATGCCGGCAACGGTCGACATTGCGGCTTCGGGACGGATGGCAGCGACGTGCATCTTGACCGTTTCGGCAACGGCAGGGTCGGCGTACACGTAGCGGCGGGCTGCCCGCACCGCCGTATCGAGGTCGCGGTATCCGTCTCCGCCGATGACGACTGCGTCGGTCTTTCCTGGTTCGAGCCGCGCCGCGGCATCGTCTCCGCATCGAACGGCCCGATCTGGCAGGTTGAGACAACCTCCCAGCACGGCAACGGAGTGCACCTCGACGTCGCGGTCCACTGCGGCGGCGAGGGGGTCGACGGGAGGCGTCCATTCGGCCGCGTGGCGCACTTCGGTGATGCCGGCGATGGTGAGCAGCTCGTCGACGCGATGGTCGTAGGTGTGGCGCTGGGCAGCGTATTGCTGCCCGTTGCGGGCGATGGTCTCCGTGGCCGGGTCGGCGAGCAGGCGTTGCACCTGGCCGACCGGATCCGGTCCGAGGGCGACGTAGTGGCCGCCAGGTCGCAACAGCACGTCGGTGCCCGGCAGGTCGTCGGTGAGGAGGAGTGATCCGCTCCCAAGGGCTTCGAAGACCCGCATTGTGATGGGGTAGTGCCGGTTCCCGCCATCGTTCACGACGATCTTGGCGGTGCGGTACAACGCCGCCATGTCTTCCGGTGGCAGTCCGGAGCAGAAGCCCGTGCGTGTCGGCAACGCAGCGGCCAGGTCGGCTGCCATTGCCTGGCGTCTGGTGTACCGGCCCGCCGGATCGTCCAGACCAGCGCCCACCATCGCGACGTCGAGGATGCGGTCTTCGAAGCCGGGTCCGGGCGCAGTCAGCTCAGGAGCGACGGCGAACGGGAAGCGGTGGACGGGTACGTCGAACCGATGCGCCAGGTGCCAGCTGTGGGCCAGGAGCACGGCGTCGGCCCCATAGCGACGGGTGAGGCGGAGGTTCGCCATGAGGTGGTGCTCCCCGTGGTGTACCCAGAAGAGGATCGGCACGGCCGGCTTCGCACCGATGATCTCGAGGGCCGGTCGGGGGCTCTCGACGACGACGATGGCGCGCGTGTCCTCGGCCACACGGGCGAAGTCGATCGCACCGTCGAGCACGATCACCTCGACGCCGGCGCGCTCGAATGCAGCAACGAGATATCGCGAAGGGTTGGTGGCGGTGAATCGGGCGGCTACGGCGACTCTCGTCCCGTGATGGCGGCCCGGTGCCGGGTGCGGGGGAGGGGCGGGAGCATCGGGAAGGTGGAAGGGGCCGGGGGGCCCGGCAGGCGAGGCGCTCAGGCGTACGTCGTTGGGAGCGAGGCGGATGAGGTCGCGGGGCCCGGCGTCCGGCCACTCGGGGCGGCGAGCGACGGCAGCTTCCGCCCCGCCGGCGAGGTCGAGGTCTGTTTCAGTGGCCGCGTACACGATGTCTGGTTCCGCGCCAGCCACTGCGCCGCGCAACGCATCGTCCCATGAGACCCGGTGCGCGACACTGGCGGGGAGGTGTCGCCGCAGCCGGTCGCGCAGGCTCGCCTGGGCGGCTGCCGGGTCTCCGACCGTGTGCAGCGTGACGCCGGCGAGCGGAACCGCTGCGGTGCTCCCGGTGACCACGGTCACCTCGTTGCCCGCGCTGTGCAGTGTGGCGATGAGAGCCCGAGTGGTGGGGTCTCGCGTCGGGTCGCGGCGCGAGACGACGCAGATCCGCATGATCTGAGATGTTACCGGCGCCAGACCTCCCTCCTACTGCACGCAGGCACGACGCACAGACGCGGCGCCCTCGGCTCGGATGGAGGCGCGCCTGCTGAGAGGTCTCTCAGGTGCGTGCGAGCAGGCTCGGGACTTCGACCCTCTCGGGTTGGTAGCCCGCCCACGCCGGCTCGGCGCCGGCGAGGAACGTCTCATCGGCTGCGGTCCAGGTGTGCCCAGACCGCCTGACGTAACAGAACTCCCAGCGGCTGGACGCATAGACCTGTGCCCCAACCGCCCGCGCCCCGCGCAGGAACCTGATGTCCTCACCGCGGGTACGGTGCGGGAATCGCACGGCATCCCACACGCCGCGCCGGACGACGAATGTCGCCCCTGCTGTGGAACCGTCCAGCATCGTCTCCTCCTGGCGGGCGCGGCGCAGCACCGTGACATCGCGCCCGGCCAGGTAGGTGAATTGGGCTGCCTTCACCACGATGGCGGCTCCCGAGTAGTGCAGTGCTTGCACGGCATCTTCGAGGTATGCGGGCCCGTAGTGGTCGTCGTCGTCGATCTTCGCCACGATCGATGCGGGAGTGACTGAGGCCGCCCGGTTGAGGCACTCTCCGAGGCTGAGCGCGGCATCGAGCTCGAGGATCGTGGCCGGCAGGCCGGCGCCCGCGATGGCCGCCTCGATCTCCTTCGTCCGCGTGTTCCCGTGCAAGCCGACGACGAGGTCGAGCGGCCGGTGGGTTTGTCGTGCAATCCGGGTGATTGCAGCCGGCACCTCCTCGGGGCGTCGCGATACGAGCAGTGCGGCCACAGACGGCGTGGGGTCGGGGACGTCGAGCCCGGTGTGCCTGAGTATCTCGGCCGCGCGCACCCACGGGGCATGCCGGGCGTAGGCCCAGCGTCGCGCCGCCGAGCCGGCCGAATCGGGGGGTGGATCCGATGCGGGCCCGGCGACGATGGGAACGGCCATTGCCGCCGTGTCGAGCAGCCACCCCGGGGGGTCGGTGAGCAGGACGTCGGGGACCCACACAGCATTGGGGTCCGTGGGCTCGCCGGCGATCGTTGCCCCCTCGCGCCCTGCCTTGGTGGCCGAGCGTGGCGCTGCGCGCCGGTGGTGCGGGGCGTACACCCCCGGGTCGAACGATGCAGGCAGGTGGACGACGCGGCGGTCGGTGCGTCGCCGCAACTCGTCGACCACCCGCCGTCTCGTCGCGGCCACGACATCGTCCCGCCGCAGCGGTCCGGGGAGGTTGCGGCGCGTCTCGTCGTCGCCGACCCACACGACCAGCGGCTGGCGGGCATCGAGCTCGAGCCAGCTCTCGAATCGCCGGCGGGCGCCATCGGAGAGGCCGGCGAGCGCATTCGGCTCGACCACCACGATGTCCGCATCCACGAATGGGTCGGCGGACGCGGCAGCCACATCGATCGTGTCGAGTGCAGCCAGCGCAGGCGTGAGCTCCGGGGAGTCCAGGCATGTCGCAGCGCGCACGATCGGCATTGTCGGGACGGGCCGTGCCGCAACCTGTGCGGCCGCGGGGGCCTGCGAATTCGTCGGCCCCGGCACCGGCCTGCGAACGGAGCGGCGCATCCGGCCGACGAGGCGGCGCATCGCGGGCAGGTCTGCTTCGGCGACCAGGCGATCGATGCGCTCCGCACGCTCATCGGCGCGGCGCCGCCACACCTCGGCCTTGTCGGTCAACGACTCGACGCGCTGCTCGGCGGCGTGGCGAAACTCCCGCTCCTCGCGCAGCAGGCGCTCCAACTCGGCGATGCGATCACGCTCGGTCATGACTGCCCACGCTAGAAGCGTATGACCAATGGTGGTGTGCATGTCGTGCCCTCACGGGTCTCCGGCTCCGGCGGCCCGTTCGTGCAGGATCGCCCTCACCTCCAAGATGTCCCCAGGACAGGTGCCGGCGGCGCGCCAGTAGCAGTAGCCGGTGGGGAGGAAGAACACTTGAAACGCCGAGAGCCCGATCGCCCAGTTCAGCGGCGGCGGGAATGCCGACGAGATCGTGCCCGCGACGCCGCCGGCGAGGGCATTGCCCGCGGATCGGCCGATACCGTTGGAGAGGTTGCCGAGGCCGAACACCGTACCCCGGTGCTCGGGCAGGTTCACGTCGGAGATCAGCGCAAACCAATTGGGCGAATCCGCACCGCTGAAGGCGAGCGCAACCAGGGACAGTACGAAGGCCGTCGCCACCCAGCCGTTGGTCGCCAGCGCTCGAAGGACCTCCGGGATGAGGGTTGCGGTGCCCGCCCCATCGGTTACCTCGAGGCCGCGCAGGGGGACGAAGAAGAAGGCGAGGAAGAAGGGAATCGCACCGAGGATGCCGACGGTGCTGACGATGGCACGGCCGCGCAACGTTCGCTGCTGGAGGCGGTCGCCGATGTGCCCGGCGATGATCGAGAACAGCCCCCCGAGCTGAAAGGCTGCACCGAGCAGGCCGCCGACCCTGGTGCCCGTTGCAACGCTGTAGCCCTCGGCGATCACCTTCTCCTGGTAGAGCAGCGGCACCCAGATGAGCGATCCATAGGCCATCTGGGCGCTGAGGCCCTGCAGGATGAGCCAGAGGTTCGTACGCGTGCGAAACAGCGCCGGCAGGTGGCTGCGCTCGATGCGATAGCCGTAGTCGCCGCCTGCGGCATACAGCTCTGCCAGCTCAGGCTCCCGGAACCCGCGCGGTGCGTCGAACGTGAAGAGGTACAGGAGGGCGAACACGACGCCGAGCGCGGCGATGACGAGAAGGGGGCGGCGAAAGTCTTCGGCGCCGAGCTGGCTGGCAAGCAGCCCGCCGGCGAGCCCTCCGACCCCCTGGGAGAGCCCCCAGAAGCTCATGGCGAGACCTCGGCGGGCAGGGGCTATGAAGTCGCTGACGACCGCAAACCCCACGGAGGCGATCGACCCGAGTCCAACGGCCAGGATCGTTTGATAGAGAAAGAGCTGCCAGTAGGCGTGGGCGTTCGCCGAGAGCGCCGCCCCCGCCGCCCAGATCAACGTCCCGTACAACAACAGCTTCTTGCGGCTGCCGCGATCGCTCCAGTACCCCCAGCCCGCAGCAGTGATGGCCGTGATGAGGATCACCGTCGCAGTGAGGACGCCGACCGCAGCCTCACTCGAGCCGAGCGCCTCGCTGACCGGGAGGATCATTGCGGGAATGAGCGCCAGGGCGGCGTTGTCGAGCGAGGCGAGCACCACGAACACGACGATGGTGATCGTGATGTGGGTCTTCCCGCCCCACCAGGCGGGGCGAGAGCGAGAGGTGGGCATCGGGGCATTCTCGCCGCTTCGGGGCTCGCCGCACACCGCAACCCGTTCGGGGGAGTGGGACTACGCTCCGCTTTCCGAGATGGCACCGAACTCTGCGCCCGCATGGACTCCCGACGCTGCGACGATCGCGGCGGCGAACGTCACGGCTTTTGCGGCGTCGGTGGGCGTCGACGGGTACCCGGCGCTCCACCGATTCTCGGTCGAGGAACGCGCCGCCTTCTGGGGAGCCGTTGTCGAGAGGTTGGGCATCGTTCTCCGACGCCGTCCCGACTCGATGATGGACCTCAGCGACGGCGTGGAACGCCCCCGGTGGCTGGCGGGGGCGCGGCTCAACATCATGGAGTCCTGCTTCTCGGCCACGCCAGAGGCGGCGGCGATCGTCTATCGGCAGGGCGGGAGGCTCCACTCGATGTCGTACGGCGAGCTGCGAGCGGCGGCGGACCGCGCCGCTTCGGGTCTGGTTGCTGCCGGTTTCGGGCCGGGTGACCGCATCGCCATTGCGATGCCGATGACGGTCGAATCGGTGGAGGCGTACCTCGGCATCGTTGCGCTCGGTGGAGTAGTGGTATCGATTGCCGACAGCTTCGCGCCCGAGGAAATCGCCACTCGACTTCGCATCACCGAGGCTGCAGGGGTCGTCACCCAGGACCGGATGACCCGCGGCAGGTCGGGACCTCCCCATGTACGAGAAGGTCGCGGCGGCCGGTGCGCGACGCTGCGTTGTGGTTGCGACGGGGGCGGACGTGCCGCTGCGGGCCGGAGACCTGTGGTGGCACGATCTGAACGATTCCGCCGGCGCCTTCACCCCGAGCGTCGGCGAGCCCGATCGGCACAGCAACATCCTGTTCTCGTCGGGGACGACAGGCGACCCGAAAGCGATCCCGTGGTCTCACCTGACCCCCATCAAGGCGGCAATGGACGCCCACTTCCATCACGACATCAAGCCTGGTGACGTGGTGGCTTGGCCGACGAACCTCGGGTGGATGATGGGGCCGTGGCTGATCTATGCGTCGTTGGTGAATGGCGCCACCATGGCGCTCTTCGACGATGCCCCCACCGGGAGGGCGTTCGGCGAGTTCGTCGCCGATGCCGGGGTCACCATGCTCGGTGTGGTGCCAAGTCTCGTGGCGGTCTGGCGCGCCTCGGCCTGCATGGAAGGGCTCGACTGGGGCCGGGTCCGGCGTTTCAGCTCCACCGGGGAGGCATCGAACGCCAGCGACATGCTCTACCTCATGGGGCTGGCCGGCGGGAAGCCGGTGATCGAGTATTGCGGCGGCACGGAGATCGGCGGTGGATACATCGCAGCGACGATGGTGCAGCCATCGATTCCCGCGACCTTCACCACCCCGACGCTCGGACTCGATGTGGTCATTCTCGACGAGGCGGGACGACCAGCGGACGCAGGCGAGATGTTCCTCGTGCCTCCTTCCATCGGGCTCAGCATCGAGCTGCTCAACCGGGATCACCACGAGGTCTACTACGCCGGGGTGCCCGTCGCCGACGCGCCGCTGCGGCGCCATGGGGATCAATTCGAGCGGATCGGCGAGGCCGTGTACCGGGCGCACGGTCGTGTCGACGACACGATGAACCTCGGCGGGATCAAAGTCGGCTCCGCAGAGCTGGAGAGGGTGATCGGCCACGTGGATGGGGTTGCCGAGGTGGCGGCAGTTGCCGTTGAGCCGCCCGGTGGTGGACCCAGCCGGCTCGTGGTGTTCGCGGTCCCACGACCGGGATTCGTCCCCGACGTTGCGGCGTGGACCAAAGCCATGCAGGCGGCCATCCGCAGTGAGCTGAACCCACTCTTCAAGATCCAGGACGTCGTGGTTGTCGACACGCTGCCGCGCACCGCATCGGCGAAGGTGATGCGGCGAACGCTGCGCAAGGCCTATCGGGAACAACCGTGACGCGCTTGGTCGTGCTGCGTCACGACCCCATCGTGCCGCTCGGGTACCTCGAGCAATTGCTCCCCGCGACAGCCGAGCAGGTGCGGCTCGATCTGGGTGAGCCGCTGCCGGCGCTCGATACCGTGGCCGGCGTGATCGCGCTCGGGGGCTCGATGGGCGCCTACGACGAGGACCGGTATCCGTTCCTCGCACGAGAGAAGGACTTCCTACGCCGTGCGGTGCACGACGGTCTGCCGGTGCTCGGCATTTGCCTCGGCTGCCAGCTCCTCGCCGACGCTTTGGGTGGTGCTGCATACCTCGCGCCGACATGGGAAGCGAGGTTTGGCCCATGTGACCTCACCGATGCGGGTGCGGCCGACCCCGTCGTGCGGCATCTCGGGCGGCCGGTGCTGACCCTCCATCAAGACACATGGGATCCGCCATCCGGAAGTACGGTCCTGGCGTCGTCCGACCGCTACCCCCAGGCGTTCCGGCACGGCACCGCGCTCGGCATCCAGCCGCATCCGGAGACCCCTCCGCAGGTGGCGGCGACGTGGTTCGAGGCGTTCGGACAGGAGACGTTCGCCGGTATCGGCGTCGATCCGGCGGCCCTGATCGCAGCGATGGAAGCGAACCGGGCCGAGAGTGAGGCGCTGGCCGGCGCCCTCTTCGGCGCATGGCTGGCCACGCTCTCGCCGGGCTGCGGGCCCGGGTGACCGACCGGTAGGCTGCGCGCGATGCTTGCCGCCCGCATCGCGATCTTCCTGGCAGGCGCCGGTCTCGTTGCATGGACCCTGCTCTCGGCGATCCGCACCGTCATCCTGCCGCGGACCGCCCAGGTGCTGATCACGAGATGGGTCTTCCGCATCCTCGGGATCTTCTTCCGGATGCTGGCCAACGAGCGGCGTACGTACGCAGCGCGCGATCGGGTCATGGCGCTCTATGCCCCGATCGGTCTCGTCGTTCTCCCCGGCGTGTGGTTGACGCTCGTCGCTGCGGGCTATGCACTCATCTACTGGGGCCTCGACGGCGGCGCGTTCGGCGATGCGATCCACTTCAGTGGGTCCTCCATCACCACGTTGGGGTTTGCGACGGCCGCGTCGCCCATCGATCGCGTTCCCGCCTTCACCGAGGCGGGTTTCGGGTTGTTCCTCGCTGCCCTGATGGTTGCGTACCTGCCGTCGCTCTATGCCGCGTTTGCGCGCCGCGAGACCGAGGTGGCACTGCTCGAGGTCCGAGCGGGCAGCCCGCCGACCGCCGTTGAGTTCATCGAGAGGCAACATCGCATCGAAGCCCTCGATGCGCTGACGAGCACGTGGGTGGCGTGGGAGCGGTGGTTCGCCGATGTCGAGGAGAGCCACACGAGCTACCCCGCGCTGGCGTTCTTTCGCTCACCGGTGCCGGAGCGGTCGTGGGTGGTCGCGGCCGGCACCGTGCTCGACGCAGCGTCGCTCTATCTCGCATGCGTGCGCGATGCGACGCCTGGGCCACCGGGACTGTGTATCCGGGCCGGCTATCTCGCGTTGCGGCGGATCGCCGGGCTCTTTGGCATCGACTTCGACCCCGAACCTGCGCCCACGGACCCGATCTCGATCACTCAGGCCGAGTTCCTCGCGGCATGGTCACGGCTTGCCGCTGCCGGCGTTCCTCTCGTCGACGACCCGGTCGAAGCTTGGCGCAACTTCGCCGGCTGGCGTGTGAATTACGACGCCGTCCTGCTCTCACTGTCGGGGGTGACGATGGCGCCTGTGGCGCCGTGGACCTCCGATCGGTCGGCGCCCGGATTCCGCGAGCCGAAGCTCCGTCGCTTCGGGAGGCGATTGCACGGCGACGAATCGGACCGCGAACCGATCCTGTGACGTATCGGGCGCGGCGACGGAGGTCCATCTGCGCACCACCTTGGTGCCCGTACAATCGTGCGGGTGACGACCTGAGGAGGGGCTGTGCGGAGCGACGAGGATTACGCATCGCTCCGCGAGCGCGTGGTGGGCGAGCACGGTGTCGTGATGCTGATCGGCGCAATCGACACCGGGAAGACGACGCTTGGGCGGCATCTCGCGCATGATGCCCTGGCGGCGGGACGCTCGGTGGCTTTCATCGATGCCGACGTTGGCGCAACGACGGTTGGCCCGCCCGCATGCGTGGGCCTCAAAGCCCTCGGATCGGCTCGCGACCTCCAGTATCTCCACGCAGCCGATGAGCTGCGGTTTGTGGGCTCCGTCCATCCCCAGGGCGTAGTCCTGCCACATGTCGTAGCCGCAGCGGCACTTGTCGAGCGGGCCAACCGTGGTGCCGATTTCGTCGTGTTGGACACGACCGGCGTCGTCGGCGGGGTCGTGGGTCAAACCCTCAAGTACCACCTGATGGAGCTTGCCCGACCGGCGCTGGTCATCGCCATGCAGCACGGCACCGAGATGGAACCGATCATCGGCATGCTCAAACGCTTCCTGGGTGCCCGCGTCGCCCGCGCCGAGCCACTCCCGAATCACATTCCGCTGAGCCCTGTCGAACGCGCCGAGCAGCGCATCAAATCCTTTGCGGAGGCGCTTCCCGAACCGCTCGAGCGATGGCGCATCCAGCCCACCGTGTTTGCGCCGACCCTGCCGGAGGGCTTTGAGGAAGCGAGGCTCGACGGCATGCTCGTCGGCATCCAAGACGGCGACGGCGCCTGTCTCGGGCTCGGCGTCATCGAGCACAACGACGGCGTGCTGCGGGTGGCGACCCGGCACGGCGAGCACATGAAGGGCCTCAGGCTGGGGTCGATGCGCATCGAGCTCGACACGTACGCCACGACGGGTGTGCGGCTCCGCCAACTCTTCTTCGGTATCTGACTGCCGGCTCGCCGCCCGGATCGATTCACGCTGCCTCGCATCCACAATGGTCGTGAGGAAGGCACGACCGTGGCGGCGTGCCCGTTCACCCCCCTTGTCGACAATCCCGGGGATGGCACAGCGAGAGCGCACTGCAATCGAGCGGCTCACCCGGAAGCCGAGTCGCCTATTTCGCGAACTGGGCTACGGTTCTCTCCGGCAGCTCATTCTCTCCTCCGAGCGGCCGGCGCGTCGAGCGCATCCGTGGTAGCGGACAGGGCACACAAGCCGCGGCAGAGGAGGAAACCTCTTGGGGAACACAAAGGCGCGCAGTCACGCGCGGCAGACAACGACGTCGCATGGTCGTCGTCGCTGCGATCGTCACGATGATCGCCCAGGCCATGTACGCCGGACCAACGCCCGCCGAGGCGGGTGAGACCGGTCCGGCGTCCGTCGAGGCCGCTCCACCGACGCTGGGCGCCGATGGTGTGGGATTGGTCGCTCAGGCCACGACCTCCGTTCAGGCTTACCGACCTGGTGGCGGTGGTGATGACGACGCGGCGAAGTGCCGGCCTGGGCGCAAGCGGCCAGGCGCACCGCCGCCATGCCAGTCAAGGCCGACGCCTGATCCCGACCCGGCACCCGATCCCGGGCCTGGACCCGATCCGGACCCCGATCCTGATCCCGAACCAGCGCCGGACCCGGGTCCGCTGCCATCGCCGAGCGGGCCTCGATTCGACATCAGGCTGCACGCAACGCTCGATGGACAATCGACCGAGCTCTGGACCGCGCCGTACTTCCGGAATCTGCCGTATACGGACGCATTCGATGTTGGCTGGGTCGACGGTGATCGCGTTGGGTATCGATGTGCCTACATGTTCCTCGAGGTCGACGGCGAAATCGTCGGCCGCGTCACCTTCACCCGCCCGAGCGAAGCTGCCGCATACACGACGGTCAACGACAAATACATGGTCGAGGGCGTGCGGTACTACGACGGTACCCAATCGACTTCCGGGGCGGCCCAGCTCAACGACTGCCCGGGCCCTTCGCAGGACTACGGGCCGCCGGGCGGGCCGGACGAACGTCCGTTGATCTTCTACACGAAGGACGGCCAGCTTCTCGAGAATCGCTCGTACACGGCAACCACGGGTGAAGCCATCGAAGCCGGCGACCTGGTCTTCCGCGAGCTGGAGCGCATCACGCAACCCTTCGTTGACGTTGGTGCACTCGGTATCAACGCGCACACCGTGTTCGAACGGGTCACCGTAGGAGCCTACGTGCACACGGGCGGGGAGTGGAACCTCGCCATTGTCGTGTACTACGACACGCTCTCAGCGGGTCACCCGATCCTGCAGAGCATCCCGCCCGGCGCAACGATCGGGGCGACCGACGGCGGCTCGTCCGCTGCGGACGCCGAATCGGGCGACCCTGGCCTCGACGCCGCCGAGTGCCGAACGTCTCGGTCCGGGGTTCCGCAATGCAGGACGGTACGCGGCGGTGGTTGATCGAATCGGCGGGCCGCACGTGGCGTACGGCGTTCGCCACGATCCTTCACGTGCTCGCTACAGCCCGGTCGGGGCTCATCACGGCGAGGCCGGCTTCGGTCGCCCTCACCGTGATGATGCGCCGGCCGGGCTGCACGGCGGGCCTCGGGTCCGTCACGTCTCTACCGATCGAGCGCCAGCGCAACGCAACCACCTCGAGTGGTTCCTCGGTGACGAGTGCCGTCCCGAACAACGAGGGAGCACGGACCGGCGACTCGATGACCTCGAGCAGGGGACCGACGCGATAGAACGCCGTCTGACGGCCGCGTACGTCTATCCGTAGCCGGGCGCTCAGGCCGATGTCGGCGAGGTCGGCGGCAGCCTGATCGAGGTCGGGCACCAGCAGGACGACGTGGTCGAGGTCCCACCCGTCGACACGGGTGCCAATAGGGGAAGGGCATTCCGGAATGCCGAGCACCGGTGCGTCTGCGGTGGCGCCGCCCTCCCACGCCCACGCCGGGTCGCCGGTCGTGAGCACGGTCGAGCGAGTCATGAGCGGGTTGGGGAGGTCGAACTCGTCCCACGGCAGTGGGAGGCGGACGGCGGTGAGCACGGGCGAGGTCACGAGACGAGAGTAGGCGGCGGACTGCCGGACTCTCGTGGGCAACGCCGGACGTCGAGCCGCAGACGGTCGAGGGCTGCAGGTATCGCTCGCTCAGAAGCTGCGTCGATATCCCATCATCTCGACCACCCTTCGCCTGGCGAGTGTCGAGGCCGCAGTGCTCGGCATCACGTGGTCGCGCTGCGCCATGATCAGCACCTCGTGCGTATTGGCCCGGATCTTCTCCTCGATCACCTGAAACGCTTGGGTGGCGGTGCCGCCTGCGTACTCGACCGCACCGCAGATCACGCCGCCTGCGTTGGCGATGAAGTCGGGGATCGAGAGAACGCCGTTCTGGAAGAAGATCTCGTCGGCGGCCGGCGTCACGGCGATGTTTGCGCCCGGCAGAACGAGCTTGGCGCGCACCGCTGCCGCGTTGTCGGCCGTGAAGACGTCCGGGCGGGCTGCAGGCACCCAGATCTCGCAGGCGAGGTCGATCATCTCGTCGTGAAACACGGACGTGCCCCCGGCAAACTCGCGCACCGGGTGGCCGTCGCCTTTCCACAGCAACAGCTTGTCGAGGTCGAGTCCATCTGCGTTGACGATTCCGCCGCGGCTGTCCGAGACGGCGACGATCGCAGCGCCGCGCTTGGACAGGAAACGGGCGGCGTGGGTGCCAACCGCACCGAAGCCCTGGATGACCACTCGCGCCCCGGCGAGCTGCACGTACTCGAGCTGCTCGGCAACCTCGGCGGCGATGGCGAGTCCGAACCCGGTTGCACCGAGGGTGTCGAGGGGGATGCCACCCATGACCTTCGGGAGACCAACTACCCGGCCGATCTCGTCGGAGAGATATGCCATGCAGGCCTCGTCGATGCCCATGTCGGGCCCGGGTATGTAGTCGACGACGTCGCGTATCGCCACGCCAAAAGCTCGAACGAGGCGTTCCTTGTCGGCGACCGGCATGCCCGGGTCGCCGATGATCCCCGCTTTCCCGCCGCCGTGGCGGAGCCCGGCGGCCGCGTTCTTGAAGGTCATGGCCCTGGCGAGCCGAAAGACCTCGTCGACGGTTACGTCGGGTGCCATGCGGATGCCCCCAATGGCCGGACCTGCCGCCGTGTTGTCGACGACGAGTATGGCGCGAAGACCACACGCCGGCTCGGTGATGAGTATGACCTTCTCCGGTCCCAGGTCGTCGGCCAGCTGATGCCATTGTGCTTCCATGCCCGTCCTCCCGACTCGTGGTTGCACCCGACATGACAGCGCACCCGCTGCGGTGCGACTAGTTGCGTTCGTCACCTCGGCATGGGTCGGAAGTAGCGAGCGGCGGGGCGGGGAGACGTCGCGGCAAAGCCCAAGAAACCCTCACATCCCTCCCCCGCACTTCCCCGAACGAGGTCCTGATGCTCGAGCCCCTTGGGCTTCGCTGTTGCGCTCAACCTACGGAGTGCGAGGGGGTGTTTCAAGCCCTTCGTTGCGACCTCGAAATGCCATGACGGGGGCGTGCTCTTGCACGTTGTTGATGTCTCTTCGGCCCTGTTGCATGTCGCCGGGCGCCTCGCGTAGGGCTATCCCCGTGGTTGTCCACATATCCACCGTAATCCACAAGGTGTTGTGCACAACGGGTGTCGACAAGTTTCTCAGCGGGATTTTTCGCGCCCGGTGAACCCGATGGAGAGGAGTGGACGGAACGAGAGCTCGATCGTTTCGTACACCGCACCAACGGCTTGGTCGAGCGCGGACGTACTCAGGCGATCGAGCGGGATGCGGCCGGACACGATGAGGTCGCCCTGACGATCGAGCGAGATGGCAGCGGGCCACGACGTGCGGTTGCGGGACAGACAGAAGCGATAGGCGTCGGCGCGGTTGTGCGGAGGGTCGGGAAGGAGGAAGGCCTCGTAGCCGACGGTCCGTTCGCCGACGGCGAACCAGATCGTGGTGAAGTCGCGACACTGCTGCGCCATGCGGAGCCCCCAGCGACCCTCGTACTCGCCGGCCCACACCGCATCGGAATCGGTGTCCTCGACCCACGCCTGAGTGGTGGCAACCACGAGCTGGTGAGCCTCGTCGAGCCTCACCGCGGCTGGATCCCCGCATACAGCTCGAGGAGCCGGTCGGCCGTTGCCGGCCATGAGAATCGCTCGGAGAAGGCGACAGCGTCGGTGCTCATCTGTGCGGCCAGGGACGGGTCTTCGAGGATCTTGGTGAGAGCCACCGCAAAGCCGTCGGGTTCGTGACCCTCGACGAGGAGGCCGGTCTCACCATCGGCGACCGCATAGGGAAGCCCGCCGACCGACGCCGCGACCACCGGGAGGCCGCACGCTTGCGCTTCGGCCGCTACCAGCCCGAACGTCTCGCTTCGGGATGGCACGATGAGCACGTCTGCAGCTTGGTAGAAGCGAGCCAGGGCCGTGTGCGGCTGCGTCGGCACGAAGTGCACACGATCGCCGACGCCCAACTCGGCGACCAAGGAGCGCAGGCGGGCGAGCTCGGCGTCACCCTGGCCACCGCTCGGACCGCCGACGAGCAGGAGCTGCGGCTTGCGCCCCGCCACCGGCTCGATCTGCGCGAGCGCCGCCACCGCCACATCGGCCGCCTTGAGGGGCTGTATGCGGCCGACGAACAGCACCAGCGGATCTCGGGGCGGCAGTCCCAGCCAGCGGCGGGCGTCTGCGCGGTCGCCGGGCATGAAGACGCTGTGGTCGATCCCCGGCGGCGATGTGCACAGTCGCTCGGGGCTTGCTCCGTAATGGTCCAGCAGGTCCTCGAACTCGTGCGGCGTCGATGCGATCACGCAGTCGGAGCGAGCGATGACCTCCTGTTCGGTGAAGGTGCGCACCGGGCTGGAGGGCGGCTCGTCTGAGCGGCGGGTGAGGTCCTTCACTCTCCCGAGTGTGTGGAACGAGTTGGCGAGGGGCACGCCGAGTGCCTCCTTCAGGACGACGCCTGCCCATCCCGAGAGCCAGTAGTGGCTGTGGATGACGTCGGGCTGGATCCCTGCGGCGTCCATCCATGCGAGGGTGCCCTCCGTGAACTCGCCCACGTGATGGATCATGTCGGCAATCGGAATGGGAGATGGCGGGCCGGCCGCGACGTGGACGACGCGGTATCCATCACGGACCTCGGTGACCTCGGGCGTGATCTCGTCGGCGCGCCTTGTGAAGACGGTGACGTCGATGCCGCGCCCGGCCATCGTGTGGGCGAGCTCGTTGATATACACATTCATGCCGCCCGCATCGCCTTGGCCTGGCTTGCTCAGCGGGCATGTGTGCATCGACAGGTAGACGACGCGCCGGATCATGCGGTGCCGCCGAAGCTGCCGGTGATGACGTAGAGCGGTCGCGGCTCGGCGCCGAGGCGGAACTTGTAGGCCTCGTCCCCCTTGAGGAAGTCGAAGGCCACGTGGCCCGCAGCGATAGCGTTCTCGATCAACATGGCGATGAGGACGACTCCCGGAGATGCATGGCTGGCATCGGGATCATATGCCGAGTTGTAGAGGTAGTACGAAGTGTCGTCCTCGAAGCCGAATGCTGCGGCGACGGGGACGCCATCTGCACCAGTCAGCACGTCGATCACGGCGCCGGCGCGTTCGTGCAACGCTGCGAAGAACCGCTCCATCTCCGGCGTCATGAAGTGGCCCTTGTCGCCGCTCGCTTTGCGGTGCATGTCGGCGAAGGATCGAATCGCCTCGGCTCCCGCAATGCGGGACAGCCGGGGCTCGCCGATCTCGGCTTCGAATCTCCGCCGCTTGCGGCGGGTCTCGTGGCGCTCCTTCTTGCCGATGAGGGCGAGGTAATCGTCGAATGACGCAGGCAGGGTCAGCACTGCGGCGACTTCATGCTGGCGGGGGGCGACGTCGATGTCGAGCTCCTCGAGGGCTGCAACCAGTGCTTCGGCTGCCGTCATCGGCACGCTGTCGAATCGAAAGGTCGTGCCCGGATCCACGGCGCCGGCGATGAGTGCCATGGGCTCTGCGAGGTCGCGGCCCCTGGGCGAGTGGTAGTCGGTGAGCTCGGCGTCGCCCACGAGCTCGACGGTGCCATCTCGGACCATCGCAGGGATCAGCGCATCGCCGGCATCGGCGATGAGGAGCCGGTCTGCCGGGCCGGCCTCGATGTCCCACCACGTCTGCAGGAAGGCTCGGTCGGGAAAGGGCCCGGTGCCCCGAGCCGTTGGAGCGATGGCGAACGTCGGTGACCCCCAATCGTCGTGGATCACGGCACATCCTCTTCGTGGGTGGCCGCGATCTCACCGACAACCGCTCCTCCCCCCAGGACCGGGCGGGTGTGCAACGCCTCGAGTGCCTGACGTGCGGGCGGCGTCAGGAGGTCGAGTCGCAACGCGATCTCGAGCGCACCCTGGACGGCGACGTCGATAGACCCTTCGTGGCTCTTCACCGAGATGCCGATGCCGTGGCGGGCAAGGGCAATGACTCCTTGAGCGCCGCCTTTGGCCGGCCCGTCCCACCACATGGCGAGACGCCCGTCCGGACGCTCGTTGCCAGACGTGAGCGCTGGATAGCGGGTCATCGCTGTGCGGGCCTCAGCAAAGCGGTCGTCGACGGTGATGCGCGCAAAAGCCGTGGCGAGGCTACGGATGCTGCCGCGCAGGGTGGGCGCACCGCAGCCGTCGATGCCGAGCGGGCGCCCGTCGATGCCGGTGATATCGCAGAGCACGTCGATGATCCGGCGTTGCAGTGGATGATCGGGCGATGTGTACGACTCGATCGGCCAACCCTGGGCGACGCAGGCGCGCAGGAAGCCGGCATGCTTACCCGAGCAGTTGTGGAAGACCGGTCTCGGCGAGCGGTCGGCGGCGAGGGCCCGAGCCTTGGCACCCTTGCCGAGCGGCATGTCCGGCGGGCAGCGAAGTGCCGATTCGTCGAGCGCGCCCTCAGCGAGGATCGCACGGACGATCGCAACGTGGGCGTCTGTCCCGCTGTGACTCGCACAGGCGAGAGCGAGGTGCTCGGGCGGGAGCGCGGCGCCGCATTCCTGACTGACGGTTGCCTGTATCGCCTTCACCGAGGAGCGGTAGTAGAGCGGGCGGTCGGGATCGCCCCACGCCTGCTTGACGTCGCCAACGGCATCGACGACGACGCCGCTCCACGGGTGCGTCGACTCGACGAGACCGGAGCGGATGGTGGCGGCGTGCACGTCAGCCGTGAAGGAGTTCGTCGACGGAGGTGAGACCGGCGCGGTACCGGCGGCGCAGCTCGGCTCCGAGGGTGTCGCTGGCGGCGTGGACGATCTTGCGCTGCGCCGAGACGTCGGACTCCTCGTTGCGCAGGGCAGCGTCGAAGGCGGCGAGGTCGTCTTCGGTAACGGTGTCGAGCCTTGCGAGCACGTCGTCGCCGAGCAGGAAGTCGATGTGCCGCCGCCCCGGCTGAGGCACGTCGGGCGGCACGACGTCGAACGATGTCACCGCCGCATGTCCGGTCCCGGTCGAGGGCGAGTCACCCAAGATCTCAGGCAGCGCCTCGATGAGGGTGCGGTGCTCCACGCCCGACCGTCTGCTGCGCTCGAACGCAACCATGTCGATGCGTCCGTGGAGCATTCGGCGGTAGAACGACAGCTCGCGATCGAGGTCCGCGCACATGGCTCGGCGAGACCGCAGCTCAGCCGTTGGGAGCTCCTCCACTCCGGCGAGAAACGCAGGGTCGGAGATGATGTCGATACGACGTCGTTGTCGCTCCACGGCTGTGCCTCCCTCGCTATGACCGTTGCTGCGTGGCGGAGCGTAGTGGTCGCCGCTCGCGCACCCTACGTGCGCGAGATACGCAACGGGGCTGGCTCAGCAGCTCGCGCGGAGCGTCGGGAACGGGTTGACCGGCGAGCCTCCGCCTGGGTGGATCTGGAAGTGGAGGTGGGGGGAGGCGCCGATTGCGTTGCCCGTGTTCCCCACGTAGCCGATGACCGTGCCGGTGCTCACCTGCGTGCCGTTCGAAATGCCGGCCGCGTAACCGTCGAGGTGGGCGTAGTAGTACATCGCCGAGCCGGTCCGCAGGTAGGCGACGATGCCCCCGAGGCTGTTGGTCTTGATGGTCACGGTCCCGGAACCGGTCGCGAGTACGGGAGTCCCGCGCGAAGCGAACATGTCGGTGCCCTTGTGAGTGCGTCCACCCGATCGCGGGAAGCCCCAGTCGTTGATGAATCGTGCGCCCGGCACGGGACACTGGAACCCTGAGATGACGCCGACGCCTCCGGCCGCTCCCGCCTTCTTCTTCGCTTCCTCGAGTGCAATCCGCTTCTGTTCTTCCTCGAACTTCGCTTGCGCCTCGCGGGCTGCGGCGTCCGATCGGCTGTATTCATCTGCGGCGGCCTGCTGAAGCTCGTCTACCTCTGCGACGTTGGCCGCAGCAGCTTCGCTCAGCTCCTCGATCCGTGCCTGATCGATCTTCAGCTCCTCGCGGAGGCGGTCCATCTCCCGGCGCACGGCATCGAGCCGGTCGAGCTCGACGAGGTCGTGATCCGTCGCTCGATCGATCAACACCTGGCTGGTGAGGAGATCCTGGATGTTGTCGGCCTCGAACGCCACTTGGAACACACCGGTCCCTGCGGTCATGTAGGCCTCGGTCACCAGCTCACGCGCCCGGGCCGTCAGCTCCTGGACCTGCTGCTCGTGCTCGCCGATACGCTCGACGATCACGTCGATCCGGTGGTTGAGCTCCTCGAGCTCGCCGTTGATGGTGTGATACGCGAGCAGCGCAGCGTCGAGCTGCGCGTTGATGTCGACGAGGCGGTCATACGCCTCTTGGCGCGCCGCTTCGGCTTTGTCGACATCGGATTCGCTGGTGGCGCTCGCTGTCACCGGCGTCAGACCCAGGAAGGCGGAGACGAGGAGAAGAGCGAGCACTCGCTGGCCCGGCTTACGCATGAGCATCTACGTTACCAACAACCCACCAGAAACCAAGACCGACGCGCGCCGGTCGGCGTCGAACGCCCCGTCAGCCGAACAACAGAAGGCCGGCCCAGAAGCCCGCTGCGGCGAGGACGATCCCGTCGATCGCCGTGAGCAGCCCGGGTTCGCGGGTCGTATGGGCGACGTCCCCGCTGCGCAGCATCGACCCGACCACCTTGCCACCGAACCACCCGGCAACGGCGACGGCGCCGGCAACCAACGTGACGGCGGGGGTCAGTGTCTCTGCGGTCGTGCTGGCGACGAGGGCGCCGACGAGCACGCCAATCGCGGCGGCGAGATTCGGGTCGACGCCGGCCAGGTCGGGAAGGAACCGTCGTACCGCCCACGCGGCGATGGCGCCGAAGAGCATGATGACGAGGAAGGCCGTGACCGTTGCCGCCGACTCCACCCGAATCAGCACCATCGCGCCTGCACCGACCGAGGCGGTGAGCGCCATCAGCCCTGCAGCTCCCACGGCCTCCAAGTTGCGGTACCGGGCCTCGAACAGCGGCCATGCGAGCACCAGGATCAGGCCCAGCCCGAGTGCGCCTGCCAGTCCGGCGACCCCCCAGCGGTACGTGGCGTTGCCGGCTGCTGCGGTGGCGATGAGGGTGGGGATGACGGGGACGTCGAGTGACCGTTCCCGCATGGTGTCACCGAGATCCCATAGCCATGCCAGCGCCCCACCGACCGCGGCGAACGCGAGCGCCTGGAGGTTGATGATGTTGGCGATCAGGAACGTGGCAAGCAAGATCATGCCGAGCAGGCCGGGAGTTGCGTCGTGGGGCGCCGGGTAGGCGCGAGCGCCGCCCGACACGGGCGGAATGAGCGCGATCTCGTCGCCGGCGGCCACAGTGGTCGATCGGTCGGCCGCATCTCCGTTCACCCACACATTGGCAACGCCCAACCCGGCGGCGAAATCGTTCCCGAATCGGGCAATCGCGGCGTCGAGCACGTCCCCGACGGTGTCTCCCGGCAGGTCGACGCGTCCGGCGCCGGCTGCCTCGCGGAGGTTTGCGAACAAGCGGACCGTGGCCATCGAGCGCAGCGTAGCGCCGGAGGATGTCGCCGCTGCGACTCGTGCGACCTTCCGGCATCGTCGTGGGATACTCGGTCTGGTGGACATCACCGCATTCGTCTTCAACGGTGTCACGTCGGGCGAGGTCCTGGCGCCGACGGCTGCGGCCGGGGAGTCCGGCCCCGTCTCGGTGCGCATCGTCGGGCTCGATCGTGCCTCGTACCACGGCTTCGAGCCGCTTCGGGTGTTCGAGGCCGATTCCACGATTGCGGACGTCGTACCAACAGACCTCCTGCTGGTTCCCGGGGGGTTGGGATCGATCCGCATGATGGAGGATCGGAGGGTCATCGAGTGGCTCCGGCGCCAAGCGGACGCCAGCCGCTACGTCATGAGCGTCTCGACGGGCTCGCTTCTCCTCGCCGCTGCCGGGTTGCTTGCCGACGCCGAGGCCTCAGGGCACTGGCTGGCACACGACGACCTCGCCAGAGCAGGCGCCCATCCGGCAGACGCACCTATCAGCTGGTGGGGCAAGATCGTCACTACAGCCGGCCAGGTGGTGGCGGCCGAGGTCGCCCGCACCCTGCCGGAACGGGTGCGGTACGGGCCCACGCCGTGACCGCCCTTTGGCCGTGACCCGGCGGCGCACCAGGCCAGCCGACTCGGGACCATCGGTCGTCATTCCCGATGTGTGGTAGCTGCTCGGGCGGCACGACCGGCTCTGCGTGGCCCGGTGATTCGGTGCGGCCCGGTGTCGTCCGATAATCGGACGACACCGGTTGAATATCGGACGCTCGCTCCGTAGCATCGACGCATGCCCGAGCTGTCGCAGACCGTCGATCACGCCGCAAGGCTGCTGGTCGCGCTGCGGCACGGCGGCGCGGTGTCGACGACGCAGCTCGCCGAGAGACTCGGTGTGAGCCGGACGGTCGCCACTCGCCTGGTTGCAACACTCGAGGCGCACGATCTGGTACGCCGCACTCCCGGCGGGGTTGCTCTCGGCTTCGGTCTCCTCGATCTCGCGGCCGGGCTCGAGGTGACCGTCCGCACGGCCGCCTATCCGCACCTCCAGCAGCTGGCCGTGCGCTTCCACGAGACGGCGGTCTTGGCGATCGCCGACGGCGATACCGCCGTTGCCGTCGACCAGGTGGTGCCCGACCGCCGGGTCGTCCGCATCCACTACCGCGCCGGCTCCCGCCACTCGCTCGCCGAAGCGGCGCACGGCAAGGCGATGCTCGCATACAGCGCCGCAGCCCAGCGTCTCCTGACCACGCATCCCGATCCGGCTCGAATCGAGCGCGAGCTCACCGCGATCCGGAGAAACGGATATGCCATCTCGCACGACGAGTTGGAAGAAGGAGTCACCGGGATTGCGGCGCCGATCCTCGACGTTCGCGGCACGGCAGTTGCATCGATCGGGGTCGTCGCGCCGACCGCACGGTTGCCGCGGGAACGAGATGTGGCCCCGGCCGTTCGGGAGGCTGCCGCCGCAATCGGCATCGAGCTGGCGGACCACCCTGCCCGCACCCGAGCGCTCGCCTGAGGAGGAGCAGTGCCCTACTACCGAACCGTTGGTGAGATCCCGCACAAGCGCCACACCCAGTTCCGCAAGCCTGATGGGGGGCTGTACGCCGAGGAGTTGATGGGGGAGGAGGGTTTCAGCTTCGACTCTGCGCTGCTCTATCACGTCAACTCGCCCACGGCGATCGCCGCCATCGAACCTGTGGAGACCGAACCGCAGGAGCGGTTCCCGAACCATCCGCTCAAGCCCCGCCACTTTCGCACCCACGCCCTCAAGGGCGGCGGCGACGTCGTGTCCGGACGGCATCTGCTCCTCGCCAACGACGACTGCCGCATTTCGTACGTGGCGACCGACCAGGCGAGCCCGCTGACGAAGAACGCCATGGGCGACGAGATGGTGTACATCGAAGCGGGCTCCGGTGCCCTCGAGTCGGTGTTCGGGCGGCTGCCGTTCACCGCAGGCGACTACGTCATCGTCCCCGCATCGGCGATCCACCGCTGGGTGGTGGACGAGGGCGCCACGCTGCGGGCGCTCGTCATGGAGACCCGGGCTCACATCGGCCCGCCGCGCCGCTACCTGTCGCGCAACGGCCAGTTCCTCGAACACTCGCCCTACTGCGAGCGGGACTTGAAGGGCCCCGCAGCGCCGCTGCTGGTCGAGGACGAGATGGTGGACGTCCTCGTCCGCCACTGGAACGGCACCACCCGCTACACGTTCCGCAACCACCCGTTCGACGTGGTCGGCTGGGACGGCTGCCTCTACCCCTACACCTTCTCGATCCACGACTTCGAGCCGATCACGGGGCGCATCCACCAGCCACCACCGGTCCACCAGACCTTCGAGGCGCCCAATCTCGTCGTGTGCAGCTTCGTCTCCCGCAAGTACGACTACCACCCCGAAGCGATCCCCGCTCCGTACAACCACTCCAACGTCGACTCCGACGAGATGATCTTCTATCACGAGGGCAACTTCATGAGCCGCAAGGGATCAGGCATCGAGCCTGGCTCGATCTCACTGCACCCTGGGGGTCACACCCACGGTCCCCAGCCGGGCTCGGTCGAGGCGAGCATCGGCAAGGAATCCACCGAGGAACTGGCCGTGATGATCGACACGTTTCGCCCGCTCGATCTCGGCCCCGGCGCCGTCGACGCCGAGGACGACGATTATGCGTGGACCTGGCTCGGCGGCCGCTGATGAGCCTTCTCATCGACGGCCGCACGGCGGCGCTCGAGGGTCTCATCGACTACGCCGGGCTGTTTCCGCCTGCAGCGCTGGACCTCGGCTCAGCCGTGGCCGAGTACCGGGCGGCGCGCGCGGGACCGCACGCGTGGGTGCTGGGGCGGTTCCTCTGCCCGGCGACTCGCTTGGAGGACCTTGCGGGCGTCCTCACGACCACGATGACGGCGGGCGAAGCGCCGTGGGGCATTGGTGCGATTCTCGATGGGCCGCCTGCCGTGTCGGCCATGTCTGGTCGCGTGTTCACCCGACACCTCGACCCTGCGGCAGCCGTCGTCATCGCCGAGGCTCGCACCCCTCCTGAGGCGGCCGACGGCCGGCCCGCCGCCGAGGCGGTCGGTTTGCTCGCTCCAATCGCCGAAGCTGCCTTCGGTATCTCACCTGACGTCGTACCGTTCCTGGAAGTGACCCGCACCGATGGGTGGGAAGCTGGGATCCCCGCCGCCGTAGCGGCGATCGCGATGCTCCGCGATCGGAGCCTGCGCGGGGTCGGCGCCAAGCTGCGCACGGGCGGGCTCACGGCCGATGCGTTTCCGAGCCCGGCTCAAGTGGCGGTGTTCATCGCAGCCTGCGTTCGATCGCACATCCCCTTCAAGGCAACCGCCGGGCTCCATCACCCAGTTCGCCATCACGATGGGGCGGCAGGCGTCATGCGGCACGGGTTCCTCAACCTGCTGGCTGCCGCAGCCCTCGCCGTCGAGGGTGGCGCCGAATCCGAGATGGTCGCTGTGATCGATGACGCAGATCCGGAGGCGTTCTCGATGTCGTCGGCCGGCATGCGGTGGCGGGACCGATCCTTCGGGGTTCCCACGCTGCGCACCGTCCGCAGCACGCGGTTCGTCGCCTACGGCAGTTGCAGCTTCGATGAGCCGGTCAACGACCTGGCGGCGATGGGAATGGTGAGCGCCCCGTGATCGATCGCACGCTCGACCCGGCGCTTCGGTCGTGGGTGCCGATCGCCGATGGCTCGGACTTCCCAATCCAGAACCTGCCGTACGGCGTGTTCCGTGCGGGCGGGTCACGTCGACTGGGTATTGCGATCGGGGATCGCGTGCTGGACCTGGCCGCCGCCCACGCAGGCGGCGCCCTCGGCGGTGTGCCCGGCGAGGTGCTCGATGCGTCGAGCCTCAACTCGTTCATGGCCTTGGGTCCGAGCGTGTGGACGCGCACCCGGAACCAGATCTCGACGCTGCTCGCCGATGGGAACCAGCCGGATGGCGCCGCCGAGTGGTTGTATCCGATCGCCGCCGTCGAGATGGTTCTGCCGATCGAGATCGGCGACTATGTCGACTTCTACTCCTCACTTCACCACGCCACCAACGTCGGGATGATGTTCCGGCCCGATGCCGAGCCGCTGCTGCCCAACTGGCGCCATCTCCCTGTGGGCTACCACGGGCGCTCGTCGTCCGTGGTCGTCTCCGGCACGCCGGTCGTTCGCCCGCACGGCCAGCGCCGCGGTCCCGATGGGCCGGTGTTCGGGCCGACCGAGCGTCTCGATATCGAGCTCGAGGTTGGTTTCGTCGCCGGTGTCGGCAACCGTCTGGGTACCTCGATCCCGGTGGGGGACGCTGAAGACCACATCTTCGGGTTGTGCCTGGTGAACGATTGGTCGGCTCGTGACATCCAAGCGTGGGAGTACCAACCGCTTGGCCCATTCCTGGGCAAGTCCTTTGCCACCACGATGTCGCCGTGGATCGTCACGCTCGATGCCTTGGCACCTTTCCGGGTTGCCGCGCCGCAACAGGTTCCTGTCCCGCTCGACTACCTGATGGGGGGCGGCGAAGCAGCGGTCGACCTTCGACTCGCGATCGAGTTGAACGGCGAGGTCATCTCACAAACGGCCTTTCGTGACATGTACTGGACGATGTCACAGCAGCTCGCTCACGCCAGCGTCAACGGCACGAATGTGCGCAGCGGCGACCTCTACGCATCGGGTACGGTTTCGGGAGCGACACCGGACACTCTGGGATGCCTGCTGGAGATGACCTGGAACGGCACCCGGCCGGTGACGCTGGCCGGTGGGGAGGAGCGGATGTACCTGGAGGATGGCGATACGGTGATCCTCCGGGGCTGGTGTGAGCGGGAGGGTGCAGCCCGCATCGGGTTTGGAGAGTGCGCCGGGACGGTGGTTCCGGCCAATGCAGGAGGAGGGGAGCCATGAGCGACGCCGTCGACGCCCACAAGAACGATTTCCCGATCAAGGGATTCCACCATGTCGAGTTCTGGGTGGGGAATGCCTACCAGGCCGCCCACTATTACCGGGCGATACACGGCTACAAGATCGTGGGCTATCGCGGCCCTGAAACAGGGGTACGCGACAGTGCCTCGTACGCCTTGGAACAGGGCGACGTGCGGTTCATCTTCACGGGTGCGATGGGGCCGGACCACCCCATCGCCGATCATCTCCTGCGACACGGGCCGGGTGTGAGCGACGTCGCAATCGAGGTGCCTGACGCCGAGCGAGCCCATGAGCTGGCGGTAGGCCGAGGCGCCCACTCGGCGTACGAGCCGGTCGTGGTCGAGGGTGAGCGGGGCAAGTGGAAGGTCGCAGGGATCCTGGCGTACGGCGACACCGTCCACAGCCTCGTGGAGAACCCTGACGAGATGTGGCCCCCGCCGGACTTCCGGGTCCGCAAGGACACCGTCGCATCGCCCATCGGGCTCGAGAGAATCGACCACGTCGTCGCCAACGTCGAACTCGGCGCGATGGACGAGTGGGTGGAGTTCTACGAGCGGGTTTTCGGGTTCGTGCTGCTGCGCCATTTCGATGACGAAGCGATCTCCACCGAGTACTCGGCCCTCATGTCGAAGGTTGTCTGGGATGGCTCAGGAGTGATCCGGCTCCCGATCAACGAGCCCGCAACAGGGAAACGCAAGTCGCAGATCGAGGAGTACCTCGACTTCTATCACGGCTCGGGTGTACAGCACATCGCCATTGCCACCAGCGATCTGGTGGCGACCGTCACCGCGGCGCGCGAACGTGGGATGGGGCTCATGAGCGTGCCGGAGACGTACTACGAAGATGTGCCGGAGCGTGTGCCCGATCTCGAGGTGGAGATCGCAACGATCAAGCGCCTCAACATCCTGGTAGACCAGGATGACGGCGGGCACCTGCTCCAGATCTTCACCCGGATGATGCAGGACAGGCCGACGTTCTTCTTCGAGTTCATCGAGCGGCGCGGCGCGCTCGGTTTCGGCGAGGGCAATTTCAAGGCGCTCTTCGAGGCCATCGAGCGCGACCAGGCGGAGCGCGGCAACCTCTAGGCGTTCGTGCGTGGATGACGTGCCGGAAACGGCGCCTCATCCACGCCGGAACGGGGTGGGCCGGCAGCCCACGTGTCTAGGGTGTCGGTCGGGTCGCTGAAACCGAAAGCACGCGAGCGCACCGGCGGTGATGTGGAATGGGCGACGCTGTGATCCGAAAGCCCCAGATCGATGCCGTGATCTTCGACCTCGACGGGGTGATCACGAAGACGGCTGCGGTGCACCGGCGGGCGTGGGCGGCGCTGTTCGATCGCTTCCTCCGCATGCGTGCCGATCGGGACGGCGAACCGTTCCGGCCCTTCAGCACCGCCGACTACGGCGAGTACGTAGACGGCAAGCCTCGCTACGACGGCGTGCAGAGCTTCCTCGCCTCTCGCGACATCGAGCTCCCATGGGGCGAACCGTCCGATGGGCCGGACGAGGAGACCGTGTGCGGTCTGGGGAACCGGAAGAACACCGAGTTTCTCGGCATCGTCGAAGAAGAAGGGGTGGAACCGTACGAGTCGAGCGTCCACCTGGTGCGCCAACTCCAGGCTGCGGGGATCGGGACGGCGTTGTTCTCGTCCAGCCGCAACGCAGTCGCTGTGCTCGATGCGGCAGGGCTCGCAGACCTGTTCCCGGTGGTCGTCGACGGAAAGGTCGCCGGCGACCTCGGCCTCGTCGGCAAGCCCGACCCCGCATATCTCCACGAAGCGACGCGGCGGCTCGGCGCCACTCCGGAGCGGACGGCCGTCGTGGAGGATGCACTGTCGGGAGTCGAGGCGGGTCGCCGGGGAGGGTTCGCGCTCGTGATCGGCGTCGACCGCATCGACCAGGCCGCCGCCCTGCTCGAGAATGGGGCCGACGTCGTCGTTGCCGACCTCGCCGAGGTCGGCGTTGAGGCGACCGACGGGACACGGCCGATGTCCCAGCTGCCGGACGCCCTCGGTGAGGAGGACGCGATGCGGCGCCGGATCGGTGGCCGGCGGCCGGCCGTCTTCTTGGACTACGACGGGACCCTCACTCCGATCGTCGCCCATCCCGATATGGCCGTCCTTGCGCCGGAGACACGGAGAGTGCTGGAGGAGCTCGCCCAGGTCACGACCGTCGCAATCGTGAGCGGGCGAGATGCGGACGACGTGATCGCCAAGGTGGGCGTCCCTGGACTCTTCTACGCGGGCAGCCACGGCTTTGACATCCGCTCGCCCGGAGGCGCCGCAGTCGCCGACGAAGAGCTGGCCCGATTCGAGTCGTTCCTGCCCGAGCTCGACGCCGCCGAGCGGGAGCTTCGCGACGCCCTGGCAGCCGTTCCCGGCCGCAACGTCGAGCGCAAGCGCTTCGCAATCGCCGTTCACTACCGTCAGGTCCCCGAAGAACGCCACGCCGACGTGGCCCGCATCGTCGAGGAGATCGCCCCTCGCCACCCGTCGTTGCGCGTAGCGGGCGGGAAGATGATCATCGAGCTGCGCCCGGACATCGAGTGGGACAAGGGCAAGGCGCTGGCATGGCTCCTCGGCGAGATGGGATTGGACCAGCCAGACGTCGTACCGCTGTACATCGGTGACGACGTCACCGATGAGGACGCATTCCGCGAGGTGCGCGATCGCGGGATCGGCATCGTGGTCGGCACCGACGACCGACGCTCTGCGGCGACGTTCGCGCTCGGCGACACCGACGAGGTTCGCGTCTTTCTCGGCCGCCTGTCCGCCGCCGCAAACAAGCCGGCGCCGTGACTCGGTGGGTGCTGGCCTACGAGGGCTTCGACCCGGCCAAGGAAGGCCTGCGAGAGGCCCTCTGTACGCTCGGAAACGGCTACTTCGCCACCCGCGGGGCCGCTCCGGAAGCGGTCGCGGACGACGTTCACTACCCCGGGACGTATGTCGCAGGGCTGTACAACCGCCTCGAAACGGAGATCGCGGGCCGGACGGTCGAGAACGAGGATCTCGTGAACGTCCCCAACTGGCTTCCGCTCCAGTACCGCATGGCCGGCGACGAGGCGTGGTTCCGGCTCGATGCGGCGGGGGTCGACGACTACCGCCAGGAGCTCGACGTGCGTCGCGGCGTCCTGACTCGTCTCTTCACGTGGGTCGATGATGCGGGCCGCCGGACACGGGTGACTCAGCGCAGGTTCGTTTCGATGCGTGACCCGCACCTGGCGGCAATGGAGACGACGTTCCTCGCCGAGAACTGGTCAGGGCAGCTGGAGGTGCGCTCGGCACTCGACGGCACGGTGGTCAACAGCGGCGTGCCGCGATACCGGTCGCTCAACGGCCGGCACCTCGTCCCCGTGGACGCGACGGCGGTGGGGGAGGAGGCGGTGGCGTTGACCGTCGAGACCTCACAGTCGAGGGTCGCGGTTGCAGTGGCGGCACGAACCCGGGTGCGTGTCGACGACCGCGTCGTGCCCGTGCCGCGCCGCACCATCCGCGACGAGGCCTGGGTCGGGCAGGAGCTCACCGTGGACCTCTCGGAAGGTGAGCCGGTGAGCATCGAGAAGCTCGCCGTGCTGTTCACGTCGCGTCACCTTGCGATCTCGGAAGCCGGGCTCGAGGCTCGCTCGAAGGTCCAACGTCTGGGCACGTTCGAGGAGGCGCTGGAGACGCACGTGCTCGCCTGGGACCATCTGTGGCGCCGCTTCCATCTCGAGACCGAGGCCGACGACGACACCCGCCGCATACTCAACGTCCACATCTTCCACCTCCTCCAGACCGTGTCGAAGCACACCATCGACCTCGACGTCGGCGTGCCGGCGCGAGGGTGGCATGGCGAGGCCTACCGCGGCCACATCTTCTGGGACGAGCTGTTCATCTTCCCGTTCCTCAACCTCCACATGCCGGACCTCACGAGGGCGCTGCTCCAGTACCGCTATCGGCGCCTCACGGAGGCGAGGCATGCGGCGGCGGAGGCGGGCTACGAGGGGGCGATGTTCCCGTGGCAGAGCGGCAGCAACGGGCGAGAGGAGACCCAGGTGCTCCACCTCAACCCGAAGTCGGGCAACTGGCTGCCGGACAACTCCCACCTCCAGCGTCACATCAACATCGCCGTCGCCTACAACGTGTGGCAGTACTACGAGGCGACCGGCGACGTCGAGTTCATGGCCTTCTACGGCGTCGAGATGCTCATCGCCATCGCCCGAATGTGGTCGAGTCTCGCCACGTACAACAAGGCTCACGACCGTTACGAGATTCGCAAGGTGATGGGGCCGGACGAGTACCACGACGGCTATCCGGGCACGGACGAGCCGGGTCTCGACAACAACGCCTATACCAACGTCATGGTCGTCTGGCTGCTCTGCCGCACCCGGCGCTCTCTCGATCTGCTTCCCGAGTTCCGCAGGCGTGAGCTGTGGGAGAAGCTGGCGATCTCCCGCGAGGAGTTGGAGCGGTGGGAGGAGCTGTGCCGCAAGATGTTCGTGCCGCTTCACGGCGACGGCATCATCAGCCAGTTCCAGGGGTACGAGGAGCTCGAGGAGCTCGACTGGGTGGCGTACGCCGAACGTTACGGCGACATCCAGCGGCTCGATCGCATCCTCGAGGCGGAGAACGACAGCCCGAACCGGTACAAGGTGTCGAAGCAGGCCGACGTGCTCATGCTCTTCTACCTCCTTCCGGCGGACGAGCTCGAGGAGGTGTTCACCCGTCTCCGCTACGAGTGGGACCCGGATCTGGTCTTGCGCAACGTCGAGTACTACATGCAGCGGACGTCGCACGGCTCGACACTGAGCCGGGTGGTCCACTCCTGGGTGCTGGCCCGGACCGACCGCAGCCGTTCCTCTGAGTTCTTCCTCGATGCGCTCCGCAGTGACGTCACCGACATCCAGGGCGGCACGACTGCTGAAGGCGTCCACCTCGGGGCGATGGCGGGCTCTGTCGACCTCGTGCAGCGATGCTACGCAGGCGTCGATACCCGCGGCGGCGTGCTGCGGTTCGACCCAGCGATCCCCGAGGAGCTCGGTAGCCTCACCTTCTCGGTGCAGTATCAGCGAACGTGGGTGCACTGCCACATGACGGGTGACACCGTCACCCTGGAAGTCCCCGGGGGCCCCGGCACGCCGATCACCGTTGCCGTTCGTGACCAAGAGTTCACCCTCAGCCCCGCGTCGCGCCGTGAGGTGACGGTGCCCTGAGCCGGCACCGGCCACGCCAATACGCCGGCAACCTGCGGTGGCTACGCCGCCGGCGGGCTGCAGCGCGTGCGCCGGTAGGCCCGTGATCAGCTGCCCACCGTTTCCTCGCCTGCGAGGTCGATGCCGGCGCGCTCCCGGCGGCTCCCGAAAGCATCGATGACGAGGTGCTCGAGCGTCGTGAGCTCGGCGACGAACGCCCCCGGATCGTCGAGGTCGAGGTCGAGCACGTGCACCGAGAGAGTTTGTTCGTGGAGCTCGAGGGCGACCGTGCCGGGAGTGAACGTGATCATGTTCATCAAGAAGGCAGTTTCGGTGGCTGACTCCACGTGCAGCTCGATCTCGATGATCGCCGGGCGGGGCTGCCTCCTCGAGATGACGGCCCTCGCTACATCGACGTTGGCGGCTGCCACCGACCACACGAAGTGGGCGGCAAGGCGGATCAGCGGCGCAGCCGCAGTACGCCGCCGGGTCGCCGGGGCCTCATTCCCGGCAGGGCGAGGGTCACCACGACGGCAACGGCGAGGGCTCCGATGACGACCCCAGGGGTGACCGAGGCGAACAGTGCGACCCACACGAGGACCAGCCACCCGGCGAGAAGGGCGGGGGCTCCACCCAGCTTCCCAGGAGCGGCACGTTGGTCGGCCGTCTCCGGCTCGATCGCGCCGAGGTCGTTGCGGGCCATCGGCACCAGCGGGGTATCGGCGTCGCGTGCAGCAGCCCGCGCCAGCAGGCTGGCACCCAAGGGCGCCGAGAGGAAGAGCAGCCCGACGACCAGCACCAGCAGTGCGACCGCATCCGGCGTATCCGCCTCGGCGGCCGCCGCCACGGTCGTCGCGATCACGCCGATGCTTGCCGCCTTCGACGAGGCGTGGAGCCGGGTGAGCACATCCGGGAAGCGGAGCAGTCCGATGCCGGCGAGAACCGCGAGGGCGCTCCCCAGCAGCACGGCCGTGCCGGCGATGACGTCGATCATGATGTGCCGTCCGCCTCGATCGCCCGCGCGACGACGACGGTGCCGACGAAGGCCACGAGTGCGATGACAACGATGACGGGAGCAAACACGGTGGTGCCGGTGCGGGCGATGTACGTCCCGAGGGCCGCTGCGCCGGTGAAGAGAAGTGTGTCGAGCGCCACCATGCGGTCGGCCAGGCTCGGGCCGCGAAACAGCCTGACGAGGGTCAGGGCTGCGGCCAGTCCGAGCATGCCGAATGCGATGGTCGTGGTGACGATCATGCTCCACCTCCGAAGCTGGCGATGCGGTAGCCGTCGGCGTTCATGAGATCGCCCGCCGCACGGGTCGCCAGTTCGAGCAGCGGCTGGCCGGCGATCCCGATCGCCACGCTGACGACCACGAGCGCGCCGGTCGCAGCGAGCATCATGCGCGGTGGCCGCCTGGTCAGGTTGGCGCTCGGGGCTCCCCAGAAGGCCCCCGCCCAGATCTTGGTCATCGAGAACAGCGTGAGGAGGCTGGCCAGCAGCGACACACCTACGACCACCCACCTCTGCGCATCGAAGCCCGCCTCCAGCAGCGCGAGCTTCCCGACGAAGCCGGAGAAGGGCGGGAGACCCGCCAGGCTGAGCGCAGCCGGGAGGAAGAGCACGGCGATCACCGGGAAGCGGTGCAGCAGCCCGTCGACGTCGCGCAGCTTGCCCGTTCCCGATGCCGTCTCGACGAGGCCGCCCACCAGGAACATCACCGTCTTGACGACGATCTGGTGAACGATGAACAGCACGGCGGCGGCGATGCCCGCCACTGTGAAGAAGCCGAGCCCCATGATCATGTAGCCGATCTGGCTCACGATGTGGAACGAGAGGATGCGCTTGATGTCTCCCTGGGCGATCGCCCCGAGCACACCGACGACCATGGTCATCCCGGCGATGGCCAGCATGAACGTCGATGGCCCCTCGGAGGGGAAGAGCAGGGTCTGGGTGCGGATGATCGCATACACCCCGACCTTGGTGAGGAGGCCGGCGAAGATCGCCGTCACCGGCGTCGGGGCCGTCGGGTAGCTGTCGGGGAGCCAGAAGAACAGCGGGAAGATGGCGGCCTTGATGCCGAACACCATGAAGAAGAGCCAGCCGAGGGCGCTGCGCACCGCCGGGTCGATGTCGTCGAGGCGGAGGGAGAGGTCGGCCATGTTGACGGTCCCGGTTGCGGCGTAGACGAACCCGATGCCTATGAGGAACAGCGCGGAGGCGATGAGCCCAACGACGACGTACGTCATCGTTGCCCGCACGTCGCCGGCGCTGGCGCGATGGGTGATGAGGACGTAGCTGGCGGTGAGCATGATCTCGAACGCAACGAAGAGGGTGAAGAGGTCGCCCGTGAGGAAGGCGAGGGCGACGCCCGCCGCCAAGGCTTGATAGACCGGGTGGAATGCGCTGAACGCCTCGTCGGTGTCGCGTTGGGCGACGGCGAAGACGAGCACGCCGAGCAGCGCCATGCCCGCCGCAACCAGCATGAGCGCGGCGAGCCGGTCGGCGACCAGTGCGATGCCGATGGGTGCCTGCCATCCGCCTACGGCGACGGCAACCGTGCCGTCACCGTCGACGGCGATGAGCAGCGCAACGGCGACGGTCAGGGACGCCGCCGTGGCACCGAGAGAGATCACCCGTTGAACGGCCAGCCGGCGCCATGCCAGCAGCGTGAGCCCGACGGCGGCGAAGGGGATGGCGACCGGGAGTGCTGCCAAAGTCGTCACGACGTCGTCTTCCTTTGCAGCGCGGCGATGCGACGGTCCTCGAGGTCGTCCTCGACGGTGTCGTCTGCGGTGAGCGCCCAGCTCCGGTAGGCGAGAGCGAGCAGGAAGGCGGTGACCCCGAATGTGATGACGATCGCGGTGAGGACGAGGGCCTGGGGCAGCGGGTCGCCGAAGGTCGACGGGTCGGCGGTCCCCACGATGGGAGGCGCTCCGGGCTCGCCGCCGGCTCCGAGCAGCACGAGGTTGGCGCCATGAGCCATGAGCCCGAGCCCAACCACGATTCGAGTCAGGAGCCGCTGGAGTACGAGATAGGTGCCTGCTGCGAAGAGAACGCCGGCAGTCACGGCGAGAACCACGCTCACGGTGCCTCCTCCGGTGCGCCGAGCCTCGTGAGGACGATGGCGATCAGGCCGACCACGACGAGGAACACCCCGACGTCGAAGACGAGCGCGGACCCGATGCTGATGTCGCCGATACCGGGGATTTCGAGCTCGGCCTTTCCGGCGTCGAGCAAGCCCACGCCGAGCACCATCCCGGCCACTGAGGTGGCGACGGCGACCGATACGCCGGCGCCCACGATCGTGATCGGATCGAGCGGCAGGATTCGAGAAACCTCGGAGCGCCCCGCCGGCGAGAAACACGACGAGGAGGGCGACACCGGCGAGCAGCCCGCCGATGAAACCGCCACCAGGAGCGTCGTGGCCGACGACGAGCACGTACAGCGACACGACAATGAGGGTCGGCACCATGGTGCGCGCCCCGATCTCCAGCAGCAGCGACGGTCGGAACCTCACGCCGCCTCCCGGAGGGGATCCGTCTCAACACCCGACCGGGACCTCCGGGCGTCGCGAGACTGGGCGACGAGCGCCCCGACACCCACCGCTGCTGCGGCGATCACGGTGATCTCGCCCAGCGTGTCGAGCGCCCGAAAGTCGGTGAGGATGACGTTGACGACATTGCGACCACCAGCCCCTGGGGCGAGCTCGGCATAGGCATCCGACACGGCCGGCGAGCGGCGGACGCCTGTGGTGGCCAGGGCCGCCGCCGTGACGAAGCCGCCGACGGCGAGTGCGACTACGGCGCGCAACGCGGTGCCGACGCGCGATGGCCGCTCCTCGAACCGGCGGGGCAGCCTGCCGAGGACGAAGGCGAAAACGGCCACCGTGACGGTTTCGACCAGCAGCAAGGTGAGGGCGAGGTCGGGGGCGCCGAAGAGCACGAAGACCCCGGCGATGGCGTAGCCGACCGCGCCCAGCAGGACCACCGCAGCCAGCCTGCGTCGCGCGCGGAGCACGGCGATGGAGACGACGGCGACGCACAGCCCGAGCGCCAGCTCTGGTGCCGTCCCGAAGGCTGGCATCGCCTGGAACCGGCCGCCGGCAGCGATCCACGCAATGGCCGGCACGGTCAACGTGCTCAGGAGGATCACGGCCAAGTAGACGGGAAGTGAGCCGTTCTGGGCGATGCCGGTCACGCGGTCGGCCGTGTGATTCAGCGCCTTGATCAACCATCGATAGGCGCCGTCGGCCGAGGGTGCGTGGAGGCCGGCCACACGATTCTGGATGTGTGCGAGCGCAACCGGAGCGCCATGGATGGCGATGCCGGTTGCCACGACGCCGATCGACACGGCGAGCGCGAGCTGCCACCCGGGCCACAAGACCAGCTTGCCGCCGGGTGCGGCCGCCGCCACCAGGTTGTTGACGGTGCCGGGCACGATCCCCAACACGAGCCCGATACCCGCCAGCACCACGGGCGGCATCCAGAGCGCCCGGCTCGGAGGCGGGACGTCCGGCCCCACCGGGTCGACCTCAGGCGAGAGCGCCTTGGCGGCGAACGCCCCCCAGATGAACCGGAGCGAGTACGCCGCGGTCAATGCCGATGCGAGGGCGATGACGATCAAAGCGATCCAGGCGCGCTCGTCGATGAGAACGGCGAGGGCGGCCTCCTTGGTGGCGAACCCGAGAAGCGGGGCAACCCCTGCCATCGATGCCGCCGCCAATGCGGCGGCGATCGCAAGGCCGGGGAGGCGTCGCCCGAGCCCGGACAGCACCCTTATGTCCCTGCGTCCCCGCCTGGTGGTCGATAGCGCCGACCACCAGGAAGAGCGCCGACTTGAACAAGACGTGAGCCACCAGCACGGCGAGGGCTGCGTGCAGCAGCAGCGGCGAGCCCAAGCCGACCAGCGCCGTCATGAAGCCGAGCTGGCTCACGGTGCCGTAGGCGAGGATCAGCTTGAGGTCGGTCTGGCGGAGCGCGCGCCACGCACCGATCGTCATCGTCACGAGCCCAACCGTTGCCACGACGGGTGTCCACACGGCTGCTGCGGCGAAACCCGGCGCGAGGCGGAGCAGCAGGAGGATCCCCGCCTTCACCATGGTGGCGGAGTGGAGGTAGGCACTCGCCGGTGTTGGCGCCGCCATTGCACCGGGAAGCCAGAAGTGGAAGGGGGCCTGCGCCGATTTCGTGAATGCGCCGATGAGTACCAGGACGATGGCCACGGTGGCGAGCGCCCCCGTGGGTGGCGCAGCCACGATCTCGGAGAGGACCGCCGTCCCGGCGGCCTGCGCCAGCAGCACGAACCCACCGAGCATGGCGAGGCCGCCGAGCGACGTGGTGAGGATGGCCTCGAGAGCGGCCGCCCGCGCACTGCCCTTCTCGTCCTGGAACCCGACGAGCAGGTAGGACGTGACGGTCGTCAGCTCCCAGAACACGAACAGGCCGAACAGGTTGTCCGAAACGACGATGCCGATCATCGCCCCGGCGAATGCAACCAGAAGCGCCACGAACCGGCGCAGATCGGCGTCTGGCGAGAAGTACCCCGTCGAGTACGTGACGATGGCGATCCCGATGCCTGCGATCGCCAGGGTGAAGATGAGCGCAAGCGCATCGAATCGCAGGTCGAGGGAGACGGCGAGCGCCGGGATCCACGAGATCTCGGCGACGACCGCCGTCCCGCCGATCACGTCTCTTGCAGCCCCGATCGCCAGCACGAGGGCAGACACGAGTGGTGCGAGGGCGAGCAGGACTGCCGACCGCCGCGCCGCGTCGCGGAAGTGAGAGGAGCACCAGCGCAGCAACGAGGTGCGCGGCGATGACAAGGAACAGCCAGGAGCTCATGCTCGCTCCATGTGGAGCGGGCCGCGCCCGGGCGAGTTCGCGGGCGGCGCTCGACATGAGAGTGGAGAGATGGGTCACAGGGGTGCGCTCCGGAAATATACGCTACACAAGACCAGATTTACAATTTACGAATCCTAGATCATATGTTATGATCGGTCAACATAAGTTCACGACTCATAAATCACGAATGAGGAATCATACGAAGGAGAAGGCGGTTTGAGACGTTTCAAGGACATCCTGGTAGTCGCCCCGCTCGGCACCGATGCCGAAGCCACGGTGGACATTGCGGCCGAGCTCGCAGCAGCCAACGACGCCCGCCTCACCTTGTTCGACGTCGTTGCGACGTTCCCCTCCCGGCGGCGGGCTCGGGTCAACCCCGAGCTGTCCCGCTACCTCCAGGGGGTCGTGACGGAGCAGCGCGAACTCGAGTTGGAGGAGCTCGCTCGTCGCACCGTCGGGTCGCGGGCAGGCGTTGCGGTTGGGGTCGGCATGCCGTTCATCGAGATCGTGCGGCGGGTGGCACAGCGAAACCACGACCTGGTGATCACGCCGCCCGACCAACCGTCTGGGCTTCTCGGCCTGTCCCGCGCATCGACGACGATGCATCTCCTTCGCAAATGTCCGGTGCCGGTCTGGGTGCACCGCCCTGAGGTGACCGACCGGCGAGACGTCCTCACCGCCGTGGGTCCGTTCCCAGACGACGAGCCGACCTCACTCGACAGGAAGCTCGTCGAGCTCGGCTCGTCCCTCGCCGACCGCATGGGGGGACGACTCCACCTCGTGCACGCCTGGGACCTCGAGGGCGAGAGCCTGCTGCGCTACGGCAGGGCCAAGCTCCCCAGCGGTGAGGTCGACGAGCTCGTGGCTGAGGCCGGGGCGGCAGCAGAGGCCACGATCGTCAAGCTGCTTGCAGAGACCGGTCTGTCGGACAGCGAGATCTCCGTAGACGTGGTGAAGGGGAGGCCGGTGCCGGCAATCGTCGGAAAAGCCGAAGCCGTGCGGCCGGGCGTGGCGGTCTTGGGCACGGCGTCCCGTGGGGGCATCGCAGGACTGCTGATCGGCAACACGGCAGAGAGCACTCTCGTCGAGCTCGACTGCAGCGTCATGGCGGTCAAGCCCGATGGGTTCATCTCCCCGATCGAAGTGTGAGAAGCGAACGACGAGCCGGGTCGCGATGCCACTCCGAGAGGAGGACATGATGGACAACCGCACGAGAAGAGAGCTGAGGTCGGGGATCATCCTCCTCGTCTTGGTGATGGTCGGCCTGCTCGCCAACGTTGCGCTCGGCTGAGACCGTGGCGAAGAGAGAGGAACGCAGATGACGATATCCGGCGCCGGCTCCGGCTGGACCTTTCTGACCAACCACAGCCACGTGCTGCTGTGCATCGTCGACGATCCGGATATCAGGCTCCGCGACGTCGCCGAGAAGGTGGGAATCACCGAGCGTGCAGTCCAGCGCATCGTCGCCGAGTTGGAGGACGCCGGGTACCTCGCGCACCAGCGACAGGGTCGCCGCAACCACTACGAGATCGACACGTCGCGGCCGCTTCGCCATCCCCTCGAGGAGCACCTCGAGATCGGACGGCTGCTGCAGGTCTTGACGCCTCGTCGCTGACGCCGCCCTACCGTCATTCCTCATGGAGACACTTCGCCTACTCGCAGGGTTCGGCCTCGTATGCCTCGCTTCCTACCTCGTAGGCGGATCCTTTCGCCGCTTCCGGCTCCCCACCATCACGGGCTACTTGTTCACCGGGGCGCTCGCCGGCGGGTTCGTGCTCGATCTGATCCCGTCTTCAGCAGCGGAGCAGCTGCGCTTCGTGGACGAGATCTCCCTCGCAGTGATCGCGTTCGTCGCCGGAAGCGAGCTCTTCCTCGAGGACCTACGGCCCCGGCTGCGGCCGATCCTGGCCACGGCAGGCGGCATCATCGTCGTGGCGTTCGTGCTGCTGGTCGGCACCATATACGTGCTCACCGGGTTCGTGTCTTTCACAGCCGACCTCCCCGAAGCGGCTCGTTTCGCCACCGCGCTGCTGGGCGCCGCGGTGCTCCTGGCGCTGTCTCCTCCGTCAACCATCGCCGTCATCCGGGAGGTGCACGCTCGCGGCGTCTTCACCCGCACGGTGCTCGGTGTCACCGTGGTGATGGACGTCGCGATCATCGTCATCTTTGCGGTGATGACATCGCTTGCGTCACCACTGCTCCTCGACGACACGCTCGACGCCTCGTTCATCGGGCTCCTCCTTCTCGACCTCGGCTCCGCAGTGGCCCTGGGTTTCGCCACAGGGAAGATCCTTCAGGCCGTGCTCCGCGCTCCCTTGCCTCGCCTCGGCAAGATCGCCGCCGTGCTCGCTCTCGGCTTCGGCGTCTACGAGCTGGCAGACTGGGTCAAGGCCTGGTCGACCGACTACCTGGGCTTCGAGATCTACATCGAGCCGCTGCTCATCTCGCTCATCGGTGGGTTCTTCGTCACCAACTTCACCGGCTTCCGTGACGAGTTCGACGACATGCTCCATCAGATCGGGCCCGTGGTGTACGTGGCGTTCTTCACGATCACCGGGCTCGCCCTCAAGCTCGATCTGCTGCTGTCGGTGCTCCCCGTGGCGCTCGTCCTGTTCGTGGTGCGGGCCATCGGCATCGGGGGAGGTTCCTGGCTCGGTGCAACCATCGCACGAGAGCCGGCACGCTTCCGCCGCATCTCGTGGATGTCCTTCATCACCCAAGCCGGCATCGCCCTCGGCCTTGCCCGCGAAGTCGCCGTCCAGTTCCCCACCCTCGGCGACGCATTCGCAACGCTCATCATCTCGGTGGTGGTCATCAACGAAGTCCTTGGGCCGTTGTTCCTCAAAGCAGGGCTGCGGAGGGCAGGGGAGTCGCACGAGCCCGGCGCTTCCCCGCCCGCCCGAGCGCGCGGCGTCTTGGTGCTCGGCGTCGAGGGCCAATCGATCGCCCTCGCTCGAGCGCTCCAAGGGCAAGGTTGGGACGTCATCGTCGCCGACGTGGACGAAGCGCAGGTCGAGCGGCTGGCTGCGGCCGACATCGACGAGCGTCACATCGCTGCGATCGACGCCGAGGCGCTCGGCCGGCTCATCGATGACGGGACCCAGGCCGTGGTCGCCGTGCTCGGGGACGATGCCGCCAACTTGCGGGCGCTGCGCTACGCCAACGAGGAGCATGGGATCCAGCGCCTCGTGGTTCGCCCGGCTGGGCGAGACCACCTCGACGAGTTCGAGGAGCTCGGTGCGTTCGTCGTCGACCCCACGTCGGCGATGGTTGCCCTGTTCGAGCAGGTGGTGACGGCACCGCAGTCCGCATCGCTCCTCATGCACCGCGATTCCGACCGGGTCGTTGCCCAGATCGGCGTCACCAACCCGGACGTTGCGGGCACGGCGGTGCGCCATCTGAAGTTGCCGCCGGATGTGTTGCTCCTCGAGCTGGTTCGCGATGGGAGCTCGGTGGTCGTCAGCGGTCACACCATGTTGCGCCGCGGTGACGAAGTGGTCCTGATCGCCGATCCGTCGACCCTCGATGAGGTGAGGATGCGGCTCGGGGGGTGAGCGGCGGGTGCCCGTTCCGGGCACTGCCACGTGCTGAGTTGTAGGTACTACGAATACCCGCCGTTCTCTCGATCGGCTCCCGGCACGGAATCCGCCGCCGGCGTCGCGATCTGGTGTGCGCTGACGTGGCACGGAACCTGGGGCCGTCGTGCTGCGTGACTCGCGGCCCGCCGAGAATGAGGGCATACGCGATACGGAGTGCGGAGTACGGAGCACGCAGCGAAGCCGAACCACCTCCCGGTATTCTGTCGTCATGCCGTACCCCGACGCTGTCACGATCGTTGAGGTGGGGCCTCGTGATGGGCTGCAGAACGAGGACAGGTCCCTGTCGACCGACGTGAAGGTCGACCTGGTGCACCGGCTCGTCGCCGCGGGGACACGGCGAATCGAAACCGCGTCTTTCGTGCATCCCAAGGTGGTTCCGCAGATGGCGGATGCCGAAGCCGTGATGGAAGCACTCGGCCAGAGCCCCGCCGGGGTGTCGTGGATCGGGCTCGTGCTGAACCGCCGGGGACTCGACCGGGCCCTCGCAACGACGGTCGACGAGGTCAACTTCGTCGTCGGTGCCACCGAGGGCTTCAATCGCGCCAATCAAGGAGCTTCGGTCGACGAGACGATGACCGAGATCGAGACGATGCTCGCCGATGCCCGTGCGGCGGGACGGGCGACAACGGTCACGATTTCCGTTGCTTTCGGCTGTCCCTACGAGGGTGAGGTCGCCGTGGGCGTCGTCGCGGCGCTCGCCGGGAGGGCTGCCGCCGCTGGTGCCGGCGAGGTCGCGCTTGGTGACACGATCGGGGTTGGCGTGCCTTCCGACGTCGCCGCCCGGATCGATGCCGTCCGTCACATCGCCGGGAACGTGCCGTTGCGCTGCCACTTCCACGACAGCCGCAATACGGGAGTCGCCAACGTGTGCGCAGCGCTCACGGCAGGGGTGTCCATCATCGACGCATCGGTCGGCGGCGCAGGGGGATGTCCGTTTGCGCCGGGTGCGAGCGGCAACGTGCCTACGGAGGATGTCGTGTACACGCTCACCCGAATGGGCATCGCCACAGGGATCGATCTCGAGGCCACCGTCGCAACGGGTCACTGGCTGGGCGATCGCCTCGGCAAGGCGTTGCCGGCGGCCCTCGGCAAAGCGGGCGGCTTTCCGGCATGATCGGTGGGCCAACCGGCCCTTCTCGATCGGGACGCCGGGCGGTACCGCGGCCCTAGCAGCCGGGACCTCCGGCCCCCATAGTGACCGTGGAACAACACAGCGATTGCCATTGAGGAGGCCACCTGTGGAGAACAAGCTCGCCAACCCGGCGCCGCTCGGCCTGATGGGTTTCGGCATGACGACGATCCTGCTGAACATCCACAACGCCGGGTTCTTCGAGATCAGCGCCATGATCCTGGCCATGGGGATCTTCTACGGCGGGATTGCACAGATCTTGGCCGGCACCATGGAGTTCAAGAAAGGCAACACCTTCGGGACCACCGCATTCACGTCGTACGGGCTGTTCTGGATCTCGCTGGTTGCGCTGCTGCTGATGCCGGAGTTCGGCTGGGCGGAGGCCACACCCGCAACCTTCATGGGCTGGTACCTGTTCTTGTGGGGCGTGTTCACACTGTTCATGTTCTTCGGGACGCTCAAGAACGTGACGGCCCTCCAGTTCGTTTTCGCAACGCTCACCCTGCTCTTCTTCCTGCTTGCCATCGGTGACTGGACCGGCAATGCGACCATCACGAAGATCGCAGGCTGGGAGGGCATCATCTGCGGCGCCTCGGCCTTCTACCTCGCCATGGGCGAAGTGGTCAACGAGGCTCTCGGTCGCATCGTGCTACCGATCGACAGGAGCCACGTGGCGCGGCCGGAGCGAAGGCCACATGCCGTACCGAAGACCGGGGTGACTGCTCACTGACAGCAGCGGTGTGAGGCGACCCTACCCGCCTCGCACCGCACCGAGCCGGGCCCAGATTCGGCCCGGCGAGTGGCGGCTTCAGGGTGGCAGCCGCCACGATCGGAGAGGCGAGGGGTCGGCGCGAGCCGGCCCCTCGCAACGTCACGACTCGCGATCTGCCTAACCTCGCTCCGTGATGGCCGACCTCATCAGTATGCGAGCCGACACAGCCCCCCGCCTCAACTGGGATGACCCCCTGTGGTACAAGGACGCCATCATCTACGAGGTCCACGTTCGCGCCTTTGCGGATTCGAACGGCGACGGGATCGGGGACTTCAACGGGCTGGCGTCGCGGCTCGACTACATCCAAGACCTCGGCGTCACCGCACTGTGGCTCTTGCCCTTCTACCCGTCGCCACTGCGAGACGACGGCTACGACATTGCCGACTACCGCAACGTGCACCCGTCGTACGGCACGCTCGACGACTTCCGACGTTTTCTGGACATGGCGCATGATCACGGCATCCGCGTGATCACCGAGCTGGTGATCAACCACACGTCGGATCAGCACCCGTGGTTCCAGCGGGCACGGCGTGCGGCCCCGGGGAGCTCCGACCGGGACTTCTACGTGTGGAGCGACACCCCCGATCGGTATGAGGACGTACGGATCATCTTCCAGGACACCGAGACCTCCAACTGGGCGTGGGATCCGCTGGCCAAGGCCTACTACTGGCATCGGTTCTTCTCGCATCAGCCCGATCTCAACTACGACAACCCTGCGGTCCGCACCGCCGTGCACGATGCGCTCGACTTCTGGTTCGACATGGGAATCGATGGGCTGCGCCTCGATGCGATCCCCTACCTCTACGAGCGAGATGGGACCAACGGCGAGAACCTCCCGGAAACCCACGAGGAACTGAAGGTCCTGCGCCGCCACGTGGACGAGCGCTACCCGAACCGCATGTTCTTGGCCGAGGCCAACCAGTGGCCGGAGGACACGGTTGCCTATTTCGGCGATGGTGACGAGTGCCACATGGCGTTCCACTTTCCGCTGATGCCGAGGCTGTTCATGGCGATCCAGACCGAGAACCGCTTTCCCGTCATCGACATCTTGGAGCAGACACCGCCCATCCCGGAGACGGCGCAGTGGGCGATCTTCCTGCGCAATCACGACGAGCTGACCCTCGAGATGGTGACGGAGGAAGAGCGCGACTTCATGTATCGCGTCTACGCCGAGGATCGGCGCGCCCGCCTCAACCTGGGCATCCGCCGCCGGCTTGCCCCGCTCCTCGGGGGCGATCGGCGCAAGATCGAGTTGATGAACGCGCTGCTCTATTCGCTCCTCGGCACGCCGGTTCTCTACTACGGCGACGAGATCGGCATGGGCGACAACATCTTCCTCGGTGACCGGGACGGGGTGCGAACACCGATGCAATGGTCGGCGACGCGCAACGCCGGCTTCTCTTTCGCCAATCCGCAGCAGCTCTACCTCCCCGTGATCATCGACCCCAACTACCACTACGAGTCGGTGAACGTCGAGGCCCAGCAAGCCAACACCAGCTCGTTGTGGTGGTGGACGAAGCGGATGATCGCCCTGCGCAAACGCCACCCCGTTTTCGGGCGAGGCGGCATCGAGTTCCTCCACCCGTCGAATGCCCGGGTGCTGGCGTTCTTCCGCGACGACGGCGACGAGACCGTCCTGGTGGTGGCCAACTTGTCTCGTCACAGCCAGTTCGTGGAGCTCGACCTGTCACAACTCGCCGGTCAAGTGGTCGTCGAGTTGTTCGGCCGCACCGAGTTCCCGACGATTGGGGAGCAACCCTACGTGCTCACGCTCGGGCCCTACGCCTTCTACTGGTTTGCGTTCGAGCCTGCTGCAGAGCCGGCACGAGAGCCGTCGGTTCCCGAAATGCGCATCGACGGCAGCCTCCCGGCACTGCTCGGCCACAACACCGAGTTGGGGTGGATCCTCCGCGACCACGTCACGGGCAGGTCGTGGCACTTCGAGCGCTTCCAGCCGGTTCTGTCGACCGACCTCTGGGCGGTCGCGAGCTACGGAACCGGCGACGATCAGTGGCTTCTCTGCCGTTTCGAGATGGAATACCCGGAAGGCGAGCCCGGCCGGTACCTGCTCCCGCTGATCGTGCTCTGGGGGGCCGGGCCGGACGTGCCCGAGGTCCCGGAGCAGGCTGTCGTTGCGCGGTTGTGGCGTGGCGAGCAGTCGGGGCTGCTGGTCGACGCGAGCTGGCATCCGAAGGCCCAAGCCGACCTTGCTGCTCTGGCGAGCGGCGACGTGCCGGAGGGTGCCGATCACATCGAGGTTGCGATGGTCAGTGGCGAGATAGAGCCCGACGTTGCGTGCGATCTGGTCGACGACTCGTCCGAAGGCCACACTCGACTGACGTACGGCGCCTCCCACGTCCTGAAACTGGTGCGGCGGCTCGAGCCGGGGGTCAACCCCGACCTCGAGGTCCGCCAGTTCCTCACCGCCGAGACGAGTTTCGAGGGCCTTGCGCCGGTCGTCAGCGCCATCGAGATGTGCCGCCCCGACGAGGCGATGGTGCTTGCCGTGCTCGAGCGGTATGTGCCCAACGAAGGGACGGCGTGGAGCCAGACGACCGATTCGCTGCGCCGCTTCTACGAGGCGGTGGCTGCGCTGCCGGCACCGGCCAGAGACGGGGTGAACGTGCCGCCGCCGTCGCTGACCCACCTCGTCGACGTGCAGCCACCTGAGCAGGTTCGCGACCTCATCGCAGCCGACCTCGCCGCGGCTGAAACGCTCGGCGCCCACACGGCTGCACTCCACCTCGCCCTCGCCTCGCGAGACGACGATCAATCCTTTCGCCCCGAACCCATGTCGACGCTCTACCAGCGGTCGCTCTACCAGTCGTTGCGTTCCACCGTGCGCCAGAATCTCCGGATTGCATCGCGTCGCGATCTCAGTCCGGCAACCCGTGCCGCCGTCGACGGTTTGCTCGCGGACGAGGCGGTGCTGTTGCGGTGCCTCCACAGGGTTGCAGCCGGCAAGATGAGCGGAGTCCGGATCCGGTGCCACGGCGACTACCGCCTCGACGAGGTGCTCTTCACGGGAACGGACTACGTCCTGTTCGACTTCGCCGGAGACGCAACCAGGCCGCTGAGTGAGCGGCGCATCAAGGCCTCGCCTGCTCGAGATCTCGCCGAGATGCTGCGTTCGTACGACTACGCCACGCGGGCCGCCATGCAGGATGAGATCGATTCGGGCGCCATTCCCGAAGAGGCGTTGGAGGTGTACGACCGATGGGGTCGCACCTGGTATCGATGGGTTGCAGCTGCCTTCCTCGGTGCCTACATCAGCGGAGGCGGGTCGCGGCTGCTTCCACAGTCCCCCGATGACGTCCAGGCCATGATGGATGCATACGCGCTGGAGAAAGCGAGCCGCGAACTGCTCTGGGAGATCGACCACCGCCCCGATTGGGCGAGCATCCCGCTGGCGGCGATGTACGCCGCCGTCGAGGGAGAGCGCACCCGGTCGTGACCTCCCGACGATGGCCACCTCGGTCGCGTCGTCGCAGCGGCAGGAGGCGACGCCGTCTTGGATGCCCTGGCCGAGGGTCTCGGCGGCGCCGATCTGACGACCCTCTTGCTCGAGGTGATGCGGCGTCGCGCTGGCCGTCGTCACTCCTGCCGACGTGATGCGCCAATACGCACGCGATCGGTTCGTTGCGCCCGGCGTGGTTTCGTTGCGAAACCTGCGCGAGGTGGAAGGCGCTGCTCTCGGTGCGCTTCCCGCCGCCGTGGAGACGGTGGTACTCGCTCCCGTTGCGCCTCTCGCGGCGCACTCGGCCATCGCCACGGTGGATCAGCACAGGGTGGTGACGACGGTGCGACGTTCCGAGGTCGTCGCCGACCCGACGAACGTGCTCGCCCTGGAGGCGGCCGTGCGACGCACGCAGCACCTCGACGCCGACCGGCGATCGGCGCAGCGCATCAGCCTCGCAACGGTGCAGCGTGTCATGCGGGCGCAGCGGTTCGAGGGCGCAGACTCCTTTTCGCACTTCTCGATGCTGGCCATGGTGACGGCCGGGCGTGACACAGGCAACCGCACCTTCGAACGCGAAGTCGTCCTCGAGCACGCAGGATTCGTCGTTGCGGCGCTCATGGCCGCAGGAGCGGAAGCGGTGCGTATCGAGATCTCCGCCCTTCCCGGGAGTGCGATGGAGGATGTGGTCGAGGACGTGCTCGCTGTGCTGGCAACCCGCGGCGGCGTCGAGGCTCGGGCCGTCCACGACCGGGATGCCGGTGTCGGCTACTACGAGGGGGTCGCCCTTCGCGGCGAAGCGGTCATATCGGGCGAGACCGTCGAGTGCGCCGACGGCGGGCTGGTCGACTGGACACAACGCCTGCTCGAGAACCGGAAGGAGCGGCTGATGATCGTGGGCATCGGGCTCGACCGGCTTGCGATGCGGATGCCGCCGCGCTCAGGTGCTCGGACGGTGAGGGTTCACGCCGCCCCAGGAGAGAGGATTCTTTGCCGCTGACCCTGTTGCCTCGGATCAATCCCGCCGATCGTAGACAGGGTTGCGAAACGGCCACTGATCGCGGAGCCAGGTCGAAACGTCCCGCCATACGATCATGTCCATCTCAGCCCTGCGCTCGGTCACCCATGACTTCACAGACGCATCTCCGTCCACCGTCCGAGCGGGGTAGATGTACAGGCACCCGATCACCTCGTCGCCGTCCAGGATCGAGTAGGTGAAACCGCTCCGATTGGCGAAGTCGTGCGCATGGCGCTCCAGATCCCCGAGGTTTGCTTCAGGGCTCATCGGGTGCGGCCACGCAGAGTCCTGGAAGCCAGGCGTCGACCGGATGTGGTCGATGCTCGGCGTCCAGGCGGCATAGTCTCGCTCGTTGTGTTGCGGTCCGAGCGGCTCCAGGCGAAAACCCTCTCCCTCGAACTGGGTCGGGATGGTGAAGTCGGCCGGTACGAAGGACGGATCCATGTGCGCAATCTAGGCAGCCGGCGACCGTCACCGCCGCGTCACGCGTTGAGCGCCTCGAGGCACGCCGCAGCCCAGTCGTAGACGTCATTGCCGACGACGGTGCGGCGCAGCGCAGCCATGCGCCGTCGCATCTCTCCTCGATCCATCGTGACGGCACGACGCAGCGTCGCCACCATCGCATCTACGTCGTGGGGATTGACGAGAAGCGCAGACGTGAGCTGCTCTGCCGCCCCGGCGAACTCGGAGAGGACGAGCACGCCGGTTCGATCGAGGCGAGTGGAGACATACTCCTTTGCGACGAGATTCATCCCATCGCGCAGCGGTGTCACCAGCATCACGTCTGCAGCGACATACATCTGGATCAGCTCATCGAGCGGCAAGCTCCGGTAGTAGTAGTGCACAGGGGTGTAGTCCGGCTCGCCGAGCTGGCCGTTGACGTTGCCGACGATCTCCTCGATCGCGCTTCCGCATCTCCTGGTACGCGGGGACACCTTCCCGACTCGGCACGGCGATCTGAACGAGCTGGTAGTGGGCCTCAGGCTCGCGCTCGACGAGCGATGCAAAGGCCTTGATGCGCAGGTCGATCCCCTTCGTGTAGTCGAGGCGGTCGACACCGAGAATGAGCTTGGACGGCGAACCGAGACGGGTGCGCAGCTCGCTCACAGCGCTGGTCGTCTCCGGCGAACCCGCGATGCGGGCGAACTGGTCGCTATCGATGGCGATGGGGGCGACCTGGAGGCGCACGGTGCGGCCGCGATACCGCAGCTCGGCCGCCGTTCCGGTCGCTTCGGTGAGGCGGCGCGCGACGCGGGCGAACGCGACTGCGCTCTGTCGCGTCTGGAACGCAAGCACGTCGGCGCCGAGGAGACCCTCGACGATCTGGCGGCGCCACGGCAGCCGGGCGAAGAGCTCGAGCGGTGGGAACGGGATGTGGAGGTAGAACCCGATGGTGAGACCGGGGACCCGCTCGCGGAGCATGGAGGGGACGAGTTGGAGCTGGTAGTCCTGCACCCATGCGACGTCGCCGGGACGGAGTGTCTGCAAGGTCGCTTCGGCGTAGCGGTGGTTGACGGCGACGTACGGCCGCCACCAATGCCGGTGAAACTCCGGCGTGACAAGCGCATCGTGATAGAGCGGCCAGAGCGTCCCGTTGCAGAACCCCTCATAGAAGCCGTGTACCTGGTCCTGGGTGAGCAGCACCGGTACCTGCTCGATGTCGTCGTGGGTGAAGGGTTCGATGTCCAGGTTGGGTGAGCCCGCCCAACCAACCCATGCGCCTTCGCGCTCCTGGAGTATCGGAACGAGCGCCCGGACCAGGCCACCGGGGCTCGTCGTCCACTCTCCGGTGGCCTGGTCCTGGGCGACGGGCAACCGGTTGGCGACGACCACGACACGACGTTGCTCTGCCATCCGTGCGACCCTAACCGTTTCCCGCGCAGGCCCGGCCAAGCGGACTCAGACGTGACCAGCCGCTGGGTCGGTACGTGTCCTTCTCCCCAGCGACCATCCCCAGACCCCGAGCGCAGTGGCAACGATCGTGAACGCCACGTAGACCCACGCCGAGACACGCTCCCACCGCATATCTGCCGATCCCCGCACGGCACCGAGCAGCCACAGCATTCCGATCACGGCGAACGTTGCCGCCGCCGGGCCCACCCGAGGCACGTCATCCTCATAGGCCACTTGGAGTCCCGCCCAACCAATCGCCACGATCCACGCAGCAAGCGCTCGACCCGCCAGCGGCGTGATCGCCCATGGCCACACGCCGTCCATTGCGCCGGGCGCCACGAACAGGGCGCCTCCGGTGACCAGCATGGTGACGCCCAGCGCGACGAGGGCGAGCCGCAATGACCGGGGGAGCGGCGCTACTCGAGGCGGATCGACGCCGGGAGCGCGGATTTGGAGGACGATCAGTGTGCCGAGGACCGGCGTCACGGCGGTATAGACAGCCAGCCACAGCCAGCCGGCGATCCGCGGCAGTCGCCGGCCCCGACCCGAGATGCATCTTGTCGAGGTGGAGGAAGGTCGCCACGGTCATCACGAGGGTGAAGACGAAGATCGTGACGGTGGCCGTCCGGGTGACTGCCCACGGTTGGCGGCGGTAGGACAGGATCGTGAGGAGAACGCCGGCTGCAAACCCGCCGCCCATGAAGGTGGCCGAGAGCTGCGGCTGGAGTGTCCAGGCGAAATACCGATCCGTGTCGTGGGGGAAGACGTAGAGCTGAAGCGCGCCCAGCCCGGCCAGCACCGCAAACGGCACGAGGAGCCGCCGCATGGCCGGCGTGTTCTCACGGATCGTCTGCACCGCCATGTCGCCGACACTAGGCCCCGTACCCGGGCCGTGCGATCGCTCGATCACGTCTCCTGCGACACGAAACTGATCACCCGCCCGGGAACGTAGACAACTCGAGCCGTGGCCCCTGGAGTGGGAACGGCGGCCACCGCGGCGCGGGCCGCCTAGATGACCTCTTCCTTCGATGCATCCGCAGCTGCGACGACGGTGCCTCGAACCCGACCGTCGACCTGCACCGGGATCTCAGTCGCCTCGTCGGCGAGCATTCCCTCGTCGAGCACCGGCCACGGTTGGGCGTGCACCGAGAACGCCCCGTTGAGTCGGTGCCACAGCGCCTCTGCGAGATGCGGTGCAAATGGGGCGGCGTCGAGAGTTGTTCTGCATCGCTGCCTCCTGTCAACCGGGAAAGGAAAGAACCTCCGGCTCTCGGGCACAGAGGTTCTTTGCGAGCCGGGTAACGGGTCGCGTCTACGTGAGAAGTCGAGTTGCGTAGCGCTCGTCCATCACGACGCGCTTGCCTCAGAGGGTCAGCGGATGGGCGAGCAGATCGCTGATGCCGGGGCCGAGTGGCCCGGACGAATGCGCAAGAGCTGACAGAAGCTCTTCGTCCTGCCGACGACGTCCGTCCCCATCCAATGGGGATGCAATGTCCTCGCCGCCTGGTGCGGGACGCCGGTGGGCGAGAGGATGCGGCAGGCGGCGCCACGCCTGTCCCCGTTGGCCCGACCGGCGTGTTCGCACATCCAGCAGAGCGGCTGTCACTAACCTCCGTCGCCCATGGCGCAGCACATCTCCTTCCTTTCCGACTTCGGCCGCGTCGACGAGTTCGTCGGCGTTGTGCACGGTGTGATCGCACGTATCGCGCCGGACGTGAGGGTCATAGATGTCGGCCACGAGTTTCCGAGGGGTGACGTCAAGGCGGCGTCCCTTGCCCTGTTGCGGGCGGTCCAGTATCTGCCCGAAGGCGTGGCGCTCGCCGTCGTCGACCCTGGTGTCGGCACCGAGCGCCGTGCGATCTGCGCCCGCACCCCGTGGGGGCATTTCGTGGGACCGGACAACGGGTTGCTGGCGCCCGCCGTTGCCATGGTCGGCGGTGCCGACATGATCGTCAGCATCGAGAATCCCGAGCTGCGTCTTCCCGCCGAAGGTGCCACCTTCCACGGTCGAGACTTGTTCGCCCCTGCGGCGGCGGTCATCGCATCTGGCCAAGCGGCCATCGAAGACCTCGGCCCGGCGCTGAACGCCGACGAGGTCACCCCGCTCATGATGCCGCTGGTCGAGCATCGCGACGGTGATGCCGTCGGCGAGGTGCTGTGGGTCGACCATTTCGGGAATGCGCAGACCAACGTTGCGCCCGCCGATCTCATGATGTTGGGCTTGGCCCCCGGCGACGACGTGGTTGTGCGGATCGGGACGGCACCCCATCGCATGACTTGGGTGGCTGCGTACGGCGACGTCGCGGAAGGCCAAGCCTCTCGTGCACGTCGACTCGTACGGGCAGATGGCAGTTGCTGTGCGCGGCGGACGGGCCGATGAGGCCCTCAACGTGGCCGCCAACGTCGCCGTCACTTTCGCTCGACCCCCGGGAGGCAACCGTATCGAGATTCAGGGCGTGAATCCGGAGGTTTGAGCCTTGATCAAGAACGCAGCGATGATGATGATCAGCAGACCGAGAACGACGGCTGCGGTTGCGGGGCGCATCCTGGCGACGATAGTGGTGCCGTGACTTCCATCGACCGACGCAGACTCTCTGTTCGTGACCAAGGCGGACTGCCCGTTGTGCGACGCGGGCCACCGCATCGTCCGGCGATACGCCCGGCGCTTCGGTGTCACAGTCGACGTGGTCGACATCGGCGCATCGCCGTGCGTTGGCGGAGGAATTCGCCGAACGCGTCCCCGTGCTCCTCGGCTATGGCCATCGGGTCCTCGGCGAGGGCAAGCTGACCCCGTTCGCCGTGCAGCGGGCGCTCGTCAAGACCAGGTTTCTCCGCTGATGGGCCTCGCGCAGCTTCAGCCGACTCGCTCGGGCGATCCACGCCGCATCCGTGCCTCGTCCTTGAAGCGGCGCTTGGAGCGGTGGGTGAGCCAGGCGAGGAGACCGGCGAGGCCCACCATTCCGAGGAGTATGGCGAGGCCGATGAGCCAGTCGTTTCCGCTGTTCGAGCCCTGGAGCGCCTCCTCGCGCAACGCCGCCTGCCAGGCCTGCTCGACCGGTTGCCACCGCTCGTTCGAGGGATCTCGCAGCACGGGCGACCCCCTGGTGGCGACGGCGTAGTCGATCAGGTCGGCGACCGGCGACTCTTGAAACTGCGGGTTCCACGTGTAGATCGCCGGCTGCGATCCGGACGTCCAGTCGGTGGTTGCGACACCGCGCCCGCTCGGGTCGGCGAAGAACGCGCCGCTGCGCATCTGGCTGTGGTGGAGGTCGACCTTGCCGGACACCCGCGACAAGTACCACTGGCCGACGGTCGTAGCGAGTGGCTCCGGGTAGCCGTCGCGGCCGGCGTCTGCGGCAACGTGCCACAGGGCGGCGTAGGCGAGGCCGAAGGCGTGCGCTTCGTCGAAGAACGACGCCTCGAGCACGCCGACAAAGACCGTTGCGTCCACATTGAAGACGACGGAGTGGACCCGCTGCCCTTCCGGCACGATGCCGGTCCCGTCGAGGCTGACGCCGGGCCCATAGATGCACAGGTGGAGTTGCGGGATGGGACCGAGGTCGGCGTCCAACAGCTGGGCTGTTGCTGTTGCCTCGTCTGCGAAGCGGAGCCCCTGCGCCTCGGGCACGCCGGCGGTGGCGACCGTCAGGAGAGCGGTCTCACCGATCGTGTTCCACACGAGGTCCGGCTCGTGTGCTTCGCACCACGGATCCGCGGCGTGCGCGGGCGCCACCGAGAGGATCAGCAGCAGTGCGGTGAGGGCGAGCGGGGCGGGGGTGCGGCGTGCCACCAACCCATCGTATCGGGCTCAGACGTGCCCGGAGGTGGGCGCGGTGTCAGGTGCGCCCGTCGGACGTGACGGCAGGTGGCACCGGCGGTCTGCCGGCCTTCTTCCAGGCAAGGGACGCCAGCACTTCGCGGATCACCCGGTCCGCGTTGTTGATCGTTGTGGCGGCCCAGTCGTACGGGGGCGAGACCTCGACGACATCCATAGCGACCAGAGGCGTCTCCATGGCGATGCGGCGCACGGCCCGCAGCAGGTCGGCAGGGGTCATCCCGCCCGGTTCGGGTGTCCCTGTGCCGGGTGCGTAGCCGGGGTCGAGCACGTCGATGTCGACGGAGAGGTAGATCGCGTCTGCGCCGTCGAGCGCCTCACCGATGGCTGTGTCGACGACTGCGGTCACCCCGCGCTGCCAGATCTCCTCCATACGGTGCCATCGCAACCCGTGCTCGTGCATCCAATCGAAAACCTCGGGCCGAGGCCAGTAGCCGCGCAAGCCCACCTGCACGAAGTTGCGTCCGGCGATTGCACCCGACTCGATCAATCTCCGCATCGGTGTGCCGTGGCTCGCTGGATTGCCGTGGATCTCGTCGGCGGTGTCGGCGTGAGCGTCGAAGTGCACCATGCCGAGAGCGCCGGTTGCCGCTGCTGCGACGCCGGCTGCGGACGGGTAGGTGATCGAGTGGTCGCCGCCCAGCACGACCGGGACGATGCCGCGGCTCGCCACCTCATGGACACGGTGGCGGATCGCCGCAAAGGTGGGTTCCCACATGCCGGGCGGGCAGATGGCGTCGCCGTAGTCGATGACGTCGAGGTGATCGGCCACGACGACGCCGAGATCGAGATGGTGGTTGCCCGGCTGGTAGGCGTCCGCTCTGAGCGCCCTGGGGCCGAACCGGGCGCCCGGTCGGAACGTGGTCCCGTCGTCCCATGGGGCGCCGATGACCGCCACATCCGGCTTGCGTGCGTCGAGCTGCTCCTCGTCGGTGAGGAGGTCGCAGGCATCCCACGTGATGGGGCCTGCGTATTGCGGCCCGGAACGCTGGTGTGCGCCTCCTGGGAGGGGTCGCCCGTCGTTCATCCGGCGCATCGTACCCGGGGGGATCGGGGCTTCCGGCATCGCCACTATTGTCCGCTGACCGTGAAGTCAACACTCCCGGGCGCAACCGTGTCCCGGCTCCCGGTTTATCTCAGGACGCTCGCCGCGCTGCCATCGACGCAGACGACGTGCTCGTCCGATCAGATGGCCGCGCTCGCCGGCGTCAACTCGGCGCAAGTGCGCAAGGATCTCTCCTTTCTCGGCTCGCACGGCACCCGAGGTGTCGGATATCGCGTCGACGAGTTGCGCGATCAGTTGCGGAAGGCGCTCGGCCTGACCCATGAGTACGCCGTCGTGATCGCAGGGGCGGGCAACCTCGGAAGCGCCCTCGCCAACTACGGCGGGTTCTCGGCATGGGGTTTCGAGGTCGCCGCCATCGTCGACGCGGATCGCACCAAGGTCGGGACACAGATCGCCGGCCATGAAGTGGAGCCGTTCGACAGCATCGAGGAGATCGTCGCCGAGCGTCACATCGCCATCGGCATCATCGCAACGCCTTCATGGTCGGCCCAGGAAGTGGTCGACCGGCTGACTGCGGCGGGAGTCCGATCGATCCTCAACTTCGCCCCCGCCGTCCTCGATGTGCCGGAGGGTGTCGAGATTCGGAGAGTCGACCTGTCGACCGAACTCCAGATCCTGACGTACCACCTGAAGCACCGAGGCGGTGTCGAAGCGTAGCCACGAGGTACGAAGTACCGCGTAGCGGCCTACGCGCTCTCTTCCTTTTCGTAGCGGTCCAGAGCCACTACGAACATGAGGAAGAGAATCAGTGACCCGAGGGTCATCGCGATGGCCGGGATACGGATCTGGAATGCGTTCAGACCCTCGAGGTTGGCGGGGCGCAACCCGCGGGGTGCGTAGATCACGAACAACAGGCTGCCGATGATGAGCCAGCCGAATGTGGCTGCGCCGGTGACGAGGAACGCAAGCCGTCTTCCCAGGTTCGTATAGAGGAGGAGGAATCCGGTGCCGGTGAAAGCCACGATGGACACGATGGTGATGAGGATGCCGCGAGCGGCGATCGAGAAGCTGCTGGTCTCGCCCGTCGCCTCGTCAATCTGTTTGAAGATCGCATCGTACGCGTCCCCTATCCACCCGCGGACGATGGGAATGAAGGAGATGAAGGCAAGGATCAGTGCGGCGATCCCGATCTTCTCCAGCGTGGAAAGGCCCCGTTCGTCCGACCGGAGGCGGGCCATAGTCGTGCGTGCTCGTTCCCTCACAGCGACCTCTCGTATGCGACGATCAGCGCGATGTCATCCTCACCGAGGATCTGGCCGAATCCGGGCATCCACCCGCGCCCGAGGCCGTTGACCCCGTAGTTTTGGTTGGCAACAGACCCGTTGACGATGAAACGCACGTGGTCCTCGGCCGACGGGAATTGGACGACGCTCCGTCCGTCGCGCAGTGCAGGGCCCCATGCGCCGCTGCCGGGAAGCTCTTCGTAGGCGACACCAGCCTGGTACCCGGCGGTGTGGCAACGAGCACAGAAACCGTTGTACAAGCCGACGGATCTCTCGGCGTCTGTGTCGCTGAGGCCTGTCGCGGCGGCAACGGCGGCCGTGTCGATCTCCCACTTGCGCTCCGCAAGTGAGTTCTCGAGGAAGTCGAGCCCCGACTGGACGCCGGCCAGGAATCGGTCCTGGCGCTCCGTGATGACGCCGAGCGTCAAGTGGGCCGTGTCGAGCTCGCGCAAGAAGGTGTCGGCACGGTCGAGGTCGGCGATCGGTTCGCCGGTGAGGTCGGTGGTGCTGAAGGCGTTGTCGGCGTCGAGCACCAGCCCGTACAGCCCGGGGAGGGCGGGATCCTGGATGAAGCGGACCTCCGCAATCCGGTTGCCCTCATCGTCGAGCACCGGCGCTCCATCGGCGTCCGTCTGGTCGACCACTTGACGCACGACGACCACGTCGTCGACGATCGCACCGATCTCGCTCAGGCGAACCTCGACTGCGTCGGCGAGCCCATCACGATCGCTGTCGGGGCCCGGCCGGCTGCACGACGAGCCCACGACGGCGGCTGAGGCTCTGGTGCACGTCCCGTCGCCTGCCATCAGGAACCTGATCTCGGTGGGGAGGTCTTCGATAACCGCATAGCGCTCGGGTGCCGTCTGCGTGTCGGCGAGCTGCGCTTCTTGCTCGACGATCAAGCGCTGCACGTTTGCTGAGCCGCCCGCCATGCGGTCGAGTGCATCTTGGACGATCTTGTCGACCTCGTCGACGGCGTCGCTCTGCGGGATCTGCACGCTCCGCAGATAGTCGATGACCTGATCGATCTCCTGCTCGGTCATGGCACCGCCTGCGTCGAGGCCGCCTGCCGGCATTGGCGTCCCGGCGCGCCCGTTGACGATCCAGTAGCGGACTTCGCTCTCGTCGTACCTGTAGAACACGTCGTTGATCGACGGGGCGGTCCACGCTACGTCGAGCCCGCTCCGGGCCTCGACGAAGGGTGCTGCGCCACCGCCGCCACCCGGTCCATGGCAGTTGATGCAGGAGAAGGCGCTGAACCACTTCTCGCCCTCTTCGATGTTCTTCTCATGGATCTTGTCGGCGGCTGAGTTCTGACGGTTGCCCTCGTTGATGAAGTAGACGGGAAGGGCGATCGCGAGCACGGCGGCGGCGACGACGGCGGAATTGAGCACCCGGGTCACCCGAGCGTTCTCCAGCTCGTCGTCCGAGAGGTACGGCTGCAGGTTGGCCGGAGTCTCCTCGAGACGGCGCGCCCGGCGCCTGCTGTTGATGACCAGATATCCGACCCAGGAGAGGAACAGCGCGGCTGCCACCGTGAGGACGACCGACCCGATGCCCACGTTGGACGGTTCGACCGGGCCCTCTTCGGTGACGGCGAGCAGTGGCCTGAGGAGATCGATCATGGGGCACTCACACGCAAGAGGGGCCTTGCGGGTATCTGATCGTCTTGTTCTTCGCTCGTGGTGTTTGCACGACTTGGCCGGTTTGCACGATCAGCGAGTTGGTGTCCGGGTCGAGCTCCACGGCAAAGCGGTCCATGTTGCGCGGCGCAGGTCCCGCCTCGTACTCGCCGTGGAAGTTGTATCGGGAACCGTGGCACGGGCACTCGAACCCCTGCGAAGGCACACAGGACGGTACGCGGCACCCGAGGTGTACACACCGTTGCCACAACGCCATCAGCGCAGGCTCACCGCCCCCTCCCGCTGCCGTGACGGGGAGACCCTCGAATGAGCTTCCCGCTATCTCGGACTCCGGGATCGGCACCACCCACGATTGGGCTGCAGCCACGAACTTGGGAACGATCGTGCCATCTCCCTGGATGATCTCGGTGCGCAGATCATCCACGTTGCCCACGTTGATGGGCGTCCCAAAACCACCCTTCAGCTTTGGCCACAGGAACGCCAGGCTGGCGACGGCGAACTGAGCGAGGAACACCCCGAACACGGCAAGCAGTGCACGATTGAAGAACGAGCGGCGTGTCACCCCCATCTCGTTGCTCGTCACCGTCTGCCGTTCCAGCAGCGGATCGTGCGGCGGCTCAGCGGGCGCGACCACCTCGGCCTCAGCCTCTGCAGGAGCCAGCACGGCCACGGACGATCCTCCGCCTTCTTCACGCTCGACGCGTGCCTCCTTGTCGACGCGGACGGCGCGCTTGTCGAGCCGGCCCGTCACGGGTCCGGCTCCAGAACCGCGCCGGAACGCGATGGAAAAGACACCGAGCGCTGCTAGGGCGCCTGCGCCGACGATCCCGAGGATGAAGAGTGTGGTTGCGTCCATCAGAAATCGAAGAAGATGCCGTCGACCCATGGGAACGTGAAGTTGAACCCCGGACCTCTGAAGAACGACCCATAGATCGTCAAGACCGCAGAGGCGAACACGAAGAAACTGAAGATCATGATGGCCAGCTTACGGTCAGATGGGCGCACAGAGGGGTTGCGGTCGATGTACGGAATGATCGCCAATCCACCGAGCCCGAATCCCGGGATGATCACACCGGCGACCTGGGGGTCGAAATACGACAGCAGTTCCTGGAGACCGAGAAAGTACCAAGGTGCCTTCGACGGGTTCGGCTGCTCGTTGAAGTTGGCGAACTCGAGCAGTGGGGCGTCGACGTAGACGGAGAAGATGAGCAGAGCGGCCGTGACGACCATCAGGGCAACGAACTCGGCAGCGATGAGATGGGGCCACGTGTTGACCTTGTCGTGAGGCTCCGATTTCACCTGCTGGATGGCGCCGGCCTTGACGACCGTGAGAAGGCGCTGCGTTCGGACCCCTTCGGGGATTGCCGGAGCAGCTGCCGGCGCTGCCGTAGCAGCGACGCCACCGCCGGCAGCCGCGGCAACGGGCACCGGGGCGGGTGCCTCGCCCGCGAACGAAGGGGCCGGCGTACCGTCCCACTTGGCCCTGGCGAGCGCCGCTCTGCGAAGCAGCGGCGTTGGCACGCCGTATTGGGCCGACTCGGCGGCGAGGTCGCGTACCGGGCCGCCACCTTGGGGTGCAGCGGTCGGAGCTGGTGCACCGACCTGCGCAGCGGCAGGTTGGGCAGGTGTCTCGCCCTTCATCTCGGCGAGAACGTCCTCGACACTGCGGCCCTCGGCCTTGGCGCGGGCTTCAGCGGACCGTCGGAGGATCGATTCGGGAAGGCCGGCACCTGCTGCGGGAGCGGCAGGTGCGGGTTCAGACGGAGCGGGTGGCGCTTCGCCTTTCATCTCGGCGAGAACTTCCTCGACGGGCCTGCCCTCGCGCTTGGCTCGGGCCTCAGCGGAACGCCGCAGGATGGATTCGGGTATCTCAGCCACGGCGCCTCCTCACAGGGGTCCCGAGATTCCGCCGTCTTTACGCACCCGCCAGAAGTGCACGGCCATGAACACGACGATGATGAACGGGAGGAACAACACGTGGAGAACGTACCAACGCAGCAGCGTGTCGGGCGTGATCTGCACCCCGCCAACGAGCGCAAACGTCACTTGATCTCCAATGACCGGACTGTACGCCGCCATGTTCGAGCCGACCGTCACCGCCCAGAGAGCCAGCTGGTCCCAGGGAAGGAGGTACCCGGTGAACGAGAGCAGGAGGGTCAAGAGCAGCAGGATGATGCCGACCACCCAGTTGAACTCGCGTGGCGGCTTGTACGCACCGTGATAGAACACGCGCGCCATGTGCAGAAACACCACCAGCACCATGGCGTGGGCACCCCAACGGTGCATGTTGCGCACCAGCTGACCGAAGGCGACGTCCGTCGCCAGCGCTTGGATGTCCTGGTAGGCCTGCGGCGAGGTGGGGCGGTAGTAGAACATCAAGAAGATGCCCGTGATCGTCAGCAAGATGAACAGGAAGAAGCTCATCCCCCCGAGGCAGAGCGTGTAGGAGAGGCGCACCGCGTGCCGCTTCACCTTCACCGGGTGGAGGTGGTAGAGCACGTTGTTCATGATCACGTACGAACGGTTGCGGGGGCTGTCGGAGTACCCATGACGAAATGGGGAGCCGGGCCGGAAGATGCTGGCCCATACTTGGCTGGCGCGGACGTGATCCGCCGCTTCCGATAGCCGTTCTTTCAGGCCGACTCGGCCGTTGCCGTTCCCGTTGGCCACTCGTTACCTCGTTGTGTCCGTGCTCCGACGTCGCTCGTTCAGTTTCCCCTGTAGGGAGACGGTGGTCAAAAAGCCTGTCCTTCGGCTACCAGCGCATGCCGTAGGAGTAGCCGTTCTTGAAGTCTCGCTGACCCGTGTTGTACTCCCATGGCTTGAGGCCGAACTCCTCGGCCCCGTCCGCAAGCGACCCTGCGAACTTGCCGAGCGTGATCACACCTGTCGGGCAGCGGTCGATGCAGAGCGCGCAGCGGGTGCACTCGTCCTCGTCGACCAGGAAGAACCCCTTGTTTTCGGAGTTCTCGGCCGGATTGTCGACGTTGGCGCCTTCAGCGATGGCATCGACAGACAAGTAATGGATGCATTTCCATGGGCAGATGTCGACGCAGCCCTCGCAGAGGATGCACTCGGACTGGTCGATGTGGAGGAATTGCTTCGGCTTCACGGCCGCCGTGAGATACGCACCGTCGACGGCGGCGAGCTGGTAGTCGTCGCGCATCGGCGGCGTCTCGAACCAGATGTCCGTCTTCGCCACGAGCTACCCCTTCACCTTCGTGAGCGGCCGGCCGTACGTCGACACCGGCTTCGGCGGTGGGGCGGTCTCGGCCCTCTTCTGGCGCTCCTGCCACTGGTACATGGTCACGGCAACGGCCCCAAGTGCAACGACGACGTACGTGCCCGACACGACGTCCTTGAGGGCGGCGTAGCTGATCTCGACTTCGTTGTTGAGCACCAGCCACGGCGGGATCGTCACGAAGATCTTCTGAGGCGTCCACTCCCACACCGACTGGGTCAGAGTGAGCCACTGGTTCGGCACGATACCGAAGAGGATCAGCATGAGCGTGGTGAACAGCGCAGCACCGATCGAGGCCCGAGCCCAGGTCATCGGCCGTTTGTAGAGGAAGGCGAGGGTGATGCCCGCCATGAGGACGAGGCTTCCGCCGACGGAGACCAGCTGGCCGGTGAGCTCGAAGATCCAGCCGCGAGGGATGGCCGGGTACAAGTCCTGACCGAGGGCGTCGGTGGTGGGCAGCCCGGTGAAGTGGGCGAAGAGGGCACCTGCAACACCGGCAACTGCGCCGATGGCGATCGCACCGATTCCAATCTGTTGATAGCGGCGGAGCTCTGCGGTGTCTGCCATGTCCTCGCTCTGGTAGTGGCGATCCTGCGGGGCCGCATTCTATGCATACGCGTCGGGCTCGGTGGGAGCGAGTCTGCGATGACCCCTGAGGCCCCGCAGGCGGTGCTCAGCGGACCTCGAGCCACCCGGTGAACGAGCCGCCGTCTGCGACCATGCGCACTTCCCAGCATCCCGGCTCGGGGAACACGACAGTCGTCTGCCATGTCGTGCCGGAGGCCGGATTCCACGTTGTGTCGATCTGCTCGAACTGTGGGAACAGCGTGGTGTTCGGGCTCACGAGGTACACGTTGGTCAGTTGGTCGGCGGCGACGCTCCAGGTGATGTCGAGCTCGGTTTCGACCGGCAGGGGCGGCACCGCGGGGACGTGCGCCCAAGCCGCGCGAGGCGTAGCCGTGACGAAGACCTCGGCGCCGAGCCCTGTGCGGCTGGTGTCGTAGGGGCTCGGCGGATCGCAGCCGGCGCTGCCGCGCGGCTGCACGGCGAGAGGCTCGTCCGGCCAGGTGAGGGTCAACCCGTTCAGGATCTCCCATGCCTCCTGGCGCACTGCGTCGGAAGCCGCCCTGCCGAACACCGCGAGGACGTAGAAGGGGCGCCCGTGATCCCAGGACTCGCCCCAGCGCATGTCCAAATCGGCCGGTGGCTCGAGGCACTCGAGTGCCTCGTGGCCGGGAGCGAGCGGTGGGAAGTCGGGGCCGAACACGCGGCTCGGTGGAGCTCCGCTGCCGCCACCGACGAACACCGTCACGAGCGCGTCGCCGGACCCCATGTCCTCGAGAGCGTTGACCGGCCAATTGGCGCACCTGTCGCCGCCTGGTCGCAGCGGGAAGCTTCCGACCGAGATCGCGTGCCAGCCGAGATTCGGTGTGAGCGAGCCGTCGCCTGCAGCGAGGAACCAGCTCGCGGGGTAGCGCACCGAGAAGAGCGCCGTCTCCTGGATGAACATGTGCGATTCGGCGTCGAAACGGGGCGGAGCCGTGGTTGCTGACAGAGCAGGTTCGCTGTCGGGACGGGAAGGTGTCGGCGTAGCAGTGGGAACGCTGCCCCCGGGCCCGACCGGCGCGTCGCGGTCTGGTCGCCCAAGCCCGAAGGCTGTCGTCGTCGGCAACGCGCCGTCGTCGGCCGGCGTCGCCGCCCACAGCCAGGCGATGAGCACCGCCCCTACGACGATCCCGAGGACGGCTCCACCTACTCGCGATCTGCCGTTGACACCGCTCATCGCTGCGAAGCGGATAGACCCAGCGGCTGCCCCCACGACGATCGAGTCGACGGACTCATCCGCGAATCGTATATCGGGCGAGGCGCAGCTTCGAGATTGCTCGTCGATCGAGGGGTGGCGCCGACGGCGGCCCCCGAGCGTCTTTGAAGCTTGCCCGTCAGCCTCCTAGTCTGCCGCCGCCACAGGTGTGGCGGACAGGCCCAACCGAAGCAGAGGATCCGGCGCCGGTGACCGTCGACAGCGCAGCACATTCTTCATCGGAATCGCCTGAGGCGTCCCTGCCCTCGCCGGCAAGGGGATCGGGCGCCGGACCCTACCTGCTCGCCTCCCTCGTCTTCCTGGTGCTCTCGCTGTTGCTCGGCCTCGTCGCCGGGCTCCAGGTGATTGCGCCCGGTGTCGTCTCGGGTGTTGCGTTCCTCAGCTACGGGCGCCTCATGCCCGTCGCCACGGACATGTTCGTCTACGGCTGGCTCACGATTGGCTTGACCGGGGCGTTGCTGTATGTGGTGAGCCGCTCAGGGCGTGTCGAGATCGCGGGGTCGCGTGCGGCGACTGGTGCGCTCGGTCTCATGGCCTTGGGCGTCGTGCTGGGGAGCGTCGGGGTGGCCGTCGGCCTCAACGAAGGCCGCCAGTATCTCGAGTACCCGCTGTGGGCCGACGCTGTGTTGTTCCTCGGGATGGTCCTGTTCGCCCGCACCCTCATCGCAACCGCCAAGTCTGCGAACGTCGACGCCGGTCCGGTGCGCTGGTACGCCGTGGCTGCTGCCTGGTCGCTCCCCCTCGCCTTCCTCGTCGGCAACATCCCAGGGATCGCCTCGGATCGGAAGCGTCACCCAGGTCGCTTTCTTCCGCGCCGCACTTGTCGGCCTGTGGCTCGCCGCCGGCGGACTCGCCGTCGTATACCACCTCGTTGCCGTTCGGACCGGCCGCGACACCTTCCCTGCGACCAGGCTCACGCTGCTCGGCTTCTGGTCGGTGGCGATCGTGTGGGCGTTGACGGCGCCCGCGGTGCTCACGTACACGGCGGCACCCGACTGGCTGGAGACCGTCGGCGTGATCTTCTCTATGGGCCTCATCATCCCCGCCGCCGTCGTCTTTGCCGACCTCGTGATCGCCATGCGCAAGCGATGGGATGGGGTGCGTGGCGATGCAGCCGTCCGATTCGTGATGCTTGGTGGAGCGCTCTTTGGTCTGTGGCCGGTGGCGAACCTGGCAATGGCCTTGCGCTCATCGAGCGGGATCGTCCAGTACACCGACTGGCTCGCTGGGGTCGAGGTGCTGGGCATCTTCGGCGCCTTCTCTGCGTGGCTGATCGCCTACGTCTACCACGCGGCCCCTGAGCTCACCCATGCAGGCGCCGCCCCCCGGCTCTCCAGGCTTCACTATGCGGCGATGGCGCTCGGCCTGCTGGTGTGGGCAGGCGGAGCGTTCCTCGGGGGCACGGCCGCGGGCTGGAGCTGGGTAGCAACCGCAAATGAGGCTGCCGTCTCGCCGGCCGGGACGGGATTCTGGAACACGCTGCGAAGCGTCGAAGGCTTTGCAGTGACCGCATTCGTCGGCCAGGCCCTCTATGTGCTGGCGTTTGCAGCGTTTCTCCCCGCCGTCCTCCGCAAAGGCGGTCCTGCCGGCGCGAGCCGGCCAGAGCTCGACAGCGACGACGAACCCGATCCGGAGCTTGCGCTCGACAGCGCAATCGGTGCCCGCAGACTGCAGTGGTCGGCCATCGGCCTCTTCGTGGCGGCGGCGGCTCTCGTGTGGGGCATTCCTTGGGCAGCGACGGCGAACGCCGAAGGCACGGTGCTGGGCGACACGGCGAGGACGTATACGAGCGGGAGCATCGAGGCGACCGGACGCGCCGTCTACGTGGCGGAGGGCTGCTGGTACTGCCACACCCAGCAGGTGCGGCAAATCGTCACGGACGTCGGCTTGGGCCCTGTTTCCGTGATTGGCGACTTCGTGCACGAGGTGCCCGCGCTCTTCGGTGTCCGGCGCATCGGTCCCGACCTCATGCATGCCGGCTCACGGGAGCCCACCAACGACGCCGCCTGGCTGGTCGATTACCTGGCCGACCCTCGGGCCGAGCGCGGGTACTCAACGATGCCGTCGTACGATCATCTCTCGCGGAGCGACCTCGAAGCGCTCGCCGCCTATGTCGCCGGACTGAAGTGACCCCATGGACGAACTGATCGAGCAAATCGCCGCCGCACAGGGTTTCCCTGCCGACTTGGTGCGCCGTACCGCCGGGGCCCGGGCGCAAGCGGCAGGCGTGACGATGGAGGACATCCTGCGCCAGTGGGCAGGCGGCGACGCTGCCCCGGCCGCCGCGCCGGCCGCCACGCCGGCCGCACCGGCTCCGGCGCCGGCCGCTGCAGCACAGACAGCCGACCCACCTCCCGCGCCCAAGGGGCCTGAGGTCGAAGTGCTGGCAGCGGAGGAGCCCGCGGAGGCGATGACGCCCGAGGCCGAGGCCGAGGCCGAGTCGAGGCCGAGCCCGCCGTGCCTGCGGGTTCGATACTCGCAGGCTTCCCGCGCTGGCTCGCCGCGGCGTTCGTGGTGATCCCGATGGTCGCCATGCTCTACGCTCTGCTCGCTCCGGACGGGCCCAACTGCGGCGTCAGCGGACAGCTCGCCCTCGATCCGGTGACGGGCGAGGCTGAGAACTGCGACGGCACTGCCTACGGCGTCGAAGTCGTCAACTTCTTCACGTTGGGCGAGGAGATCTACATCAACAGGTGTGCAGCGTGCCACGGTGCCGGTGGCGGCGGGGGCGCTGGTCAGGTGCTCGCCGGCGGCGCCGTCCTCGCCAGCTTCCCTGGGGGCCAATGCTCCGGACACGTCGAGTGGGTTGCCCTCGGCACTGCCAACTGGCCCGACGCCACGTACGGCGCTCTCGCCAAACCGGTCGGCGGATTCGGGCAGATGCCCGGCTTCGAGGGCACGCTGACCGAGGAGGAGATCGCCTCGGTCGTCCTCTACGAGCGCGTGGCGTTCGGGGGCGAGCCGCTCCCCGAGGCAGAAACAGACTGTGGGCTCGTTGGCGACCAGGTGACGGCCGCTCCCTGACACGTCGCTCGGAGCGCTGGGAAACCCTGCTGCGCCGGGTGTCGGAATGTGCAAGAGGCCGGGGTTGGCGGGGATCGTCCGGAACGCGACCTTTGGAAGGCGCAGGGATGGTGCACAACACCGGGGACTCCGATGGCTCCCGCCGGGGTATCGTCTGACGCTCGCTCCGCGGTTCCTCGCAGCGATTCGGCCCCCCCTAACCTTTTGTCCATGAACATCGACGTCCTCGTCGTCGGCGGCGGCCCCGCCGGCGCTGCCACCGCCTACTGGCTCTCCCGAGCCGGCCTCTCCGTGCTCGTTGCAGAGAAGAAGTCCTATCCGCGGGACAAGACCTGCGGCGACGGTCTCACCCCTCGGGCCGTGAAGCAACTCATGGACATGGGCTTCGACTTCGACGTGCCCGAACTGCACAAGATCGTTGGTCTTCGGGCCTACGCGGGAGACCTCAAGCTCGAGCTCCCGTGGCCGGAGCACACGGTCTACCCCAACTGGGGCGCCGTGATGCGGCGCGCCGACCTCGACATGCAGGTTGCCATGCTGGCCGAGAAGCAGGGCGCCGTGATCCGACAGCGGACCGAGGCGGCTCCGGTGATCGTCGACGGTCGGCTCGATGCCGTCGAGTTGAGGACGAAGGACGGCGCCACGGTGATCGACGTGGAGGTCGTGCGGCCAAAGATCACAGTTGTCGCAGACGGTTCCCTGTCGCGGTTCGGGAGAGCACTCGGCACCTCGCGCCGCAAGGACTACCCGTACGGACTCGCGGTGCGCGGCTACTACGCGAGCTCGAATTCCAGGGACGGCTTCCTGGAGAGTCAGCTCGACATACGCGACGCCGACGGACGGTCGCTGCCCGGGTACGGGTGGATCTTCCCGCTCGGTGACGGGGCCATCAACGTCGGCGTCGGCGTTCTCTCCAGCTTCAAGGGTTGGAAGGACGTGAACACGTCCCGGGTCCTCGACGCCTACATCAGCAGCCTCCCCGGCTACTGGGAGGTGACGCAGGACGACCAGATCACCAAGCCCGTGGGCGGCAAACTGCCCATGTCGTTCTCCATGGGTCCCAAGGTCGGGCTCAACTGGCTTGCAGTGGGCGATGCGGCGGGTGCGGTCAACCCGTTCAACGGTGAAGGCATCGACTACGCCTACGAGAGCGGGCGGATGGCCACGCCCATCATCGCGGACGCAATCGCGACCGGTGACATGACGCTGCTGCGCCGGTACCCCCAGCAGCTGGAGGACGAGTACGGCGCCTATCACCGGGTGGCGCGAGCCTTCTCCATCGCCATCGGGAACCCCAAGCTGATGCACAGCTTGACCCGCATTGGGCTTCGCTCTCGACCGCTGATGGAATGGGTCCTCAAGGTGATGGCGAACCTCATGGAGCCCGAGGACATCGGCATGCAGGAGCGGGTCTACCGCGCCGTCGAGAAGGTCGTTGCGGTAGGCCCTGAGCCGCTGATCAAGAACTGAGCCCAGCCCAGTCCTGCCGTTTCACCGGCTCGAGGACGAGCTGCGCCCGGGAGCCGGCCCGTCGCCGCGGCACCCGCCCTGATCACGGGGCGATACGTGCCGCCCAATCCGCGAGGTGGCCGATCACCTCGTTCCGGTTCGTCTCGTTGAGCACCTCGTGGCGTGCGCCCGGGTAGACGTGCACCTCCTTGTCAGACGACGGCAGCTCTTCGATCGTCTGGAGCGACCGCTCATACGGAACGAAGGGATCGTCGGTGCCGTGGAGGAGCAGCACGGGCATGGTCAGCCGGTCCTGCCGAGCGCGGAAGATATCGAGAGCCGCCGAGCGCTCCCTGGACGGTCAGCGCATCGGCAACGTGCCCATACCGGCCGCCGTGCTCTGCATAGCCGTGCACGATCTGCACGATGCGGCGAGGTTGGCCGGTCGGCGACCATCGCCGGTAGTGGATGCGGCCCTCAGCGCCGGTGAACGATGCCTCGTGCACGTGTCCTCGGTTCGTCGGGTCGAGTCATCGTGCCTGCGAATCGGGGTGTCCGCCAGAGGCATCGGACCCTCTGCCAGCCGGACGGCCGGCTGTCGGGCCGGGCCCCCACGGCGACCCATCGGGCCTGGTCGTCTGTTGCGATGCGCAGCACTAGATTGATTTTGGACGGTTCCACGCGCCTTCCTAATCTCCCGCACCGGAGAGGAGCGACTACCTCACATGACGCTGGCCGACTACCTGCCCATCGGACTCATGCTCATCCTCGGTGCCGGCTTCGCCACGGTCATGATGCTGGCGTCATGGAGGCTGGGGCCGAACCGACCGACGCCGGAGAAGCTCGCCCCCTACGAGTGCGGCATCGTGCCGCTGCAGGAACCGGTCGAGCGCTTCCCGGTCAAGTTCTACATCGTGGCCATGCTGTTCGTGATCTTCGACGTCGAGCTCATCTTCCTGTTCGCCTGGGCGGTCCGCTTCGATCAGTTCGGGTGGGCAGGCATCGGGTTCATGGCGATCTTCGTTGCGCTCCTCGTCGAGACGCTCGTGTACGTGTGGAAGCGCGGTGCCCTCGACTGGAACGTCGCACGCCGTGAGCGCTACCGCCGCGTCGTCGCACCCGAGGCCGAGGTTGCCCCGAGGGAAGCGGCCTGATGGCAGGCCAGGCGCAGCCCCCGGGATTCCTCCTCACGACCCTCGAAAAGGGTGTCAACTGGGCGCGCACCCGGTCGATGTGGCCGGCGTCCTTCGGTCTCGCCTGCTGCGCCATCGAGATGATGGCGACGGGCGCCGCCCACTACGACCTGGCGCGCTTCGGCATGGAGGTCTTCCGAGCGTCGCCGCGGCAGGCCGACCTGATGATCGTGGCAGGGAGGGTGTCGCAGAAGATGGCTCCCGTGCTGCGGCAGGTCTACGACCAGATGGCCGATCCCAAGTGGGTCATCTCGATGGGAGCGTGTGCGTCGACCGGGGGCATGTTCAACAACTACGCCCTCGTCCAAGGTGTCGACCAGGTGGTACCGGTCGACATCTACGTGCCTGGCTGCCCCCCCGGCCCGCAGTCGCTCATGCACGGCATCCTCACCCTGCAGGAGATGATCATGAACGGCGAGATCATCCGTGTATCCGGCTACACCAAGACTGCATCGTGACCGAGCCTGAACCCGAGACGACCGAAGCCCCGGCGCCCGCTGCCCCTCTGAACCCTGTGCCGGACGACCCGGTGCTCGCCGGGCTGGCCGGTGCGTTCCCGAGCGTCGCCATCACCACGCTCGAGCCTGCAACGGGGCCCGCGCAAGACGTCGCGCATGTTCCGGCGGACGCCTACCTCGACTTCGTGCGGGCGGCCCACGCGACGGGATACGACGTCTTCGTCGATCTGTGCGGCGTCGATTACCTCCGGCGGCGGCCCCGCTTCGAAGTGGTTGTCACGCTCCTCTCGCACACCTTGCGCAGACGGCTTCGCCTCAGGGTCGGCGTCGATGGTGCAGACCCGGTGGCGCCGTCGATCACCGATGTGTTCCCTGGTGCGAACTTCTACGAGCGGGAGGCCTTCGATCTCTTCGGTATCCGGTTCGCCGGGCATCCGGACCTCACGCGCATCCTGCTTCCCGACGATTGGGAGGGCTATCCGCTGCGCAAGGACTACTCGGTCGGATCGGTGCCGGTCCAGTTCAAGGGAGCGCACAAGGCGTCATGAGCGACACCCCAAACGTCGTCACCGGCGACCTCGAAGCTCCAACCGTCGAAGCCCCCCTCGAGGAGGATGCGGTTTCCACCCAGCCCGACACGGCGGGAGAGCGCCGCCGCCTCCACGACATCTGGGTCGCAGGAACCGAGGAGCCCGAGTGGATTCGCCAGGCCACCGACGAGGGTGCGCAGGAGCTGCTGCCCGACACGGAGGAGCCTGGGCTCGCCACCCAACGCGGTGTCCTCGTCTCCGACGACTACCTCACCGACGATGTCGTCGACGAGGATGAGCGTCAGATCATCAACATGGGCCCGCAGCACCCGTCCACCCACGGCGTGCTGCGGCTCCAGCTCGAGCTCGAGGGCGAGACGATCCGGCGGGTGAAGCCGATCATCGGGTACCTGCACACGGGCATGGAGAAGACGGCCGAGACGCTCACCTGGCTCCAGGGACCCACCAACGTCACCCGGATGGACTACCTGTCGCCGTTCCACAACGAGCTGGCGTTCTCGCTCGCCGTCGAGCAGCTGCTCGGCGTCGAGATGCCGCCTCGGGCGCATGCGATTCGTGTCCTCATGACCGAGCTCAACAGGGTCTCCAGCCATCTCCTGTTCCTCGCCACCCAGGGCATGGACATCGGCGCCGTGTCGATGATGATCTACGGGTGGAGGGAGCGGGAGATCTGCCTCCAGTTCTTCGAGAAGGTCACCGGGCTGCGGATGAACCACAACTACATCCGTCCCGGAGGCGTCGCCGCCGATCTCCCGGACGGATGGGAGGACGATGTCGAGCATCTTCTCGAGATCGTGCCTGCCGGCGTTCGCGAGTACCAGGAGCTTCTGGACGAGAACCCGATCTTCCTCGACCGGACCCAGGGAGTCGGCATCATCACGCCGGAAGAGTGCAAGGCATACGGCGTCACCGGCCCGACCGCCCGGGCATCAGGTGTCGACTGGGACGTGCGCAAGGTGTTTCCGTACAGCGGGATCGAGCAGTACGAGTTCGACGTGCCGCTCGGCAAGCATGGCGACGTGTTCGACCGCTACATGGTTCGCGTGCTCGAGGTGTTCGAGTCGCTGCGCATCGTTCGCCAGGTGATGGAGACGATGCCCGCGGGCGACTATCGCACCGAGGACCGCAAGGTGACCCCGCCGCCGCGCAAGCGCATCGACGAGTCGATGGAAGCCCTCATCCACCACTTCAAGATCTTCACCGAAGGGTTCAAGGTGCCGGCGGGCGAGGTGTACCAGGCGGTCGAGTCCGCCCGGGGCGAGCTCGGCGTCTACATCGTGTCCGAAGGCGGCGCCAAGCCCTGGCGCGTCCATGTGCGTGCCCCATCGTTCGCCCACGTCCAAGCGCTGCCGGTGATGATGACCGACTCGCTCGTCGCCGACACGATCGCCACGTTGGCTTCCACCGATCCGGTGCTGGGGGACGTCGACCGATGACGTCACGCACCGTCGACGAGATCGTCCCGGGGTGGAGCGGCCCAAACCGGGAACGGGCGACTCGCCTCCTCGGGACCTATCCCGAGCGCCGCAGCGCCGTGATGCCCCTCCTGTATGTCGCATCGCTCGAGCATGGCCACGTCACCGACCAGGCGATGCGCGAGGTCGCAGAGATGACGGGGCTCACATCAGCCCAGGTCCAGTCAGTCGCCAGCTTCTACACGATGTACAGGCGCGACAGGGTCGGCACGTACCTCGTGTCGGTGTGCACCAGCATCTCGTGTTTCCTGCTCGGTGCGGACGAGGTGCTCGAAGCCGTCGAGGACGCAACCGGCGCCCACGATGGGGAGACCTCGGCCGACGGTCTCTTCACCGTCGAGCACGCCGAGTGCCTCGGTGCGTGCGGGGGCGCTCCGGCCGTGCAGGTGAACTACGAGCTCGTCGAAGGCGTCGAGCCCGACAAGGCAGTTGGCCTGTGCAACTGGCTCAGAACGGGCCGCCCGAAAGTGGTGCTCGGCGACGAGATGCAGAACCTCTTCGGCGGCCAGCGCTCATTCGATTGGGGCCCCACGGAGACCGAAGGCGCCGTGGCGGCGGTGCCGGCGTTCGGTCCGTACGGATCATCGGGGAGCGAGGGGGGCTCATGAGCAGACGTCAGACGTCAGACCTCAGACCCCAGACCGGTGTTCACCGGGCGAGGTCGATCTCTCGTCTCCTGTCTGACGTCTGCCATCTGACATCTCTCGAAGGGCCCTGCTCGTGACGACGCCGCTCATCCTCACGTCGCGGATGGTCGATCATCGGGACGACTCCCACACGCTGGAGCGCTACGAGGCGACGGGGGGGTACCAGGCTCTGCGCAAAGGCCTCGGGATGACGCCGTCCGACGTTGCTGCGGCTGTCAAGGCCTCCAACATCAGAGGTCGTGGCGGCGCAGGGTTCCCGACCGGTGTGAAGTGGGGGTTCCTCCCAGCGGCCACCCGACCCAGGTACCTCGTGATCAACGCCGATGAGTCCGAGCCCGGCACCTTCAAGGACCGCCAACTCCTCGAGAGGGACCCGCACCAGCTCGTGGAGGGGATCATCCTCTCGGCGTTCGCCCTCGACGTCCAGCACGCCTTCATCTACATCCGCGGCGAATACCCCCGACCGGCACGGCGTGTGCAGAGCGCCGTCGAGGAGGCCTATGCAAAGGGCTATCTCGGGGACGACATCCTCGGATCCGGTTTCGGCCTCGACATCACCGTCCATCTCGGCGCCGGGGCCTACATCTGCGGCGAGGAGACTGCGCTGCTCAACTCTCTCGAGGGCAGGAGAGGTGAGCCGCGGATCAAGCCTCCCTTCCCGGCAGTCGAGGGACTGTATGCCAAGCCGACCATCGTCAACAACGTCGAGACGATCTCCAACGTGCCATGGATGATCCTCAACGGGGGAGAGGCGTACGCCCAAATCGGCCCGGAGACGTCCGCGGGCACCCGACTGTTCTCGCTGTCCGGCCATGTAGAGCGGCCGGGCAACTACGAGATCGTGATGGGCATGACCTGGCGCGAGTTCATCTACGACATCGGTGGCGGGATCCGCGATGGACGTGAGCTCAAGTGCTGGATCCCCGGCGGCGCGTCTGCCCCGTGGTTCGTGCCCGACGAGCACCTCGACCTCCCTGTCACCATCGACGACACCGGACGCCATGGCTCCATGCTCGGCTCCGGCGCCGTGGTTCTCATGGACGAGACGACCAATGTCGTGGCGGCGGCCCACCGGATCGTGAAGTTCTTCGCCCACGAGTCGTGCGGCCAGTGCACGCCCTGCCGCGAGGGCTGTGACTGGCTGGAGCGCATCCTGTGGCGCATCCTCAACGGAGCGGGAAGGGAGGCGGACCTCGGGCTGCTGCTCGACGTCTGCGACAACATCAGCCCCGGTTTGCGGTGGCCGCCCGCACAGACGACGATCTGCCCGCTTGGGCCATCCGCCGTGTCGCCGATTCGGTCGATCATGACCCACTTCCGCGACGAGGTGGAGGCGATGATCCCTCTGCAGCAGGCAGTCACGACCTGGGAAGGGGCCACGGTTGGCTGATCGACCCGACAAGGTCAGCATCACGATCGACGGTGAGGTCCGCGAGGTCCCAGCCGGCGAGCTGTTGATCAAGGCGGCCGAGGACACCGGCACCTACATCCCGCGCTTCTGCTGGCACCCTCGCATGAAGCCTGTGGGCATGTGCCGCATGTGCCTCGTCGAGGTGGAGACACCGCGCGGCAAGCTCCTCACCACCTCGTGCACGATGCCGGTCAACAACGGCATGGTGGTCGACACCACCTCGGATGTCGTCACCAAGGCTCAGGAGGGCATTCTCGAGTTTCTCCTGATCAACCACCCTCTCGACTGCCCGGTCTGCGACCGCGGCGGCGAATGCCCGCTGCAGGATCAGACGCTCGCCTACGGACCGGGGGAGAGCCGCTTCGTCGAGGAGAAGCGTCATTTCGAGAAGCCGATCCCGATCAGTGATCTCGTCATGCTCGATAGGGAGCGCTGCATCCTCTGCGCCCGGTGCACGCGCTTCTCGGAGGAGATCTCGGGCGACCCGCTCATCGAGTTCAAGGAGCGGGGCGGCCGTACCCAGGTGCTCAACTTCCCTGACGAGCCGTTCGCTTCGTACTTCTCCGGCAACACCGTCCAGATCTGCCCCGTCGGCGCCCTCACCGCCAAGCCCTACCGGTTCCGGGCCCGTCCATGGGATCTCGAGGCGGTGGAGAGCGTCTCCTTCGTCGACTCCGTGCACTCCAAGGTGTCCGTGCAGTCGAGCCAGAACGAGGTCGTGCGCATCAATGGCGTCGACAACGGCCCAACCAACCAGGGGTGGCTGTCCGACAAGGATCGCTTCATCTACGAGTACCTCAACGCGGAGGACCGCATCACCGCCCCTCTTGTGAGAAAGGGCGGCGAGCTCGTGCCCGCCACGTGGGGCGAGGCGCTCGACTTGGCGGCGGAGCGTCTCGGCGGCTTCCACGGGTCCGGAGTCGCCGGTCTCGGTGGCGCTCATGGCACGAACGAGGAAGCCTTCGCTTTCGGCAAGTTCCTCCGCATGTGCATCGTGACCCCGCACATCGATGCGCAGGTGGGCGACGGTCTCGACCCGCAATTCCTTGCCGGGGCGACCGATCGGGCCCGAATCGACGACCTCGAACGTGCCAAGACGATCCTGCTGTGGGCGGGCGACCTCAAAGAGGAGCTTCCGGTGCTCTACCTCAGGGTGCGTCGCGCCGCCACCGTCCTCGGGGCAACACTGGTCGTGGTGCATCCCCGCCGAACGGGTCTCGATGACGTTGCGGCCCACAAGCTCTCGTATCGCCCAGGCGACGGACCTGAAGCTCTCCGCCGACTCGTCGCGGGCGAGGGTGACGCTGCAGCTGCCCGCGAGGCGCTCGCTGCCGGCCCCGTCGTAGCCATCGTCGGCCGGACCGGCCGCAGCGAGGATCCGCGGCTTGCCGAGTCCGTCGCTGCCTTCGCACGCGAACTGCCTGAGGCAAGAGTGATGCCGCTTGCTCGGCGCGCCAACGTCTTCGGCGCGCTCGACATGGGACTCGCGCCGACCCTGCTGCCCGGAAGAGTGTCGGTGACCAGCACCGAAGGACGCGCTGATCTCGAGAACGTGTGGGGGCCGCTGCCCGAAGGAGTCGGCAAGGACGCGACAGGAATCCTCGAGGGTCTGCGCGACGGCGACCTGCGGGCGCTCGTGCTCTACGGTGCCGACCCGATCCGCGACCACCCTGACCCCGCCCTCGCGGTCGCAGCGCTCGAACGTGCCGAGTTCGTCGTTGCGCTCGATCTGTTCGCAACGGACTCGGCGGCCGAGGCCGACGTCGTTCTTCCCGTCGAGGCCTTCTCGGAGACCGAAGGGACCGCCACCAACCTCGAAGGCCGCGTGCAGAAAGTCAACCGGCTGCTGCCCGGACCGGGCCAGACCCGCCAAGCCTGGTCGGTGCTCGATGAGCTTGCCCGTCGCATGGGAGCGCAACTCGGCGCCACGACGTCCGAGGCGCTCATGAAAGAGATCGCAACCGTCGCGCCCGCCTACCGCGGCTTGTCGTGGGACGTCCTCGACTGGGGCGAAGGCCGCGAGGGTGTGGTTGTGCCGACGGCCGACGGTGCCCAGCCGCTCCAGTACGTACCCGTGGACACCGGTCTACGGACGAGCACGGGTCGCTTCGGCCTGCATTCCGGCCCGGTCCTCTACGACGACGGCGTGCGGGTTCGCATGTCGCCGTCCCTTGCCAAACTCGCGCCCCAGCCGTTCGTCGCATTGCATCCAGGTGATGCGGTTTCCCTCGCCGTGTCCGAAGGCAGACTGGTTCGGGTCGGGTCACCGAGCGGCACGATCGATGTGCCCGTGCGCATCGATGCCACCCTCGCTGAGGGCTCCGCCTACATCCCGGCCAACCTGCTGGACACGGCCCTGCTCGGCTCGCCGGCGACCGTGACGATCGAGGCGGTTCTCGACGGGGGCGATGCGTGATGGGGGGTTGGGAGATCCTCCTCGAAGCGGCGATCAAGGTGGTGATCGTCTTTGCGTTGCTGCTCACCGTGACCATCGTCCTGGTCTGGATGGAGCGGAAGGTGGTCGCCGACATGCACAACCGCGTCGGGCCCGACCGTGCCGGTCCCTATGGCATCCTCCAGACCGTTGCAGACGGTGTGAAGTTGATCTTCAAGGAGAACCTCACCCCGCGGAAGGTGGAGTTCGGGCTGTACATCCTGGCCCCGATCGCGGCCGTTGTGCCGTCGCTGCTCATCTTCTTGGTGCTCCCGGTCGGCAGGCCGTTCTCGATCGGGGACAGGGTCATCGACCTGGCGGGCACCGACCTCAACATCGGCCTCCTCTACATCCTCGCTCTCAGCTCCTTGGCCGTCTACGCCGTGGTGCTCGCCGGATGGTCTTCTGGCTCGAAGTACCCACTCCTCGGGGCCGTGCGAGCATCAGCGCAGATGATCTCCTACGAAGCCGCAATGGGCCTCGCCCTCGTCCCGGTGATCTTGTTCGCCGGCACGACGTCGCTGACGGGCATCGTGGCGGCCCAACAAGGCTCCATCCTGGGGTTCCTCGGCGTCTGGAACGTCGTCCTCATCCCCTCGTTCCTGATCTTCTTCATCGCAGGGGTCGCCGAGACCAACCGACCTCCGTTCGACCTCGTCGAGGCAGAGTCGGAGATCGTCGGGGGCTACCACACCGAGTACAGCGGCTTTCGCTTCGCACTCTTCTTCCTGGCCGAGTACATCAACATGTTCAACATCTCGGCGATCACCGTCACGGTGTTCTTCGGAGGATGGGGAGGCCCGGATTTCGGCACGCCGGCGGCGATATCTTGGATCTTCCCCATCGTGTGGTTCTTTGCGAAGACCTTCTTTTTCGTCTTCGTGTTCATCTGGATCCGTGCCTCGCTCCCGCGGATGCGGTACGACCAGCTGATGTCGTTCGGTTGGAAGCGGCTCATACCCGTGAGCTTGGCGTGGATCGTGCTGGCGACGCTTGCCGTTGGTGTCCGGCGGTTTGGGCTGCCGTGGGCGTGATGATGCGTAGACCGTGCTCCCGTAGCCCGTACCGATGGCGTGAGGTGATCTGATGGGGTGGTTCGCCGACATGCTGGGGCCGTTCCGGGGGTTTGCCGTCACGTTGCGGCAGATGAGCAAGCCCCGGGTGACCATGAAGTACCCGCAGGAGAAGCGCGTCAAGCCACAGCGATTCCACGGGAGACACGTTCTCAACCGGTACCCCGACGGGATGGAGAAGTGCATCGGTTGCGAGCTGTGTGCGGGGGTCTGCCCGGCTCGGTGCATCTACGTCCGCGGTGCGGACAATCCGCCCGATGCTCCAGTGAGTCCAGGCGAGCGCTACGGCTTCATCTACGAGATCAACATGCTCCGCTGCATCTTCTGCGGTCTCTGCGTCGAGGCCTGTCCGACCGAGGCGATAACGATGACGCAGCTCTTCGAGATGTCGGTGGACAATCGTGAGGATGCCATCTACACGCGCACGGAGCTCCTGGTGAACCCGGACGGGACGCCCAACCACCCTCAGCCTGCCGGGCCCCTCATCGACCTGAACGAGCTCAAGCTCGCCGACGGGTGGATGCGAGCCACGGCGCCTTCGGGTCGCGCCGCGTACGAGGGCATCCCGGCGTGGACGCCTTCGGCGGGCGTCGGGCGGCGCCCGCCCGAGCAGGGTCAGGCGGGTGCGGCGCAGCCGTCACATGTCAGACCTCAGACGGCAGATTCGGGAGAGACGTCGAACCTCACACCTGGGACGTCGAGCGCGGAGGACGAGCACCAGTGAGTCCCGAAACCGCCGTCTTCATCATCTTCGCGGTCGTCTCCATCGCCGGCGCCCTCGTGATGGTCGCAGCCCGCAACCCGGTGTATTCGGCGATGGGCCTCCTGATGACCATGTTCTCGATTGCCGTCTTCTACGTGCTCAACGACGCCCACTTCGTCGCCGCCGTCCAGGTCATCATCTACGCGGGCGCCGTCATGACCCTCTTCCTGTTCGTGATCATGCTGATCGGCGTCGATCGAGACGAAGACCAAACCGAGCAGCTGCCGTTCCAGCGGCTGCTGGCGCTGGTTCTCGGGCTCGGTCTGCTCGCCCTGGTGCTCATCGCGGGCAGGGCCGCCTGGATCACCGGATTCGGGCTGTTCAGCGGGGGCGAGGTGAACGGCACCATCGAGAACGTTGCAGACGAGCTGTTCGGCACCTGGCTGATCCCGTTCCAGGCCACCGTTCTGCTGCTCACGATTGCGGCAGTGGGCACCGTGGCGCTTGCTCAGTTCGGGCAGCGGCCGCGACAGATCTCAGACCTCAGACCTCAGACATCAGACGAAGAAACGGTGGCACCGTGAGTTCAGCCATGACTGCACGCCATCTGAGGTCTCCATCTGCCGGATGCGGTCTGGCGTCTGCCGGCTGGCGGCCTTGCGGCATCAACATCAGCACCGCCCAAGGAGTGGTCCGATGACGGTGACCCCAGGGTGGTACATGGCGCTTGCCGCAGTGCTGTTTGTCATCGGAGCGACGGGCATTCTGGTGAGGCGCAACGCACTCGTGATGTTCATGTCCATCGAGCTGATGCTCAACGCCGTGAACCTCACGTTCGTCGCTGCCGGCCGCCAGATCGGCCTGATCGAGGGCCAGATCTCGGTGCTGTTCGTGATGGTCGTCGCTGCAGCCGAGGTCACGGTGGGGCTTGCCATCATCGTTGCGGTCTTCAGGCGCAGGTCGACCGCCTCGGTGGACGAGCTTGCCGGAATGAGGGGGTGAGCGCATGGTCGACCTGATCTGGCTCGTGATCGCCCTTCCTCTCGCCGGGTACGCCCTGCTCCAGCTCTTCGGCAAGCGGATCGGTGAGCCTGCCGCCGGCTACCTTGCCTCCGGCCTGGTCGCTGCTGCTTTCGTCATCGCTGCGATTGCATCCGTCGATGCGTTCGCAGGCGAGCTCGAACCCACTCACATCTTCCTCTTCTCATGGATCCCGAGCCTCGGCCTCGACGCCGCCCTCCTGTGGGACCCGTTGTCGGTGATGATGACGCTGATGGTGACCGGGGTGGGCTTCCTCATCCACGTCTACGCCATCGGCTACATGCACGGTGACCCGCGATTCGGCCGGTTCTTCACGTACCTCAACCTGTTCGTCGCTTCCATGCTGATCCTCGTGCTCGCCGACAGCTTCGGAGTCCTCTTCGTCGGGTGGGAGCTCGTCGGCCTCAGCTCGTATTTGCTGATCTCGTTCTGGTTCGAGAAGCCTTCGGCTGCCGCTGCAGGAAAGAAGGCCTTCGTCGTCAACCGCATCGGCGACTTCGGGTTCCTCGTCGCCCTCATGCTCATCTTCTCGAGCTTCGGCACTCTCGCCTTCGAAGCCGTCTTCGAGGAGGCGAGCGGGGTGCTCACCACTGGCATGGCGACCGCAATCACCCTGCTGCTGCTGGTAGGAGCGGCGGGGAAGTCCGCCCAGATCCCGCTGTACGTGTGGTTGCCGGACGCCATGGAGGGCCCGACACCGGTGTCCGCGCTCATCCACGCGGCGACCATGGTCACCGCGGGCGTGTACGTCGTCGCCCGCTCGGGCGCCCTCTTCGAGCTCGCTCCCGTCTCCGGCGCCGTCGTGGCGACGGTCGGTGCGGTCACCGCTCTCTACGCGGCGACCATTGCCGTCGGGCAGCGGGACATCAAGCGAGTGCTCGCCTACTCCACGATCAGCCAGCTCGGGTACATGTTCCTGGGCGTCGGTGTCGCTGCGTACGTCGCCGGCACCTTCCACCTCCTCACTCATGCGTTCTTCAAGGCTCTCCTCTTCCTCGGCGCAGGTTCGGTGATCCATGCCATGCACGACGAGCAGGACATGTGGAAGATGGGCGGCCTCCGCAAACACATGCCGGTCACGTTCGCAACGATGGCTGTGGCGTGGCTCGCCATCTCGGGTATCCCGATCTTCTCCGGCTTCTGGTCGAAGGACGAGATCCTGGCCTCGGTGTTCGAGAAGGGCGGGTGGTTCATCGCCTTGTGGGCCATCGGCATCGTCACCGCCGCCCTGACCGCCTTCTACATGAGTCGACTCATGTTCCTCACCTTCTTCGGCGAGGGCCGTTGGGAGGAGGGGGTCACCCCTCACGAGTCGCCTTCGATCATGACCATGCCGCTCGTCGGGCTTGCTGTGCTCGCCACCGTCGGCGGGCTCATCAACACCCCTTGGCGTCCGGCGCTCGAGCACTTCCTCGAGCCGGCATTCGAAGCGGTGGAGCTGGCGCACCTGCCCGACGGCGCCACACAGTGGGTGCTGGCCGCGGTGTCGGTGGCGGCCGGGCTGCTCGGCATCCTCGTTGCCCACCGTCGCTATCAGTCCCACGCACTGCCCGAAGAGACCGGACCCAGGTGGGATCTCCTCGAGCAGGGCTATCGCGTCGACGACCTCTACGGAGCCACCATCGTGCTTCCCGGCAAGCGGGCTTCAGAGGCGCTGGCCTTCACTGCGGACGCCAAGGTCGTCGACGGTGCCGTCAACGGTGTCGGGCGCCTGGCACAGCTCGTGTCTGCTGCGCTCCGCCCGCTTCAGACGGGGTTCGTGCGGAGCTACGGCGTCGGCATCCTCGCCGGAACGGTCGGTTTGGTGGTGTGGCTGCTCGTGAGGGGTGGGGCGATATGAGGCACGCCTCGCTGCGCTCGGCAGATACCGTCCCGACTCGGAGAGGCGGGGCTCGATGAGCTTTCCTGTGCTCGGGTTGCTCGTCATTCTTCCGGCTGCCGGCGCCGTCGTGGTTGCGCTTCTGCCCTCGCGGAGGACCGAGCTGATCCTGCCGGTCGCGGCTGCGCTGAGCCTGCTTCCGCTGGCGGTTGCCGGATACCTGCTCTACGTGTTCGAAGTCGGCAACGGCGGCTTCCAACTCACCGAACGCGTGTTGTGGTTCGAGCCGTGGGGCATCTCGTGGAACGTCGGTGTCGACGGCGTCTCGCTGCTGCTCATTGCCCTCACCGCGTTCTTGTTTCCCATCTCGATCCTGGCGTCGGCATCGGTGACCAAGAACGTCAAGCTCTACATGATCGCGATGCTCGTCCTCGAGACCGGTCTGCTCGGCGTGTTCATCTCGCTCGACCTCATCCTCTTCTTCGTCTTCTTCGAGATCACGCTGGTGCCGATGTACCTGCTCATCGGGATCTGGGGTAGCGCCAACCGGGTGTACGCCGCCGTGAAGTTCGTGCTGTACACCGCGCTCGGGTCGGCGCTGATGCTGGCCGGGATCATCAGCCTCGGCGTCATCGCAGGCGACCAACTCGGCGGGATCACATTCGACTTCCGCAGCCTTCTCGATGTGGACTTGTCGTCGACCACCCAAATGTGGCTGTTCCTCGCTTTCGGCATCGCCTTTGCGATAAAGGTGCCGCTCTTCCCGCTGCACACGTGGCTGCCGGACGCCCACACCGAAGCTCCCACGGCCGGCTCCGTCTTGCTCGCGGGCGTACTGCTGAAGCTCGGCACGTACGGGTTCGTTCGCTTCAACCTCACCCTGTTCCCCGACGCAACGGTGCGCCTCGCCCCGTGGCTGGCGACGCTCGCCGTCATCGGGATCATCTACGCGGCCGCGGTTGCGATCGTGCAACCGGACGTCAAGCGCCTCATCGCGTACTCCTCGGTGAGCCACCTCGGGTTCATCGTGCTCGGCACATTTGCGCTCACCGCGCAGGGCCTCCAAGGCGGGATCATCCAGATGGTCAACCACGGACTCACCACGGGGGCGCTGTTTCTCCTGGTGGGCATGATCTACGACAGGCGCCACACGAGAGAGATCGATGCGTACGGCGGTGTCGCCAAAGTGATGCCCATGTTTGCCGGGTTCTTCTTGTTCTCGGCCTTTGCCTCTGCCGGGCTGCCCGGTCTGAACGGCTTCATCGGCGAGTTCATGGTGCTCCTCGGGAGCTACCTCAGCTTCCCCGTACACTCGATTCTCGCGGCGTCCGGTGTCGTCCTCGCCGCGATCTACCTCTTGTGGGCGTACGAGCGGGTGTTCACCGGGCCGATCACACACGCGGAGAACGAGAAGCTCGTCGACCTCGAGCTTCGTGAGGTGGCGATCCTCGTGCCGATGGTGGCGCTCATCATCTTCCTCGGCGTCTATCCCAAGCCGGCGCTCGACCGCATCGAGCCCACGGTCGAAAGCATCCTCGACCGCATCGAGGCGACGACGAGCTACGACGTGCCCGAGTTCGGCCGGGCCATCGAGGTGCAGGTTGCCGGCACCGAGGCGGGAGCGGAGGGCTGATGGGCAACATCGCATTCCTCCCGATCGCCCCCGAGGTCGTGTTGCTGATCGGCGCGCTCCTGGTGCTCATGGCAGAGGTGACGCTGCAGCCTGGGTCGTCGCGCCTGGGGGCTGATCGCCGGGGTCGCCGTTGCGGCGAGCGTCGCCTTCTCCGTCCTCCAATGGGTGCGGGTCGGCGACATCGGAGACCAGCTCAACTTCTCTGCCCGAGATGTCTCGTCGGTACGGCTGCCGATGGTGGTCATGGACCACCTCTCGGCCTTTGCGGGGATGCTGCTCTTCACGGTCGCGGGTGTCGCGTTGATTGCGGCGTGGCGACTCGTTTCCCAGCTCGGGAGTAGGGGGGCCGAGTTCGTCGCCCTCTACCTCCTCGCCGCCGCCGGGCTCCACACGATGGCGATCTCGTCGAACCTCATTCTCCTGTTCATCGGCCTGGAGACCGGCTCGATCAGCCTGTACGTCATCGCAGGCTTCACCCGGGACCAGGAGAAGTCCGACGAGGCAGCCATGAAGTACTTCCTCCTGGGCTCCTTTGCGTCCGCAGTGTTCCTGTACGGAGTGGCCCTTGCGTTCGCCGCAGCCGGGTCCACCTCGATCTACGGGGCGGGCGGCATCCAGTCGTTCTTCCAGAACACGGTGGTGCTCGAGCCGGGGATCGCACTCGTCGCAGTTGCGCTGATGGTCGTGGGGCTCGGGTTCAAGGTGTCGGCGGCGCCATTCCACCAGTGGGCGCCTGACGTCTATCAAGGGGCGCCTGCGGCCGCGGTGCCCATGATGTCGGCGGGCGTGAAGATCGCCGGCTTCGCAGCTCTCGCCCGCATCCTCACTGCTGCCTTCCCGGCGCTGCAGGATGACTGGGCACCGGCGGTCGCTGCGATCGCCGCCCTCTCGGTGGTCGTCGGAACGTTCTCGGCCATCGCCCAGACCGACCTCAAGCGGATGCTGGCGTTCTCGGGCGTTGCCCATGCGGGCTTCATCCTCACCGCCCTGGTCGCCGGTCGGGCGGGGATTCCCGGTATGTGGTTCTATGTCGCCACGTATGCGTTCCAGCTCGTCGGCGCCTTCACGGTTGCCGCAACGATCTCGGGGCCGAAGGCCGACCGCTCCCCGTTCGATCAGCTCGTCGGGCTTGGCCAGCGCTCGCCGTTCCTCTCCTGGATGCTTGCGCTGTTCATGCTCGCGATGGGCGGCATCCCGTTCACGGCCGGGTTCGTTGGCAAAGTCTCTGTTTTCACGGCTGCGATCGACGCCGGCTACCTGTGGCTCGCCGTGGTGGGCCTGGTCGCCTCGGTCGCCGGGTTGTTCTTCTATCTGCGGATCATCGTGCTGATGTTCTTCCAGCAGCCCGTGCTGGCAGAAGCTCCCGGTACGATGGTTGCACCGCCTGAGCTCACCTCGGGTGGGCGGATCGTCCTTGGTGTTGCGGCCGCGGTCACCATTTCCCTCGGTTTCGTGCCGTGGCCGCTGCTCAACCTCGTGGGCGATGCCCTCCCCCTCTGAGGCGCGGTCGAAGCGATCTCGCCCGCTGCGCAGGTTTCGGTCCATCGTGGCGCTCGTCCTGGTCGCCATCGCCGTGCCCGTCATCGGCGCCACCGCAGCAGTCATCAACACGGGGCGGTATGTGCTCGACGCAGACGCCGTGCAATCCGAGGATGCCTACGTCGCGGCGAGCTCGGCGAGCGTCGAGGGCCGTGTCGACGGTGACCTCGTCATCGCCACGGGCTCACTCGAGGTCTCCGGCGTGGTCACGGGCGACGTGCTGGTTGCCGCACGCGGGAACGTGACCGTCTCGGGGACTGTCGAAGGATCCGTGCGCGGCGTAGCCAGGTCCGTGACGGTGAGCGGTTCGGTCGGTGACGATGTGGCCATCGCCGCCGTGTCGGTCGACGTGGACGGAACCGTCGGCCGAGACCTCATCGGTCTCGGCGCCAGGGGGCAGGTCGACGGCGCGTTGGGCGAGACGTCCTCGGACGTTTCATCGGGCTCGGGGTGGGGGCTGAAGTCGGTCGCGATGTCGACGTCACCGTGCGAGATCTCGTCGTCACTTCGGGCGGTGTCATCGGCGGCGACGTCGTCTATCAGGCCGACAGAGACGTACGAGTCGACGATGGGGCGACCATCGCAGGGCAAATCATCCACATCCCCGCTGAGGCTCCTTTCCCGGTTCGTCTCGTGCTCGATCTCGCGGCCATTCTCGGGTTCTTCGGCTATCTGGTGGGCGGCGTCGTGCTGCTGTGGCTGTTGCGCCGCACGACTGCTGATGCGGTCGCCGTCGTGGCACAACGGCCGGGGCTGACGCTCGGCGTTGGCGCGGGGGTTGCCGTCGGCGGGCCGGTCGTCATCGCCGCTCTCGTGGCGACGCTCGTCGGCATACCGCTCGCCCTCACGGGTCTGCTGCTCGTCGTGACGCTGCTGCTGTTCGGGTCCGTTCCGCTGGTGACGGCGGTGGGCACCCGCGCCCTCTCGGGCAGGGGAGGGGCGTACGGCGGCTTCCTCCTCGGCGCGGTCGTGTGGCGGATCGTTGCGATCATCGTGCCGCTGCTCGGGGCGGTGCTGTTCGTCCTGGCGCTCGTCTGGGGCACCGGCGGATGGGTGGTCGGTGCGTGGCGTGCGAGGGCGGCAGCGCCGGCCGCCGGGTGACTGCCGGTCAGTTGATCAGCGTGAAGTCCAGCATGTCGATGTCGTAGAAGGGCGACGTCGAGCGCAGCGCGGTCCGACGACGACAGCATGTTCGTCGCCAGCGAGAACATCGTGACGGCACCGACGTTGGATCCGGGAGGTGCGTTCAGGGTGAACGACGACCCGTCGAGGTACTGCGCCGTCCTCCGGCATCGTCGAGCGGGCCAACGTCCGGCACGAGCGTGTTGAGGAAGAGCAGGATGGGTGCTTCGAACTCCTCGGGAGGCATCCCGTTCTCCTCGATGTCGATCCCCCACGCAAACCGGGAAGAGTTGACGACCCCGCTGATGAACAGCGTGGAGCTCCCGTTCCAGCCACGCAGGCACAGGCGCATCTGATTCGACATCGTCCTCCAGGGTCGCCGGAGTGTCGGCGAACAAGCTCGGGTCGCATTGGCCGCTTCCGCCCGGGAGTCGAGGAATGTCCACAGCGGCGGCTCGCGTTCGAGAGCGGGGCGCCCGGCCCGATGATCGCTTCGTCGAGCATCGTGCTCGTCGGGGCCAGGGTCACCGGGTCGGCCGCGGACGGGAGCGTGAGGAAGTGGCCGAAGGCACACGCGTTCGCCTCGGTGCGCACGCCCGTGGTCTCGGTGTCGACGACGTGGTCGACACCGTTGATGAAGTTGCTCACGGTGTCGACCGTGCAATCCACGGGGAAGGCCCCCAACCCGGTCATGCCGAGCAGCCGGTTGCGGCCGCCGTTGCCCCCATCTGGGAACCCTCCTTGCCCGCCGCACACGCGCGGCATCGCAGTTCCCGAGGCAGCATCGACGTTTCGACATTGATACGGCTGGACGTTGCTGGCCGCACTCTGACCGTTGAAAGCCGGCACATAGAAGCCGATCGGCCACAGCTTGCCGGCGGGCTGTAGCTCGAGGTGCGCCGTGGCCGTCGAGTCCACCGGGATCTGCGAGCCCGCACCGATGGCGCGGGCGAAAGCGTTCTCGGAGTCGATGGTGACGTCGACCGCAACGTCGGCGCCGCCCGCTACGAACGTCACCGTGGCGGTGGCGGCGGCCGTGACGCCGGCATCTACGTTGATCGACACCAGGTTGTCGACCTCGGTCTGCACTTCGGGCTGCACGAGCGGCGCAGGTGGCGCAGAGATGAACGTGCGAGGGACCTTGAACAACGAGCCGGTAGCGGCGATGTCTGCATTCGTTTGCGACAGCTGGCTGTTCGACCACGCGTTGCTCAGGTCGACGGCGAGCGCAGCGAAAGCGACGAGGACGAGCAACAGGATCGCGGTGAACACCAGGATGGCGCCGCGCTCGGCAGCCTGACACATGTCACGGGCGCGACGACTCAGCACGTCGCCCCACCGCCCGACGTCGGCCACCACGCAGGCTCGGTTCGATGCTCGGAGTTGAACTCGACGCGCTCGACGATCTCGGCGTTGTTGAAGGCCGGGATGAACCCGGTGAGCGAGGTGTACGGGGCCTTAATCTCGAAGAACGCGCGGTCGCCGCGTTGGAAGCTGGCGGGCGTCACGGCGCTCGCCTCGAGGTCAACCGTGTCGATCACGTCGTCGTCGTCACAGATGAGCACGGCTATTTGGGGGGTGGTCAGGTTCTGCGTCATCGCCAACCGCGCCCCCTCGCGTGCCATCGCCCGCACGGCGTTCTGCTGAGCGAACGCCCAGGACGCCTCGACGACCCCGAGGGCGAGGACCACCAAGAGCGGGAGCACGACCGCCATTTCGACGAGGGCGACGCCCCGCTCGTCCCGTGATCGGCCCATGCGTCCGATCATGGGCAATTCACCGTCCCGCCTGTCGGCCACGATGGGCTCCCGTCGATCGTCGCCTGCTCGACGTAGAAGTTGTGCGTCGAATCGAGGGTCGTGCCTGAGAAGGCGCCGTCGAAAAAGCCGGTGAGGGTCTGATAGGGCACCGTCACCATCATCTCGGCTGTTCCGCCCGGTCCCTGCGGGGCGATCGACACACCGGTGATGTCGTAGCTGGCGCCGCTACCGTCAACGAGGTTGAAGGCGTCGCAGATCAGAGTCTCAGGATCGGCGGCCGCATCAACGGCGACGGCCCTGGCCGCGTCCCTCACGACGTGCCGGATCTCGTTGTGCTGTGCGAGGGCGTACGAGAACTCCATGATGCCGAGCACGAGCGTCAGGAAGATGGGGAGAACGATGGCCATCTCGACCATGGTTGCGCCGCGTTCACCCCACCGCGTTGCAGACCGCACTTGTTGGTTGGGAAGCGGCATCGCCCACCCCCACTCTTTCCACGGGACCTTGCCCAGGGTGCCTCCCCCCGGAGCATGTCCAAGGGTACACGGCGTAGGGAGCCACGGCGACCCCCGGGCCACGCGTCCCGCTGGTGTCTTCAAGGCCGGGCGCCGCACCTTCAGGCAGAGAATCCCCCGACGAGCAATGGGATTCTGCGCTCCGCCGGAGTGAGGCCGCCGTGGTTGCCGAGCATCCTGTCGTCGCTGTGTCGGTGCAGCAGGAGCCAGCCATCGTCGGCAAGGAGCACCCCATCCGGCACCCGGGCCTCGATTGCCGGGTGCTGCGGTCCTGGGCCCCACCATGCCGCCATCTCGGTGTAGGAGTGCCAGGTGGCGGGGAGCCGCTCGGCGAGCGATGCCCCTTCGCCGTTGACATACATCGCCCTGCCGTCGCCCGAGAACGTCCTGTTCTCGTGGTCGGAGCGGGCGATCTTGAACTGGCGTTCCTTGGGGAAGTCGACGTGGCCGTGGTCCGCAGTTCCGATCATCGAGGTTCCCCCCGGCAGGCGGGCGGCCAGTGCGGTCCAGATGTGGTCGGCGGTGGCGACCGCATCTGCATACTCGGAAGCGTTCTGGCCGTAGACGTGGGCGGCGAAGTCGACCTGCGGCACGTACGTGAACACGAGGCGTCGCGGTGTTGCGGCAAGCTGCACGGTGGCGTCGATGAGCTCGGCGACCGTCCCTATGCCCTCGAAACGGCATCCCCGGTAGAGCAGGCGCGTCAGCGGGCTGTTCTCGAAGCCGCGAGGCTGCACGGTCACCGGCTCTATGCCCGCGGTGCGCAACCGCTCCCAGAGGTTGGGGGAGGGGAGGAAGGATGTGGTGTCGTAGGCGACCGGCTCCCCCCACAGCGTGGTCCACTTGATGGTGTTGACGACGACGTCGATCTCCGGCAGCCAGAGCTGGTAGCCGACGAGGCCGTGCTGAGAAGGCGGGCGGCCCGTAGCGATGGTGGCGAGGCTCACCGTCGTGGTGGTCGGAAACGGGGCGTCGATGCGGGCACTGAGGTCGGCGGCCAGGCCGGCGGCGGCCGGGTGCCTCAGCTGGTCGGCGCCCAAGCCGTCGAAGAGCACGAGCACGTACCCGGCGGCGTCCGGCACGTGCGATGCGAGCTCCGGATGGAGGGCTCTCGCCGCGGCCCGCCCGGTCAGCCGGTGCTCGAGCTCGGCGATGAGGTTGACGAGCGACCCGCCGCCGTAGTCGGGAGCCACAACCTCAGTCATCCGAGCGCCTCTGCGGCAGCGGAGAGCACGAGGTTCGGGTCGGCGTTGGGGTTGGCGGCGACGGAGCGAAACCACTGCTCGCCGTCGATCTCGGTGAGGGAGACGAACGCGTTGCGCATCCGATCCCGCACCGCCCTCGGGTCGTCGTGTGTGGGCCGCCACACCACGATTCCGGCGGATGGAGCACCCCACAGTGTGAAGGCGTCGTTGCCGGCCACCAGTTCGGCCAGTTGCCGGGCTCGAACCATCTCGGCATCGATGCGCGCTGCGACCCCTTGCCGCCCCCAGGCGAGCAGCGTCGCCGCCAACCCGACGGCGGCGGCGGCGCCGTGGGACCCGAGCAACCCGACGTTGGGTCGCGCGAGGTAGCCGCTCCCGTAGGAAAGGGCCGCGTGGGCTCGGTCCGCGTCGGCGAACATCACGAGCGCCGACTCCTTCGGCTGGAACAGCCACTTGTGGGCGGATACCGCCACGGAGTCTGCGCTCTCGATCCCGTCGAGGAGCGCACGATGGCGATCTGTCAGCCGGAGCGGACCTGCCCACGCTGCGTCGACGTGGCGCCACGCCGCGTCCCGGCCGGCGCCGAGCGGGTCGATGGCGCCGGTGGCGGTGCTGCCTGCGGTCAGCACCAATGCGGTGTCGGCGAGCCGTCCGAGGGCGCGCTCATCCAGCCGGTGGCCGTGGTCGGTCGCAACCGTCTCATACGACAGCCCGAGGATGGCAGCGGCCTTGGCAACGCTGACGTGCGCATGTTCGGAGGCGACCACTCTCCGCACGCCGGCTACCTCCCGCGCCGCCCAGAGTGCGGTGAGGTTGGCGACGGTGGAGCCGGGGGTCAGATGACCGCCCGCCATCCCGAAGAACGGGGCCAGCCAGCGCACGACCCGATCCTCGACGGCCCTGGTTGCGGCACCCGTGTCGTCGTGGAGGAGGTTCTGATTGAGCGCCGCCGTCCACATGGCGGTGATCCACGTGACCCAAGGCGTCGGTGGATCCATGTGGGCGAAGAAGCCCGGGTGCTGGATCTGTGCGGCACCATCGAGCAGCACGTCGCCGACCAGCCCCAGTGCAGCGGCCTCGCCCATCCCCGCCGACGGGAGCGCCGTCGGCATCACGTCGCTGCGGCGGCTCCTCGGGTCGGGCCGGGGATCGATCGCACCGCGAAGACGTCGACCAGCGGCGGTGAGGGCGTCGAGCGGCAGATCGTGGTCTGTATGCATGCCGGCGACGGTAGCTGGTGGTCGCGACCGCGATGTAGCCGCAGCTTGCGCGCGGGCTCAGGGTCGTGCGGGCGGCGCCAGGGGAAGGAGGATCTCGAAGGTTGCCCCCTCGTGCAGTGGCGCGGCGAGTCGGACATCACCCTCGAAGGTCCTGGCGATCGCTCGAGCAACGGCGAGCCCGAGCCCCGTTCCACCCGTGCCGCGAGTACGGCTGTCATCCAGGCGTACGAAACGCTCGAAGACCCGCTCGGCGTCGGCGACCGCCACACCTGAGCCGTCGTCGCTGACGCGGACGCGCCCGAACCCGTCGGTGCGGTCCGCCTCCAGCCATACGGTGGTAGCCGCATGGCGGACTGCGTTCTCGACCACGTTGCGGGTTGCCTGCGTCAGCGCCGAGCGGTCGGCGAGAACCACCATGGGAACCACGTTGCTGAGATCGATCGCGATGTTGCGGGGGTTGGGTGTCTCTGCGACGGCAGCATCTGCAACTTCGGTGACATCGACAGGGGCCGGCGCCGCGGCCGCTCCCTCGTCGTAGCGGGCAAGGGCGAGGAGGTCACCCACCAGCTGTTCGATGCGTCCGATCTCGACTCCGAGATCGGACACCAGGTCGGCGGCGTCGACGCCGGCGGGATCCCTGGCGGCGACGTCGACGATGGTTCGGAGCGTCGTGAGTGGGCTCTTCAGCTCGTGTGACGCGTCCCCAACGAATCGGCGTTGGCGAATGGCCGAGCCCTCGAGCCTCTCCAACATGGCGTTGAGGGTGACGCCGAGACGCTCGAGCTCGTCGCGGGTCTCCGGAACGGGCAGGCGACGATCCAGGGCGAGTGCTGAGATGAGGTCGGCCTCTCGGCGCATCACGTCGACCGGGCGAAGCGAGCGGCCGGTGAGCAACCACGTCACGAGGCCCACGACACCCAGCACACCCGGCAGACCGAGTCCGAGCAGCGGCACGAAGGCCCGCCGGGCCGTTGACGCATCCTCCAGCGAAGCGGCGACCAGCACGGTGGCCGGACGGCCATCCACTGTCACTCCGTCTGCGACGACGGCGAACGGCCCGGAGTCCTCCGTGTCCACCTCTTCGACGATTCCCTGTGCCAACCGGTCGACGCGCAAGATGCGGCGCTCACCCACCTCGGTGGCAACGTCGATGACGGCAGGTAGGCCCTGGGCGGCGCCGTCGGCTGCAATGACCTCGCCGTTCTGGGCGACGATCTGGGCGATCAGCTCCGGATCCCGGCCGGGGAGGGGATCGGTCACCGCATCTGCTGCAACGAGGGCATCGATCGCGTCCGCCCGTGCGACAACCGATGCCTCGACCGCTGCTTCGAGGCGCTGCCCGGTGAGAATGACGAGCGCGATCGCACCGGCGACGAGAACCACGCCGACCGCAGCCACTGCGACGAGGGTGGCGCGCCAGCGCAGACCGAGACGCCGGCGGGGGAGCGGATCAACGTTCATTGGAGTCGATGCGATAGCCCGCCCCCCGCACCGTTTGCAGGCACGAGCGGGCGAAGGGGAGATCGATCTTCGTGCGGAGATGACGGACGTACACCTCGACGATATTGGGATCACCCTCGAATGCCCAGTCCCAGCACGCTTCGAGGATCTCACGTTTCGACACCACGTCACCGGCGCGGCGCATCAGGGTCGTGAGAACGCATAGCTCCGTCGGCGTCAGCGCCACTTCCGTATCGCCGACGAAACACCGATGGCTCGCCGGGTCGAGCCTGAGGTCGCCGACCTCGACGATCGCCGGGCGTTCCGCAGCCGAGCGCCTCGTGAGCGCCCGAAGCCTCGCGAGCAGCACGACGAACGAGAAGGGCTTCGCGAGGAAGTCGTCGGCTCCGGTGTCGAGGGCTTCGGCCTCGTCGAACTCCCCGGACTTCGCAGTCAGCATCAGGATCGGCGTCCAGACATCTCTGCTGCGCAGCTCGGCGCACACCACATAACCGTTCATCTTGGGGAGCATGATGTCCAGCACGACGGCGTCGTAGGGCTGGTTGGTCGCCATCCAAAGACCGAGCTCGCCGTCGCCCGCGACATCGATGGCGTAGCCTTCACGTTCCAGCCCCCGCCGGAGGTAGGCGGCGAGCTTCGCCTCGTCTTCGACGATCAGGATTCGCACAGTGCCACTCCCACTGCTCGGTAGCGGCGGCGCCGGGACCGGTCGCGTTGTGTCCTACAGATGCTCTCGCCGGCGTCGTGCCGAGCGCGATACCCGACACTCGCCACATGCCACCGCCTCACGGCTGCCTTCCTCGGGACGTTCACGATGATGGTCCGCAGACCTGAATACTCGCTGAAGATGGTCGCAGCTCGTGCGGGCATGCACCCGAGGCCACGTGCGGTCTGCCGTGCTCACGGGTCTGAACCGTCCGGTGCATCGTCGTGCAGATCCGGGACTCCTCAGCCGGCTCTCTTCGTGGGCGCCGGCGGCGCGTGACGCTGGTGTAGCGCTGCCAGACAACCGGCATCGAAGCGCCACGTCGCTTCGCCGGACCCCAACGCTGCCGACCGCGTCCATGCTGGCTTTGGCGGTCCAAGCGCCCAACCTATACTCGCCCCGGACTCGGCCTGGGGCCGCCGCCGCATCGCACAAAGGGGTTCTTCAAGACCGTGCTGGACCAGTATCTGGGCAACTACATCACGGTGGCGGCATTTCTCGGCGTGGGTGCGCTCATCGTCGCCGGTGCCGTCATCGCTTCCTCGGCGCTCCGGCCCAACAACCCGACCGCGGTGAAGGCGCAGAGCTACGAATGCGGCATCGACCCCGTCGGTGGTGGCTGGTCGCAGACGCAGATCCGCTACTACATCTTTGCCTTGCTCTTCCTCATCTTCGACGTTGAGGCCGTCTTCATCTTCCCGTGGGCAGTGGGGCTCGAGACCTTCAGCGACCTCGGCATGGGCGCACTCGTTCTCGGCGAGATGGTGATCTTCATCGGCATCCTCGTCCTCGGTCTCGTGTATGCGGTGCGCAAGGGGGTGCTGCGATGGGAGTGATCGAGAAGTTCGGGGTTCCGAAACCCGTCTCGTGGTTGCTCAACTGGTCGCGGAAGTACTCGCTCTGGTTCTTCCAGTTCGGGCTGGCTTGTTGCGCCATCGAGATGATGGCCGCCTCGAGCCCTCGCTACGACTTCATGCGATTCGGCATCATCCCGCTGCCGGCATCGCCGCGCCAGGCCGACCTCATGGTGGTCGCGGGTACCGTCACCGACAAGATGGCTCCCGCCGTTCGGCGCCTGTACGACCAGATGCCCGACCCGAAGTATGTGATCTCGATGGGGTCGTGCTCGAACTGCGGCGGCCCATATTGGGACTCGTACTCCGTCACCAAGGGCGTCGACCAGGTCATCCCGGTCGATGTCTACGTGCCGGGTTGCCCGCCCCGCCCCGAAGCGCTGATGGAGGGCATCGTCCTGCTCCAGCAGCAGATCACCAACGAAGACGTGCGCGAGAAGTGGAGCAGGCGTGACCGACAGCCCGTCTGACTCCCCGCAGCCTGAAGACGCAACGGAGACCGAGGCGGTCACGTCCGAGGCGTCGCCCCTCGAGGAGTTCGCTCGAGAGCTCGCCGCCGCCGTTGGGTCCGATACCTGGTCTGCCGCCAACGACACCGTCCGCATCGACGTGGGACGCGATCAATGGACCGGCGCCATTGCCACGGCACGCACCCGGCTCCCCTTCTTCTCATGGCTGTCGGCGATCGACTGGTCACGCGAGGTCGCAGTCGGCGATCCGGCCGAGAGCCCAGAAGACCTCGCCGAGCGTTTCGAGGTCCTGTGTCGCCTGTCATCGGTGACGAGCGCGGACGCCGCGATCATCGCGACGACGCTGCCAAAGGACGAGGCGTGGATCGACAGCCTCGTGAGCGTCGCAGGTGGGGCCGAGTGGCACGAGCGGGAAGCCGCCGAGATGTTCGGCATCGAGTTCCGCGGGCACCCGAACCTGACCAACCTCTATCTGCCGGACAGCTTCGAGGGGCACCCGCTGCTCAAGTCCTATCCGCTGCTCGCTCGCGAGGTCAAGCCATGGCCCGGCACCGTCGACGTCGAGGACATGCCGAGCACGGAGAACAAGGAAGCCGAAGCGCTCCAAGGGGAAAGCGAATGACTGGTATCCGGTATCCCGTATCCGGTCTCCAGCACGGCGCTTCGGCTGCCGGTCACCGCCAAACCCCGAAGGGGGTCCACCTGTGACCCAGTTGGACCCGCGGGTGGCCATGCACATCTCGGATGCTGCGGTTTCCGTTGAGCTCGAGACTCCCGATATGACGCTCAACATCGGTCCGCAGCATCCGTCGACCCACGGCGTCCTTCGCCTCGTCGCCAAAGTCGACGGGGAGCGCGTGGACTCGGTGGATCCCGTGATCGGCTACATGCACCGCGGGTACGAGAAGCTCACCGAGGTGCGGACGTACGCGCAGATCACAGCTCTCGTCAACCGCATCGATTGGGTGTCCGGCTTTGCGAACGAGGTGCCGTTCATCATCGCCGTCGAGCGGCTCGCCGGCATCGAGGCTCCCGAGCGGGCGCAATGGATCCGTCTGATCCTCACCGAGATGACTCGGATCTCCTCCCACCTCTTGTTCATGTCGTCCTACCCGCTCGAGCTGGGCGCCGCCACACCGCTCATGTACTCACTGCGCGAACGCGAGCACGTGATGGATCTCATCGAGGGTCTCACCGGTGGGCGCTTTCACCCGAACTTCAACCGGGTTGGCGGCGTGAAGCCCGCAGCGGGCGGCGGCTCGACGCAGAAGAAGGTCATCCAGGATCTCCCCGCAGGCTGGCTCCAAGGCACACGTGATGCCATGGACAAAGTGGATGCCGTGCTCGACGAGCTCGACGAGCTGGTGACCGGCAACGAGCTGATCCAGGCCCGCACCACCGGCGTCGGGGTGATTCCCGCGGACAAGGCGATCGAGTTCGGCATGTCCGGACCCAACTTGAGGGCGTCCGGCGTCAACTTCGATCTCCGCAAGCACGAGCACCTCCTGCCGTACGACAAGTTCGAGTTCGACATTCCCCTGGGCCGCAACGGCGACTGCTTCGACCGGTTCGTGGTCCGTCTCGAGGAGATCCGCCAGGCAACTCGGATCGTGCGCCAGGCGATCGACACCATCCCGTCCGGCCCACTCCAGTCCAAGGTGCCTCGCATCCTGAAGGTGCCGGCCGGCGAGATCTACGTGCGCGCCGAGAACCCCAAGGGCGAGATGGGGTACTACATCGTCAGCCAGGGTGGCCGCATGCCCTACCGGGTGAAGATCCGATCCGCCTCCTTCAGCAACCTGTCCGTGTTGCCGTGGCTGTTGCAGGGCGCCCTGCTCCCCGACCTGGTGGCCATCATGGGCAGCCTCGATTTCGTGCTCGGAGACGTGGACAGGTGAGATCGCTCCGCTGCGCTCCATTCCGAGTCGCCCAAGGCGATGCTGTGCGCAGCAGTTTCGTTGTTGGCGAAACTGCCAACCTCACCGCCGAAGGTGCTGTGCGCAGCAGTTTCGTTGTTGGCGAAACTGCCAACCTCACCGCCGAAGGTGCTGTGCGCAGCAGTTTCGCTGTTGGCGAAACTGCCAACCTCACCGCCGAAGGCGGTGAGGCATGAACTTCTGGCTTGCGCTGGTGGTGAAGGTGGTGGCGATCCTCGCCGTCATGCTTCCTGCGGCGCTCGTGATCATCTTCGGTGAGCTGAAGATCTCGGCCCACATCCAGAGCAGGATCGGCCCCTACTTCGCCGGCGGTCGGTGGGGCTGGGCGCAGCCGCTGGCAGATGGGCTCAAGTTCCTGCAGAAGGAAGATCTCGTCCCTGCGGCTGCGGACGCCACCGTCTACAAGCTGGCGCCCTACGTCGTGCTGATGGGCACGCTCGCCACGTTCGTGATCATCCCGTTCGGTCCCGACCTCGTCCCCGAGAACCTCGATCTCGGCATCTTCTACCTCCTTGCGGTGTCGTCGCTGTCGACGCTGGGGGTGTTGATGGCCGGCTGGGCCTCCGGCAACAAGTACTCCCTCATCGGCGGGCTGCGCGCCGCTGCCCAGCTCATCGCTTACGAGCTGCCCCTGGTCCTCGCTGCCGTCGCCGTTGCCGTCCAGGCAGGGACGATGTCGCTCAGCGGCATCGTCGAGGCGCAGGCCACCGGAGAGATCTTCGGGCTCAACATCCATCTTCCGTACGTCCTCACCGGCCAGGTGATCGGCTTTGCGATCTTCCTGGTAGCCAGCCTCGCCGAGCTGAGCCGAACTCCGTTCGACATGCCGATTGCCGAGTCGGAGCTCACGATGGGTTACCTCACCGAGTACTCCGGGATCCGTTTCACGATGTTCTTCCTCGGCGAGTACGCCGGCATGGTGTCCCTGGCTGCCGTTGCCGCAACCCTCTACCTCGGCGGGTATTGGGTACCCGGCCTGTCCGGTGATGTGCTCAACTTCGTCGGCCCGGTGATCCTGCTCGGCAAGGTCCTGCTGCTGGCATTCATCTTCATCTGGATGCGATGGACCTTCCCGCGGCTGCGGGAGGACCAGCTGCAGACCCTGGCGTGGAAGTGGCTCATCCCGGCGGCGCTCGTCAACATCGTGGTGACCGCAGTCTTCAAGGTGGTGATGTGATGGCCGACTCCGGCTTCCCGCTGAAGGGCCTCCTCACCGGGATGAAGGTCACGATGAAGGAGCTCCTCAAGAAGCCCATCACCGTCAACTACCCGCTCGAGAAGGAGACGCCGGTGCCCAGGGCCCGCGGCGTCATCGCTCTCGACATCGAAGCCTGCACCGTGTGCATGCTGTGCGCCCGTGAGTGCCCGGATTGGTGCATCTACATCGAGGGCCACAAGGAAGAGGTTCCACCCGCCACCGAGGGCGGCAGGGTGCGCGCCAGGGCGAAGCTCGACCGCTTCGACATCGACTATGCGCTGTGCATGTACTGCGGGATCTGCGTAGAGGTCTGCCCCTTCGATGCCCTGTTCTGGAGCCCCGATTACGAGTACAGCGAGTACAAGATCAGCGCCATGCTCCACGACAAGGAGCGGCTGACGGAGTGGCTCGAAACCGTCCCCGAACCACCTGCGCTGGAGAAGTGATGGATTTCGGCGATTGGATCTCCACACCGCAGAACTGGGTGTTCCTCGTGATCGCCCTTCCGATGCTGTTCTCCGGATTCAAGGTGGTGCAGACGTCGAACGTGGTGCATGCGGTGCTCTACCTCGTGGCCACCCTGGCCGGGTCGGCAGCACTGTTCATCCTCCTCGGCGCCGAATTCGTCGCGTGGACGGTCGTGCTCGTGTACATCGGCGCCGTCATCGTGCTGTTCTTGTTCGGGATCATGATCACGAGAGCCCCTCTGGGGGTTGACGCATCACTCAGCCATCCGATGCGGGTCCGGATCGCGGCGGCCGTCGTCGCCTTCGTGCTGTTTGCCCTCGTCGGCGGGGCGATGCTCGCCGAGTTCTCCAATCGGGCGATCCCCGAGGCACTCGATGCGACACGAACCGAAGCGATCGGCATATCGATCTTCCAACGCTTCGTCATCCCGTTCGAGGTGGTGTCCGTGGTGCTGCTCGCCGCCCTCATCGGCGGCATCGTGCTCGCCAGGCGCGACCCAGCTCCGGACGAGCAAGGAGTGGGCTTGTGATTCGCCTCGAATACCCAGTAGCGAGTACCGAGTGCCTCGCACGTCGCTCCGAAGGAGTGACCCCGTGCTGATCAACCAGTTCCTCCTGCTCGGCGCCGCCCTCTTCGCCCTGGGTGTGTACGGCGTCCTGACTCGGCGCAACGCCGTGATGGTGCTGCTCTCGGTCGAGCTGATGCTTGCGGCCGTGAACATCAACTTCGTTGCCTTCGACCGGCTCATCGGGGACGAGCTCGCGGGCGGACAGATCTTCGCCCTCTTCCTCATCGCCGTCGCAGCCGCCGAGGTGGGCATCGGCCTCGCCATCATTCTCCTCATCTTCCGCAACCGCCGCTCGGCCAATGTCGACGAACTGGATCTGTTGAAGCTATGAGCTGCGAGACGGGCACCCCCTATGTGACGCTGCGCTCCGTCGTCGACGGGGTGGGTTCCGTCGCCTCTGCGACGGCCAGTCCCATGGAGGCTGCGCCGGCCGCAAGCGCTCCTCGCACGACACGCCTCGGGAGATGGCTGCGGGGTCGCCGGCCGGCGGGCCGGAGGGGGGCGCCGGCATGCTGACAGCGATCGCTCTGAAGGCCGCTCCGCTCATCCTCGCAACCGCCGAGGAGGGCGCTGAGCACGGCGCCGAGGTCTTCTCCGACGGTGGGGTCGTCGCTCAGCTGGCGTGGCTGATCCCAGTCGTGCCGATGGTGATGGCGTTCCTGATCGTGTTCTTCGGCAAGCGCTCCCCGCTCAAGGGCTGGGGCATGGCGGTCGGCACGATGGGCTTTGTGGCGCTCTACGGCATCGTTCTGTTCGGGATGAACCTCGGCGAGGGCATCACCTACCAAGGCTCGGTGTGGCTCGCCGACATCGGTACGACGGCCTTCGGCACGCTGTCGATCGAGTGGGGATGGATGGTCGACGGACTGTCGATCATGATGTACTTCGTCGTCGGCGTCGTGGGTCTCCTCGTGTTCATCTACGCCAAGGGCTACATGCATGGCGACATCCGGTACACCTGGTTCTTCGCCTCCTTCACCTTGTTCGCCGGCGGGATGCTCGTGCTGGTGTCGGCGCCGAACCTCATTCAGCTCATCGTCGGCTGGGAGCTGGTGGGCGTTGCGTCGTGGCTGCTCATCGGCCACTACTGGGAGGAGCACGAGAACTCATCAGCGGCGATCAAGGCGTTCCTCACCAACAAGGTCGCCGATGCCGCATTGTTCATCGGGGCGATCATCGTCGGGCTCACCGTCGGGTCTTTCAAGTTCACCGACATCATGAGCGTCGTCGCCGAAGGCGGTCCCGGCTCGGCGCTCGCCAGGTACGGGTTCTGGGCGGGGCTCGCCCTCTTCATCGGAGCGATGGGCAAGAGCGCCCAGTTCCCGCTGCACGTGTGGCTACCGGACGCCATGGCCGGCCCGACGCCCGTCTCTGCCCTCATGCACGCTGCGACGATGGTGACGGCGGGCGTCTACCTCATCGGGCGGATGTTCCCGTTCTACCTCGCGGAGGGCTTCGGCGACGAGGTGCGGTCGATCATCATCGTCATCGGCGCCATCACGCTGCTCCTCACGGGCCTCATCGCGCTCGTGCAAGACGACATCAAGAAGGTGCTGGCGTACTCGACGCTGTCGCAGCTCGGGTACATGGTGACGGCCATGGGGGCAGGCGCCTACACGGCCGGGCTGTTCCACCTGTTCACCCACGCGTTCTTCAAGGCACTCCTGTTCCTCGGGGCCGGGTCGGTGATCCATGCCGTGCACTCCAACGACATGTCCGACATGGGTGGACTCCGCAAGTACATGCCACAGACCTTCTGGACCTTCGTCATCGGTTCGGTAGCCCTCGCCGGGATCTTCCCGCTTGCCGGCTTCTGGTCGAAGGACGAGATCCTCGCCTCGATCTCGTATGCCGGATCTGCGGAGTCGGGATTCACGACGGCGCAGGGCGGGGCCGACCTCGCCTCGTTCATCCTCTGGGTTGCGATCGCCGGCGCCTTCATCACCGCTTTCTACATGACGCGGGCGGTCTGGCTCACCTTCTTTGGTGAGTACAAGGGCCACGGCCAACCCCACGAGTCTCCGAAGGTGATGACCTACCCGCTGATCGGGCTCGCCTCGTTTGCGGTTGTCGCCGGGCTGATCAACATCCCCGGCGTCACCGAGTACTTCACCGAGACCGTCGGCACGCGCTTCTTCACGGTCTTCGACCACCACGCCAAGAGCATCGACGTCACGCTCGCCCTGCTCGGCACCGCTGCCGCGCTCCTGGGCATCGGGCTCGGCTACAGCTTGTGGGGAAAGGACGCCGCAACCCAGGCGGAACGCGACAGGTTCAGCATCCCCGTCCTGTACCCGCTGCTGCGGCACAAGTACTACATCGACGACTTCTACATGGGGGGCATCATCCGGCCGGTGCGCGGCCCCCTGGCCCGAGCGGTGGATTGGTTCAACGGCCACGTGCTCGACTTCGTCGTCAACGGCGCCGGGTTCCTGGCCAAGGGCATCGGCAAGGTGGTCTACGCCTTCGATCAGCGCGGCATCGACGGCGCTATCAACGCTTCAGGGGCGGCGACCAGCGCATCCGGAGGGTTGCTGAGGCGCATCCAGAGTGGTCGGGTGCAGCAGTACGCCACATTGCTGATCGCAGGCACCGTCCTGCTCGTCGGCGGATTCGTCCTTTTCCAACAGCTCTGAGACAACGGGAGGAACGCACACATGGGTTGGTTCGAGAACGGATGGGGCCTGAGCCTCGTGGTGTTCCTGCCCCTGGTCGGGGCCGCGGCGGTGCTCGCCATTCCCAAGGCGAACGAGCAAGCCCAGAAGGCGACCGGCCTGCTGTTCGCCGGCGCGTCCTTCGTGTTGTCGGTCGTGCTGGCGATCCAGTTCGATTACAGCAATGCCAAGGATTACCAGTTCGGGACCGACCTGTCGTGGATCAGTGCGATCAACTCCCGGTTCATCATCGGGCTCGACGGCATCTCGTTGCCGCTCCTCGTGCTGTCCACGTTCATCACCGTGCTCGCCATCGTGTATTCGTGGGAGCACTGGCCCGAGCCGCACAACCCCAAGGCGTTCCTGGCCCTGATCCTCGTGCTCGCCACCGGGATGGCCGGGACCTTCGTGGCGCTCGACCTCATCCTCTTCTTCGTGTTCTTCGAGGTCGTTCTGCTGCCGATGTACTTCATGATCGGGATCTGGGGCGACCGCAACGAGGTGACGCTGCCCGTCTTCAAGCACACGACTGAGATGCGGCTCTATGCCTCGATCAAGTTCTTCCTGTTCACGCTGTTCGGCTCGGCGTTCATGCTGCTGGGCTTCCTCGCGCTCTACTTCAAGTCGGGTGAGTTCAACAACGGCGTGAACACCTTCAGCATGGAGGTGCTCTCGGAAATCGGCCGGGCCGGTCTCTGGGGAGCAACCTTCGGGTTCTGGGTGTTCGCCGCGCTCTTCCTCGGCTTCGCGGTGAAGGTCCCGATGTTCCCCTTCCACACCTGGCTGCCCGATGCGCATACCGCGGCCCCGACGGTCGGGTCGGTGCTCCTGGCTGCGATCCTCCTGAAGCTCGGCACCTACGCCTTCGTGCGGATCAGCCTGCCGATTCTCCCCGATCAGGCCGCAGAACTGGGCGCCTGCCATCGGCATCCTCGCCGTGATCGGCATCATCTATGCGTCGTTGGCGTGTCTCGCCCAGACCGACATGAAGCGTCTCATCGCGTTCTCGTCGGTCGGCCACATGGGCTTCGTGATGCTCGGCATCGCAACGCTCACCGACATCGGCATCAACGCAGCCATCATCGGGATGGTTGCCCACGGTGTCATCACCGGTCTTCTGTTCTTCGTTGCCGGTTCGATGTCGCACCGCTACCACACGAGAGAGATGGCGCTCCTCGGCGGCAATCAGAAACTGATGCCGATCATGGGTGGCATCCTGGGTTTCACCGCAATGGCGTCGCTCGGTCTCCCCGGCCTCGCCGGCTTCTGGGGCGAGTTCATGTCGCTGCTCGCCGCGTTCAACCCGCTCGACGGACTGTCTGACAGCCTGTTCCGGACGCTGATGGTGATCGGTGCGGTCGGCACCGTGCTTGCAGCCGGTTACCTGCTGTGGATGCTCCAGAAGGTCAACTTCGGCGAGCCCGGGGAGCGGTGGGCCGGGCACACCTTCCACGACGTCGATGCGTACGAGATGGCGGCGTGGGCGCCGCTCATCGTCTCGATCATCGCCATCGGTGTGTTCCCGCGCCTCGTGTTCGGTGCGACCAACGACGCCGTCGTCGAGCTCGTCGCCAAGGCGTTCGGGGGCTGATCGGGTGAACATCGACTATCACGCGCTGCTACCCGAGATCATCCTCGGGGTCACGGTCCTCGCCGTGCTCGGTGCCGACCTGCTGCGCATCCCCAAGTACTGGACGGCGGTGATCGGTCTCGTCGGGTTGTTCGCCGCTTTCGTACCGGTGCTCACGCTCGGGCTGTGCGACTCCTTCTCGTTCTGCACCGAACCCGCCGGCGCCCAGCGGGTGCTCTTCGGCGGCTCGTACGTCGTCGAGACCTTCTCCCTCGTACTCAAAGGCCTGTTCCTCGGCGCAACGTTCGTAGCGGTGCTGCTGTCCGTCGGCTACATAGAGGACGATCGCTACTGGCAGGGCGAGTTCTACTTCCTGATGCTCTGCTCGGCGCTCGGTGCCGTCGTCATCGCCTCCAGCCGGGACCTCGTGACGCTGTTCGTTGCGCTCGAGCTGGTCACCGGGCCGACCTTCCTGCTCGCCGGGTGGCGGAAGGGCGACCCGCGGTCGAACGAGGCCGCGCTGAAGTACTTCATCATCGGGGTGCTGTCTGCTGCCATCCTCTTGTTCGGGATGTCACTCGTGTACGGCTACACGGGCGAGCTCACGTTTGGCGGCATCAGGGCGTCCATCGGCCGCGCTCGGCGACTCTGCGCTGCTCACCATCGGAGTCATCCTGACGCTGCTCGGCTTTGCGTTCAAGGTGTCCGCCGTGCCGTTCCACTTCTGGACGCCGGACACCTACCAAGGCGCCCCGATACCGGTGACCGCGTATCTGTCCGTTGTGTCGAAGACGGCGGGGTTCGTCGGGCTGCTGACGCTGTGCTACCTCGCCTTTGCCGACCTGCGGTCCGTCTGGGGGCCGCTGCTCTGGATCCTCGCCGCACTGTCGATGACGGTCGGCAACCTGATCGCCGTCCGCCAGGACGACATCGTCCGGCTGCTCGGCTATTCGTCGATCGCGCAGGGCGGCTTCATCCTGGTTCCCTTCGGGGCTGCGGTGGCTGCCAACGTCACGGGCGCCCAATTGGAGCAGGCGTTCTTCGCCACCGTGACCTACCTGCTGATCTATGCGGTCATGAACCTGGGAGCGTTTGCCGTGGTGATTGCGGGTGCCAACCGGTTGAAGAGCACCGCCATCGCCGACTGGGGCGGGTTTGGCTCCTATGCCCCCGGGCTCGCCGGGCTGCTCGCGTTGTTCTTCGCGTCCCTGGCCGGGATCCCTCCGATCGCCGGATGGTTCGCCAAGCTGGTCATGTTCTCGTCGGTGCTCGGTGTCGACAACGGCTGGGCGACCGCACTTGCGGTGATCGCCGTGATCAACTCGGTGATTGCCTTCTACTACTACGCCAAGGTCATCAAGTCCGCATGGTTCGACCCGGTCCCCGCGTCTGTGCCGGCGGCCGACTTCAAGGGCATGGGCTGGACGGTGTCGCCGCCGCTGCGGCTGGCCCTCGTGCTCACCGCGATCGGCGTGCTGGTCATCGGGTTCTACCCAGACGTCATCGCAGACGTGGGCGATGTCGCCAAGACAGTTGCCGTCGGCTTCTGAACGGGGAGTCGTTTTCCTCCCAGGTCGTGCCTTTCGGCAACTGCACGGCGGCGCCGTTCTGAGCACACTTCTAGCGCTGAGGACGACCGCCGCTGAGAGGCTGAATGTCCGACGACGGGCAGCCTGTTGAGCTTCCGTCCAACCATGCGTATCCCGGTGGCCATACCGGTGGCGGGCACCATCGGCTGGCTCTTCGCGATGTTCATCGTCAACCCGGTGTTCTCCCTCGTTGCCGCCGGAGTGGCGGTCGCTGTCTACGCCGTTCTCCTCCGCAGCCACCTCCGCGCCCCGTTCGGTGACAGTCGCAGCGGGCTCTTCGTCGCCCTCGCCGAGTGGGCCGCAAGAAGGTCAGCGTGCTGCCCGATTCATCGGATCGGGCGTGGAAACCCAATCTGCTCGTGCCGGTCGAGGATCCCGGCGAGGTCCGCGGCACGTTCCGCTTCATCACGTCGCTCACGTACCCGCGAGGCAGCGCCAAGCTGCTCGGGCTGACCACAGACGGCGAAGGCGTGCAGGCTGCGCAAGCGGTTGCCGATACACGCCAAGAGCTTCCAGAAGTCCGGTGTGTTCGCATCCTCGTCCGTCGTCTCGGCGGACGACTTCGGCGAAGGCGTTTCTGCATCGATGCAGTCGCTCTCCTCCGCCTTCTTCCGCCCCAACCCCTTGTTCGCCGCCCTCCCGGACAAGCCCGATCGGGAGGAGGCCTTTCGCCGTCTCTTTCCCCGGCCGGCGCGTACGGCCTCGGGGTGATCCTTTTCGCCGATCACCCGAAGGCGGGGCTTGGTCTCGAGGGAACCATCAACCTGTGGGTGCGGCCATCCAGCACTGGGTGGGAGGAAGGCATCAAGCAGACGAACCTGGACTTGGCGCTGCTCGTCGCCTACGTGCTTCGCAAGAACTGGAAGGCCGAGCTGAACCTGATCACGCTGGTTCGCGACGAGACCGCGGTCGAATCACAGCGAACCCGGCTCGTCGAGCTGATGCAGCTCTCGCATTCGCGGCACGTGCTGGTTGCCGTCGGGACTTTCCCCGTGCGGTCGAGGAGTTCCCCGCCGACCTCAACCCTGTTCGGGATGCAGCCCGACCTCGACTTCGACGTCTGTCGGTCCCTGATGGCTGCTGGGCGTGGTCCGCGGTCTTCGTGAAAGGATCGGGCAAGGAGAACGACTCGCCTGACACACACCCAGCCGTGCCTTCCCGGTGGAGCAGTGTTCGCGGCCCGACCGCAAGGCGGTAGCCTCGGCAGCCTCATGCTGCGATCGCTGCTCGCCGACCGTATCCGAGCCAACGGACCCATGCCGTTCGAGGCGTTCATGGCGGCGTGTCTCTACGAGCCCGGCCATGGGTTCTTCGCGACAGGGCCGCTGCGGTCGACGAAGGCTGGCGACTTCCTGACGAGCCCCGAGGTGAGCCCGTGGTTCGGCCGGACTCTCGCCCGTTTCGTCGCCGACCGGCATACCCGCCTCGGCAGCGGCGATTGGTCTGTGATCGAGGCCGGCGCAGGCTCGGGTAGCTTGCTGCGAAGCCTGCTCGACAACCTCGGCGGTGATGCACCGGATGAGGTCGTCGCGGTTGAAGCGTCCCCCGCAGCGAGAGCCGCACTCGAGGCCACACCAGGCGTGACCCGGGTGGCTGCGTCGATGAGCGAAGCGGTCGCACCCATCTGCGGCGTGGTCATCGCCAATGAGCTCGTCGACAACCTCCCTGTTGCCCTCGCCGTCCGCACCGCCAAAGGATGGGACGAACGCTGGGTAGGAAGCGACGGAGCGTCCCTGGCGCTCGTCGCCGCACCCGTGCGACCCGACGTTGCCCGCTGGGCCGACGCCTATGCGGGCACTGTGCCCATCGGCGGCATGGTGGAGGTGCAATTGGAAGCGACAGCGTGGGTGCAGGACCTGGTCGGTCGGCTCGCGAAGGGCTCCCTGCTCGTCATCGACTACGGCGGCACAGCCGAGGAGTTGGAGCCCCGTCGCACCCAGGGCACCCTTCGCACCTACCGCAACCACCATCTCGGCCCTGATCCGCTGACTGCGCCGGGGGAGACGGACATCACGGTCGACGTCAACTTCAGCGCCCTCCAGGCAGCTGCCGCGGGCGAGGGAGCCGAGGTTCGGCTCATGCGCCAGGACGACTTCCTCAACGAGTGGGGATTGGGCGACGAGATCAAACGCCTGCGACACGCAGAACGACAGCTGGCGACCGGTGGAGATGCAATCGAGAGGCTGAAGGTGAGGGCCGAGGTCAAGGACGCCGAGGCGCTGCTGCATCCGCGCGGGCTCGGCGACTTCCGGGTCCTGATTGCGGATGTGGGGTCTGAGTGACCTATACGAGCCTCGTCGACCTGTTCACCATCGGCATCGGTCCATCGAGCTCGCACACGGTGGGCCCAATGGTCGCCGCCCGCAGGTTTGTCGACGAGGTGCCCCACCTGGACCGCGTCGCCGCAGTGTCGGTGACGCTTCACGGGTCGCTCGCCCTGACGGGGTCTGGGCACGCAACGCCTCGTGCCGTCCTCCTCGGCCTCGCCGGCTACGAGCCGGAATCCGTACCCATGGAGGTTGTTGGCCGAATCGAGTCGGAGGTCGCGACGACCGGCCGCCTCGTGCTCGCCGGACGCCACGCCGTGACGTTCACGACCGCCGATATGCGGCTGGTATCCGACTACCACCCGGCCCACCCCAATGTGCTCGGCTTCGAGGCCGCGGACGCCGCCGGCGCTGTGCTGGCGCATCGCGTCTTTGCGTCGATCGGGGGCGGCTTCGTCGTCGAGGTCGGTGGAGCGGAGCTGCCCGGTGCCGAAGCCGGCGGTGTCCCCTACACCTTCCGGTCCGCCGGTGAGCTCCTCGAGATCTGCCGGGTGACGGGGAGCTCCATCGCAGCCATTGCGATGGAGAACGAGGTTTCGCGGCACGGCGAGCCTACGATCCGCGAGAGGGCGGGCATCATCGCCGAGACGATGTTCGAGGTCATCGACCGCGGCCTCGATGCCGAGGGGGTCCTCCCCGGGGGCCTTGGAGTGCGGCGTCGTGCCCCTGAGCTGGCCCGCCAGCTCAACACTCCCGGGCTGCTCCATCTGCCACCCACCGGCCCGGCCGACTGGGCGGGTGTGTGGGCGACGGCAGTGGGGGAGGAGAATGCAGCCGGCAACCGCATCGTGACGGCGCCGACCAATGGCGCCGCGGGGATCGTCCCCGCGGTGCTGCGCTTTCTCGAGGAGCATTGTTCCAGCGCCTGCGACGACGACCCGAACCTCACCTTTCTGCTGACGGCGACGGCGATCGGCTCACTGCTCAAGGCGAACGCTGGGATCTCCGGGGCCGAGCTGGGTTGTCAGGGCGAGGTCGGCTCGGCATCGGCGATGGCCGCTGCTGGGCTCGCCGCCGCGCTGGGGGGCTCGCCCCGGCAGGTGGAGAACGCCGCCGAGATCGCCCTCGAGCACAACCTCGGCTTGACCTGTGACCCTCTGCGGGGGCTGGTCCAGGTGCCGTGCATCGAGCGGAACGCCATCGGTGCCGTCAAGTCGATCGCAGCAGTTTCGATGGCGTTGCGCGGCACCGGCGACCACATCGTCTCGCTCGACGCTGCGATCTCGACGCTGCGCCAGACCGGCAACGACATGGACCGCATCTACAAGGAGACCAGCCTCGGCGGCCTCGCCGTCAACGTCCCTGAGTGCTGACCACCGATCGCCGGAGCGGATCGCCGATCGGAGCCGTGCCGAGGGACCGGGGTGGTCGTCTCCCTCGAAAAATGGTCTGCGATCCGTCGTCGATGCGGAGGGCACGTGTTCGGTTCGGCCCGATGATGGTCGAGCGAGAGGCGGCGGGCGTCGCATCTGATCTCGGCATCCGCCGCGGTGTGGGCGTCCCGGACCGCTTCACCGACGTCGCAGACGACAACACGTTCCACGAGGACATCGATGCGATCGCCGACGCCGGCGTGACGCTCGGCTGCAATCCACCCGACAACACCGGTTTCTGTCCTGACGATTTCGTGACCCGCGGTCAAATGGCTGCATTCCTCGACCGCCTTGGGGCGCTCGAGGCTGGGACGACGCAGGTTGTGGATGCGCGCAGCGTCCAGGGACTCGGCCTCTACGCCCGAGTTCGGCACGGTCTTCACCACCTATCAGCTCCTCTCCGTACCGGACGCAGCCGACTTCTTCACGTTCGACGTCAACGTCGCAGCGTCCGACCAGGATCCCATTGGATCGTTGCCCGCAAGCGGGTTTCTGATCTGGCTCGCCACCAACGACGACCGCGAGCTCCCCCGGCGGCACCTACACGTTGTTCCGCATCGAGGCACACCAGATGGCCGCCGTCTCCGAATGAGCACGCGCCCCGCGAGATGTGAGGGTGGCGAAGCTCCGGGGGTTCAGCCCGACGCTCGCTCGAGGATGGTCTCCACCCCGAGATACCGAGTTACGCCCGGGCCTTCGTTGAAGTGGCGGATGACGAGCCGGTCGTCCTCGATGCCGTACTCGCTGCTCCAGCGCCACTCCTCGTCGCCGGCGTGGAAGGTCGTCGCAACGGTGATGCCATCATCAGCTGCCGGCCCGTGCGACGTCATGACGAGACCAGAGGTGTGCCATGTGTCGATCCATGCGACCACGGCGCCGTCCTGCGTCGCACCGATCAGCGCAAAGCCCTCAACGGGTCCGTCCAGGTCGGCGGCGTATCGCAACACGGCATCTTTGCCGTCGTACATCGCCGTCACCTCTGCCGTGATGGGAGACTCGCTGTACAGCTCTTCGGGTTCGACCCACGTGCGCCACGTGCCACGCCAGGTGCCTTCGAGTGCCTGCAGATCCATGGACAACCTCCTTGGCTTTGCGCAGCCTACGCTGCCGCTCCCGAGAGCCGACGACCGAGCCGACGACGGGCGGCACCCGCGTCTGGATCACTTCGGTTGGGCCGACCCGTCGAGCGCGCCGCCCACGCCCGGCCTGCACCGTTGGTGTGACCTCGACAGAAGATCCGCAGGTGTGGGAACCCCATGGGGTCCCGGTAGCGTCCATGTTGCATGAGGCCCACACACGTCCGACGCACCGCCCTCGCGGTCACCCTCGCCATGAGCATTGTCGCCTGTGGCGGCGCCACATCGCCGGGGGACGGAGCCGCATCGACCACGACGCAGGGCGGTGCGGGAAGCACGACTACCACGTTCCCCGTTGACCTCACTGCGGCGCCCGAGAAACCGTCACCAACCGCGCCACCGACGACGGTGACCCCGAACCTTCCGCCGGGAGTCGACCCGACCGAAAACAACCAGGTGCGGTTCGCCATCGCCGATCTCGCGACGATGCTGGCGGTGGACGAGAGCACGATCAGCGTTGTGGTCTGGGAAGAGGCGATCTGGCCCGATGGGGCCATCGGATGTCCCCAGCCCGGCATGTCGTACACCCAGGCCCTGGTCGACGGTACCCGGATCGTGCTCGAGCACGAAGACACGCTCTATGCGTACCACGCAGCCGGATCGCGCGACCCGTTCTATTGCGCCAACCCAGCCTGAGCGACGGGCAGCCGGCTCGCTCAGCTGCGCCGCTTGTTCAGCGGGCCCCTCACCACCGGATCGACGGGGTCGACCGAGATGGCCGTGACCGCGATGTTGCCGACCGCATCGGCGTGCGTCACGGCTCCGAGGAGCTCGGCGCCGGGCTGAGCATCGGACCAGGCGACCGTGACCACGCCCCCACCGTTCTGGGTGGCCACGGCAGGTCTCCCCACCACCGTGAGCCGAGCATCGGTCGCGTCTCCAACCACCCACACGGTCAGCTCGTAGGCGGCTTCGATACCTGCCACCTCCCATCCGTGCACCATCACGGTGTACGTACCGGCCTCGGGCGCGGTCAGATCGACGCGCTCGACCGATCCCATCGCCGTGCTGCTGGCTACCAACCGCCCGTCCTCTGCATACAGATAGAGATCCAGGTCGTCGCTTCCGCCGTCGAGCACGATGCGCACAAGAGCGGTGCCGGCCCCGACCTCGAAGCTGCCGGCCGACGTCCCGGCATTGCCCGCGATGTCGACGTTCCGGCCCGGGTCACCTGCGACCACGCCGCGGATGACTTGCGGCGCCACCAGGCCGTGCGGGGTGACGCCGTAGTCGCCGGTGTACCCGAACGAGACCTCGAGGTTGGCCGTGCCGGTCGTGCCGGTCACGGAGACTTCGCCCGGAGCCTCCAGCACTGCGGCGCGGGCCATGATCGGGCTGGTGACCCGGTAGTCCTCTGAGACCCAGGCCAGCGAACCCTGCCGCCACTCGCCGGCAGGCGCGGGTCGGGGTTATCGTCAGCTGATACTGCGCCGACTCGCCCGGTGCGATGGTGATCGTTGCAGGGTTGACCTCGACGAAGAAGCCGGGCGGGGCATCGATTCTGGCCTCGAACACCCGCGTCTTGTCGGCCACGCTGGTCACGGTGCGCGTGATCGTCGCCGTGCCGACCACACTGGCCACGCCAATCGACGGCAGATTGAAGTCGCGTGCGGCGATGGCTGCCCCCCCGCACCGCACCGCGCTGCCGATCCCTGCGAGATCGAGCCCGCAGAGGAATCCGATGGCGTCTTCCGCGCCGGTCTCGTAGACGAGGCCGGGGTTGAACGGTGTGCCCCGGCGGGCGATGGCGCCGCCCGGTTGGATGAGACCACTGCCCGCAGCGAGTGCGTCCGCCGGAGTCAGATCTTCATCGATCCAGACCTCACGGTTTGCCGTCGTCACCAGGGCAGACTTCGCGGCTGCGGCCGACCATGTCGGGTGAGCTTGGCGGATGAGGGCATACACCCCTGCCACGTGGGCAGCCGCGATCGACGTTCCGCTCTCGGCGGCGAATCCGGATTGCGAACCGAGCGTCGCCGATGCCGGCGTGGAAGCGGCGATGATGCCGATACCCGGTGCGGTCACGTCCGGTTTGAGGATGTCGGGCGCGAGCGGGTTTGGCCCTCTCGCCGAGAATGGCGCAATGATCGACGGCGTGACGGCCGTGGATGCCGGCGCACTCAGCGAGCCGGTAGCAACGCCGTCGGCCCCTGCGATGTAGGCGGAGATGCGGGCACCATCCTGCGGGTCAACGGCGAGGAGGGGGAGGCCCGTCCGTGCGACGGCGCCCGCGCCATCGCTTGCCACGATCATGCGTGCCCCACCTCTGAGTGAGAGCGCCGTTGCCACCGCACCGAGGTCGAGGGGGCTCTGCTCGCACAGCACCATCGCGCCGGCGATCGACTCTGTGAAATCCTCGGAGGGGTCGCACGTCGGGTTGCCGAGGTCGGCGGCATCCAGCAAGGGGAGTGGTGCCGTGTCGTCCGCGAGTGTCAGTCCTTCGATCACCGTGCCGTCTCCGAGGGTGAGCGCACTTCGGAACCCTCGGTCCTCGCTCGATGCTGCAACCGTCGTCACCCACGGCGCCGTGCCGGGCGAGCGGATCGAGCCCGCCGTCGATCCTCCATTGCCGGCTGCGGCGGCGACCATCACGCCGGCCGCAGCTGCATACATGAAGGCGATGTCGTCGGCGCCGAGCACCGTCGAGTCGGCTGAGATTGCGTAGCTGATGACGTCGACACCGTCGGCAACGGCCTGGTCGATGGCGGCGACGAGGTCGCTCACGGCGCACCCGACGGTTCCCGCATCCGACAGCCAGCACGCCTTGTAGGCCGCGATCCGGGCACGTGGGGCGATACCCGAGATCGACCTCGGGACGTCTGCCGACTCGAGTTCCAAGGGCACGGACTGGTTGCCGGCGGCAGTCGCTGCGGTGTGACTTCCATGGCCGGTTGCGTCGCGTGTCGAGAGGTGATCGGACGGCGCGATCACCCGACTGGGATCTGCGGTGAATCCGGCGTTGAAGGCCTGGGCGCTCACGACCTTGCCGCCACATTCGAACGGCGCATCGGCGGGGCCGCTGCCGAACTCGCATGCAGCTCCGCTGAAGCCGTCCACCAACGGGCGGTATCTGCCATCGTCGGCGAAGCTGGGATGCTCGGGCCAGATCCCGGTGTCGATGACGCCGATCACGACGCCCTCGCCGGTGTATCCGGTGGCCCACGGTCCCCGCGGGTCGGTGATGTCCAGGAAGTCGGGCGTCGAGTCCGTGGCAGGCCGGCGCATCTCGTCGTGAACGATGGCGAGTACATCCGGCTGCGTAGCGATCGCCGCAGCTTCTGAGGGGGTCAACAATGCGGCGAACCCGTTGGCGGCGTAGACGTAGTCATAGAGCTTGACAGCGGGATCCACACCAGCGCTGGAGAGCGCCACGTCGTGTCCGGTGAGAAGGTGCGACGCATAGGCGGCCACTGCTTGGTCGTTGGTGTCGAGCGCGTCGCCTGCGGTCACTGCAGTTGGGTCGAGCCCGGACACGCCGCCGCGGTAGGTGACCACTGGGTCGGCGCTCATGAAGACGAGGTAGGCGCCTGCGATCTTGTCGGTGGGCGCCGGCGCAGGGCGTTCGGCGTCGGCCGCGAGCGCCGGCAGCGAAGCTGCACACAGCATCGCCAACAGAGCCACGAATGTGGCTGACCGTCTCACCCCTCCGGGACCCCCAGGTTTCGTGGTGCCAGTCTCGGCGGTCGAGCCGCCCAGCGCAAGGGGTCGACCGGCCCCTTGGCGTCCCGGCCCACGCTATAGCGCCGCTCGCGTGATGCTGCCGTGTGCCGACTGCTCTTCGCCGTGGGCTCATCGCAATGCGGCCGGGCCAAGCCCACACTGCCGACTCCGCGGCTGGTGCGTGCCTGTAGAGCCGGCGACGGAATACACTTGAGGATCATGACAAACAATCTCAAGACCGCCGGCTTGCTCGGTCTCCTCGGCGGCCTCTTCATCGCCGCCGGCGCTCTGCTCGGCGGGCAGAGTGGCGCCACGATCGCCCTCGTGTTCGCAGCCCTGTTCAACTTCGGGATCTACTTCTTCTCCGACCGCATGGCGCTCGCCGCCGCCAGGGCAAAGCCGATCGAGCCGGGACAGCTGCCGAACGTACAGATGATCGTGAGCTCGCTGGCGAGTCGTGAGGGCATGCCGATGCCGAAGCTCTACGTCATCGATTCGCCGCAACCCAACGCTTTCGCAACCGGCCGCAACCCCAAGCACGCAGCCGTCGCCGTGACCCGTGGCATCCTCGATCTCATGTCCAACCAGGAGCTGGAAGGGGTCCTGGCGCACGAGCTCTCGCACGTGAAGAACCGCGACATCCTCATCGCCTCCATCGCTGCCACCATCGCCGCCGCGCTGTCGTTCCTGACGCGCATGGCGTTCTGGGGTGGCCTCGGTGGCCGCCGCGACAACAATCCCGTTGCCGCCATCGGTGCGATCATCGGCATCATCGTTGCCCCGCTGGCGGCGATGGTCATCCAGATGGCGATCTCACGCTCCCGCGAGTATCAGGCCGACCGCAGCGGTGCCCAGATCACCGGATCTCCGCTGGCTCTCGCCTCCGCTCTGCAGAAGCTCGAGGCCGGCACGAGTCGTGTGCCCATGGAGGTCAACCCGGCCGTATCGCAGCTGTTCATCGCCGATCCACTCAAGGCCTTTGGGAAGCGTGACCGCCGACGCGGCGGCAGCAGTTTCGGCAAGATGTTCAGCACCCATCCGCCCATCCCCGAGCGTGTGAAGCGACTCGAGGACATGGCGATGGGCATCCGCTGAGCCGACCCCACCATGCGTGATGCGGACGCCGCTGTGGTCGACCTCGCCGAACGGCTCGGTGTAGCGCTCGGCGAGATCGAGATCGTGAGCGCCGAGGAAGTCACGTGGAGGGATGGCAGTCTGGGTTGTCCGCAGCCCGGCATGCGGTACACCCAGGCCCTCGTGAATGGCTCCCGCATCGTGTTGCGCCATGGCGATCGGGAGTATCACTACCACTCAGGACGTGGCCGCCCCCCGTTCCTCTGTGAGCAGCCGTCGGAACCGCTCCCGGGCTGAACGCACCAACGAGTCGCGCTGGTCGCATGCCCCACACGTGTCGTCCGTGGAGCTCGAACTTGGGCGGAGTGCCGTGTGCCGGCCGGCCGCATTTGGATCCGCCCCCGAGTTTCCCTCGCCTCGAGGAGGGGTGGCTCGGCCCGCAGCTGGGTCTGGGAGGGTCTCCAGGTCGCAGACACTCACGCTGGACACCCTCCTCGACGCGAGTCTTCGGCTCGGCCCACTCCCCGCCATGGGGGAGGAGTTGGCGACGGAACCCCATCGGCCGGCAACCATTGGATGAGATCGACAAGCGGTCCGGAGCGCGAGAGGGCGCCCCCAGGGGGGCGCCCTCTCTCAGTCGTTACGTTGGTCGATGGCGTCTCAGCGGTTGTCCACCTCGACGAGCGTCAGGCCGATGAGACCGTTCGCATCGGCGTGCGACACGGCACCGAGGTGCCACTCGCCATCGGCAGCGCCGGTCCAGCTGATGGCGACGGGCTCGGTGGCCCCGAGCGTCGCGGAAGCCGGTGCGCTGTCGACCGTCATGTTGCCGCCCGGTGTCGCCGAGATGATCCACGCGTAGAGCGTGTAGTCGGCCGTTGCGTCGACGGTTTGCCAGCCGTGCACCCAGAGGGTCCACGTCTCGTCCGGTGGGAGCACAACGTCGATCTGCTCATCCGTCCCGCCGTTCGTGCTCGACGCCACGATGGTTCCCGACGAATCCGTTAGGAACATGTCGATGTCGACGTCGCTGCTTGCAACGGAGTCTTCCGGAATCGCAAACCGCGCAAAGGCGGCGCCGGACGTGGTGAACTCGTACGAGTCGCTGAAGCCGTCAAGCGGATCAAACGTCTGATCCGGGTCCTGCGCAACAGAACCTGAGTTGACCACTGCGCTCTCGAGACCGTGGGCTGCTGCGGTGTAGTCACCGGTGTAGCCGAAGGTCACGTCGAAGCCGGCGCTTCCGTCCACACCTTCGCCGCTGATGCTCGTAGGAGCGTTGAACAGCTGGGCGCGCAGTGCGATCGGTGAATATGCCGTCGCTCCACCGCTCGCCCTCCACGTCAGGCTGCCGAAGCGCCAGACGTCGATGGGAGCGGAGGCCGTTGCGGTGAACGTCACCGTGTAGCTCGCACTCTCACCCGGAGCCAGCGTGAGCTGCTTCGGGCTCACGACTGCCGTGTAGCCGCTCGGCGCATTCACCCTCACCCGCCACGTGGCGGTGCGGTTGGCAACGCTCGTCACCGTCCGTGTGACCGTCTGTGTGCCCGCCAGTTCGGCAACGGCAATCGAGGCCAGGTTCAGGTCACTCGCATCCGTGGGGATGCCGACCGAATCCAGGAAGGCGCAGGTGCCCTCCGGATCCGCGAATGCCTCTGGAGCTGCATCACACAGGAATCCGAGGTACTCGTTGAATCCGGCGTCGTACACGATGCCAGGGTTGAACACAGAGCCCTGGGCGCGTGCCCGTCCGCTTGGATCGATGTGGCCTGCACCCATGTCGAAGGGATCGGCGCGAGTCACGCCGTCTTCCTTCATGACGTCCTGGTAGGACGTGGTCATGATGGCCGACTTCGCCGCCGCCGGTGACCAGTTCGGGTGCGCTTGCTTGAGCAAGGCAAACAAACCGGCCACGTGCGGGCTCGACATCGACGTTCCGCTGATCGACTGGAACAGCTCGCCCTGGACAGCCTCGCCGTAGTGAACCGGTGAGGCGCCGGCCAGGATGTTCACACCGGGGGCCGTGACGTCGGGCTTGATGATGTCCTCGGCAACGGGGTCCGGCCCGCGGGAAGAGAAGTCCGCCATCCACGGTGCGTCGATCGGGGTGAAGACACCACCGTTGACCTGGGCGACTGCGGAATCGCCTGCGGAGGCGATGTAGTCCTTGATCGTCGACCCATCCGTGAAGTTGATGTGGACGCTCGGTACCCAGTGGTTGTCCGTCACGAGCGCCTGGGCGTCGTTCGGGTTGTACAGGATCATGCCGACGCCGCCCGCGATGGCTACGGCCTCGCTCTTGGCGACGCGTGCGATCGTGCCACGCAAGCACAACACGACATTGCCGCTCACGACGGCGGGATCGAGATCGCCGGGTACACACAGTTCGCTGCCGGCATCTGCCGAGTCAACGAGCTTGTACTCGCCGTCTGTGCTACCCGTGATGCTGGCGCCGAAGAACTCCCAGCCGTCGCTCGACGAAGCCGAGCCCTGGAAGGTGCGGTCCTGCGTGCTGGCGCCGACCGAGGTCAGCCACGGCACTGACGCCGGGCCGCCAACGGTCCCCGCACCGGGGCCGCTGTTGCCGTTCGATGTAGCGACGAAGACACCGGCGTCGGCAGCGAACAGGTAGGCGAAGTCGTCGGGGCCGAGGAGGCTCGGGCCGCCACCGACCGAATAGTTGATGACATCGACACCGTCTGCCACGGCCTGGTCGATCGCAGCGGCGAGGTCGGAGCCGAATCCGCCAAGCTCACCGAGACCTTTGTAGGCGATGACCCGTGCGCGGGGAGCGATTCCGCTCACCTCGCCGCGGTCCACACCGAAGATGGTCGCCGTCACGCCGGCGTTGCCCGCCGAGGTCGACGCAGTATGCGTGCCATGCCCGTCGTCGTCACGGGCCGAATCGAACTCGTTCGCTTCGGCTCCGATGAGGGCACGGTAGGTGGGCAGGATCTGACGGGCACCAATCAGCTTGTCGTTGCACGTGAATGCTGCGTCGGCTGAGTTGTGGGCCGAGTTGCCAAAATCGCATGCCGGGTAGACCGATTCGTCGAGCACGATGCCGAGATCGCTGTACGAGCCGTCGTCGGCGAAGCTCGGGTGCTCCGGCCAGATACCGCTGTCGATCACGCCGACCACCACGTTCTCGCCGGTGTACCCGCTTGCCCACGCTCCGCCCCGATCGGTGAGACCGAGGAAGGTCGGAGAGTTGTCCGTCGTGAGCTGGCGCAACGTATCGGGCATGACGAGCAAGACGTCCGGCGACGCTGCCAGCTTCTCCGCCTCCTCATGGGTGATGAGAGCCGAGAACCCGTTTGCGGCGTTGGTGTAGTCGTGCACCTTCTTGTCGGTGCTGACGCCGGCGTCCCGCATGGCCCTGTCGTGCGTCTCTGTCAGCCGTGCCCGTTCCGTGCGGGCGGCCGCCGAACCGAGCTCAGTCTGATCGAAGCTGGCGAGCAGCGGGTTGTCCCGCATGACGACGACGTAGCTGTCGTAGTCGCCCTTCTGGACCTTGGGGGCCGAAGCCGCCGCATCGGTGTTCTGTGCAGCTCCCGCCGCAGGTACGAGGATGCCAAGCATCAACGCAACCGCGCCAAGAGCGATAAACGTTCGTCTCATCCGAACGATCCCTCCTCTGGTGGTTTCAACCAACCGTCCCCCCCGCAACGGGGAGATCCCGCAACGAGCGGCCGCCCGAACTCTCAACAGCCCGGGGACCCAATTGACGAAGCAAATCTAGCAAGGTTTCGCAGTGGCGTCGCTGGGATCTTCTGACACGTGGCACATTCTTTGTTCACTGCGATGTATCGCGTCAATCCACCACGATGACCATTGGGCAGCCACGAGTGGGATGGCGCTCCACACGAATCGACTGGCCGTAGATCGGCTCGAGCAGCTCTGCCTGCAGCACGTCGTCAGGTGGGCCGTCGGCGCACACGCCCCCGTGATCGAGGAGCACGATGCGCCCTGCATGCGCAGCAGCCAGGTTGAGATCGTGGAGGACCGCAACCACCCCTCGGGTCCGGTCGACCCAGCTGCGGAGCGCCTGCATCACCTGCTCCTGATGGCCGATGTCGAGTGCGGCAGCCGGCTCGTCGAGCAGCAGGAGGGGGACGTCCTGGGCCATTGCCCGGGCGAGGGCCGCTCGCCGCTGTTCACCGCCCGAGAGCGAGCTGAACGGCAATCCGCTGCGGTTCGTCATGTCGAACGTCTCGAGAGCGTCGGCGACGGCGGTGGCGTCGGCTGCGGGTGTCGAGGACCCGGTGACCTGATGTGGGTGGCGTCCCATCTCGACCACCTCGCGGACGGTGAACGGGACATCTGCGGGTACGTGCTGCGATACGACGGCGCGTCGCATTGCCGCCTCGAGCGGGTCCAGGTCCTTCAGTTCGTCGCCGAGCAGCCGCACCGTGCCTGCCGACGGTCGCAGATCGCCGGCGAGGATCCCGATCAGCGTCGACTTGCCGGCGCCATTCGGGCCGATCACGGCAACGATCTCGCCCGCGTCGACCGAGAGGTCGACATCGTCGACAATCCGCGTTCCGCCGGCATCGAACGTCACGCCCCGTGCATCGAGCAGCGAGGTCACGGTGTCCTCGGACTTCGCCTGGCGATGAGCCAGAGCAGCATCGGGCCTCCCAGTGCCGAGGTGATGAGGCCGGCAGGGATCTCGATCGGCGACAGCACGATCCGGGCAACCACATCTGCGAGCACGACGAACGTGGCGCCGGCGAGTGCCGCCGCCGGTATGAGCCGGCGATGGCTCGGACCCGACAACGGGCGGGCCACATGGGGCCCCACCAGGCCGGCGAAGCCGATGACGCCTGCGGCGCCGACCGTTACGCCAACCAAGGCGCCGGTCGCCAGCATCACCGTTGTCGTCACGAGGTCGACGTTGACGCCGAGGTAACCCGCTTCGCGCCTACCGAGAACGAGCAGATCGAGACTGCGCCACGACGCCCACAGGGCGAGCCCACTCCCGATAGCGAAGACAGCTGAGATGGTGGCAACTCGCCACGTAGATCCGGACAGGCTTCCCAGAAGCCAGAACTCGAGAGGCGGTACCCGGGAGCGGTCTGAGCCGAAAACGACGAAGCCGACCCACGCGCTGAGCACGGCGCCCAGCGCGATGCCGGCGAGGAGGAGACGAGTTGGGTCTGCTTCGGCGATCCGGCGTCCGAGGCGCCTGACCACCAGTGCAGAGAGCATCCCGCCTGCGACACCCGCTGCGAGCGATCCATTCGCACCTCCTACCACGGCGCCGATGGCGGCGGCCAGTGCCGCTCCGGGGCCGATCCCGACGAGCTGCGGGTCGGCCAGGGGATTGCGAAAGACGCTTTGGAGCACAGCACCGGCCGTGCCGAGCGCTCCGCCGACGACCACGCCGAGCACGATCCTCGGCAACCGAATCCCGAAGAACACGGCGTCGGCCTGTTGCGCCGGTCCCGACAGCACGCCGAGTTTGCGGCCGATGGCGGCTGCCACGTCGTAGGGAGCGATGGCGACGGCGCCCACGGACGAGGCGATCACCATCGCTCCCAACAGCGCGACGACCATCACCGGCAACAGCAGCCGCCATTTGACGTCGTCTTTGGCGGCTGCATCGCCGTGGCGCCTTCTTCGCACGTTGCGATCAACCCGAGAGCGCACGCCGGCTCGTGGGCGTCATGAGGTCTCCATCACCTGCTTCAGGTCGGCGATGAACTCGGCGAGGGCTTGTCCGGTACGGGGCCCGAGATTGAAGAAGTACGCCTCGTCGTAGGCGAGGAAACGGCTCGCCTGCCCCGCAGGCGTGTCGCCGACGCCGGGAACCGCAGCGAACGCCTCCAACCCGCCGAGCGCAGCGAGGCCGGCCTCGGGCAGCACGATGACGTCCGGCGCCGCGGCAACCAGGGCCTCAGGCGTCAACGGGACGGCCCCGCGAACCCCCGCCTCGGCACCGACATCGATCGCCCCGGCTCCCTCGATCATGGCCTGGGTGGCCAACCCCTGTCCGAACAGCAAGAGCGTCTGCGGGCCGCGCACATAGACAAAGGCGATACGCGGCCCGTCGCCGGCCGCGAAGGCCTCCGATCGTGCCGAGTCGATCTCGGACTGAACCGCACGTGCGAGCTCGGCGCCTGCCTCCGGCTCGCTCAGGATCTCGGCAACTTGGTTGATCTTCGTTGCCACCCCGTCGAGCGTCGTTTGGCTGGGCAGGATCACCACCGGTACCCCGGCGTCGCGGAGCTGAGTGATCGCTTCAGGCGGCCCGGTGAGCTCGTCGCCGAGTACGAGGGTCGGAGTGAAGGCGATGACCGGTTCCGGAGCGAGTTGTTGCGCAAAGCCGATGACCGGCAACGCCACCGCCTCCGCCGGGTAGGTGGTCGTCACGTCGATCGCGACGACGTTGCCGCCCAGCCCCAGGTCGAAGACGATCTCGGTGAGGTCGCCGGACAGCGAGACGATGCGGCTGGTGTCGCTGATCGTGGTCTCGAATCCGTCTGCGCCCGTGAACGTGACTCCACCAGCCCGTGGGGCCGTGGTCGTCGTCTCGGCGGGAGCTTGTGTCGTTGTTGCGGCGGGCGCCGCTGACGTCGTGGTCGTCTCGATGGCGGTCGTGCCGCCGGCGGTCGTGGTCGGTGCGGTGTCGTCGCCGCCACACGCAGCGACGGCGAAGAGGAAGGCGACGAGGAAGGCCCACCTGATGTGGCGAATCTGCTTCATTCCGGGTCCTTTCGCAAGAGGGTGCAGGCAGCTCGACGGAGACGTTGCGCCCGGCACCGGGCCGGTGAGCCGTGCGCGACAATGGTCCGATCTCCCACCCCGATGGCGGTGCGTCGTGCCAAGGTGGCACTCCTGGCTTCCGACAGGAAGTCGGACGGGCTGCCCCGGTTTTGGCCACCGGATCTGCCAGACTCCTGAGCTCGGCAGCGACCCGGGAATCGAGCCATGGCCACCGACCCATCTGCAGCGCTCACGGCCCACCGCCTCGAGGTGCGGCACCGACTGCTGGCTGCCGCAGAGGTGCTGCTTGCCGAGCTTGGCCTGACTGCTACCTCGCCTTCAGACGTCGCGGCCGCGGCAGGCATCGGGCGGACGACGTTCTATGAGTACTTCACGGACATGGAGGACCTCCTGGTCGCCCTGGTCGAGACTCGGATGCCGTACGTCGCAGCATCGATGCTCTCGGGCGTCCCACAGGACACCAGCCCTCGGCAGCAACTCGCCGAGCTGGCGGTGCGGATGGTCGAGTTCGCCGCAACCGACCATGTGCTCGGTCTCGAGCTTCACCAAGGGATGCCGCTGCTGTCGCCCGATGCACAGCGCCGGGTACGAATCGCCCACCGGTCGCTGTCCGAGGAGTTTGCGCGGATCTATCGGGCAGGCGTCGCTGCCGGCGATCTCCGCGCCATGCCGCCCGACCTGGCGGGACACTTCCTCAACGATCTCGTGATGGCTGCGGCGAAGGTGCTGATGCAGCTCGACGAGCCGAAAGCCCGGCTGCACGAGGTCGCAGACGAGCTCGTCACGTTCTTGCTGCACGGTCTCGATCCCACGGTGTGAGCCACGGTACCGCCGACTTCCCAGGGCAGTGGTGACGGCTATCCTCGCAACGCTCGATCCTGCCGGGATGCCCGAGCGGCCAAAGGGAGCAGACTGTAAATCTGCCGGCAATTGCCTACGGAGGTTCGAATCCTTCTCCCGGCACGCATTTCGCTCGAAGCAGGCTTCGAGCGAGTTCAGTCGTCGGCCTTCGTCCGGCGTCCTGTTGTGATCGAACAGCAAGCTGCTCGATCACGCTCGAAGGGGAGGCGCAGAGCTTCCCCTTCGAGCATCCCCTCCTGCGGGGGATCAGGGCGGTGGGGCTCGCTATTCCGGCGTGCGACGCTGCGGCTAGAATCGCTGTGCGCAAGCCCCCTTAGCTCAGTGGCAGAGCGCCGTGATGAGCCGTCAGGCGAAGAGCCAGAAGGCATGGCCATGGATCCATGGAAGTGCTCTACGCTCAGACAGGACAACTTCATACCTGCCCCCTTAGCTCAGTGGCAGAGCACTTCCATGGTAAGGAAGGGGTCCCGGGTTCAAATCCCGGAGGGGGCTCGACGCTCCGTCGAGTGCCGCTCGCCGATTCGTCTTGCTATCCTCCTTGCGCTGCCCGCTCTCCGCGGCCTGCGGAGGGAGGGCGCTCACGCGTGAGTGAGCCGAGACGGCGGCGTAGCTCAGTCGGTAAGAGCGCTCGACTCATAATCGAGAGGTCGGCGGTTCAAGTCCGCCCGCCGCTACGCACCATAGAGAGACACAGCAAGCACCCCTCACGAGGAGCCTCACAATGGCCAAGGCAAAATTCGAGCGGACCAAGCCGCACGTCAACATCGGGACGATGGGACACATCGACCACGGGAAGACGACGCTGACGGCTGCGATCACGAAGGTCCTCGCGGAGCGGGGCACCGGCGGCACGCAGTTCACGGCGTTCGACCAGATCGACAAAGCGCCCGAAGAGCGCGAGCGTGGCATCACGATCGCCATCGCCCACGTCGAGTACGAGACGGAGAACCGGCACTACGCCCACGTCGACATGCCCGGTCACGCCGACTACGTCAAGAACATGATCACCGGCGCGGCCCAGGTCGACGGGGCGATTCTCGTCGTTTCCGCGGCCGATGGGCCCATGCCCCAGACTCGCGAGCATGTGCTTCTCGCTCGCCAGGTTGGTGTGCCGAAGATCGTCGTGTTCCTCAACAAGGTCGACATGGTCGACGATGAGGAGCTGCTCGACCTCGTCGAGCTCGAGGTGCGCGACCTCCTCACTGAGTACGAGTTCCCAGGCGACGACGTTCCGGTGGTTCGCGGTTCTGCCCTCAAGGCGCTCGAGGGTGACGAGACCGAGGCGGAGAACGTCATGGCGCTCATGGCGGCGGTTGACGAGTACGTCGAGCAGCCCGTTCGTGAGACCGACAAGCCGTTCCTGATGCCGATCGAGGACGTGTTCTCGATCACCGGGCGCGGCACGGTCGTGACCGGCCGCGTGGAGCAGGGGATTCTCACCACTGGTACCCAGGTCGAGATCGTGGGCATCAGGGCCATACAGACGACCACGGTCACCGGAGTGGAGATGTTCCGCAAACTCCTCGACGAGGCTCGCGCCGGCGACAACGTGGGGCTCCTGCTTCGCGGCATCGGCAAGGAAGAGGTCGAGCGTGGCCAGGTGGTCGCTGCCCCAGGATCGATCACCCCGCACACCGACTTCGAAGCCCAGGTCTACGTGCTGACCAAGGAAGAGGGTGGGCGTCACAACCCGTTCTTCGACGGCTACCGGCCGCAGTTCTACTTCCGCACGACGGACGTGACGGGTTCGGTGAAGCTGCCGGAGGGCACCGAGATGGTGATGCCCGGTGACAACACCGAGATGAGCGTCGAGCTGATCCACCCGATCGCCATGGACGAGGGCCTCCGCTTCGCCATTCGCGAGGGTGGCCGCACCGTCGGCGCCGGCCGCGTCATCAAGATCAACAAGTAGCACCCGTAGCCTGTATCGGGTAACCAGTATCCGGTACCTCGGGCCGGATACCGGATACTGGATACCGGACACGGTCATTGAGGAGCGAAGCGACGAATGGCCAGTGACAAGCGGCCGCCGATCAACCTCGCATGCGAGACGTGCAAGCGGCGCAACTACGTGACGACCAAGAACAAGACGAACACGCGAGAGCGGCTGGAGCTCAAGAAGTACTGCCGTTGGTGTCGCCAACACACCGCGCATCGCGAGAACGCGTTGACGGACGGCCAGGGCCCCGCAGAAGCGGGGCCCTGCCCGTCAGATCGCTCGCCCGGCCGCTCGCTGGGAGATGTCGGATGTCAGACGTCAGACAGATGTGGCTCCGACTCCCGGCATCTCGCGCCGCTACCCTCGAGCCATGGCGCTCGCTGAGATTGCCGGCCGGGTCTACGGGCCGGTCGCGTGCACCCTCTCAGCCACGAAATCGGCGGAGTACGTGGCGGCGACCGGTGATGACCCAGAACGATGGGTGGCGGCTGCGCCGCCTGCCTACGCCGGCGCGCTGCTGTTCGTTGTCGCCCCGCTGCTGATCGCCGACCCTGACGTCGGCGAGCACACCCGGGTTCTCGTGCACTCCGATCAGCGGTTCCGGTGGCATGGTCCGCTCACTCTGGGGACGGATGTGGTCGTCACCGGGACGGTGACCAGGGTTCGGGAAAGGGGTGGGCTCAACTTCGTGACGTTCGAAGCCGCAGTGGCACGTGAATCTGGTGCGCCTCTCATCGATTCGACGTCGACGTTCCTCATGGGCAGCAGCGCTGCGGCGGAGCCCGGGCCGGATCCGGGCGAGCCGCCCGTTGGAGCCGGCAGCTCGACGGGTCCCGTTCTGCCCGTTGTCGGCGGTGCGGACGGCAGCGTGCTCCAGAGCGTGCAGCGCTCCGCCAGCCGGCTCGATCTCGTGCGCTATGCCGGGGCATCGGGGGATTTCAACCCCATTCACTTCGATCATGACGCAGCCCGTCTCGCCGGTCTCGATGGCATCGTGGTGCACGGGCTGCTCATGGCGGCGTGGTTGGCCCAGCTCGCGGCATCGGCAAATGCCGGCGATTCGCCGCTCGCCGAGATGACGTTGCGGTTTCGGAATGCGCTACGACCCGCCGAGGTCGCGGTCGCGTCCGGCGAGGTGACATCGGTAGCCGGCGAGTCCGTGCTCAGCCTCGCCCTCCGCAGAGGTGATGTCGATCTCGTCACCGCAAAGGCATCGTTGGCCAATGCGTAACCCGGTCGACACGAGCAAGGTCCAATTCGGTGCGCACGCACTCGTGGAGCGTGCCAAAGCCGGCGATCAGGTGGCGTTTGCCGAGCTGGTCAAGATCCACCAACACGAGGTGTTCACTTTGGCGTTTCGCTTGGTCGGCGATCGAGAGCTTGCGGCGGATGTCGCTCAGGATGCGTTCATCCGGGCATGGCGGGCTCTTCCGGGCTTTCGCGGCGACGCGAAGTTCGGCACATGGCTGCACCGGATCACCGTGAACGCGGCGTGGACGGCGCAGCGGCGCTGGCTTCGCAATCGCACCCAGCCGCTGGACGTCAGCCTCGCTGAGCCTCCGGCGACGGGCGTAGGTCCCGAGGAGTCGGGTGTCGATGCCGTCTACGGTCTGCGGCTCACCGCAGCGCTGGCCCGGCTCTCGGCGTCGCTGCGGTCCGTCGTCGTTCTCAAGGATGTCTACGAATGGTCGCATGCCGAGATCGCCGAGCATCTCGGGATCTCGGTGACTGCGGCCAAGGTGCGCCTTCATCGCGGTCGACGAACGCTGCGCGACATGCTGGATGCTGAGGAGGAACTGCGATGAACTCCCTCGCGTGCCGGGTAGCCGAGTTCGGTGAACTGGTCGACCATTCGGCGTGGCTCAACCGGCACCGAGAGTCGTGTCTCCGTTGCCAGGTGCACGCCGCGCGGACCCACAAGCTCCAGCGCGAGCTTCGCCCGCTGCGGAACATCGTGCACATTGCCCCCCGCGATCTCGCCGCTGCGGTCATGAGTGAATTGCCCCAACGTCGGGACCGAGCACGGGGCGACAATGCGCTCCAGCGGACCCTTGCAGCCACCGGCGCAGTCGTTGCCGCGGCAGCAGGTGCCATCGCGCTGGCGATATGGCGTCGCTCGCACGCCCCGGCGTGAGCCGTGCGACCCGGAGCGGATCGAGACCGCAGGGCTGCCGGCGGCTCGCCGAGCACGCAACCCCACAATCCCAGCGGGCGCTGTCGCGGCGGCATCTCTACTGCACCGACCCGGCACGGTTGCTCGTTGAGGGTTTTACACTGTCAGGGTCCGGCTCATATACTCCTCCGTCCGGGCCCCGGCCTCGGAGGGGTGTAGCTCGAATTGGCAGAGCGCCGGTCTCCAAAACCGGAGGTTGTGGGTTCGAGTCCCGCCACCCCTGCTCCCTCTAGGAGGAAACACACGTGAACCGAGAGATGCGCCGACTCCAGGAGAAGGAGGAAGAGCGCGCCCGCAAGCGACGCAAAGCCGCACCGCGGCCGCGTAGCCGCGACCGGATCGGGTTCCGTCAATACTTCAGAGAGGTTCGCCAGGAGCTCAAGAAGGTGGCATGGCCGACCCGCGAAGAGACGACGACCTATACCGTCGTCGTGCTGGCCGTGACCATCATCCTCACGGTCATCACGTTCGGCCTCGACTTCCTGTTGAAGAACGGCGTCCTCCAACTCCTGGATGCGGCATAACGATGGTTGAGACAGCACAAGACGCAGACGCTCCTGTCGTTTCCGACGAAGAAGAGATCGTCGAAGCGCCGGTCGACGAGGAACCGCGCAGCCCGTACGACCTCCCCGGAGGTTGGTACGTCATCCACTCGTACTCCGGCTACGAGAACAAGGTCAAGGCCAACCTCGAGACTCGGGTGAAGTCGATGCACCTCGAGGACAAGGTCTTCGACGTCGTCATTCCCATGGAAGAGGTTGTCGAGTTCAAGGCCGGCCGCAAGGTCAACGTGCTGCGGAAGAAGTTCCCCGGTTACATCCTCGTGCGCCTCTACATGGACGACGACTCCTGGTACGCCGTGCGCAACACGCCTGGCGTCACCGGCTTCGTGGGCTCGGGCTCGAAGCCCACCCCGTTGTCACGACGCGAGGTGGAGCGCATCCTCGGCGTTCGCAAGGACGAGGAGGAGAAGAAGGAGCCTCGCTTCAAGCCTGCGTGGGAGGTCGGCGAGACCGTCCGCGTGGTCGAAGGGCCATTTGCCGACTTCAACGGTGTCATCGAGGACATCAACGTCGACCAGTCGAAGGTCCGCGTCCTCGTCGACATCTTCGGCCGGGAGACACCGGTCGAGCTCAATTTCGACCAGATCCTCAAGTTCTGATTCTCTCGGAGGAAGTTCCCGATGGGCCGTAAACGACTGATGACCGTGCTCAAGCTGCAGATCCCCGCCGGGCAGGCGAGCCCTGCGCCGCCGGTCGGTCCCGCACTCGGCCAGCATGGCGTCAACATCATGGACTTCGTGAGGGCCTACAACGACGCCACGGCGAGCCAACAGGGAACGATCGTTCCGGTCGAGATCTCGGTGTACGAAGACCGCTCGTTCAGCTTCGTCACCAAGACGCCCCCTGCGGCAGTGATGCTGCGCCAAGCTGCCCGGATCGAGAAGGGTTCGGCTGAGCCGCACAAGGTCAAAGTCGCTTCGGTGACCCGGGACCAGGTGAGAGCGATCGCCGAGACGAAGATGGTCGATCTGAACGCCAACGACATCGACGCTGCGATGAAGATCGTCGAAGGTACGGCACGATCGATGGGAATCACCGTCAACGGCTGAGCCTCGCTCAGCCGTTGGGTACGCGGTACCCGGTACCAAGTACGAAAACGTGGGAGGAGCCGCCCGGCTCCGTCCGGACCACCAGGAGGAAACCGATGGCCAAGCTCTCGAAGGCGCAGGCGGACGCCGCACGCCGCTACGACAAGCTCACTCTGTACGCCACTCGCGATGCGGTGGGACTCGTCAAGACACTGTCCCATGTGAAGTTCGACGAGGGCGTGGACGTCGTGTTCACGCTCGGAATCGACGCCCGCAAGGCGGACCAGCTCGTCCGAGGGACGGTGAGCCTTCCGCACGGGACGGGCAAGCAGGTCCGCGTGCTCGTGTTCGCCGAGAGCGAAGCGGCGCGAGCAGCCGAGGCCGCCGGTGCCGACATCGTCGGCGGGAAGGATCTCGCCGAACAGATCTCGGGCGGCGGTGCGCTCGAATTCGACGTGGCGATCGCTACGCCTGACATGATGCCCCACGTCGGCAAGCTCGGTCCCATCCTCGGCCCCAGGGGCCTGATGCCGAACCCCAAATCGGGAACGGTGACCCCGGATGTCGGCAAAGCGGTCGAGGAGTTCAAGGCCGGGAGAGTGGAGTACCGCAACGATCGGTATGGGAACGTCCACGTTCCGATAGGTCGGGTCTCCTTCAACGAGGATCAACTCGTCGACAACCTCGGCGCCGTCGCCGATGAGCTCCTGCGAAACCGCCCTGCGTCTGCCAAGGGTCGCTTCATTCGCAAGGTCGCCGTTTCGTCGACGATGGGGCCCGGTGTCAAGGTCGACCCGGCCCAGGTGGAGGACATGGTCAAGGAACTTCGGTGACTCGCCCCAGGTGGTCGAGTGCGCACGAAGATGCGAAGAAACGCACTTGACCCACTACGGGGCATAGCGACTACAATTGGGCTAACTTTGACAGAACACGGGGACCGTGCGAACGGTCACGGGACGATCCACCACCGTCCTGAGGGCGGTCATTCGGCCACAGTGGCACTTATGACCAGCCCCTACCCTGGTCGCCACGTGTGGAACGTGTAGATGGCTTCCTGGCCCGCCGTCTGCCCGAATCCTCAAGAGCGAATCGCCCTCCCGGGCGCCGGTCCCCGTTCTCTTCCGAGAGCCCCCTTCCGAGGGGGCTCTCGTGCGTTGCGGATCGCTCGGCCTGCGGCCTCGCTCTCGAAGCCAGAAGTCACATTGTCTGAAGCCAGAAGTCACATTGTCTGAGGTCTGAGGTCTGAGGTCTGGCTTCGGAAGGTCCGCCGCTCCTGGGTGCTAACCTCGCGTTCGCACAACCTCACACTCGACCCGAGACCGCAGGTGCCGTAACGGCAGAAGCTCGCACACGCGACGCCGGCGCAGGTCGCCAACACGAACATGTTTCGTCAATTGGCTCCCGCGTCTGTCGCCGGGAGCCTTTCTCGTTTCTCGGTCACGTGCACGAGGTGTGTACCGAAGAATGGAGGAACGAGACATGCCGAGACCGGAGAAGGTTGCGGCGGTTGCTGAGATGAAGGAGCGCATCGAGCGCGCCCAGGCGGTGTTCCTCGCTGAGTATGCGGGTCTCTCTGTGAAGGCGCAGCAGGAGTTGCGGCGGGGGTTGCGAGCCCAAGGGGCCGAGTTCAGGGTCCTCAAGATGACGCTGGCGCGCCGTGCCGCAGGCGAGCTCGAACTCGAGGCGCTCGACGATCTCCTCGTCGGCCCCACCGGGATCACATTCGCCGACGGAGACCCCGTGAGCGCTGCCAAGGTGCTCAAGGATTTCGCAGCGGCCCACGAGGTGTTCGCCATCAAGGGCGGGCTGCTCGGTCGTGACATCCTCACGTCGGACCGCGTGAAGGCGCTTGCTGAGATCGCTCCGCGAGAGGTGCTTCTGGCCCAGCTCGCCGGTGCGTTCAAGGCGCCGCTCACTGCGATGGCCGGCCTGCTGGCTGCGCTGCCCCGCGGCGCCGTCACGGCGATGCAACAGCTGCTGGAAAAGAAGCAAGCTGCCGCGCCGGCCGCGGCGGCAGAGGCTCCGATCTCCGAGGTTGCCGTCGAAGATGCGGCCGCACCTGCCGACGATGCGGCTCCCGCGGGGGACAGCGTGTCCGATGCGGAGACCGAAGACGCCGAGGCGAGCGCTTCCGCAGCAGCCGACGCACCCGAGGCCGCTGCATCCCCAGGCGAGGCTGACGAACCTGAGGCAATCGATGCGGCGGACACACCCGAAACGAGCGTCCCCGAAGCGGCGGAGACCGTCGACGCTCCATCATCCGAAGCGAACGTCGACGACGCCACGGGCGAAGACGACACCCCCGCAGCAGCCCAGGCCGCTGCTGAAGATTCCGAAGCAACTGACGATCCGGCCGCCACGGCCGAGGAGGAATGACATGGCCACCCCAACGACTGAGGAGCTCCTCACCATCTTCGAGACCATGACCGTGCTCGAGCTCTCGGAGTTCGTGAAGGCGTTCGAAGACCGGTTCGAGGTCACCGCAGCCGCCCCCGTGGCGATGGCCGCCGTGGCCGGAGGCGACGGTGCAGGCGCCGCCGTGGAGGAAGAGAAGGACGAGTTCGACGTGGTTCTGGTCGCTGCCGGCGACAAGAAGATCCAGGTCATCAAGGAGGTCCGCACGCTCACCAGCCTCGGCCTCAAGGACGCCAAGGATCTGGTCGACAACGCCCCGAAGCCTGTGCTCGAGGCCGTCGACAAGGAGACCGCAGAGAAGGCGAAGGGTGTCCTGGAGGGCGTTGGCGCCTCCGTAGAGCTCAAGTAGCGAGCCGACGCTGCCTACGAGGCGGCGGAAATCACGACGTGGGGCTCCCTCGGGGGCCCCACGTCTGCGTGTGGCTGAGGATGCCGGCGGCACCTGCGCCTGCGGCGGGAAGCGCGATTGCCCACCAGCGCACTCCACCGTCTGCGGCGACAACGCCGTCGAGTGCGACCGCTGCCAGCCCCAGGGTCGCCAGAACGGCCCCACAGACAACAAGCACAGCGTGCGACCTGGGTACGCTGCTCGCCGACCACCGTTCGATCGGCGCGGCGAGGGCGACGATCGGCAGCGTTGCGGCAACATTGGCGAGCAACCAGACGGGGCGTGTCGACCACCACGACGCCGTGCCGGGAATCATGTGAAGCCCGATACCTCCGAGGAGCACGGCACCGCCCGCCAGCAACACCATGGCAGTGAGATGCCAGAGATAGATCGTCATGATCGATCCATTGACGAGAACAGTCGCCGTCCACGGGCCCGGCCGCTCGAGCCAGCGTTCGATGCTTGGCAAGACGAGACGGGAAAGGCCAATGTGCATCAGCCCAAGGGCGATGAGCGCAGCCGTCGGGGGGAACGTGTTCGTCACTGCATCGCCCGGAACGCCGACCATCGAGAGCGGGTAGCCCAGGCTCCCCACCATCACCGCGAGTGAGGCGAGACCGGCGCCGACCAGAAAACCGGCGCTCGGAAGCCGCTCATCGCGCCAGGCAAAGCCGAGCAGGTGGGTCGCCAGCCACACCCACACGAAATTCCCCCACCCGACCCAGGACCAGCCCACGCTCAGAGCCAGCGCATCGGTCACGGCCGCAAGGCTTGCGATGGCGGCGAAGAGCAGCCAGCCGTGGCGTTCCCACAAGGCGAGGGCGGGGGGAGCGAGCATCGTCACGCCGATGTAGACGGCGAGGAACCACACTGGTACGAGCGCCACCTGTGATCCCGTGCGAACGATCGCCGGCGCCACCCCAGCGGAGGTGGCGGTGACGGCGATGAGGCCCCACGCAGCGAGCAGTGGCAACACCGGCACCAACAGACGTCGCAATCTGCCCGCGACCCACGATCCGTACGGAGATCCTTTCCGCTGTGCGGATCTCCACGACGCTGCATTGGCGAAACCGCCAACGGCGAAGAACAGCGGCATGACCTGGAAGGCCCACGTCAGCCAGCGGGTCCACGGTTCGATCTGGAGCATCTGCCCGCCGACGAGCCCGCCGTCTCGTGCGATCCAGGGTGCGGCGACGAGCCAATGCCCGAAGACGACGAGCACGATGGACACGGCGCGCAGGAAGTCGATTGCACGGTTGCGGTCGGTCGGTGTTGCGGTTGCGAGGTCTGTGGCGCGAGCGATGCTGTTCATACGACGAGTGTGCTGCCGACCATCGCACCTCACCACTGGGGAAGAGCCCTATCGCGCACTGGGGGGGCTACGGGTTCGAGGGTCATGCCCCGGGGCCCTGCGCCGTGCGGCGCGCCACCTGATGCGACGGGCTGTGGCGGCAACCGCGCCGGTCCGCCTCGGGGCGCCTTTGGTCACGGGCGGCGGGCACTCGTGGTGCCGAGAACGTGAGCGAGGTAGCGGAGCCGATGAGCCCAAAGACCCTTGACAGTTCGCGAAAGCTCGTTGTATGGTCCCATCACCAATTGAAGGACTTTCTGCGACACTCGCTCGGCCGAGCCGGGATAGCTGCGTGCTATCCTGGTTTTTCTGTTGTCTGAATACCCTTCGGTCTCTGCCCCTACGCCCGTTCTGTCACCCGTCGATCTGCCGACCCCCGCCCACACAACGAGGAGGAACATCTCTTGGCTCGTGCGCGCACCCCACGACTCTCGTTCGCCAAGATCCCTGAGGTTCAGCCTCTGCCGGGTCTGCTCTCCGTCCAGCACGACTCGTTCGGGTGGTTTCTCGAACATGGTTTGAAGCAGATCTTCAGTGAGGTCTCGCCGATCGAGGACTTCACCGGCAGCCTCGCGCTCGAGCTGACGGACCACCGATTCGGTGATCCGCCCCTCACCATCGATGAAGCCAAAGAGCAGGACTCCAACTACTCGAAGCCGCTCTTCGTGACCGCTCGCTTCCTCAATCGCGACACAGGAGAGATCAAGGAACAGCAGGTGTTCCTCGGCGACTTCCCGATGATGACGGCCAACGGCACATTCATCATCAACGGCACGGAGCGTGTCGTGGTGTCACAGTTGGTTCGCTCGCCGGGCGTGTACTTCGACAAGTCGATCGACAAGACATCCGACCGGGATGTCTACGCCGCAAAAGTGATCCCTGGCAGGGGTGCGTGGCTGGAGTTCGACGTCGACAAGAAGGACACCGTTGGTGTCCGGGTCGACCGCAAGCGTCGCCAGTACGTGACGACCTTCCTACGTGCACTCGGCTTTGGTGAAACCGACGAAGAGCTCTTGGCGCTGTTCAACGGGTCCGAAGTGATCGCCAACACGCTCGAGAAGGATCCGACGACGTCCCGAGACGATGCGCTGCTCGATCTCTATCGCAAGCTCCGTCCGGGCGAGCTCACCACGGTGGAGTCCGCACGGGGTCTCATCAACACGCTCTTCTACAACCCGAAGCGTTACGACCTCACGTCTGTCGGCCGTTACAAGCTCGACCAGAAGCTCGGCAACGACTCGTCCGTCGGTCTCGACGAGTACCGGGTCGACGAGCACGGTCTGCTCACGCACGACGACATGCTGGCGACGATCAACTACCTGATCGAGCTGCACCGCGAGACGGACGGCTACCGCACCGACGACATCGACAACTTCGCCAACCGGCGGGTACGCACGGTCGGCGAGCTCATCCAGAACCAGATCAGGGTTGGGCTCAGCCGGCTCGAGCGCGTCGTGCGCGAGCGGATGACGACCCAGGACCCCGAGGCGATCACGCCGCAGAGCCTCATCAACATCCGCCCTGTCGTCGCCTCCATCAAGGAGTTCTTCGGCACGAGCCAGCTGAGCCAGTTCATGGACCAGCCGAACCCGCTGGCCTCCCTCACGCATCGTCGCCGTCTTTCAGCGCTCGGCCCCGGCGGGCTCTCTCGCGAGCGTGCCGGATTCGAAGTGCGTGACGTCCACCCCTCCCACTACGGGCGGATGTGCCCGATCGAGACGCCCGAAGGCCCGAACATCGGTCTCATCGGCTCACTGGCGAGCTACGCCAAGGTCAACCGCTACGGGTTCATCGAGACGCCATATCGCAGGGTCGAGAAGGGCAAGGTGACCAGCAAGGTCGACTACCTGACGGCCTCGCAGGAGGAGTCGCACGTCATTGCCCAGGCCAATGCCCTCCTCAACGATGACGGCTCGTTCGTCAACGATCGTGTCCTCGTCCGCATGACGGGCGGCGAGGTCGACTCGGTGCTGCCCGACCAAGTCGATTACATGGACGTGTCGCCGAAGCAGGTGGTGTCGGTGTCGACGTCGCTGATTCCGTTCCTCGAGCACGACGACGCCAACCGTGCGCTCATGGGTTCGAACATGCAGCGCCAGGCCGTACCGCTGCTGCGGGCCGATGCCCCGCTCGTTGGCACCGGCGTCGAGGACCGCGCTGCGCAGGACTCGGGCGACGTGATCCTCGCCCCCGTCAACGGCGAGGTTGTCGAGGTGACCGGTGACCACATCGTCATCAAGGGCGCAGACGACAACAAGTCGCACCGTATGGCACTGCGGAAGTTCGAGCGCTCCAACCAGGGCACGTGCATCAACCAGAAGCCTCTGGTGACTGAAGGCGAGAAGGTGAAGGCCGGCGACGTCATCGCCGATGGGCCTTCGACCGATGAGGGTGAGCTCGCTCTCGGGCGCAACCTGCTCGTTGCCTTCATGCCGTGGGAGGGCCACAACTTCGAGGACGCCATCATTCTGTCCGAGCGTGTCGTCAAAGAGGACCTGCTCACCTCGATCCACATCGAAGAGCACGAGATCGAGGCCCGCGACACGAAGCTCGGTGCCGAAGAGATCACGCGCGACATCCCGAACGTCGCCGAAGAGGTGCTCCACGATCTCGACGATCGCGGGATCATCCGCATCGGCGCCGAGGTCGGTGCCGGGGACTACCTGGTCGGCAAGGTCACGCCGAAAGGCGAGACCGAGCTGACCCCCGAGGAACGGCTGCTGCGGGCGATCTTCGGTGAGAAGGCTCGCGAAGTGCGTGACGTCTCGCTCAAGGTGCCCCACGGCGAGTCGGGCAAAGCCATCGCAGTCAAGGAGTTCCGCCGTGAAGACGGCTTCGACCTGCCACCAGGCATGAACGAGCTCGTGCGTGTCTACGTGGCCAAACAGCGCAAGATCAGTGAGGGCGACAAGTTGGCCGGGCGTCACGGCAACAAGGGTGTCATCGCCAAGATCCTGCCCGTCGAGGACATGCCCTTCCTCGAAGACGGAACGCCGGTCGACATCGTCTTGTCGCCGCTCGGCGTGCCATCGCGCATGAACCTCGGCCAGATCCTCGAGACACACCTCGGGTGGGCCGCTGCGCAGGGCTGGGAGGCCTTCGACGATCTCCCATCCCCGGCATCAGGTGGAGCCGAGCCTTGGCAGACGGTGGCGACGCCGGTGTTCGACGGCGCCAAAGAGACGGAGATCCTGAAGCTGCTCAAGGTTGCCAAGCCCAATCGCGACGGGATGAAGCTCATCGACGACGCCGGCAAGGCGATCCTGTACGACGGGCGCAACGGTGAGCCGTTCGACTCGCCGGTCACAGTTGGCTACATCTACATCCTCAAGCTCGTCCACCTGGTGGACGACAAGATCCACGCCCGGTCGACGGGGCCGTACTCGATGATCACCCAGCAGCCGCTCGGTGGAAAGGCTCAGTTCGGCGGGCAGCGGTTCGGCGAGATGGAGGTCTGGGCGCTCGAGGCGTACGGCGCCGCCTATGCCCTTCAGGAGCTGCTCACCATCAAGTCAGACGACGTGCGTGGCCGCGTGAAGGTCTACGAGGCCATCGTCAAGGGCGAGAACATCCCGGAGCCGGGTATCCCTGAGTCCTTCAAGGTGCTCGTCAAGGAGATGCAGAGCCTCTGCCTGAACGTCGAGATGTTGTCGGCGGGTGAGGAAGTCGAGCTGAAGGAGTTGGAGGACGACGTGTATCGCACGGCGGCCTCGCTCGGTATCGACATCTCCAGGCCCGAGCGGGCCGAGGTCATGCCGTAGGGAGATTGCGGAATACGAATTGGTTGAAGCGAGAGACGAAGACACACACCGGGGAGCACCGTGCCACAGCTGTTCGATGAACTGAAGATCGGCCTCGCAAGCGCCGACCAGATCCGATCCTGGTCGTTCGGCGAGGTGAAGAAGCCCGAGACCATCAACTACCGGACCCTCAAGCCGGAGAAGGACGGTCTCTTCGACGAGCGCATCTTCGGTCCCACGCGGGACTGGGAGTGCTACTGCGGCAAGTACAAGCGGGTCCGCTTTCGCGGCATCGTCTGCGAGCGCTGCGGTGTCGAAGTCACCCGCGCCAAGGTGCGCCGCGAGCGGATGGGTCACATCGAGCTCGCCGCTCCGGTCACCCACATCTGGTTCTTCAAGGGCGTGCCCAGCCGGCTCGGTTACCTGCTCGACATGTCACCGAAGGACCTGGAGAAGGTCATCTATTTCGCGGCGTACCTCATCACGTCCGTGGACGACGAGCGGCGCCAGACGGATACGCCGGAGCTCGAAGAGGCAACGCGCCAAGAGCTGGAGCTGATCCGCAGCGAGTTCCTCGAATGGAAGGAAGCTCGCCTCACTCGTCTCGAGGAAGAGCTCGAGCAGATGGAGGAGGCAGGCGCCAAAGGCCAAGAGGTTTCGGCACGCCGCCGTGAAGTCGAGCGTGAGATCAAGGACCGCGAAGAGCGCGCCAACGTCGAAGAAGAGCTGCTCCAGGAGGCGTTCGACGTCTTTCGGTCGATGAAGCCGAAGCAGCTCATCGAGTCCGAGCAGCTGTGGCGCGAGATCGTCGATCGCTATGGCGACTACTACGTCGGTGGCATGGGCGCCGAGGCCATCAAGGACCTGATCGGCAGGTTGGACCTCGACGCCGAGATCGAGCTGCTGAGACAAGACGTGGACGCCAAGTCGCAGCAGCGTCGGCAGCGGGCGATGAAGCGGCTCAAGGTCGTGACGCCGTTCGCCGACGGCAAGAACGACCCGCGCGACATGATCCTCGAGGCGGTTCCGGTCATCCCACCGGATCTGCGCCCGATGGTGCAGCTCGACGGTGGACGGTTTGCGACGTCAGACCTCAATGACCTGTACCGCCGCGTCATCAACCGCAACAACCGCCTCAAGCGGCTCCTCGACCTCGGCGCTCCCGAGATCATCGTCAACAACGAGAAGCGCATGTTGCAGGAGGCCGTTGACGCCCTGTTCGACAACGGGAGGCGCGGCCGCGCCGTCACCGGCCCCGGCAACCGTCCCCTGAAGTCCCTGTCGGACATGCTGAAGGGCAAGCAGGGCCGGTTCCGCCAGAACCTGCTCGGCAAGCGGGTCGATTATTCGGGTCGCTCGGTCATCGTGGTCGGGCCTCAGCTCCTGCTGCATCAGTGCGGTCTCCCGAAGATCATGGCCCTCGAGCTCTTCAAGCCGTTCGTGATGAAGCGCCTCGTCGACCTCGACCAGGCGCAGAACATCAAGGCGGCCAAGCGCATGGTGGAGCGGCGCCGCCCCCAGGTGTGGGACGTGCTGGCCGAGGTCATCCAGGAGCACCCTGTGTTCCTCAACCGGGCGCCAACCCTTCACCGGCTTGGTATCCAGGCATTCGAGCCGGTGCTGGTCGAAGGCAAGGCCATCCAGATCCACCCGTTGGTCTGCGAGGCGTTCAACGCGGACTTCGACGGCGACCAGATGGCCGTTCACCTGCCGCTGTCTGCGGAGGCGCAGGCCGAGGCGCGCATCTTGATGCTGTCGTCCAACAACGTCCTGTCACCTGCGTCGGGCCGGCCCGTCGTGACGCCGTCGCAGGACATGGTCATCGGCATGTACTACCTCTCGGAGTATGTGGAGGATGCCAAGGGCGCCGGGCGAGCCTTCGCCAACGTCGACGAGGCCCGCATGGCCTACGAGGTCGGTCACATCGCTCTTCACGCTCCGATCAAGCTTCGGGTGGGTGAGCTGGCGGGTGACCCCGAGCAGCACGAGGGGCTCAAGTCGAGTCTCGGCAAACTGGCAACGGACGAGCCCGTCGACGGCGGTGTGCTCATCGAAACGACCTTCGGCCGGGCACTGCTCAACACGGCGTTCCCTTCGACCTTCCCCTACGTCAACGCCGTCGTCTACAAGGCGGACATCAGGTTGCTCATCGAAGAGATCATCGACCGGTACGACAAGCCAGACGTGGCGCGTACGCTCGATGCGATCAAGGAGCTGGGGTTTCACTTTGCGACTCGCGCCGGTCTGACGATCGGGCTCGAGGACGTGAAGACACCGCCTGAGAAGGTCGCGATCCTGGCGACGTACGAGGACCGTGCGGCCAAGGTCGAGTCGCTCTACCAGAAAGGTGTGATCACCGACGACGAGCGACGACAGGAGCTCATCGAGATCTGGACCGAGGCAACCGATGCGGTGAAGGACGCCATGCAAGTGACGCTCCAGGCCGAGAGGTTCAACCCCATGGACATGATGGTCCGGTCGGGTGCTCGGGGAAACATCATGCAGCTCCGGCAGATCGCCGGCATGCGCGGCCTCGTTGCCAACCCGAAAGGCGACATCATCCCGCAGCCGATCAAGGCGAACTTCCGTGAGGGCCTGTCCGTGCTCGAGTACTTCATCTCGACGCACGGCGCCAGGAAGGGCCTCGCCGACACCGCACTGCGCACCGCGGACTCCGGCTACCTGACTCGACGACTCGTCGACGTCGCGCAGGAGATCATCATCATGGACATCGAGTCCGAGGATCCTGGTCTGCCGCTCAAGGTCCGGGAAGCGGACGGTCGCTCGATCCGCAATCTGCGCAACCGGGTGTTCGGCCGCTATCTCGCCGAGGACGTCAAAGAGGGCCGCTCGCTGGTCGAGACCCAGCACGGTGTGAAGCTGAAGGCCGGTGTGCTGATCGATCGTGATGCCATGCAGGCGCTGAGCGCAGCGGAAGGGGTCACCGAGATCCGGGTCCGCTCGCCACTCACCGACCAGGCGCGGCACGGTATCTCTGTGAAGTCGTACGGGCTGAGCCTCGCCACGGGCCGCAAGGTCGAGCCGGGCGAGGCGGTCGGCATCATGGCCGCCCAGTCCATTGGCGAGCCGGGGACCCAGTTGACGATGCGGACGTTCCACACAGGCGGCGTTGCCGGTGAGGACATCACGCACGGTCTGCCCCGCGTGGTCGAGCTGTTCGAGGCCCGCACCCCGAAGGGCAAGGCGATCCTGGCCGAGCTCGGCGGTGTGGTGCGTGTCGTGGACGACGAAGAGGGCCGCCGCCTCGAGGTCACGGACAAGGACCTCGTTGCCGAGTACCCCTTGCCGCGGCGTGCTCGCCTACGCGTGGCCGACGGCGACGTGATCGAGCCAGGCACCCAGCTGACGGAAGGCCCGTTGGACCCGAAAGAGGTGCTCGACATCCAGGGCGTGCGTGCCTGTCAGCGCTATCTGGTCGATCAGGTGCAGGAGGTGTACCGCTCACAGGGCGTCGACATCCACGACAAGCACATCGAGCTGATCGTGCGCCAGATGCTGCGCAAGGTCCGTGTCGTGAACTCCGGCGACTCTCCGTTCCTTCCGGCCGAGCTGGTCGATGCGCAGGAGTTCCGCGAGGTGAATCGCAGCATCGTTGCCGACGGCATGACTCCTGCAGAGGGTCGGCCGGAGTTGATGGGTATCACCAAGGCGTCGCTCGCCACCGACTCGTGGCTCTCGGCGGCGTCGTTCCAGGAAACCACGCGGGTCCTCACCGAGGCATCGCTCCAGTCCAAGTCGGACTTCATGCGCGGTCTCAAGGAGAACGTCATCATCGGCAAGCTCATCCCCGCCGGCACCGGCAGCGAGACCTATCAGGTCATCCAGCCGTCGCTTCCCGACGCAACGGTGGTGAGCGCCCTCGGCCTGTTCGGCGATGCGCCGATCGAGAGCGCCGAGGAGGCCCTCCCCGCCAACCCGGCGGAGTGGCTCGCCAGCCTTGGCGCCCAGAGCGACACCGACGAAGACGAAAGCTGAGCAGAAGGGGCGGCCCACCGTGGGCCGCCCCTTCACGCAGTCGGCACTGGCTGCCGTTGCGCCTCCTCTGGCGAGCCCGGGGCGGGTTTTCCCGCCACCCCGGTGGGTGAGCCATTCGCAATCTCGTACGTGCGTTCTGGTCGGAGCGCTTGCGCCCCTCGGTGCCCGTCGCAGATCGGCGTGATGCGATGGGGTGAGTGGGCAGAGCCAACCGTCGCCCCGCAAACCCTGCCCAACCGCTCCGCTTCAGGTGTTCGGCACCGACGAGCAGGCGGGGTTCGCCGGCGGCCACACCGAGCCGAGCTCGACCGCTGCAGCACATTCCGCCGAGACGGGGATGGCGACGCCGATCAGCGATCTCCCGTTCGGAGCCGTGCCGAGCCCGTCGATCGTTCCGGACACGTTGAAAGGTGTCCCGCACTCGACGAGCGCCGGAGGCCAGGCGTCCACCCCCGAAAGCAGCGGCGCACATTCCGGAGGCGCGAGGAAACGAACAGACACGGCGTGGTCCGGCGCACTCAGCTGAAGGCCGAAGAGGCTGAAACCGCCGGATACAGACGTGCCGACGACGATGGGCCCGAGGTCGCCCTGCGTCGTGGGGTCGTAGGGGAACGTCGGGGTCTCGACCGTCTCGACTCGCTCGGTGCGAAGCCCGAAGAAGACGAGCGCAACGCCAACCAGAACGAGTGCAACGATCGGGCCGGTACCGCCAGTGGATCGTCCGCTCATGTCAGCTCCCGATGTGCTCACGTGGCGATCAGGCGGTGATCGACTGTCGCTCGCTCAATCTAGGAGCGCGCTGTGGCAATGCGTTGCCGATCGACCGTATACCCCGCAGGTTGAGCATCGCCGAGACAGCGCACAACCCACCACGGTCGCCGGTTTGGCTACGACACCCCTGCCCATTGCATGGCACGTGCGATGAGGGACGCAGACTGGTCTCGGCGGCTGGGGATGTCGGGGCAGAACCGGGCAGTGCCACACCCCACCGTCACCTTGGCGGCTGCGATGGCGTTGATGTCGTCCTCGAAGATGGAGCCTGCATCGTCGGTGAAGAAGTCGGTGGCCGAGGTCGGCAGGTCGAAGGTGCGGCGCAAGAACGCAGCCATCTGGGCACGCGTCACCGAGACGTCTGGGCAGGCGAGCCGCTCGCCGCACCCGCGAATGATCCCGACGGCAGCCATCTGGTTGAGGACGCCTTCTGCCCAATGGCCGTCGTCGTCGTCGAAGTAGTCCACAGACGTTGCCGGCGGCTTCACCCAACGGGAGAGGAAGGCCACCATCTCGGCCCGCGACAAGTCGCGATACGGACAGAAGAGGTTTTGGGCGCATCCCGCGGCGATCTTCTCATCGAACAGGAACTCGATGTTTTCTTCGTGGGCGCTGTCGTCATCGTCGGTGAATCGTGTCAGGCACGGCACCCTGCCGCTGTCGCTGATGACCAGCTCGTCGAATCTGAGCTCCAGATCAACCGGGTTGACGACCGACGACCCACCGAAGTAGACGTTCAGCCAGAACGTGTTGACCTCGACCCACTCCTCGCCGATGCGGCGGAAGGCGAGATCGGATCGTGTGAAGACCTCGGTGCCGTCGACCCAGGCCTCGAGCACGCCGTCGTTCTCGCCTGGGGTGTTCATCGCGACGTGGCCCTCGATGCAGTACCACCGCCCCTGCTCGACGATTCCCGCATCGCTCCACGGCATGAACTCACCGCAGGTGCCCGGCTGATCGAGGTGATAGGTGTAGTAGCCGAGGCGCACGTCGCTCCCGTCGGCGCCCTCGGTACCCGTCTCATAGAAGAGCACCCTGGCCGACCAGCCGGGATCTCCCTCGGTCGATGGCACGCAGCCGCGCGCCGTCGTGAGCCCGATGTCGGCGAAGCCGGGCAGCTTCCCGCTGTCGATCGCATTCCACGCGTCGAAGTAGATGTGGTAGCGAAACCAAGCGTCCTCGACGTCGTCGGGCAGCAGATACAGCGGGCCGGCCCCCCGCCTGCCGCCGGGCGGTATCCCGACGTGGAGGCCGTCGGCGTGATACGCCTCGACGATGCTCGTTCGGGCCGCATCGGTCGTGCGGTAGTCCAGCCAGACGGCGGGTCCGGGATCGCCGTCCTCGTCGACGGGTGGCTGCCACCAGTCTTCCTGCTCGAACGACTCGTTCAGCACGTCGTCCGCCACCGCCGGCGCCGTAGAGACGGCGAGAGCGACGAGCGCGACCACGGTCACGATGATGCGTCGAATCAACACGAACCCCTCTCCCACGAGGGGCGAGAGTACCGGCTTTCGGGGTGTGGGCAACTCTCTTCGTGGGGATTCCGGTGGGCGCCGAGCCTCCGGCGCCAGCCCTCATGTAAGGGACATCGGCACCGTGGATCCGCCACGGGGCTGGGGTTTCAGGGTTGCATGGTCTTCCCGGTTGGTCCGGGGGGTGGCGTTGAGTTCCCCTCTGGGGGAGTCCCGTGAGGGATTGGCCCCGTTCGTCTGATTGCCACACCCGGCCGGCCACGGATGCCCCGGATGAGGAGAGTGGCTCGACCCATCGAGGTTGATGCCGGTTGCAGCACATGAGTGGGAGCCGCGGTTGGCGCGTCTCTCCTTGGGACCGTGGCCTGAAGCGTGCGTCGCTCCTGCGGGCGAGCCGGTGGAAACCGACACGACCGAAGGAGACGAGATGAATCACAGGCGCCTGGTCGGCATCGATCTGGGCATCGCCAGCGCGCACACGGTGCGGGTGCTCGACGGGGAAGGCTCCACGGTTGCCAAGCGCAAGGCATGGCCGACGGTGGAAAGCCTCAGCGAGATCGAGGCCGCTGCCCTGGCTGGCTGCCCGGACGGCACACGGCTGGAGGTGGTGGTGGAACCGACCGGGTCGGCGTGGCTGCCGATCGCAGTGTTCTTCACCACCCGCGGGCACATCGTGCATCGGGTGAGTTCGGCCAAGGCGGCGGATCTGCGCCGGTTCTTGTCCCGGCACACCAAGACCAACGGCATCGACGCCGACACCCTCGCTCGCTTGCCGCTGTTCGACCCCGCCGGGTTGCAGCCGCTGATGCTGCCCGGCGCGGAGCAGGCTGCGCTGGATCGGCGGGTGCGGGCCACGGACCGGTTGACCCGGGCCGGTGCCGAGCACAAGCGCCGCATCAAGGACCTGACCCGCCAGGTGCTCCCGATGTCGCCGCTGGTCGGTGAGCTCGGCGTGGCCGACCTCGCCGTCCTGGAGCGCTACGCCGACCCTACCGCCATGCTCAACCTCGGCCTCACGCGCCTCACCACCCTGATCGAGAAGACATCCAAGGGCCACCAGGGCATCGACCGGGCCCGCCAGTGGATCGACGCCGCTGAGGCGTCGATCGCGCTCTACAACGGCCACCCAGCGATCGCGTTCTGTGATCTGGCCGCCGAGATCGCCACCGAGGTGCGGCTGCTGCGCGCCGTCCAGACCGAGCTCGCCGCCCACGCCACCGAACGCGAGAACGCCTACCGGTGCGTCGACCCCGCAGGCTTGGCCCGCAGCCTGCCCGGCGTCGCCGACGTCGGCGGACCCGCCCTCGTCGCCGCCATGGGCGACCCGACCCGCTTCGCCAAAGGCAAACAGTTCCGGTCCTTCACCGGCCTCGTCCCCAGAGCCTCCGAGACCGGCGACACGGACCGCAAGGGCCAACCCATGTCCAAGGCCGGGTCATCGCTACTGCGCACCACCTTGGTACGCGCCGCCGACAACGCCCGCAAGACCGACCCCCAACTCGCACGCATCTACTACATCCAGATGGTCGAACGCGGCAAGGACCACCTCGGCGCCCTCTGCGTCGTAGCCGCCAACCTCGCCGAACGGTTCTGGGCGGTCTACACCCGCGGCACCCCCTACGTCATCTGCGACACCGACGGCGCACCCATCACACCCGACAAGGCCAAAGCCACCATCGCCCAACGCTGGACCATTCCCCCCGAAGTCCGCGCACGCCGACGCAACAAAAAGACGGGGAAGGCCCCCCAAACCACCCGAGCCGGGCAGCACACACGGGGCGACCTTCCCCGACACGGCATCGTCGACCACCACCACCCACACCGTCAACAGCAACCTCAACCAACAACACCTTGACAACACATCCCCCATAGGAGATCAGTCGAGGAGCTTCGTGTAGCGGACCACAGCGGCTTCGGCGCCGCTCCCCAGCTGCTGCATCTTGGTCGACCCGTCGGCCACCCACCCGTGCCGGACGTAGAACGTTCGGCTGCGGTCGTTGCTCGCGAGCACCCACAAGACCGCGACTCGGAAACCGTCAGAGCGCCACGCTCGTTCAGCCTCCTCCAGGAGCGCATGTCCGATGGCTTTCCCGAGGAATGGCTCGAGGAGATAGATCGACTGGAGCTCGACGGTCCCAGGTGGGACGTCCTCATCTCGTGCGTCACTCGACGAGGCGAACCCGACGATCTCGCCATCGACCTCGGCGACCCATACCCGATAATCGTTGTCGTCCGATTCGCGCAGCATCGCTTCCCACGCCTTCGCTCGGGATTCGGCTCGGAGACTGTCGAGTAGGTCGTCCGGCATCAGTCCGCGATATGCCCATCGCCATGCCGCAACGTGGACCTCACCGAGTCGCGGGGCGTCAGCACGGGTGGCTCGGCGAATGCTGGGGTCCATCGGGAGGAGGGTACCCCGGTAGGCGTCGGGTCGCTGTGCGTTCACCTTCCGGACGCCCCCGAGGTGGCCGCGTGGCGAATCGGGTAGCGGGACGCTGTCTGGTAGCGTCGCCTGCGTCAACCGAGCGAGGCATCGAGAGGAGCAACCGGGTGGCCAAGAACAACAGGGCGCTGATCGCCACGGGCGTCACCGATGAGCGTCTCGCGGGTCTCCGCAGGTGGAACCTCGGCTTGACGTTGCTGCATTTCGTGCAGGCGGTCGTTGTCGTCGTTCTCGCCGGCGACTTCGCCATCACGGTGACCTCGTCGTTCCCCGAGGGACCACCAGGGACTGCGATGCCCGCTCCCGATGCGCTCTTCGACGTGCCCATCGGATGGGCCGTTGCCGTCTTCCTCACCCTCGCGGCACTCGACCATCTCGTGACGGCGACCGTCATGCGAGACACCTACGAATCCGACCTCAAGCGTGGCATCAATCGATTCCGGTGGGTCGAATACTCGATCAGCGCAACGCTGATGGTGATCCTGATCAGCTTCTACTCCGGCACGACCGGCATCAACGCCGTGATCGGCATCGCGGGCGCAAACGTCGCGATGATCCTCTTCGGCTGGATTCAAGAGTTGATGAACCCCCCAGGACGCACCAAGACCACGATGCTCCCGTTCTGGTTTGGAACGGTCGTCGGCCTTGCGCCGTGGATCTCCATAGCCGTCAACATCATCGGGTCGGCGACCGTGCCAGGTTTCGTGTACGGCATCGTGGTCGCCCAGGCCGTGTTCTTCTTCAGCTTCGGCCTCAACCAGTGGCTGCAGTACAAGGGCGTCGGCAGGTGGGCCGACTACGCCTACGGCGAGAAGACGTACCTCGTGCTCAGCCTCGTGGCCAAGTCGGTGCTCGCGTGGCAGATCTTCGGCGGTTCGCTGGCAGGCTGAATGCCCCGAGGGTCAGGGCATCGTGAAGATCGTCGTCGACTCCTCGTGCCCGCGAAGGTCGGCCGCCGTGAGCCGCATCGGCTTGTACTCCCAGCCTGCATACAGCGGCAACTGATCGGCGAAATGCGGACTCCGGAAGTCGCCACTCTGGCCGGGGGAGACCACATTCTGCGCAAACAGGTCCCGACCGGTGCCGAGGTGGACGATCTGGTTGTAGGTGCCGCGGTTCATCCAAATCGTGTCCGGCACGGTGCCGATGCCCGTCGGGTTCCAGGTGATGGTCGCGATCGGCTGCTGCCAATCGAACGGGTCTGCGCTCCCATAGGCTGCCTCGAGCGCATCGAGCGCAGTCACCAGCGCTCCCGTTGCTGCCTCGGTCGCAGTCTCGCCGTCGAGATAGTCGTGGACCAGCGGGAGTGCCGCTTCGTCGCCCCGCAACAGCCGATCCGCGAGATTGCCGACTGAGAAGCTGTCGATCACTCCTGCGGTGTCGTCGGCGAAGACCCGGGCCGCAAAGGCCTCGTACCAGGCGTTGAAGATGGCACCGCCTGGATGGTCGTACGTTCCGTCGCCGTCATGGTCGACCTGCAGATGATTCCATGCTGCGAGTATCCGGACGATCCTCGGCAACCTCCTGTCCGCCGTGTGGTCCACTGCAGCCAGCATGTCGTCTGTGATGGTGCTGACGAGTACGAGGCTCGCTTGGCCGGTGGGCGTGTCGGTGGTCCAGCCACCAGTGCGGTTGAGCGCCTCGAGGGTTTGCACCGCAGCCGATTCCGGTGCGATGTCGTTGAGGAAGCCCAGGAACGTGTTGACCCTGTGGGCCGGTCCCCATCGCCAGAAGTCGGCTGAGGAGTTGGCCCAGCCTGCCACAGGCTTGTTGTTCCAGCTCGCCAGGTAGCCCTGGACGGGGTTCAACGCGTGGGGCATCTCGGTGAAGGGCAGGATGCCCTGCCATTCGGCATCGCCCGTGCCGGGTGTCGGAAAGCGGGGGTCTACTCCTTCTGCCCTGACCGGGATGTGGCCGACGTGCCAGTACGCAATGTTCCCGTCGTCGTCGGCGTAGAGCACGTTGAAGTTGTAAGCGACGTCGGCGAGACCGTCGCCGAAGCCCGAGAGATCTTTCGCCTGTCCCAGCCGCATCCACGCGTCGAGCGAGGTCATCTCGTTGCCCACCGTCACGTTGCGGAGCGAGAAGGCGTTGTCCCCGACCGCGGCGATGACAGGGCCGTGGATCGTGCTGCAGAGGGTCTGGTCGACGGGTGTCCCGCCCGCGACGGGGATGGCCTCCACCCGGCAGTCCATGTCGCGCCACGCGCCTTCGAAGAGATACTGCCCGGGATCGTCCGGGTTGAGCACCTCGGCGAAGATGTCGGTGTTGTCACTACCACCCGACGTGAGGGTCCACGCAAGACCATCGGCCACGCCGATGGGCACGAGAGGGAACCCGGCGATGGTCATACCGGTGACGTTGAACCCGGCGCCGTGAAGGCCAACCTCGTGGTTGATCTGCGGCGCCGTATACCCCATCTGGGGTCCGCCGAGCAGCAGGGCACTGCCGTCGCGGCTGAGCTCGGGACTGATGACGGCAGCGTTCGAGGCGTGCCCGTCGCCGGTGAGCCCAACCCGTGCCCTGGCAGCTGAGATCGCCTGGTCGCGTGCCGCAACGACGGCGGCGGCTTCGGAGGCGCCGGAAGCCACCGACGCAGGGGGAGGAACCGCGACCTGTGCCGGCACGGTGACCGGCCCCGGGACGGTGGTCGGCGCGTCAGGATCGTCCATCCAGTGGGTATCGGTGAACACCTCGGCTGCTGCCTCAGGCCCGAGTGCCGTCACCAGGGCTCCATAGGCTGCCGCGGTCGTCAATTCGTCCGACCCGAACCAGCCGAACTGGCTGCCGATCAGCATGAAGGTCGCGGTCGAGTCATCGACCGTCCAAGGACGCGGCGTCAGCCCGAAGGCCGCGTACTCGAGGGGAAGGAGGCCACTCGCGGAGGCTTCCTCGATCCACGTGTTGATCCCAACGGCGTGAGCCTCGAGCGCCGCCCTGGTGCGCTCGGGCGCGGCGGCCAAGAGCGCGGCGCGGCGCTCGGCAGGGCCGAACAGCAGCCGCGTCTGGGCGTCTGAGGCGATCGAGTCACCGCCGAGCACCTCGGCGAGCGTGCCCGTTGCGGTGCGCCGGAGCATTTCCGCTTGCCACAGGCGATCCTGCGCCTGGGTGTAGCCAAAGGCGGCGAAGAGGGTTGGCTCGTCGTCGGCGAATATGTGGGGGACGCCGTACTCATCGCGGATGATCGTCGCCTCTCCGGCACTGGTCTCGACCGCTGGGAGAGCCGGGGCCAAGGTGAGGACGAGGAGGGCTACGACGATGGCGATCATCGCACGGCGCATGTAGGGGGCCTTTCACTGGGGGTCTTGGCCGAACTATGCCACACCACCCGTGCCGCTGCTCGACGGGGCGCCGGTGCGATTGGCGGGCCGCGCCGGGTACCCTTGCGCCGTGCTTCGCTTCTCCCTCGGTGACATCCCCGTCAGAGTGCATTTCTCCTTCCTGATCATCGCGTTGCTGGCGCCGTCCAACCGCGGCATCGACATCGCCGCATGGGTGCTCGTGGTGTTCCTGGCCATCCTGCTCCACGAGGTGGGCCATGCGTTGATGGCCCGCCATTACGGCGCCACGCCGGTGACGATCACGCTGTTTGCGCTCGGGGGCGTCACGGTCTACCCGTCGATCGCCGAGCTCACTCCCGGTCGACGGTTCGTGATCTCCGCCATGGGGTCTGTGGTCGGCATCACCACAGGCGGTCTCGTCGGCCTGGTGTGGCTGTCTGGGGCGTTCGACGGTGCGTCACAGGTCGTTCGCGTTGCGGCACTCAGCTACATCTGGGCGGGGCTCGGCTGGGGCGTCCTCAACTGGATTCCGATCAGGCCGCTCGACGGCGGTGCCATGCTGACGAGCGCCTTGGAGATCGTGATGCCCGACCGAGCACTTGCGGTGTCCAGGGTCGTGTCTGCCGTGTTTGGCATCGGCGCATCTGCCCTGTTGTGGATGTGGGGCCAGACGTTCGGGGCGTTCTTCATCCTGCTGATCACCGCGATCGGACTCTCGTCTGGGGCAGCCGAGCGACAGCCGCCGCCACCAGCCGAGCACGAGCACCACCCGCCGCCTGCGGCCGAGGACCCGGCCCCGGATCACCGGCGCAGCGAGCCTCCGTTCCCGATCTGATGACGTCAGACCTCGATCAGGTAGGTCGCATCCTCCTCGGCCGCGGCGAGGTGACGAGCCTCGCGAGCTATACGGCCGCCGAGGGAGGTGCCGGCCTCGCTCGTGCGGCGGAGATCGGCCCTGCCGGGGTGATCGACGAGGTGCGGGCCTCCGGTCTGCGGGGGAGAGGAGGTGCCGGCTTTCCGACCGGGATCAAGTGGGCAGGCGCGCAGACGTCGGGTGCCGACCGCGTCTTCCTCGTGTGCAACGCAGCCGAGGGCGAGCCGGGCACCTACAAGGACAGGTGGCTCATCCGCCACGATCCCTATCAGCTCCTCGAGGGAATCGCGATCGCTGCGGGGGCAATCGGAGCGGAGCGGGCCTTCATCGGCATCAAACGGTCGTTCGTCGACGAGATTGCGATCCTCGAGCGGGCGGCGGCCGAGATGGCCGAAGCAGGCCTCATCGGCGAGGTTCCGATCGACATCGTCGAGGGCCCGGACGACTACCTGTTCGGCGAGGAGAAGGGGCTCCTCGAAGTGATCGAGGGCCGCGATCCGCTGCCCCGGCTGTATCCACCGTACGTACAGGGGCTCTTCGAGGTGCCGGGTGGGGTGCAGCAGCCGGCCGTCGTGAACAACGTCGAGACCCTGTCAACAGTGCCGCACATCGTTGCCCGAGGTGCACCGTGGTATCGATCGCACGGCACGGGCGAGAGCCCGGGAACGATGGTATTCACCGTGTGCGGCGACGTCGTGCGCGAGACAGTCGTGGAACTCGAGATGGGCACGCCTTTGTCCTTTCTCGTGCACGCGGTCGGCGGGGGCCCCCGGCCGGGCCGGGAGGTGCGATTGGCCATCTCGGGCGTTTCCAACAGCCCGATCCCGGCTGCGCAGCTCGAAGTTCCGCTCTCGTTCGAGGCGATGCGGGCGGCCGGGTCCGGGCTCGGGTCCGGGGGATTCATCGTCTACGACGATTCGGCATGTATCGCCCGCATCGGTGCGGCATTCAGCGCCTTCTTGTTCGGCGGCTCGTGCGGCCAGTGCCCGCCGTGCAAGCTCGGAACCGAAGCGCTCACGGTTGCCTTCACCCGGCTTGCCCGCGGCGGGGGATCCGCAGGCGATCTCGAAGACGCAGCTGCCTGGCTGATCCGGGTGACCGATGCGAACCGCTGTGGGCTCGGTGCCGGCCAGCGTGCGTTCGCCGAAGGTCTGCTGCACCACTTTGGCGACGAACTGGTGGCTCACGCCAATGGGGCGCCGTGCGCGTCGTCGCGGCAGGTCGTTGTCCCGTTGCTCGAGCGTCTCGAGGGGGATCGCTTCACGTATAGAGAGCCCGACCTGAACGCAACATGAGCGGGGCGAGACGGTCGATCGCTCCGATGCCGGCGACGCACGACGTTGCCGGTGGTCCGTGATCTCGGGTATACTTCCCCTCAGATCTTCCCGATCGAGTTCCCGCTTACCCGGAGGCGCCTCGGCGCTGTTGTGAGCGGAGGTACTCCCACCGGGGTCGGCGCCACTGCGAGGTTGCGCCGGCTTTTGCGTGTACCGGGACAATCGAGACAGCAATCACACTGCCCGGTGCCCGGGCGGTGGCCGCCGAGTAGAGGGACGCCACGTGCCGACCGTACAGCAACTGGTTCGCAAGGGTCGCAAGCCGAAGCCGAAGAAGACGAAGACGCTGGGTCTCGCCGGCTCACCGCAACGACGCGGCGTATGCACTCGCGTCTACACGGTGACGCCCAAGAAGCCGAACTCGGCACTCCGGAAGGTGGCTCGCGTTCGCCTCACCTCCCAGGTCGAAGTGACCGCCTACATCCCCGGCGAAGGGCACAACCTCCAGGAGCACTCGATCGTCCTCGTCCGCGGCGGACGTGTGAAAGACCTCCCTGGCGTCCGGTACAAAGTCATCAGGGGTGCACTCGATGCGGCAGGCGTCAGCGGCCGCAAGCAATCCCGCTCCCGCTACGGCACCAAGAAGGAGTCTTGATCGATGCGTCGCGCACCCGCTGAAGTACGCAAGCTCGAGCCGGATCCCGTCTACCGGAGCGTGCTCGTGAGCCAGGTCATCAACAAGGTCCTGTGGCGTGGCAAGAAGGGCGCCGCCCGCCGCATCGTCTACGGAGCACTCGAGATCGTCGACAAGCGCACCGGCGGCGATCCGCTGGCGACGCTCAAGAAGGCGATGGACAACATCCGGCCCACCATCGAGGTGCGCTCGCGCCGGGTGGGTGGGTCGTCGTACCAGGTGCCCGTCGAGGTTCGCCCCCGCCGGGCACAGACGCTCGCCGTGCGGTGGCTCGTCGAGTTTGCACGGAGACGCAAAGAGAACACGATGGCCGAGCGTCTCGCCAACGAGATCCTCGACGCCGCCAACCGCACCGGCGCCGCCGTCAAGCGACGCGAAGACGTTCACAAGATGGCCGAGTCCAACAAGGCGTTCGCCCACTACCGCTGGTAGCCGGGCCTCCCGAGTTCAGAAGAGATTTCCATGGCACGCACAATCAAGCTCGATCGGATCCGCAATATCGGGATCATGGCCCACATCGACGCGGGCAAGACGACCACGACCGAGCGCATCCTGTACTACACGGGTCGCACCTACAAGATGGGTGAGGTCCACGAGGGTGCTGCCGTCATGGACTGGATGGAGCAGGAGCAGGAGCGCGGCATCACCATCACGTCGGCTGCCACGACCACGCAGTGGCTCGATCACGTCATCAACATCATCGATACCCCCGGCCACGTCGACTTCACAGTCGAGGTGGAGCGCTCGCTGCGGGTGCTCGACGGGGCGGTCGCGGTGTTCGACGCCGTCTCCGGCGTGGAACCGCAGTCCGAAACGGTGTGGCGCCAGGCAGACAAGTACGGCGTTCCTCGCATCGTGTTCATCAACAAGATGGACCGCATCGGCGCCGACTTCTTCGGCTCCGTCGAGTCGATCATCGAACGGCTCGGCGGCAACCCGGTCGTCATCCAGATCCCCATCGGCGCCGAGGCAGAGTTCAACGGCATCATCGACCTCGTCGAGATGAACGCGATCGTATGGCTCGACGAAGAAGGCAAGGACCGGAAGGTCGTCGAGATCCCCGAGGCCTACCGCGAACAGGCCAACGAGTGGCACCACAAGATGCTCGATATCGTGGCGTCCGAGGACGAGGCGCTCCTCGAGAAGTACCTCGAAGAGGCTCGACCTCGATCCGGACGAGATCCGCAAGGTGATTCGCAAGGGAACGGTCAACCGGGACTTCGTTCCCGTCCTGTGTGGTTCGGCCTTCAAGAACAAGGGTGTTCAGCCGTTGCTCGACGCCGTCGTCTACTACCTGCCCAGCCCGTTCGATCTGCCGCCGGTCACCGGCTTCAGGCCGGGTAAAGAGACCGAGCTCGTGGAGCGTGAGGCGAGGGACGACGAGCCTTTCAGCGCTCTTGCCTTCAAGATCATGAGCGATCCGTACGTAGGCAAGCTCACGTACTTCCGTGTCTACTCGGGGCACGCCTCGAAGGGCGATGCCGTCACCAACACCACGACCGGCAAGAAGGAGCGCTTCGGCCGGTTGCTGCGCATGCACGCGGCGAAGCAGGAGGACATCGACGACGTCTACACCGGTGACATCGTGGCCGCAGTGGGCCTCAAGAACACGAAGACCGGCGACACGCTCACCGCGTCAGATGCCCCCGTGCAGCTCGAGTCCATGAGCTTTCCCGATCCCGTGATCGCCGTTGCGATCGAGCCGAAGACGAAGTCCGATCAGGAGAAGCTCGCTGAGGCGTTGAGCCGGCTGTCGGAGGAGGATCCAACGTTCCGGGTTCACTCTGATGAGGAGACCGGCCAGACGATCATCGAGGGCATGGGCGAGCTCCACCTCGAGGTGATCGTCGATCGCCTCCTCAGGGAGTTCAAGGTCAAGGCCAACGTCGGCCGCCCCCAGGTCGCCTATCGGGAGACCATCAAACGAGTTGTTCACAAGGTCGAGGGCAAGCTGAAGCGCCAGACCGGCGGCTCGGGCATGTTCGGCCAGGTCATCATCGACCTCGAGCCGCTCAACCCCGGGAGCGGGTTCGAGTTCGTCGATTCTGTCAAGGGCGGCAACGTCCCGAGAGAGTTCATCCCTGCGGTCGAAAAGGGTATTCGGGAAGCGCTGGTTGGCGGCATCCTCGCCGGCTACCCCCTGGTCGACCTCAGAGCGACGCTGATCGACGGATCGAGCCATGCCGTCGACTCCAATGAGATGGCGTTCCGCATCGCCGGTTCGATGGCTTTGCAGGCCGCAGCGAAGGCCGCCGGGGTGAAGCTCCTCGAGCCGATCATGGAGGTCGAGGTCGTGACACCCGAGGAGAACATGGGTGACGTGATCGGCGACATCTCTGCCCGGCGCGGCAAGATCGAGTCCATGGACAGCCGTGGAAACGCTCGGGTCGTCAAGGCAATGACCCCGCTGGCCGAGATGTTTGGCTACGCCACCGACCTTCGTTCGCGCACCCAAGGTCGGGCCACGTACACCATGCAGTTCAATTCGTACCAAGAGGTGCCGAGCAGCACTTCGGAGGAGATCGTGGCGAAGGCCCGAGGAGAGTGAATTCGAGGGCGGCTGCGATTTGCTCCTAGGTCGAGCGGCCCGTTACCATCCCCTTCGCCGCAGGCACCCGCCTGCGCGCGATCCGCAAGTATTCGATGGCTGAGTGCAGTTGCGCTCGGCCCCGGCCAAACCCGTGATGTACCGACGGGTACCGCTCGCCAGGTGGTCGGCCCAGCCCCGGGATGCCCCGGGTTCGTGGGCCTTGCCACCTTGCGTGCGATCCGACGGTCGTCCCCGATCGAGAGACAGGAACCTGCACCGTGGCGAACGAGCATCGGATTCGGATCCGACTCAAGGCCTATGACCACTCGGTGGTCGACGAGTCGGCGCGCAAGATCGCCGAGACGGTGGTCCGTACCCAGGCCAAGATCGTGGGTCCGGTGCCGTTGCCGACGAAGATCCACCGCTACACCGTCATCCGTGGGCCTCACGTCGACAAGACGAGCCGTGAGCACTTCGAGATGCGGATTCACAAGCGTCTCATCGACATTCTCGCACCGACCCCCAAGACAGTCGACGCCCTCATGCGCCTCGATCTGCCGGCGGGCGTGAATGTGACGATCCAGACATGAAGACGATCATGGGCGAGAAGCTCGGCATGACCCAGGTGTTCACCGACGACGCTCAAGTCGTTCCGGTCACGGTCATCAAGGCTGGGCCGGTGCACATCACGCAGGTGAAGACGCCCGAGCGTGACGGCTACGCGGCGGTCCAGATCGCCTTCAAGGAGATGAAGGCCAAGCAGGTCAATCGGGCGCAGGCCGGCCACTTCGGCATGGCGGGCGTCGCACCGTCCAAGCACATCGTGGAGGTGAGGGTCGACGACCCTGCAGCCTTCGAGGTCGGCCAGCAGATCGGCGTAGGGGACATCTTCCAGCCCGGACAGCGATGCGACGTCACGGGAGTGTCCAAGGGCAAGGGATTCGCCGGAGTCATCAAGCGCCACAACTTCGAAGGACAGGGTGCGTCGCACGGCGCCCACAAGGTGCACCGGGCACCAGGTTCCATCGGCGCGTGCGCCACACCCGCACGGGTATTCAAAGGCAAGCGGCTGCCCGGACGTATGGGTGGTGACCAGACCACGGTGATGAACCTCGAGGTCGTTGCCGTCGACGGCGAACGCAACCTCCTCATGGTCCGCGGTGCCGTGCCCGGCGCCAAGGGCGCAGTCGTGTTGATCAGGGAGGCGGTGAAGGCCCGTGCCTGAGACAGCTGACTGCCGAGCTGTTCACCGCAGACGGCACCCGCAAGGGTGACGTCGAGCTATCGCCGGCGATCTTCGGAATCGAGCCCAATGTGGCAGTGATGCACCAGGTGGTCACTGCGCAGCTTGCAGCCGCACGCTCCGGCACGGCGTCGACGAAGACGCGCGCCGAGGTGCGAGGCGGAGGCAGGAAGCCGTGGCGCCAGAAGGGCCTCGGCCGTGCCCGCCACGGCTCGATCCGGTCTCCGCAGTGGGCCGGGGGTGGCGTTGCCCATGGGCCGAAGCCACGCAGCTATGCCCAGCGGACGCCAAAGAAGATGCGCCGTCTCGCGTTGCGCAGCGCCCTCTCTGCACGGGCGGCCGCCGGCCAGATCAAAGTCGTCGAGACATTCGACGTCTGGGATACACCGAAGACCAAGCAGGCGGTCGCGCTCCTCGAAGCGATGAGCATCACCGGCAAGGTGCTCCTTCTCGCAGAGGACCACGAGCGTGCCGCGATCACGTCGTTCCGCAACCTCCCGCACGTCATCGCTTCGAATCTCGGGCAGGCCAACACCTACGACGTGCTCTGGGCAGACACGATCGTGATGAGCAAGGGAACCCTCGACTTGGGTCAAGGCGCCCCGCGCGGCACGCGTGAGCACGCCGAGGCGGAGAAGGCAGAAGGCAGAAGGCAGCCGGCAGATCCGTCGTCCGGCACCCCTGAGGGCACTCAGGAGGTTGACGCGTGAAGAAGAACCCGCGTGACGTGGTGCTGAAGCCGGTCGTCTCCGAGAAGTCATACGACCTCATCCAGGACCTGAACACGTACACGTTCGTCGTCGACAAGCGGTCCAACAAGACCGAGATTCGCCAGGCCGTCGAGGACATCTTCGACGTCAGGGTCGTGTCGGTGAACACCATCAACCGCAAAGGCAAGCGCAAGCGCACCGGCTACAAGATCGGCAAGCGCGCCGATTCGAAGCGTGCGTTGGTGACGCTCGCCATCGGCCAATCCATCGACATCTTCGAGGTATGACCCAATGGGTGTGAAGAAACTCAAGCCAACCTCGCCGGGTCGCCGTTTCCAGACGGTGTCCGACTTCGAGTCGATCACGAAGACCGAGCCGGAGAAGCAGTTGCTCGACAAGCAGAAGCGTTCGTCGGGTCGCAACTCCTATGGTCGGATCACCTCGCGCCACCGCGGAGGTGGTCACAAGCGTCGCTATCGCGTGGTCGACTTCCGTCGAACCAAAGACGGCGTGCCCGCCAAGATCGCGGCGATCGAGTACGACCCGAACCGCAACGCGCGCCTCGCCCTCCTCCACTACGTCGACGGCGAGAAGCGCTACATCCTGGCTCCCTTGGGAGTCGGCGTCGGCGACATGGTCGAGTCCGGCACGGGTGCCGAGATTCGGCCGGGGAACGCGCTGCCGCTGCGCAACATCCCGACGGGCGCCGTCGTCCATGCCGTCGAGCTTCGTCCGGGCGGTGGGGCGAAGATGGGCCGATCTGCCGGCACGAGCATCCAACTCATGTCGAAGGAATCGAACATGGCGCTGCTCCGTTTGCCCTCGGGGGAGATGCGGCAAGTCCCTCTCGACTGCAGGGCAACCGTCGGTCAAGTGGGCAACACCGAAGCCGAGCTCGTGAAGACGGGCAAGGCGGGACGCAGCCGCTGGCAGGGCAAGCGCCCGCAGACCCGCGGCGTCGCCATGAACCCGGTGGATCACCCACTCGGTGGTGGGGAAGGCCGGAGCTCAGGTGGACGTCACCCGGTGAGCCCGTGGGGCAAGCCGGAAGGCCGCACCCGCAAGAAGAACAAGGCGAGCGACAAGTACATCGTGCGTCGCCGGAGCAAGAAGGGGAGGCGCTGATGGCGCGCAGCCTGAAGAAGGGCCCGTTCGTCGATGAGCACCTCCTCGTCAAGGTCGAGGCGGCCAACGCTCGCAACGAGAAGAAGGTCATCCGCACGTGGAGCAGGCGCTCGACGATCCTGCCTGAGATGGTCGGGCACACGATCGCAGTGCACGACGGGCGCAAGCACATCCCGGTCTACGTGAGCGAGTCCATGGTTGGCCACAAGCTCGGCGAGTTTGCCCCAACCCGCACGTTCCGTGGTCACTCCGGCGAGAAGTCGGCGAGGCGTCGATGAAGGTACGCGCCCAGGCCAAGTACATCCGGCAGTCGCCCTACAAGGTGCGCCGCGTGCTCGACCTCGTCCGGGGGCTTCCGGTCGAGGAGGCCCGCAACATCCTCACCTTCACGAACCGGCGTGCCGCCGGAACCATTCGCAAGGTGCTCGACTCGGCAGTTGCGAACGCAGAGCACAACCATGCGCTCGACGGTGACGAGCTCTTCGTTGCTGAAGCGTATGCGGACGAAGGCCCGACGCTCAAGCGATTCCGGCCCCGCGCTCGCGGCCGTGCCACGCCGATCCGCAAGCGCACGAGCCACATCACGATCGTCGTCGCGGAGAAAGAGGAGGCCTCCTGATGGGGCAGAAGATCCATCCCTACGGGCTGCGCCTCGGCATCGTCACCGACTGGAAGTCCCGTTGGTACGGCGAGAAAGAGTACGCGAGTCAGGTGAACGAGGACTACAAGATTCGCGCCTACCTCAAGGGCGAGCTCAAGCGTGGCGCCGTGTCTCGCATCGACATCGAGCGGATCGGCACCGCCAAGATCCAGGTTGACGTCCACACCGCACGTCCCGGGGTCGTGATCGGTCGCGGCGGCTCTGAGGCCGAGCGCTTGCGCAGCGGGCTCGAGAAGCTCACCGGTAACCCGGTCAAGTTCAACGTCATCGAGGTGCAGAACGCCGAGCTCGACGCAACGCTGCTCGCCCGCAGCGTCGCCGATCAGCTGGAGGGACGTGTCTCGTTCCGTCGTGCGATGAAACGCGCCGTTGCCACCGCGCTGAAGGCAGGAGCCGAAGGCGTGCGGGTGCAAGCCGCCGGCCGGCTGGGCGGCTCCGACATGGGAAGGCGAGAGTGGTACTTGGAAGGCCGCGTGCCGCTCCATACGCTCCGCGCCGACATCGATTACGGCCAGGCCACGGCTGCGACCACCGTTGGTGCGATTGGCGTCCAAGTGTGGGTCTACAAAGGCGACGTGCTGCCGTCTGCAGCCAGCAGCCGGGAGAAGATCGCAGCTGAGGCACGACTGGCGGCAGGCGGTCCCGCCGAGCGGCGTCGTTCCGCCAAGTCCCGCGCCGAGGCGGCTGCGGGCGAGGCAGGTGGCAAGCGCCTGATCGAGGCCGGCGGTGGCAAGCGCCTCGTCGAGGCGGGTGGCGGCAAGCGTCGTCCCACCGGCAAGCGCCTGATCGAGGCCGGCGGCGGCCGCAAGCTCACCACCGAGGACGCCAAGGGTGAGTTCGAGGCTGCGCGCGAAGAAGCCGAGGAGATCCTCGAGACGCCGGCATCTCCAAAGGCGTCGGACGTCGAACCGCAGACGTCAGAATCTGAGGTTTCCGAGACCGCTCAGCCGGAAGCGGCGGCGGCCCCGCCCGAAGCGGATGTCGAGAACCCGCCTGGATCTGACGTCTCCGAGACCACCGAGACCGCTCAGCCGGAAGCGGCGGCGGCCCCGCCCGAAGCGGATGTCGAGAACCCGCCTGGATCTGAGGTCTCCGAGACCACCGAGACCGAGGCGGCGATTGCCCCGCCCGAGTCGGTGGAGGAGACCGCGCCCGGTGCTGACGTCTCCGAGACCACTCAGCCGGAAGCGGAGGTGGCCCCGCCCGAGTCGGTGGAGGAGACTCCGTCCGGTGCTGACGTCTCTGCGGTCCCGTCCGACGACGAGGCATCGCCCCGCCCGGAAGCGGATGTCAAAACTCCGTCCGGCACGGACGCCTCCGACGCCCCGGTTGATGAAGACGAGCCTGCCCGCCCCTCCACGAGCGACGAAGAGGGCGGTGCCTGATGCTCATGCCCAAGCGGACGAAGTACCGCAAGATGCACAAGGGCCGGATGACCGGCAAGGCGAAGGGTGGCACAAGGGTGACGTTCGGCGACTACGGGCTCCAAGCCCAGGAAGTCGGGTGGATCACGGCCCGCCAGATCGAAGCAGCCCGTATCGCCATGACCCGCGCCATCAAACGTGGCGGCAAGGTATGGATCAACATCTTTCCCGACAAGCCCGTCACCGAGAAGCCGGCCGAGACGCGGATGGGCTCCGGCAAGGGCAACCCGGAGTACTGGGTCGCGGTCGTCAAACCCGGCCGCGTCATGTTCGAGATGGCAGGTGTCAGCGAGGAGCTGGCTCGCGAGGCCATGCGTCTCGCCGCCCACAAGCTGCCGGTCAAGACCAAGTTCGTTGCTCGGGAGGACGTATGAAGGCGCTCGAGCTCCGGAACTCAACGTACTCCGAGCTGGCGGAGAAGCTTGACGAAGCGAAGGAGGAGTTGTTCAACCTTCGGTTCCAGGTGGCGACGAACCAGCTCGACAACACGACGCGTCTTCGCCAGGTGCGCCGGGACATCGCCAGGATTCAAACCGTCATGCGCGAGCAAGAGCTCGCCGCGTGGCGCCGTGAGCAGGAGAACGCGTGATGGAGCGAGCACGTCGCAAGGTGCAAACCGGGGTCGTCGTATCGGACGCTCGTGACAAGACCGTCACGGTCGAGGTCGTCGGCTCCAAGCGGCACCCGAAGTACGGCAAGACCATGCCGGTGCGCAGCAAGTACCACGCCCACGACGAGCACAACGATGCGAAGTTCGGCGACACGGTGCGGATCGAGGAGACTCGCCCGCTGTCGAAGACGAAGCGGTGGCGCGTCGCCGAGGTGCTGGAGCGTGCTCGATGATCCAGCAGGAGACCCGGCTGCGGGTTGCCGACAACACCGGAGCGCGTGAGCTGTTGTGCATCCGCGTACTTGGTGGATCTCGGCGCAGGTACGCCCATCTCGGCGACGTGATCGTCGGGACGGTGAAGGAAGCCACGCCCGGCGGCACGGTGAAGAAGGGCGAGGTCGTGAAGGCGGTGGTCGTTCGAACCGCCAAGGAAAGCCGGCGGTCCGATGGCACCTACATCAGGTTCGACGACAACGCATGCGTCATCATCAACGACCAGCGCCAGCCGCGCGGGACTCGCATCTTCGGCCCGGTCGGGCGCGAGCTGCGAGACAAGAAGTTCATGCGCATCGTGTCGCTTGCGCCGGAGGTGCTGTGATGAAGCTCAAGGTTCGGAGACACCGTGCGGGTCATAGCCGGCAAGGACAAGGGCACCGAGAGCCGGATCGCCCGCGTGCTTCGCAAGAAGAACAAGATCATCGTTGAGGGGGTGGCGACCGCCAAGCGTCACCAGCGCCCGACCGGCCAGACCATGCAGGGTGGCATCATCGACAAGGACATGCCGATCGACGTCTCCAACGTCATGATCGTGTGTCCTGAATGCGGCCCGACTCGCGTCGGCGCCCGGTTCGACGAAGACGGCCGCAAGTACCGCGTCTGTCGCAAGTGTGGGAGCGATCTCTGATGACGCCGCGTCTCAAAGAGAAGTACCTCGCAGAGGTCCGCGATGCGCTCAAGGAGCAGCTGAGCCTCGACAACGTGATGGAGGTCCCGCGCCTCCAGAAGATCGTCGTCAACATGGGTCTCGGCGACGCAGTGCAAGACGCCAAACTCGTCGATTCTGCGGTTGAGGATCTGCGCACGATCACCGCTCAACAGCCGAAGGTGAGCAAGGCCCGCAAATCGATCGCCAACTTCAAGCTGCGCGAAGGTATGCCGATCGGCGCCTCGGTGACGCTACGCGGCGACCGCATGTGGGAGTTCTTCGATCGCCTGGTGACGCTTGCGATTCCGCGCATCCGGGATTTCCGGGGTCTCAACCCCAGGGGTTTCGATGGTCGCGGTAACTACAGCTTCGGTGTCACGGAGCAGCTGATCTTCCCGGAGATCGAGTACGACAAAGTGGCCAAGGTCCGCGGCATGGACATCACGTTCGTGACCACGGCGGCCAACGACGAGCAGGGACGGGCATTTCTCGAAGCCTTCGGCTTCCCGTTCCGCCGGCAACAGGCAGGGGTGTGATGGCGAAGAAGTCGAAGATCGTCAAGAACGACCGGCGCAAGGAGCTCGTTGAGCGCTACCGCGACCGCCGGGCCGAGCTGACCGCGATCGTCAAGGACCCGGAAACCTCGTACGAGGAGAAGCGTGAGGCCTATCAGGTGCTCGCCAAGATGCCCCGCGACTCGAGTGCCACGCGGTACCGGAATCGTTGCGGTATCTCGGGCCGGCCGCGGGGCTACTTCCGCAAGTTCGGCATGTCCCGCATCGCTGTGCGCCAGCTCGCCCACAATGGCGAGCTCCCCGGGGTGAGAAAGGCGTCGTGGTAATCATGTACACCGATCCCATCGCCGACATGCTCACCCGCTTGCGCAACGCCAACCAAGCGCTCCATCTCGAGGTGTCGATGCCGTCCTCCAAGATCAAGGAGGGTATCGCCGAGATCCTCGCTGCCGAGGGCTATGTGGACAGCTTCAAAGTCGAAGACGCCAGCGTTGGCCGTGCCCTCACCATTCGGCTGCGCTACGGCAACGACCGGTCGCGCGTCCTCAAGGGCGTGAAGCGGGTGTCGAAGCCGGGTCACCGCGTCTACAAGCCTGCGGTCGGCGTTGCCCGCGTGCAGGGCGGCCTCGGCGTGGCGATCCTGTCGACGTCCCAGGGCCTGCTGACCGACCGCGAGGCGCGTCGCCGCAACGTCGGCGGCGAAGTCCTCTGTGAGGTGTGGTGACCCATGAGCCGAATCGGTAAGAGCCCCATTCCCGTGCCCACCGGTGTCGACGTCGCAGTCGACGGCGCCCTCGTGAAGGTGAAGGGTCCCAAGGGAACGCTCGAGCGCACCCTCGATGATCGCATCACGGTCACTGTGAACGACGGCATCGTCACCCTCGTTCGAGTGGACGATGAACGTGCCTCTCGCGCCTTGCACGGTCTGTCACGCGCCCTGGTCGCCAACATGGTGACGGGTGTGTCGGAAGGCTATCGGAAGGAGCTCCAGGCGGTCGGTGTCGGATACCGCGCCAACCTCCAGGGCCGCAAGCTCGAGTTGCAGGTCGGGTTTTCCCACCCCGTGGTCATCGAAGCCCCGGCCGGGATCGATTTCGAGGTTCCCGAACCGACCAAGATCGTCGTCTCGGGCATCGACAAGGAGCTCGTCGGCCAGACCGCAGCCAACATCCGGCGAGTGCGCCCACCGGAGCCCTACAAGGGCAAGGGCATCCGCTACGTCGACGAGCACGTCCGCCGCAAGGCGGGTAAGGCAGGTAAGTGATGAGAGGCTCACGCACCGATGCCGCGCCGCCGCAGGCATCACCGCGTCCGGAAGCAGGTCAAGGGCACGGCCGTACGTCCCCGGCTGGCCGTGTACCGGAGCAACCGTTACATCTATGCCCAGATCATCGACGACGATGCAGGTACGACGATCGTCGCTGCCTCGTCGCGCGAAACGCCGCTTGCCGCAAAGACACTCACCATCGACACGGCGAAAGAGGTGGGGAACCTCGTTGCGGCCCGTGCGAAGGATGCAGGAGTGGCTGCCGTGGTCTTCGACCGCGGCGGCTTTCCCTACCACGGGCGCATCAAGGCGCTCGCTGATGCGGCCCGTGAGGGCGGCCTGAAGTTCTGATGCGTCGAGATTCAAGGAGACCGCTGTGACCACGAGGAGATCGGACCGCAACCGCGACTCCGAGTTCGACGAGCGGGTGATCGCAATCAACCGAGTGGCCAAGGTGGTCAAGGGTGGTCGGCGGTTCTCGTTCACCGCGCTCGTGACGGTCGGCAACGGCAAGGGAAAGGTCGGTGTCGGCTACGGCAAGGCCAAAGAGGTGCCGACCGCCATTCAGAAGGGCATCGAGATCGCCCGCCGCAACATGGTGGACGTCCCGATGGCCGGGACGACCGTCATCCACGAGGTGATCGGCGTCCACGGTGCCTCCCGCGTGATGCTCAAGCCGGCGGCGCCCGGTACCGGTGTCATCGCCGGCGGGGCGGTCCGCCAGATCCTCGAGGCGGCCGGAATCCGCGACGTCCTCGCCAAGTCGCTTGGATCGCCAACCCACATCAACGTTGCCCAGGCCACGATGGCGGCGATCGCCGCCCAGCGCCGGCCAGACGAGGTGGCCCGGGCACGCGGCAAACGTGCCGAGGAGATCTTCCCGCCCGCCCTACTTGCGGCGTATCGGTCGGCCGAGCTCATGAAGACCCAGGTGGGGGAGTGACGTGGCCAAGACCCTGAAGATCACGCTGATGCGCAGCACGATCGGTGAGAAGCCGAAGACCCGTGCGACGGTCGAGAGCCTCGGCCTGCGCAAGATCCGCCAGTCGGTGGAGCGCCCCGACACCCCCGACGTGCGGGGCATGGTGTTCCGCGCCCGCCACCTGCTCGATGTGGAGGAGATCGGATGAAGCTGCACCACCTGAAGCCCGCTGAGGGCTCGAAGTCGAAGAAGATACGAGTTGGCCGCGGCGAACGCGGCCGACGCGGCAAGACCGCGGGGCGCGGCACGAAGGGCCAGAAGGCGCGCGGGAAGGTGCGTCCCGGCTTCGAGGGCGGGCAGATGCCGCTCCAGCGCCGGCTCCCGAAGCTCAAGGGCTTCAAGAACCGCAACAAGGAGTATTTCGCGCTCATCAACGTCGAGCGGTTCAACCAGTTCGACGACGGAGCAGAGGTGACACCGGTCGAGCTGCGAGCGCTCGGTCTCGTGAAGCATCGCGGCCGCATCAAGGTCCTCGGCGAGGGAGATCTCGATCGCAAGCTCACGGTGAAGGCACACGCCTTCAGCCTCGGCGCCGTCGAGAAGATCAAAGCCGCAGGCGGCTCGGTCGAAGTCGTCGAGTGAAGCCGACACTCGCTGGGGACTCAGTACGCAACACCCGGTACCTGGTACCTCTGCCCAACAACTAACCTCGAAGCACCTCGATCCACAGGACCCGACCCAATGCTCTCCGTCTTCCGCAACATGTTCCGGATCCCGGACCTCCGGAACAAGATCCTGTTCACGCTGTTCATCTTCGCCATCTACCGGCTGGGCGCTGCCGTCCCCGTCCCTGGCGTCGACCTCGACCGGGTGCAGTCGTTTGCACAGCAGCAGGAACAGGCGGGGTTCGTCGGGATCTTGAACTTGTTCAGCGGTGGCGCACTCGAGACCATGTCGGTCTTCGCCCTCGGGATCATGCCGTACATCACGGCGTCGATCATCATGCAGCTACTCGCCGTGGTGATCCCTCGTCTCCAGTCGCTTCAGGACGAGGGAGAGTCTGGGCGGAAGGTCATCACCCAGTGGACACGCTACGTGACCGTGGCCCTGGCGCTCATCCAGTCGACCGGATTCACGTTCCTGTTCCACTCCGGGCAGTTCACCGGCGGAGTCGACCTGATCCCCGACTACACGTTGCGCAACGTGCTCACGATTGTCATCACCATGACGGCGGGCACGGCGATCATCATGTGGCTCGGCGAGCTGATCACCCAAAGAGGCGTCGGCAATGGCATGTCGTTGATCATCTTCGTGAGCATCGTCAGCCAGCTTCCGTCGCAGCTCGGCATCCTCCAGGCCAACAGCTCGAGCTTCCAGTTCGGCGCCGTCATCCTGCTGATGACGGTGTTGACCGTCGGCATCATCTTCATCGACCAGGGCCAGCGGCGTATCCCGATCTCGTTCTCTCGACGTGTCCGCGGGCGCAAGGTTCTCGGCGGCCAGAGCACCTACATCCCGCTCAAGGTCAACATGGCGGGCGTGATCCCGGTGATCTTCGCCACCAGCATCATGTACTTCCCGGTACTGGCCTCGTCGGCGATCCCGTCGACCGGGTGGGGAGCCGCGGTGCGAGACTGGATCGACAACAACCTGCTGGCCTCAGGTGCCGGTGGTCTCAGCCCAACCCTCCCGTACATCATGGTGCTTGCGCTGCTGGTGATCTTCTTCACGTACTTCTACACGGCCATCCAGTTCGACCCGGAGCGCCAGGCCGAGACGATCCAGCGCCAGGGGGGGTTCATCCCCGGCATCCGTCCGGGACGCGCAACGGTCAAGCACCTCCAGCACGTGCTCAGCCGCATCACCCTGCCCGGTTCGCTGTATCTCGCAGTCGTGGCCGTCGCTCCGTCGATCCTCGGCTGGCTGTGGGGCATCCCAGTCGGGCTGTCCGGCGTTTCGATCCTCATCGTCGCCGGCGTGGCGCTCGAGACGATGAAGCAGATCGAGAGCCAGCTGATGATGCGCAACTACGAGGGCTTCTTGTCGTGACGCAGATCGCAGGCCTGCTCGCAGTGTTCTCTCCGGATGACGACGGTGAGTAGGCGCATCCTCTTCCTCGGGCCGCAAGGATCCGGCAAGGGAACTCAGGCGACTCGGCTGTCCTCCCTCCTCGGCGTGCCACACATCTCTTCCGGAGACATGCTGCGCCAGGCAGTTGCAGAGGGCACCGACCTCGGCAAGCGCGCCGAAGCCATCATGGCCGCAGGCGACCTCGTGCCGGATGACCTGGTCGTTGCAATGGTGGCGGCGCGGTTGAAGAGAGAAGATGCGCGCTGCGGCTTCCTCCTCGATGGCTTCCCCCGCACCCAACCACAGGCGCAAGCGCTCGACGATGCAGTGAACGGCGACGCCGTCGACACTGTTCTCCTTCTGGAGGTGCCGGAGGACGAGCTCATGGATCGGCTCCTCAAACGGGCGGCCGAGCAGGGCCGCAAGGACGACACCTCCGAAGCGATCTCCCGCCGGCTGGCGCTGTACTGGGAGGAGACCGCCCCCCTTTCGGACTACTACCCAACCCACGGCGTCAAGGTCGCAAGGGTCGATGGCCTCGGGGCCATCGACGAGGTGTTTGTTCGCATCGTGACGGCGCTGTCCGAGGGCGCGTGATGGACGGCAGGGTCATCACCATGAAGGGGCCCGCCGAGTTCGAGAAGATGGCTGTTGCCGGCGCATGCGTCGCCGCCGTCCATGCCGCCGTGCGCGACGCCGCATTGCCCGGGGTGAGCATGAAGGACCTCGATGCGATCGCTCATCAGGTGATCCGCGATCACCAGTGCCGCCCGTCGTTCTTGGGCTACCACGGCTACCCGGCGTCGATCTGCGCATCACCGAACTCGGTGATCGTCCACGGTATCCCGGACGACTACGAGCTCCGCAGCGGTGACATCCTCTCGATCGATGCAGGCGCCATCTACGAGGGATGGCACGGAGATGCCGCCTTCACCATGGCCGTCGGTGATGTGCCAGAGGCGGTCGCTCGGCTCATCGAGGTCACCGAGCAGGGTCTCTGGAACGGCATCGCCCAGGCCAAGGCCGGCAACCGCCTCGGTGACATCGGCCATGCGATCGAGCAAACGGCTGCGCCACACGGGTACGGGGTGGTGCGCGAGTACATCGGCCACGGCATCGGTCGCAACATGCACGAGGCTCCCAACGTTCCCAACTACGGACGCAAGGGCAAGGGGCTGAAACTGAAGACGGGCATGGCGCTCGCCATCGAGCCGATGTTCAACCTCGGCGGGGCCGAAACCGCCCTCCTCGACGACGGGTGGACCGTCGTCACGGCCGACGGATCGTTGTCTGCCCATTTCGAGCACACCGTGCTCCTCACCGAGCAGGGCTCGATCGTGTCGACCCTCCCCGAGCCGAAACTCGTCGACGCATAGAGCGCTCGCCGCAGGCCGGCGGCGTCGGCTCCCTTCCGCACGCGCAGCGTTGCTCCCCGGCGGTTGATAGGCTCCGCGCAATGATCAGCTCACGAGGGGCGGCGCACTCCCGGTCGGCACTGCACCTCATGGTGCTGATCCTCGCTGCTTCGTTCTCGGCTTCCGGCTGCTCCGACGGCTCATGGCTTGGGATGGAGCAGGGTGCCACTGAGCAATCGGCCTCGATTTCCGGCACGTGGCGGGTCTTCACCATCGCTTCCCTCGTCGTGGGTGGCCTCGTGCTCGGCCTCATCCTCTACGCAGCCGTGCGATTCCGCCGGCGCAACGACGTGATCGCCGATCCGGCGCACGACGAAGGGGCGCACATTCTCGCAGATGAGGCGTGGGATGTGTTGGGGCCACAGGGCTTCACCCGAGACGACGTCATCGAGTGGGCCGAGACGTATCTCATGGCCGAGCACAGTGGCGATGTCGCCTCGTTCGTCGCCTGGATCGCCGACCACGAGCACAAGAGGACCCAGGGCTGAGGCCGAGGACCGTCACCGGCTGGCGATGCGGTACCAGTAGCGGTACCTGGTGCGAAACCCAGCCTGCTCGTACATCGTGCGGGCTCGGGGTGTGGAGGAGTGGACCTGCAGGAAGGCAGCTCGAGCACCCTGTTCGGCTCCCCATCCGGTCAAAGCACGGAGCAGCCGGCTGCCGAGCCCCTCACCGCGCCGGTCCGGAATGGTGTGCATGGCGTACACGGCGACGTGCGCGTCGTGGACCGCAGCGATGCCCATCGCAACCATGTCGTCTGCGTCTCGGACCGAGGCGAACACAGTGGGGTCGGTGCGGCGGCGGAGCATTTCGCGCACGACGTCTGGCGGTGTCCCGCTGTCGAACCGGCGCTCCATGAAACGGGCGAACCAGTCTCCTCCGGGTTCGTTGTCGAGCCGGATGTCGGAGTGCGGTGCGAAGGCAGCGACCGGCCCGACCATCACGTCGACAACCGGGTCGCGAACGTAGCGGCGCCTGACGAGTTCAGGCTCGAGCCCTGGTTCGGCCAGCTCGGTCATGCGAAAGCTCGCCGGCAGTCCCCGCAATGCGTACCACTGCTCGCAGCGGCTGACCTTGTCGTCGAGCGGAAGGGACGACGGCCATAGCGGGCTCACCGAGTTCGACCGTCGTGTGACGCCTGCTGCCGCCCGGAGGTCCCACCCGTCGAGGCGCTCAGCCTCCAGTGCCGGCCAGGTTGCGAGCCCGACCTCCTCGAGCCGGCGAATCGACCCGACCTGGGCGTCCATGTCAGGCGAGGTCGTCGAGGTAGAGCGGGAGCATCGCCCGCCAGGTGGGCCAGTCATGGTCCCACTCCGTGCCCCACTGGTCGATCCGGTTGGGGACGCCCTTGCTGCCGAGGACGTCGGCCATGCGCCAGCTCTCGTCCGGCTCCTCCCAGCGGCCGCTGCCACAGGCAAGGACGATGAAGCGTTCGCGCAGCCTGTCGAGCTGCCACCCACCAAGCCCCGGGAGGAAGTCGAGCGGCGACGAGAAGTAGAAGTCGTCGCTCCAGTGTCCGTACAGCCACGGCGACAGGTCGAACGTGCCGCTCATGCAAACGGCCGCACGGACGATGTCGGGGTGCCGGGCGATCATCTCGACCGCCCAGAGTGCGCCGATGGAGGCGCCTGCGGTGATGATCTCGATGCCGCCGTCGTTGCAGTCCGCCCGGACCAGCGGCATCAGTTCGTCGACGAGGAAGTAGTCGAACTGGTTCTGAAGCCACATCGAGTGCCTCGGGTCGTCCTTCATCAACCACGACCGGCCGGAGATCGAGTCCACGGAATAGACCTTGATGCGGCCCGCGTGGAGCAATCCACCGAGCGCCTCGACGAGGCCGAACCTCTCGACTTCCTCGGCGTCCCCGCCTGCGGTCGGAAACACCAGGACCGGCCGTCCGTAGTGGCCCCATCGGGCGACGGTGACCGACTGCTCGAGCCTGCTCGAATGCCAGCGCTCTACGTTCTTCACGACCCGGCATCCAGCCGGTCGCGCTCGGTCTTCCGCCAGAACTGGATGAGCCCCCAGAAGTGCTCGGTGAAGTGATCCACCTCGTGGTCGGGAAACATCGCCTCCACCTTCCGCCGCACGATCCCCTTCGCACGATCGGTACCGAAGTAGTCGTAGGCGGCCTCATCGAGAGCGCCGAGGTTCTCACTGCAGAAGGCCTCGAAACGCTCGGTGTCGAAGCGCCGATGTGCGATCTCCCCGAGTGCCGCGAGCCTCTCGCCGTAGTCGTCGATGCCCTCGACTGCGGCGAAGAACTCACGCCAGTCCCGGTCGTGGAGCATGGGGCGATCAGTGGCCGCGCAGAACAGCGACCAGCGGATGAGCGCCTTCACGAGCCACGGGATGTGGAAGTGCAGCGAGGTCACCTGACTGTCGGGGTTGGCGTTGGCGAAATCGATGGGATAGAACAGCCCATCCTTGCGCAGCGCCTCGCACGAGTTGAAGTCCCACCCGAAGAAGCTGTTGATCGTGAGGGTGAGGTCGACCAGTTGGCGGTAGTCGTCACCTTCGACGAAGTCGAAGTCCACCTTGTAGCGATCGTGGATGGGAGCGTCGGGGTCGTAGCGGATCAGGTTCACCTGGGGCCCGACGGCCAGGCAGCGGACGAAGAGATCGAAGGGGTCAACAGCCTTTTGGAGGTGCATGATGCGAGTCCCTGAGGTGTCGTACGCCTCCTGCAGCTCGTTGCCGTCATCGATCCGGCTCACACCCACCCAGGCTCCGCCGTCGTATGGCTTGATGAACAGCGGATAGCCGAGGTCTTCGCCGATGGCTTGCAGATCGAACATCTGGGCGTACCGCTCGAGCGTCACCTCGAGGTCGGCTGCGTGGTCGTACTCCTTCGGGGGCAACAGATACGTCCTGGGCACCGGCACGCCGAGACGCATCATCGCCACGTACGACGTGTGTTTCTGCATCGCCTGCAGCGTGAAGGGGTCGTTGAGCACGTAGAGGTCGTCGAGTACGACCGCCTTCTTGATCCATTCCCGACTGGTGTGATACCAAGGTGTCAGCCGGTCGAGCACGACGTCGTACTTGACGTGCTGGCCGAGGTCGAACGGCTCGATCGTGATGCGCTCCACCTCGAATCGCACCTGCTCGTCGCCAACCGATGCAACGGGACCGAGCCGGTCGAGGATGTCCTCGTAGAACTGCGGCCAGCAGAGGTCGGCGCCGAGGCTGAGCCCGATGTGGCGGGTCGTCTGCTTCACGGGGCTCACGCTACCGGCTCGGCCGGGTCCTCGGCGAGGAGGGCGCGGAGTGCGTCTCCGAGGTTGTTGCGCCAGTTCTGCCAATGGTGGCCGTCCCGGGGCTCCTCGTAGTGGACATCCATTCCCGATGCCTCGAGAACCGGCACGAAGGCGCGGTTGTCGGCCACCAGGGCTTCGTACATCCCGCACGCCGTCCAGGCTCGTTTCGCCGGCAGGCCGGGTTCGGCGGAGAAGGCTGCGATGAAGTCGACAACGGGTTGCAGCGACTCGCTGCGATGCCACGGGCCTCCGGTTGCGGTGATGAACGTTCCCGACAGCAGCACGAGAGCGTCGAACACGCCGGGGTGCCGCCATGCCGTCGCCAGGCTGGCGACCGCACCGAGGCTCGCTCCCGCAATGACCCGGTCGGCGGGGTGGGTGCTGACGTGGAACTCGGCGATGCAGTGGGGGAGGACCTCGTCCACTACGAACGTCCCGTGGGCCGGGAGCGCCATGTACTCGCGGTTGCGGTCGACGGGATCCATCAGGACGCCGATGAGCGGTGGCAGAGCTCCGGCGCCGATGAGGTTGTCGAGCACCGTCGTCACGGCTGCGTATTCGATGAGGTCGCTGCCGTCGTGGAGGAAGACCCCTGGGTAGGGAGCGTCGTTCGGGAAGTCGTCCGGGAGGTACACCGAGAGCGTCCGCACGCCGCCGAAAGCCGTCGAGTCGAACTCGAGCGTCTCGACCGTCCCCTTTCGGGCGTCCACGGCGGGCGAGGTCCACGCCGGGTCGGTGGCACCAGGGCTGTACGCCACGGAATTGGCTCCAAAGGGGTCGGAGGCGTGGCGCTCGTTGAGCGGATCGACGATGTGCTGGGTGCGGTCGTGCCCCACCACCTCGAGTTGGTATTCGATGCGGCTGCCGGGGGGCAATTCGACGGTGACATGCCACAGGTCGGTGTGGTCGAGTCGCTCGAGCGGCGGTATCTGCGGGAAGAGCCCCATGAAGTGGACCACGCGACACGGCTTCCGCATCACCGACATACACGAAGTGTCGTCGTCGAGCCATCTACGTAGGGCACGCCTACTCTCGTGAGCCGCCTCCGCAAGTACGCAGGCGCCATCGTGCGCGCCGCGTCGGCGAGCGGCGACGGGATCGGATGAGTGGCGAGTCGGTCGGGCATGGCCGACGAGGCTAGTGCACAGACCCGGGGCATCAACGAGCGGTGAGCGGCTGGCTGCGTGCTCCTCGGATCCCATTTCAGGCTTCCCACATCGCCGGTGACCGTCTAGATTGTGCGTGCGGGGCACCCGCCAGGGGCGATTTGCCCCTGCTTCGAGACGCCCCCTATCATGCTGTGTCCGGCCCACGCCCGGGTCGGGTTTTTCTTGTGGCATGAGAGACGACGTCATCGAAGTTGCGGTCACTGTCGTCGAGCCGCTCCCGAACGCTCGGTTCAGGGTGAAGCTCGGCACCGTCCCCGTTGGCTTCGCACGAGGCAGGATCACGTACCGATACCGATGAAGGTTTCAGCATCCGCTAAGAAGATGTGTGAGAAGTGCCGGGTCATCCGCCGTCATGGACGGGTTTGGGTGATCTGCCCGAATCCGCGTCACAAGCAGCGTCAGGGGTAGCACATGGCTCGTATCGCAGGCACGGACCTCCCAGCGAGAAGCGCGTCGAGATTGGCTTGACCTACATATTCGGTGTGGGCAAGACGACATCGCAGCACATCCTGCGCGACCTCGAGATCAACGCCGACACGAAGGTTCGCGACCTGACGGACGATGAAGTGGTGCGGATCCGGCAGTACATCGATGCCAACGTGACGGTCGAGGGCGACCTGCGGCGCGACGTCGCTCAGAACATCAAGCGAAAGATCGAGATCGGCAGCTACCAGGGGTTGCGCCACCGGCGCGGCCTTCCGGTACGTGGCCAGCGGACGCATACCAACGCCCGCACCCGTAAGGGCAAGTCGGCGCCTGTCGCCGGCAAGAAAAAGGTCGGCAAGTAAGGCAGCGAGAGGGATCACGTGGCGAAGCAGCAGCGAGCACCCGGTCGGCGGCGGGTCAAGCGGAACATCCCGCACGGCCAGGCCCACATCAAGGCAAGCTTCAACAACACGATCATCACGATCACCGACCAAGACGGTGCTGTGGTCGCATGGACATCCGGCGGCTCCGTCGGGTTCAAGGGCTCGCGCAAGTCGACCCCGTACGCCGCGCAGGTCGCGGCCGAGCAGGCCGCCCGCCGTGCTGGTGAGATGGGCATTCGCAAGCTCGACGTCATCGTTCGCGGGTCGGGCTCCGGCCGCGAGACGGCCATCCGCACGCTGCAGAACATGGGCATCGAGGTGACGGGGATCAAGGACACCACGCCGATCCCCCACAACGGATGCCGACCCAAGAAGAGGAAGCGCGGCTGATGGCTCGCTACACCGGTCCCCGCACCAAGCGCAGCAGGCGCGCCCGCCAGTTGCTCGACGAGAACAAGGCGAAATACTTCGATCGGCGGCCCTATCCGCCGGGCGAGCATGGTCGCGGCCGAATCCGCGAGTCGCAGTACCAGATCCAGCTACGCGAGAAGCAGAAGCTGCGCTTCATGTACGGCGTTCTGGAGCGTCAGTTCCGCCGCTATTACCAGAAGGCTGCACGCCAGAAGGGCATCACCGGCGAGAACCTGCTGCGTCTCCTCGAGATGCGCCTCGACAATGTCGTCTACCGCTCCGGATTGGCCCGAACCCGGCCGCAGGCTCGGCAGCTGGTCAATCATGCGCACTTCCTGGTCAACGGGAAGAAGGTCGACATACCCTCCTACCAGGTCAGACAGGGTGACGTGATCACGATGCGTGAGCGCAGCCGCGACCTCTTTGCGGTGCAGCAGGCGGTCGACACGGTCGACCGCACTCGTCCCGAGTGGCTCGACATCGATCGGTCCGACCGCAAGATCACCGTCACGATGCCGCCCAGCCGCCACCAGATCGACACCCAAATCCAAGAACAGCTCGTCGTCGAGCTGTACTCGAAGTAATCCTGACTCCCGAGCCCCCGAGGAGCGCCCCGTGCTCATCGTCCAGCGTCCAACTATCGAAGAGGAGCAGGTAAACGACATCCGCTCACGGTTCGTCATCGAACCGCTCGAGCCGGGTTTCGGTTACACGCTCGGCAACACACTGCGCCGAACACTGTTGTCGCGAATCCCCGGCGCCGCCATCACGTCTGTCCGCATCGAGGGCGTCCAGCACGAGTTCTCGACCATCGAAGGCGTGGTCGAGGACGTGGTCGATTTCGTCCTGAACCTCAAGCAGGTCGTCCTCCGAGTCGAGTCCGAAGAGCCGGCGACTCTGTACCTGTCAGCGAAGGGCAAGAGCGACGTGTCGGCTGCGGATCTCAAGGTTCCGGCCGGCGTCGAGGTCGTCAACGGCGATCTCCATCTCGCCTCGTTGTCGTCGTCCGGCCGGCTCGAGGTGGAGCTGACCGCCGAGCGCGGCGTTGGCTACCGCAGCGCCGATCGCAACAAGAAGAGCGACACGATCGGGGTCATCCCCGTCGACTCGATCTTCTCGCCGGTGCGCAAGGTCGCCTACCGGGTGGAGAGCACCCAGGTCGGCATGATGACCGACTTCGACAAGCTCATCATCGACGTCGAGACCGACGGCTCGCTTACTGCCAGCGAGGCGGTGTCGTCGGCGGGGAAGACGCTCAGGGAGCTCTTCGGGCTCTTCGCCGACATGGACGAGGGCATCGGCCTGGAGCTCGGCGACGTGGTTGCTGCCGAGTCGACATCGCCCGACCTCGACCTTCCGATCGAGGCGCTCGATCTCTCGGAGCGCCCCCGTAACTGTCTGCGCCGCGCCCAGGTGCACACGGTCGGTGAGCTCGTCGCCAAGTCCGAGGAAGACCTCCTCAACATCACCAACTTCGGCCAGAAGAGCTTGGAAGAGGTCGCTGCGAAGCTCGACGAGCTTGGCCTTTCCCTCCGCGCCGGCGCGGATAGCGAAGGTGGCATGAGCTGATGCCCACGCCCAAGAAGGGGCCTCGCCTCGGCGGCGGTCCCTCTCATCAGAGGAAGATCCTCTCCAACCTCGCTGCGTCGCTCATCGAGGAGGAGCAGGTGACGACGACCGTCGCCAAAGCGAAGCTGCTGCGGCCCTACGTCGAGAAGATCATCACGAAGGCGCGGCGCGGCGACCTGCACGCCCGCCGATTGGTGCTCCGCAAGATCCAGGACACCGAAGTCGTCACCAAGCTGTTCGACGACGTAGCGCCCCGCTACGCCGATCGGCCCGGTGGCTACACCCGCATCGTCAAGCTCGGGCCGCGCCGTGGTGACGGGGCCGAGATGGCCATCATCGAACTCGTCTGAACGCCGGAGAGAGTCCAGCCGACGCCGGGGCGTCTCCGCGACCCGCCGGTTGAAGGAGGGCAGATGTCCGATTGGGCGCTGCACGCCGACGAGTTCCGCACCGATGCAGATCTGGTTCGGCGTCTGGTCGCCGGGCAGTTCCCCGAGTGGGCGGACCTCCCGATCCGGCCCGTTGCGTCGGATGGCACCGTCAATGCGCTGTATCGGCTCGGCGCCGACATGGTTGTTCGCCTTCCTCGAAGCGCCGGCCTGTGCGAGGACGCCGATCAGCAACACGAACTTCTCCTGCACCTCGGTCCGTTCCTGCCCGTTGCGATTCCGTTCCCGCTCGGCAAGGGTGCGCCCGCGGAGGGCTATCCATGGCCGTGGTCGATCTATCGCTGGATCGACGGCAGAACCCTCACGGCGGGTCACGACGCCGCCCCGAGCCTCGGCCGGGACCTTGCGGGTTTCGTCCATGCCCTTCATGGCATCGACTCGATCGGCGGCCCGACGGCGGGTCGAGGGGTGCACCCAGCGGTCCGCGATCGCGAGACCAGGCATGCCATCGAGGCTCTGCCCGACCTCATCGACACTGCAGCGGCGACCGCTGCATGGGAGACGTCGATCGCTGCCGAACCGTGGCAAGGGCCACCGGTGTGGATCCACGGCGACCTGCTACCCGGCAACCTGCTCGTGAAAGGCGGCAGACTGTGCGGCGTCATCGACTTCGGCGCTGCCGGCGTCGGCGACCCCGCTTGCGACCTGATTCCTGCCTGGAGTGTGCTCTCATCGAGCGCGAGGCGGACCTTTCGTGATGCGCTCGCTCTCGACGACGCCACCTGGGTGCGCGGTCGCGGGTGGGCGCTTTCGATCGGGCTGATCATCATCCCGTACTACCGGGATTCCCACCCGCGCTTCGCTGCCCTCGGCATGCGCATGGTCGATGAGGTTCTGGCCGATCACGGCAGTGGCGGCGCCGACCGCAGCGGGCTTGGAGAAGCCCACTAGCGTCGAGGTGGTTGGGACCCAAGCCGGAGGAGAGCGCATGTCGCGACGGCTCGAGCTCGTGGATCTCCTCGGTGGTTTCGCCGGCACCGAGGCGGAGCGGCGCGACCTGGCGGCGATGCGGGACCTTGCTGCGAGCCCTCACGACGTGCTCTCGGCGTCCTGGTTCGACCCGGGGCACTTCACCGTGAGTGGGTTCATCACCGACCCGGCCGAGTCTGCGCTGGTCCTCATCCACCACAGGCGGCTCGAGAGGTGGTTGCAGCCGGGCGGGCACGTCGAGCCCGAAGACACCTCCATGATCGCAGCGCTGTTCCGCGAGATCGAGGAGGAAACGGGGATTTCTGACGTGTCACCCGAGCACCCGCCCTTGTTCGACGTCGACGTGCACCGCATTCCGTTGCGCGGCACCGAGCCGCCGCACCTGCACTTCGACATCCGATTCCATGTGGTGGCCGAACGGAGGCCGCTGGCGCCGTCTGACGAGGTTGCGGGCGCCGCGTGGGTCGATCTCGACCAGGTGGCGGACTGGACGAAGGACCAATCCGTGCTGAGGGCGGTCGCCAAGCTCCAAGGGTGACGGGTTCGGCCGAACCTCAGGTCGGGGTGTACCACATCGGTACAGGACTGCCGTGAGTTCGGGCAGAGATCGGAACCTCAGGTTGGGGTGTACCGCTGCGGTACAGGATTGCCGTGAGTTCGTGATCGCGGCAGGCGGATGCTCAGCGGCGATAGACGGTGATGTTGCCGTTGGCACTGCTCAGCGAGATCGTGTTCGCCGCCGCCGGATCGTTGTCGAGGAGGTTCTCGACCGAACCGTTCGGGGCCGACGCGTCGAACGCGTACGCAGCATCGGGCAGCTGGACCGTCACGTCGCCGTCCTCGGATGCGAGCACGAGGGTTGCCACCGGCTCGTCGAATGTGACGTCGAGGTCGCCCTTGCCGGTCTCGAAGGACGCGAAAGCAGCCTCGAGCCGGGTGCCGAGCACGCCGCCGGTACCGATCACCACCTGGATGTCGCCCGTGATCGCAGTGAGCGACACATTGCCATCCATGGCGTCGACCGTCACCACGCCGGACAGTTCGGTCACCGTGACGTTTCCGGACGCAGTCAGGACGGTGACGTCGGCGTCACCAGCGACCGAGACGATGTAGTCGACGCGGCAATCAATGTCTGGCGTGCAGCTGTCCGAAATGGTGAGCACTCCACCAGCGAGGTCGTATGCCGGTTCCGGGTCGCCTTCCTGGATGTCGGCCTGTATCGAGGTGCCGGGTATCGAGGCGTTCCCCACGATGGTGACGTTCCCGGCCGCCACGTCGAGATCGATGGTGGTCGGAGACTCCTCGAACTCGGTGATCGAGCCTGCGCCACCGCCGCACGCGGCCACGGCCACGCCAACCACCAGAACCATCCGCATCGAACGCATCACACCAGCCTCCCAAATCATGCGCCGAGCCTACCGTCGTGGTCGGGAGCATCGGGCGCGTCGGCATCCCTGTATCCTCCCGGCCCGGAGGCTCATGAAAGACGTACTCAGACGCTTGCTGCAGGCCGTCCGCTTCGAACGGGAAGCGTTCGTGTGGATGGACCTCAACGACCGCGCCACGGGCGACGCCCTGGTTCTCGTGGCCGTCACGAGACTCTTGTTGCTGCTCGGCTTCGGTTTCAGCGTTCTCGGCCTCACCACGAGCATCTCCGGCATCGAGGTGCTCATCGCGTCGATGATCAATGCAGCCGTGTTCTGGCTGGCCTACAGCGGCCTCGTCTATGCGGCAGCCCGCTTCCTCCTCAACGGAGAAGGCTCGTACGCAACGACGCTCCGCATCACGGGTTTCGCCTACCCAACGCTGCTCCTGCTGATCGTCTCGGAGAAGATCGTGGACAGTGCGATCCTGGCGCTGATCATCGGCAGTCTGTGGTTTCTCGCCGTCGTGGCCCACGGCGTGCGTTACCAAGCCGACCTTCCGCTCGAGCGGGCGGCCGTGGCGGCTGGAGCGGGCCTCGTGGGATGGATCATCGTGGCGAGCATCTTCGGCCGCGGCATCATCTGACGCGGTGACCGTCTACCGCATCGATCTCGCCTACGACGGCACCGAGTTCCACGGCTATGCCCGTCAACCCGGCGTGCGGACCGTGCAGGGAGAGCTCGAGGCGGCGCTCGAGCGCCACATGGGCCCGGTCGACACCTTCGTCGCCGGCCGCACGGATCGCGGGGTGCACGCCACCGGACAGGTCGCCAGCTTCGACGCAGATGCGGAGGTCGACGTCGACAGGCTGCGCCGCTCCCTGAACCGGATGCTGGGGCCGGAGATCGCCATCCTCGCCGTCACGCTGCCGGGACCAGGCTTCCACGCTCGCTTCTCAGCGACCGGAAGGGCGTACACCTATCGCGTTCTCGATCGCGAATCGCCGGACCCCTTTCTGGCGCGAACGGCGTGGCACTACGGACGGTCGCTCGACAGCGAGCGCATGGCGCACGCCGCTGCCCATTTCGTTGGTGAGCACGACTTCGCCTCGTTCTGCCGTGCGGCCAAGGGTCGCAGCATGGTGCGGGACGTGCGCGTCGCACAGTGGCGGAGAGCACGCGAAGGACTGCTGGCCTTTGATGTCGCCGCATCGTCGTTCTGCCATCAGATGGTCCGCTCGCTGGTCGCACTCTCGGTAGAAGTGGGCCGCGGCAGGGTCGAGCCCGGCGCTGTTCCCACAATTCTGGCCGCCCGCGACCGCCACGTCGCCAAGGGCGCCGCCCCACCACACGGCCTCACGCTCGTCCGTGTCGACTACTAGTCGCTCGCTGTGCTCGCTCAAGATTGCTCGGCGGGAGCCTCCCCTTCCAGATGGCATCTGACCGTCCGGGTCTGAGGTCTGAGGTCTCGGATCGGTCGATTGGCGATTCCGGGTAGTGGTCGGTACGATGTGGCCTCGCTCCCGGCCTCCGGGGCGTTTCCTTGTGTCCGCCCTCATCGATTCGGATGCTCCATGAAGCCCAACCTGCAGACAACGTACACGCCCAAGCCGGGCGACATCGAGCGTCGCTGGTTCGTCGTCGACGCCGACGGTGTCACGCTGGGCCGGCTGGCCTCCGGCATTGCGCAAATCCTGCGCGGCAAGCACAAGCCGATGTTCGCCCCACACATGGATGTCGGCGACTACGTCGTCGTCATCAACGCCGAGAAGGTGGCAGTCACGGGCAACAAGGAACGGGCCAAGAAGTACTTCCGCCACTCTGGGTTCCCGGGTGGCATCTCGGAGATGTCGCTCGGCCAGCTGCGGGCCGTCCATCCGGAGCGGATCATCGAAGCAGCCGTCAAGGGGATGCTCCCGAAGAACAAGCTCGGGCGCAGCATCCTCGGCAAGCTCAAGGTGTACGCCGGCCCTGAGCATCCTCATGCCGCGCAGTCCCCCGAGCCCCTCCAGATCGGAAAGGTGAACGTCTGATGCCGAAGCCTCTCGCACAGGCAACCGGCCGCCGCAAGTCTGCGGTCGCCCGGGTGCGCCTCTACGACGGGACCGGTGAGTTCCACCTGAACGGTCGGGCTCTCGACAACTACTTCCCGCAAATGGCCCACCGCCTCCGGGCAATCGAGCCGCTTCGGACGGTGGACGTCGAGGGTCGCTATGACATCCACGCCACCCTCGAGGGCGGCGGCTACACCGGGCAGACCGATGCACTTCGGCTTGGGATCGCCCGTGCCCTCGTTGCCATCGACCCCGAAATGCGACCAGCCCTCAAGCGCGAGGGCCTGCTCACCCGCGACGCTCGCCGCGTCGAACGCAAGAAGTACGGGCTCCGGAAGGCGCGTCGCGCTCCGCAGTTCACGAAGCGGTAGCGGGTTTCGACAATGGTGGGGTGGACTCGGCAACGTTGGAGCTGTGGCGCCGCGGCGTGCATCTCCGAGGTGCGCCGAGTCGCAATCTCCGCTTCCACGAAGCCTGCGTGATTGGTACGGGAGGCACACAATGGGGGATCGCCTCTTCGGCACGGACGGCGTACGGGGCGTTGCGAATCGCGAGCTGACGCCTCAGCTCGCCTTCGATCTCGCCAGAGCTGCCGGCGAGCCCGGACGCGGTCCGGTGCTCATCGGCCGTGACACCCGTCGCTCGGGCACGATGCTGGCTGCAGCCCTTCACGCCGGCTTCAACTCCGTGGGCGTCGACACGGTGGACCTCGGGGTGATCCCCGTTGGTGGCGTCACGCGGCTCACCAACGGGTCCGACGCAGAGATGGGCGTGATGGTCAGCGCCTCTCACAACCCCGCACCGGACAACGGCATCAAACTGATCGCCCACAGCGGGAACAAGCTGCCGGATGAGCAAGAGGAGGCGATCGAGGCCCGCTATCACCGAGGCGCACCTTTCACGATGCCAACCGGCGGTGACATCGGCGTGACCCAACTGATGGACGGTGCCCTCGATCGCTACATCGACCTCGTGGCCGGCGATCGCGGCCCCATCCTGCCGCGGGATGCGGCTTGCTCTCGACTGCGCCAACGGAGCGGCCCACCTCGCTGCTCCAACGCTCTTCCGCCGGCTCGGCGCCGATGTCGACGTGCATGCCGCAAGCCCGAACGGTGTCAACATCAACGACGACTGCGGTGCAATGCACCCCGAGTCGCTGGCTCCGCTTGCTGCAGGCCGCATCGGCTTCTGCTTCGACGGCGACGCCGATCGCCTCATCGCGATCGACGAGAATGGCGTGACGGCCAACGGTGACGTCATCATGGCCATCATTGCTCGTCACATGAAGGAAACGGGGACGCTCGAAGGGGACCACATCGTCTCCACAGTGATGGCCAACCTCGGGTTCAAGCAAGCGATGCTGCGCCTCGGTATCGACGTCGTCCAGACGCAGGTGGGGGATCGTTATGTCCTCGAAGAGATGCTGCGAAGTGGCGCCGTCTTGGGCGGAGAGCAGTCGGGACACATCGTCCTCGACGATCGTATGAGTGGCGACGGGCTACGGACGGCATTGCGGCTGGCCGAGGTCATCGTGGACACCGGTGCCGAGTTGCGGGAATTGCGCACCGTGATGACCGAGTTCCCCCAGGTGCTCCAGAACATCGTCGTCGCCGACAAGGGCAGGCTCGACGTGGCAGACGATGTGTGGTCCGCGGTCGAGGACGCCGCATCCTCGCTCGGCGACGAGGGACGCATCCTCGTGAGGGCCTCGGGTACGGAGCCGATCGTTCGTGTGATGGTCGAAGCCCCGACGTCCGAGGTCGCCGAGGCGGTGGCCTCATCACTCAGCAGCGTCGTCGCGAGCTCGCTGGGCGGCTGAGCTCGCGGCTTTGAAGCCCTACGACGAGCTGACCGAGCTGCACAAAGCGCGGCGCTTGCGACGGGTGGCCGTTGCTGCGCTGGCGGCGTACCCACTCGACGTGGCGCGCCTTCGGCTCCATGCACGGCACTCCAACACCGTGTGGCGTGTCGATACGACCGACGGCGCACAACGTGCGCTTCGCGTCGGTATGCGCGAGGAAGGCACCGTGACGAGTGTCGACGCCGAGATGGCGTGGCTCAGCGCAGTCGCAAGAACCGACATTCCCGTTGTGCATCCGATCCGAAACCGTTCCGGCGACTTCATCACCAGGGTCGGGTCCGAGGGCGTGCCCGATGCGCGCAATTGTGTTCTGTTCGAGTGGATTCCGGGGCGACCCCTCTCAGGCCGGATCACACCCGAGCGCTATCACCTCCTCGGCGCCACCGCGGCAGCGCTGCACGACCTTGGGGAGCGTTTCGCGCCACCGCCGGGGTTCTCGCCGCTCGTCTGGGACCGGGTGTTCTACTACCCGAACGAGCAGGTTGTGTGGCAAGAGCCGCGTTTCCGGCGTGCCATCACGCCGTCTCGTCGCACCGTGATCGAGGAGGTTGCCGTTCGGGCCGGGGCCGAGCTGGCCCGACTCCACCAGCGCCGCCCGATCGTCGTGCATGGCGACCTCCACCCGGACAACGTTCATGTAGATGGGGGCAGGCTGATCGTGTTCGACTTCGAGGACGTCATGTGGGGCTTCCCGGTGCAGGACATCGCCATCACCCTGTTCTACGAACGAAACCGGCCCGACTATCCGCAGCTCTGTTCCGAGTTCGAGTCGGGGTACCGCAGCCGTCGCGATTGGCCGGCCGAGTATCAGGGCCAGCTCGACCTCCTGATGGCGGCGCGAACGGTGATGTTCATCGACTACGTGCTGCGCACCCATGCCGATCCCGGGGAGTACGTGACGCGTGCGACGAAGCGGCTTCGCCGCTATCTCCGAGCCCATCCTGGGCCCCCCGGCCCATAGCGCATCCCCTGAGAGGTCCTATGCTGGCGGCGACAAACAGAAGCTTCGACCGGAGCACTATCTCCAAGCGCCTGCCCTCGCCCGACGGCGAGGTGACGAGGGAGAGGGATCATCGAGCAGTCGGCGGGTACCCTCTCGGCCGCCCACGGTCGTTATGGGACGGGTAGAGCCCGGGGGTGACCTCGGGGGCAAAGTCCGCCCCGATGTGGGAGCGAACGAACGTTTCGCTGTCTTCACCTCCGGTCCACCCACCAGGAGGTTCACGCGCGATGTGCGGAATCATGGGTTACGTTGGGCCGCGCCAAGCGGCACCGCTCATCCTCGAGGGGCTGCGCCGCCTCGAGTACAGGGGGTACGACTCGGCCGGTATCGCGGTCGCCAATGGCGACATCCAGGTGCGCAAGGCCGAAGGCAAGATCGGGCGACTGGCTGCCCTTCTCGACAAGGAGCCGTTGCACGGCACGGTTGGGATCGGGCACACGCGGTGGGCGACGCACGGCGTGCCGAGCGATGCCAATGCGCATCCCCATCGCGATCCTTCGGGGCGCTTCGTCGTGGTGCACAACGGCATCATCGAGAACTTCCACGAGCTGCGCGAGCGGCTCAGCGCCGACGGCCACCACTTCGAGTCGGAGACCGACACGGAGATCCTCGCTCACCTCGTTGCCCTCGAGTACGACGGGGACATCGTCGCTGCCGTTCGCCGCGCCGTCGCCCACGCCAAGGGCGCCTACGCCCTCGTGGTCATGACCGCCAACGAGCCGGGGCGCATCGTGGCAGTCCGCCGAGTGAGCCCGCTCATCGTGGGTCTCGGCGACGGTGAGACCTTCCTTGCGTCCGACATTCCTGCCGTGCTCCAGCACACCCGCGACTTCCTCATCATCGAGGACGGCGAGCTTGTGATCGTCGACGCAGATGGCGCCACGATCGAGCACATCGAGGGTGGAACCATCGATCGCGACGTCATGCACGTCGACTGGGATGCCGAGCAAGCCGAGAAGGGCGGCTACGAGCACTTCATGCTGAAGGAGATCCACGAGCAGCCCGCAGTCGTCACCGAGACCGTGGCCGGAAGGTTGGACGGCGAGGGTGAGGTCTGGCTCGAGGACGTCCACTTCGACGGCGAGTTCGCTCGCTCCATCGACCACGTCTGGATCACGGCCTGCGGCACCGCCCTTCACGCCGGCCTCGTCGGCCGCGAGATCTTCCAGCGCGTTCTGCGCCTTCCGACCTCCGTCGAGTATGCCCACGAGATGCGGTACGCAGATCCCCTCGTGAAAGCGCCGAGCCTGACGGTTGCCATCAGCCAGTCTGGGGAGACTGCGGACACGCTCGCTGCAGCACGCTTGGCCCGCGAACGAGGCTCCCGGCTCCTGGCACTGACCAATGTCGTCGGTTCCACCCTGAGCCGCGAGGCGGACGACGTGCTCTACACGAGAGCCGGCCCTGAGATCTCAGTGGCGTCGACCAAGGCCTACCTTGCGATGCTCATCGGTCAGTACCTGCTGGCGTTGCGGATCGGCAAGGAGCGCGGTGTCGTGGACGAGGCGCTGTCGCAGCGCGTGGCTCACGGTCTTCACCTCCTCCCCGGCCAAATCGAACACGTGCTCCAACTGGAGGACGACATCGCCAAGGCAGCCCTTCGCATCGCCGAGGCTCAGGACGTCTACTTCATCGGCAGAGGCCTCGACTACGCCGTTGCGATGGAAGGATCGCTCAAGCTCAAGGAGATCAGCTACCTGCACTCCGAAGCGATGCCTGCGGGTGAGCTGAAGCACGGGACCCTCGCATTGGTGACAGCCGGCACCCCGGTGATCGTGGTGCTCACCCAGGGCGCGGTCTACGACAAGACGATGTCGGCGGTCCAGGAAGTGAAGGCGCGAGGCGCCACTGTGCTCGCCGTCGCGTACGAGGACGATGCCACGATCGGCTCGTTCGCCGACGAGGTGCTCCGCATTCCGCACACCGACGACCTCCTGAGCCCGGTTGCGTCGATCGTTCCTCTCCAGCTGCTGGCATATCACGTCGCCAAGCTGCGCGGCCACGACATCGACCAACCCCGCAACCTCGCCAAGTCGGTGACGGTGGAGTAGCGCAAGAGACGCTCTCATGATCCCCCCTGCGAGAGGGGGGATCATGAGCGGAGCGATGCGAGGGGGTGAGGTTGTGGCCGTCGCACCGCCTACCTCGCTGTGAGGAAGCCCCCTCAGGAAAGACCGCAGAGGGACGCCGGCCCCCCTGGTGGGGAGCCGCTCGATCCGAGCGGGCGATGGCACCACCTCACCGCACCGAAGACCGTTGTGCCCCGAAATCGGCGGTGGCGACCACAGCACCGGCTATGATGTGGACCGCTTCCACACGGTTCGCCAGGAACGAATCCGGGTGGAGCTCCAGGGCCTCATCGGCCCGATTCTCTCCCTTTACTCACACAAGGAATCCATTCATGAATGCATCGATCCACGCGCTCGTCGCTCTCGACCCGTCGTCCGACTGGGGCGAGGCGGCGTTGGAGTTCGCAACCCGCCCCGACGGTGGCGGAGCACAGAAGGTTTCGCTGTTCGTCGCCCTCACGGGCGTGACCGCGCATGCGTTGCGCGAGTACGCAACCGCCGAGGGCACGTCGATCGCCGAAGCGGGCGAGGTGTACCTCGAGCAGGTGGCCGACAGGCTGGCGGCTCGCAACATCGCTGCCGACGGCATCACAGCAGTGGGCAACGATGTCGCTGCTGAGCTGGTCGCTGCCGCCCGGGCCACGGGTGCGGCGCTGATCTGTGTGCCGGCCGGTGGGCGGATTGTCGCCCCCAGGGCGGTGGAGCGACTCGCCGAGGCGGCGGGCATCCCGCTGGCCGTTGTCCCCATCGGGCGGCGTACCGCCGCGTGAACCCACGAGGCATGGGGGGCGCCCAAGGCGCCCCCCACCTCACTTTGGGGCCCAACGGACGACGCCAAGGAACTCTCCATCCGGCGCCGGTATGGTCGTCGGGTGGGTTTCACACGCGACGAGCTCGAGGCCTTTCGCGACGCATCGGTGCCCGACCTGATCGGACCCGGTGTTGCCTTGCTGTTCGTCGGCATCAACCCGGGCTTGTGGACCGCGGCGACGCAGACCCACTTCGCCCATCCAGGCAACCGCTTCTACCCCGCGTTGGAGTTGGCCGGCATCATCACGCGCACCGTCGACCGCTCGACCGGGTTCACCGATGCTGATCGTCGCCATCTGATCGAGCGCGGAATCGGCATCACCAACCTCGTCAACCGCGCAACGGCGCGCGCGTCCGAGCTGGCCAGCGCCGAGCTGAGGGCTGGTTCACGTCGTCTCGAGGTGCTGGTCGCTTCGGTCGCCCCCAGGGTCGTGGCCATCGCGGGCGTCACGGCGTATCGGACGGCGTTCGCCCGGCCCAAGGCGCGGGTGGGGCGGCAGGAAGACAGAATGGCCGGTTCCGAGGTGTGGATAGTGCCGAATCCCAGTGGGCTCAACGCTCATGAGACGACGGCCACCCTCGCCGAGTGGTACAGGGGCGCGGCCGAGGCAGCGGGCGTCGTGTGAACTGGGGCCAGGCTGCTCGCTACTGTGCTCAGGGTGAACATCATCGGACTCGGAGTCGATCTCGCTGAGATCGATCGAGTGCGTCACCTCCTTCGTACGTACGGCGAGCGGTTCAAGGACCGGTGCTTCACGGATCACGAATGGGAGTACGCCCATCGCTACGTCGATCCCTCGGCACGGCTCGCCGCACGTTTCGCGGGCAAAGAGGCAGTGATGAAGAGCATGGGCACCGGCTGGCGAAGGGTGCATTGGCGAGATGTCGAGATCACGGGCGGTGGGGCGCCCCGGGTGAATCTTGCGGGCACGGCGCAGCGGAGGGCGGACATGATCGGTGTCACGCGGGTGCTCGTCACGATCACGCACACCGACGATCGTGCCCTCGTGTTTGCGATGTCGCTGCGGGACGACTGACCTCGACCGAGTGGTCGCCGGTCTCGTTACCATCCCCTTCGTATGGTCAGGAGACACCCCCGATGAAGCCCGTGCTTACCCCGGCCGAATCGGCTCGGCTGGACGCAGGAGTAGCCGGCCGTATCGACGATCTCATGGACCGGGCCGGGTATGCCGTTGCGCTGGTCGCAGCCGACATGGGCGCCGGATACGGCACTCGTGTTGCGATGCTCACAGGCAAGGGCAACAACGGCGGCGATGGCTACGTCGCTGCGCGGTATCTGCGCCGCCGCGGCGCATCAGTTCGGGTCTATGCACTTGGCGCCCCACGCGCCGGCTCTCCGGCCGAGCGCGCACTTCGAGCCGCTTTGGCGGAAGGCGTCAGGGTGCTGCCGTGGACGGAGACGCCCGGATCGGCAGATCTGGTGATCGACGCCCTCTTTGGAGTTGGCTTCCAGGGGAGACTGCCGCCGGAGGTGGAGCCGTGGCTCGACCACGAAGCACCCGTCCTGGCGGTTGATGTGCCGAGTGGGCTCGATGCGGCAACGGGGATCGTTGCCGGCTCGGCCTTCACCGCAGCTCGGTGCGTCACCTTCCATTCGCTGAAGCCGGGTCACCTGCTCGGTGACGGGCCCGAGCGCTGTGGCCGGGTCTCGGTGGCCGACATCGGTCTCGTTGGCGGTGATCCGGTGCTGAGACTGTGTGAGGCGACGGATGCCCCGCGGCCTTCCCGGTCTCGCACCGCCCACAAGTGGTCGGCCGGGTCGGTGGTCGTGGTCGGCGGATCGCCCGGGATGACGGGCGCTCCACTGCTCACGGCAGAAGCTGCGCTGCATGCCGGCGCCGGTGCGGTGACCATCATGTGCCCAGCGAAGCTCCAGCCGATCTACGCCGCCCAGGCTCCGGGCCTCCTCACTCGGGGCATCGGCAGGGATGCGCGGTTCGCAACCGCCGACGTCGACGAGGTGCTTGCAGCGGCCGGGCGATTCGACGTGATGGTGGTCGGGCCTGGCCTCGGGCTCAACGTGGGCGGCTTTGCCACCCAACTCGTCCTGCGGTGGCCCGGCAAGCTGCTCGTCGACGCCGACGGCCTCAACGACCTCGATGGCACCGGTGCGGTCGCAGCACGGCAGTCGCCGGCGATTCTCACCCCGCATGCAGGCGAGTTCTCCCGGCTCACGGGAAAGCCGTCCGGGTATGAGGCCGCCGGCGAAGCGGCGAGAACCATGCGCAAGGTCGTCCTCTTGAAGGGGAACCCGACGTTCGTGATGGGGAAGGAGCGCTGGGTTGTGCGCAGCGGAGGTCCCGAGCTGGCGACGATCGGCACGGGTGACGTGTTGAGCGGGTTCATCGCTGCGCTGTGGGCGCGCGGGCTCGACGCCGAGGTCGCGGCGCGGTCGGGGGCGTATTGGCACGGCGTGGCAGGTGCCGAGCTCGCCGAGTGCGGAACCGTGACGGCCGACAGACTCGTTCCGACCATCGGGAGGCATGCCTGGTGAGGCCGAGTTGGGTCGAGATCGACCGAGATGCGATTCGCCACAATGTCTCGGCCATCGCCCGGCTGGTCGCCCCGGCGACGGTCTGCGCCGTGGTGAAGGCGGACGGATACGGCCACGGCGACGTGCCGACGGCCGAGGCGGCGATTGCCGGCGGTGCCGGCCGGCTCGCCGTCGCAATCGTTGCGGAGGGGATTCGGCTGCGGGAAGCAGGGATTCGGGCCCCCATCCTCCTGCTGTCGGAACCGCCCGCTGCTGACGTCGATGCCCTCGTGCGGTGGCGTCTCACCCCGAGCGTGTACACGGAGCGTCTCCTGGGCCCGTTGGCGCAACGCACCGGTGACGCGCCCCTTCCGGTGCACCTCAAGGTCGACACAGGGATGCACCGTGTCGGGGTGCCGCCAGCGGACGCTGCGGCGCTTGCGCAGCGCATCGTCGGTGATTCGCAGCTGTCCCTCGAGGGTGTGTGGACCCATTTTGCGGTTGCCGAGGACGATCGGGACTTCACCGCGACTCAGCTGGCGATCTTCCACGACGTGCTCGCAGAGTTCGAAAGGGCCGGTATCGATCCGGGGATCCGGCATGCGGCGAACTCTGCCGGTGCTATCGGCTATCCGGAGGCGCGCCTCGACATGGTCAGGGTCGGCCTCGGCATCTACGGAATGCGACCGGCGCCCCATGTGGGTGTCGACATCGATCTCAGACCGGCCATGCGTGTGGTCTCACACGTTTCCTACGTCCGCCGCCACCCGGCGGGAACCCGGCCTTCCTATGGGAGGCGGCGGCCGCTCGCCGCAGACGCCACGGTCGCCACGGTTCCCGTTGGCTACGCCGACGGCGTGACTCGCCGGCTCTCCGCGGCGGGCGGCGAGGTGCTCATCAACGGCCGTCGCTTTCCCTTTGCGGGGACGGTGACCATGGACCAGATAGTGATCGATGTCGGCGACGCCGACGTCGATGTCGACGACGAGGTCGTATTGCTCGGCCGTCAGGGCGACGACGTGATCGGTGCGGAGGAGTGGGCCGAGCGGCTCGACACCATCAACTACGAGGTCGTGTGCGGTTTCGGGCCTCGCCTTCCCCGCCGCTACGAAGGGTCGACGCCATGACCCACAGCGGGACGCTCACATCGATACCAGGCGTGGAGGTCGGGCACTGGTCCGACCCCATAGCTCGCACTGGGGTGACGGTGATGACGTTTCCCGAACCGAACGTGGCCGCTGTCGAGGTGCGGGGCGGGGCACCGGGCACGAGAGAGACGGCGCTGCTCGGCCAGGGGCTCCGCGTCCAGATGATCCAGGCCATCGTGTTTGCCGGCGGATCGGCCTTCGGGCTTTCGGCGGCAGACGGCGTCGTACGCCGCCTCGAACGCGACGGCCGCGGTCACGTCACGCCTGTCGCCAAGGTGCCCATCGTTCCGGCGGCGATTCTGTTCGATCTGGGCGTCGGCGACGCCCAGGCCCGTCCCGGTCCCGCCGAAGGAGCGGCCGCCTACGACGCACGAACGACCGAACCCGTGGCGATCGGGGCCGTCGGAGCCGGCACCGGCGCCAGTGTCGGGATCTGGCGCGGCGTTCGAGCACGTGCAACGCGGCGGCCTCGGCTCGGCGGCCGTGGCGGCAGGCGACGCAGTCGTCGCTGCCCTCGCGGTCGTCAATGCCGCGGGCGACGCGTTCACCCTCGAAGGGGATGCCATTGACGGGTGGCGACTACGTACCGGGCCCGCCCGGCGTCCCACTGAACGGTGTCGAACAGACGACGCTGGTCGCCATCGCAACCGACGCGCGGCTCGATCGTGCGGCGTTGAGTCGGCTGATCGTGCGCGCCCACGATGCGATGGCGGTGTGTCTGCGACCGACCCACACCCAATTCGACGGGGATATCGTGTTCGCCGTGGCGTGTGGCGATTCAGACCGCGAGCATCGACACTGCGAGCGAGGCGGCATTCGAGGCGACCGGACGGGCGATCGAGTTCGGGGTCGTTGCCGCGTCGGAAGGCGGCGGATGACCGCAACCGGACCGTGCCGAGGCGCTCGCCGAGCTCGCAACTCGCGCCGCAGTGTGCACCGACTGCAGGCTCGCCGACAACCGCACCCACGTGGTGTTCGGAGACGGCCACCCGGACGCCGACGTCATGATCGTCGGTGAGGGGCCTGGTCAGCGAGAGGACGAGCAAGGCCTGCCCTTCGTCGGCCCGTCGGGCAACCTCCTCGAGCAGCTCTTGGGCGAGATCGGGCTCTCCCGAGCCGAGGCCTACATCGCCAATGTCGTCAAGTGTCGCCCGCCCCGCAACCGTGATCCTCGTCCAGACGAGATCGATGCCTGCAAGGGATACCTGCGAGAACAGCTCCGTCTCGTCGATCCAAAGGTCGTCCTCACGCTGGGGAACTTCTCGAGCAAGCTGCTGCTCAGGACGGAGACGGGTATCACCCGGCTGCGTGGCACCGCCTACGAGTGGTGGGGGAGGCATCTCGTGCCCACCTACCACCCCGCAGCGGCTCTGCGGGGGAGCGCAAAGGTGCTCGAGGAGATGCGCATCGACTTCGGGATCGTGCGGGCCATCATCGACGGTAACCTGCCGGGGTTGCGCAGCGACGGCGGAGACGAGCCCCCGGCCGTTGCCCCCGAACCCGATCCGGAGCAGCTCGACCTCTTCCGATGAACATCCCCACGAACGACTCAGGCGCCACCCTCGAGGTTTCAGCCGCGACGCCCGCAGACACGCTGGCTCTCGGCCGCAGGATCGCGGCGCTGCTGCGCCCCGGCGACATCGTCCTGCTCGTGGGCCGCCTTGGTGCCGGAAAGACACTGATGGCCTCCGGGATCGCTGAAGGCCTGGGGGTGGAGGATCGTGTGACGAGCCCCAGCTTCGTCATCGTCCGCAGCTACGACGGGCTGCTGCCCGTCCATCACGCAGATGTCTATCGCCTCGGCTCGATCGGTGAGTTCGATGACCTCGACCTGCTCACCGAGGCCGGCGACGGCGTCCTTCTCATCGAGTGGGGCAACGCGGTTGCCGGTGGTCTGCCGGTCGACCATCTGGTGGTGGAGCTCAGGGTCGCCGACGGCGACGAGACCCGCCACATTCTCATCACGCCGCACGGGACGTTCTGTGAACGGTCGCTCGAGGAGCTGATCGTATGAAGATCCTCGCCATCGAGACCGCCACCCGCGCCAGTTCAGTGGCGCTCGGCGAGGAGGGGGCACTCGCTGCGATGTCCGTTCTCGTCGACGGCAGGGCCCACGTGGAGTTCCTCGTGCCTGCCATCGACTTCTGCTTCGAGCGGGCGGGCTGGGAGCCGGACGACCTCGATCTGATTGCGGTTGACGTCGGTCCCGGGCCCTACACCGGGCTCCGTGCCGGTATTGCCACGGCCGAGGCGATTGCTGCCGCCGTCGGCGTCCCGATCGTCACGGCCAGCTCGCTGACCGTGCTGGCCCTGCGGGCGGCAACCGGTCGGCGCCGCATCTGGCCGATCATCGACGTTCGCAGAGGGCAGATCGCAACCGCGCCATTCCGACCCGTCCCGGGCGGCGTCATGCCCGACGGCCCGCGCGAGCTCGTGTCCCCCGACGAGTTCTACGGGCTCATCGAGGCGGACGGCAACGACACGCTGATCGTCGGCGAATGGCAGATGCTTCCAGATGTCGTGTTCCGCGGGCTCCATCGTGCCCGCAAGGGGCGTCCCCGGTATCCGTCGGCAGACGTGCTGCTCGAGATCGCGGAGATGCGAGCCGCGCACGATGACTTCGCCGGCACCGAGGATCTGCAGCCCATCTACCTGCGCGAGCCGGATGTACAGATCAACTGGTCGGACTTTCGAGAGGAGGGGCTGTGGCCGGGAGCCGCGTCGTGAATGCCGAACCGTCGTCGCCCCCCGCTGCGCTGGCCATTCGCCCCATGGTCGGTGACGATCTGGAGCGCGTCCTCGAGATCGAGCAGACCATCTACCCGCAGCCGTGGTCACTCCCGATCTTCATCGACGAGCTGGCGCAGCCGGGCCGGGTCTACGCCGTCGCTCTCGTCGACGGTGCGCTGGTCGGCTACGGCGGTGTGATGCTCGTTGTCGACGATGCCCATATCACGACCTTGGCCGTCGACCCCTCTGCCAGGCGCCACCGCATCGGGACCCGGCTGATGCTTCACTTGGTGGAGCGCGCCCTCGACATGGGAGCCCGCCACCTGACGCTGGAGGTTCGGATGTCGAACAGGTCGGCTCAACGCCTCTACTCCCGGTTTGGGATGGCTCCGGTCGGCGTGCGCAAGGCGTACTACGTCGATGAAGACGCCCTCATCATGTGGGCCACCGACATCGATGCCGACGACTACGTGGTGCGGCTCGACGAGATCCGCCGCCGCCTGGAGGCACCCGAGAATGAGTGACGGTCCGTTGATCCTCGGCATCGAGACGAGCTGCGACGAGACCGGCGTCGCCGTTGTCGCCGGCCTCTCCGTGCGTTCGTCCGTGCTCGCCTCGCAGACCGAGGAGCATGCCCGCTTCGGTGGTGTCGTTCCCGAGGTCGCCGCCAGAGCGCACGTCGAAGCAATCCGCCCGCTCGTCCACGAAGCAGTGCGGCAGGCAGGTGTCCATCCGGACGACATCGATGCGATTGCTGCGACCCAAGGCCCGGGCCTCGTCGGCTCTCTCGTCGTCGGCTACTCGTTCGCCAAGTCGCTTGCCTGGAGTCTGCGGAAGCCGTTCATCGGCGTCGACCACATGGAGGGCCACTTGTTTGCGCCGCGCCTCGAGCATGCGGGATACCGCCCGCCCGCCGTGGTGCTGCTGGCATCGGGTGGCCACAGCCAGATCGTGCTCGTTCGCGGTTGGGGCGACTACGACGTTCTGGGTGCCACGATCGACGATGCGGCGGGCGAGGCCTTCGACAAACTGGCGCGCTTCATGGGGCTCGGGTATCCGGGAGGTCCCGCTGTCGACGATGCGTCGGACGGCGGCGATCCAGCGGCCATCGCCTTCCCACGGGCGCTCCGCGATCGGCCATTCGACCTGTCCTTCTCGGGTCTCAAGACATCGGTGACGACCTATCTGGAAAAGGCCAAAACGGCGGGCGACGTGCCGCCGTTGCCGGACGTTGCGGCGTCGCTCCAGGAGGCGATCGTCGACGTGCTGGTAGAGAAGACGTTCAACGCAGTGCGGGAGACCGGCGCCCAGGTGGTCGCGGGCGGCGGCGGCGTGCTCGCCAACCGACGACTCCGCCATCGCCTCGCCGAAGAGGCGGAGGCTCACCGCGTGGAGCTCTACCTACCGTCCCCTGAACTGTGCACCGACAATGGTGCGATGATCGCCGCGGCGGCCGGCTTCTGGATGGGTGCGGGGCGCGAGACACCGTGGCGGAGCGACGTTGAGCCCGGCCTGAAACTCGGCTAGTCCCTGGCGAGGAACTGACGGATCCTCGTCGTCATACCGCACCTAGGATCGTGCTGGCACTCTCGCCGGTCGCCCGCTAGCACTCTGTCGCAGAGAGTGCTACGATCTGGCACTCGCAGGTATCGACTGCTAATCGTCTCTCGACCAAAGGAGGGAGTCGAATGAACCTGAAGCCCCTGGGTGACCGCATCGTGGTCAAGCCCAAAGACGACGCCGAGGCCCGTACGGCCAGCGGCCTCGTCATCCCCGACACCGCCAAGGAGAAGCCCCAGCTGGGCGAAGTCCTCGCGGTAGGACCCGGGAACTGGAACGAAGACGGGGACGAGCGGATTCCGCTCGACGTATCCGTCGGTGATCTCGTCTTCTACTCGAAGTACGGCGGCACCGAGGTGAAGGTGGAGGGTGAGGACTACCTCGTTCTCTCGGCCCGCGACGTGCTCGCCACTCTGGCGTAGGAGGAAGGGAATACATGGCTGCAAAGGAACTCAGGTTCAGCGAGGAGGCGCGGCGCGGCCTGCAGGCCGGCGTCGACAAGCTCGCCGACACCGTGAAGGTGACGTTGGGCCCCAAGGGCCGCAACGTCGTGCTCGAGAAGAAGTGGGGCGCCCCCACGATCACCAACGACGGCGTGACCATTGCCAAGGAGATCGAGCTCGACGACCCGTGGGAGAACATGGGCGCTCAGCTCGCACGTGAGGTCGCCGACAAGACCAACACGGTCGCAGGTGACGGTACGACCACGGCCACCGTGCTTGCTCAGGCGATGGTGCGTGACGGTCTGCGTCTCGTCGCCGCCGGGGCGAACCCGATGGAGATGAAGCGGGGTATCGAGGAAGCCGTGACCCGTGTCGTCGAGGCCATCGGTGAGATGGCGACCCCGGTCGACTCCAACGCCCACGACCAGATCGCGTACGTTGCGGCGAACTCGGCCGCCGACAGCACCATCGGTGAGCGTATCGCCGATGCGATGCAGAAAGTTGGCAACGAGGGCGTCATCACGGTCGAAGACTCCCAGACGTTTGGTGTCGAGTTGGAGTTCACGGAGGGAATGCAGTTCGACAAGGGCTACATCTCCCCGTACTTCATCACGGACCCGGATCGCCAGGAGGCGGTGCTGGAGGACCCCTATCTCCTCATCGTGAACTCGAAGATCTCGTCGGTTCAGGATCTGCTCCCCGTGCTCGAGAAGGTCATGCAAACCGGCAAGCCGGTGCTGATCATCGCCGAGGACGTCGAGGGTGAGGCCCTGGCGACGCTCGTCGTCAACAAGATCCGCGGCACGTTCGCCTCGGTAGCCGTCAAGGCTCCCGGCTTCGGCGAGCGCCGCAAGGCCATGCTCCAGGACATCGCGATCCTCACGGGCGCCCAGGTCATCTCCGAAGAGGTGGGCCTCAAGCTCGACGGCGTCACCATGGATCTGCTCGGCAAAGCCCGCAAGGTCGTCGTCTCGAAGGACGACACCACCATCGTCGAGGGTGCGGGCTCGCACGCCGACGTGGCTGCACGGGTCAGCCAGATCCGTCGCGAGATCGAGAACTCGGATTCCGACTGGGATCGTGAGAAGCTCTCGGAGCGGCTCGCCAAGCTCGCCGGCGGCGTTGCCGTCATCAAGGTCGGCGCCGCAACCGAGGTGGAGCTCAAGGAGAAGAAGCACCGCATCGAGGACGCCATCCAGGCGACCCGGGCAGCGGTCGAAGAGGGCATCGTGCCCGGCGGCGGTGTTGCACTGCTGCGGGCCGCGGCGGGCATCGACAAGCTGCGCGGCGGTACCGACGACGTCAAGGCCGGTCGCACGCTCGTGAGAGGTGCGCTCGAGTCTCCGATGCGCCAGATCGCCTTCAACGCCGGCTACGAAGGTGGCGTTGTGGTCGACAAAGTCCGCAACAGCGAGGGCGGCAACGGCTTCAACGCCGCAACGGGCAACTACGAGGACCTGATCGCAGCAGGGATCATCGATCCTGCCAAAGTCACCCGCTCGACGCTCCAGAATGCAGCGTCCATCGCTGCGCTCCTGATCACCACCGAGGCGCTCGTCGCCGAGGAGAAGCATGAGGAGTCTGCCGGCCACGGCCACGGCGGCGGCGGCGGCGGAATGGACATGATGTAACCATCGGGCGGCGCCACAGGCGCTTGCCACGATCGAAGACTCGGGCCCGGCGCACGCCGGGCCCGAGCGTGTGCGAATCGAGGGGGGGAGAGGTGAGGTCTGAGTGGTCCTTCCCGGGGGATCTCTCAGGTAGCGAGCTGTCGCCCCGTCCCTATCGCCGTCCGGCAACTGACGAAGGGTGCGACTATCCCTGCGCCCTCCAGGCGGCGACCTGGCGATCCCAGTCGGCGCGGCTCACCGTTTGGCACTCGCTCTGGAACAGAGCCCAGAAGGCGTCGCAGCTCCCATCGAGGCTGTATTCGACGGCGTTGATGGTGTCGAACTGGAATACGTTGGCATTGAGGTTCGCAATGAAGAACTGGCTGCCGGTCGCCGTCGTGATGTTCGGTATGTCGCCGATACCGCTGAAGCCGACAGTCGCCTTGCCCGAGGCCAGGTCCAAACCGACGAACGCCCCGGAGGTAGCGGGCGAGAAGAAGGAGACGAAGCCGAGCGCTCGCTCGTCGTCATCCGGCCCCTTCACGAGCTCCTGAATCGTCGCAGTGAGAACGAGACTCGTGTCCGGTACCACCCGGTAGACGAACGAGGAGGCCGTCGGCACGGAGGACGGTCCGCATGTGTAGTAGATGCGCAGGACCGTCCCAGAACCCGTCTCGGGTGCGTCTTCCCGGCAGGGGGGTGCGTCGGCGGGTGCAACCGTGGTTGACGGGGGCGGAGGCTCGCCCTCTGCAACGGTGGGCGCCGGAGCGCCCGGGAACGTAGCCAAGGTCGTCGTCGTCGTAGTGCGCGCCGCGGCGCTGCGGGCCACCGCCTCGGGGTCGGGCGGGCGGATCACCCGTAGGAACGCCGCAAACACCACGAGGGCCAACACGACCGTGACCGCGGTGATGAGTAGCTGCTGGACGATCTGGAGTGCGCGTGGGGTCATGGGGACGGCAGAACGATAGGCGAGCGATGCCGGAGTTCGGTGGTTCAACGCTCCCGGGGACGCTTTCGGTTCCCGCTCAGATCCACGCTTCCGTGCGATAGCGGGCCTGTTCACGGCGCCATTCGTGGTCCAGAAGGCCCCAGATCGTGTGATCCATCCAGTCGGCGCCTACGCGGACCTCGTCGCGCAGGGTGCCCTCGAATCGAAAGCCGAGCTTCTCGGCAACACGTTCGGAAGCGACGTTGCCGACCGCGATCCGCAGGACGATCCGGTGCATCGAGAGATCCTCGAACCCGAAGCGCAGGATGCGCGCCACGGCCTCGGTGCATATGCCGGTCCGGCGTCGCGTCGGTGCGCACCCAGTAGCCGACCTCGCCGACGGCGTTGGCCCGCGAGACGAACCACACCGAGACATTGCCGAGATGGTGGTCGGGGTCGGCATCGCGCCGGATGGCAAAGTCGAACGCCCTTCCTTCGTGCCATGCACCGCCGGATTCACGGATGAACTGCTGGGTAGTCGACCGGCTGTAGTGATCGTTCGCCCAGGGCAGGTACGCGGAGAGCTCCGGCAACGACGCCAGCACGGCGTCGTGGACGGGGCCGACATCACGACGCCGAAAAGGCTGGAGCGTGAAGCGCGGCGAGTGGAGGACGGTGCTGGGCGACGGAGGCATGAGTCGCAGACTATCGCCCTGCGAGGCTTGGGGAAGGCGGTTCCGGCCCTCGCACGTGTCCGATTCATGAAGCGGCGTCCGGCGAGCATGCGTGGCAAACCGACGTGGTCTCGATGGCGGGCTGAACCTTCCCCCAAGCGGCCGGCATCGCGGGATTCTCACGGGTGCGTTTGGATGTCTGCCGTCACGGGTGCCGACCGAGTCGGACCGTTTCCCGTGCCGGCGCTTTAGTGTCACGTGACATGCTCGACATCTGGACCAGACTCGGCACGCTCCCTCCGGTTGATCCCGGCGAGGTGGCGAGAGCGGCCGTACTCGTCCCGCTGTACCAGGATCGTGCAGGCAAGGTGCGGATCGTGTTGACGAAGCGCCCAGACGATATGCGGACCCATCCCGGCGACGTCGTGTTTCCGGGGGGTCGAATCGAGGCAGGAGAGACGCCCGTCGAGGCTGCCCTCCGGGAGGCGTGGGAGGAGGTGCAGCTGCCGGCCGACGCAGTGCACGTCATCGGGGGCCTTCGTCCCGTGACGACCAGGGACCGCGACAACTGGATTGTTCCGGTCGTCGCCCGCATCGAGCGGCCGGCAGAGCTCGTCCCCGACCCGAGCGAGGTCGAGCTGATTCTGGAGCCGACGATCTCGGAGCTGCTCGATGAGTCGAAGTGGCGCACGTCGGACTGGATGGGCGCCCAGCTGTGGTTCTACGACTTTCCTGAAGGCACCTTGTGGGGAGCAACGGCGTTCATGGTCCGTCAGCTGCTGGGGGTCGTGCGCGGCGCCGGCCCCTGACCGCTCAGACGGACCGAGCCTTCTCGTCGATGAGGGCCCACAGGCGGTCGACGTGGCGCTGCTCGGTGTGGGTCTGGCCGATCGAGACCCGGATGAAGGCTCGATCGTCGATCCGAGACGGCGTCACGTACGCGAAACCCGACTCGTTGATGGCGGCGGCGAGTGCCCCCGTGGCTTCGTCACCCGAGACGTGGCGGAACGAGACGAGCCCGAACGGGACCGGGGCAATCAGTTCGAGCCGCGGGTCTGCGCCGATCCGGTCCGCCAGGCCTGTCGCAAGCCGAACGTGCTCGCGCACGTGGTGACGGATGCCCTTTGCCCCGTAGCTCCGCAGCACGAACCACAGCTTGAGCGCCCGAAAGCGCCGCCCGAGGGGCACGTGCCAGTCTCGATAGTCGATGACCTCGCCCGCCTCGGTCGCAGCGTTCCGCAGGTAGGGAGGAAGGATGCTCAGAGTGTCGATCAGCGCAGTGCGGTCCGCAACGTAGAAGGCATTGCAGTCGAAGTTGGTGAACATCCACTTGTGCGGGTTGAACGTGTAGCTGTCGACGAGCTCAAGGCCTTCTTGGTGATGGCGGAACTCGGGGCAGATCATGGCCGTGCCGGCGTACGCGGCGTCAACGTGGTGCCACATGCCATGGTCGTGGGCCACCTCACCGATGGCGCCGACCGGGTCTACCGCCGTCGTGCCGGTGGTGCCGACCGAGCTCTGCACGAACGCCGGGATGAGGCCGGCCTCGAGGTCGGACCCGATCGCCTCCCGCAGAGCTCCGGGATCGAGGGCGTACTCGGCGTCGACGTCGATGAGGCGGATGTGCTCGTAGCCGGCGATCCTGGCGCCCTTCTCCAGCGAGGAGTGGGCCTGGGTCGAGCCGTAGCCGACGGCGTTCGCTGCTGGGCCTCGCTCGGCCGCCCGGGTGCGGGCGACGACAAGGGCAGTGTGGGTTGCGTCGGATGCGCTCATCTGAATGACACCGCCGCCCGGGCCGGTGGTCTTCCACGTCTCGGGAAGGCCGAGCAGGTCGACGAGCCAGTCCATGACGACGTTCTCGATCTCGGTGCATGCCGGGCTGGTTGCCCACACCATGCCCTGCACCCCGAGTCCGGCAGACGCCAGCTCGCCGAGGATGGCAGGCGGAGACGTGTTGGCGGGGAAGTAGGCGAACCAGCCGGGGGACTGCCAATGGGTGATGCCCGGCATGACGATCGTGTCGAGGTCGCCCATGATCGCCTCGAACGGTTCGGGTTGTTCCGGGGCGTGAGCAGGAAGCATGGCGCGGATCTCGCCCGGTTGCACCACCGGCTGGATGCGGCGGTCCTCGACCGACGCCAGATAGTCCGCAATCCAGTCGACCATGGCATGGCCGTGTCGCCGAAACTCACCCGGGCTCATGTGATAGCCGTCGCTCATGGCCGAGACCTTACCGGGACGCAGGAGGCCGGAGGCAGCCTGCATTGCTCGCAACGGGATGGGCGTCTCGCCGGGCGTCGTGCGCAATCCGACGCGCAAGAGGTTCTGAATGGTCCCCCCACCGCGGGGATCGACGGGGCGCAGCCGAGTCGAGGGGGGGCGAGACGAGGTCTGAACGATCTCGCGGGGCCGTTCAGGAGCGAGCCGTCGCACCGCCCACCATTCTGTAGCCAATCCGAGCAGCTGAACCCGCAACGTACGCGCCGGCCCCCCTCTCGACAGTTCCCGTCGACAGTCCGCTGGTCGCCGGTGCGGTGGTGTCGATCGGGTCGTCGGTGCTGCGCCCTCTAACCTCGGCGGGGTCGCCGAGAGGAGCCGTCGTGGAGCTAGCGGGCAAGGTTGCGATCGTCACGGGAGCCGCCAGCGGCATCGGGAGGGCGCTGGCCGCGCGCTTCGTCGCCGAAGGGGCAGAAGTTGCCGCCGTCGACATCGACGGGGATGCGGTCGCAGCCGCCGCCGGCGAGATCGGGGCCCGGCCGTACCGGCTCGACGTGGCCGATGCCGCAGCGACCTACGCCACCGTTGCGGCGGTCGAAAACGACCTCGGGCCTGTCGACCTCTTCTGCTTCAACGCGGGGATCGCCACCGGTGGCGGCGTGGAGGCCTCCGACGAGGCTTGGGACCGAACGTGGCAGATCAACCTGATGTCACATGTCTATGGGGCGCGTGCGGTGCTGCCGTCGATGCTCGCCAGGGGAGAGGGCTATCTGTTGCACACGGCCTCCGCCGCCGGTCTGCTCACCAATATCGGGGCGGCACCGTATTCGGTGACGAAACACGCAGTCGTAGCGCTCGCCGAGTGGCTGTCCATGACGTACGGCAGCCACGGAATCCGGGTGTCCTGCTTGTGTCCCCAGTTCGTCGACACGCCCATGCTCGACCTGTTCGACGAGGGCGGCGACATGCGCCAGTGGGTCCACAGTGTGGCCATCAGTCCCGAAGACGTCGCTGAGGTGGTGGTGCACGGGCTCGCCGGCGAGCGCTTCCTCATCTTGCCGCATCCCGACGTGGCGACGTTCTTCGAGCGCAAGGCATCCGACTACGACCGGTGGCTCACCGGGATGCGCAAGCTCCAGGACAACGTGGGCTACGAGCCACCGCTGTTCGGTGGCTGAGACCGGCCGGCCGTCGATGGCTCTGCGCTGAGCCTCACCTGCCGCTGTGCAGCAGGCTCTCACGCCGCCGATTCCTTTGGCTGCCGCCTCCGCTGCCGACAGGCGTTGCGAGACAGCATTCCCCACGAATGCGTCCCCAGAGATGGGTGTGAGACATGTTGGACTACAGGTTGCTGTATCTGGAACACCTCACCGAGGGTGACCTCACTGCCATCGCGCAGGTCGACGGAGAGCACGGCTCGCCTGAAACCCTTCGTGGCGAGCTGGCCGCAGAGCCAGACCTGATCGATGGGCTGCTGGCCCACCCCGACCTGTTCGACGTCATTGCCGGCGCAGACGGTGCAGGGATCGAGCCGGTCGTGTCGCCCTTCCTGGTGTTCTGCGTCTTCGCGAACCGGGCCGCCCGTGACCTCGTCGGCGCCAGCTATGTGGCGGAGTGGACCGCACCGCGATGCCGGCTCCCCATCTTCGACGTCGCCACACTTCGCGATTTCGTCGAGGATGGGCGACGCCGCTACTTCCTCGTCGAGCTGCTCACGTCCTTCACGAGCGTGGCAGGGGGCCTTGCGTTTGCCAACGCCCGCGCCGAAGGCCGTACATCGAAGTCCGAGCTCGACCTCGCCGGCCTCGCTCGAGCCGTCGATCGCTTGCCGCAATGGCAGCGTCCATCCGGCTACCGCCGGCTCGGCGACGTTGCGCTGTTCTCGTGCGGCGTGTTCCCCGATCACACTGCCGCTCACCCGGTCGCAGGCGATGATCGCGAGGAGCTCGCTCGTTCGGCAGGGGTCAGCGAGGACACGGTCACGAGCGACCACGACCTGACGTTCATCGAGTCGGTCGGGGCCGGGTGGTATCGCCGAGCCGTCGACGCAACCCGAGATGCGGTTGGCGCGGTGCCTGCCTTCCTCGGTGACGTTGCGGATCACTTCCGCCAGGCCCGTCGGGTGCTCAACTACCTCACCGACACGTACCTCTACGAGATGGGCATCGGCCTCCGGCCTCCCGTCTTCTAGCGAGCCGGGCCGCCCGCAGCGATACCTCAGCTCTTTCGGGGGAAGATGACGACCTCGTCGATGCCGATATCGACGCGATCGCCCGTCGCCAAGAGACGATTGCTGCCGATCCGAGATGTGATTCGGCGACCGCCGGGGAGCTCGAGTACGAGCAACTGGTCGTGGCCGTAGTACTCGTGGTCGACGACGAGGGCCACCCCCTCGGTCGAGGGCGTCGGATGCACCCACTCGGGACGAATCATGACACGAACCTCACCACGCAGGTCTCCGAACTGAGGAAAGGTGCCGACCTCAGTGGTGACGTGACCGACTCCGGCAACGCCGTCGAGGAACTCGCTCTCGCCGACGAACTCGGCGATCCACGGGGATGCGGGTTGGCGGTAGATCTGGTGCGGGGTGCCGATCTGGTGCACCCTGCCCTCCCGCATCACGGCGACGATGTCGGCGATGGCGAGGGCTTCCTCTTGGTCGTGCGTGACGAAGATCGCGGTTGCGTCGGCGCTGGTCAGAATCGAGCGCACGTCTCGCCTCATCCTGTCGCGCAGTGACGCATCGAGATTGGAGAACGGCTCATCGAGGAGGATCACGGCAGGCTCGGGCGCAAGTGCCCGCGCCAGCGCAACCCTCTGTTGCTCACCGCCGGAGAGCTCGTGGGGCATCCGAGCGCCAAGACCGGAGAGGCCGACGAGGTCGAGCGCTTCGGCAACCGTCGCGTCACTTCCCCGCCTCAGCCCGTATGCGACATTCGCCGCGACCGTCATGTGGGGGAACAGGGCATAGTCCTGGAAGACCATGCCAACGCGCCGTCCCTCCGGTGGAATGCTCATCGTCGCGTCGACGACGGTGCGCCCTGCGATCTCCACCGAGCCCGCATCCGGCCGGTCGAAGCCGGCGACGAGCCGCAGTGCGGTGGTCTTGCCGCATCCGGATGGCCCCAGCAGCGCCAGGATCGACCCCGGAGGCACGTCCAGCTCGAAGTCGTCGAGCGCCAGTGCCGCACCAAAACGTTTGGTCAGCCGGTGGCAGTGGATGGCCGAGGTGCGCAGTGTCGGGCTCATGTGAGGCGGCGCGGCCGAATGACGAGAAGATACATCGGCACCGCAGACGCAAAGAGGAGGAGAAGAGCCGGGGCGGCAGCTCGGGCGTAGAACAGCTCGTTGGTGGTGCTCCAGATCCGAACCGCGAGCGTGTCGAAGCCGGTTGGCCGAAGCAGCAACGTCGCGGGCAGCTCCTTCATCGTGGTGAGGAAGACGAGAACTCCACCGGCGAGTAGGCCCTTCCACATCAAAGGGACGGTGATGCGGCGCAGCGTTGCCCATGTGCTGTGGCCCAGTCCCCGCGACGCTTCCTCGAGGTTGGGGTTCACCTGGAGGAGCGTCGCTTCGCCTGCGCTCGTCGCCTGGGCGAGGAAGATCGCCCCGTAAACCAAGACGAGCAGGGTGAACGACTGATAGAGACCACCGAGGTAGTTGGCGGCGAAGAAGACGACGGCGAGGGCGACCGTGATGTGAGGAAGTGAGAACACCACGTACACGACGCCGTGGAGCCACCGGCTGGCTGCGCTCTGGTGCCGGACGGCGAGGACGGCGACGGGGAGCGCCGCAGCCATGGCGATGAACGCAGCGGCGAGAGACCCGAAGACCGAGCCTGCGACGGCGCCCCACCGCATGTCGATGACCTGCCCACCGGCCAGCCCGCGGATGAGCCATGCCACGAGCACCCCGATCGGAAGCACGAGAGCCGCGCCGATGACCGCACCGAGGCCGGTGTACGCCGCCATTCTCACCCGGCCGGTCAACCGGACGATCGGCACCGCTCGTTTGGGCCGGGAGCCGAAGTACGCGGCACGACCTCTCGTCCGCTGCTCGCTCCAGACCACCACGAGGGCGAGGACGATCAACACGAGGGCAAGAACGGCCGCGGGCGTGCGGTCGAGACGACCCTGGTATTGGGCGTAGATGACCCGCGTGAAGACGTCGAACCCCATCAGCGACACCGCACCGAAATCGGACAACGTGTAGAGCGCTGCCAGCAGCGAGCCTGCGGCGACGGCGGGTCGCAGCTGCGCAAGAACGACGGTGCGGAACGCTCGCCACGGTCCCGCACCCAACGAGCGGGCCGCCTCCTCGTGCGAAGGGTCGATGTTGCGGAGGGCTGCCCTGGCGACGAGGAACACGTAGGGATACGTCGACAGCGTCAGCGTCACCCACGCACCGAAGCCGCCGGAGATCGAAGGGAGCGCCACGCCTGTGGTGTCGGCGAAGAGACCGCGGGGCCCAAAGAACGACAGCAGCGACAACGCAAGCACATACGACGGGATCACGAGAGGCAAGGACAACAGCACGGTCCACAATCGTTGTGCGCCGATGTCGGAACGAACCACCAGCCACGCCGCTCCGACACCGATAGCGGCCGCAGCGATCGTGACGAGAGTGGTGAACACAACCGAGCGAACGAGAAGGCTGAACGTGCGTCCCGTGGCGAGTGTCTGCCACGCCACGCTACCGGCGCCGAGCACGCGCACGACCAGGGAGGCGATGGGAATGAGGACGGGCAGCACCACGCCGAAGCCGAGCACCCACATCCACCGTGGGGGGCGTGGTGCGCGAGGGTTGCGCCGATCCTGCGAAGGGACGGCTGATTCGACGTGGGTGGTTGCCGGGTCGAGCCCGACAGGTGAAGTCACAGCAGCCCGGCCTCCGCAACGAGATCGGTGGCGCGGTCGAGGACCGTGGCGAGGTCGGACAGCGAGAGGTCGGGTGTGTTCAACGACTCGAGTGGTGGGAGCGCTGAGCTCGCCGGGACACCGGCGACCAACGGGTATTCGAATGTCTCCTCTGCGAAGTAACGCTGCGCATCCTCAGAGAGTAGGAACAGCACGAATTCGCCGGCAGCGTCGCTGATCTCCGGCTTGTCGAGAATCCCCACCCCGGCAGGCATCACGAGCGAACCGGCGCCTCCTCCAGTGAGGAAGTGGTTGGCGGCGACGACCGCGTCGTTGCCCTCCTCGGCGATCCGGCGGAAGAGGTAGTAGTGGTTGACGAGACCCGCATCGACCTCGCCGTCGTCCACGGCGGCAACGATCACGGAGTTGCTGGGATACGTCGGGGCGTCGTTGGCAGCCATGCCCGTCAGCCACTCGAGTGTCGCGTCCTCTCCGTCGAGGAGGATCTTGGCTGCGACGAAGGCGAGAAAGGAGCCGTTGGTCGGCGCAATCGCAACCCGTCCGGCCCAGGCCGGGTCGACGAACCCATCCTCGGTGTCCGGTAGCTCAGAGGGGTCGATCCTCGTCGTGTCGTACACCACAACTCGGGCGCGGCCGGAGACGCCGACCCACTGCTGGTCGGCGTCTGAGAAGTCACTGGGGACGCGGGCAACGACGTCGTCGTCGAGGGATGCGAACAGGTCGGCTTGCTTGACCGCTCCGAGCGACGCCGGATCTTGCGCAAAGAACACGTCGGCCGGGGAGTTGGTGCCTTCTTCCAGGATTGTCGCCGCCAGCTCGGCGCTATCGCCGTAGCGGACCTCGACGTCGATGCCGGTTGTCTCCGAGAACTGCTCGATGAGCGGTGCCACCAGCTCTTCGCTTCTCCCCGAGTAGACGGTCAGCGTTGCGTCGGTCCCGCCACACGACGAGGCGAGGAACGCAACGGAGAGTGCAGTGATCAAGGCGCGACGGATCATCCTCACCTCCTGGGGGCGTACTCAACGAGCGTATTTCTCCTACACAGGTAGTGCAAATTGTTCGGCGCATACGAGTGGCGACGGCGCCTCCTCGGCGCGACACTCGTGCCGAGGACGGACGGGAGGGCCGCCGTGGAAGAACTCACGCGCCACGAGATGATCGGCTTGCTGAAGCACGAGCTGGTGGGCCACCTCGGGATCGTCGACGATGGGGAGCCGTATGTGACCCCGATCTCGTTCGTTCACTCGGGGAGCGCAATCTACTTGAGGACCGGCCCGGGACGCCGTTTGGCGGCGATCGAGGCCAACGCTCGCGTGTGCGTCGAAGTGAGCCGGTTCGCCGGCGACGACGGCGCCTGGGAGAGCGTCGTCCTGTGGGGCGCTGCGGCCGTCCTCGACGATGACGACGACGACGCTCGCGAAGCTGTTGGGCTGTTGATGTTCAAGTACCGCAAGGTGTTCACCGCGACGGCAGCGCTCACGGAGCCGGAGGCGCTCGCTCCTGATGAGGTCGTGTTGAGAATCCCGATCGAGCACATGTCGGGTCGGCGGTCGGCGGCCGGGTTTGGTGAACACCTGCGCCCCGGAAGACTGTGAGTCGCCGAAGCCGGTCGCTGCGACAGGGGCAGGGGCCTCAGCGGCGAAGCGCCCGTGCCACCTCGAATCGAACCTGGAAGTCGGGATCCTCGCCGAGTGCGCTCACGGCTGTGCGGCTCGCGCCGAGACCGAGGTCGCCCAGCGCCCGCACCGCTTTCCAGCGAATCCATGCGTCGTCGTTGTGGAGCGCCGCCTCGAAGAGGTCGCGCAGATCCTCGGCGCCTGCATTCGCGGCCACGTCTGCAGCGGCGTCGATGGCGGTCCGGCGCACGATGCGCGCTTCGTCTTCGAAGCCGAGCCGGAGGGCTTCATGGCGGATCGTCTCGTCCTCCGACTCGGCCAACACGGCGACGGCCATCCGCCGTAGCCGCGCCTCGTCGGCGTGCAGGGCTTCCAGCAGGCGCACCCGTTCCCCAGGGGCGTCGGGGTCGAGGAGATGCAACTCGGACGGCCGGACGTCGAGGTGCACGCGACCCGCCTCTCGCATCATCTCGTTGCGCGTGAGCGCGGGTGCGGCGGGGGTCTCGCCCGTCGAGAACACATCGGTCACGAGCGCGAGAACGGCATCGAGGCGGCTCTCCCAATCGGATGTTCGATCGAGCCCCACGGTGACGAAATCCCCCGCAACCATCACGTCGGTGATGTCCGGTTCCTCGAACATGCGTGCCACCTTCTGATCCGCCGCATCGCCGTCGGTGCGGCGGTGCCAGATCCCCGGTCGGGGCGGGCCCCCGATGACGAACTTGACCTTTCGAGGATGCGGGGTCGGCTCCGGGACCACGGGGCCGGAGAAGACTCGGTCGAAGAGAGACGGTTTCGTGGCCTCGGCGGCTCCGGTGACCCAGATCATGTACTTCCCGTCACGCAACCCATGGGCAAGCGCAAGCCCGTCGAGGTCGTGCTCCCACCACCCGTTGTCGATGTGGGCGGTGACGATGTCGCTCAGTGCCGCGGCATCCTCGTGCGTCCACGGGTCGCTCGAGAAGAACTGCTTGAGCAGCGTCTTGAAGGGCCCAAGCGCCTCGAACGGGAGATGAACGGCGACCTCGTAGGTGATGAAGGCCGACGCATCGCCCGTGAGCGAGAGGGAATCGACGGCAGCGCGGGCGGCGTCGAGATCGGCGGGCGCGGCGTTCATGGAGCAATCCTCGCACGTGGCGGGCCGATCATCGAAAGAAGTGCTTTACCGAGCAGGGGGAGAGCCGACAGACCCCCCAGTCGACACGGATGTTGGCTCGGGCCAGAGAGAGAGAAACCTCGCAAGAACGGGGCCCGTAGGACGCACAACCTACAAGGAGGTAACCCGTGCGTATCAACCAGAACATTGCGGCGTTCAATGCGTTCCGCAACCTCTCGGCGACGAACAGCCAACTCGGCAAGTCGCTCGAGAAACTGTCCTCGGGCTTCCGCATCAACCGTGCAGCCGACGACGCGGCGGGTCTCGCCAAGTCGGAGAGCTTGCGGGCGGAGATCCGCGGAAGCCGGCAGGCCGTCCGCAACGCTCAAGACGGCGTCAGCTTCGTGCAGACGGCTGAGGGCGCGCTCAACGAGGTGCACTCGATCCTGCAGCGCATGCGTGAGCTGGCAGTCGATGCGGCCAACACCGCAACGACCGACGGCACGGCGCAGCAGGCCGAGATCGCCGAGCTCCGTTCGGAGATCGCCGCCATCGGCAGCAACACCACGTTCTCCGGGAACACCGTGTTCGCCGACTACTCGACGACGGCCCTGACGTTCCACGTCGGCGCCAACGCCGGCAACACCCTGACGTTCGGCCAGGATCTGACGCTGACTGCGGCGTCGGTGGGCGGCGTGGACATCAGCGCAGTGGACGTTTCGGCAGACGCCGACACGGCCATCACGACCCTCGACAGCGCCATCGACGGGCTGTCGACCTCCCGTGCTCAGCTCGGTGCGACCCAGAACCGACTCGAGCATGTGATCGCCAACCTCAGCGTGGCGGTCGAGAACCTCTCCGCCTCCGAGAGCCGGGTCCGTGACACGGACATGGCCGAGGAGATGGTGAGCTTCACCAGGCACCAGATCATGGTGCAGGCAGGCACAGCAATGCTGGCGCAGGCCAACACTGTCCCGGGAACCGTCCTCTCCCTCCTCCAGTAACGGCGGACACCCGGCACACAAAAAGGGGGGCGGCCTTCGGGCCGCCCCCCTTCCCCGCTCACGACCGGTTCACCTTCAGTGCGCGGTCGAGCCGCCGACAGGGACACCGGAGCAGCTGAGACATGACACTTCCACTCTTCAACATCGGGGGCCTCGCCTCCGGCCTCGACACCGACAACATCATCAAGAGTGTTCTCGACGTCGAGCGCATCCCCATCAACCAGCTTGCGGCACGCCGGGCCAAGTACGAGGCCAAGAACCAGGCGTGGCAGGCCGTCACCACCCGTTTCAGCGCAATCCGCACGGCCCTCAACGCCGTCGACAGCCTCAGCGACCTCAACAAGTTCGCCACGGCATCGAGCTCGAACGAGAGCGCAATCGGCGTTGCGGCCACCGGCTCCGCCACCCCGGGCACCATCTCGTTCACGGTGTCCCAGCTTGCCGCCAACCATCAAGTCGTGTCGAGCACCAGCTTCGCATCGGGCACCGACCTCGTCGGTGCGGGTGACTTCACGATCACCGCCGGCGGCACCGATTACACGGTTACTGCGACGGCCACCACGACGCTCAACGAGCTCGCTCAGCAGATCAACGCCGTAGCCGACCTCGACGTCACGGCCTCGGTGATAGCGGTCGACGGGTCGACGGCCAAGCTCTACCTGACGGCGGACACCTCCGGTGCAGCATCGTCGTTCACGGTCGGTGGATCCATCGGGTCGCTCTCGGGCACCGACGTGATCCAAGCCGGCCAAGATGCTCAGCTCACGCTCGGCAGCGGTGCCGGGGCGCTCACACTGAGCCGCGCGTCCAACGCCGTCACCGATCTCCTCCCCGGTGTGACCATCTCGCTCAAGGAGGTGACGACCGACCCCGTCTCCGTCTCGGTGGGACGGGATGTCGACGCCGCCGTGACGGCGATCAAGACCGTGGTCGACGAGATCAACGCCGCCCTCACCACGCTCGGCGAGATGACTGCCTACAACGCAGAGTCGGGGGTGGGCGGGATCCTCGTTGGCGACGGCACGGCCCGCCAGCTGATCTTCGACCTCCGCTCGTCCGATTTCGAGCATCGTCAACGAGGCGTCTTCCGACTACCCGATCGCCTCGTCGGTGGGTATCTCGCTGAACCGCCAAGGCACATTCGATCTCAACGAGACCAAGCTGCGCGACGCTCTCGCGGCGGACTTCGACGCCGTTTCCGGCCTGCTGCTCGAGAGCGGCAATGCGCTCGACACGCGGATGAGTTTCGTCGGGGCCACCAGCGCAACCCAAGCCGGCGACTACGAGGTGGTCGTCACCCAGGCGGCAACGCAGCCATCTGCGCTCAGCGACACGTACAAGAAGCCCAACGCCGACACGACGTTCCAGATCATCGTCGACGGACTGTCGATCGACGTGACCGTCATCAAGAACGACAATATCGAAGAGGCCGTCGACGCCATCAACGCCGCGCTGAGCGCAGCGGGCAAGGCTGTAGTGACGGCTTCGATCTTCGACGACGGCGACGAGAAGATCCGACTCGACCATGCCACGTACGGCAGCGGGGCGAGCCTCGAAGTCGTCGGTGACCCCTTCGGACTTGCGGGCGTGTACCAAGGAACGGACGTCGCCGGAACTATCGGCGCTGAGGCGGCGACGGGTACGGGGAGGATGCTGACCGCCAACGGCGGCAGCCCTTCGGGGCTGTCGGTCCTCATCACGGCGTCTGCCGACGATGTGAGCGGTGCGGGCGGCTCGCTGTCGCTCGGCGACTTGACCTACAGCAACGGGATCTTCGGGGCACTCGGGAACCAGATCGACCTCGCCGAGGGAGCCAGCGGCCGCATCGCAAGGGCTCGAGATCTGTGGCAGGCACAGATAGAGGACGTCAAGGATCGTATCGAGGTGCTGGAGGACAGGCTGGAGCGGCGCGAAGCGCAACTGATCCGCCAGTTCGCAGGCTTGGAGACCGCAATGTCGACGCTGTCTTCGCAAGCGGCGTGGCTGACGTCGCAGATCTCGTCGCTCAATGCCAACACGTCGAGCCAAGGGTGAGGACTGGATGACCAGATCAGGCGGCTACCAGGTGGCCGGCAACGCATACCGAGCCCAGGCCGTCGAGACTGCCGGTCCGGTCCAACTCGTCATGATGCTGTACGACGGAGCGCTTGGAGCCATCGCCACTGCAGAGCGCGCACTCGGCGCCGAGAAAGCGTTGGAGACGGCGCACCGTGAGCTGACACGGGCCCAAGACATCGTGACCGAGCTGATGCTGGCGCTCGATCACGATCAGGGTGGCGACATCGCCGCCGGGCTCGCCATCATCTACGACTACTGCCTCGACCGGCTCACGAGAGCGAACCTGGCCAAGGATCCGGCGCTGCTCGCCGACGTCACCAAGTCGCTGTCGAGTCTCCGTGAGGCCTGGGCGACGGTCGCGACACAGATGAGTGGTGCGGCGTGAGTGTGGTCACCGAGGTCATCGCACTCCTGACCCGAATCGAGGGGGCGCTCGACTCTGCCGACTTCGAGCACCTGGCCGCGGCTGGGGTCGTCACCGCCGAGGGAGATCTCCCCGGCCACGTGGAGGCAGCGGAGCTCCAGCAGTTGCTCGACAAGACGCTTCACTTGCGGGCCCGCGTCGCTGCAGCGATGGTGGGCGTGGAGTCCGAGCTGCGCAGCGTGGGCTCGACGACGGGTGGCCGGTCGCGCCTATCTCGCCAACCAAGGCTCGATGCCCGTCCCGTTCGAGTGACGGCGAGCATCTCGCTCAGCCCTCTCACTTAACTCCCATCGCCCGGAGCCGACTGGAGCGATACAACTCAGACACGAGACGGATCTCGCTTTTGCTTCAGGGAAGAACGCCCAGCGTTCTTCCCTTTTCACGTTCCGAGGAGGTGACCGTGCTACCGATCAGCGACCAATCGATGGAGGCCATCGAGTACGCACTCGATGCGCTCACGACGCGCTCGGAGGTCGTCGCCAACAATGTCGCCAATTCGGAGGTGCCGGGGTTTCTGGCATCTCGTGTCTCGTTCGAGAACGAGCTGCGCAGGGCGCTCGAAGGCCGCGGGCCTGACCGGCTCGGAACCCCGTCGGTCGAGGTGGCGCCGGGTCAGCCCGACGCCACGGGAAACACCGTGAACCTCGAGACGGAGGTAGTGGAGATGATCAAGACCAACCTGCTCCAGCAGGCGATGGTCGAGGCGTTCAATTTCAAGGCGGGCCTCTTGCGCACCGCCATGAGGGGGTAGCCGCCATGGGCCCATTCGCAAGCATCGACATCGCCGCAACCGGCGCAGACGTAGCCCAGCTCTGGCTCGAAACCATCGCCCACAACCTGGCGAACGTCAACACCGTGCGCAACCCCGACGATGAGCCGTTTCGCGCCTTCCTCGTCCACGCCGAAGAGACGACCGGCTCCCGCGGGAGCGGTCAGGGCGAGGGTGTGCATGCCGTTGAGCTGCTCCGGTCCCCGGGGGATCCCGCATGGGTCTTCGATCCCGAGAACCCGCTGGCCTCCGAGGAAGGCTACGTCGTGTTGCCCGTCATCGACGTCGCCGGGCAGATGGCCGACCTGATCGTCGCCCAGCGCTCGTACCAGATGAATCTCGAAGTCATCCGTACGGGGGAAGAGGCGTACCAGGCCGCTCTGAGGATCGGTTCGCCGCAATGACGATTCCCCCGATCTCGGGTGTGCCGGCATCGGTGCCGGCGGTCAGCCCGACCGCAGCCGCCACCGAACCGGCAGGCAAGGGCTTCGGCGAGGCCATCACCAAGATGCTGGACGACGTGTCGCAGGCCGAGGCGCATGCAGATGCCCTGGCCACCGACGTCGCCATGGGGGGCGAAACGAGCGTGCAAGACCTGATGGTGGCGATGACCAAAGCATCGCTCAGCGTCGACCTCCTCGTCCAAGTTCGCAACCGGGCCCTCGAGGCCTACCAAGAAGTCATGAGGATGCAGATCTGACATGCAGAAACGACGTATTGGAGAGATGTTTGGAGCCATGCCGCTGGCCCATCAGGTGATGATCGGTGCGGCTGTGGCAACGCTCGCCATGGCTGCATTCCTCTTCTTCCGGTGGGTGAGCACGCCGTCGTACACGGTGCTCTACACCAACCTGGACGACCAGACGCTCTCTGCGGTCGTCGACGAGCTCGACCGCCAAGGCGTTGACTACAAGATCGAGGGCGGCGGCTCCCGGGTGCTCGTGCCGCGGTCGATGGTCTACGAGCTGCGGGGCACCCTTGCGGTTGCTGGTGTCGACACCGAAGCGCTGCCCCAAGGGTACGAGCTGCTCGACGAGCAGGGTCTCAACGTATCGGACTTCCGCCAGCGCGTCGACTACCAGCGAGCCCTCGAAGGCGAGCTTGCACGCACCCTCCTCGCGATGGACGAGATCACGATGGCGCAGGTCCACCTGGTCATTCCTGATGAGCCGCTCTTCGCAGACGACGAGGAGCCGGTGACGGCCTCTGTGTTGCTCGACTCGAGCAGGCAGCTCGGCGAGCTCGAGGTCGAGGCGGTGACCTTCGTCGTGAGTTCTGCCGTTGAGGGTCTCGAGCCCGCGAACGTGACCGTTGCCGGTGTCGATGGACAGGTGCTCCACGCAGGTGGGGACCTGGCGGCGGGCGCCGCCGTCGGCAACCGCAACTTGCGGATGACGCGCGACTTCGAGATGGCGCTCGCCAACGATGTTCGCAACTTGTTGGCCGCAGTCGTCGGCACCAATTCGGCGTCTGTGGTGGTGCGCGCCCAGCTCGACTTCGACGAGGAGTCGACCGAGTCCGAGACCTACAACCCCGATTCTGCAATCCCGCTGCGTGAGCAAACGGTCGACGAGCAGTTCACCGGGGCTGGCACGCCTCCCGGCGGGTCGCTCGGCGTGGACGGGCAAGAGATCGTCGTCGCCGCAGATGGCGACACCTACGTATACGACCGCAGCGAGGTCGTGCGCGAGTACGGCGTCGACCGGCTCATCTCCAAGTCCGTGACTGCTCCGGGCGCCGTCGAGCAGCTGTCCGTCGCGGTCGTGATGGATGATGGCTCCAGCACAGGCATCCCCGTCCCCGCAGTCGGTGAGATCGAGGCGTTGGTCGGCGCGGCCGTTGGCATCGACGCCGCCAGGGGCGACACCATCTCGGTCTCCACGGTTGCGTTCCCGGCGGTCGAGACGGTTGCCCTCACCGAGGAAGCCACGCCGGCGAGCGCCCCGCTCGACATCATGGCGATGATCCCGCAGGTCCTCGGCGCCATCGTCTTGCTGATCACTGCGGCCGGACTGCTGTTGATGGGTCGCAGCGGGAAGAAGAAGCCGGTGTCGGTGGTCGCTGAGGCGCCGGGGCAGTTTGCGCTGACCGGCGGCGAGGAAGACCACCGGGACATGGTCTCGGTCGGCCAAGGCGCCCTGGGTGAGGGCATGCAATCGGACGTGCTGAGCATGGTGCAGCGCCAGCCCGAGGACGTCGCTGCGCTCCTGCGCGGGTGGTTGGCGGATAGGCAATGACTTCCATGGACCTGAAGCCCGAGGAGAAGGCGGCCGCACTCGTTGTGGCCGTCGGACCGCGTGCGGCGTCGAGCCTGCTGCAATTCCTCACCGAGGAAGAGGTCGAGCGACTCGCCACCGAGGTGGCCCGGATCGGCCGGCTCCGCCCCGAAACCGTGTCCGCCGTCCTGAACGAGGTTCATGCCGAGGCCCAAGCGCAGCGGGCACTTGCCTCAGGGGGCATCGAGTACGCCCGCGAGCTCCTCACCGAGTGGAAGGGCTCCCGCGGGGCCGAGATGATCGACCGGCTGATGGCCAACCTCCACGTTGTGCCGTTCGGCTTCGTGCGTGACATCGACCCGGAACAACTGGTGCACATCATGAAGGACGAGCACCCCCAGACGGTCGCTCTGATCCTCGCGTATCAACCGGCCGCCTACGCGGCAACGGTGCTCCACGGCTTCGAACCCGAGATGCGAGCCGAGGTGGCACTGCGGGTTGCCCGTATGGGTCGAACTTCGCCGGAAGTGATCGCCAGGATCGAGGCGGCGTTGCGTGCCCGGCTGGGCTCGGTGAGCTCGGCCGAGGTCTCCGCACGTGGCGGTGTCGAGGACCTCGCCGCTGTGCTCAACCACACAGACCGGTCGACCGAGCGGGCGATCCTCGACCGGTTGAGCCGCATGGACTCGATCGTTGCGGACGAAGTGCGCTCGCTGATGTTCGTCTTCGAAGATGTCGTGCAGCTTGGCGACAAGGCCATCCAGCGCGTCATCCAGGACGTTGACACCAAGGACCTCGCCTACGCAATGAAGGGCGTGATGCCGGCGGTTCGCGACGTGATCCTTCGCAACATGTCTCAGCGAGCGTCGGAGACCTTGCTCGAGGAGATCGAGCTGCTCGGTGCAGTTCGCCGCTCCGACGTGGAACAGGCGCAGAGCCGGGTCGTTGCCGTGGTTCGCAGGCTGGAGGACGCCGGCGAGATCGTCATCGCCCGCGCCGGGGAGAGTGAGCTCGTTGAATAGGGTCATCCGCCACGCCCAGCTCTCCGAGGCCGTCGACTACTTCGGTGGCGGAGAACCCCAGTTCGTGGACGAGCACGTCGCCGCACTCGTCGAGCAGGCCCGAAGCGACGGCTTCGCCGCTGGATGGCAGGAGGGACACGATGCTGGGCGTCACGAAGTGGCGGCCATCGTCGGGCGTCTCGACGCATCCCTCCGTGATGCGGTGCGCGAGATGCGCGTGGCTCACCACGCCGCGGTGCATGCCACCGTCGACGCCGCTCTATCGGTCGCAGAGTTCGTCATCGGCCACGCCCCCCACGACGGCGGGGCCGTCATGGCCGGCAGGATTCGCGAAGCCCTCGAGGCTCTCGACGATGAGAGCATCGTCGTGTCGGTCGCTGCCGCCGACTGGGACCTCGTGAGCGAGGCGCTCGACCTGCCGCCGGGCGTGACGCTCGATCGTGATGCGCACCTCCAGCCGGGAGAGGCGAAGGTGCGGGGCAAGTGGTCGGCCGTCGACATGACGCGCCGCGCCGCCCTCGCGGTAGTCGAGGAGGCGCTGTCGTGACGACCGAGCTTCGCGACCGCACGACGATCCTGTCCGGCGAGACACCGTGGATTCGACGGGGGAGTATTGCTCGCGTCACTCCGAGCGATCTCGAGGTGCGCGGTCTGCGGCTGCGCATCGGCGACGCCCTGACGGTGCACGGTCACCATGGCGGCGTGCCCGCCGAGGTCATCGCTCTCACCCCCGAAGGAGCCAGAGCTCTGCTCTACGCGGACGTCGAAGGTCTGGGCAAGGGAGATCCAGTGACGGTCGATCGGCACGGCATGACTGTGGCCGTCTCGGATGCTCTCGTCGGCCGGGTGCTGGATGGACTGGGGCGCCCCATCGACGGCGGCGGTCCCGTTGTTGGAGAGCATCTGAATGTGAATGCTCTCGCCCCGCCACCTCTCAGTCGCAAACGCATAGCCGAGCCGATGCCGACCGGCGTCAAGGTGATCGACACCTTCTGCACGGCAGCCAAGGGTCAGCGTGTCGGCATCTTCGGTGGCAGCGGTGTCGGGAAGTCGACCCTGCTCGGGATGATGGCGCGGGGGACCGGAGCCGACATCGCCGTACTCGCCCTCATAGGAGAGCGCGGCCGGGAGGTGCGAGAGTTCCTGGAGGACGAGCTCGGCGAAGACGGCATGCGGCGCTCGATCGTCGTCGTCGCGACCTCCGACCAGCCGCCGTTGATGCGGCTGCGCGCCTCGCTCCTGGCGACCCGCATCGCCGAGTGGTTCGCCGACATGGGACGCGACGTGCTCCTCATGATGGACTCGCTCACCCGGCTCGCCATGGCGCAGCGGGAGGTCGGGTTGGCGGCAGGCGAGCCCCCGACCGCTCGGGGCTACACGCCGTCGGTCTTCTCGCTGATGGCCCGTCTTCTCGAACGTGCAGGCCCGCGTCACGCCGGCACGGTGACCGGCTTCTACACGGTGTTGGTGGAGGGAGACGACATGAACGACCCGATCGCAGACTCGGCTCGCGCGATTCTCGACGGTCATCTCATCTTGGACCGCCGGCTGGCCGTTGGCGGGCGCTACCCGGCAATCGATCCGCTGGCATCGCTCAGCAGGCTCGCGTCCAAGGTGGTGTCTCCCAGCCGTCTCGCCCTGGCCAGTGCCGCTCGGGACGTGATGGCCTCGGCCGAGGAGGTGCGCACGCTCGTCGAGGTGGGCGCCTATGTCCCAGGGACCAACCCGGGCGCAGATCGTGGCCTCGCCCTCATGCCGCACCTCGTGTCGTACCTCAAGCAGCCGATGGACCAGATCACGACGTTCGAAGGTTCATGGTCCGAGCTCGAGAGGCTCCGGCCGGCGCTCGAAGGCGGCATGTCGTGAAGCGTCGCAATCCTTTCGAGGCGCTCGTGTGGCTGCGGTCTGTCGACGAACGTCGCCGCCGCGCCGAACTCGGGGTCGCCAGGCGCTCATTCGACGAGGCGAAAGCGCGGCTCGAGGAAATGAAGGCCCGTCACCGCGAGGCGCTCTCGGCCGATGAGGTGCTGACCCCGGTAGAGCTGCGCTCCCTTCAGCTTCGTGGGCTCGCTTCGGCCGAGCTGCTGTCCGTGGCGGCCGAGGAGAGCGAACGGAACCGCAGCGCACTCGAGGACCGGACGGACGGCTGGCGCAGAGCCGCGGCCGATCTCGATGCCGCCGAGCGACTCGAAACCAAACAGAAGCAGGACGCCGCGCGGAGAGCCAGGCTTGCCGCCGAGCGATCACTGAGCGACTTCCAAGCGGTTCTGCGCCGCGCCGACGAGGAAACGCCATGACTGGGCCCTCCGTTGCAGCCATCTCGAGCCGGATCGCCACGATCCGCCAGCGGGTCGATGACATCTCGAGCCGCGTCGACTCCCAGGCGGGGTTCGCTCGGGCATTGCTCGCCGCCGACCAGCGCATCGGCGGCGGGAACGCCACGGCTCCAGCAGGCCCAGCCGGCAACGCGCCCGTCGCCTCGGAAGCGACAGGGCTCGGATTCGCAAGGACCTCGGGCTTCGACATCATCGGCATGCTCGGAACTCCGATCGTGCGCAACTCCGGGTCGAGCCCCGGCCTCACCGGCGGGATCTCCAACGTCGCAGGTGACTGGAAAACGGCGCTTCCTGCACGAGGCGCTCCGTGGGCCAACGCAATCGAGGACGCCGCCTCGCGGGCCGGTGTCGACCCCCGGCTGCTTGCCGCACTCGTATGGGGCGAATCGGAGTTCACCCCTGATGCTGTCTCGCGCTCGGGAGCGATCGGCCTGACGCAGCTCATGCCGGCAACCGCGGCCGGCCTCGGCGTCGACCCGACCGACCCCATCCAGAACCTCGACGGCGGCGCCAGGTTCCTCGCCTCGATGATTCGGCAGTTCGGCTCGGTCGAGCTCGGGCTCGCCGCCTACAACGCCGGGCCCGGCACCGTTCGCCGCACCGGTGGCATACCGCCAATTCCTGAAACCCAAGCCTATGTGCCCAAGGTGCTCGGCTACTACTACGCCCTCGGAGGAGCCCGATGATCGACATGACCGCGATGTTCGTGGTGAAGAACGCGGACCCTGCCATCGCCGCCGAAGGCGCCGCACCCGACCCGACCGGATTCGAAGAGATGCTCACGGGGAGGCTCAGTCCAGGCATTCCGGCTCCGGCAGGTGTTGTCGAGCAGGTCGCGGTCGACGCGACTCTTCCCCTCAGCGATGCAGTGGCCGGCGACGCCGATGTGGAGGCGCCGGATGCCGCGACCGCCCCCGCAACGGCCGGTATGGCGGTGCCGGTGGCCACCGTCCTCAGGCAGCTTTCGATGACGGGCGAGCCGACTGGCTCCCATCATGTCGTGGCCGCACCCACGGGTGAGCCGGCTACTGAGACCGAGGCGCCGAGCGGCGCCGCGACCATGCCAGCCCTCAGTCGTCGACCGGTGGAGGTGGTCGCCTCTTCCCCAGGCGTCGACGTCCTCTCCGCTGATCCGGTAGCGGCATCGGCCACACCCTCTGCCGCGACCGGCAGCCACCCTTTCACGACGCCCATGGCAGCATCCGTTCTCGCTTCGCGGAGCGATGCCGTTCCGGCGGGCTCGAGCAAGGCCGAGCCCGGCGTGGCGTCCGCAGCACACGCGGGTGTCGATCTTCCGCCGATCGGCGACGGCACGCCAACAACCGTGGCTTCCCATCCGCGCGCCGGCTCGCCGAGTGCGTCATTGCCTGACGGCTCCGGGCTCACCGAGCCGAGCGCGAGTGGGTCACGATCCGCCGGCTCTCTGGGCTCCGATCCCCAGTCTGCCCCGCGCAACCTCGAGGGTCTGCCGATCAGCGGGTCTGCCGGCCCGTTGCAGCCGTCCACCGAAGCGTCGCGCTCCGAGCCCTTCGCCGTCGAGCAACCCGGCTCCGTCCGGCACGTCGGGGCACCGATCGAGCATGCGGTGCCGCAGGCGCCTGTTTCCGCGGCGGCTGTCGTGCCGCCGCAAGCTGCGACCAGCAACGCCACCGTCGCCCACCTCATCAACCGTGTCGTCGACGTCGTCGAGATGCTGCAGAACGAGCCTCCGCCACGAGCGTTCGTGATCGATCTCCCACACGTCGAAGGTGTGCAGATACGTGTCGCGTTGCGCCCGGATGGAGCCGTCCACCTTGCCCTCGCGAGCGACCGACCGGTCGACGTGGCGATGCCCATCCTCACGGCCGCCCGTTCTGCCCTCGCCGATCGTGGGTTCGACCTCGCCCAAGACTCCGCCGGGCAGCAGCGGGACGAGCGGGAAGAGGCCATTGCGATCTTCGGCAAGAGCCGGCGGACGATGCGTCCCGTCGCAACCGGTTTGAGGATCTGAGAGGACTAGCCATGATCGAATCAACGACAGCGATTCCCGGCACGACCCCCGACCCGTCGACCGCGACAGGCCTGGGCCAGCTGGGAACCGACGCCTTCCTGAAGCTCCTCGTCGCCCAGCTCAAGTACCAGAATCCGATGTCGCCGAGCGACGGCACCGCCATGCTGCAGCAGACGGCGCAGTTCACGACCGTGGAGACCCTCAAGGAGATCGCAGAGGCAAACCAGGCCTTGATGGGGTTTCAGCAGGTGACGATGGCCCTCACGATCGTCGGCAAGCCGGTGACGGCCATCGGCCTCGATGGGACGTTCGTATCCGGGCAGGTCGAAGGCGTACGTTTCACGGCTGATGGCCCCTTCCTCCGACTCGACTCCGGCGTCGAGATACCGATGACCAACGTGCTCTCCGTGTCGGCGTCAGACGAAGGAGCGGCACCGGCTCCACCTCCGGTGACGCCACCGGCGGCTCCGCCCCCTCCAGGCGAGCCGGGGGAGGGTGACGTCCCCGTCGATGACGCCACAACGGACGCCGTGACGCACACCTACACCTCCTGGGACCCCGAGCCTTAGAGGCTTCTCCGAAGCGGGCTCGCCAGGGGAGCCTGCAGAACGGACGATCCCTCAAATCGGGGGATCGACGAGGCACGGCCGAGTCGAGGCGAGTGCAGCGAGCCGTTGCCACCGCCCAACCGTGCCCTCCAAGGATGGGGGCGATGACGGCCCCGCCAGGCTCATGGTGAACCTGGCGAGACGGCGCGGCAACTGCGGTCGATCGACCCCAGCCCAGCGCGCCTGTTCGCCTGCGTGCGCAGCGTCAGAGAGGGCTGCAGGCACCGCGTCAGCCGTTAACTCGGCGCATTGACTACCGACAGGAACAACGTCAACTCGACCATAGGGATGTGGACTGTGGCACAAGGAGGTGCGCGGCGATGATTCCCGTCACTCCCATCGCGGGACTGACGATCCTGCTCGACGTCGATGCCGTCGTGGCCATCGAATCGACGCCCGAGACGGTCATCGTGTTCGCGGACGACCATCGTATGGTGGTGTCGGACAGCGCCGAGGCGCTCGTCCGACGCATCGCGCGGTGCCGCAGTGCACGTGTCGCCCGCGCCGCAGACCCCACCATGGTCGACCCCGATGTGCCTTCCGAGGCTCGGCGCACCATCCCCGGCCCGGGAGCCTGAGTTGTGACCACTCTGCTCGGTGTCTTCATCGCCCTGATCAGCATCGTTGTCGCAACGATCATGGACGGGAACTCCTTTGGCGCCCTCGTCGGTCCATCGTCCCTCGTCCTCGTGGTCGTTGGGAGCGTCGGCGTGTCCCTGGCCGGGTATCAGATGGATGACATCAAGCGGGTGCCGAAGGGCATCATCCTGTCGTTCAAAGGCAAGGAGCCCGACCTGGGCTCGTCCGTCGACCAGCTCATGCGGTTTGCGGAGGTGGCCAGGAAAGACGGGGTTCTCGCCCTCGAGCCGATGCTCGACGAGCTCGAGGACCCCTACATGAAGACCGGCTTGCAGCAGATCGTCGACGGGGCCGATGCGGACGTCGTGCGCGACACGCTCGAGATCGAGCTCCAGGCACTCGACGAGCGCCACCAGCCCGTGATCTCGTTCGTCAAGACAATGGGCGGATACGCCCCAACCATGGGGATGATCGGCACGGTCGTAGGCCTCATCAACATGCTCGGCAACCTGTCCGATCCCTCACAGCTCGGTATCGGGATGTCGGTCGCTCTCCTCACGACCCTCTACGGCGTCATCTTCGCCAACCTCATCTTCCTCCCCATCGCCGCCAAGCTGGCCCGCCTCCACGACCTCGAGGTGGTGCAGCGCGAGATCGTGCTCGACGGAATCATCGCCGTGCAGGCAGGTGCCAGCCCCCGGGCGCTCGTTGAGCGCCTCGAGTCGTACCTGTTCCCGCAGGACAGGATCGGCCACCAGGAGCGCGCCAAGCGCGTCGCAGGTGGCGGCGTCAAGGAAGCAGCCTGATGGCACGCCAACGGAAGAAGCCGCCCGAGGACAACGAGTTGCGCTGGTTGACGACCTACGGCGACGTCGTGACGCTGCTCCTCGCATTCTTCGTCATGCTCTACGCCATATCCCAGGTCGACGTCCAGAAGTTCCAGCTCTTCGTCTCCGGTCTCGCCGACCCCTTCGGCAACCCGGCGGTGAGCCAAGGCATCCTGACCGACGGAGCCGCCCTCGTCGGCGCTGCAGCAATAGCACAGCAGCAGATCGGCGAGAGCGGTGTCGAGGGACTCGCGCTGCTCGAGGGCATGCCGGGCCTCGAAGACCAAGAGACCGGCGAGGCGACCGAGCAGCAAGAGGAGCTGCCCCCGGGTGTCGAGCTACAGCAGGCCAGTGACCTCGAGGAGGTGCGCGAGGAGATCGTCGCCGCCCTCGAGGCGGCAGGCTTCGGTGAACGGGTCGTCGACTTCGAGATCGATGCCCGCGGGCTCACCGTGGCGATCGCTACCGACAACGTGCTCTTCGCCAGCGGTTCTGCCGACTTCGGGGCAGAGGGGAGGGGCATCATCGGTGCGATCGCACCGTCGCTCGCCGGCTTCGGCAACGAGATCCTGGTCGAGGGCCACACGGACACCGTTCCCATCAATCGTGCCGGCTACGACAACTGGGACCTCTCTGCCGACCGCGCTCTCGCCGTGCTCAAGCTCCTCGTGGCGGACCACGCCATCGACCCCAATCGGCTGGTCGCGGCCGGCTACGGCGAGTTCCGTCCGCGAGCAGACAACAACTCGGAAGAGGGCAAGGCGCGGAACCGTCGCGTCGAGCTCGTGATCGTTGCTGAAGAAGGTGACACCAATGGAACCTGATACCAATGCGCCTGCGGCCGGCAAGAAGGGCAAGGGCAAACTCATAGCCATCATCGGAGGTGCCGTTGTGGTCGGCGCCGCCGCCTTCTACTTCCTCGCAATGGGTGGTGGCGGTGGGGACGACATGGCATCGCCGACTACGACGACGGTGGCGTTCGAAGAGGGCGCCGTCATCGAGGCAGACGAGATGACGGTCAACTTGGCCGATCCGACGCCGCGCTACGCCAGGCTCACATTTGCGGTCGTGCTGCCCACGGGTGGTGACTCCACCGTGGTGGGCGAGCGGTTCCCCCTCCTCAAAGACCGGGTGATCGACGTCATGGCGCAGTTCACCGCCGGTCAGCTCTTGGCGCCCGGCGGCCTCGACCAAGTTCGCACCGAGCTGACTGCGGAATCGCAGGAGGTGTGGCCCGGCGGGGAAGTGCTTCGGGTGATCGTCACGGAGTTCCTCGTGCAGTGACGACCGCTTGATTCCCTCATTCGAGTGCCGACGGTGACACGCGAGCGCTCCAACCGGGGCGTGGCCAGTGAAGCTATCCGAAGGGCACCTGCGGTGGTCCTTGCAGCCGACTTGATCGAAGGACAGAGCCCGTCTCCGGGCGGCGACGATCCGCCCTGGCGACTGCGTCCTTTCGACTTCCGCAATCCCTCCAAGATGGCGCGCGATCACGTGCGGCGCCTGGAGCTCACGCATGAGACCTTCCAGCGGTACATGAGCACGCAGCTCTCCAGCCTGCTGCGGACGATGGTGCGGCTCGAGCTTCTGGCCGTCGATCAGGTCACCTACGACGAGTACGTGCGGTCGATGCCCAACCCGACTGTCATCGGTCAGATGTCGCTGAAGCCTCTGCCTGGCGTGGTGCTCTTCGAGATGGGGACCAGCACGGCCCTCACCCTCGTCGACCGGCTCCTCGGCGGCATCGGCAAGCCGGGGATGATGCGGCGCCCAACCGAGCTCGAGACGCCCCTCCTCGAGGACCTGCTCGGCGTTGCGGCAACGGCGTTGCAGCGCACCTTCGAACCGATCGTCTCTGTGGATGCATCCGTCGACGACATGGAGTTCAACCCGAACTTCGCCCAGGCGGTCAACCCCTCCGAGATGGTGATGGTGCTGTCCTACTCCCTCGGCATCATGCAGGGTCAGATGTCGGAGGGCCTCGTGACGATCTGCTACCCGTTCTCGCTGCTGACCCACGCGTGGGAGCTTGCGCCGGCGGCTGAAGAGACCAAGAAGAGCACCGGCTCGGACGAGCGCGACCGGTTCGCTCTCGAGGGTGCGGTGCCCCACCTGTCTGTGCCGCTCACGATCCGGTTGCGCCCATCTGCGATCCACGCATCGGAGCTCGCCGGCCTTCGTCCCGGCGATGTGCTGCGGTTCGATCACAAGGTCGGTGAGCCCGTGCTGGGCGTCGTCGGCGGCAGGAACCTCGTCGAGGGCAGGCTCGGGCGCAAGGGCAATGTTGCGGCCCTCGAGGTCACGAAGTGGAGAAGCGAATGACGGTGCCATCCGTTGCCGAGCCGATGATCGACGTGATCGGCCGGCTCGTAGAACCGGCAGTCGGCGCAGTCGCGGCAATGGCCGGCGCAAGTCTCACCCCGACCCCTCCCGTGTTGGTGGAGATGATCGACCCGGCGGTCGCCGCGTCGTCCGTCATGGCGCGGGTACCGTTGACGGGCCCGGATGCCTCCGGCAGCGTGGTCGTCCTCGTCCCCGCCACCGGCCACAAACTGGATCCCATGCAGGTCGCAACCGCAATGGTCGGCAGCATCGCCAACGAGCTCACCGAGATCACCGGGCGCCAGTATCGCTCTGGCGCAGCCGAACAGGTCACGGGGCCGGTCCCCGCCGGCCCGGGCGACACGATTGCACGTTTCGAGGTCGGGACCGGGAGCGGCCCCCAGCTCCCGATCCACTGGATGGTCGAGGCCACGCTCGGGCTCGCTCTGGCAGGCGGAGGTCCGGTCACCTCAAGTCCTGCCGCGCAGCCGAGCGTGGCTCCGGCTGCGTTCCCCGAGCTCGCCGGCAACGTCGGGCCCGGGGCATCACGTGACTTGACCCTGCTCTCGGATGTCCCCATGGACGTGACCGTCGAGCTGGGGCGTGCGGTCCTTCAAGTTCGCCAGCTGCTCGGCCTCCGAGAGGGCAGCATCGTCGAACTCGACCGGGACGCCGGCGCCGCCGTCGACGTCTTGGTGAATGGGACGCTGATCGCACGTGGCGATGTCGTGGTCATCGACGACGATCTCGGCGTGCGCATCACCGAGATCGTCCAGCGCTGACGAGGAGACGCGTGATGGGCTCCGCATTCGATGCGATAGGCAGTGTTGTGCTGGGGCTGCTCCTCGTGATCGGCGCTCCCCTTGCCATCTGGTGGTGGACCCGTCGCAATCGAATGGGCTCGGCCCATCGCATCCGCATCACCGACAAGGCTGCACTCGGCAGGAACACGTGGGTGGCGATCGTAGAGGTGGACGACAAACGGTTGCTCGTCGGTGCGGGTGAGCAGGGGGTTGCCCTGGTTTCCGAGCTCGATGCGCTCCCGCCTCCGCCCGAGGACGATGCGAGCTTCGCCGACCAACAACAAGGACGTCGTCCAAGGATTGGACCCGATCAGCGGCCAGGGATGGGCCTCTATCGCCGACTGCAGCACATGACGCTGCGCACGTCGGCGCGACCGCCCCTCCCGAGGCCGTTCGATGCGTCGCGTCGCTGATTTCCTCCTCGTCGCCCTCGTCGCAGGGATGATCCTCCTCGGTTCGGCCGCAGCCGGCGCGGCACAGGAGCCTGCGCCGTTCCCGCCGGGCGATCTCACCCCTGCAAGCGATCCCATTCCGGCCGTTGCAGTTGACGAGGAGACGATCCCCGCCCCGCTCGTTCAGGTGCCGGAGCCGGACCCGGTGCCCTCCGTCTCCATCACGGTCGATTCCGAGGACACCACGCTGAGCCGCACCGTCACCATCATCATCCTGCTGACGGTTGCCGCCGTTGCGCCTTCCATCCTGCTGCTCACGACGTCATTCACTCGGTTCGCCGTCGTGCTCGGCCTGACGCGCAACGCGATCGGCGTTCAGTCGATCCCCCCGGCGCAAGTCCTGCTGGGTCTGGCGCTGTTCCTGACCTTCTTCGTGATGGGGCCCGTTCTTGGCGCCGTCAATGAGCGAGCCGTTCAGCCGTTGCTCGACGGCGAGATCGATCAGCAGCAGGCAATCGATGCCGGCTTCCAGCCGCTCCGTGAGTTCATGCTCGCTCAGACTCGCCCGGAGGACCTCGAGATGTTCATGGCGATGGCTCAGGAAGACCGGCCGGCAGACGGCGGCAGATGTGTCGGCATCGCACGCTGATTCCCGCCTTCGTCATCTCGGAGCTTCGTGCCGCCTTCGTCATCGGGTTCATCATCTTCGTCCCGTTCCTCGTGATCGATCTCATCGTGTCTGCGGTCCTCATGTCGATGGGCATGGTGATGCTGCCACCCGTCTTCATCTCGCTTCCGCTCAAGCTGCTGCTCTTCGTGCTCGTCGACGGCTGGGCGCTGATCGTCGGATCCGTCGTCGAGTCCGTGCAGCGGGTGACGTGATGGGCCCGGCAGTGCGACGTACCCCAACCAACCCTGGAGGCGCCGGGTGAGTGACGCTCAGGTGCTCGAGATCATGGGCGGAGCGCTCGCGGTTGCCGCTCGGGTGTCTGGGCCGGTCTTGGCGGTTGCGCTCGTCATCGGCGTCGTGGTGTCGCTGCTGCAAACGGTGACGCAGATCCAAGAGATGACGCTCACGTTCGTGCCCAAGCTCATGGGGGCGGGGCTGGTCATGATGGTGGCGGGCAAGTGGATGCTGCGAGAGCTCATCTCCTGGATCCAGTCGCTCTGGTCTTCGATCCCGGGGCTGTGATGGATCTCGCCATCGATGCGGGCTGGGCGATCGGTCTCCTGCTCGCCATGATCCGCGTCGGCGGCATTCGTCGACGGCATCGCCGATCTTCGGGCGAAGCATCCCAGCCGCAGGCCGGCTCGGTCTCGTCACGGTGCTGGGCTTCACCTTTGCGGCGCCAGTCGGCGGCTCGCTCGACCTCGGGGCGCTCATCGTGGCTGCCGTCGTCAATGCGGCGGTTGGGATCGGCCTCGGTCTTCTCACGGGCCTCATCTTCTACCTCTTCACGGTGGCCGGTGCCCTGATCGACTTCACGTCCGGCCTCAGCTCGGCCGAGGTGTTCGACCCTCTGACGCAGTCTCGTTCGCCCGTGTTCGGCCGGTTCCTCAACCTCGGGGCGCTCACCCTCTTTCTCGTCCTCGGCGGTGATCGTCTGCTGGTGGCCGGCCTGGGCCGCAGCTTCCAGGCGATCGGGTTGACCGGATCGATCTCACCCGCAGGCGGTCTCGCCACGATGGCCGTCGATCTCGTGGGGCGTCTCATGATCGCCGCTGTCGAGCTGGCGATGCCCGCGCTCGCGGCACTCTTCATCACTGAGGTGATCCTCGGTATCGCCGCGCGATTCGCCCCTCAAGCCAACGTCTTCCTGATCGGGTTTCCGGCCAAGCTCATCGCAGCATTCGCCAGCGTCGGCGCCGTTCTCCTGCTCATGCCCGACACCATGGACGGCGTCCTCGACATCGTCACCAGGACGTTCCGCGACGCGCTCACCGGCTTCGGCGCCGGATGACGACGCGGTGCCGGGTCGGCGAGCCCGCTGCATGCGGGGTGCGGCCTTAATCCGGGGGCGGGCACGCCGACAGGCAGCGTGCGGCCGAAGGAACGGCCTCTCTTCGCCATGGACCGGCGGCACGTGAAGGTGACCGGAGGCCAAGGTGAGCCGTTCCCAGGACCGGACTGAGAAGCCGACTGAGCGTCGCAAGCGAGAAGCCCGCCGAGAAGGCAGGGTGGCTCGCTCCGCTGAGGTCGGCGCTGCACTCTCGATGGTCGCCTTGCTCGTCGCCCTCCGGGTCGTCGGACCGGCGGTATCGGGAACCGTCGCACGCGCCGCCGGCACGCTGCTCGGTGGCGCCGGACGTGGGCTCGGAGGCGTCGACATCGGCGGCCAGGTCCTAGCGATGGTGCTCGTCGGCCTGCTCCCCTTCCTCGGCGTGACCGTGGCCCTGGCCATCGCCAGCGGCGTTGCCCAGGTCGGCTTCACGCTCGCTCCCGGCGCCGCCAAGCCCAAACTGTCGCACCTGTCTCTGAAGAAGGGCCTCAACCGCTTCAAACCGGCGACCATGTCGTGGGAGCTCATCCGGACCACCCTCAAGCTCGGCCTCCTCGCCGCCGTGGTCTGGTCGCCGCTGCGCGCGTGGATGAGCCGCCTCGGAGCGCCACTCGGGCTGTCGTCTGCCATCGGGTTCACGGGAGAGCAGGTGTGGCTGCTCACGGTGCGGGCGACGATCCTGGCGCTCGTCATCGCTGCGGCCGACTACGCCGTCGTGCGGCATCGCACCACCAAGGAGCAGAAGCTCACCAAGCAGGAGCTCAAAGAGGAGTACAAGAGCTCCGAGGGCGATCCGATCGTGCGGCAGGCGAGGCGACGCCGTGCCCTCGAGATGAGCCGCAACCGGATGATCACCGAGGTGGCGCTGGCCGATGTGATCGTGACCAACCCGACGCGGCTCGCTGTGGCATTGCGCTACGCCCCTGGTGAGCCGGCACCTCGAGTGATCGCCAAGGGAGCCAACAAGCTGGCGGCCCGCATCAGGGCTGAGGCGTATCGCAATGGCATCACCGTCTTCGAGGACAAGCCGCTGGCACGGGCGCTGTACCGCAGGGTGAAAGTCGGGCGGTATGTGCCGACGGCCCTGTTCGAAGCGGTTGCGACGGTGCTCGCCGTTGCCTACCGCAGACGTGGCACTCGCAGGAGGGCGGCATGAAGCGCTCGTCGCTCGTCGTGCCGCTCGGGCTGATCGGCATCACCATGATGATGGTGGTGCCGGTGTCACCGCGTGTGCTCGACATGCTGCTCGCCGCCAACATCACGCTCGGTGTCGTCGTGCTGTTGAGCGTCATCTTGATCTCCGACAGCCTGGACCTGTCCGTGTTCCCGGCGATGCTGCTCATGACGACACTGGCGCGGCTTGCGCTGAACGTGTCTTCGACCCGGCTCATCCTGCTCGACGCCGACGCCGGAAAGGTCATCGAGACGTTTGGCGGCTTCGTGATCGGCAACTCGGTGGTCGTCGGCCTCGTGGTGTTCTTCATCCTGATCGTCATCCAGTTCGTCGTGATCACGAACGGCGCAACCCGGGTCGCCGAGGTTGCGGCGCGCTTCACCCTCGATGCGATGCCCGGCAAGCAGATGGCCATCGACGCCGACTTGGGTGCAGGCCTCATCGACGAGCGCGAGGCCAAAGCGGCGCGCCGCCGCATCGCCAAGGAGGCGGACTTCTACGGGGCGATGGACGGTGCGTCGAAGTTCGTCAAGGGCGACGCCATCGCCTCGATCATCATCGTTGCGATCAACCTCATCGGCGGATTCGTCGTGGGTATGGGCTCGCTGGGGATGTCGTTCTCCGATGCGGTGAACACCTTCTCGCTGCTGTCGGTCGGCGACGGCCTCGTCAGCCAGATCCCCGCCCTGATGATCTCGATCTCGACCGGTCTGCTGGTGACCCGAGTTGGCAGCGACGAGAACATGGGTTCCGAGCTGGGCGACGCAGCTGTTGAGCGGCACCAGGGCCCTCCGGCTCGCCAGCTTGGCGATAGGCGGCCTCGGGTTGCTCCCCGGCCTCCCCAAGCTCCCATTTCTCGGGCTCGCCGCGCTCCTGTTCGCTGCGAGCGTCCGCAGCGCCGACATCCGCGACGACGCCGCCGGTGAGGCGAGCGACGAGCCGGTCATCTCCGCCGACCCAGACGAGCCGGAGGCCCTGGTGGGGGAGATGCGGGTCGAGCCGCTCGAGCTTCACCTGGCCTACGACATCCTCGACCTCATCGATCCGGCCAAGAGCGGCGACCTGCTCGACCGGGTCCGGTCGCTACGGAGGCAGATCGCAATGGAGCTCGGCCTGGTGATGCCGTTCGTGCGCACCCGGGACGACGTCACCCTTCCTCCCGCCACCGTACAGCATCGTGCTGCGTGGTACCGAAGTGGGACGCGGCACCGCCCCGATCGATCAGGTGCTCGCCCTGCCGGTCGGCGATGGTGAGGAGCTGCGCGGCCTTGGTGGCGTCGATACCGTCGAGCCGGTGTTCGGGCTGAGGGCGTATTGGGTGCCGGATGGGGCCAGGGCAGCAGCCTCGGCGACCGGCGCGACCGTTGTCGACCGCTCCTCCGTCATCGTCACCCACCTCGCCGAGATCGTCCGCAGCAACGCAGCTTCCCTGCTGTCGCGCCAAGATGTGCAGACACTCATCGACGGAATGCGGTACGAAGAGCCCATTCTGGCCAACGAGGTCGGGAGCGAAACGTTGCCACTCGGCCTCCTCCACGCCATCTTGCGCAAGCTGCTCGATGAGCGAGTGTCTATCCGCGACATGGGCTCCATCGTCGAGGCCGTCTCGAGTCGGACCGCCGAGACACGCTCCGTCGAGCAGCTCGCCGCCTCCGCACGAGTCGCCGTTGGCCGCGCCATCGTGGGGTCGATCGCTCCCGAAGGCTCGCTTTCGGTGGTCACCCTGGAACCGGGCCTCGAGGCATCGATGCACGAGGGGCTGCGTCCAGTCGACGGAACGACGTTCTTGGTCGTGGATCCACACGTGCTCGACGTCGTCCGCCGTGAGGCGGAGCAGGCGATGGCAGAAGCGGCCCGGCGGCGCAAACCCATCGTCCTGGTCGTCAGCCAGCAGCTTCGCGGGCCACTACAGAAGACCATGCGGGGCGCCGGGCTCGACCTGCCCGTGCTCGCCTACCCGGAGCTCACCCAAGACTTGGAGCTCGAACCCATCGGAGTGATTGGAGCCGCCCTTGCGCAAGCGTGAGATGGTAGATCTGGACGAGCCGACGATGCCCGACGCCGGATGGCGGGCAGACGAAACGGTTGAGATCGAGGCAGACACCGTTGCCGACGCAATGGCACGGGTCGCTGCCGAGATCGGTGAAGACGCCCAGATCGTCGACGCCCGCAAATCGGTGAGGGGTGGCATCGGCGGCTTCTTCGCCAAGGAGCGGGTCGTGCTGACCGTCCGGACCCCGGCGCCAGACCTCTCCTCGATCCTCGACCGCATGAGTCGCGAGATCGATGCCGAGGAGACAGAGTTCGGTGCGGTGCTCCGCCGGCAGCTCGCGGGCCGTGATGCGCCCAGCCCGGCTCGAGCAGCAGCCCCACCTGCACCGAATCCGCCCCCCGCGCACCTCGCACCTACGGCGCCGACGGGCACGATCGTCGCTTCCGAGGACGACGGCTACACGCTGGTGGCCATGGAGGAGGCTGCCCCGCAGCCCGTGTCCGAGGCGATCCCTTCCCCGGTGTTCGACACCTCTCCGCCGTTCCCCAACGCACCCGAGGGGCGTTCGCCTGTCGTCCAGCCTTCAGATGCGCCGCCATGGCGGGTGATGGAGATGGCGGATGGTGTCGCATGGGGCGTGACGGAGCTCGTGCGGCGTGGCCTCCCCGAGCGCATCGTTGCGGCCGTGGCCGACCTCGACCCTCGCGACGACCTGGGATGGATCAACGGCATCGCCGCAGCGGTTGCGCCGCTGTGCGGCGGGCCGCTCGACCTCGACGGTGTCGTCGTGGGCGCCGAAGCTGGGCGTGTGGCGGCCCTCATCGATGCGCCGATGGTCGAGCCGGAGGGCATGGCGCCCTATGCAGGCGGGTTCTGGAGCCCGCTGGCGGGAACGTACGAGGAGCAGAAGTGGCTCGACTACGTGCTCGCCGGCCGCCCCCTGCACGTCGTCATCGACGACACGGGCGCCTGGGGCGACCTGCTCGTCGCCGACCCGAGCGTTGTCAGCTGGGTAGGTGAGGGCGGGGTCGCGTCGGCGCTCCACCTCGCAGCGACGCTCGGCGCCAGGCTTGGTTTTGCGCCGCTCGACGGCGACGCCGATCGGCTTGTGCGGGTGTCGCCCATCGACGTGGCCCTTTCCGTTCGCAGGCTCATGAGGAGGCGCTGATGCGAAACCCGGTCAACCGCATCGTGTCGATGCTCGGGCTGGTGATGGTCGGTGTGGTTGCGTTCCAACTCGCCACCGGCTCGCTGGGAATCGAGGATGCGGCGATCCGCGCCGGCATCACCCTCGGAGCCGCGATGGTGGTTCGCCGAATGGGAACAGCCGGGATGTCACTCCTCGCCGACTCCATGGACCGCGAAGCCGAGAGAGCCTCTGCGACCGACCGGTAACCGGTTCTCGGCTCGACTGCCGGTCTTCCCGGGCTGCCGGGTAACGTCGGTGACGTCGCTCCGGGCCGCATACCCGTCTTCAGTGGCACTTCGGGCCCTTCTTGCCTCGCCGGTCCGATGCGACACGGGGGGCCGAGGAGGTGGCCTCTTGCTGTGAGCGTGAAGAGCGCCCATCGTCGGACAGAAGGGCGCGACCTGGTGCGGCTGTGGGCGCCGGGAGTTCCGTACGTTGCGATGTTCGTCGGCCTTCATGTCCTCTCGAGTGGGTGGGCGAGCATCTTGCTCTACCACGCCGGCATCATTGCGGTCCTCGTAGTGAGTCACACGTCACCGAGGTTCCGACTGCGCGGCGCCGGCTGCAGACTGGCGCTGCTCGTATTCGTGATTGGCGGTGCGCTGTCCGGACCGTTCGTCTGCGTCCTCTGGCCGCTCATCGGTCGGGGCGCTGGGGACCTCGCGGCACGCCTGCATCGGATTGTCCGGTGTCGGCTGGTGGTTGTTCACGGTCTCCACGGTGAACCCCGTGCTCGAGGAGTCGTTCTGGCGGCACTACCTCAGGAGCGACCGGCGCGGGGTAGTCGGTGCCGACGTCTGGTTCGGGAGCTACCACGCCCTCGTGCTGGTCGAATTCGTGGATGCACCATGGGATGCCCTGCCGGCTCAGGAGAACCCAGTCGGTACTCGGCGCGCTCCGTCGGTCTCCCCAGCGCTCGTATCCAACTCGTTGCTTCGTCGAGGGCTCTGCGTCGTGGCTCTGCGAAGACGCCCCGCGAGGCAGGACACAGATCATCTACTGTCGCGCAATGGTGACGGACGACGCACCGGTTGCAGTTGTCTCCTTCAAGACAAGCACCCCAAGTTCCCCAACCACTCCACGTTCTACCGACTCTTCGACGACGAGACCTTTGAGGCACATCGAGCCCTCGGGTGCTTCTCGGCCGGCCGCGTTCGGGATCACATCATGTTGCACACACCCGAGACATCACGGCGGAACCGGGTCGAGGAGCGGAGATCGATGGTGGTTGTGGGTGATTCAGAGAGGCATGGGCGGCGCCGTCGACGCTCGCCATCAAGCCCTACCTGCTGCCAGCAGCCGGCGGCTCCGCCCATGTTGCCTCATCCCTACCAAACATCCCCTACCAGGAGATCTCGTTGCGACCCGCGTCGACGGGTCATGCGTTGCCGAACACGCCGACGCACGCTTGCACGACGGCTGGGTCGAAGAGGGTTCCTGAACCGTCGATGACCTTCTGGACGGCCGCCGCGGTCGGACGCTCGGGTGCCGTGCCGTTCACCGACCAGCGGTCCAGCGCGTCGGCAACGGCGATGATTCGTGCTCCCTGCGGGATCGCTGAACCCTCGAGGCCTTCCGGGAACCCGGATCCATCCCATCGCTCGTGGTGGGACGACACCGACTCTGCGACCTCTCGTCCGGCCGTGGCTACGAGGATCGCGGCACCTCGCTCGGCGTGCGCCTGATAGCCGAGCAGCGCTTCGCCGTTGAGGGTGTCCTCGTTGCCACGGATGGCGGCGTCGTCGAGGTCGATCTTGCCGATGTCGTGGAGCCTCGCCGCCAGCCGCACCCTGATGAGTGCCCTTGCGCTGAGCCCCATCGATTCGCCGAGGGATACCGCCGTCCTGCTCACCCGGTCGCCGTGTGAGCCGGGGTAAGGGTCGCGCTCTTCGACGAGCGAGGCGACCCGCATGATGGTGTCGAGCTCCGTCGAGGCGGCGAGCGACTGAGTGAGTCGCTCGGCACCGACGATGGATCCGTCGGCCAGGGCCACGGCCATGTCGGTCCCGCGCATAGCCAACTCGCGCAGCGAATCCGTGCTCGTTGTGGCCTCTGGGCCGGCGTGGCCGACCGCAAGTCGCAGCGGGGCGCTCCGGTCCGGTGAGTAGCCATGGGCAACCTCGATCAGCTCCCTACCGAGCCGTTCGAACTCCACGGCACCGAGATGGTCGGCGAGCACCGCAAACTCATCGGGCGAGGTGGTGAAGAGGTCCGCATCGTGGTGTCGGCACACCTGCTCACATTGGAGGGCGATCCTCCGGCGGAGCAGCTCGCGTGCTTCGACACTGAGGCGGCGGGTGGCATCGTCGAGGCCGAGAATCCGTGCGTACGCAAGCCGGGGCACGACGGTGTTGGCCGCTGCCAGCCGGGCGTCGAGTGCGGTCTGGCCGCGCAGGCGCGTGATCGGGTCCCTGTCGCCCATGTTCGACCGGTGCGCCGACGACCTCTTGTCGAAACGCTGTTCGAAGGTCTCGAGGAGGCCGTCGCTCTCGCCCTCGCCACCGAGGTACGAGGCAACGGCCTCCTCGTTGCCTTCTGCCACGAGCCCGGAGGCGCCGGCGGCGAGCAACTCGACGCCGATGGACTCTCCTCCGGGGTGCACGATGGCGACAATCGGGCACGTGCTGCCTGCCCGAATATCGGAGACGACGGTGGCCGAGGTGCCTGCCGGGAGCCGGGTCGAGACGACGACGAGCGCCGCCTCATAGGCTCGATCGGCATCGTCGATGAGCTCCAGGGCGGCAAGAGCACCGAGGCGCACGCGCGACGGCGTCTGAGAGCCACTGGGTGACGACGAGCTGTGTCGTGGGTGGAGCGACGGCGTCTGCGTCGGCGTTTGCCGACTCGGCGTCATCTGCTCTCTCGAGCACAGCGGTCTTGGCGTTGGCCACAGCTACCTCCTTGTAGCGGCGATCGCCTCGTGCGAGCTTCCTTGCCCGTCGGAGTCCTATCGGCCCGTTGTGGCGTCGTATTAGAAGATCGCTCGGCCTGCGGCCTCGCTTGCAGACGTCTGATGTCAGAGACAACGGGGTCCGGGGTCAGATGTCCGATATCTGAGGTTCGAGGCTTCTTGCCTCCGAGCCATCGCCTCGATCGAGGCGGGCGGCCATTCCTTCTCGCCCTTTCTTGGGGGCTGGGTGGCTCCGGGGGGTCGCTGTGTCGATCTCTGCTCGAGATCGAACGCTCACTGTGCGTGGTCGTTTTCAGCTGGTCTTCTTCTGCCTTCGAGCCATCGCCTCGATCGAGGCGGGCGGCGATTCCCCCTCCTCGACACTCGAGTCGTTAAGTGCGATCGACCTATGCCGACGGGGAGAGGAACGGCTTCGGAGGGCGACACCACCATGACGACACATGCGAACCCGATGCTCGCTGATCGATTTGTTGCGCTCGTAGGGCTCATCAATCGCGAATGTGCCTTGCTCGAGCATCTGATCTTCAAGTTGCGCAGCGCCGAGCTCCTGGCGAATGCCGGCGAGTCACGTTTCCTCACGTTCATTACCGACGAGGTGGACGCCGCGGGCTCCGACCTCGGCGCGATCGAGGTTGCGCGGGCGCTGCTCGTGGCAGACGTGACCCAGATGCTCCGCATCTCGGACGAAGCGACGCTGCTCGAGCTCGCTGCGCTTGCCCCGGCAGAGGTGGCTGGGCCGCTCTATCACGCTCGTGATCGGCTCATCGGCCTCATGAACGACTTGGACGCCGCCGCAGCCGTTGCGACGGGAGCCGTCAACGATCGCCTCAATGAGGTCACGACTGCGCTCGAACGCGTGCACCCTGACCGGCCTCAGTTCGTCGGATATGGCGCATATGCCGGCGGCGGGGCGGCGACACGCGGTGCAACCCGCTTCGATCACGATCTGTGACCTGAGGATCCCATCGACGGTCTCCTTGGTCGCAGTGTCCCGGTGCCCTCGTCCCGGGCCCTCAGCCCGCTCGGCCCACTGTGGAGGGAGCGCCACAGGGCATGAGCTCGCCGCAGTTCTCCCGCCACCGAGCCTCGGCCGACCCGAGCCGTGGCGTGAATCCCTGCCCGGTGGAGTGCTCGAATCAGGCCTCGGGCGTCTGCGGCTGATTCATCAGCGCCTCGCGGGCGATTCGGGCGCTTGCAACCGCGGCGACGTTCTCGGCTCGCACCTGCTCGAAGATCTCCTGACGGTGCACCTGGATCTCGCGGGGAGCGCTGATGCCGATACGGACCTGCCCTCCCTTTATCTCCACGACGGTGATGACGATGTTCTGCCCTACGACTATCGACTCACCCTGGCGCCTCGTGAGTACCAGCATCAGGCGCTCGGTAGGGCGATCGGAGCCCTGACCGGGTAGTCGGAGTCCGCCAGCACCAGCTGACGTCCCCGCCGCGTGCGTGAGTTGACCACAAATGGGCCAAGGAGATTGAGGCTCACCTGCCGGTCACGCTCGTCGAAGGTCACCGGCACGAAGACCACGGCATCGTCCTGGGACTCGATTCCCAACTCTTCCTGTTCCTCGTCGCTGAGCACTGGGGCGTATTCGGGGAAGAACAGCCATGGCACACACACGATCATGGAGACGTCTGGGTCGTCGACACTTCGCAGTTCTTGGAACGCTCCGTCTTCGCGGAACTCGATCAAGACGAATTGCTTCATGTCGGGGAAACCCGGCAAGCCGTCAGGGAAGTGCAGGGCTTCGCCGGCAGCTGCTGAGGTGTCCTCGGTGGCGCTCACTCCGGCTCCTTTTGTGGAGTGCGGCAAGGTTAACCGCAGGGGCGGCACCATCATCTCACCTGAGGGCGCGAGCGGACACGGGCAGGAATCGGCCAGCCGGCTCGGTTGAGGGTGTAGCTCGAAGGCACGAGAAGACGAGCGGGAAGCTCACTGGTGCTCTCGGCGAATCAGCCTGCCCGCGCCTCCACTCGCAGCGGGAGCAGTGGTTGCTACCGATGCCCGGTGCGGGCCCGATCTCAACGCAGGAAGTCGACCAGTGAGCTCTGTGAGGTCTGCGCAAAGGACGCAAGTGCGGCCTCGTACTGCGTTTGGTTGAGCTGGAGCTCCATGATGGCCTCGGTGAGATCGACGTCCTCGAGCGAGCTCAGCTGCCGCTGGATCGTGCCGATGTGTTCGAGAACCGTGCCCTGGGCCTGCTCGATGCGGTTTCCAGCGGCGCCGAGGTGGGCGAGGGAGGTCAGAACCGTGTCCATAGCTCCGTCGATCTCGGTGATCGCCCCGTTGATCGCCGGCGTGTCCCCGGCGAGGAGCGCGGCCTCGAAGTCGTCGAGCACGGAGAACACGTCACGTCCTGCATTGAACCCGAATACGTCATCAGCGGTGACGTTGACTTGCACGACCTCGGTGTCGCCGATGCGTCGGTTCACGGCACCTGTATCGCCTTGATACGCCCAGCCGGAGCCGGTGCTGACAACGGCCTCTCCGCTCGAGAATCCGGCAAAGAGCCCCCGTCCCTGGTGGTGTGTGTTGGCGATCTCGACGAGACCGTCGCGGATGGCGGAGATCTCGGCAGCGATGCCGGCCCGCTCATCGGAGTTGGAGAACGTTGCCCCGCGAACGGCGAGCTCGCGGGCGCGCTGGAGCTTTTCGACGGCGCTCTGGAGTCGAGTGTCGGCGAGATTGACCCACATCTGCCCGTCGTCGGCGTTGCGGCGCTCCTGCTCGCTGACCCGGAGGGATGCCCGCAGCTCGAGGGCACGCGACATGCCGGTCGGGTCGTCTGCCGGGCGGCGAAGCCGCTTGCCCGAGGCGACCTGGTCGCGGGACATTGCCATGGATTCGAGCGAACCCGTGACGCGTTGGAGCGCAGCGTGGTAGCTGCCGAGGTGTGTGACTCTCATTGGTGGTTCACCTTCCGACTATCCCTGTTCGGTTGATCAGTGTGTCGAGTGCTTGGTCGACGGCGGTCATCACGCGGGCGGCGGCCTCGTAGGCTCGCTGATAGGTGACGAGGTCGATCATCTCTTCGTCGATGCTCACGCCGTGAGCCTGAGTGCGGGCGGCTTGGGCAGCGCCCGTGAGCGCCGCCTGTGAGGCGGCGGAAGCCTGCGTCGCAGCGAGTTGCTGGCCCACACCCGTGACGAGCGTTCGCGCGGCCTCGTCAATCGTCTGGGTTCCGCCGGCTGCCACCCGGCTGAGCCGAAGAGCGGCGAGCGCGTCTGCGTTGACGCCATCGAACTCGGCGACGGGCGGGCCGCTGCCGGCGGCTGCCAGCTCGTTGGGGTGCGTTACGGCCACGGCGAGCGTGAGCGCGGCAGCGCCGGGGGTGTACGAGAAGAGAGCTCCACCGGGCGCACCAGACGCTGTATAGCCGGCCCCGTGCTGGGTGTTCAGTGCGTCGGCGAGCGAAGCAGCGAGTGCGTCGAGCGAGGTACGAAGCGCCGGAAGCTCGGTCGTAACGAACCCGTGCAGACCGGCGATCTCGCCACCGGGCCGCACCGAGGCGCCCGACGAATGGAGAATGGTCGTCGTTGCGTCGTCGAACGAGAGGCGACTCACCTGGAGGTCATGGACCAGCGCCAGGCCGTTCAGGCTCACCCGGGCGGTGCCCTTTTCGGTGATCGTCGCCGTCGTCCCGGCGAGGGTGGCGAGTCTGTCGAGCGCCAGATCGCGGGCATCGAGCAGGTCGTTCGGGGTGCCGCTCTCCGCGGTGGCCGCGACGATCTCACCGTTCAGCTTGGCGACCTGGTCCAGGAGCTGGTTCGCTTCCGTGACCCGGCCGGCGATGTCGTTCGCCGCATGTGCGCCGGCGGCATCCCATGACTGGGCGATCGTGCGAATGCGGCCGGCGACATCATCGAGGCTGCCGATCACGGCCAGTCGAGCTGCCGTGTCTGTGGGGTCGAGCGCCATGTCTTCGAAGGACGCCCACAGGTTTGCGAGGCCGGCCGTCACGCCGAGGTCGGGCTCGCCCATGGCCGACTCCACACCGTCGAGCATGTCACCCAGCGTCGCCAGCCTTCCCTGTGCCCCGGCCGATGCCCGAAAGCGGTCGTCGAGGAAGGCATTGCGGGCTCGGGTGATGTCGATCACGTCGACGCCGGTGCCGATGTGGCCAAACCGCTGATAAGCGGGCCGGTGAGTTGCCGTCTCGACTCGCTGGCGGGTGTAGCCCTCGGTCCCGGCATTGGCGATGTTGTGCGATGCGGTGTCCATTGCGGTCTGCGCAGCGCGCAGACCTGAGAATGCCGTGTACAACGCGATGAAGTCGCTCATCAGAGAACCCTTTCCACACGACTCGCAGCCCCCGAGCGGCTGCGCCTGCCGGCAGCGTCGTACGTGAGCGGTTCCGCCAGTCCGAGGGCGCTGCGCAGCCCCTCGAGGCTCACCAATGCAAGTCGCCGGTTCTCCTGCGTCATGCATTCGATCTCGGTGACGAGTTCGAGGATCGCGACACGATGCCCTTCAAAGGCCGTGCGCAAGGCCTCGGGGCCGTGCTCTGCGAGGTAGTTGAGGGTGAGATCTTCAGAAGCCACGTTCCATTCCGCCGCAGCAGCGCGCACCGTGCGGTCTCGTTCGGCTTCGATGTGGCGCATCCCTTCGACCACATGCTCGATCTCGGCGAGCGAAGCGGTCACGAAGCGCCGATCGTCAGCCGCGAGCATGAGGTTGGCGAGCACGAGCTTGAACAGGAGGTGCTCGAGCGCGCGCCGTTCGAGCCAAAGGGTGTCGTTCAGTTCCTCGAAGGATGCCAGGGGCTTCGCCACGACCATGCCTCTCTTGTCGGCACCTTCCACTCCCGATTTAGCGCGCTCGGCCTAGGAAAAATCGCTCGGCTGGGGCCTCGCTTTGATACGTCAGACGTCAGACCGTCCGGCCTGCGGCCTCGCTCGCAGCCGTCAGGTGGTGATCGGCCGGGTGTCGTCTGTCGTCTGTCGTGTGAAGCTGGTCTCACTTAAGCCTGCGGTGCGCACGCCGACGGGGTGCTCGAAGCGACTGCCGATGGCAGTGCAGCGGAGACCGGCCGCTCGAGCTCTCACAAGAGAAGGCGGCGCCCCAAGGACGGGGTAGCTCGGTCGTCTACGGACGGAGCAACCTCACCAAAGGTGGTGCCCATATGATGCGATCGATGTTCGCAGGCGTTTCCGGCCTGCGCTCGCACCAGACGATGATGGACGTCGTCGGCAATAACATCGCCAACGTCAACACTGCAGGCTTCAAGAGCGCACAAGTGACCTTCGAAGAGGCGCTGGCGCAGACCCTCCAAGGACCGGCCGGTGCCGGGACCGCCCGGGGCGGTACGAACCCACTCCAGATCGGCCTCGGCGTCAAGGTGTCGTCTATCGACGGCGTCTTCACCCAGGGTGCGACCCAGGTGACGGGTCGGCCAACCGACCTCGCCATCTCCGGAGACGGGTTCTTCATGCTGGAGCTCGACGGCAAACGGGTCTACACCCGGGCCGGCGCCTTCCGTTGGGACGAATCCGGCAACCTCGTTGCCCCCGGCGGTTTCCTCGTGCAGGGGTGGCTGGCGGATGCGCAGGGAAACCTCGCTACGCAGACCGCCGTCGGCAAGATCAACTTGCCCCTGTCGCAGGTCATCGAGCCGGTCGAGACGAGCCAGTTGCTCATAGGTGGCAACCTCACCGTCGACGCTGCGGTGGGCGACGTTCACACGACGTCGATCGTCACGTACGACTCGCTCGGCGAGGCGCATGAAGTGATCGTCGACTTCACGAAGGCCGGCGCCAACTCGTGGACTGTGGCGGCAACGATGGACGGCAACGCGCTGACGCTCGGAAGCACGACCGTGACCTTCGACACAGACGGCACGCTCACATCTTCCGGCACGATTGCGGCCTCGGGCTACACGCCCCCCGGCGCCGACCCCATCGCGCTCGACTTTGAACCTCGGTGGCTCTGCCCCTCTGGTCCAGTACGGCGGCCCGGCGACGGCCGAGAGCTACGACCAGGACGGCAATGCGATCGGCTTCCTCACCAACTTCTCGATCGCCGAGAACGGGACCATCAGCGGCCAGTTCTCGAACGGTGAGACCAAGGTGCTGGCGATGATCGCAACCGCGACGTTCAACAACCCCTCGGGGCTGATTCGGGACGGCGAAACGTACTTCCTGTCGTCCACGAACTCCGGCGAGGCGATCGTCGGCGAGCCCGGGACCGGCAACCGTGGGCTGATGGCAGGCGGGGCGCTCGAGATGAGCAACGTCGACCTTGCGCAGGAGTTCACCAACCTGATCATCGCCCAGCGTGGGTTCCAGGCGAACAGCCGAGTGATCACCGCGTCGGACGAGATCCTGAGCGATTTGGTCAATCTGAAGCGATGAGGACCCAAACCTGAGATAATCCCCACAGTGCACCCGTGGTGAGGCCCTACCAATTCCTTCCACGGGTGTCCCTACCAGCATCCCGTGGGCGGGCTCTTCGGAGCCGGTCCCAGGATGTACCTACCAGTCGCGGGACGGCGCTCCGATGGAGCCGCCGTCCCGTGGCGCGTCTGCGGCCGCTTTATTGGGGTGGGCGAGGGCCGACGGGGAGGGCGACGGGCGAGCCAGGCCGTCGCACGAGAAACCGGAGTTTCAGTCATGATCGTCGTACACCGTCTCAAAGGGGAGCGCATGTTCCTCAATGCCGACCTCGTCGAATCGATCGAGGAGACGCCAGACACGGTGATCACGCTGGTCGACGGCCGTAGGATCGTCGTCGCCGACCCGGCAGACGACATCGCCGGCAGGATTCTCGAGTTTCGGGCGTCGATTCTCGTCACAGCGTCCGAGATGCGCGCGGGAAACGGTGGATCCGTCATCGCCCTGCATCCGGACTCCTCGCTCTGAGCCGGAGATACTTCCCGTTCCCGGGCCCGAGGCCCGTTGCCATCTAACCTCAAGACCGGTGTCCCACGTCCGGAGGCTGGTCCGTGCTTCGTAGATTGCCCCAGATCGCCGAGGGCGTTGCCATCTTCGACCTGTTGTGCCTCGGCGATGAAGATGCGCCTGCCCTTCGCATCGACAGGCATCCCCATCCTCGAGCCGCCGAAGTCGGTCCCGGCCACGTCGCAGCCGTCGCCGACGCCGTCGTGAAGGCAGTGGCGCACCGCTCGCAGCGTCGGATGCTCGCCCTCTACGCCGCGATAGAGAAGGACGACCCCGAGCAGTACGCAGATGAGCTGATCGACCGTCTCGTGGGCGCACACGTGCCCGAGCAGGAACTCCGAACTGTCGGTCGCTGGCTGGCGACCCACGGCGTCCACCACGGACCCGTCGGCGTCGGCATCATCCTGCTCGGCATCGCCGGTTTCGGCGAGGCAGAGGATGTCGTCGACTGCCTCGGGAGCGATCCCGAGTTCACCGGCATCGCGGCCATCGCCGCCGAGCGCGGTGCGGCAGACCCCGATGAATTCCTGTGGCGGCTCGCACGAGGAGCCGATGGTGAACGTCGTGCCGAGTGCGTGCGCCGCCTCTCGAGGTCTGCGCGCGACGACATCAAAGCGTGGATCCTTCGCGAAGGATGGGCCGCAGCTGCGGGCAATGCAGCTGCGATCACCGTAGCGAGCGGCGGAGAGCTGCATCGGGCGCTCGAGTCCGACCTGGTCGATGACGAGTTGCTCGACGCCACCGCCAGGATCTTGAGGGCCTTGACCCAGCTCGGCGCTTCGCCGAACTTGACCGACTATCCGGAAGGGCCTGCCGCCCTCGAAGCGTACCTCCGGCACGTCGTTCGCCGGCGGGACCGGCTGGCCGACTTCCTTGCCGTCGAGTCGATCCGGCGCTTCCTCCTCGCACGAGGCGATCGCGTCACCCCCGCATGGGGTGCGCCGCTCCGGGCAGACGCCATCGGCCGCTGTACCGCCGTGCTCGCTCTCGAAGAGTGGGACGCCGTGATCCTCGATGCGTTCGCAACAGCCGGAAGGGACGACTTTGCGACTATGGCCCCGGCCGCCGAGGCGCGCGGAATCGACACCTTTCCCTATCACCTCGCGCGACTCGAAGCAGACCCGACGGGCTCGTGGCGGATCGCGTTCGAGCACGCTGACCAGATGCGAGCGCGCCGTCTTGCGGCGGCCGCGGCACGATGGTTGCGGGCTATACCTGAGGAAGGCGATACAGCCTTGGTGTGGGGAGCCCTCGAGAGCATCCTCGACGGACTCAGCCGACACCCCGGCGTCGGCGGGGACGTCGTCATGCTCGGGCTCTCTGCGAAGACCCCCGTTCACCGGATGGCGGCGCTGAGAACACTCGAGGCATGGCGGCGAGACTCGTGGCCGGCGGACGCTGAGGATGCCGTGGCGGCCGCGGCCGACCAGGATCCCGACGCCGCGGTGCGGACCTTTGCGAGGCGCCTTCGACGCTGAGAGAGCTGTCGACCGGCCCAGCTTCGGGTTCAGCCGTGAAGGCAGAGGCCGGCGCCGGGGCTGCCCCCCCGGGACGGTGGAGCGGGCGACTGCGGTTCAGTCAGTCGATCATCCACATGCGGATCTCGGTGCCTCGCTGCTCACTGGAGCCACGAACCACACGAAGGTCGATGATGCGGTCATCGCCGCCGAGCGGCTGGGCGAGGGCATCGAAGAGGATGCGCACTGGTCCGCCAAAGCCGAGCTCACGCAGGTCGACCGGCCCGACGGTCAAGTGGACGCCCACCGGACTGCTGCCCGCAACCTTCGCAGCCGAGGCGAGATCGCGGTTGATCACGCTCACGTTGGCGCGCTCCGCGAGAACCGGCAACTCGATCATGTGATGTATGTGTGGGGGAAACGGCGGAGCGACCTCTGAGACCCTCACGCCGGGGCTGTCGCCGTGCTCGACGCGAACCCACATCGATCGGGGGCGCCGCGTCACCGTGTCGATGACGGGCTTGGCGAGGTCGTCGAGCGCAAACCGGCGGCCGTAGCGAACGAAACTCGTCACCACGAAGTCGAGGTGGGGGCAGATCAGGGGCGTTTTGATGACGCGCGAGACCTGCCATGCCCAGTCGGACTCTGCGTCGTCCATGAACGGAGCGGGCTCGCCCGGAACGAATGGGGCCGAAACGTGGCGGCGCACACGCCTGGTTGCGCTTGCGGAGCGGTCCATAACGTCCTTCCAGGCAAAGTCGCCATACGTCATCAGGCACCTCCCTTTCACAGGCTGTCGGCCGGATGGCGCGCGACTTTCGCACGGGGATGCACAGGGATGCGGCCAGTCTTAACGGGGCGAACCCCGAGCCGACAGACACACGAATCAACCCCAGACGGAGACTCCATGACCCCCGAGGCAGCCCCCGAGCGCATCCACGACACCTGGCTCCACTCGAGCCGGCCCGTACCGCGCAGGTTCGTACGGCCGCTCCTGCGCTTCATGCACGTCGAGGCCGCAGGCGGCATCGTCCTCGTCGTGGCGGCGCTCGCCGCCCTCGTGTGGGCGAATGCGCCCTTCGGTGAGACTTACGAGCGCTTCTGGGCTTCCCATCTCACCATCGAGCTGGGCCCGCTCCACTTCCACGAATCGCTGAAACACGTGGTGAACGACGGTCTCATGGCCGTGTTCTTCTTCGTCGTTGGGCTCGAGATCAAGCGTGAGCTCGTCGACGGCGACTTGCGAGACCCCAAGCGTGCCGCCCTACCGGCTATTGCCGCCTTGGGCGGAATGGTGGTGCCTGCACTGATCTTCGTCGCATTCGCCCTTGCCGGCGGTGAGGGCGCGAGCGGGTGGGGCATCCCCATGGCGACAGACATCGCCTTCTCCATCGGGGTGCTCTCGCTGCTCGGGACCAGGGTCCCGGTTGGGGCGAAGCTGTTCCTTCTCGCTCTCGCCATTGCAGACGACATCGGTGCGATCGTTGTGATTGCCGTGTTCTACACGTCGGACCTCGCTGCGGGCTGGCTCCTCGGCGCGCTCGGCGTACTCGCGCTCATCCACGTTGCGAGCAGGGTCGGAATCCGCAGCATCGTCGTGTACGGCGCAGCGGCCGTGGTGGTGTGGTTCATGGTGCTCGAGTCAGGTGTCCATGCAACCCTGGCCGGAGTCGCTCTCGCTTTCCTCACGCCCGCTGCCGCCTGGTATTCCGACAGCGAGTTCGTCGCCCGCTCGCAGCTCGCAGCTCGCGGCGACGCTGCACCCGCCACCCGCCGGGGGCGCGAGCGTCTGGACGAGGCGGCGCTCCAGCTCGCTGCTGTGGCGCGCGAATCGGTTGCCCCACTCACCCGTCTCGAGCGTGCCCTTCATCCGTGGACATCGTTCTTGGTGATCCCGGCGTTTGCGCTGGCCAATGCCGGCGTTCGGGTCGTCGGCCTCGACATGGGCGCTGCGCTGACGCAGCCCGTCACCGTCGGCGTGGCGCTCGGCCTCGTCATCGGCAAGCTGGTGGGGATTTCCGGCGCGACCTGGCTCGCCGTGCGGGCCGGTGTCGGGAAGCTCCCCGCACACACCGACTGGGGCCAGATCGTTGGGGTGGCGGCTCTCGCCGGCATTGGATTCACCGTGTCGCTCTTCATCGCAGAGTTGGCGTTCACCGATGCCGCACTCATCGACGCTGCCAAGCTCGGAATCTTCATCGGGTCAGGGTTTGCAGGAATGGCTGGTTCGCTCGTGCTTGCCAGGCGCAAGGCCCCTGCCGTCGCGCCGGGCGAGTTCGACTCGAACGGTGAACTGGCGGCGGCCGTTGCCCCCGCACGTGCCTGATGGCGCCCGCTGCCATGTCTTGCGTTCGAGGGCTATCCGCCGACGGGCTCTTCAGGGAGTCGGCGAGGCGGCGGAGTATCGCCAATGCGCTTGCTGCACGCATCGTGCGGCACCTTGCCGGCTGACGCACAGGAGAAGCACCACGTGGAGCAGATCGGGAGCATCGTCGAGCGGATCCAGCAGATCCAGACGCGCGCCACATCTGTCATCCCGGGACGGTTTCAGGCGGTTCTCGACCGGCAGTTCGCCGTCACAAGCGACGGAGTGCCGGCTTCGACCGAATCGTCAGCCGGGGAGCGTGCCGGCAATGCCCCTGTTGGCTCGCCGGATACGTTCCGGTCGATGTCATCGATGACACTCGGTGCCATGCTCGGCTCCGGCAGCCTGACCAGCTCGCACGGCGGGTCGTTCACTTCCGGCCTGAGCTCGGACCTCGATGGCTACCTCGCCGCCCACGGCATCGAGTCACGCAATGGGCGGCTTGACGCGTCCGAGCTGGTTCCCGTGAGCGGAGGCTGGCAAGGGCGCGCAGCCCGCCTCCTGCCACCCGCCGCCGCAGCGTGGGAATCGATGCGCGCCGCAGCAGCTGCCGAGGGCGTGCAGCTGTACGCCATCGACACCTACCGGTCGTGGGAGAGCCAAGACAGGGCGCACCAGGCCTTTCTGCGCGGCGAGAAGCACGCCAACGTGCTCGCTCCGGGCCGCTCCCAGCATGGCAACGGTCTTGCGGTTGACCTCACCAACGGCAGCCTGCTTGGCCCGGGTGACCGCGAGTGGGAGTGGATGCAAGCGAACGGGCGCAGGTTCGGATGGCATCCGATATCGAACGAGAGCTGGCATTGGGAGTTCCGCGGCGCCTCCTGAGGAGGATATCGCGAACGGTCCGCTGATCGTGTCGGGTTGCCCGGAAGGCCAATACTCCCCGACTTCGCCGGAAGTGCTGCGTTCCCATTCCTCCCTCGGACCTGACTCCGTGGTTGCCGGTTGGTGGCGTCCCCAGCTCTGTCCACGACACCAGGGGCGAGGAGGAGCCCTCCCAACCTCTCCGAATCGGTGTGGCGCGACCGGTGCGGAGCTCGGCATTGCACGCCAACCGCAGATCAACGCCTCAGGGGAGGGACGTCGACACACGACCTCACGAAGCATCGATCAGTTCGGTGTCGGCATCATCCGCAAGAGATCCGATGGGGGAGCTCCAGCACGCTCAGGGCGTTTCCTCGTGGCGGCTTCGAGGGTGCGACGGCTCGCTTCAGTCGCCTGGGCCCCCGCATCTCGAGGGGTGGACACGACGTAGGGAACCCCATTGCCGGGAGCCATGCTGAGAGCTCCCGGCAATGGGGTGTTGCTGGACTCGGGCGGCGCTCAGGCGCCGGAGACGGCTGCTCGCACGGGCCGGTCGGCGGCGGCCAAGCGGGAACGCCAGGTCGACTGGGCCGACAGCTCGGCGAGGTACGAGGCGCGGGCCCGCTTGCCGGGGGTTTCCTCGCTCACGTGGGGGATCGCTTCGTAGAGGCTCCCGAAATGGGCGCGGAGGGCGGTGAGCGCCTCGGAGCGGATCTGCGAGATCCGGGCCTGAGTGACGCCATGGTCGTCGGCGATCTCCTGGAGCATCTCCCCGTCGAGGTAGTAGCGGCGGATGACTTCACCGTGGATTCCCGGGAGAGCGCCGACGGCTTCCCGCAGGGTGCCGAGCATCTCGCGATGCTCGAGCATGGCCTCGGGATCGGCGTCAGGTGCCGTCTCGGCGATGGTCTCGCGGAGCGATGGCTCGTTGTTGTTCGACTCGTGATCGAGGTAGAGGAGCATCGAGGAAGCCGAACGTGCCTTGATGGTCTCGAGCTCGTGGACGCTGACGCCGAGCGCATCGGCGATCTGGGTCCTGTCCGGCTCGCGGCCGGTGGGGCCGGTCATGTCTTGCGTGACCTGGTCGAGCTCGCGAGCCCGCCGGCGCACCGAGCGGCTTGCCCAATCGCGAGAGCGGGTCGAGTCGATGATCGCGCCGCGGATCCGCATCTTGGCGTAGCGGGCGAAGGGGATTCCAGTGTCCGGGTCGAAGCGTTGTGCAGCCTCGACGAGCCCGAGCGCTCCTGCGTTCCAGAGCTCTTGGCGGTCTACATGGCGGGGGTATCGGGCGGACACGCTGGCCACGGTCTGCCCAATCAGTTGCAGGTGCTCACGCACGAGTTCGTTGGCGTCTGGGACGCCGGGTTGCCTGGTCACTGGCTCTCTCCTCCAGGACCACACCACGCTCGAAACGACGCTGTCGCCTGCCTACCGAGTGGTGCGGAACCGACTAGTTTTCCCTACCGCCGAAATCTGTTCACCAACCGATCCGGCTTGAGGCATAGTCCCTGGAAACCCCCGTGGCGTCATCGTTGATATTGATGAAACCCCGCAGCAGCGGCGTGCATTGGGGGAGAAACCCTTATGAGCAGGGTGGTGTGACCTCGAGGCGAGCTCGCGCCCGAGGGCTCAGCCCTCTGTCGTGCGGAGCAACCCGACGACGAGGCCGTCGACAACCGCTTTCCACGAGGCGTCGATGATGTTCTCGTGCACGCCGACGCTGCCCCATACGTCGCTGCCGTCCGAGTTCTCGATCAACACGCGAACCCGAGCAGACGTGCCGTCTGAGGAGTCGAGGTCGCGGACCCGGTAGTCGGTGAGGCGTATGCGGTCGATGGTCGGGTAGTCGCCTGCCAGCGCCTTGCGGAGCGCCCGGTCGAGGGCACTGACGGGGCCGTCGCCTTCACTGGTAGTGACGATGCGCTCATCGCCAACGTGGACCTTGACGGTCGCTTCCGCAATGACCTCGCCGCCGCGATGCTCGACGAAGACCCGATAGGACTCGAGCGAGAAGAAGTCCTGCTTCCAGCCCTGCGCCTCGCGCATCAGCAGCTCGAATGAACCGTCGGCCGCTTCGAAGTGGTAGCCCATGTGCTCCAACTCCTTGATGCGATCCACCACCATCTGCGCGCCTTCGCTCGTCAGTTCGAGTCCCTGCGCCTTCGCTTTGGCGAGCACCGTCGAGCGGCCTGCGAGCTCGGATACCACCACCCGGGTGGCATTGCCGACCTCGTCGGGGGCCATGTGCTCGTACGCGTCGGCACGGCGGGCCAGCGCCGACGTGTGGAGGCCGGCTTTGTGAGTGAAGGCCGAGGCGCCCACGTAAGGGAGGTGCGGGTCGAGCGTCAGGTTCACGACGTCGGCGACATGGTGGGACACGGCCGTCAGTCGCGTGAGTCGATCCGTTGGAATGGTCTCGTAGCCCATCTTGAGGGCAAGGTTGGGGATCAAGGAGCACAGGTCGGCGTTGCCGGTGCGCTCGCCGTATCCGTTCACGCAACCTTGAACCTGGTAGACGCCTTCGAGCACCGCGGCGATGGAGTTGCCGACCGCCATGCCGGAGTCGTTGTGGAAGTGGCAACCAAATGTGCCGTTGCCGACGGTCTCCGTGACCTCGCCCACGATCCTCTGCACCTCGTGGGCGAGGAAGCCCCCGTTGGTGTCACACATCACGAGCCGCTCGGCACCAGCGTCTCGGGCAGCCGTCAGGACGGCGACGGCGAAGTCGGGGTTGGCGCGATACCCGTCGAAGAAGTGCTCGGCGTCGAAGAACACACGACGGCCTTCAGAGCGGAGATACTCGATGGAGTCGGCCACCATGGCGATGGCCTCGTCCTTCGTCGTGCGCAGCGCATGCTCGACGTGGTAGTCCCATGCCTTGCCGACGAGGCAGATCGCCTTGGTTCGGGCGGCGAGCAACGCGGCGAGCTGCGGGTCGTCCTCGGGTCGGACCGCAGCCCGCCGGGTCGACCCGAAGGCCACCAACGTGGCCGTTTCGAGGTCGAGTTCGTCGTGGGCCCTCGCAAAGAACTCGTCGTCCTTGGGGTTTGCTCCCGGCCACCCTCCCTCGACGAATGCCACGCCGAGCTCGTCGAGCAGGCGTGCGATCCGCAGCTTGTCGCCGGCGGTGAGCGAGATGCCTTCCTGCTGGGTGCCGTCGCGGAGGGTCGTGTCGTAGATCTCGACCGTTTTCGTCATGATGTTCCTCGGGGGTTGGCCAAATGAAAGACCCCCCGTCATCGCGGAGGGTCGGCGGCGCACACGCTGCTGATCGCAGCGCGGCGCCTACGGAATGATGATGCGGAAAACGCGGCAGTTCCTGGTCATGGGACGGTCGAGTATGACCCGGTGCTTGCCGTGCGTCAAGGTCGACGCCAAACCGAGGGGGCGAGGCACGCCCCCTCGGTCGGGCGAGTACGAGGCTCCGCTACCCGATGGTTGGGCCGCCTCCGTCGCTCGGGCTGAGGTACTTGGCCCACCACTTGCGGGCGGTGTCGATCCCGCCGACACCAAATGCGATGGCAAAGGCGATGCCGATGCCGCCGAAGATCGCAGTCGTGAGGGCGTTGACGAAGAACCCGACCTCGAGCAGTTCGAGTGCCGTGACCAGGCCGAAGAGGATGAAACCCACCCGCGTGAGCCAGGGCAACCATGTAACCCCGTTCGACTGGGACCACGGCTCTACGAGCCCGGCCACGAACTTGCCGACGGCGGCCGCAATGACCACCACGATGAACGCGACGAAGATCAGTGGCAAGACGGCGATGAAGCGCTCCAGCAGACCGACGATGGTGTCCGCTTCGACCGCCTGGAAAGCGAGCAAGAGGATGGTCAGCCACAGGAAGAAGTAGACGATGGACGCTGCGAGCGTCGACGCTTGATAGCCGGACTCCTGCAACGCCGAGTTGATGCCTGCCGCATCCAGCACCGCCTGCACCGGCTGTGTATCGAGCAGTCGCTTGACGACGTTCTTGACGATGCGCGCGATGAACCATCCGACGATGAGGATGACCAGTGCACCGAGCACCTTTGGGGTCCAATCGCCTATCGCGGTACCGATGTCGCGCAGACCTTCGGTCAATCGATCCCAGAATGACATGAGCTCTCCTTCGCTCGCTTACGGCTCAGGAGCCCCGGTTGTGGCGGCAAACGAAGCCAGTCGGCTCTCGGATTACCCGTCGATGGCCTCCCGGCCTCGTCCGCAGCGTAGTGAAACCGTTGTGGCGCCTCCAAGGACCGCGCATCAGCGGCATGCCGACCGACGCCCGCCTCAGCCCTCGCTGCGGACGTCGGCGTCCACCGTGATCGCTCCTGCGGCGCCGAAATCGAGGGTCACGGGAACGACGTCTCCGATCACCAGCTCCTGGGTCACGCCCAGGCACATCACATGGAGACCCCCGGGCCCGAGCACCAACGTCGACCCGGGGGCCACGGCGATCGACTCCAGGGGCCGCATCCGCATGACGCCGTCTTCCTCGGTGCTCTCGTGGAGCTCGGCGGCTTGACAGGCGGGGGCAGACGCGCCGATCAGGTTGTCGAGCTCTGCGCCCAGGTTGTCGATGGTCATGTAGATGGCCGTGGGGCTGCCGTCGCCAGGGTTGGGTCGTGCCCATGCGCTCGTGACCGTGATGTCGCCGATCCGGGCCGCATCAACGAGCGTGTCGTCGCCTCCGCACGCCCCAAGAAGAAGCAGTGCGATCAAGCTGCTGGCGAACCTTCGCCGCATCTCTCTCCTCCTCGTCCCCTCCGCCAGGAACGCTACGACTGTGCGCACGAAACGCAAAAGGCGTCCGGAGGGGACGAGGGAGCGGGAGAGCGTCACCCGAGGAGATACCTGAGATCGTCGGCTATTTCGGTTGCGGACACCTCGAACGGCAGCACCAGCTTCAGGGATCCCTCGCGGTCGACGACCATCAGTGTCGCGGTGTGGTCGACGAGATAGCCGGCGGCGCCGGTCACCTCTGCCTTCTCGAAATACACGCCGTAGACGGTGGCGAGGCGGGCAACCTCTTCCCGCGTTCCCGTGAGCCCGATGAACGACGGATCGAATGCCGGCACGTATCGGGCGAGAACGTCAGGCGTGTCCCTTTCCGGGTCAACCGAGACCATCAGCACCTGGACGGCGTCGGCCTCGTCGCCGAGCTCATCGAGCGCCGCCGCGAGCCGGCTCAAGGTCGTCGGGCACACGTCCGGGCAGTACGTGTAGCCGAAGTACATCACGACGACCCGTCCGGCGAAGTCGTCGAGGCTCATGCGCTCGCCCGTGTGGGCGACCAGGTCGACGGTCGGTGCCGGGCTCGACGATTGGATGACGGCGCCGTGGAACACGTGGGGGCGCAATCGGGGGAGCACCCCGAACCAGCCGACCGCGGCCACGATGACGATCACGATCGCCGTGGTGAGCGCTCTCCTCATGGATAGCACAGGAAGAAGTGGGCGGCTTCGTAGGCAACGCTGGCCGCACCGTGGCTGTTGCGGAGTTCCTCGCCGAGGATGTCGACGTGGTGCAGGATCTTGTCGACGTCCGAGGCGAGGGTCTGGTAGCGATACTCGCCGCGTACGACGCCCCATCCATCGACCAACACCAGGGTGGGGTCGAAGGCGAACGACCCGTCGTCGCGCGGCTCGTACCAGGTGCGAAACCCGGTGCCGATGATGCTCTTGGCGAGGTCGGGGGCGGGTGCGGCGAGCGTCCAGGTGTCGCCGTCGGCGCCTATTGCGCCCGCATACGCCGCAAGCGCATCCGTCGAGTCCCGCTCGGGATCGAACGAGACGGTGACAAACCGCATGTCGGCACCACCCAGGTCGACCTCGGCGAGCCGCTCTTGAACGCCTCGCATGGTGGCGTTCACCCGGTCGCAGTCGTCGCCGCATCCTGAGTACGCAAAGGAATAGAGCACGATCTCGCCCCTCAGGTCCTCGCTCGTGAGGCGGTCTCCGGTGTGGTCAGTCATGGAGAAGCCCGGTGCGAGGCGGATCCGGGGCAGCACCTGGATGGGCTCGAATACCGCGAACGCCATGACCCCAATGAGCACGAGCGCTGCGGGGACGACGACGAGCCACACGACCCTGCGGCTCACGACCGGACCCCAGATACACTTGTGAGCCTCGTGTCCCGGACTCGCGCTGCTTCCCTCATGCTCGTGCTCGCCCTTGGTGTGTCCGGCTGTGTGCTCACGGGCGGGAAAGACGCCGCTCCCGACTCCATCGTTGGGTCGTACCTCCTCAACGGTGTCGATCCCACGGGCGCAGAATATGCAGGCCATCTCACCATCGAAGCGGGCGAAAGTCCCGACGAATACCGCCTGCAGTGGATCGTCAACGGCATCCAGGAGGGGGTTGGCAGGCTCGACGGTGACCGCCTGGAGGTGACCTGGGCGACGGTGTCGGGCGTCGACCCCACCGCAAGGGGCAAGGCGGTGTTCGACGTGCAGACCGACGGCAGCCTCATCGGAACCCGGACGATCGTGGGCGTCGACGCCGTGGGAACCGAGGAGGCGTACCCCAACGACGATGTGCCCGACTGACGGGCGGCGCTGAGCCGGTCACAGCTCATTGGAGGGTGAGGAGGTAGGCGACGAGGTTCTCGATGTCGTCCTCGCTCAAGAGATCGAGGTAGTTCGGCACCATCTGGCCGGCCGGGAAGCCTTCGACGATGTAGGCGTCGGGAGCGACGATCGACTGCCGGAGGTACTCCTCTGCAGAGAGACCAGGAACGCGATTCGTTGCCTCATTCCCGATCCCGGCAAATGACGGCCCGACGAGCGTGACGCCCTCATCGAGCGAGTGGCAGATCCGGCAACCGGCGTTCGTGCCGAGCGTCGTCTCGAAGTAGAGCGACCGACCGGCGTCGGCTTCGGCCCTCAATTGCCCATCCCCCACGTCGATCGTGAGCGCCTGGCCCGCATCGAGGGCAACCGTGTCGTCGAACACGATGGTTTCGATGCCGCCGTCGATCAGCCGGAGGGTGACGGCGTGGGTGCCGGGTGCCACGACGATACGTTCGAACGCCAGCGACGTCTCGCCTCCGTCCGCCGAGACGAGCGGATATGAGTCATCGAGCAACCGATCGCCGTCGACCTCCAGCAGCAACCGGGTCGGTAGCCCGTCAGCGGGCAAGGTGCGATCTGGCGCAACAGCCAGCGACGCCCCATCACGATGGTCCAGCGCGATCTCGATGCGGGCATCGTCGTTGCCGCCTGGGTCGAACGGGATCATGGTTGCTGCGACAGTCCCGAGCCCCACCACCAGGACGAGGACGAGGGCGGGGAGCGCCACCGTCCAGGCTTCGAACGGCGGCATGTCTCGGATGGTGGCGGGCGCCTCGGAGTCGCTAGCGATCGCTGTTGCCGTCGCATCTGGCGGCGCCCACTCCGTGCTGATCGGGTCGGCGAGGTGTGAGGTGCGCAGCCGGGGTCTGCGGGTGCGGTTGAGGCGCCCCTGGAGCCAGACGTTGCCCTCGAGGTTCGCGCAGTCGTCGGTAGGGCAGCCCACAAAACGCACCGCGGTCGCTCCGGCTTCGACGAGGTCGATGGCGAGTTGCGGGTGTGCCATCCCGATGCACGGCAGCGGCACCACCAACGGGTCGGTTCCGGCATCCTGCCACGCCATCGATCGAGCGCCGTGGACCGCGTGCCGCTCGCAGGTGAAGACGACGGTGCGGCCGCCGGCGGCTGCCGTAGTGGCGTCCCACAGTGGCTCGGCCGGAGCGGCCCCGAGCGTGAGAGCCTTGGTGGGGCAGCTTCCGATGCAGATTCCGCAGGAGACGCAGCGCTCCGCGGTCACCACTGCTACGAGCTGATGCGGCCCGTCGTCGCGAGGCACCATCTCGAGTGCCGTGTAGGGGCAGTCGGCGGCGCAATACGTGCACCCGATGCACCGCTCCTCGATGACCACGACAGGATCGAGCGCCCGCATTCGCAGCGCCCAAGGCAGGAACACGACAAGGGCGAGCAAGATCGTCGCAGTGACCCACAACAGCCCAGGCGGCCACGTCAGCGTGCCGGGCAGCAGGAACAGGAAGAATGGATCGAGGGGCACGTCTGATGGGACGATGTGGCGATCGAGGGCGGGGAGCAAGCCGACCGGGATTGCGATGCTGACGGCAACGACCGTGGCGCCGACGATCCAGAGCCACCGCGGCGGCGGCATCCAATGGCGCCGCGACAGCCGTCGCAGGTGATACCAGAGCAGGGCGCCGACGCCCACGGAGAGCCCGACGTGCACGGTGATCAGCATCAAGATGAAGGCCCATCCCGAACCGGCGGCATTCGTGAGCACGTTGTCGATGAGGAAGTCGAGGCCGAGTCTCGTGCCTGCGATGGCGCGAGTGAGGGCGTCGTTGAGCACCTGGGCACGTTGGTCCCAGATGAGCCAGTACCCCGTGACCCCGGCCACCCACAGCACGGCGACCATGGCAATCCCCGTCGCCCAGGCCCAGCGCCGCGCACCGGAGAGGCGCCGCATCACGAAGGTGCGCCAGCCGTGGACTGCCGCCATCACGATTGCCCCTATCGACGCATAGCGGTGCACCGCACGCATGAAGCGCCCGACGAGGTTGGCCTCCATCGCGGCGACGGCGTCGTACGATGCCTCGAATCCGAACTGGAAGAACATGGTCAGGTAGATCCCGCTGGCATAGACGAGTGCAAGCAGGAAGATCGTGATGGTGCCCGCGTGGTAGACAGGATTGAGGTCGGGCCGACGGACGAGCCGCCCGACCATGCGCTCCACCCGCAAGGTCATCCGCTCGAGCCCGATCAGACCCCGGTTCCGCCATCCCCGGATGCGAGGCTCCCAGTCGACGGAACCCGCTGGCTCGCAGTCCGAGCTCACCTTGCTGCGACGATCGGGGGGAGACCGGGGGCGGGCGCTCCGCGACCCCTCTCGTCCCAGGTCGGGCCGGCTTCGCCGTTGCGAACCGAGAGCGTTCGGCGGCCGCAGGCCGCACACCCGGGCCGGACCGGAGCCCCGAGGGCGAGGCGCAGCTCGCTTCGGAGGTGCCCAGCACATCCGAAGCGGAGCATCAGAACCCCGGCGAGGTCAGCTGGATGTTGAGCAACATGTCGAGGAGTTGTGGCCCGTATCCGATGAGAACCAGCGCCACCGTTGCGACCAGCCAGGGTCGCCACCGGTCCAGAAACGCCGGGGTGAGCGCCGGGTCGTGCAGTGATTCGGCGATGGGGACCTCGACCTGCTCGTCGGGGCCGAGCTTGTCCTTGCTCCATGCCGTGCGGACCATGATGACGACGTAGAGCACCACGCCCACGAGGAGGATGGCGCCGCCGACCGACACCCGGAACAAATGGCCGGCCCACTCCTCGGGGACGTACGGTGCCGATCCAAGTGGTGTGCGCCTCGGCGCACCGAGCAGGCCGAGCACGTGCATTGCGTTCGAGAAGATGATCATGCCGACGAACCAGATCCAGCTCTGGGCGACCGCCCACTTCGGCTTCCACAACCTGTTGCCCGTGAGGTACGGGACCAGCCAGTAGCTGATCCCCATGAACGACAGCGTCACCGCAGTGGCCACCGTCAGGTGGAAGTGCCCGACGATCCAAGCGGTGTTGTGGACGACGAGATTCACGTTGTAGGACGCGTTTGTGATACCGCCGATGCCGCCGAAGATGAAGAGGATGCCGGCGAGGAGCTGTGCCGACACCGACGGATCACCCCACGGCAGGGCGCGCACCCAGCCGAAGAGCCCCTTCCCGCCGCGTTTGCGGGCGGCGAACTCGAGGGAGGCGACAACCGTGAACAGGGTGAGCAGGGAGGGGAATGCAACGCCGTATGTCAGCGCGGCGTGGATGTACTTCCACCCTTGTGGGATGCCCGGATCGGCGAATTGGTGGTGGAAGCCCACGGGGATCGACAAGAGCAGGAACAGCCAGAACGCAAGCCGGGCGAGGGCGTCGCTGAACAGCTTGCCGCCCGCTTGCCTCGGGAGCATCCCGTACCACGACAGGTAGGCGGGCAGCAGCCAGAAGTACACGAGTGGATGCCCCGTGAACCAGAAGTACGTGCGGGCCAGCTCGGGGTCTACGCCGTCGATGAGGCCGAGTGACCACGGCAGCAGCATCGTGAGGATCTCGACGGCGATGCCAAGGGTTGCACCCTGCCACAGTGCCATCGTGATCAAGGCGGCGAACGAGACGAACGGTGTTCGCTCGTTGGGATGCTCCTTGCGCCATGCCCGATAGGTGAAGAAGAAGCCGTAGCCCTCGATCCAGCTCCCAATGACGACGAGGGTGAGACCGAGGTAGAAGAGCGAGCTCGCTTGGAGCGGCGGATAGAACGTGTAGAGCACCGTCGCCTCGTCGAGGAGCAACGGAACACCCGTCGTGACCAAGCCGACCACCATCGTCCAGAACCCGACTCTGTTGAGGGTCGGGTAGACGAGGGGCCGCTGCAATCCCTTGATGATCGTGAGGGTGAGGAACCCAGTGATGAAGAACGTGGTCCACACGAGGGCGTTCAGCACGCCATGCAGCGTGAGACCCTGGTAATACGACTTGAAGACAGGCTCGAGGTACGGATAGAGGTCGAGCCCCGAGAACTGGAACGCCTGAAGTGGACCGAACAGGCTTCCTACGGACAGGGCGAGGATGGCGAAGAAGAGGTGCAGCCCGATGAACCGCTTGTCCTCCTTCGTGACCTGATATGCCGGCTCCGTGATCAGCACGTCGTCATCCCTCCCCGGCCTCGACGGTGAGCGTCCCGAACATCCCGGCGTGGCCCAAGCCGCAGAACTCGTGGCAGATGAACGGATACTGGCCCGGTTTTTCGAACGTGGTGGTCAGCGTCGACACCTGACCGGGAACAACCATCAAGTTTACGTTCGTGTCTTGGATCTTGAGACCGTGCTGCACGTCGATGCTCGTCACGTAGAACGTCACCGTTGAGCCTGCCGGCACGGTGATCGTGTTCGGTTCGTATCGGAACTGGCGGGCGATCATGTAGACGACGTATTCGCCCGGTCCGATCTCGCGCAACGGGTTGTCGGTGCGCTCGCTCCACGGCGGCTCGTCCGCCACGGTACGGGGGTCGACCCTGGCCTCGTCTCCGGGCACTTGGAAGCCGAGGGCGAACCCGGCGACGCCCACCGCAACGGCAAATGTGACGAGGAGCACGAGTGAGAAGCGGAACCAGGCACGCTCGGTGGGATCGATCCAGCTTTCAGTGGTTGGAGCCGCATCGCCGTGCGGTGTCGTCTCCTCGGTCACGTCGTGACTCCTCGGGCGATGAGGATGAGGTAGATCGACAGCCACAAGAGGGCGAGTACGACGACGAACAGAACAACAACGGCCACAGTACCGGTGGGCTTGAACGTTGCCTCGTCGAACTCCACCGGGCTCCCGGCGTTGTCGGACATGCTCCTCCCTCCCTCGGGTCGGTGCGCTCGCTGCGGCAAGACTGGTCGTTGCTCCTTGGCGTTTCAGGGGGCCAAAGTCCCTGGTCGGCGCGACCATAGACCCGGGTGGCGGAACCTCGCCAAACGTACGATCAGCGCCAGTGCGAGATATTCGCGTCCACAGGGAGGGCCTCTTGTACCGCCGCGCCGTAGTGCTGGTCACCGTGGTGGTCGGGCTCGCCTTCGTCGCTGGCGGCGCTGGCGGCGCTGCATGGGCGACCGATGAGCCGGCAGACTCGCTCGACGCTGAGCTCATCGGCCGGGGCCAAGAGGTCTACACGGTCAACTGCGTTGCATGCCACCAGGCCGATGGTGGCGGAATCGCCGGAGCGTTCCCGGCGCTGCGTGACAATCCCAACATCGAGGACACTGCCTACGTCGAGCAGGTGATTCGCAACGGAAGTGCCGCGGCCCGCAATCCCGAAGCGAACAGCGGCAACATGATTGCCTTCGCAACATTGAGCGACGATGACGTTGCGGCAGTGATCGCCTACCTCCAGGCCGGCCTCGAGGTTCCGGCCGGCGTCGCAGGGCCGGTTGCCCAACCCGACAACCTCGCCGGCACGGAACTGCCGCTGGGCACCGTCATCACGATGACGCTCGGCTTTCTCGCTTTCTTGGTTGTTGCTGCGTTCGTTGCTGCTCCGTACGTCCTTGCCAAGGACGACCGCCACCGCTTCGACTGGCCGCGTGCGTGGCTGAAATCCCTCGTGATCTTCGGCTTCTTCGTGGTCGGCACCGTCGTCATACCGAGCTTGCTCATGCAATGGGGGCCGGTCACGCGCGCCCCACGGCTCATCCAGGACCTCATTGGTTCTGGCGCCTGGTTCGTTGCCCTCGGCGTCGGTCTGTGGGCATTGTGGCGTGGGCAGCGAGAACGGGTGTTGTGATGCAGCCGCTGCATTTCTACGACGAGAACATCCCGTGCCTCGCGGCGTGCCCCGTGCACACCAACGCCGGTGCGTATGTCGCTGCGATCGCCGACGGCGACGATCTCGCCGCCTACCTCACCGCAAGGCTCCCCAACCCCTTTGCGTCGGTCTGCGGCCGGGTGTGTGCGGCGCCGTGTGAGGATGCGTGCCGGCGAGGCGAGATCGACCAGCCCATCGCCATCCGAGCCCTCAAGCGGTTCGTCACAGAGAAGTACGGCGTTGAGGCGCAGGCGGGCAAGACATGGCTCGAAGTGGCGGCGCCGCCGAGCCAGGACCTCGCGCAGAGCATCGGTGTCGTGGGCGGCGGCCCATCGGGCATGGCCTGTGCCCACGATCTGCGCAGGCTCGGGTACGAGGTGACCGTGTACGAGGCGACCGGACAGCTCGGCGGGATGATGAAGCTCGGCATCCCCGAGTACCGGCTCGATCGCACGCTCCTCCAGGCCGAGCTCGACGCCATCGTCGATCTCGGCGTCGAGGTCTTCCTGCACACCAAGCTCGGGCGCGATGTCGGCCTGTCCGAGCTGCGGCGGCGACATGACGCGGTGTTCCTCGCTATCGGGGCGACACTCGGCCGCGGTCTCGACATCGAGGGCCACGAGGCGGACGGCGTGCTGAAGGCCATCGAGTTCCTCATCAACATCAACCAGGGCTTCGAGGTGGACGTCGGGGAGCGGGTAGTCGTGATCGGCGGCGGCGACGTCGCCATGGATGCTGCCAGGTCGGCGCTGCGCTTCGCCGCCTACGAAGACGCGCGCTCCGCCGACCGCTACGACGCCCGTGACGAGCGCAGCGCGATGACCGAGGCTCTCGACGTGGCACGCACCGCAGCACGCACGGGCGCCCACAAGGTCACCGTGATCTCTCTCGAGTCGGCCGAGGAGATGCCGGCGTCGCCATTCGAGATCGAAGAGGCTCGGCACGAGGACATCGAGTTCATCCATCGGAGGGGACCGGCCCGCATCGTCACCGAGGGCGGCAAGGTGACGGGCCTCGAGACAATCGGTGTCTTGTCGGTCTTCGACGAGAGCGGGCGCTTCGCCCCGCAGTTCAACGATGCCGACCGCCGCATCCACGATGCGGACACGGTCATACTCGCCATCGGCCAGGCAATCGACCTCGAAGCCGTCGGAGGCGACATCGAGATTTCGCCGCGGCGCACGATCCAGGTGGATCAGGAGACCGGGGCCACGTCGCTTCCGGACGTGTGGTCCGGCGGGGACGCCGCAAAGGGCCCGAGAACGCTGATCGACGCAATCGCAGACGGCCGGCGGGCGGCGGCGAGCATCCATCAAACGTTCGGTGGCGCGGCTGAGGAGTACCCCACCGGCCAGCTCGTCGAGCTGCGTCAGTTCCATCGCCTCGAGGACACCTACGACCGGTTCGAGAGGCTGCCGGTGCCAACGCTCGCCACCGACCGGAGGGTCGGTCTCGCCGAGGTCGAGTCCGGTTTCACCGAGGCGCAGGCACGGTGCGAGGCAGCGCGGTGTCTGCGCTGTTTCGCCAACATCCAGCTCGACGTCGGCAAGTGCGTGCTGTGTGCCCTCTGCGCGGACATCTGCCCACTCGACCTCATCTCCCTCGTCCCCTCGGAGCAGGTCGACCCTGCCTTCCCCGGGGGAACGGCGCTCACGTTGGACGAGCGAGCCTGCATTCGCTGTGGGTTGTGCATCGAGCGGTGTCCCACGAAAGCCCTCTCGATGGCGGTGTGGACCGGGGTTGGGGTGCCCCTGCAACTGAGGGAACCGGTGTTGGGAGGCACGGTATGAAGGTGCTGCCATGAAGGTGATGGATCGCATCAGGGGCACGACCGTCGGCAAGTCGGTCTTCCGCATCCCCAATCGGGTGACAGAGCGCGACCGCGCTGCCGGCCACTGGGCGAGCTTCCTCATGCACATCTACCCGGTCAAGGTGCGTCGCAAGGAGCTGGCATTTCGCTACTCCTGGTTCCTCGGAGTCGCATCGCTCGTGCTGTTCGGTTCGCTCGTCGTATCGGGCATCTACCTGATGTTCTTCTACGTGCCGTCCCCGGCGAGCGCGTACGGCGACATCCAGACCATCCAGACGCAGATTGCGTTCGGTCAGTACATCCGCAACATTCATCGCTGGTCCGCCCATTTGATGGTGCTCGCCGTGGCTGCCCACATGGCCCGCGTGTTCTACCGGGGCGCCTACAAGGCGCCGAAGGAGTTCAACTGGGTCATCGGCGTCGTGCTCCTCGTACTGACGCTCCTGCTGTCCTTCACCGGCTACCTGCTGCCGTGGGACCAGCTGGCGTATTGGGCGGTGACGGTTGGTACGTCGATGGCCGGGTACGTGCCCCTCGTGGGGGATCAAGTGAAGGAGATCCTGCTCGGTGGCCCGACCGTTGGCAGCGCCACCCTGCTGCGGTTCTACGTGCTGCACGTGGCCGTGCTACCTGCACTCGTTGTCGTCGTGGTGACGTTGCACCTGTGGAGGTGGCGGAAGGACGCCATGTTGACCATGGAGAGCGAGGCCGACGGTGCCTGAGCGCGATCCGCAACTGCTCGACAGGAACACCCGGGTGCTCGGCGTTGTGCCGGGGAAGCCGGCGGCCGGCGACCGCAAGGTCCTGGCCGACGACGACCCCGTGATGGTGTGGCCCCATCTGTTGGTTCGCCACGGCGTGGCGGCCCTCGCCATCTTGGCGGTGGTGTTGATGTTTGCGCTTGCGTTCGATGCGCCGCTGCGCGAGATCGCCAACCCGACCAACACCCCGAACCCTGAGAAGGCTCCCTGGTACTTCGCTGCACTCCAGGAGCTGCTCGCCCACTTCCACCCGCTGGTCGCAGGTGTGCTCGTGCCGGGAGCGATCGTCATCGGTCTTGCGGCCCTCCCGTACGTCGATCGCAACCCGAGCCTCAGCCCCCAGCTGCGGCGGGTTGCTCGGACCACCTTCACGGTGTTCCTCGTCGTCTGGATCGGGCTCACCCTCGTCGGCTTCGCCTTCAGAGGCCCCAACTGGGGATGGGTGTGGCCATGGCAAGAATGGCATGGTGAGCTATGACCGACATGGAGCGTCGCCGGTTTCTCGCAAACGGCTGGAAACTCGGTGCAGGGCTCATAGCTGCCGCTGGAGCGTGGACGACGTGGGACCTCCTGCAGCCGAGGCTCACGACCGGCTTCGGAGGCGTCGTGCGATCCGTGTCCGTCGACAGCGTTCCCGAGGAGAGCGTCATCGAGGTCCCGGCGGCCCGCGCCTACCTCACCAAGATCGACGGTGAGGTCGTTGCGATCTCGGAGGCGTGCACCCACCTCGGCTGTCGGGTGCCCTTCTGCGCTTCGTCTGGCCAGTTCGAGTGCCCCTGTCACGGCTCCGTGTTCAATCGCGCCGGCGACTACGTCTCCGGCCCCGCGCCGCGGGGCCTCGATCACTATGCGGCCACCGTCGTCGACGGCGTTGTCGACATCGACACCGGAGACACGATCGCCGGCGGCCCTCCCGGCGCGATGACGATCGACGAGCCTCCCCTCGGCCCGTCGTGCGAAGGGAGCCACGGTGGCTGAGCGCTCGCCCGATCCGGCACTCGACGAGTCGACCAACAAGTGGATGACAGCCGGGCTGGTCATCATGGCGCTGATGGTGGTGGCGTTTCCGCTCTACCGCTTCACCGAGCCGGCCAACCGCGATGCGGCTCGAGCGTCACACATCGAGTCGCTCGCCCAGCAAGGCGAGGCGATCTACCAGCTCAACTGCACGGCGTGTCACGGCGTTGCGGGGGAGGGCGGCATCGGGCCTGCGCTCAACTCCCAGCAATTCCTCACCGCGGCCAACGACGCGCAGATTGGACTGCTGATCGCAGTCGGCGTGCCGGGGACGCAGATGAACGCCTACTCCCTGGACTTCGGGGGTCCGCTCACAACCGAGCAGATCGACGCCGTGGTGACATTCCTCCGCTCGCTCGAACCAGACGCCCCAGACGTGCCAGACTGGAGGAACCCCGGCGGAACCGGAGGCTGACGGCTTGGTGTGAGGAGACCCCACCGTGGAAGTGAAAGAGTTGGTCGGCGGATCTGCCCAGCTGTGTGACGCAAGCACCTCCATGGCCTCGGCAGCCGACACAATGGTGAAAGAGGGCGTCGGGTCGCTCGGCGTCAAGGGACCCGAGGGGTTGGCAGGCATCGTCACTGAACGCGACGTGTTGCGAGCGGTGGCGTCAGGGGCCGACCTGAGCAGCGAGTCGGTCACGAACTGGATGACCCCCGATCCCGACACGGTCGACGCCGACATGAGCGTTGATGACGCAGCGATCTGGATGGTCGCCGCCGGCTACCGTCACCTGCCCGTCCGCAGCGGTCGGGAGCTCATCGGCATCGCCAGCATCAAGGACGTCCTGTGGGCAATCACGGAGCGTCACCTCCAACAAGAGCGTGACCACTCCGAGGACGAATAGACGTCGTCAGTCGACGCTCGGAGTGACTCGGCTTCAAGGGGCCAGGATCACGGATGCCGGGCCAAACGAGAACTCGACGCGACGGTTGAGCTCGCGGCCGGCGTTCGTGTCGTTGGATGCGATTGGTTGCGTCTCGCCGTAACCCACCGGGCGCAGGCGTTCGGCCGCGATCCCCGCAGCGATCAGGAAATCCGCTGCCGACTGCGCCCGCGCCTCGCTCAAGCGTTGGTTGAACACATCGCTGCCGTTCGAGTCTGTGTGACCGGCGATCTCCATACCGAGGGTGGGGTCGCGCGTCAGTATGGCTACGGCCACAGCGAGTAGCGCCTCGGTTTCCGGCTTCAGCTCGGCGCTGCCGCTGTCGAAGTTGGCGCCTGCGTTGAGTGAGCCGCTCGTCACACCGTTCTCGATGTTGATCTCGTAGTCCGGGAAGGGTGCGAGCAACTGGAAGACTCCGGGGAGCGTGTACGTCCAGAAAGGCGTGTCGAGATCCGTGCCGATCGTCAGTTGGTCGTCGACGGCATCCTGGCCATATACGGCAATCGCGCCATTGAGGATGTTCGCTTTGGCCGCCTCGCTGGCCAGCTCACCCGTGAGCACGACCGAGCCGCCAAGACGCCGCGCATGGAAGCTCGGGAAGCCCAGGTTCGTGATCTCGACGGTTCCGGCGACATCCGAGACGCCGAGCGACAATGCGACTGCTTGCTGGAAGGCGGTGAGCAGTGGTTCGTTCGGTGCGGTTCCCGAGACGGAGACGCCGTCTGCCGTGATGGTGATGGACCCCTGGCCGATCATCGGGAGCAGCGTGATCGTCCGGGCGGCACCGTCGAACCAGGGTGCCACCTCGACATCCGGCGTGATCTCGAGGTCAGCAGCGATATCGGGGCCGTAGACGATGCCGGCCGATGTGATGAGCCGCTGCGCAGCTGCCTCATCAGGGACGACGCCGGAGAGCGAGAAACGGCCGCCGTCGAGCGTGGCCACCAACTCCGTGGTTGGGGTCGGCGGCTGTGTGGTGGTGGTCGTCGTCGGTGGCGAAGTCGTGGTGGTCGTCGTCGCAACCGTCGTCGTGGGAGGGGGCTGTGTGGTGCTGGTGGTCGTCGGGCCGGCCTCGACGGCGGCCGTCGTTGACGTCGCAGTGGCAGCGAGCGCTTCGAGCGCTTCGCGGTCGGGATCCGATCCGCCAGAGCCCGTCGAGAAGTAGAAGCCGATGATGAGGGCGCCGAGCCAAAGGGCGATACCCCCGGCAATCCGCGCGTTACGGTTCATTCCGCCTGTTCCTTTGTCGAGTTCGGTCCGGCGTCCACCCGGCCGCTCGGCGACTCCGCAGGTCTCCGTGACATGGTTCCCCCTTCTCCCTACCAGCGAGCGCATACTCGTGCTCGCTCGAAGAGGAATGATAGCGGCGGCCTTCGGCCGGTCCCTGGGTCGGACGACGGGTCATCTGTTGTACCCGAAGTGCCGCATATGCGGCCAAGTGAGGGCGCGCACATACCGGGCGGTGTTCTGCGGCAGGCCGCTCCGCCACGCGTCGTCCGCCTTCAGCTCGACCGTCCCTTGTTGGAACCGGACTGGGTTGCCCGAGACGTTGTGCGACAATCGCAGCTGGACCTGATCCGGTGCGGTGAAGGGTGCGTGAGTGCCCGGCAGCCCTACCCAGGAGTAGATCAACTCGGTGACATCCTGCGGCGACGCCACGAAGTCCTCGTATCTCAGCAGCAAGGCACGGTCCTCCCCCTTCCAGGTCGACTCGATCAGCCGGCTGCGGTAGAGCCAGGCCAACGACGACTTGGTCACGCCGTGCTGGTCCATGTAGATGCTCTTCGTGTCGTCCGCGTCGTACCGCACCTTCTTCTGGAGGCTGTACGCGACGCCGCGCGGGTCTCGGACCAGGTGAATGACATAGACGTCGAGTCCGGCGAGGTCGAAGGCGACGGCTGCATGCCACGGCGACTTCGACGCATCGACGAGCAGCTGGGCACCGGTGATCTGGGCGGCCGATCTGTAGAGGGGTGCGAGCAGCTCGGCATACGGGAGGGCCCGATCCTCCTGGCCGCGGCAGAGAAGCGGCAGGCGGCGTCTCATCAACCACGTGTTGCCCAACGCAGCGGCTGCTGCGCGCTGCGCAACGGAGGACACTCCTGCACCGAACGCCTCCTCTGCGATGGGGCGCCACAGCTCGCAACGGCTGAACGGCCGGCCGCACGCGCAGATCAGGTCGGCGCCGAAACCCCGTTCCCAGATGTTGTTGATCTCGCCGAGCGTCACCACCCCAGCGGCGCTCCCCAAGACGTTGGCGAGAATGGTCGAGCCGCTGCGCTCCCACCCGGCGATGACGACGACCTTCACTGCGCTCATGTCTGCGCTCCCGTCGATCGGCTCATGGGCGACTCCTCCATACGATGCGGTTTGCGGCGCAGCGCTACGCTCTCGGCCCTCACATGCCCCGACTCGCCGCCCGCCGTCTCGCCTATTACGCCGCTGTTCTCATTGGCACGGTCGTCGTGCACCAAGGCTTCGTCGTCTCGATCGGCGGATCCGGCGTGAGCGACCTGCTGCGCCGCAACAGCGAGGCGTACCTGATGATGGTGATCCTGCCCGCGTATTGGGACATCTTCGCCTGGGCCGTCGATCCCGACGGGCGCGGGGCGACGGCTCGCATAGGGTCGGATTGGCGCGGACAGGCAGCTTGGTTCGGCGGCCTGGCGATCGTCGCGCTCGTTCTGCAGTCCACGGTGCTCGAGCCGGCCGGTATCGGCCTGCCGCAGGCAGTCGTCACGCTCGGCGAGGCGTTCGTCGCCGCGATCGTGATCTGTCTGTACCTCGGGTGGTCGCGGGCCATCCTGCCCGGCCGTCCCCACACCATCACCGGTGCGGCGGTCGTGGGAGTGCCGGCAAGGCTCGGCTACTACGCCGCGGTGGCAGGTGCGGCCATCGTCATCCAGCAAGCCTGGTTCGCATCGCTGGCCGGGCAGCGCTTCGTTGATTGGCTTCAGGTGAACATCGAGGCCTACGCGGCGATGCTGCTCGTGCCTGCGTACTACGACGTCGTTGCTCCAGGCGTGCGGCGATGGATGCGGCCCGCGTGGTACACGTTCCTGGTGGCGGCCCCGATGCTGGTACAGAGCGGCGTGCTCGATGGGGTCGTCGCCGAGTCGATACTCGGTTGGCTCGGCCGAACGACCGAGGCCTTCATTGCGGCGTTCGTCATATCCGCATACACGGACGTCGTGAGGGGGCGGTGGAGCGGTCACGACGCTGCCTCACCGAGCCCCGAAGTGCCGGATAGCCGCGGCTAGCAGCCCATCGAGCCAGGCCACGCTCTCGCCCGGCTCCCCTGTTGTTGCTGCGAACCGGAGATGCATCTCCAGCGCGTAGAGGAGGGCAACTGCCGGGGTTGCGTTGGATCGAACACCGAGATCGCCGAGGGCGGTTGCGGCGGCTGACGTAGCGTCGACCAGCGAGGCAATGGCCGGCGTGTTGGAGGTTGCGGCGAGCGTCTTGTGGAAGTGATAGTGCAGCAGGTCGAACCCGAGTGGGACGTCGTGTGCCGTACGCTCCCAATCCCATACGATCACGGCGTCATCCGTTGTCCGCATGTTCCACGGCACCCAATCCCCATGCCAGGCGCCCCACGCCAGGCGCGTGGCCGACCAACCGTCATCGACGACGGAGGCGGCATCCCGTGCCACGGCCGCAGCCGAACCATGGAGCTCACCGAGACGCGCGTCGAGCGTCCGTCGATAGGGACTGGTCGCCAGCGCGGCCTCAGCGAGCGAACCAGCACCACGGGCGGCGACTTCGCGAACGACTGCCGGTCCAGGGGGTCGCACGGGGCGGACCCTGGGCGGGCCTGAAAGCGCAGATGCGACCACTATCCGGCGGTCGTTCCACTCGCCCGTGTGCAGCAGGCGCGGAACTCTGACCGTACGGAGGGCACGGGCGGCGGGGGAGGCGAGGAATGCGGCCTCCGTGTCGACGAGCTGTCTCGTCAGGTCGTTCCAGCCGACCTTGGCGAACCCGAGCGTGCTGCCGTCATCGGCATGGATGCGGACGATCGGTTTCTGGTTCGGACGGGCCGATCCGAAAGCGACAGACACCTCGACGCGTCGCACGCCGAGCGCCGCCGCCAGGTACTCGTTGAGCGTCGGCTTCGTGGCACCGTTCGAGCGCACGGACACACGAACCCGGGTGCGCACGAGCGGGGACGCCAAGCCGGTGCGGAACCCAACCCAGGCCGCGATGCGAGTTGCCCCGTCGCGCAGCGTCGTTGCGTCGGTCCACCGCACCATCGAGTTGGCCGATGCCGCCCGGTTCTCGAGCGGCACGACGGTGATCGTGCCGCCGGCGGAGAGCACGCCGTGGAGGGCAGCGCCTGCGAGGCCCTCCGTCTGCCTGGGAGTCGTCACGACGTCGCCTGGGTTCCAGAGCTCGGTCGTGAGCCGTTCCAGGGCACGTTGCTCGAGCGTCATTGCCACCCGAATCGCTCTCCGATGATCGCGAACAGCTCCTCGTTGGGGGCTTTGAACTGGTCGACCAGACGGCGACGGATGTGATCGGGGACCGAGGTGTCTGGCGTGGCGTTCTCTTTGGGGAACGTCGCAGGAAGCCACGAGGGTGCGCCCAGGAATTCGAGGACGCGGGTGTACACCGGCTCCGGGTCCGCGAAGAATGCTTCGCTCTGGAGGATCAACACCGATCGGTGGTCGAAGAGCTCCAGCAGTCGCCGCACCTGGTCGGCGTACCGGCTCCTGGCCGCGTACGAGAACGTCTGGTGCGGGAAGCTGTTGTACTCGGGTTGGTCACGGACGATTCGCTCGGCCTCACCTGCAAGTCGGGCTTCCTCCATGTCGAGGGCTGCTTCGAGTTCGAGCGGCTCGTTGCCTCGCCGCACCTCGTGCTTGTAGTGCGACAGCGTCCGCTCGACTGGGTCACGGAGCAGAGCGACGAGCTTGATGCCCGGCAGATCGGCCTTGATACGGTCGAGTGCCAGGGGGTGAAAGAGGTAGTACGGGCTGGCCTCGCCGACCAGGAGTGGTGATCCGGTCCGTCGCTTCGTGAGATCGGCGTACACCCTTGTCGGGAAGTGTGTCCGGTACCACGGCAACCCGCGGTCATATGCCGTGTCGAAGTAGTGAACGCCCTTCATGAGGCGAGCCGAGGTGAGGTTGGGGTGCTCACCCAGCACGCCCTGCAACGAAGTGGTTCCGCAGCGCTGTCCGCCTATGAGCAAGTAGTCGGGGAGCACGCGCAGAGAGGAAGTCGGCCGCAGCACCGTGTTGGCTGCTGCCCACACCGGCTCGCGAACCGTCTTCCGCAATCGCTTCATCATGCCGGCCCGTTCGATGCTCACGTCGTGACCCCTCTGCCTCGCCGAAACCGGCCGCCGACGATGGCGCGAAACGCTGCGACATCGAGGCGGGTCCGCCATGTCCATACGAACCAGGCAAAGCCGGCCGCTGCCGCGGCCGAGTACACCCCGAACGCGCCGATCCCGGGGCCGAGCAGCGATCTCGCGATGACGCCGCCGAGCCCGAACGTGGCAAGCGAGGCGACCGCCGCCGCCCACCATCCGGTGCCGAAAGGATGGAAGCCGAGGATGGAGCGCACCTGGACGAGCGGCAGCACATTGGCGGCTATGCGGCTGACGGCCCATGCCAGGGCTGCGCCGTTGAGGCCGAGGCTCGGGATGAGCACCAGATTGAGCACGACGTTCAGGGTCAGGGCCGTTGCCGAGTTCCAGAAGCTCCACATGCTTCGACCCGCCATGACGAGGAGGACGTCGACAGGTCCGAACCCGCTGCCGATGAGCGCCGAGCCGGCGAGGATCGCAACCACGCTGGTGGCCTCCGTGAAATCGCTCCCGAACAGGCCCAGCACTGCGGGCGCGAAGATCCACATCGCAAGGAACAGCGGCCAGGTGAGCGCAACGAGCCACCCGGTGGCGACCTGGTAGAGGGAGTGAGCTCGGACCTTGTGATCGGATGCGAGGAGGGACGAGAACATCGGCTCTACGGCCTGCCCGATGGCGTCGACGGCGAGGAACCCCGCCTGGAGGAGGCGGGTTGCCACGGTGTAGATGGCGGCAGCGCGGGGCGAGATGAGCGCACCGACGAGGATCACGTCGAGCCAGAGCACGCCGACGCGAAACATCGAAGCGAAGGCTCGTGGCAGGGTGAACGACCAGAACTCACGCACGAGCCCGCGCACGGGTCGCCTCCCGTCATGACCCACCGGCCGGTCGAGACGATGCCAGAGCACTCGCAGCCAGCCGGCGCCGAGTGCCAGCGACACGACGACACCGGCTACCCAGCCAAGGGCGAGCCATGTCGCGCTCAACCCGGCGATGATCGCTCCTGCCCCGAGCGCGAGTTGGAGGAGGGGCCGGCCGACCCGCTCGGCCGCAACGGTGGGCAGCATCGTTCCGTAGCCCCTGGTGGCGCCCAACACGGCCAGGTTGAGCGCGCCAATGGGGACGAACCCGGCGAGCACGAGCACCATCGCCCGAATCGCGTCTGCGTGGCTCTCGCCCCCGAGCCACGTTCCGATCGACGGCGCAAGGACCATCCCGATGACTCCGACGATCACGCCGATGGCGGCGACCGGTACGAGGGCGACGACCAGCAGCCGGCCGAGTCCCGTGCGGCCGTCGATCGCGAGATAACGGGCCGTGAACCGCAACAGCCCGGTGTCCGCGCCGAGGGTGACCGTGATGATCGCGATGTTGTAGAGAGCGATCGCCTCGAAGAAGGCACCGCCGTCGTCGGCGCCCAACCCCCAGCTGATCACGAAGACGAGCCCCATCGAGAGCAGTGCACCGGCAGCACTGCCGGCGAAGCTCAGCGAACCGCCACGAGCCAGCGTTGCGAGATCGGCGGCGTCCCCTTGCATGTCCATGCCCTCCGATGCGCCGTGACGCAGGTCAGAATCCGCGTCCAACGGCGTTCGCCCACTTCACGACCCTTTCGGCGCTCACGATCCGGGAGGCGACCACCGGCGTGACGTAGGCCCTCAGCTGACGCCAGTCGAGGCGGAGGGTGCGCAACGCGGTGCGCATTGCCTCGCGACCATGGCCCATCGCAGCTTGGGCGAAAGCCCGCTGGCCGAGGATGCGCGCCAGGCCTCTTGGCTCGTCTCGGAATTCAGGCGTCTTGTCGACCAGGTAGGCCAGCGCCTCGTCGATCATCTGCCACCGGCTGCCGAAGTACGATTCCGTGTGCCATTGCACGAGGGTCGTCGCTCCGTCGGCGACGAGCACCGGTTTTATCCGTGCCGCTCGAAGGAGCCAGTCGTAGTCCTCGGCGTAGCTCCCCGGAAGGTCCTCGTCGACCATGCCGATACGCTCGTGAATGGCCGAGCGGCGAACGAGGAAGGTGGACGGGTGTGCTTCCATCACCCGGCTCAGCAGCAGATCCTGGAAGGTGATCTCCTTCAGCGACGTCCTCCGCTCGATGCGCTTGTCACCGTAGGCAATGGTGATGCCGCCGACGACGAAGTCCGTATCGGGGGCCGCCGCGACCGCCTTCTCCTGATGTTGCAGCTTGTCGGGGCTCCATACGTCGTCGTCGTCACAGAAGGCTATCCACGCCCCCGTTGCGGCGGCGATGCCGCTGTTGCGTGCCCCGGCGAGGCCGGGGCGCCGGGTGTTGGTGATGACTCGGACCGGCACGTAGCCGGAGAGGCCCTGATGCGACAGATCCGGCTTGGACTGGTCGTACACGACGATGACCTCGACGAGAGCATCGCCGACCTGGGCGAGCACCGCGTCGAGCGCGCGCTGCAACAGTGCCGGTCGATCGCGGGTCGGGATGATGGCCGACACCGTCACCTTGTCGAGGCTCATGGCCGTTCCTCACTTCCCCGCAGTCCGTCCGTTGTTGGCCGAGGGCTGATGGAGGCCGCCGCCTGGCGGATGGTGGCGAGTTTGGCGGCGCTGATGCCGGGGATGACGAGGAGGTCGTCGAGGGTGGTGAAGGGGCCTGTGGTGGTGCGGTGGGCGGCGATGCGGGCGGCGAGCGCGGGGCCGATGCCGGGGAGGCGCACGAGTTCGGTTGTGGTTGCGATGTTGATGTCGATCGGTGGTTCGGTGGCGGCAGGTCCGGTGGCGTTCGTTTCGTCGGTAGCGCGATCCGGAGCTGGCTGATCGTCTGCGGTGTGATCGTCTGCGCTGTGTTGCGTGGCCGGTGGGTGGGCGACGGCTGCGGGGCGGATGGTGGCGAGTTTGGCGGCGCTGATGCCGGGGATGACGAGGAGGTCGTCGAGGGTGGTGAAGGGGCCTGTGGTGGTGCGGTGGGCGGCGATGCGGGCGGCGAGCGCGGGGCCGATGCCGGGGAGGCGCACGAGTTCGGTTGTGGTTGCGATGTTGATGTCGATCGGTGGTTCGGTGGCGGCAGGTCCGGTGGCGTTCGTTTCGTCGGTGGCGCGATCCGGAGCTGGCTGATCGTCTGCGGTGTGATCGTCTGCGCTGTGTTCGTGGCCGGTGGGTGGGCGACGGCTGCGGGGCGGATGGTGGCGAGTTTGGCGGCGCTGATGCCGGGGATGACGAGGAGGTCGTCGAGGGTGGTGAAGGGGCCTGTGGTGGTGCGGTGGGCGGCGATGCGGGCGGCGAGCGCCGGGCCGATGCCGGGGAGGCGCACGAGTTCGGTTGTGGTTGCGATGTTGATGTCGATCGGTGGTTCGGTGGCGGCAGGTTCGGTGGCGCTTGCAGAGCGACCTGAGGTGTCTACGACCGCGGACTCGAGTCGCGATCCGGGCTCGGGCGTGTCATCCGGAGCTGCCGGGGGGGTTGTTGGTTCGTCCGTTGGTGGCACATCCGTGAGTGAGTCGAGGCTCTGCTCCGTGCTCGCTGCCTCCGCCGGTACGGCGTCGAGCGTTTGAGCGTGGTCGAGCGATGCAGCAAGGGTCGGTTCGTCTCCGACGTGTTCGTCTGCCGGCGTGTGGACATCGGGCAGCGCACCGTCGCCATCTGACGTTCGAGGCGCTCGAGGTACATGTGCGTCGGTTGCGGTCTCGGCAGTGTCAACATCTGCGCTGAGCCCGGGTTCGTCGTCGATCGCCTCCGGTTGCGGCCCGACCTCGACGGGTGCGGCCTCAGCGGGCTCGTCGACCGTCGCAAGGCGATCTGCAGGCCCGTCGTCTGCCACGGAAACGTGGCCTGCAGGCTCGGCGTCTGCTGCGGGCGTTACGTGCTCGACGCTCCGTGTCGCATCGAGCCGCTCGATGTCATCGACGGTGTCGGGCGCTTCGGCGATGTCTGTGCCCGGCGGGGTGGGCTCGGCACTCTCGTCGTCGAGTGCAGGGCCAGACGACTCGCCGACGAGCGTACCTGCGCCGGAGCCGGCCGACACAGCACCCGAGGTTGCGCCGTCTCCAGCCGCAGCATGCGCCGGGCGAGACGAGTCGTCGGCTGCGGCCTCATCTGCCTTCGAGGAGACGAACTCGCCGGCTGGTGCGGAGGCGTCGGGAGGGATGGTCTGCGGGGCCGGGGCGGGCAATGCACGCCGCTGCGGGATTCGGCCGCCAAGGCGCCTGATGACAGGTGTCTTGGTCATCAGACTGCGTAGCTGCTCTCGGGGGAGCCCAGCTACAGCAACCAGCACGAGCGCGACGCCGGGCACGAACCATCGACGGTCTCCGACCAGCGCAACGGTGACGATGAGCACATTCACCGAGACCGATGTGGCAATGCCGAGAATCGCCTTGGCGACCCTGTCCGTCGGGCGCTTCAGATCGAGGATCAGGAAGCCGGGACATGTGAGGACGAAGACGATCGAGAGGATCGGCTGGAACGGTGGTCCGAGCCGCAGCACGAACGACAGCGCCTCGAGCATGCTCACCAGGGCGACCCAGGTGAGGCCGGGAAGGCCGATCCCACGACGTTCGGTGGATGCTGTCGCGGTCGTCATTGCTGCTCCACGAGGCCGTAGACACGTGCCGGACCCGACTCGAACAGGGTGGTCCAGAGCGGTGACTGCTGGAGAGAGGTCTCGATGGTGTCGAGCGTGGGGGAGAGCAGTGTGCCGAGCTCCGTCACCGACTCGCGCTGGGAGCGCGTGATGATGACGTACCCACCCGTATACCGCTCGGTGTCGCGGAGCCAGCTCGCGAGCTTGGTCGCAGGATCGGCGAGCAGCCCCTCGAGCGTGTCCGGTGTGGATCGATCGAGGGCGAGGAACGTGAACTGCTCGTAGTTGCGGTACTGCCTCGGGTAGTCACGACTTCCCTCGATGATGAGCGCACCGGGCTGGGCCCGTTGGAACACGAAGTCGGAAGCGGCGACCTCGTCGTTGTCGAAGACCTGTCGGCTGTCGGTGCCGAAGTCGGCGATGAGAAGGCCGGCCGTCAAGGTGACGATGACGGCGCCCAGGGTGATGGGTGTCCACCGGCTGTGTCCGGAGTACTCGTCGGGGAACCAGAGTGACGCGGCGAGGAGAGCCGCAAACGGGAGGGCGAACAGATAGGCCCTGAAGATCACCTCACCGCCGTAAGAGCTCATGAGCACGAGGACTCCCGGAATGCCTGCGAGGAGGAGCACCCACCCCGACCGCAGCCTGCGTTGCCTGCGCCGCATCCAGCCGAGCCCGGCGAGCCCGAAGATCGAGGCGCTCAAGAGCCGGGCAACCTGAGAGACGAAGAGCTGGGCTGTGTTGACGATGTCGTACGACACCAGGTTGTTGTCCAGGTTCGCCTGGAAGCCGCCGAGTTCGCGTAGCACGGACGTGATGTTGTCGACGACGAACGTTCTGGCGGGTCCGAAGAGCCACGTGAACGTGAACAACAACATGGCGTAGAGAGGCCACGACACACGGATCACGCGAAACACCAGCAACCCGCCGATGGCAGCGATCGTCACGATCGGTGTCAGTTGGTGGGTGGCGGCGATGGCGAGCAGGGTGAGGGCGAGCACCACGGAGAGTATGAACGAGGCGAGACTTCCAGGGTCTACCTCGTCGCCGGGAACGACCACCTCGCCGTTCGGGCCCAACGGGTGCCGCGAGTACCACCGCAGCAGGATGGCGATTGCGATGAGGTACAGGAAGAACGCCATCGCTTGCGGCGAGAAGTAATCCTGTCCGATCCAGTTGCCGAGCACGAACACCAGCAGGGCAGTCCATATGAGCCGCGTGTCCGAGGTGAACGCGCGGAACATGACGTAGAGCGCACCGACGAACAGCAGGTTGAACAGGATCGGCGCCCAGGAGGCGAACGACAGCGCCGATTCGAGTTGGCTCACGTCGGTGATCCACGCGCTCAGCCCGAAGAAGCCCGGCCAGTTGTGGTACACACCCAATGTGTTGATGGTGGGGTCCACATCGCCGACTCGCTGGATGTACTCGACGATCCCAACATGCTTCCACGCCCACGAGAAGCGCAGGTGGTCGTAGACGAACGTCGGCATCCCGTGGATCATCACGGTGAGGCCGAGGACGTAGGCGCCTTGGATGCGGCCTCCGCCGGGCACCGTCAAGGAAGCGACGAATCCGGCAAGAGCTGCCGCGATCAGTATGAACGCCGTTATCGGCAGGATGGTGACGATGCCATACGAGCCCAGGTCGGCTTGGTCGACGCCGTTGAGCGTCCACGCCCACAAGATGGCGATTCCCACGATGATCAACCCATGGCGCACCACCACCAGCGGGTCGCCCTGAGGGCCCGGGTCCCGACGTTCCATTGCGCGGCGTCGCGCGATGGGGCTCGTCTCGGAGGCCGCCGTCATGATGCCGTCCTCCGCAGGGCACTCAGCTGTCCCGTGACGAACCCGAGCGTCGTTGTGGAGAGTCCGGCAACGAGGAAGAGCGACTGCCCGATAGGTCGTAGGGACCTGGTGCGTATCGCCTCGACGACGCGCTCGAGACCGCCGCGAGCGAGCGTCCTGAGGTAGCTGCGCTCTGCAGCGGTGGCATCGCCGGCGCCCACACGGCGGGCGAGGACAGCCTTGGACCTGCCTTCGGCGAAGCAGCGGCGGAAGAAGTAGCTCCACGTCACGCGCGGCGCCTCGACGGCGTGGTGCACGACGGCGCCCGGTTCGTAGATGACGACACCCCCCGTCGCCGCACGCACGCGAATCGCGAGATCGGTCTCCTCGCCGCCAACGGGTCGCTCCTTGACCCTGCCGAGCGTGGCGGAGAAGCCTCCGACTTGACGCATGGCGTCGGTACGGAACGCCATGTTGCAGCCGATGGGGTTGCGAACCTCGGCCACGGTCGTCGGAAGCCCCCGATAGCTGCATCCGACCACCCAGTAGAACTCCTCGGGGAACCACCAAGGGGCATTGCTGTTCGCCCACTCTGGGATTGCCCGTCCGCCGACGCCAGCGACACGAGGAGCGGAGAATGGCGCCGTCAAGGTCTCCAGCCACTCGGCGTCTGCCGCGGCATCGTCATCGAGGAAGGCCACCACAGATCCCCGTGCCGTCTCGACGCCGGTGTTGCGAGCGCCCGAGAGGCCGGGCTCGAAGCGATTGGGGACAACGCACGCCACGTTTCCAAAGGCGGCGTTGGCCTTCTCCAGCAAGCGCTCGTTGTAGTCCACCACGACGATCACTTCGTCGCCTGCATCGAGCTGCTGGGCGGCCGACGAGACGGCCGCGACGAGCCGGTCCCATCGGGCATCCGTGTAGCAGCACACCACGACAGAACGGGCGACGATCATCTCGGATTCAGGATCGCTCTTCACGATGTCGGCCGGGCCCCCCTCCGGCTTGACTAGCCGGCCGGTCGGCGAGTGGGTTCGGAGGTTGACAATCTACCTCGGCCAAACCGCTCCCGAAGGATCGTGACGAGGATGCGCACGCCGTCGCGGACGGCGTGGAGGTTGCTGACCCCGTGGATTCGGCGTGCCTCGAAGCTCGGCACCTCGGCGACCCTCAGGTTCGCCTTGAGGGCGCGCACGTTGATGAGTGTCTCGATCTCGAAGCCCCGGACGTCCGGATCGAGCACTTCCAGCGCATGTCGCCAGAACGCAAAGTAGCCGTAGCAGAGGTCGGAGTAGCGACCCCCGAAGAGAATGCGGACCACCGAGAGAAGACCAAGGTTGCCGAGCCGCCGGTGCATCTCCATGTCGACGGTGCCGCCGCCCTGGGCGAATCTCGATCCCTTGACGAGGTCTGCTCCCGCCATGAGCTGACCCACGTAGGCGTGGAGCTCGGCCGGGTCCATCGACCCGTCGGCGTCGATGGCGGCGATGATGTCGCCCCTGGCGACGCGAAAGCCGGCCGTCAGTGCCGCTCCCTTTCCAGGCGTGGGTTCGAGCACGAGGGTGACGTCGGGAATGACCTCACGCGCCCGCTCGACAGTCCGATCGGTCGACCGTCCGTCGACGATGACGACCTCGTCCACCCAGGCAGGAACGTGCCGCAGCACGTGTGCGATGTTGGCTTCCTCGTTCAATGTTGGGATCACGAGGCTCACGGCCGGCATATGGTCGGCCCAGAGACGCGTGAGAAGCGTGGCTGGTTGGCCCTGGCCTCTAGGACGCGCAGCAATCATGTTCATTCCCCCGTGGTGGTGGGTATGGCCCGGCGTTGGTTCGTTCGCCTCAGAGATGTGCGGCCACCAACCGTTCACCTTGTGGTGACGCGAACCTACACCCTTGGAGCTACGGAGGGCAACATCCGCTGCTCGATATGGGTCGATAGGCCCAGCAATCGAGCTAGCCAAGTCTCCAGACGTTGATACACTTGGAGAGTTCGGGTCATGCAAACACCTGCCGGCAACGGCAGGAGGGGGGACGAGTTCGATGGTGCGCACTCTTGCTCATCGGTGTATGCGCGCGGCCGTCGCGGCACTTCTCGTCGCCGTTTCGCTCGTCGCCGTTGCTCCCGAGCCGGCATCGGCCAACACCTATCCGCAGGGATTGGTGGTGAACGATGACCCCGTCGGCTTCACGCCCAACATCCTGGATGGTCACGTCAACGCGATCACAACCGTGGGGAACCGCGTCATCGTGGGCGGCACCTTCACGCAGGTGAAGAACGCAGGGAGCTCCACGGTGCTCACCCGCAACTACATCTTCGCCTTCGACCGCACGACCGGTGCCGTCGACACCGGCTTCGTCCCGACGCTGAGCGGGAACGTGGAGGCACTCGAGCCGGGAGCCGATGGCACGTCCGTGTACGTGGGAGGCAGCTTCTCCACCGTGAACGGTGTCTCCAGCTATGGCATCACCAAGCTCGACACTGCCACCGGTGCCAGGGTCACGGCGTTCACAGCCACCACCGCAGGCAAGGTGCGCGACATCGCACTCTCTGGCAGCACGCTCTACCTCGCAGGTGACATCTGGTCGATCAACGGCGTCCCACGCTCACGTATGGGGGCCGTGGATGCGATCTCCGGCGCCGTCGACACCACGTTCACGATCGGCACCACCGCGCCCCGGGTATCGGTCGACTGGGTGTCGAGGATCGACGTGAGTCCCGACGGGACCCAGATGGTCATCCTGGGGAACTTCCTCGAAGTCGCGGGTCTGGATCGCAAGCAGATCGCCGTCCTCGACTTGACGGGCCCTCAGGCAGCCGTCGCCGACTGGTCCACCGAACAATATGCGCCCGGCTGCAGCGGCTCGTTCTGGACCTATATGCGGGACGTCGAGTATTCGCTGGATGGGTCGTTCTTCGCCGTGGTCACGACGGGAGGCCCCTACACCGGCACGCTGTGCGACACCGCAGCACGCTGGGAGTCTTCGGCCTCTGGATCGCTTCTCAAGGAGACATGGGCCGATTGGAGCGGCGGTGACACGCTGACGGCGGTCGCAGTCTCCGATGTCGCGGTGTACATCGGAGGCCATCAGCGCTGGATGAACAACCACCTCGGCAAGGACAGCGCCCTCGTCGGCGCCGTGTCCCGCGAAGGGATCGCCGCTCTCGACATCGTGAACGGTGTGCCCCTGTCGTGGAACCCGGGCAAGGACCGCGGCATCGCCGTCTGGGACCTGCACCTCTCCGACCTCGGGCTGTACGTCGGCTCCGACACCGACTTCACCGCCGGTGAGTACCACGCCAAGCTGGCCCAGTTCCCTCTCGCAGGCGGGACGCCCATCCCGGTGACGACCGCGGCGACGCTGCCGACCACCGTCTATACGGGCCAGAGCGGCACGACGCTGAACCAACGCTCGTACGACGGCGCACTGTTCGGTGGCGTCTCCACGGTGCCCGGCAACCCCATCGACTGGACCAATGTGCGCGGCGCTTTCTACGAGGCCGACTCGATCTACTACATGAACGGGTCGAGTCTGGTTGCCCGCACGTTCGACGGCGCGTCGTTCGGCTCCGCCGTCACGCAGCCATCGTGGCCCGACTGGTCGACGGCGACCTCTGCGGCATGGGACAACGGAAGGCTCTACTACACGCAATCGGGCAGCAGCCAGCTCCGGTACCGCTACTTCTCGCTCGAGAGCGGCATCGTCGGCAGCCAGACGTTCACTCTCGCCGACGGGCTCAGTTGGACGAACGTCGTGGCCATGGACTTCCTGGCAGGTGGCCTGTACTACGCGACGAGCGACGGGAACCTGTGGAAGGTCGACGTCGCAAACGGCGTGCCCGTCAACGGCACGCAGCAGCTCGTCAGCGGGCCCGGCGTCGGGGACGGCCGCAACTGGGCGGTGCAGGCGTTGTTCTTCCTCAGCACGGACGGCGCGCCGACTGTCGGTGTGACTGCGCCGGCAAACGGCGCCATCGTGTCGGGCAACGCCGTGACCGTCAGTGCCACCGCCTCAGACGACGACGGTGTCGACCAGGTGGAGTTCTTCGCCGGCGGCGTCTCGGTCGGCGTTGACAGCAACGGCGCAGACGGATGGTCGGTGTCGTGGAACAGCACAGGGGGTCCAGACGGTCCGCTCACTCTCACCGCCACGGCGACCGACACGGTGGGCCAGACGGCTTCAGACAGCGTCGACGTCACCGTCGACAATCTCGGGCCCGCCGTCTCCATCACCGCGCCCGCCGACGGCGCCACCGTCGCAGGGGTGGTCGGCGTCAGTGCGGACGCTACCGATACGGTCGGTGTGGACCAGGTGGAGTTCTTCGCCGACGGCGCATCCATCGGCGTCGACACCAATGGCGCGGATGGTTGGTCGGCCAATTGGGATTCCTCGGCCTTGCCCGATGGTGCAGTCGCGGTTTCAGCGACGGCGATGGATACATTCGGACGCAGCGCCTCTGACGCCATCTCGGTGACGGTCGACAACTCAGGTGGCGGCGTCGTTCTCATGGTCGTCGGCAACCCTGCATCCCTCTCGACGGGTGACACCGCAGTGCGCGACCGCCTCGAGAGCATGGGCTACTCCGTGACGGTCGTCGACGACAACACGACCACGGCCGCCGAGGCGGCGGGGACCTCGTTCGTGCTGATGTCATCGACCATCAACTCCAACGTGCTCGGCGCCACGTTCCGGGACGTGGCCCAACCCGTGTGGGTGGCCAAGCCGTGGTCGCTCGACGACATGCTGATGACCGGAACGGCGTCCGGGGTCGACTACGGCACGCTCTCGTCGGCGACCATCGCCATCACCGATGCGACGCATCCGCTTGCGGCCGGTCGCTCGGGCACGATCACTGTGACCACCGGCTCGCGGACGATGTCGTACGGGGTCCCGGGTGGCGACGGCACCGTGGTCGCAACGGCAGGCGGTCAACCGACGACTTTCGTATACGCCGCCGGCGACACACTTGTTGGTGGGACGACGGCGGCCGGGTGCCGCCTGACCTCGTCGGTCTTTCAAAGCGCGCCTGCGAACTTCACTGCAGACGGATGGGCGCTGTTCGACGCCGCAGCCGACTATGCAGGGGACAACTGTCAGGCCACGGCACCACCTGTGGCAGGCGACCACGTGATCGTGATCTCGGTCGACGCGCTGCGGCCTGATGCGGTGACGTCGCAAGGCCCCGCCGCCCTCCCGAACCTGTATCGGTTCATCGATGAAGGCGCAACCACCGGCAACGCGCGCACAGTCTTCGAGGCAACGCAGACGCTGCCCAACCATGTGTCGATGGTGACGGGGGCGCCCGTCGAGGGACTCGACGGCCACAACGTCACCTTCAACGAGGACAACGGCCTCACTGTGCACGATGCCGCCGGCCGCTACGTGCCCAGCATGTTCGACGTTGCCCATGATGCGGGTCTGTCGACGGGCCTCTTCGCCGGCAAGCCGAAGTTCGACTTCATCGACCGGAGCTGGGATGCGGCAAACGGGGCGGCGGACACAACGGGGGCCGATGACGGTACGGACAAGATCGACTACTACGAGCGGGGAGGAGGTTCAGTCATCACGGCGTCTTTCCTGAGCGAGATGGCAACCAGCCCCTTCAACCTCAGCATGGTCCACTATGCGGAGCCCGACGCGGCAGGCCACGACTTCGGCTGGATGTCGCCCGAGTATCTGGCATCCGTGCAGCAGGTCGACGGCTACGTCGGCCAGATCCTCGACGCCGTGGAGGCGGACCCCGATCTCAGCCCGAATACCGTCGTGGTGCTGGTCACCGACCATGGCGGCACCGGCACCGAACACTCGGACGAGACCCTCGCCGACAATTACACGATCCCGTTCTACGCATGGGGCGCGGATGTGCCTGCCGGTGCGTCGCTCTACACGATGAACGGTGGATCGCGGATCGATCCGGCAACCGGCCGGCCCGATTACGCGGCCACGCCGCAGCCGGTTCGCAACGCCGATGCCGCCAACCTCCTGCTCGACGTGCTGGGGCTCGGGGCCGTTCCCGGCTCGACCATCAACGCGCTGCAGGACCTCACTGTCACGGGTGATCCCGGCTCAGACGTTCCGCCAACGGTGACGCTCACCGCACCCGCGGATGGAGCGACGGTTGCCGGCACCATTGCGGTTGCGGCCGACGCATCGGACGACATTGCCGTGGTGCAGGTCGAGTTCTTTGCCGACGGCGTCTCGCTTGGAGCAGACTCGGACGGCAGCGACGGATGGAGCGTCTCGTGGGACACGACGACGGCGCCTGATGGGCCGGTGTCGTTGACGGCAACGGCCACAGACACCACGGCGCAAACGGCGACGGATGCCGTGTCGGTGACCGTGGTCAACACCAGCGCCGGCGTGGTGGTGATGGTCGTCGGCAATCCCATCAACCCGGCGACTCAGGATGCCGCCGTTCGTGACCAGTTGCTGGGCGCGGGCTATACGGTCGATCTCGTCGATGACAACGGAGTCACCTCCGCAGCCGCAGCGGGAGCATCTCTCGTCATCATCGCTTCTTCGGTCAACACCGGTGCCGTCGGTTCCAGCTTCCGTGATGTCGCTGTGCCCGTGTGGGTCGCCAAGCCGTGGCTGCTGGACGACATGGGCTTGACGGGGACGTCCAACAACACCGATTTCGGTACGGTGAAGGCATCGACGCTGACCATCGTCGATGCGGCGCAGCCCGATGGCCGGCGGATACAGCGGCGACGTCGCCGTGGCGTCGAGCAACAAGTCGATCTCGTTCGGTGTGCCCGGCGCAGCAGCCGATGTGGTTGCGACGGTTGCCGGGACCCCGGCGATATTCGCATACGAGAGCGGCGATGTGCTGGCCGACGGGTCGACGGCGGCTGCGTGTCGGCTCCACTTCCCGATGTTCCAGACGGCCGTGTTGTCGTACACGACCGACGGTTGGAACCTGTTCGATGCTGCCGCCGCATATGCGGCCGGCGGATGCGGCTAGCCGGACCCGGTGTGAAGCCGATCGTGAGACGCCGGTGCATCGTCGCTCTGTGGGCGGTACTCGCGATCGTTGCTACCTCGTGTGGAGGAGACGACGCCGGCTCTGGTCCGGGCGACCGTGCCCCCGATACGTCGACGACGACCCCCGCACCCTCCGCCGCCTCCAGCGTGACCATCCCAACGGCGGCTCCATCGTCGCAGGCTCCTCCGGCACCGGACTCTGGCCCGCCGTCCACGCTCGAGGGCCCGCGCACGACGGCGCTCGGCCACAGACGATGACCCGGTCCCCGTTGGGGAGGTGCTGGAGTTCGCGGGGCTGTGGGACATCGCGGTCACCGCCGTCGATCTCGATGCTGCAGACTGAGGTGGTCGCGTTCGCGGATATCAATCCCGCGCCGGCACCGGGTTACCAGTATGTGCTTGGTCACGATTGAGGGCGTGTATCTGGGGGAGCGGGTGGCCCAACCCGTCTTCGAGTGGGCGATGGAGTCCGGTGACGACACGTTCTCACCCTCGATCCCGGGGTGCGGCGTCATCCCCGATTCGATCTACGACATCGTCGAGGTGATTCCAGGCGAGCAGTTCCTCGCCAACGTGTGCATGCCGGTGCCTGAGGCCAGCATCGCCGCCGGTCTCAGGCTCTATTTGCAGCCCCCCGGGGACGAACCTCGGTACTTCGAACTCGTCGGGTAGCCGCGTCTCTGGGAGGGCGGCGGCTAGTCCCGGTCTCGTGACGGCAAGTTGTGATCGATGGGGATCACAGCACGGAGCGTGGTGCCCCTGCCGGGAGCGGTGAGGATCTCGAGGTTTCCGTTTGCCTGGAGGGCCCGGGCCCTGAGATTCACGAGCCCTAGGCCTCCGTAGTGCCCATTGGGATCGAAACCCTTGCCCGCGTCGCTGACGCTGATCGTGATCGAGTCGTCGGCGCCGAAGAGGACGACCTGGACCCATTGTGACCCGCTGTGGCGCAGCGCATTGGAGGTGGCCTCTTTGACGATGTGCAGCACCGAGTCTGCGACTCCGGTTGGCAACCCGTCGTACGTGCCGTCCACCACCACCCTGGCATTGACCCCGTGGGCGTCGGCCAGCTCCTCGACCAGCTCGTGGACCTCGTCGGCCAACAGCCGGCTCGGTTCGAGCTGCCGCAAGTCGAGGATGAGGTGGCGCAGTGACGTGATGCACGAGTCGATGCGGCGGACCTCGTTCCGGAGCGCCGTGGCGGTGTCGTCGTCACGAGTCGACTCGGCGAGCGCCTGGAGAGAGAGGCCAATCGCAAAGAGGTCTTGGATCGTGTCGTCATGGACATCGCGTGCGATCCGGGCGCGGTCTTCGGCGACCGCGGCGCGACGGAGGCGCTGGTGGATGCGGGCGTTGGCAACCGCAAAGCCACCGACCATCGCCAGCGCTTCGATCGCCCGCTCGTCGTCCGCAGTGAACCCGCCGGCCTTTTCGGTCAAGTAGAGGTTGCCGAAGACGGCTTCGCCAGTACGGACGGGCACTCCGAGGAAGCTGCGCATCGACGGGTGGTTCTCGGGGAACCCGCTCGAATCGGGATGTGCAGCGATGTCGTCGAGTCGTACCGTGGCGGCGGAGCGGGTGATGGTGCCGAGAAGGCCGATACCGATCGGCTGATGGCCGATCAACTCTGCCGTCGCCTCCTCCATGCCCTCGTGGATGAACTCGACGAGGTAGCCGTCGCGGCCCAACAACGCCGAGCGCGCCGTATCGCTGCTCCGGTGATGTCTATCGCAGATCGGACGATCGAGCGCAACACATTGCGGAGCTCGCCCTCCTCGGACACCCGGATGGCGGCGTCGAAGAGCCTCGTCAAGAGATCGGGGTCGAGCACCGGGAGCGGTCATGTGCTCATCCACGATACCGGCGTCGGCGACGGGGGTCGAAAGGCCCGAATCGAAGGGGCCGCGGACCCCCAGCGGTGGGGTTGCGACCGGGTACCGTTGTGCCAGGTGGATGCTGGATGCGGATACTGCTCGTTGATGATCATGAGGTTGTGCGTGAAGGTCTGCGCAATCTGCTGACGACGCACCCCGAGATCGAGGTTGCGGGAGAAGCAGGCGACGGGGCTTCCGCTATTCGCCGCGTCGGTTACGACTCGCCCGATGTCGTGGTCCTCGACATGCGCCTGCCGGACATGAGTGGCGTCGAAGCTTGCCAGTCGATCATCGAGCGGTTTCCCGACGTCAAGGTCGTGATGCTGTCTGCGTACGCCGACGAGGAGGCCATCACGGAGGCGATTCGGGCCGGTGCATCCGGCTACCTCGTCAAACAGCTCGACGGCTCTCGACTCGTGGACGCCGTCCTCCGCATCGGGCGAGGCGAGAGCGTCGTCGACTCAACCGTCACCGAACGGCTCTTCGATCGTATACGCGGCGTGCGCAAGCGCTCCCGGCTCGACGTCTTGAATGAGCGCGAACGACGCATTCTCGACCTCATCGCCGATGGGCTCACCAACAGGGAGATCGCCGATGAGATCTACCTGGCCGAGAAGACTGTCAAGAACCACGTCTCCCGCATCCTCGGCAAGCTCGGGTTCCACAACCGCAGCGAGGCTGCCGCCTATATCGCCCGGATGCGCCGCAACGAGGCGGATGCCCTGCCACCCGAGGAGTGGGCGACCTGAAGACTCGTTCCGGCGTGGACGAGGTACCGGAAGCGGCATGCGGTCCACGCACGAACGGGTCTGACTGAGTTCGCAGTCCGTCCGTGTAGCCTCCTGGCGTGGCCCGGAGCATCCGCATTCTCGTGGTCGACGACCACAGCGTCGTCCGTGCTGGTGTCGTCGGCTTTCTCGGTCGCCAGGACGGGTTCAAGGTCGTGGCGGAGGCAGAGAGCTGTGCGACGGCGGTCGAGGCGGCGCGCGAGCACAAGCCCGATATTGCCGTCGTCGACGTGCAACTCCCCGACGGGTCCGGGGTCGACCTCTGCAACCGACATTCCGGCCATCTCGCCGGACACGGGTGTCGTCGCTGTTCACGAGCTTCGCCGAGCCGGAGCTCCTCCAGCGTGCACTCGCTGCGGGTGCGCGCGGCTACGTCCTGAAGCGCATGGACCTGTCGTCGCTGGCCGAGACGGTCCGTGCCGCTGCAGACGGCAGCATCCTCATCGATCCGGATGCGCAGGAGGCGTTGCGGGCCGTCCAGAAGGGCGGCGACGCCGACGGCCCGATGTCGCGCCTGTCCCAGCAGGAGCGGCGCGTGCTCGAGCTGATCTCAGAAGGCAACACCAACCGGCAGATCGCAGCGACACTCGATCTCGCCGAGAAGACGGTGAAGAACTACGTGTCGTCTGTGTTGCGCAAGCTCGGGGTGGCGCGCCGGTCCGAGGCCGCCGCATTCATGGCAGCCCACGACAACCCCCGCTGACCTGGGCGTGTAACGCCTGAGGTGTGAAGTGGCGTGAACGGGTGGATGGACGCCGAGGAAGATCGAACCGACGCCGAGCTGCTGAGGGCGTCTCGGCGTGATCCGGCGGCCTTCCGCACCTTCTATGACCGATGGGCGCACGAGATCATGGCCTACTGCTACCGCCGCACTTGGGATCCCGAGGTCGCCGCCGACCTGACGGCGGAGACGTTTGCGATTGCGTTTGAGAAGCGAGCCCGATTTCGGGACATGGGCCGGCCTGCGGGAGCGTGGCTCTACGGCATCGCCGCGCGTGAGCTCAAGCGCTTCCGACGCCGCTCCCTGACCGAACTGCGTGCCGTGCGCCGTCTCGGCGTGCAGCTCCCAGACCTCGACGAAGAGTCGTTCTCGCGAATCGAGGAGCTGGTCGATCTGGCGCCGCTGCGGCAGACGCTCGAAGCAGCGCTCGTCGAGATGACCGAACAAGACCGCGAGGCACTGCGGTTGCGCGTGATCGAAGGCAAGCCCTACGCGCTGGTTGCCGCCGAGCTGTCGTGCTCCGAGGGCGCAGCCCGGGTCCGCGTCCACCGCGCCCTCAGTCGTCTCCATGCCACGATGGAGCGTTTGCCATGAGCGAGATCCCGTTCCTCGAGCGTCTGGGAGATGCCTTCGACGAGGCGCTGCACACGAGGCCGCCCTCCAGGCGGCCACCCGCCACCGTCGCCTTTGCGCTGGGGTTCCTGGTGGTCATGGCGGCCGGCAGTCTCTTGTGGCTCGTCCGCCCATCGACCGAGCAGCCGGCGCAACCCACGACCACGACGGCGGCAATTGTCGAGCCGGAGGCGCTCCCGACCGAGTTCGCCAGGGTGCCGGCAACGCCGATGCTCGAGGACGGGTCGCGGATGTTCCTCTCCAGCGTGGTGGTGGCGAACGGCGAGTTCGTCGCCGTGGGAGGCGGCGACTCCGGTGGCATCGTGCTTGCGTCGCTCGACGGCGTCACGTGGGAAAGACGGCTCGCGCCACCGGCCGGGTCGAGCCTCGACACCGCCATCGTCCACGGCGAGCGATTGGTGGTTGGGGGCGTGGACGTCGCGCAGGGGCCCGGCGCCTGGGAAAACGACGAAGCAGGATGGCAGCGGCTTGCCCTTCCTGCCTCGGGCTACGGCGTCGGCTTCGTGCGGGACTTCGCCGTCGTGGATCGAGGCCTCGTGGCGGTCGGCCAGGGTGTCTCCGGCGACGGCACGCAGACGGCAATCGTGTGGCTCGAGAGCGACGTGGGCTGGACCCGCATCGTCGACGGATCATTCACCGGTCGGGGTCAGATCGACGCCAATGGGGCCGCCACCGACGGCGAGGGGCTCGTCGTTGCCGGCGTCTGGTCGAACGAGCCGGACGGCGCAGCTGCGGTGGTGTGGACGTCGGATGATCTCGCGACGTGGCGGCGGATCGCCCTCCCCGACCTCGGGGACGTGGTGGGGCAATCATGGGCGACCGATGTGGCGTGGACGGGGGAGCGCTACGTCGCATTCGGTGGCGCCATGCTGCCGGCCGGGCGCACCGCCGTGGTGTGGACGTCGCCCGATGGCGTCGAGTGGCAGCGCACCCCCCACGACCCGACGATCCTCGACGGCGGCGGCTCGGGGACGCTCAACCTCGCGAGCGTGGAGCCGGTCGCTGGCGGTGTGCTCGGGCTCGGTGCGATGAACGACGGCGCTGCGTTCACCGGCCTGGTGTTCACGTCGCCCGATGGAGTGACCTGGCGGCGCCTCGAACTGTCGGGATCGAACCCGCTCGCGGCCCTGCCTGCGGCGGCGGCGGAGCGCGGCGACGTGATCGTCCTCGTCGGCGGGGAGGCGCCGGCGACGGCCTCCCCGGCGTTCGGGGCCGCCTGGGTCTCCCCGCCGCCGCCGTGGCTTGCCGCGGCGGGTCCGCCGTCGACGACGGCCGACACGGTCGGGACGCACCTCGTGCTGGTGCCCGACGTCGCAACACCGGGGTCGAGGGTTGCCGTATCGATCGATTTCGGCGAGATCGCCTTTCCCGATGGCGAGGCGACCATCCTCGTTGCCGGGAGGGGAGGCGAGGTTGAGGCGTGCAGGATCCCGTTCGCTCGAGGATTCGTGCCCCGGTGCTACTTCCGCCCCGAGGATGTCGGAGTCACGACCCCGGGAGATGTGACCGTCGTCGCCCGTCTCGGCGAGGCCGCGCTTGCCGAGACATCCCTCGAGATCGCACCGTCGGGCACAGTCGTCGCCCGATTGGGGGTCGTGTACACCGCTCGGCTCGACCCACTGGTGCAGACCGCCCTCGTCCGCAACCTGGGGGATGCGCCGCTCGATATCTCCGGCTGGACGATCGACAGCGTGCGCCGCACCGATCCGTGGGTGTTGCCGGGCGGCACGGTGCTGGATCCGCTGGAGTCCGCAGGGCTGATCGCCGGCTACGGCGGACAGCAGTCGTGCGGCCAGATGAGCGGCCGCAACCTGATCGTCTGTCCTTCGTTTGGGACGGGCCCGGACGACCCCAACATCTCTCCGGGGATGGAGGTGTATGCAGCCGGCATCGTCCTGCTCGACGCCGCCGGCAACGAGGTCGACACGTGGAGCCCGTGAGCCCGAACTCACGGCTATCGCGTACCGTGGCGGTACACCCGAACCGAAGGTTTGGTGATCGCGCCGAACTCACGGCTATCGCGTACCGTGGCGGTACAGCCGAGCCTAGGTTCGGAGACGTTGCCACCCGCTGTCGTCGTCCGGTAACCTCACGCTATGAACGTCGCACGCATTTGGTGGCCCGACCCGTCCTGAGGCCCCGCGCGCACGTCGAGATCGATCCGCCGGAGGCCATGCCCCGGCGGTTTTCATTTGGCAACGACCACGCAGACGGAGACGAGATTGTGGAAGCAAAGCGCAAGGTCTTCTCGGGGGTGCAGCCCACGGGCAACATGCACATCGGCAACTACCTGGGTGCGTTCCGCAACTGGGTGAAGCTCCAAGACGAATACGACACGATCTACTGCATCGTCGATCTGCACGCCCTGACCCAACCGATCGAGCCAGACGTACTGCACGCCCAGCGGCTCGACGCCGCCAAGGTTCTGCTCGCCGTCGGCATCGACCCGCGCAAGTCGCTGCTCTATCTGCAGAGCCAGGTGCCCCAGCACGCCGAGCTGTCGTGGATCCTCGGGACGCTCACTCCCGAAGGCGTGCTCAACCGCATGACGTCGTACAAGGACAAGGTGGCGCGAGGGATACCGGCAAACCTCGGTCTCTACTCGTACCCCGTGCTGATGGCCGCCGACATCCTGCTGCACAGGTGCGACCTCGTGCCGGTCGGGGATGACCAGCGTCAACATCTCGAGATGACACGCGACCTGGCGGAGCGCTTCAACAACCGGTACGGCGAGGTGTTCCCTTTGCCCGATGCGCTCATCCCACCGACGTCGGCGAGGGTGATGTCGCTCGTCGAGCCGACGGCCAAGATGTCGAAGTCCGATCCCAACCCGCGCAGTCGGATCCTCATCACCGATTCGGCCGTCGAGATCACCAAGAAGATCAAGTCGGCCGTGACCGATTCCGACCCCGATGTCCGCTATGACTGGGACGCAAAGCCCGGCATCTCCAACCTGCTCGAGATCATGGCCGACTGCACCGGGCGAACGATCGACGACCTCGTCGCCGAGTACGGGAGCAGCGGCTACGGGCGATTCAAGGAGGCTGTCGCGGAAGCGGTCATCGCGGAGCTGGCCCCGGTGCGCAGGCGCTTCCAGGAGCTCGACGACGCCGAGGTGGCGCGCCTGATGCAGAAGGGGGCGCTCGACGCCCGGACTCAGGCTGAGGGGTATCAGCAGCAGGTCCGCAAAGCCGTTGGGCTCGACGCCGTCTGAGCGCGTACCCTCCTCGAATGGAGGTGCAGCGACCGACCGATCCGGCTGAATTCCTCGCCAGGGCCGAACCGCTCCTCGCAACCAGCGAGGCGCGACACAACCTGATGTACGGCATCGGCGGGACGCTCGTCTCCGAGCCCGGCTACTTCGAGGAGTTTCGGCTGTGGCTCGTAGAGGACGGAGGGGGACCGGTTGCCGCTGCGCTGCGGACGCCTCCGTTCGGGGTGATCGTGGGCGATGCCGCGACCGAGGCCGCGGGCCGCCGGCTAGCCGCAGCCGTCTCCGCAGACGAGGTCGAGTTGCCGACGGCAACCGGGAACGTTCCGACGATCGAGTGGTTTGTTGACGAGTGGCGCACACTCACCGGCGCCGATGTGCGGAGGTCGATGGCGCAGGGCGTCTTTGTGCTCGAGCGAGTGCGGTCGGTGCCGTCGCCCGATGGTCGGGCCCGACCGGCGAAGACGGCAGACCGTGACCTCCTCGTCGATTGGGCCGAGGCATTCACGGCGGAAGCTGTGCACGATGAGCCGCCGCAGAGCCGGGAGCGCACCGCCGCCCTCATCGATCGGCGAATCGCCGCCAAACGTGGCACCGGTCTCTGGGTGTGGGAGGTGGACGGAGAACCGGTGGCGATGAGCGGCCACGGTGGCCGCACGCCAAATGGAATCCGTATCGGCCTCGTGTACACGCCACCGGCGCATCGGGGCAACGGCTACGCCACTGCGCTCGTTGCCATGCAATCGGCGTGGCTGCTCGCACAGGGGCGCAGGTTCTGCTTTCTGTTCACCGACCTCGCGAACCCGACGTCGAACGCCATATATCAGCGCATCGGCTACGTGCAGGTCGCGGAGGCAGCGCTGTACACACTTGGCTCGCATACCGAGTGACGTTTGTCAGCGGGCCGTGTCTTCACCGTGGGCCCGGTCGGACTCCGCACGATCGCGCATTGCCTCGAGGAACCGGGTCACGCCGCTGATCATGTAGTGGGTGCGGAGCGAGTCGAGCACGTCGAACGCGTGGTTGGCGCCGGGAATCTCTGCGTAACCAACCGGTGCTTCGGAGACATTGCGCAGCGCATCGACGAACTGGAGGGCCTCGCGGGTCGGCACCACTGCGTCTGCGGCGCCGTGGATGACCAAGAATGGCGGAGCGTCTGGGTTCACCTGGTCGAGTGGGGACGCTTCGCGGTAGCGGTCCTCGGCCTCGGCCTTGGACGCCTTCATCACGGCACGCGGGATGATCGGCCAGTCATCCCGGGTCCGGTTCCTGTTGAGGAAGTCGTAGATCCCGTACACCGGTACTGCGGCTTGGACGCTCGTGTCGGCATCCTCGAATCCCGGCTGGTACTCGGGCCGGTCGGGCGTGAGCGCCACGAGCGACGCCAGGTGCCCGCCGGCGGATCCCCCGGTGACGGCGATGAACGCAGGGTCTATGCCGTGGAGCCTGCCCTCGGTTCGCATCCAGGCGAGCGCTCTCTTCAGGCCGATCAGCGGATCGGGAAAGGTCGCTTCCGGGACCAGCGGGTAGGAGGCGGCCACGCACACCCATCCGTTCCTCGCCAGGCGATGGAGGAGCGGCCGCGCCTGCTGGCGCCGGTTGCCGCCACGCCACGAGCCGCCATGGATCTGCAGGATTGCCGGGTGCGGGCCGGGGGCGAGCCCGCGTTGCCGGTAGACGTCGAGTCGGAGGCCCGGGGCGTACTCGACATCCTCGATGCGCTCGACGTCGCTGGGAATCCTGTAGGGATACGTCGCCAGTACTCGGCGCCACTCGACGTGGGAGAAGCCGGTTGCATCGATGCCGATCTCTCCGAGCGCCTCCGCCATGGCACCTTTGGCGCGCCCGGCGCGGAACTGCAACGCTCCGTACCCCAGCCATGTGATGATGGTCAGGCCCAGTCCGACGCGTCCGGCCCGGTGGTCGAGGGCGCCGGCCCATACGAGGAGTGCCACGAGCACTGCGTGGACGACGATGCGAACCGGGACGGCTTCCGCCGTCAACAGCGCAGGGAACCACCACGGCCGGAGTGCCGGGTGGGCGTCGGCATTCGAACGGCGGAGTGCATTGACGGCGCCGATCACGCCGAAGAAGCTGAGGAGGAAGAGGGTGGTTGCGGCGAGCATACGTTGAGTCTCAATCTGGTCGATCGCCGGACGGGTCACTCGCCCGAGCGGTGCTCCGAGCCTGGTTGGGGCGAGGGTTTCATGAGGTCCAGCTCTTCCGCACGGACGCCGCCGACGAGTCGGCCGGTGCGATCGATGATCGGCACAGGCGCACCGTCGTAGAACTCCTCGATGCCGCGCAGCTCGTCCAGGGCGTCGAAGGCCCCAGCAAAGGGGACCTGCTCCATGATGTCGCCGAGCTCGGCAGTCGCGTCTGCTGCCGCCATCGCCGAGTCTCGCACCACACCGACGAGGGTTCCGGCATCAACGACCGGATGGACCGGACCGTGGGCCACGAGGCGTGCATCCGCAACGCGGAGGTACCTGCCGAGGCCTTCGAGTGGCGTCATCCGGTGGTAGGCGCGGAGTGGGTGGCTCCGAACGACGACGGCACCGGCTGGAGCTGCTGCAGTGAGCCTGGTGCCGGGCCCGAAGAACTGACGATGCAACCATGACCCGCCGGAGGCCCCGAGGACGAGGAGCGTGTCTGCGCTCAGCGCCTCGACCAAGTCGGCGGCGCTCCCCACCTCGTACGTCGCGCCTGGGAGCCCTGATGCGGATGTTGCATCTGCGACGGCCGCTTCGGACGAAGGCCGGCCTTCATCGTTGCGGAATGCGCTGACCGCAAGGCCCTTCACGGACAGCCGGTCGGCGAGGCGCCTCGCAATGACCGCCGCCAACCGCGAATGCGGGCCACCGGCCACCGCAGCTGCCACGGCTCCCACGCGAGACGCCTCGAAGCCATGTGGCGAGGCGCTTGCTACGACGTCGAAGGAACCCGGCTTCGCCATGACGGCGAGGTCGGCGCGATGCTCGAGGCAGCTCGCAGGCACATCCTTCTCGCAACGAACTGCGCGATCAGTCGCCAGAAGCTCGGCCAGGTCGCCGCAGCCTGCTCCTCGAGTCCACACCACGGTCTTGGGGAAGTCGTCTGGCCACTGGAGTGTGGAGTACGGCATCGCTCCCTTTCAGGCGTTGCGGTCGCTCGCAGGGTACCGGGCGCCCGGCCAATGTGGTGCGCCTGCAGAGTCGTGTCCTCCCGTGCCTCATCGCGGGAGGGGTGCAGTGCGACTGCCCACCGGCGCTCGGCTCGCCTCGCTCGCATCGCGGCGCTCCGCGATTCGCTCGTGGAAGGTGATCAGAGCGCCGCCGCCCGCAGCGCCGGACGCCGGGTGCCGGATGCCGGGTCCCGGTCACGCCGACGGCGGAACCTCCAGTGGTACGCTCGGCGTGCGCTGGTAATTCACTCTCGAGGCGGAGGTTTCCTTTCCCGTGGAGATCGAGATCGGTATCGCCAAGTCCGGTCGTCGCGCGTGGGGCTTCGACGACATCGCCATCGTGCCCTCGCGGAGGACGCGTGATCCAGACGATGTGAGCCTCGAGTGGGAGATCGACGCCTACACCTTCCAGCTCCCGATGCTTGGGGCTGCGATGGACTCGGCAGTGAGCCCTGCGACCGCAATCGAGATCGCAAACCTGGGCGGCCTGGCCGTTCTCAACCTCGAAGGTCTGTGGACCCGCTACGAGGACCCGGCGTCGGTGTACGAGGAGATCGGGTCGCTGCCGGCGGAGAAGGCAACGCGGCGAATGCAGGAGCTCTATCAAGAGCCGATCAAGCCCGAGCTCATCGGGAGGCGGGTCGAGGAGATGCGGGCGGCCGACATCATCACCGCCGCCAGCTTGACACCCCAGCACGTCTCCAAATGGGCGCACCTCGCCCTCGAGGCGGGTCTCCACATCCTGGTGATCCAGGGCACGGTCGTGTCCGCAGAGCACGTGTCGAGTCGTGAGGAACCACTCGACCTCAACCGGTTCATCGCCTCGATGGACGTCCCGGTCATCGTTGGCGGATGCGCCTCCTACTCGGGCGCACTCCACCTCATGCGAACCGGCGCAGCAGGCGTACTCGTCGGGGTCGGGCCCGGCGCAGCGTGCACCTCACGCGGCGTACTGGGAATCGGTGTGCCGCAGGCGACGGCAATCGCCGATGCCTCTGGTGCACGTACCCGATACCTCGAGGAGACCGGCCGCTACGTCCATGTCATCGCAGACGGCGGGATGCGCACCGGCGGCGACGTCGCCAAAGCCATCGCATGTGGCGCCGACGCCGTGATGATCGGCTCTCCGCTCGCCTCGGCCCGCGAGGCACCGGCCAGCGGCTTCCATTGGGGTATGGCCACCTTCCACCCCAGCCTTCCACGTGGGGCGCGTGTCGAAACCACGACCCTCGGGACGCTCCGCGAGATCCTCGTCGGCCCGGCCCACGAGAACGATGGGCGCCGCAACCTCTTTGGAGCGCTTCGGGTCTCGATGGCCACGACCGGGTACGCCAACGTCAAGGAGTTCCAGAAGGCCGAGGTGATGGTCGCACCGGCGCTGCAGACCGAGGGTAAGAAGCTGCAGCACAACCAGGGCGTGGGGATGGCATGACGGCCGGCCCTGCGGGCCATGCCTCGAGCGGGGACTTCGACCGGGTCCTCGTGGTCGACTTCGGCGCCCAATACGCACAGCTCATCGCCCGCAGGGTGCGGGAGGCGCACGTCTACTCGGAGATCGTGCGCCGAGACATCACAGCTGCGGAGGTCCGCGCCCACGATCCCGTCGGGATCATCCTCTCCGGCGGCCCTGCGTCGGTGTACGCGGAGGATGCCTACGAGATCGACCCGGCGATCCTCGAGCTCGAGGTCCCGGTGCTCGGCATCTGTTACGGCCACCAGGTGCTCGCCCACAGCCTCGGCGGTCGAGTAGCGCACAACGAGGTCGCCGAGTTCGGGCGCACCGCGCTCGAGGTGAGGGACAGCGGACTCCTCTTCCATGAGCTGCCGACCGAGCAGAACGTCTGGATGAGTCATCGCGACGCCGTCGCCCAGGCGCCGAAGGGGTTTCGAGTCACGGCGTCTACCGCAGACTCACCGGTCGCAGCGATGGAGGATCCGTCCCGGCGGCTCTACGGGGTGCAGTTTCACCCCGAGGTGGGGCACACCGAACGAGGTCAGGAGATCCTCAAGCGCTTCCTCTACGAGGCGTGCCACGCCCGACCCGCGTGGACCCACGTCGGGATCATCGAGCAGGCAGTCGACGAGATTCGCCTCGCCGTTGGCGACGAGAAGGTGATCTGCGGCCTGTCGGGCGGCGTCGACTCATCCGTGGCGGCCGCATTGGTGCACAAAGCGGTCGGAGACCAGCTCGTGTGCGTGTTCGTCGACCACGGTCTGCTGCGCAAAGGCGAGGCGGAGCAGGTGGAGGAGACCTTCCTGCGCAACTTCCACGTCAACCTCATCCACGTCAAAGCAGAGGACCGCTTCCTCGATGCGCTCGCCGGCGTCACCGACCCGGAACGCAAGCGCAAGATCATCGGCGAGACATTCATCCGGGTGTTCGAGGAGGTTGCGGCCGATGTGTCCGACGCGAAGTACCTGGTGCAGGGAACGTTGTATCCCGACGTCATCGAGTCGGGTACCAAGGACGCTGCCAAGATCAAGAGCCACCACAACGTGGGGGGCCTTCCCGAAGACATGAACTTCGACCTGGTGGAGCCGCTGCGTGACCTCTTCAAAGACGAGGTGCGGGCGGTGGGCGAGGAGCTCGGTCTGCCCGAGGAGATCGTGTGGCGCCAGCCGTTTCCTGGACCCGGACTGGCAGTACGCATCATCGGCGAGATCACGAAAGAACGACTCGAGATCCTCCGTGAGGCGGACGCCATCGTGGTCGAGGAGATTCGCCGCGCCGGGCTCTATCGGGAGATCTGGCAGAGCTTCGGTGTGCTGCCTGCCATCCGGTCGGTAGGCGTGCAGGGCGATGGCCGCACCTACGCCTACCCGCTGATCGTGCGGGCCGTCATATCCGAGGACGCGATGACGGCCGATTGGGCCCGCCTTCCCTACGAGGTGCTCGAACGCATCTCGTCGCGGGTCATCAACGAAGTGCCCGGCATCAACCGCGTCGCCTACGACGTGAGCTCCAAACCGCCGGCCACCATCGAATGGGAGTGAAAGGGTACGTTCGAATGATCCCCCGCTGGTGGATCGGTGAGGCGAAGCCGAAATCGAGGGGGGCAAGGCGAGAATTGACTGATCGCTCGAGAGGATCACTCAGCAGCGGGCCATCGCCCTGCCCACCTTGGTCTCGATACAAACCCCTTAGGCGAACCCCTCGAGCCCGCAAGCCCACCCGGAGGGGAGCCATCAACGGGGTTCAGTCGTTGGAGTCGGGTGACTCCACATCGGCGTCCGAGGACACGACGTTGAACTGCTCGTCGAGTTGGACGTCCACCTGGCTGCCGTCTTCGAGCGTGACCTCGACCTCGTAGTAGCTGTCCTCGTCGCCGACCTCGGTGTCGGTGACGCGGCCACCGCCCATGTGGGAGAGGGCGGCTTCACTCGCCTGCTGGAGAGCATCGCCGGTGATGGGTGTGTCGCTGTCGCCACCGACGGCTGATGCGGCTCCCGTCCCGGCTGCGATGACGCCGGCGACGGCGGCCCCTGCGATGACGATCTTCGTGCGGCGTTGCATGTGGTCTCTCCTTTGACGTGCTCGTCGCAGCGTATGCAGCGGCGCCTGAAAGGAGCCTGAAGAGCGTGGTCGGTCGCCTGCGTCGCCAAACGTGCACCTCCAGCCGCCGCTCGATCGGTGATACTGGCCGGGGAGGATCACGATGAAGAAGTACCTCGCATACACCCGACGGCTTGCGGATGCCACGCCGGACAGCCGGAACCGGATCGTCGACCTGTGGCGCGCACTGGCGATTCTCGTTGTGATGTTCGGCCACTGGCTCGCTGCATCGATTTGGCTGCAGCCGAACGACGACATCGCACTCCTGAACTCTCTCGAGTGGATCCCCTACGCCGCGTGGATCACATGGATCGTGCAAGTGATGCCGATCTTCTTCCTGGCCGGCGGATACGCCAACGCTCGCGGTCTGCGGAAGGTGGCGGAGGGTGATGAGTTGCGTCGCGAGTGGATCACGGCGCGCGCCCGGCGTTTGTTCACGCCGGTCATCCCGCTGCTGATGGTGTGGGTTGCGCTCATCGTGGTGATGCGCCCCTTCGTCCCCTCACAGGTGGTGTACGCCGGGGCGATGTCGGCAACCGTCCCGCTGTGGTTCCTCGCCGTCTACCTCACCCTCACCGCAGCGGCTCCCCTCACCCATGCGTGGTGGCGGCGTACCGGTCCCGCCACGATCCTCGTTTTCGTGGCCGCGTCGATCGCCGTCGATGGTGCGCGGTTTGCGTTCGACGTGCCCGGCATCGGTTGGGTCAACTTCGTCTTCGTGTGGGCCGCCGTGCACCAGATCGGGTACTGGTGGGCAGATCGCGATGGTGCAGGCGGTGTGCCTCCCCGGTGGGGCTGGCTGATCTCCGGCGGTGCGCTCGCAACGCTCATCGCCGTCACATGGATCGGCTGGTACCCGGTGGCGATGGTGGGAATCCCTGGGTCGGAGCTCACCAACATGACGCCGCCGACCTTTGCCATGGTCCTGCTCGGCACCGTGCAGTTTGGCGTGATCGTTGCCACCCAGCCGGCGGCGCGCCGCCTCACTGCCAGAGCACGTGCGTGGCACGGCGTGGTCGCGATCTCCGGGGTGTTGATGACCATCTACCTGTGGCATCTGTCTGCGATGTCACTCGTCGCTGCCGGCGGGTTGTTCGCATTCGACGGCGCCGTGTTTCGGGTCGAGCCGGGCACGACCGCATGGTGGCTGACCCGTCCGTTGTGGCTTGCGGTGCTGCTGGCGATGACGCTCGTGCTCGTCGCCGTCTTCGCGCGATTCGAGTGGCGGATCAGCGATGCGCCGACGCCCCGTTCCCGGCGCGCCGTCACCATCGGCATGCTGCTGATCGCCGGGTCTGCAGCAGCCGTCGCAAGCGTCGGCATCTCGACGCCCGACGCGGTCGTCAACTGGATCATCCCTGCGGCGGCCGTCGCAGGCGCAGCGATGCTCGGCGCGCTCCCGACCTGGGGGGCCCGCCGGTGAGGCGGGGCGCTCAGCTCGATTCGGGCTCGGCGCTCATTTCCATCTGGCTCTCGTTGAGATCGAGGAGGTAGGCCGCATAGAACCTGTGCCACGGTGCGCCGGCGCCCGCCGTTTGATGGGCGTCGTCTGCGTTGAGCAGGCACTGAACGAGGCGGGAGCGTGTCGGTGTCGTGCCGAGGTGCGTCGCAATTCGGGATTCGAGGTACTCGGCGTACCACATCGGCCAGTCGGCGTCCTCGCCGTTTGCGGCGAGAAACGCTTGGTGGTGGGCGCGTCCGGTCTGGACCAAGAGATCGGACAGCGCATTGACGGGAGCGGGATCAGCCACATCGCCTCCATGCCGTGAGCGTGCACGCCCGACTGTATCGACCTTGCGTGGGGTGCGGGGTCCTTCGGTTGGGTTGGCCGTCGGTAGCATCCCAGCCATGAGTGGGTCCGGGATCGCCGTGACGTTGGACGCCGTGATCGTCGCCGTGAGCGATGACCGGCCTCGTATCCTGACCGTCGAAGGGGCTGAGGGGCAGCGGCGCATCCCGTCCGGACCGCTCGACCCGGACGCCGACAAGACGCTCGAGCGGGCGCTCCGCCGCTGGATCGCGGAGCAGGCGGGAACTGAGATCGGTTACGCCGAGCAGCTCTACACGTTCGGCGACCGCAGCCGCGCCAAACGCGGGCGGGACGACCCTCGCCAGCTGAGCGTTGCGTATCTCGCCCTCGTCCGTGAGGAGGCAACCCTGCCAACCGCAGCCTGGCTCGACTGGTACGACCTCTTTCCGTGGGAGGACCACCGCACCGGTCCGCCCCCCATCATCGGGGACGCCATCCTCCCCGCCCTACGGAGGTGGGCGGACGACGACGCCGAGCGCAGGCGGCGGATCGCCGTGATGTTCGGGCGCGAGCCGTGGGACGGGATTCGTGTCCTCGATCGCTACGAGCTGCTGTACGAGGCGGGTCTCGTTGCCGAAGCGGCGCTCGATCGCAACGAGATACCCGCGCCGCACGTCGTCGGCACGGCGATGGCGCTCGACCACCGCCGTATCGCTGCTACCGGGCTCGGCAGGCTGCGCGGCAAGCTCACCTACCGGCCGCTGGTGTTCGAACTGCTGCCCGAGCTGTTCACGCTGAGCGACCTCCAGCGCACCGTGGAAGCGCTTGCCGGTGTTCGTCTCCACAAGCAGAACTTCCGTCGCCTCGTAGAGCGCAACCGGTTGGTCGAGGGCACGGGCAAACGCACCGCCTCCACAGGCGGTCGACCGGCCGAGCTGTTTCGGTTCCGCCCTGCGGTCGTCGAGGAGCGCCCCCGCCCCGGGCTGGGCGTCCCGTACCGCTGACGTGGGCGTCCGCAACCGCGCGGTGCGGCGCATCCCTCGCGGCTTGCCAGGTGCTCCCGCACACGCTCGGCCCACACGGCGGTCGACTCGTCGTTCTATGGGGCCGTGAGTCGGGTTGGGCTGCAGAGAACATCACGTTGGATTCGCCGGATGTTTGCGTCGAGCCACGTCGTGAACGGTACGAGGTCGTCGACCCGACGGCCGTGAAGCGCATTGCGCCGATCGAATCGAAATCCTCCAGCGGAGCAAGGTCGTGGTTCCATTCTCGGAGACCTCGAAGACCGCCCGCGAGTGCCAGGGCCGGGCTGAACGTCCCGGCACGTGCCGTATTCGCTGCTACTCCCAGCGAAAGACTCTCACGGCGAGGAGCCCCGCGACGAGTGCGTAGCCGAGCATCACCAGCAGGTTGGTGGCGCTCGGCGTGACGCCGAACCATGAGTCGTCGATGGCCTGCACTGCCGATCCGAGGGGCGTGAAGTCGCTCACCGTTCGCAAACCGTCGGGCATGATCGATCTGGGTATCCAGACCCCGGCGAGGAACAGCATCGGGAAGTAGATCGCCATTCCGATCGACTGTCCGGCCACGGTCGTGCGCGCCACAGCCCCGACGAGCAGGCCGATCGTGAAGACGGATGTCGCAGCCAGCACCAGCGCAACCACGAACCAGACTGGGCTCTCCGGAACCGGCACGTCGAACGCGGCCACCGCAACGACGATGGCGATCGCTGCTGCGACCATTGCTACTGCGCCGTGAACGGACAGCTGCGCCCAGAGCAGGCGGGCCGGGTGTACCGGCGTCGTGCGCAAGCGCCGCAGAATCCCGAACTGGCGGTACGTGCCGAGGATCGGAGGGAGCGTCACCAGGCCGAGCGTCGCCAGGCCGAGCGCAAGGGTGATCGGGGCGTACACGTCGATGTAGCGTCTGCCGGCAACGTCCGCCGAGGGTTCGTCGAAACCGGGGAAGAACAGCCCGAGTGCGAGCAGCAGCAAACCGGGAAACACCAGGCCGAAGAAGAGTGCGATGGGGTCGCGGAGGAACAGCCTTCCCTCGGTCCTGGTCATCTTCATCGTCGCGGTCATCGGTTCACCTCCGATCCTGGAGCGACGCCACCAGCACCCGTCAATGCCAGGTACGCGTCTTCGAGGCTCATCTGCTCGATTCGGAGGTCTTCGGCGACCACGTTGCGCTGTGCCAGCAGGGCGGTGACTGCATGGAGGAGGTTGCCCGTGCCGGTGACCACGACGTGACGGACGCTGGAGTCGACGGCATCAACCTCGGGCAGGTCGAGCAGGACGCCGTCCTCGATTGGCGTTGACGGGCGGAAGCGCAGCCGCTGCCCGTTTCCTACGTGCTCGATCAGTCCGGATGCAGAATCGATGGCGACCACGCGGCCGCGATCGATGACCATGATCCGGTCACAGAGCCGCTCGGCTTCTTCCATGAAGTGGGTGACGAGGACGACGGTCACTCCTCGATCCCTTGTCTGTTCGATGGTGTCCCACGTCGAGCGGCGTGCCTGCGGGTCGAGCCCCGTGGTGAGCTCGTCGAGCACGGCGATCTCGGGAGAGCCGACGAGCGCCAGCGCGACCGACAGCCGCTGCTTCTGCCCGCCGGACAAGTCCGCGTACTTCGCACCGACCTTGCTCTCGAGGCCGAGTCGCTCGACCAGTTCGCGCCAGTCGGCCGGTCTGCGGTAGAAGGAGGCATAGAGGTCGAGTGCCTCCCCGACGCGGATCTTGTCCTGGAGTCGGCTCTCCTGGAGCTGTGCGCCGAGCCGCTCGGTGATCTCGTACCGATCCCGCTGTGGGTCCAGCCCGAGCACGCGAATGGTGCCGTCGTCCGGCGTCCGCAGTCCTTCGACGGACTCAACGGTCGTCGTCTTGCCGGCTCCATTCGGGCCGACGATCCCGAAGATCTCGCCCTCCTCGACGGTGAACGACACGCGGTCGACGACACGGACCCCGTCGTACGTCTTGACGAGGTTCTCAACCTCGATCACCGGCACCCCGTCTCCTCTCGACGCTGGCCCTGACAGCGTGGGGGGAGCGCGTGACCATGGGCACCGACCAAACGGCCCTTTGCAGCTCGCAATCGGCGGGGGCGGATCGTGCCCTTGCTCGAGTGATGCGAGACGCGACGAAGCCCCCGCCGCCGATCGATGGTTGCGAGGGGCCCCGAAGCCGAATCGACTAGCTCGGCGAGTCCATCCCGATGATGTTGCCCTCGCTGTCCTTGAACCAGGCGGCTCGTATGCCGTCGGGCATCTCGAGCACGGCATCGATGGTGCGGAAGTTCTCGCCCATGTCGTATTCCTCGAAGACGACACCGCGACTTCTCAGCTGCATCATCGCCTGGTCGAAGTCGTCTGGCATGAACGTTGCGGACGTGGCCTGGTTCGTGCCGGCGAAACGGGATGGGTAGACCAGGAAGCGACCGTCGCCCATGGCGAACCACAGGCTCCCGTCACCCATCTCCTCCACCGGGTCGAGGTCGAGCTTGTCGTGGTACCAGGCCCGGGCCCGCGCCATGTCGGCTGCGGGAAGGGTCGGATACATGGTGGTATCCATCCGACCTCCTCTCCATTCCCCGTTGCGCAAGCGTACGCTTCGCCGGCGCTCCCGCACCTGAGTATTGGATGAGAGTTCCCTGGGCCGTCGCAAGGTGCTTGGGAACGCATTCCGACCCGCACCACCATCTGAGCCGTCCGAGGTCGAGAACCCTGTTGATCGCGTTCAGTCTGGCGTCGAAGCCGCCCGGGGTGGGTTGCGCTCGGGCAGGCTCGAACGGCTCGTCGACCCAACGCCGGTCGCTCGGCCCGCCCGGCCCGGCACGATCCCGGGGTACGAGGGCGGCCGGTCGTTCCTGCACCCGGCCAAGAAGAGCGTCATCTGGCGTCGCCTCGGTCTCCGTAGAACGGACGAGAGGGGGCTAAGGCCCATGTCAAAGCAGGGAGAAACCATGATTCGCAAGCTCACACTGTTTGCAGCCGTCACCGCACTGGCTGTCGCGCTCGTTCCGGGAGTCGCTTCCGCCGAGGAGACGGCTACGGAAGAGCCGTCGATCGCCGAGCTCGTCACCACCGTTGGCCAGTTCAAGTGGCTCACTCGGGCGGTGGTGGAGGCCGGCTTGGTGGACGCAGTCGTCGGACTCGAAGACGTCACCGTCTTCGCCCCGAACAACCGCTCGTTCATCCGGACGGCGGCTACCTTCGGCCTCAGCCCCGGAGGTCTCATCGAGTACACGTCCGCCAACGGCATCCTCGACGACATCTTGCTCTATCACATCGTTCCGGCGGTCGTGTTCAGCGATGCTGCGGTGACGATCGATGGCCCGGTCCCGACCCTTCAAGGCGAGACGATCGACCTCGACGGCCCGAACGTGACGCTGAACGGGACGACCAAGCTGGTGCTCAGCAAGCTCGACATCGCGGCTTCGAACGGCGTGATCCACGTCATCGACTCGGTGCTGATCCCGCCGTCGCTGCTTCCCTGACACGAACGAGAGAGGTTGCCCCGGGGGTGAGACCCACGGCACCCCGCCTCCAGCACACGCGGGGCGGTGGCACACGCCACCGCCCCGCTGTCACGTCCGCTGCCGGCTGACTCGACGGCATCGCTGAGGCGTCGCCCGTCTCGGCGGCGGAGGGCACCTCGACGACGCCACCATGGGTCACGCGCCGTCGCACGTCGGGGGCGCGGCGACTCCGATCGGCGGATCGGTGGTCGAGCCGTTCGATGAGTGATCCTGCCCGGAGCACCGCTTCTTTTGCTCAGGAATAGCACAAGTGGTATCTTTGTTCATGTGGTAATGCTCAATATGAGCAGAAGATGCCTGACGCGACGCAACGCGAGGACCTGATGACCCCCACCAACCTGACCATCCTGCCGGTCGAGGAGCGCCTCGACGGCATCGTGCCGGACGCCGAACGGATCGTCCTCGAGCCGCTCATCTCCGAGATCGAGCAACTCAAGAAAGAGCGCAACGCCGTCGTGCTGGCCCACAACTACATGACGCCGGACATCTTCCACGGCGTCGCCGACCTGCGAGGCGATTCGCTTCAACTCGCCCGGCTTGCCGCAACAACCGACGCAGACGTGATCGTCATGGCCGGCGTGCACTTCATGGCCGAGACCGCCAAGATCGTGAACCCGGACAAGACGGTCCTCATCCCCGACCTCCGAGCCGGCTGCTCCCTCGCCGACTCCATCACTGCTGCCGACATCCGGTTGCTGCGCGAGCGCTACCCGAATGTTCCCGTCGTCACCTACGTCAACACGTCCGCGGAAGTGAAGGCCGAATCGGACGTGACCTGCACCTCCTCCAACGCCGTCGCCGTCGTCGAGTCGCTGGAGAGTGATCGGGTGATCTTTCTCCCCGACCAATACCTCGGACGCTGGGTGGCGAGCCAGACCGACAAGGAGATCATCCTCTGGCACGGCTCGTGCGAGGTCCACGAGCGCTTCACCGCTGCCGAGCTGCGCGAGTTTCGCATCGCCTATCCGGGAATCCAGATCATCGCCCACCCGGAGTGTCCGCCCGATGTGCTCCACGAAGCCGACTTCGTCGGAAGCACCAGCGGGATGATCAACTGGGTGAAGGACGAAGTGCCTCGCCAGGTGGTCATGGTGACGGAATGCTCGATGAGCGACAACGTCGCGGTCGAGTCACCGGACACGGAGTTCATCCGACCCTGCAACCTCTGCCCGCACATGAAACGTATCACCATGGAAGGGATCCGCGACGCCCTGCTCCATATGCAGCACGAGGTCCATGTCGATCCTGGGATCGCCGAGCGCGCCCGCCTCGCCGTCGACCGCATGCTCGCCGTGGGAGCCCGGCGATGACGGTCTCTCGAGCGATCATCGTCGGCAGCGGTGTCGCCGGACTCACCACCGCGCTGGCCTTGGGTGACTGCGTCGTGGTGACGAAGACCGAGTTGGGGGAGGGGTCGAGCACGTGGGCTCAGGGCGGCATCGCTGCCGCCATCGGGCGCAACGACGAGCCCGCCCTTCACGCCGCAGACACGGTTGCCGTTTCCGGTGGGCTCGCCGATGCCGAGATCGCAGGGCTCGTGGCGGGCGAGGCGCCGGACCGTATCGCGTGGTTGCTCGAGCTGGGTGCCCGGTTCGATCGGGCGCCGGACGGGTCATTGGCACTCGGGCGTGAGGCGGGCCACGGCAAGCATCGCATCGTCCACGCAGACGGCGACGCAACGGGGGCTGAGTTGATGCGCACGCTGCGCATTGCGGTGCGGCGGCGCCCCGACATCGAGGTCCGTGAACACACCTGGGCAGTCGACCTCCTGCGCCAGGGCAATCGTGTGGTCGGCGTGCTGGTGATCACGCCGGACGGCGACCGAGAGACGCTTCTCGGCGATGCCGTCGTTCTTGCGACCGGTGGGATCGGCCGTCTGTACGCCGCGACCACCAATCCCGAGGAGGTGACGGGCGACGGGCTGGCGATGGCGATTCGGGCAGGCGCCCGCATCGCGGACCCAGAGTTCGTGCAGTTTCATCCGACCGCGCTGCGCTCATCGCTCGATCCGATGCCGCTGCTCACCGAGGCGCTGCGCGGTGCGGGCGCGGTATTGCGCGACGAGGCCGGTCATCGGTTCATGCCGGATGAGCACCTGGACGCCGAGTTGGCGCCCCGTGACATCGTCGCCAGGGCGATATGGCGCCGGCTCCAGCAAGGTGGCGAGGTCTTCCTCGACGCCACCCACCTCGGAGAGTCATTCCCCGGCCGTTTTCCAACTGTGTTCGCCAGCGCCATCGATGCCGGCATCGACCCGCGGCGGGAGTGGTTGCCGGTGTCGCCGGCCGCCCACTATCACATGGGCGGGATCGCGGTGGATGAGGCGGGCCGAGCATCCCTCCCAGGGCTGTACGCATGCGGCGAGGTTTCCGTAACAGGGCTCCACGGTGCCAACCGCCTCGCCAGCAACTCGCTGCTCGAAGGCTTGGTGTTCGGCGTCGAGGTGGCCGAAGCCATCGCGGACGCACCCACCGGGCTCGATCCCGCTGCGCCCATCGAGGTGCCGTACTCGGCCCTCCCCGTCGTCCTCGACGAGCCGCACGCCGTCGCGAGGTTGCGAACCGTGATGTGGGACGACGTCGGTCTGATGCGCACAGCCGAGGGGCTCCGCGACGCCCTCGCTGAGATCGCGGCGTTGGCGCCCCAGCTTGCGACCAGCCTCGTGGGGCGCAACCTTGCGGCCGTGGCCGGGGTCGTGGCCGCAGCCGCGCTCGACCGTGGCGAGAGCCGAGGTGGCCATCATCGCCTCGACTTCCCCGACACGTCGGCGGAGTGGGCCCAACACACCGTCGTGACGCCGGCCGCCGAACCGACGACCCAGTTGAGGGCTGCAGTCAGAGGAGCGGCGTGAGGGGGATGCTGCCGCCGCCCGATCTGGGTGTCGAAGCACTGCTGTGGCGCGCGCTCGGCGAGGATCTCGGAAGAGCGGGTGACCTGACCTCCAACGCGACGATTCCCGCCGAGCATCGATCGGTGGGCCACGTCGTGGCCAGGGCACCGGGCCGCATCGCCGGGCTCCACCAGGCGCTGCGGGCGTTCACCGTGCTCGACGACTCTGTGGTGGTTCGTGCCTTGGCGAGTGATGGACAGGACGTGGCGGCGGGGGAGCGGCTGGCGGAGGTCGCCGGTCCCACGCGCTCGCTGCTTGCGGCCGAGCGCACCTGTCTCAACCTGCTCGGTCACCTCAGCGGGGTAGCAACCGCGACCGCAGCGATGGTGCGTCTCGTCGAGGGGACGGGGGCCCGAATCGTCGATACGCGCAAGACGCTGCCGGGCTTGCGGGCCCTCGAGAAGTACGCGGTGCGGGCCGGGGGAGGGGCGAACCATCGTTTCGGGCTCGACGACGCCGTGCTGATCAAGGACAACCACATCGCGGCCGTCGGCAGCATCGGCGGTGCGATCAAGGCGGCCCGCCTTGCCGTTGGCCACATGGTGAGGATCGAGGTGGAAGTCGACACGCTCGACCAACTCGACGAAGCCCTGGCCGTCGGCGTGGATGCTGTGCTGCTCGACAACATGACTCCCGACGAGCTGCGGACAGCGGTGGCTCGGGTGGCGGGGCGCACCCTGACCGAAGCTTCAGGCGGGGTCACGGCGGAGACCGTGCGGGCCATCGCAGAGAGCGGCGTCGATCTGATCTCGATGGGGTGGCTCACCCACTCGGCGCCGCAGCTCGACGTCGCCTTCGACCTGACCGTGTGACCAAAGCCATTCCGGCATGGTTCGAGGGCCGAATCCGGCACCTCATCCACGCACGAACGGGTAGCACGCCGCTGCGGCACCGTGGTCGGTTGCAGGCGGGGAGAGAACCAGGGAGACCGGCCGTTCCACACGACGGGCTTCTGAACCGTGTGGAACGGCCGGCAGAGGAGACTGTGTCTCGAGTATGAGGTCTACACCGGCATCCATAAACGGGGCGTAAAGAGGCGGTTGATGGCCCGGCCGCTCGACCCCGGTTCGCGGTCAGCCGCCGACGGTGATGGTCGCCGTCATGCTCGGATGAATGGTGCAGTGATATGCAAAGGTGCCTGCGGCATCGAAGGTCCGCTGAAAGCCGGCACCTCGAGCCATAGGGCCCGAGTCGAAGGAGTTGTCGTCGGCAGTGACCGTGTGGTCGACGCCCTGCTCGTTCATCCAGGTGACCGCGGAACCCACCTCGACGGTGAGCGTCGACGGCATGAATGCGAAGTTGTCTATCACCACTGCGCCCGGCGATGCTGTCGTCCCGTTCGCAGCGGTCGTCGTGGTGCCTCCTGCGGAGCTACCGCAGGCTGCAACCATTACGAGAAGCAATGCCAACCCGATCCGGGCAGCCGATCTCACGCCCATGGGTAGTCCTTTCGTTGCCGAGCGGAACGCTCGTGATACAGAGAAGCTAGGCCGGTTGTCGATCTACGGCTGCGATGCGACCGTTTCTTCGAGGCCACAGGGGGGGGCGTGTCGGGTACCTCGTGCGCGGACCCTGGCGCTCGCACGTGCCGAGGGGAAGCGCCGCAACGAGGCGTGGGGACATCTCGGGCTGGGCGCCGTCCACTGGTTGGGCCAGGACCTCGATGGGGCCGCAGCATCGCTGTCGGCGGCACAGGACATCTTCGCGGAGCACCGGGAGCACCCAATAGTCGCCTTCTGCCGCATGTTCGCAGCAAAGGTGGCTTGCGATCGGGGCGAGATCGAGGTGGCTGTCGAGATGCTCCGCGACATCGCAGAGCAGCTCTCGACCCGCGACGATCCGGGTGGTGTCTGGCGGTGGCTCGTCGCTGCGGCCGTGGTCGAGTGCGAGCGCGATCGGTCCGATGCGGCGGCGAGGTCGATCGGCGCCGCGCGAGACGTGAACGAGTTGCCTCCGTGGGAGCGAATCGAGGTGGATCGCATCCGTCCCCGGCTCGAGGCGGAACTGGGCCATGACGGCTACGAAGGTGCCCGGGCGGCAGGGCCGGCCGAAGTGAGGCGTTGCGGGTGGGCCTGGGCGGCTCACACATCGCAGCGACCAGGGCCGCCCGCTCACAAACCTGCTTCAGTCCCCGGCCACGAAGAACAGCCAGGTGCCATCAGCCGTGATTCCTGCGCGGTAGCCGACATATCCGCCGAAGTCCTTCATGGCCTGGATCTCGGCGTCCGAGTAGAGCGAGGCGACTTCCTTCCACTGCTCGTCGGTCGGGTTGTCCCCGAAGGCCGAGGGCCAGTAGTAGAGCTCCGTCGACTCACCGGAAGCGAGCGCAGCGTCCAGGCTCCCGTAGGACATGGCGAGGATGCGCACGAGCGTCGCAAGCACGTCGTCGCCGGCTCCCTCCGCCGCCATCCAATACCCGGATGGATCGTCACTCCCGCCGAAACTGTACGTGAACTCGTCGCCGGCCAATGCGGCGAGACCGGCGAAGTCACACGTGAGGGCGGCCTCGAGGATCGCGTCGCGCGTGGCGGCCACGGGACCGGGGACGCCGGCGTCGCCTGGCATGTCCTCGCCGGTCGCCGAACAGCCAGGTTCGACGATCACCGCAGTGGTGTCGACCGGGAGTGCTGTGGTGGTCGGCGCCGCCAGGTCCACCGTAGTGGTGGTAGTGGAGGCGGCGTCTGCCCTGGTCGTCGAGCTGCCTCCGACGCCGGATGATGCCGAGCCTCCGCACCCGGCCAGGGCCACACACATCGAGATCGTCGCACACCTCATTCGTGTCGCCATCTCCTCATCCTCTCGTCGGTGAGGCTCGTTCGACGCGTATGACCACTGTGGGGGTTCCCGGAAATACTCACATTCGTGTAGTTCGCTCGCGCCGACGCGGGTAAGATCGGCGCCTCGCATGCCCGATTTGCTCCTCCTCGAAGACCTCAACCCCGCCCAGCGTGAAGCCGTAGCCGCTACCGATGGGCCGGTGCTCGTCATCGCGGGTGCCGGATCGGGCAAGACTCGTGTGCTCACGCGTCGGGTCGCGCACCTCATCCGGGATCATGACGTGCCACCCCACGCCATCCTGGCGATCACCTTCACGAACAAGGCGGCGGCTGAGATGAAGGAGCGGGTGGCCCAGCTCGTCGGGCCGGTTGCCCGGTCGATGTGGGTGTCGACGTTCCACGCGGCGTGCTCGAGGATCCTGCGGCGCGAAGCCCACCGGCTCGGCTACCGCTCGGCCTTCTCCATCTATGACTCGGCGGACTCGCTGCGGCTGATCACGCTCTGCGTGAAGGATCTCGATCTCGACCCCAAGCGCTTCCCACCGCGCAACATTCGCGCTGCCATCTCGAACGCCAAGAACGAGTTGATCGACTACGAGACGTTCGCCTCGAATGACGCGGGTTACTACCACGAGAAGGTCGCCGACGTGTACCGCCTCTACCAGCAGCGGCTCGTCGAGGCCTCGGCGATGGACTTCGACGACCTGCTCATGGTCACGGTCGAGCTGCTCCAGGCCTTTCCCGACGTGCTGCGCGGCTATCAGGAGCGGTTCCGGTACGTGCTCGTCGACGAGTATCAGGACACCAATCGCGCCCAATACGTGCTCGTGAAGCTGCTCACCGAGCACCATCAGAATCTGTGCGTCGTCGGCGACGAAGCACAGTCGATCTATGCGTTTCGAGGCGCCGACATTCGCAACATCATGGAGTTCGAGAAGGACTTCCCCGACGCCCGCATCGTGCTGCTCGAGCAGAACTACCGGTCGACAGAGATGATCCTCGACGCCGCCAACGCCGTCATCGGCAACAACCCCTCCGCCAAACCCAAGCGCTTGTGGACCAGTCTCGGCCGCGGTGAACCGATCATCACCTACGAGGCAGAGGATGAGCACGACGAAGCGGCGTTCGTCGCGGAGAAGGTGGGTGAGCTGCAGCACGATGATCTGCCGCTCAGCGATGTGGCCGTCTTCTACCGCACCAACGCCCAGTCGCGCGTCATCGAAGAGGTTCTCGTCAAGTTCGGCGTCGCCTACCAGGTGATCGGCGGCGTCAAGTACTACGACAGGCGTGAGGTCAAAGACGTGCTCGCCTACCTGAAGGCGCTGGTGAACCCGGCAGACACCGTGGCGTTGAAGCGAGTGATCAATACCCCGAAGCGGGCGATCGGCGACACGAGCGTCGCTCACGTCGACCGGTTCGCAGAGGGCAACAGGATCTCGTTCTGGGAAGCCCTGTTGCGGGTCCAGGAGATTCCGCAACTCTCGGCGAGGGCCCAGAAGGCGATCGCCGAGTTCGTCGCGCTGATGGATCACCTGTCGACGGAGATGGCGAAGGGCCCCCGGCCGGCGCTTGAGGCGATCCTCGCCGACACGGGCTACATGGACTGGGTGCGATCAGAGCGCTCGATCGAGGCGATGGGTCGGGAGGAGAACCTCCGCGAGCTGGTGTCGGCAGCTGCCGACTTCGAAGAGGAGGGGCCAATCACGCTTGGCCCGGCCGACTGGATCGACCTCGACGGGGTGCGCAAGTCCGAGTTGTTCTTGGAGTCGATCAGTCTCGTCACCGATGTCGACAACCTCGAGGACACCGAGGTCGTCACGCTGATGACCCTCCACAACGCCAAGGGGCTGGAGTTTCCCGTCGTCTTCATGACGGGCATGGAGGATGGGATCTTCCCGCACATGCGCGCACTCGGCGATCCCAAGGAGCTCGAGGAGGAGCGGCGCCTCTGCTACGTCGGCATCACCCGCGCCATGCGTCAGCTGTTCGTGACCCGTGCGTGGAGCCGGAACCTGTGGGGTGCCAACAACTACAACCCCCCGAGCCGCTTCCTATCCGAGATTCCGGCGGGGCTCACGGTGGCCGCAAAACGTGGTCGGCGCGTGCCTGCCAGAGAGACCGCCGGCCTCGCCCGATCGCATGTGGCGGCCACCGAGATCGGGACGGGCGACCGCGTTCGTCACAGCCACTGGGGCGTTGGCACCGTGCGCGAGGTCGTCGGTGCAGGCGACAGGGCCGAAGCCGTCGTGAGCTTCGATGCGGAAGGCGTCAAACGGCTGCTGCTCGCCTGGGCGCCCCTCGAGCGCGTCTGATCTACGGCGCACACCCCATCGCCTCCGCTCAGCGAGGCTGAGCGCAGGTCGGTTGAAACGGGCTCTCACCCTGATCTTGGGCCACTTGACTACACCTACGGTGAGATAAGCTGACGTGTAGCAGGCGCGTCGCGCCTCACCCTGGGAGGACGGGATCGTGGGACGGGCTCTCGGCTCGACTCGCCGTGGTCACGGCCTCCTTTCACTTGTACCCGGTCATCCGGGCTACCCATTCGGAGGGGCTCAATGTCACGCAAGCTGTGGCTTGTCGCGCTCGTCGCACTCTCGCTACTCGTAGGCCTCGTTCCTACGGCCGCTGCTCAGCCGCCCGACCCGGCCGGCTCTTCACCACCAGTGACCCTCGCCGGCGACGCTCCGGTACAGCCCACGGTGGACAGCAAGCTGCGCCAACAGCTCGAGATCTCCGAGACCTCGAGGTTCGTGGTGGAGTTCGGCGAGCGGCCCGATCTGACGCCGGCACGCGGCATCGGTGATTTCACAGAACGCGGCCGGTTTGTCGTCGACGAGTTGCAGGCGGCCGCGGATCGATCGCAACGCCGCGCTCGCGACGTCGTGGCCGCCCACGAGGGAACGGCCGACTCGTTCTGGTTCCGCAACGTCATGATCGTCGAGGGCGACGCGGCGTTGCTCGACGCGCTTGCGGCGCTCCCAGGCGTGAAGGAGATCCGCCCCGAGCGGATCTACCCACTGGTCCGGCCCGTGGCGCAACGCGACGCTGCCGTCATCGCAGCCGGAGACCCCGAGTGGGGCATCGCGCAGATCGGCGCCGATCAGGTGTGGGACGAGGGCATTCTCGGCGGCGGCGTGGTGGTCGCCAACGTCGACACCGGTGTCGACTACACCCACCCGGCGCTCGTGAACCAGTACCGGGGCAACCTCGGCAACGGGACCTTCTCCAACGACTACAACTGGTGGGACCCAACGGGCATTTGCGGTGACGCCCCGTGCGACAACGTCGGGCACGGCACCCACACGATGGGAACGATGGTCGGCGGCGACGGCCCAGGGCCGTTCACGCCGGACATCGGCGTCGCACCGGGTGCCCAGTGGATCGCCGCCAAGGGATGCGAGGACTTCGGCTGCTCGGAGTTCGCCCTCCTGTCCGCCGGGCAATGGATCCTGGCGCCGACCGACCTCAACGGCGACAACCCCGACCCGGCGAAGCGGCCCGACATCGTCAACAACTCCTGGGGCGGCGGGCCCGGCGACCCCTTCTACCTCGAGACGGTGCAGAACTGGCGAGCGGCCGGGATCATCCCCGTCTTCTCCAGCGGCAATCCCGGCCCGTTCTGTGGCGACGCCGGTTCGCCCGGGGACTACAACGAGACGTTCAGTGCAGGGGCGACCGACATCAACGATGTCATCGCCGACTTCTCAGGCCGTGGGCCCTCCATCTACGGGAAGGTGAACCCCGACGTTGCGGCACCTGGCGTGAACGTGACGTCGTCGGTACCGGGAGGCGGCTACGAGGCATACGACGGAACCTCGATGGCGGCACCCCATGTCGCCGGAACGCTGGCGCTCGTGCTGTCGTCGACTCCTGAGTTGTACGGCGACTTCGAAGGCGCAACCTCGGCCGTCTCCTCGACGGCGGTCGACATCGTCGACCTGACCTGCGGCGGCGATGACGACGGCGACCCCAACAACGTGTACGGCGACGGCCGCATCGACGCATTTGCGGCCGTGCAACTGGTTGCGACCGGAGGCACGCTGACCGGCACCATCACCGATGCGGCAACGGGCGACCCGGTGTCTGGAGCGAAGGTGGTTGCAGGGGCAGAAGGGCGTGCGTTCTCGGCGACCTCTGGGGCTGATGGTGTCTACGAGATGTTCCTGCCCGCCAACGAATACGTGGTGACGGCGGAGGCTTTCGGCTACGAGACGGCGGTGGCGTCCGGCGTCGTCGTCGAAACCGACCTCACGACGACGCAGGATCTGGCCATCACCGCGTTGCCGCGCTACACGGTGAGCGGCCGAGTGCTGCGTGCCGAGAATCGCCAGCCGATCGAAGGCGCAACCGTCCAGGCTCTCGGGACTCCGGTACCGGCGGCGGTCACCGATGCGCGTGGCGCGTACAGCCTGACCCTGCCCCTCGGCGTATATGCGCTGGAGGCTTCGAGGGGCGGCTGCCTGAGCGTCGACGAGCGCGAGGTCCAGTTGTTCAGCAACGTGCGCCGCAACTTCGGGCTCGTCTTGCTGCTCGACGACTTCGGGCACGGCTGCGAGCCGATCCCCTACGACTGGGTGGATGCATCGCTCCCGACAACGGTCTACGGCGACGACACCACCGGGCGGCTTCCGCTGCCGTTCCCCTTCCCGTACTTCGGGGTCGACTACGAGCAGCTGTTCATCGCCACCAACGGCTACCTGGCGTTCGAGGACGTGTTCCTCGGCTTCAGCGATTACTTCAACGTGCCAATCCCCGATCAGTTCGAGCCGAACGCGGCGATCTATCCGTTGTGGCAGGACCTCTGGGTCATCGACAGCGCCCACGTGGACTACGACGTCGTCACGGTCGAAGGGCAGCAAGTGCTCGTAGTCGAATACGCAAACGTGCCGCGTCTCGGCGAAACCGAAGGCGCCGACTTCGAGGTGAAGCTGTGGGAGGACGGAACGATCGACCTCCTCTACGGATCCACCATCGGCAACGTTGGCAGCGGTGGCAACGCCACCATCGGGATCGAAGATGCGATGGGCACGGACGGGCTCATGTACTCGTACAACAGCCCGGTCATCGAGCCGGAGACGGCGCTGCGCTATTCCGAGGTGCCGACCGGCACCGCAAGCGGCACCGTCACCAACCTCAACGACGGATTGCCGGTTGCAGGGGTCACTGTCACCGCAACGCCCGGTGGTCGCTCTGCGGTGACCGATGAGAACGGTGCCTATGCGCTCAAGCTCGTGCCGGGGCGGTACAGCCTCGCCTTCACGGCGGACGGCTACGAATCCGCAACGCGAGCGGTCCGAATTCGCGTCGACACGGTGGTGACCAACGATGTGGCGCTGGCGGCGCCGCTCGCAGTGGTGGTCCCCGCGGCGATCGACGTGACCACCCCGCTCGGGGTCGCGGCAGTCACCACAGTGACCGTCACCAATGCGGGCTCGGCGCCTCTCACGTGGGAGGCCGTCGAGCGGGAGACCGGCGTCACGCCGCCAGACCTGCCGCCGGCGACCGAGGGAATCGTCTGGCCCACCTCGGGTGAGCGTCCTGCGATCCCTCCCGGTTTCCAGCCGGACTTTCGAGCGTGGCCGACCTTTGATGGGCCGCTCGACCAGATCATCACCGATCCGGCAGGCGATGCGGGGAGTCCCGTCGATGTCGTCGGGGTGAGCGCCGGCGCAGACGAAGTCGAAGTGTCGTTCGAGGTCGAGTACAGCGATGACACGCCGATGGACATGCCGCACAACTTCCTGTTCCTCGACACGGATCAGAACCCGGCAACCGGTCTCCCGCCGGAAGCCCTCTTCGGGTTGCCGACGCAGGACATCGGCATGGAGTATTTCGTCGACTTCTGGGTCGAGGGCGACAACGGGTACGCGCTCGTGGTCGATGCCGAGACGTTCAATGTGGTCGCCGAGCTCGGTGTGCTCATCAGCGGGCAGACGATCCGTGTCGACATCCCGCTCGAAGTGCTCGGCGGCGACGATGGGTCGATGGATGTCGACCTGGCGGCCACCGATTTCTTCTTCGAGGGATTCGACTGGGCGCCAGACGTCGGTCACGGCACGGTGCAGCCGTACCGCGATGCTCCGTGGATGAGCGAGGACCCGGCAGCCGGCACGGTGCAGCCGGGGGACACCGCCGAGGTCGCTGTGACCTTGGGTGGCGAGGGCTTCAACCCCGGTGAGTACACCGGGCAGCTCGTGTTCCTCACCAACGATCCCCGGGAGGGGGAGCGTGTGCTCGACGTCAGCCTCGGGATCGTGCTGCCGGCCGACTTCGGCGGGCTGCAGGGAACGATCACGAACACCAGGGCGGGCTTCCCGCTGCCGGCGATCGTCGTCGTGCAGGCCGAGCGCGACGGTGCGGCGTACCCCGTGCAGCAGCAGGCCCTGGATACGGACGGCACGTTCCTGCTGTTCGCTCCCGAGGGAACCTGGCCGGTGACCGTCGACTTCGAGGGCTATGAGACCTTCGTCGGCGAGGCGACGATCACGGCCGGGGCGACGGCCACGCTCGACGTGGCGCTGGCGCCCATGTGGGCGTTTGCGACGCTCGACGGAGGTCCGGTCGAGGCCACCGTTGCATCGGGGGAGACGGCGACGGCCGAGCTCTCGCTTGGCAACGCCGCGGGCCTGGCCCCGCTCGACTTCGAGTTCTTCGAGCTGGATCTCGGGCCCGTGGCCGCGGAGCCCGCTGCCGACGTCGCCCGCCCCGGACTGACGGCCGCTGCGGCGAGCAACGTCGTCCCCGAAGGTCACGTGACCGCCGCCGTCGACGCCCGCGTCACGGACGGGGCGGATGTGGCCGTGTTCATGGATGCCCTGCCGTGGGACAGCGATGCGATCCTCCAGTTGCTCGATGCGAACGGCGCCGTCTACGACGTCGTCGGCTCGGGTGACATGGCGCACCATCGACTTGGCGGCGTACCGGATCGTCATCATCTCGAACGACCAGCCGCAGGGGTTCTACGACGCCTACGTGGCCAACGCAGGACGCTTCGAGGACTTCGTCGCCGGCGGCGGGTTCCTCTGGTTCGGGGCCGCCGGTTCCGGGTTGGAACGGCGGCTACATCGGTGATGCACCGGTTCCGGGCGGTGTCACTGTGATCCCCGACGTGTTCGAGGGCGCCAACGACGTGGCGATGCCGGACAACCCGTTGATGGCCGGCGTCCCGAACCCGTTCTCCGGGGATGCGGCGAGCCACTCGGCGTTCGACGGCGCACCGGACGGTTCGGTGGTCGCCACCGGTTCCGACTCGGGGCTGCCAACGCTGCTCGATTACGAGTTCGGCAGTGGGCGGCGTCGTTGCCTTCGGTCAGACGCTCGAGTTCGCATGGGCGTACGGCGGAGACGGGGCGATCATCCTCGAGAACGCGGTGGCCTATGCGCTGGCGTTCCAGCCGTTCACCGACGTGCCCTGGCTGAGTGAGGACCCGGTGAGCGGTTCGGTCGATGTTGGGGCAACGCTCCCGGTCGTAGTATCGCTCGATGCGACGGGGCTCGAGCCCGGCGTGTACCTGGCAGAGCTCGTCGTCATCACGAACGATCCGCTGAACCCGAGGCTCAGCACGCCGGTCACCCTCACGGTCACCGGCTGAGGAGGCGTGGTGTGAGGAAGGCCGGGCGCGTGCCCGGCCTTCCTGGCGTGCTGCGAGCCCCGGCGGCCTGCGTGCAGCCGGCTCTGCGAGATGACCTCGCCGTTCCGTGACTCACCACCTGGCCCAGCTCAACATCGCACGGCTGCGACACCCGTTGGACGCACCGGAGATCGCGGGCTTCGTCGACGCTCTCGATCCCATCAACGCAGCCGCCGATGCCGCGCCAGGCTTCGTGTGGCGACGGGAGACCGACGAGGGAAACGCAACGTCGATTCGTGCGTTCGGCGACGACATGCTCATCGTCAACCTCTCGCTCTGGAGGTCGGTCGAGGCCCTGCGAGACGTCGTCTACCGAGGTGATCACCTCAGCATCATGCGGCAGCGCGGCGAGTGGTTCGAACGCATGGCGGAGGCCTACCTCGTGCTCTGGTGGGTGCCGGCCGGCACGTTTCCGACCGTGGCGCAAGCCACCGGCCGCCTCGAGATGCTGCGGCGAAGCGGCCCGGCTCCAGAAGCGTTCACACTGCGCAAGGCCTTCGACCTCTCCGGTGTGCCCGCAGCACAGCGCTGATGGAGAACGCGGCGGCTGCGGCGGGCTGCCGGTCACTCGTACCGTCCGTGGTCCCCGTCGCTGCGGCCGTTGCACCGGCGAGCGCTGCGACTGCGCCACCAACCCGCACGGGATCTAATGTGGGGTCATGCCGCCGCGCATTCTCATCGCCAAGCCCGGCCTCGACGGCCACGACCGGGGCGCCAAGGTCGTTGCTCGCGCCCTTCGCGATGCCGGGTGCGAGGTCATCTACTCGGGCCTGCACCAAACGCCAGAGCAGATCGTCGAAACGGCGATCCAAGAGGATGTCGACGCGGTCGGCCTCTCGGTGCTCTCCGGCGCCCACATGACCCTTTTTCCGAAGGTGGTCGAGCTGCTTCGTGAGCGCGAGGCCGAGGACGTCGTGGTATTCGGCGGAGGGATCATCCCGGACGAAGACATCCCCCTGCTGAAGGAGAAGGGCCTGGCCGAGATCTTCACGCCTGGGGCCTCCCTCACCGATATCGCCGATTGGGTGAACGCACATCTTTGATTGCCTTTCGCTCGAAGCAGGCTTCGAGCGAGTTTGCTGAGGGCGCCTGCGGCGACGATTCCTGAAGGTGCAGCGGCGGAGCCACCGCACCTTCGGACGAGGGGGGTCGCGGAGCGTCCCCCCTCGTGCTCCCCCCGAATGCTCGGCCGGGCGGCTTCCATGTGGGGCGACTTCGCCCACTCAGGCTGGATCTGGCAGCATGCAGGGCCCGCCACCGGTCCGTTGAGGAGGATGCGTTGAAGATCCACGAGTACCAGGCCAAGGAGCTGATGCAGGCTCGCGGCATCGCGGTCCCGATGGGCAAGGCGGCCACCACGGTGGATGAGGCCGTTGCCGCCGTGCGGCCGCTCATCGAGGCCAGCGGCACCCCGGTCGTCGTGGTGAAATCGCAGATCCACGCCGGGGGCCGGGGCAAAGGCCGCTTCGTGGAACATCCGGATGTGGCTGGCGTCAACGTCGTGACCGCAGGGCTCGATGGCGGCATCGCTGCGGCAGAAGATGCGGTGCGGGCGCTCGCCGAGCACATGCTGGGCTCGACGCTCGTCACGATTCAGACCGGACCGGAAGGCAAGACGGTCAACCGGCTCTACGTCGAGCAGGGCATCGACATCGAGCGAGAGCTCTATCTCTCCGTCTTGCTCGACCGGGCAGTATCCCGCAACATCGTCATGGCATCTACTGAGGGCGGCACCGAGATCGAGGTCGTCGCCGAAGAGACGCCAGAGAGGATCCTCAGGGAGGCGATCGATCCCGCCTTCGGGCTGCTCGACTTCCAGGCATCCCGCATCGCCGCCGGTCTCGGGCTCGAGGGCGATGCCCACCGCAACGGGATGAAGTTCGTCAAGGCACTCACTCGAGCAACAGTCGAGCTCGACACCGACCTCGTCGAGATCAACCCCCTCGTCGTCACCACGGACGGCACGGTGATGGCGCTCGACGGCAAGATGAGCTTCGAGGCCAACGCGCTCTACCGTCATCCGGACGTCCAGCTGATGCGCGACCTCAGTGAGGAGGACCCTGCCGAGACCGAAGCGTCCGAGCACGACCTGTCGTTCATCAAACTGGACGGCACCATCGGCTGCATGGTGAACGGGGCGGGCCTCGCCATGGCCACCATGGACATCATCAAGTACGTCGGCGGAGAGCCGGCGAACTTCCTCGACGTGGGCGGTGGAGCGACGGCCGACAAGGTGACCGCCGCCTTCAAGATCATCACGAAGGACCCGAACGTGAAGGGGATCTTCATCAACATCTTCGGCGGCATCATGCGGTGCGACACCATCGCGGAGGGTGTCGTCGCCGCCGTGAAGGACGTCGGGCTCGAGGTGCCGCTCGTGGTTCGCCTCGAGGGAACCAACGTGGCGCTCGGCAAGCAGATCCTCGACGAGTCTGGCCTCGACCTCGTCAGCGCCGACGACATGAAGGACGGGGCGCAGAAGATCCTGGAGCTGACCCGATGAGCGTGCTGATCAACAAGGACACCAAAGTCATTGTTCAGGGGATGGGCAAGACCGGCACCTTCCACACCGACAAGGCCATCGCGTACGGAACGAAGATGGTCGGCGCCGTTCACCCGAGCCGTGCGGGCGAGACCGAGGTTTTCGAAGGCGAGACCGACCACTCCGGTGTTCCCGGGCGCGATGACCGCTACCGCGTCGAGGTCCCGATCTTTCGCAGCGTCGCCGAGGCGGTGGTCGCAACCGGCGCCACCGCTTCGGTCGTGTACGTGCCGCCACCATTTGCTGCAGACGCCATCATGGAGGCGGCCGACGCCGGGCTCGATCTCGCCATCTGCATCACGGAGGGGATTCCGGTCGCCGACATGGTGCGGGCCAAGCGCTTTCTCGAAGACAAGGGCACGCGACTCGTCGGTCCCAACTGTCCAGGCGTGATCACCCCGGCTGAGTGCAAGATCGGCATCATGCCGGGCTACATCCACACTCCGGGGCGCATCGGTGTCGTGAGCCGCTCAGGCACCCTCACCTACGAGGCGGTGTTCCAGCTCACGAACAACGGTCTCGGCCAGACCACTGCGATCGGCATCGGCGGCGATCCGGTCAACGGCACCAACTTCGTGGACTGTCTCGCGATGTTCAACGAGGATCCCGCCACCGAGGGCGTGATCATGATCGGCGAGATCGGCGGTACCGCCGAGGAAGAGGCAGCGGCGTGGATCAAGGCGAACATGGCGAAGCCGGTCGCCGGGTTCATCGCCGGCACGACTGCGCCGGCCGGTAAGCGCATGGGCCATGCTGGGGCGATCATCTCGGGTGGCAAGGGCACGGCTGCCGACAAGATCGCAGCGCTCGATGCAGCCGGGGTAGTGGTTGCGCCGACGCCGACCGACATGGGGGCGGCGATGCTCCAGGCCATGGATGCCGCCGCCTCGTCGTGAGCCGGGCCTTCGGTTCAGTTCGACCGGGGGATCGATGAGCCCTAGCGGAGTCGAGCCGTCGCCCTGCCCACATGGCCCCGACGAGGTCCTCGTACCGAGGCCCGCACGGTCGGCGGCTCCTGCAGCGGGGGAGTCGTACGCCTCCTCTGCCGCTTCCGGCGTGTGAAGTGACAGAGTTGGCCCTCGGCGCAGGGATTGGCTGGGCGGCGGGATTGACGCCCGGTCCTCTTCACTCGCTCATCATGGCGACATCGATCAAGCGCGGGTTTCGGGCAGGCGCGAGCGTTGCCGTCGCGCCGCTCGTTGCCGACATGCCGGTCGTGCCGATCGCCCTGTTCCTCGTTGGATCGATGTCGGACGGTGTGGTGCGGGTGCTCTCGGTAGCCGGCGGTCTCTTCGTTCTCGGGCTCGGGTTGACGACGATACGCAGCGCTCGCCGGGTGGACGGCACCGAGGTTCGCCCCGGTTCGGACCTTGCGAAGGGCATCATCACGAACCTGCTGAGCCCACATCCATGGCTGTTCTGGTTGACAATCGGCGGTCCGATCCTCATCACGGCATGGACGGCCGACCCGGGTCGCGGTCTCGCTTTCCTCGCCGGCTTCTACGGTCTGCTCGTCGGAACCAAGCTCGTCGTGGCCTGGCTCGCCTCGCATGGGCGGAGGCTCGCAGGAACGCCATGGTACGCCCGCCTTGTCGTGGCCAGCGGCGTGCTTCTCCTCGGGACGGGCGCCTTCTTGATCGGCGGCGCGATCTTCGACTGAGGATCTGCAAAGGATCGTGGAGTTGGGATACTGGCGCCCATGGACCCCAACCGCAGCCGGCGACCGAACCGGTCTCACCCAACTCTCGCTGCGCTGGCCGCGGCGTTCGTCGTCGTCGTGAGTGCGTGCAGCAGCGCTGCCGGCGTCCAGCGAGTCACCAGCGCCCCACCCGCTGCGGCGCCGCCGAGCACAATGACTCCGGCAGCGTCGCAGGACACCATGCCCCCCTCGTCCTCGACGCCGTCGAGCGCAACAGCGCCACGGGCCGTCGCAAGCCCGGTGACGACGGTCCCGCAGACAACCGTGACCACCGAGACCGTCGCGTCATCTCCCACGACCGCCCCGCCGACGCCGCCCGCTCCTCCCTATCCCGATCCTGCCCCCGGCGTCGTCGAGCGGTGGGTGCCCGACGTGCTCGCAACGTATCCCCACGACCCCAGTGCGTGGACTCAGGGGCTCGTGGTCCGCGGCAACGTCGTCTACGAGAGCACGGGTCTCTACGGCGAGTCCACCGTCCGCATCGTCGATCGGACGACCGGGCAACCGGAGCGCGTGGTCGACCTCGGTTCGGCTGAGTTCGGCGAAGGGCTCGAACTGGTGGGCGACCGGCTCGTGCAGCTCACCTGGAAGGAGGAGGCGGCGATCGTGTGGGACGCCGCCACCCTCGCAGAGCTCGACAGGTTGGCGTACGAGGGCGAGGGCTGGGGGCTCTGCTCCGACGGGGAGCGCCTCGTCATGTCGGATGGATCGGCCACGCTCGCCTTGCGTGATCCCGGCACGTTCGCCGTGATCTCGCAGGTCACCGTGACGCTCGGCGGCGAGCCGGTCACCCGGCTCAACGAGCTCGAGTGCGTGGACGGGCTGGTGTTCGCCAACGTGTGGCTGACGACCGACATCGTCGTGATCGATCCCGCAAGCGGCATGGTCGTGGCCGTGGTGGATGCCGCAGCGCTCGACACCGTCGGCGACGAGAGCCAGAACGCGGTGCTCAACGGCATCGCCTACGACGCCGACGCCGGCGTCTTCCTCGTGACCGGGAAGCTGTGGCCCGTGATGTACGAGGTGCGGTTTGTCGAGGGCTAGCGGACTCCTCGCTGCGCTCGCCCTGACGCTCGCCACAGCATCGTGTTCAGGCGGCGCCGCCTCGAGCCCGACCATCACCACCGCACCACCCGGCACCGCATCGCCCGACACCGCGGCGTCAGTTGCCGAGGTGACCACCACGACCTCGATCACGACGACCGTGCCGCCCCCATCCGTACCCGCAGGGTCGACGACGGTGCTGCTCGACGTCGACGGCCTCCCGCGCTCGTACGTCCTCACCGTCCCGCCCGACCTGCCGACAGACGCCCCTGCGGCGCTCGTCATCGACCTGCACGGCCTCGGCTCCAACCCTGCGGGCCAGGAGGATGCGAGCGGCTGGTCCCGAAAGGCGATCGAGGAGGGCTTCGTCGTCGCCCAGCCCGCAGCACGAGGGGAGCTGCCGACGTGGAACCCGCAGCCCGGCTCGCCCGGGTCGGCGCTCGACGTGGCGTTTCTCCGGACGCTCGTGGCCGACGTAGCGGTGAAAGTCGCGCTCGATCCCAATCAGATCTACGCGTCGGGCTTCTCCAACGGTGGAGGGATGGCGCACCGCCTGGCGTGCGACGCCGCCGACCTGGTAGTGGCAATCGGAACCGTCTCGGGTCAGTACGTGGCGGTCGACGACTGCGAGCCGACGCAACCAGTCGCCGTCATTGCGTTCCACGGGACCGCCGACATCATCGTCGCCTACGAAGGCGTTGGGCGGCTCCTGCCCGACATACCCACGTGGGCTCGAGACTGGGCCGAACGCGACGCCTGTGGCCCGGTGCCCGAGCGTGAGCGCATCACCGACGACGTGGTTCGCAACCGGTGGTTCGGCTGTGCGGACGATGTAGAGGTGCAGCTCTACACGATCGATGAGGGAGCCCATGCGTGGCCGGGCAGCGACCGGCCGGGCTTCTTCGCACCCACACAGACCATCGATGCGACGGACCTGATGTGGGACTTCTTCAGGGCTCACGAGCGGGGATGACGCCGATCAGCGCCTGGGTATCCGCCCATCTTGCAATACTCACCGTATGAGCGATCGCAACGTCCTCGGCGGCCAACTCGAACCATGCGGGACCGACCCGCTCACCGGCTTCTACCGCGACGGGTCGTGCCAGACCGGGCCTGGAGATCGGGGAAGTCATACGGTGTGTGCGGTCGTGACGCGGGAGTTCCTCGACCATCAACGCAGCATTGGCAACGATCTCTCGACCCCGATGCCGCAGTATCGGTTTCCCGGCCTCGTGCCCGGCGACCGCTGGTGCGTCACCGCCTTCAACTGGCTGCGCGCCCATCGCGACGGTGCGGCGGCGCCCGTGGTGCTGGCCAGTTCCCACGAGCGTGCCCTCGACATCGTCCCGATGGATGTGCTCAGACGATATGCGGTGGACGTCCCTTCGGACCCCAGCGGCCTCGACGCTCGAGGCCAATGAGTGCCCCGGCGGCCGTGTGCTCTGCGTTCCCGCTATGGACTCGCCTTGGGATAACTTCCGGATATGAAGCGCGACACGATTCAGAACATCGACCATCGTCTGACCAGATGGATGGCGCAGCACGGCCTGACGTTCCTCCGGATCAGCATCGGCGTCATCTTCTTCTGGTTCGGCTTCCTCAAGTTCTGGCCGGATCTGAGCCCGGCAGACCGGCTGGCGGCAGACACGATCGACACACTGTTCTTTGGCCTCGTTCCCGAAACCATGGCTCGCATCTCCCTGGCCGTTCTCGAGACCACTATTGGGATCGGGTTGATTCTCGGCAAGGCGCTGCGCCTCACCTTGCTGCTCCTCGTAGGTCAGATGTTCGGCACGGTGACGCCGCTCTTCCTGTTCCCGGACGTCACGTGGTCGGGGTTCCTCGTCCCGACGCTCGAGGGGCAGTACATCCTGAAGAACATCGTCTTCGTTGCGGCGGCGCTGACGATTGGGGCAACGGTTCGGGGCGGTGGGCTGGTCGATGATCCCGAGGTTCTCCACGCCGTCCAACGCGACTGACCCGGACGGCTTCGCCGCAGGAGCTCGACGTGCGGCACGGCGACGGATCTGGTGATTCCGCAGCGGCGGGCACACGGCGCAATCGGGCGCGCCGCCGTCCCTTCTATCCTCAGTGCATCATGCCCGATCGCCTCCCCATTGCCGTGCTCGTGTCGGGGAGCGGCACCAACCTCCAAGCGATCCTCGATGCGTCTGCAACACCGGGCTACTCGGCCGATGTCGTCGTCGTGATCTCGGATCGCCCGGGGGTGGAAGCGCTCGACCGTGCCGCAGCGGCAGGCGTGGCAACGGAGGTCGTGGCGTGGGACGCGTACGACGACCGTCACGATTTCACCGTTGCCTGCTGCGACGCTGCGAGCGTTCACGACGCCGGTGCGCTCGTGCTCGCCGGCTTCATGCGGATCCTCGCTCCCGTTGCAGTGACCAGGTTCCCCAATCGCATTCTCAACACTCATCCAGCCCTGCTGCCTGCCTTTCCGGGTGCCCATGCCGTGCCGCAGGCGCTCGCCCACGGGGTGAAGCTCACCGGGGTCACCATCCATTTCGTCGACGAGGAGGTCGACCATGGCCCGATCATCTTCCAAGAGGCCGTGCCGGTGAGAGAGGGAGACACGGAGGCCGACCTCCAGAGTCGCATCAAAGCAGTGGAGCACCGCCGGTATCCGGAAGTCATCGATGCGTTCGCCGCCGGGCGGCTCGCCGTCACCGGCCGGGTCGTTGCCTGGGGGCAGTCGTGACCGCAGTGCACCGCGCCCTCATCTCGGTCTCCGACAAGACCGGTCTCGTGGCGTTCGCCGAGCGTCTGGTCTCCGCAGGCGTGCAGATCGTCTCCTCGGGTGGAACTGCTCGAGCGCTCGCCGACGCAGGAATTCCCGTCACGGCAGTGAGCGACGTGACGGGGGCTGCCGAGATCCTCGGCGGGCGGCTCAAGACACTGCATCCGAAGATCCACGGCGGCATCCTCGCGGTACCGACCGATGTCGCTCATCGAGCGGATCTGGCCGCCGAAGCCATCGAACCGTTCCAGCTCGTCGTCGTGAACCTGTATCCGTTCGAGGCGACGGTCGCCGATCCCGACGTCCCCGATGCGGATGCCATCGAGCAGATCGACATCGGCGGTCCGGCGATGATCCGAGCCGCCGCCAAGAACCATCGTCACGTGGCAGTCGTGGTTTCCCCGAAGGACTACGAGGACGTCGCTGCCGCGGTCGAGGCCGGCGACGTATCGGAGGATCTGCGGAAGCGTCTCGCAACCGAGGCGTTCGCCAGGACTGCGTCGTACGACGCCGCCATCGTCGCCTGGCTGCATCGCACAGAGGCCCTTCCGTCGCAGATGGTCGTGCCGCTCGAGCGTGTCGACACGCTGCGCTACGGCGAGAACCCACATCAGCATGCTGCCGTCTACCGGATCTCGGGCGGAGGCGGATGGTGGGATGGTGCCCGCCTGCTTCAGGGCAAGGCGATGTCGTTCAACAATTACGCCGATGCCGAAGCTGCCTGGCGGATGGCGTGGAGCCTCACCGAGCCTGCGGCCATCATCGTCAAGCACACCAACCCATGCGGCGCTGCCGTGTGCGACACCGTGGCGTCGGCCTTCACCAAGGCATGGGACGGCGACCCGCTGGCCGCTTTTGGCGGCGTGATCGCCGTCAACCGGCCGCTGGATGCCCCGACTGCGGAGGCGATTGCCGCAAACTTCGTCGAGGTGGTGATCGCCCCCGAAGTCACGGCGGCGGCGGCGGCGATGCTTGCTGACCGCAAGAACGTTCGGGTGATCGAGGCGGTGCCTCCGCAGCCGAACGGCCTGGACATGCGGGGTCTCGAGGGTGGATTCCTCCTGCAGGAACGCGACGAGGCCGCTTCACCGGGATCGCTTCGCGTGGGAGAAGGCTGGAAGGTCGTCGCCGGTCCGCCGCCCAGTGCTGGGCTGGAGGCAGAGCTGGAGTTTGCGTGGGTGATCGCTGCTGCCACGAAGTCGAACGCCATCGTCATCGCACGCGACCGCGCTGCCGTTGGTGTCGGTGCCGGTGACCAGAGCCGTGTCGGCGCAGCGGAGCGAGCCGTGGCAAAGGCAGGGGATCGAGCGCGGGGGGCGGTGGCAGCCAGCGACGCCTTCCTCCCGTTTCGCGACGGCCTCGACGTACTCGCGGATGCGGGGGTTGCCGCTCTCGTGGAGCCGGGCGGCTCGGTGCGCGACGATGAAGTGATCGCGGCAGCAAGGGAGCGAAACATGACGTTGGTGTTCACCGGTATGAGGCATTTCAGACATTGACGGCGCAACTCCTGTCCGGCAAGGAAGTGGCGAAGGTGGTGCGCGCCGAGGTCGCCGAGCGAGTGGCCGCACTGGCCGCACGCGGCGCATCGGTCGGGCTCGCCACCGTATTGGTGGGAGAAGACGCTGCCTCGCAGGTTTACGTGCGCAACAAGCACAAAGCCGCCGTGAAGGCAGGCATGCTGTCGTTCGACGAGCACCTGCCCGCGGAGGCGACGCAGTCCGAAGTCGTCGGGTTGATCCAGCGGCTGAACGCAGACCCCGAGGTCGACGGGATGATCGTCCAGCTGCCGCTTCCCCCAGGTCTGGACGGCAATCGTGCCGTCGAGACGATCGATCCGGCCAAGGACGCCGACGGTCTGCATCCCCACAACCTGGGTTTGCTGGTGCTGGAGCGTCCGGGTCCTCGTCCGGCCACGCCGAGCGGCGTCATGCGCATCCTCGCGCACTACGGCGTGCAGACGCAGGGCAAACTCGCTGTGGTGGTCGGCCGTTCGTTCCTGGTTGGGCGGCCGCTCGCCCTTCTTCTGGGAGCAAAGGGCACAGACGCAACGGTGATCCAGGCGCACAGCCGCACGCCCGACCTCGCCGACCTGTGTCGGATGGCCGACATCCTGGTGGCTGCCGTCGGCAGGCCGGAGATGATCGGCCCAGAGCACGTGAAGCCGGGCGCGGTGGTCATCGACGTTGGGATCAACCGCACCGATGATGGTCTCGTCGGTGATGTCGCGTTCGACGCAGTGGCCCAGGTGGCGGGGGCGATCACCCCGGTGCCGGGTGGTGTCGGGCCCATGACCATCGCATCGCTGCTGCTCAATACGGTCATCGCCGCCGAGACCGGCGCGGCGAGCTGACACACGATGGACGCCGACCGCCACCTCGGTCGAACAATCCACGACATCCTGGTTGGAGCCTTCGCCGGCTTCTTCGCCGGCTTCGTGCTGGGGCTCTTCATGCTGCGGATTCTCGACCAGATCGCTGTTCCGTTCACGGTCGGCGTCGTTGCCTCGGTCGCAGGAGGTGCCGCCTTGGAACGCCATGGACGACTTCGATCAGGCGTCACCGTATGGCGAATCGTGGCCTGGCTGACCCTCGTGCTCGCCGTCGGCTTCATCGCACTGCTGCTGCAGGCGATCGCCGACTTCACGTGAGCCGCTCGTCGGATCAGGGACGCTCCCGCACTAGCCTCACGACGTGAACATCCGACCCATGAGGAGGGGCCATGCCCGACCAAATCACGATGGGAGCCGGCGGCCTCGTCATTCCGGACGAGCCCGTCCTCCCGTTCATCGAGGGAGACGGCATTGGCCCCGACATCTGGGCGGCGGCGTCGCGTGTCTTCGATGCCGCTGTCACCAAGGCCTACGGCGGGACCCGCAAGGTGACATGGGTCGAAGTGCTCGCAGGTCAGAAAGCATTCGATCAAACGGGGCAGTGGCTGCCGGAGGAGACGATCGAGACGTTTCGTAGCCACCTCGTCGGTATCAAGGGACCGCTGACGACGCCGGTTGGCGGTGGCATCCGGAGCCTGAACGTCGCACTTCGCCAGATCCTCGATCTCTACGTCTGCCTGCGGCCGGTGCGTTGGTACGACGGGGTGCCCTCACCCGTCAAACACCCCGAGCTGGTCGACATGGTGATCTTTCGGGAGAACACCGAGGACGTCTACGCGGGCAAGGAGCTCGAAGCCGGCACGGAAGGTGCGCGTCAGCTGCTCGACTTCCTCGACGAGACCTACGGCTGGGACCTCCGTCGAGACAGCGGCCTCGGGATCAAGCCCATTTCCGCCACCGGCTCGAAGCGCCTCGTGAAGGCAGCGATCAAATACTGCCCTCGCCAACCAGCGCTCATCGGTGACGCTCGTTCACAAGGGCAACATCATGAAGTACACGGAGGGGGCGTTCCGGACGTGGGGCTACGAGGTGGTGAAGGAGGAGTTTGCCGACGTCGCCGTGTCGTGGGAGGACTGCGGGGGTGATCCCGGCGACCGGCTGCTGGTGAAGGACGCGATCGCCGACGCCTTCCTTCAGCAGATCCTCACCAGACCTGCTGAGTACGACGTCATCGCCACGATGAATCTCAACGGCGACTACATCTCCGACGCGCTCGCCGCACAGGTGGGGGGCATCGGCATCGCGCCCGGAGGCAACATCAACTACGACACCGGCCACGCCATCTTCGAGGCGACGCACGGCACAGCACCCAAGTATGCAGGTCAGGACAAGGTGAACCCCGGATCGGTGATCCTCTCGGGAGCCAACATGTTCCGCTACATGGGATGGACGGAAGCGGCAGATCTGATCGAGGCATCACTCGGGCGCGCCATCAGCGACCGCGTCGTCACGTACGACTTCGCTCGCCTGATGGACGGCGCCACCGAGGTCAAGACGAGCGAATTCGCCACCGCCATGGTCGACCGGATGTAGAACACAGCGCGCCCGGCGAAGCCGGGGGCACGTTCGAGCGAGTGTCGCCGCCGGGTAGGCGGCGAAAGCGAGTGAGCCTGCAGCCGGCGGTTGCCGGTTGGGCGCTGTCCGAGTTGGTGCCTTGCGAAGCCGGGGGCACGTTCGAGCGAGTGTCGCTGTCGGGTTGGCGGCGAAAGCGAGTGAGTCTGCAGCCGGCGGTTGCCGGTTGGGCGCTGTCCGAGTTGGTGCCTTGCGAAGCCGGGGGCACGTTCGAGCGTGTGTCGCTGTCGGGTTGGCGGCGAAAGCGAGTGAGTCTGCAGCCGGCGGTTGCCGGTTGGGCGCTGTCCGAGTTGGTGAGGGGTGGGCGAAGCCGGGGGCACGAGCCTGTAGCCGGCCGTTGCCGGGTGGGCGCTGTCGGAGTTGGTGAGGGGTGGGCGAGGCGTCGTTCCTGCCCACGCTGCCGTGAAGATGCCCTTCAGTCGAGCCCTGCCCGCTTTGCCGCTCGGGCTTGAGCCGCCGGTAGCATGCGATCCGAACGCCACTCGTGAAGGAGCATGCCGTGACCAGAGCACCAGTTCGTGTCGCCGTCAGCGGAGCCGCCGGACAGATCGGCTACAGCCTGCTCTTTCGCATCGCATCGGGCGAGATGCTTGGGCCCGACCAGCCGGTGATCCTCCAAATGCTGGAGATCACGCCGGCGCTCGGAGCGCTCGACGGCGTCGGGATGGAGCTCGACGACTGCGCATTCCCGCTCCTTGCAGGCATGGTGAAGACCGACGACCCCAATGTGGCGTTCGGTGATGCCGACTGCGTGCTCTTGGTGGGAGCGATGCCGCGGAAGGCCGGGATGGAGCGCGCAGACCTGCTCGAGGCGAACGGTGGGATCTTCGGCCCGCAGGGGAAGGCGATCAACGACAACGCATCCAGGAACGTCAAGGTGCTGGTCGTCGGCAACCCGGCCAACACGAATGCGCTCATTGCGCTCAACCACGCCCCCGATCTCCATCCACGCCAATTCCATGCGATGACGCGGCTCGATCACAACCGAGCGATCTCGCAGCTCGCCGCCAAAGTAGACCGACCGGTGGCGTCGATTCGGCGGATGACGATCTGGGGGAATCACTCGACAACCCAATACCCTGACCTGTTCCACTGCGAGGTCGACGGACAGAATGCCGCCGACCTGGTGGGGGATCAGGCGTGGATCGAGAACGACTTCATCCCGACGGTCGCCAAGCGTGGCGCCGCAGTGATCCAGGCACGCGGCGCGTCGTCGGCTGCCTCGGCCGCCAACGCTGCGATCATGCACGTCCGTGACTGGTCACTCGGTACGCCCGAGGGCGATTGGGTGTCGATGTCCGTCCCCTCCGATGGCTCCTACGGCATCCCAGAAGGTGTTGTGTCGAGCTTCCCATGCACCTGTGCCGAAGGTGATTTCGCGGTGGTTCAGGGTCTTGAGATCAACGACTTCAGCCGTGGACGGCTCGAGGCGACGGCCGCTGAGCTCCTCTCGGAGCGCGACACAGTGCACGGGCTCGGGCTCATCTAGGGCCACAGAACCCGAAGACCGACGTCCCTCGTGCGCAGGGGCAGGTCACGCACGGAGTTCGGCCGTCTGCGGCGGGACGCATCACCACGCATACTGGGGCGGCGTCGCCGGAACAGCGGGTGGGTCAGTTGGTGACGTGCTCGAGGGCGGCGCGGATCTCGGCTGCGCTAGCCTCGGCGGCATCACGCTGACGTTGGGCGCGCGCAGCCGTGAGGATCGTGTCGCGGCGCCGTGCCCAGAGGGCAACGGCGGCGAAGAAGACGAGCACCATCCCGAAAACGGCGAGGAGGTGGCCGGACGTCACTTGCGTGTCCTTGTATTGCGCCGGTACGCCGATCGCCTCTACTTGCAGCCGCACCAGCGTCGAGCGCACCGCACCTGCCGACATGGCGAGCGCGATCGCTCCGACCATGGACGAGAACATCAGCATTCGGTTGGCTGCCAGCTCGTGCGGCTCGGGAGCGAGGGACATCGCTGCAATCACGCCAAAGACGACACCGATGGCGGCCCATTGAGGCATCGTGATGGTCTTGCCACCGATTACCGCATTCAGGGCCACTGCGAGCAGGATGATCACCCCGATGAGGACCAGCTGACGGAACCAGAATCGCCTCATGAGACCCGAATCACTGGAGACCAACCCAATGAGGCGGAACAGCACCATGCCGAGGCTCAGGGTGAGGAGCGCGATGACCGGGAACCCGGGCGTCAGCGTGTAGTCGTCGCCACCGAACGCAGCTGTGATGGCGGTTGCACCCAGCGCCACGCCAACGACGATCGCCGCTCCGTTCCGGAATCGCTCGGAGCCGTGCCACGCAACGCCGATCACCGCGGCCAAGGCGAGGACGCCAACGGACGCAGCGATCGCACCGTGTACGGTCTCGAACCCGCGGATCGACCAAGGCTCCACGATGAACCCGAAGTCCGGTCGCATCCGTGCGTACTCCCACGCAATCGACACGACGGTGAGCAGCGAGCCGACGAGGCCCAGCCCGAGTACCCAGCGCTTCTTCAACGAACTCCCTTCCGTCTGCGGCCACACTCTAACGATCGTCTTCGCGAGATGCCGGATGCCGCGAGGCGCGGACGGCTCCTTGCACACCAAGGGATTCTTGGCGTTCTGCGCTCATGCCGGTAGGGTTACACGCGTGTGATTAGCCGTGGTCGACGGCCAACATCCAAGGAGGATTGTCATGAACAAAGGTGAGCTCATCGACTCGGTCGCCAATGCGACCGGACAATCGAAGGCTGCGGTCGGCGGAGTCGTCGATGCGACCCTCGATGCCATCACCCATGCGCTCAAGAAGGGCGACAAGGTGACCTTCACCGGGTTCGGCACATTCGAACGCCGCCATCGTGAGGCGCGAATGGGTCGGAACCCTCAGACCGGCGAAGCGGTGCCGATCAAGGCAGCGAACGTGCCGGCCTTCAAGGCGGGCAAGGCGCTCAAAGACGCCGTCAGGTAACGAGCCCAAGAAGCCAAACAGAAGGGGCGGCCCGCTGCGGGCCGCCCCTTCTCGTTGTTCCGGCCCGCAGCCGTCCGCCGAGGTGCCTTGCCGGCTCAGTACTCGACGTCGAGCCCGCTCAGGGCCGGGGCGAATTGGTTGATGACGTTCTGATTCATGAGTAGGGCGGCCATGTTGCCGCCTACCTTCACCTTGCCGGTCATGAATGCCATCTGCGTGTTGAGATCGCCCTTGTTCATGCTCACCGCCGTCTCATAGTCGTTGGTGACGGTGACGTCGGCACCGGGGAGCTCGCCGCGGCTCAGGGTCGCGCCGCCATCCGCGACCGCGAGGCCGTAGGTGATGTCGCCCTCCGGTGCGCCCATGACAGTGAACTCGATGCCGAGGCTCACGTTGGTGATGGCGCTCGAAAACGCTGCGTCTTTGTTGAGGGCCGCCGTTGCGGCCTCCATGTACTCGTCGGAGAGGAACTTCGCCAAGGGGATCCTTTCGTGCGCTGCTGGGAGTCTACCGCCCAATTTTGAGCGATCAGTCAAGAAGTGTTGGGCGCTGGAGTGGTGGTGCTTTCGCGGTTGCGACGGTGGCTCAGGTCACTTCCTGCCTGCGAGGCGCCGATCTGCGAGTTTGGCACGCAGGTAATCGCGGTTCATGAGTGCGATGTTGTCGATGCTGATGCCCTTCGGGCACGCCGACTCGCATTCACCGTGATTGGTGCACGACCCGAAGTACTCCTCCATGGTCTCGACCATCTCGATGACCCGGCGATTGCGCTCGGGCTGTCCCTGGGGGAGCAGGTTGAGGTGCATGATCTTCGCCGAAGTGAACAGCTGGGCTGCGCTGTTCGGGCAGGCCGCAACGCATGCCCCACAGCCGATGCATGCGGCCGCATCCATCGATGACTCGGCAGCCTCCTGCGGCACCGGGATGAGATTGGCGTCCGGCGCGCTGCCCGTTGGTACGGAGATGTAGCCGCCGGCTTCGATGATGCGGTCGAAAGACGCCCGGTCCACCATGAGGTCGCGAATGATCGGGAACCCCGCAGCCCGCCACGGCTCGATGATGATGGTGTCTCCGTCGGCGAATTTGCGCATGTGCAGCTGGCACGTCGCCGTCCCGAGCTGGGGACCGTGAGGCTGCCCGTTGATCATCACCCCGCACGTACCGCAGATCCCCTCGCGGCAGTCGTGGTCGAACACGATGGGCTCGTCACCGTCCAGCGTGAGCCGCTCGTTGACGACGTCGAGCATCTCCAGGAAGGAGGCTTCCGGCGGGATTCCCTTCGCTTGATAGGTCTTGAACTCGCCAGCGGCATCTGGGCCGGCCTGACGCCAGACCCTGAGCGTCACATCCATCACTTGTAGCTCCTCGTTGCGAGCGCGACGTTCTCGAACTCGAGCTCTTCCTTGTGCTTCACGGCGGGCACGCCCTCACCTTCCCACGACCACGCTGACACGTGGGCGAAGTCGACATCGTCGCGCTTCGCTTCGCCTTCCTCGGTTTGATGCTCGACCCGGAAGTGGCCGCCGCACGACTCCTCGCGGTCGAGGGCGTCCCGGCACATCAGCTCGGCCAACTCGAAGAAGTCGATCAGCCGACCGGCCTTCTCGAGGGTCTGATTGAGGCTTTCACCTGTTCCCGGCACCTTGACATCGGCGAAGAACTCCTCCTTGAGGGCCGGGATCTCGCTGATCGCCTTCTCCAACCCTGGTGCGCTTCTGGCCATCCCGCAGTGCTCGAGCATGATCTTGCCCAGTTCCCGGTGGAAGTCGTCGACGGTACGCGTGCCGTTGATCGACAGGAGTTGATTCACCTGATCTTGAACCGCTCGCTCTGCGTCTTTGAAGACAGGATCGTCCGTGGCGACCGGAGTGGTGTTGAGATAGTCCGCCAGGTAGTCGCCGATGGTATACGGCAGGACGAAGTAGCCGTCGGCGAGGCCCTGCATCAGCGCGGACGCCCCCAGGCGATTTGCCCCATGGTCTGAGAAGTTGGCCTCGCCGATGCAGTAGAGACCCGGTACGTTCGTCATGAGGTTGTAGTCCACCCAGAGCCCACCCATGGTGTAGTGGGGCGCCGGGTAGATGCGCATGGGCACCTGGTATGGGTTTTCGTCGGTGATGCGCTGGTACATCTCGAAGAGATTGCCGTAGCGAGCCTCGATGACGTTCTTGCCAAGGCGAGCAATCGCATCTGCGAAGTCGAGGTAGACGCCGTTCTTGAGCGGGCCAACGCCGAGGTTGGCGTCGATCATGCGCATCGCGGCTCGCGAGGACACATCGCGCGGAGCGAGATTGCCGAACGACGGATAGATGCGCTCCAGGTAGTAGTCGCGTTCAGCCTCGGGGATCTTGTTGGCCGGCCTTGCGTCGTCCGGCGTCTTCGGTACCCAGATTCGACCGTCGTTGCGCAGCGACTCTGACATCAACGTCAACTTGGATTGGAACTCGTCGCTGGCCGGGATGCAGGTCGGGTGGATCTGGGTGAAGCACGGGTTGGCGAAATATGCGCCCTTGCGGTGCGCTCTCCATGCCGCAGTCACATTGCATGCCATGGCGTTCGTCGACAGGTAGAAGACGTTGCTGTAGCCGCCTGTTGCCAACACGACGGCGTGCGCCGAGTGCGACGACACTTCGCCTGTTGTGAGGTCGCGAACGACGATGCCGACCGCGTGCCCGTCCTTGACTACGACGTCGAGCATTTCGCTGCGGTTGTGCAGCTTCACGGTTCCGAGGTGGATCTGCCGGGCCAAGGCCTGATAGGCGCCCAGCAGCAGTTGCTGACCGGTCTGTCCTCGTGCGTAGAACGTGCGTGACACCTGGGCGCCGCCGAACGACCGATTGTCGAGCAGGCCGCCGTACTCGCGGGCAAAGGGCACGCCCTGGGCGGTGCATTGGTCGATGATCTCGTTCGACACCTGCGCCAGCCGGTACACGTTGGCCTCGCGGGAGCGATAGTCGCCGCCCTTCACGGTGTCGTAGAAGAGGCGGAAGATGGAGTCGCCGTCGTTGCGGTAGTTCTTGGCGGCGTTGATGCCCCCCTGGGCGGCGATCGAGTGCGCCCGCCGCGGCGAATCGTGAAACGTGAAGACGTCGACGTTGTAGCCGAGCTCGCCGAAGGTCGCCGCAGCGGACGCACCTGCCAGGCCGGTGCCCACGACGATGATGTCGTACTTGCGCTTGTTGGCCGGGTTGACCAGCCGGATGTCGAAGCGGTGGTTGTCCCATTTGTCTTCGATGGGGCCTGCCGGGATCTTGGCGTCGAGAGTCGCGGTCATGCTGGTCCCTCCTACGAGATGATCCCGAGCTGGATCCCGAGGGGAACCGCCAGGAAGCCGGCGACGACGATGATGGTGAACGTGGTGGCGAAGGTACGCCGGAACGCATTGAAGCGCGGGTTGTTGGCGCCGACCGATTGGAAGAGGCTCCACGATCCGTGCCACACGTGCAGGGCGAGCGCACCCTGGGCGGCGACGTACAAGATCGTGACCGGCCACCGTTCCAGGCTCGCGATCAGGTTCCCGTAGATGTCACCGCGAACCCAGTCGGGGTTGACCGCACTCACCCCCCAGGTGAGGTCGGCCAGGTGCCACGCCAAGAACAGGAGAATGATCACGCCCGTCCACCGCATGGTGCGGGACGCGTAGTTGGCGGCGAGGTAGTTTCGCGTCTCGTAGCCGCCTGCCCCGGCTCGTTGATTCGACCGGGTGAGCGAATATGCCGCATGCACGTGGATGGCCAGAGCGGCGATGATGGGTGCTCGCAAGAAGACCCACAGGATCAGCGTTCGCGGGACGAGCGGCTCGCCGATGTCACGGAGACCTTCGCCGTACTCGTTGATCTGGGCTGCGCCTTCGAACGCGTGCAAGTTGCCGATCATGTGGAAGAAGATGAACAGGAGCCCGATGACGCCGGTGATGGCCATGGCGTACTTCTTCCCGACGTCTGTCCGGTAGATCTCGACGATCCACGGCAGGCGGCGTGACCTCGTGGCGGGCGACTGCTCCGTGGTGGTCACCAGTGCGTCCTTTCGATCGGCGCCGCCATTATGCCAGGTGCGTTTCGCCACGCGGTCTGGTCGCCTCGGCGTGGTGCGAGGGAACGTCGGCGATGACGAAGAGGCTGTCGCTCAACGCTTCCGGGTTGACAGGCGCGCGTAAGACGTGACAGAATCACACCGGCGTAATTACATCTGTGTAGGGAGCCAAGCGTGTTCACTCAGCTTGTTGAGTTGCTGGCCACTGATGACCTGGCCTGGCAGGATCTGGCCAATTGTCGTGGGGCCGACCCCGATCTGTTCTTCCCGGAGCGGGGGGCCTCGACGCGAACGGCGAAAGGCATATGTCGAGGGTGTTCGGTCCAGGCCGAATGCCTCGAGTTTGCCATCGTCAGTTCCGAGAAGTTCGGCATATGGGGAGGCCTGTCGGAGAGGGAACGCAGGAAGATCCGCAGGGAGCGGGCCGCGATCGCTGCGCAGCGTCGGGTCTCCTGAGCGACCCGACCGCTCCTGTGCGAGCCGGTTTTCTGCCGGCCCCGAGGCGGAACCTAGAATCCGGTCGAGCCGCCACCCCAGGAGCAGCGTGACGTGTTGATACCCATCGTTCTCGCCATCGGCGTCGCCGTCATCGTCCTCGTGGCCGTGGTGGCATATCTGCGCAACCCGAGTGGGAGCAGCGGACCGTCCGCTGAGGTGCTTGCCAAGGCTGGGCCTGAAGCGGGTTTCTCGTTCCGTCCTCCCGCATCGGACTTCCACGTCACTGGTGGGGAAGCCCATGTCTTCTTCGATGTGCCCTTGCCGGAAGGCGATCCTGATCCCGTGCTCGCCAAGATCCTCCTCAGCGAAGCAGTCGAGGTGCTCCGCGAGAAGCGCAGCCATCTCCCGCTCGAAGGTGTCTCGACCGTGCACGCCCACGCCAGGCGGGGCGGCGCAAGAGTCGAGGTCGGCCAGCTCACCCTCGATGGTCCCGGGGAGCTTCCGCCGCCACCGGCGCCGGGCGAGCACCCGTTTGCGGGGCGGCACGGGCCCGACATCTTCGAGGAGTTCGGCGCCGAGCCATCGCCGGCGCCCGGTCTCGACGTTCGAGCGCCGTCCGACGAGCTGCGCCCACTCGGTGACGAGGTGGAGCTGACGGTCGTGCTGGAAGCTGGATTGCGCGCCCAGGGCATCGACCCGAAGGCAGCTGAGTTGGCCGACGTTGTGCGCGGCCTGCTTCGGGTCGCAGGGTACGTCGTGTCCGGCACCGGCGAGCGATTCTCCGCCAATCGCAACGGGCTGGCGCACTATGTCGAGATCGTCGAACACGCGACCGGTGAACACCCCGAGCTGTCGGAGAAGGCCGTCAACGAGTTCATGGTGCGGTTCGGTCAATCCGGCGCCGTGCGCGGTCTGCTGTTCACGCCGAAGTTCGGCCCGTTCCTCATCTACGACAAGGAGCGCCGCGAGCCGCGGGTTCGCTTTGTGACTCGAGAGCGTTTTCAGGGCTTCGTGAACGCCCTCGCCATTCGGTAGACGCTCCGCTCCGGCCGGGGCCTGGCGACGCGGTGCGGGCGCCGCGCACAGGAGGCCTGCGTTCGCCGCGAGGTTGGCGGTGCGATGGCTCGCCTCGTTCCCTCGACTCCGCTGCGCCCCATCGGTGCTCTGGGTCGGGAATCGACAGACCGCACCAGCTTCGCGTGTTGGGCCTGGGTTTGATGCCGCCCCTTTGGGGAAGGTGGCCCGAGCCGACAGGCGTGGGACGGAGATGGCGACTCCGCCACTCGGACAGGCTCGCAGGGGATCTGCCCCGGCGAAGCGGGGGCAGGCGGGTACACTCGGGCGTGAACAAGGAGCAAACACGTGTTTCGCAACATCCAAGGGTGGGACTTCATCATCATCCTCGTCGTGCTGCTGCTGCTCTTCGGTGCCAGGAAGCTGCCAGATCTTGCACGTTCTCTCGGCGCATCGGCAAAGGAGTTTCGCAAGGGTATGGACGAGGGAGCCTCTCAGGACGAGGAAACTCCCAAGGACGCCTGAGTCGGCTCGCCCCACGATCGACCCCAGCCATGAATCGCTGCGGCGGGAACCGAGAAGACCCGTGTGGCGTTGAGTTGCGCGAGGAGTCCCCGGGGAACACGTGTCAGAACAGGTTGTGCCTGCATGGGAAGATGTAGCGCGCCGGTACGGCCGGCAGATCTACAACTACGCCTACCGCCTCACGGGTAATCGCGATGATGCCTCCGATCTCGTCCAGGAAGTGCTGTTGCGTGTGCAGCGTGGTCTCACCAGCTACACGCCGGGTTCGTTCGACGGGTGGTTGTGGCGCATAACCCGCAATGCGTTTCTCGACGACATCCGCAAACGCAAGCGACGCCCCACCGTTGCGTTCGCAGACATCGAGAGCTCGGCGCTGGTCACAACGCCTTCGCCGGACGAAGTGCTCGCTCAGGTTCGACTCTCGGACGACGTCCAGGTTGCACTGCTGAAGCTTCCGATCGAGTTCCGCGAGTGTGTGGTGATGTGTGACGTCGTCGGCCTGAGCTACGACGAGATCGCAGCAGCCGCCGACATCCCGGTGGGGACTGTTCGCAGCCGAATCCACCGTGGCCGCAAGATGTTGAGGGGGCTCTTGTCGTGGCCGATGTGAAGGCTTGCTGGGAGGGAGAGGATCTGCTGTCGGCCTACCTCGATGGGGAGCTCAATCCCGATGAGCTGGCTGCGGTCGTCAGGCATCTCGACAGGTGCGAGCCATGCATCGCGTCGTTCCACCGGGTCAAGGAGGCGCGGACTGCGGTCAGGCTTCTGCCACAGCTCGCAACACCTGAAGGGGTCATCCCTGGGCTCCATCCCGATGACGAGCTGTCGGCATACCTCGATGGCGAGCTGACGAGCGCCGAGACCGGCACGATCACCGAGCACCTCGGCCGCTGCACCGAATGCCGCAACGAGTTGCTCGAGCTGGATACGGCTCGCGCTGCGGTCCGGGCCTTGCCGCGCATCGATGTTGGCAACACCATGGTGGGTGGATCGGAGCTGGGTTTCGATCGCCGACGGCGTCGCAGAAGGCGCGCGGCGGCGATCGCTGCAACCGGGATGGCCGCGGCGCTCGCGTTGGCCTTTGCGCTTGCGGGAAGCGCCGGGTCGACGCTCATCGATCGCGACTCGCTCCTGACCCGTCACAGCGCACGAACCTCGGTGGAATCTGGTTTCTCCGTGATCCCGGCATCGCTGTCCCCTGGGGGTGCGCCGTGAATCGGTCGGGGATGCGCGTGATGGCTCTCGTCGCAGCGGTAGCGATGATCGTCGCGGCTGGGGGACCTGCTCTGGCGGGAGACCTCGACGACTATCTCGAGAAGGCCGCAGACGCCGACTACGCCGGGCGGCGAATCGTCGTGACCACGTGGGTGGGGCGGACCGAGGCCGCGGTCATGCAGGTCGAGCACGGCGAGGGTGTGATGATGATTGCTGGGGAGTCCAGCGATGTTGTCATCGGGCGGGGCAGGGTGGCCATGGATGGGACAAACGGCGTGGCCCTCAGTGGTTGGTCGTCGCCGGTTGCCGCAGCGAGGTACACCACAGGGGAGGTAGACGATGTCTCCCGCCTGGGCCGTCCAGCGCGCAGCGTGACGGTCTATGAGGGTGACACGTTGCGCGCCCGAATCGTCTTCGATCTCGCAACGTGGGCGCCGCTCGCCACTGAGATCTACGACGATGACGGCAACCTTTTCCGCTTCGCCGCGTTCACCGAATTCGATGCCGCCCCGCACCGGGTGTATTCCGCCCTACACGAGCACGAAGGTGACGCGTACGACGTCGTTGCCCGTGCGTCGAGCTCGTCGGTGCCGGCAACCGCAGGCGGCTACACGCTGCTCGATACGTACATGGGCGCAGACGGCGTCACTCAGGGGTTCTACGGGGACGGGTTGTTCTCGTTCTCCGTGTTCGTGATGCCATCGGGAGTGCTCGCGCCCGGACCTCGATGGGGCTGCTGCCGTTGATCTCGGCGGTGAGCGATACCTCGTGACCGTCGAGCCCAACGATGTGTGGGTGACGTGGCGGCACGGCAACGTGAGCTACGTCCTGGTCGGCGATCTCCCGCCAGATCACCTCGAGCTGGTGCTCGGCTCCTTGCCCGAGCCGAAGGCCCTCAACCTCCTCCAGCGCGTCCTCAGCCTCTTTGGCTGACGGCCGTGCCGGCACGCCAACCGGCGTTCGACGGGTACCTGTGTCGCAGAGCAGCGGCGTCAGTCTGGGATGCGGCCCATCTCTCGGCGGGCGACCACCATGTTGTGCACCTCGTCCGGGCCGTCGGCCAGCCGCAACGTCCGCGCCATCGCCCACATACGGGCGAGCGGGAAGTCGTCACTGACGCCGCCGCCTCCGTGGGTCTGGATCGCCTTGTCGAGGACCCACAGCGCCGTGCGTGGAGCCACGACCTTGATCGCCGATACCTCGATGCGGGCGTTTCGTGCCCCTACCGTGTCGATGAGCCACGCCGTCTTCAGCACGAGCAAGCGGGCTTGCTCGATGCGCCAGCGGGCTTCGGCGATCCAGTCCTGGACGACGCCTTTCTCGCTGACCCGGGAGCCGAATGCATAACGGTCCTTGGCGCGACGGATCATCATGTCGAGCGCCCGCTCCGCCATGCCGATCGCCCGCATGCAGTGGTGGATCCGCCCCGGGCCAAGCCTGGCCTGGGCAATCATGTAGCCGTCGCCCTCGCCTGCGATCAGGTTCGAGACGGGCACTCTCACGTCCTCGAAGGTGACGTCGCCGTGGCCGCCGCGGTCCTGGTACCCGAAGACGTTGAGTGAGCGCTGCACCGTGACGCCTTCGGCATCCATCGGCACGAGGATCATCGAGTACCGACCCTTCGGGTCGGCCGCGGTGTCGGTGACGCCCATGAAGACCGCGACCTTGCACGTGGCGCCGGAAGCGCCGGTCGTCCACCACTTGCGTCCGTTGATGACGTAGTCACCGCCATCGCGTACTGCCGTGGCCTCGAGGTTCCGGGGATCCGAGCTGGCGACCGCAGGCTCCGTCATCGCAAAACAACTGCGGATCTGGCCTTCCAGCAGTGGGACCAGCCACTGCTCCTGCTGGGCGGCAGTGCCGAACATGGCCAGCACCTCCATGTTGCCCGTGTCGGGTGCAGCGCAGTTCGTCGCCTCCGGAGCCAGCTCGATGCTCCGGCCCATGATCTCGGCGAGCGGTGCGTAGTCCACGTTGGTGAGGCCTGCGCCCCATTCATCATCGGGAAGGAAGAGGTTCCAGAGCCCACGGCTGCGCGCTTCGGTCTTCAGCTCCTCGACGATCGGGGTCGCGTCCCACGGGTTGCCGGCCGCCTCGCGTTGGCGTTCATTGACCGCCTCGGCCGGGTAGACGTGCTCGTCCATGAAAGCGAGAAGCTTCTCGCGAAGCTCCTCGCAGCGGGGCGTGTATGCGAAGTCGATGAGCCGAACCTCCCGGGAGTGACCGGCGCAGCCTACCGGGGAGCCGAAGACGACAGACGCCGGATGGTTGGCTACTGAGTACGGGGCGCCGAGTGCTGAGTGCTCACGGCTCGTCGGACGGCGTCACGTGGTCGGGCTGAGGGAATTGCGCAGTGACGACATACGTGACGTTCTCGGCGATGTTCACCGCATGGTCGGCGATCCGCTCGAGGAATCGCCCCACTCGGGAGAGGGCGATCGCCGACTCCAGGCCCATCGTGTCGGCTTCTCGGCCGATCTCGGTGTAGAAGAGACTCACCAAGTCGTCGACCTCGTCGTCCGCCGCATCGAGGCGCTGACCGGAGTCTGGGTCCATCCCGGCGAGGGCCTCGACCGACATCTGGAACATGCGAGCGGAGGCATCGACGAGTTGGGTGAGGAGCGAATGGAGTATGGGAATCTCAGGGAAACCCTCCAGCCGCTCGAGCATGTTCACGCAGTTGACGACGAGGTCGCCCGACCGCTCTTGTTCATAGACGATCCGGGTCGCTGCGACGAGGAAGCGGAGGTCGCCCGCTACCGGCTGCTGCCGAGCGAGGATCTCGAACGTGCGTCGCTCGAGCTCGAAGTAGCGCTCGTTGATGGCGAGGTCCGCTGCCCGCACCGGTGCGATGAGCTCCAGCCTGCCCTCGCGCATCGCTTCGCCTGCGAGACGGAGGTTCTCTGTGACGAGCGATCCGAGCTCGACGAGCCCCTCGCGGATCGCGCCCAGTTGGGCGTCGAAACTCGCCCTTGCCTCGGCCCCGAGTAGGGGCCCGAAATGCTGACTCGACGTCATCGGTCCCTCCCTATCCAAAACGCCCGGTTATGTAATCCTCTGTGGCCTTCACATCGGGGTCTGTGAAGAGCTTACCCGTCGGGTTGAACTCGACGAGGTGTCCCGTCCGTTGGCCTCTCTCGTTCAATCGAACGTTGAAGAAGGCCGTCCGGTCGCTGACCCGGGCCGCCTGCTGCATGTTGTGGGTGACGATGATCATCGTGTAGTCCTCTTTGAGCTCCTGCATCAGCTCCTCGATGCGCAGCGTGGCGATGGGGTCGAGCGCAGAGCACGGCTCATCCATCAGCAGCACGTCAGGGCTCGTTGCGATGGCCCGGGCGATGCACAGCCGCTGCTGCTGGCCGCCCGACAGGGCGAACGCTGATTCGTTGAGCTTGTCCTTGACCTCGTCCCAGAGTGCGGCCCGTCGGATCGATTCCTCGACGAGGTCGTCCATGTTGCCCTTGAAGCCGGTGATCTTGGGGCCGAACGCGATGTTGTCGTAGATCGACTTCGGAAACGGGTTCGGCTTCTGGAACACCATGCCCACGTGGCGGCGGACCTCGACGGGGTCGATCTCCGGTCCGTACAGATCGGTGCCGTGGTACTTGATCGCACCCGACACCCTGGCGCCCTCGATCAGATCGTTCATGCGGTTGAAGCAGCGCAACACGGTGGACTTGCCACAGCCCGACGGGCCGATCAGCGCCGTGATCTCCCGCTGCCTGATATCGAGCGTGACGTCGAAGACGGCATGGAAGTCGCCGTAGAAGACGTTCAAGTCGCCGACGTCGAACATCACTGGGTGGTCTGGCAAGGCGTCGAGCTTCCCCGGGTCGAGCCGTGGAGCGGCACCTGTGCTGAAGGTCGGGTTCGAGCGGGTGTGGGGAGCTTCGGTCATCTCGGCTGCCTCTGCGATCGTGTGCTCATTGGTCATCTTCGGATCCCGTGTCGCCATTCTCACCACTTTCGCTCATATCGGTTGCGGAGCACGATTGCGATCGCGTTCGACAGCAAGATCACGACGAGCAGCACGACGATTGCCGCCGCCGCGAGTTGGCTGAAGTCCTCGCCCGGTTGCCTGGCCCAGCTGAAGATCGTCACCGGCAGTGCCCCGTACTTGCCAACGAGTTTGTCGACGAAGCTGGCCCCCTCGCCGAGGGTGAAGAACCCGGTGGCCGCACCAACGAGCAGAAGAGGCGCGGTTTCGCCGAAGGCGCGGGCAAGCGAGAGCACCGTGCCTGTGAGGACGCCGGGAAGCGCCGACGGCAGGACGTGATACCGGACGACCTCCCATCGCGTCGCACCAACACCGAATCCAGCCTCACGAATCGATGTGGGCACCGCCCGCAGCGCTTCTGAGGTCGTGATGATGACGATGGGGAGCACCAGTGCCGCCAGGGTCATGCCCCCGGCGAGGACGTTCTTGCCGTTGGCCGGGCCCCCGAGACCGACCCGTGTCAGGAAGCTCGCAAACATTGCAAAGCCGAGGATGCCGTAGACGATCGAAGGCACTCCGGCCAGGTTGCGGATGTTGGTGCGGATGATTCTGCTGAGGCGTGTGTCCTTGGCGTACTCCTCGAGATAGATGGCGGTGCCGATGCCAAAGGGAAAGGCCAACGCGGTGACGATGCCGGTGAGAGCGAGCGAACCGAGGATCGACGTGCCCACACCTGCCGTCTCCGGGTTGCTCGACAGCTCGGATGACACGAAGTCCCAGCCGCGATCGCGAAGGACGGGAAACGCATCGATGAGAGTGTCGGTCAGCAGCGTGACGAGCACGAGGAGCGACATGAGCAGCATGAGCAGCATGACCGCCTCGAAGGCGAGCTCGCCCCACTTGACCCTCTTGCCGGTGAGCCGCCGTGAGACCGCTTCTGCTGTTGTGGTCGTGACGGCCATCTCAGTACCGCTCCTGGGTCCGCCGCACGAAACGATCGCTTGCGATGTTGAGCCCGAGGGTCATGATGAACAGCAGGAGGCCGACGAAGTAGAGCGACTGGAAGGCGTTGCCAGCCCCAGCGACCTGGTCCGAGCCGATGGCCAGCGAGGCCATCGCCGCCGTCATCGTGATGCCCGGTTCCAGCGGGTTCAGGGTGAACAGCCCGCCGCCGACGGCGCCCGCAGCCATGGCCACCACCATCGTCTCGCCGATCGCACGTGAGACGCCGAGGATGAGGGAGGCGACGATTCCGGACACGGCGGCGGGGAACACGACCCGGCGGACGGTGATCGACTTGTTCGCGCCGAGGCCGTATGAGGCTTCCCGGAGTGCGAGCGGCACCGCACGTAGTGCGTCTTCCGATACGGCCGCGACCAGTGGTGTCGTGAGAATGCCTACCCCGATTCCCGCCGCCATCATGTTGAAGACGCCGGCGTTGGCGAAGAAGGTCTGCACGAGGTTCGGGCTTATCCAGGTCAGGGCAAAGTACCCGAGCACCACGGACGGGATGCCGGCGAGGATCTCGAGGATCGGCTTGAGCGTTCGGCGCAGCCGGGGGCTGGCGTACTCCGACAGGTAGACGGCTGCCCCCAGCCCCAGTGGGGTAGCGATGAGCATCGCCACGACGGAAATGAGCAGTGTGGCGGCGACGATCGTCTTGATATCGAAGAGGCCGCGGCGGGGAAACCAGCCGATCTCCCACAACGATCCCAGGTCGACCGTGCTGATGAAGTTCCATGCTTGGCCGATGAGGGAGAACACGATGAGCGCCCCCAGCACGACCGAGAAGGCGGCGGCGCCGAAGAACAGGGAGCGGACCGACCGCTCCCTGCGGTGTCGTCGCGGATCGCCTGTCAGAATCGTCGACATCTCCTCGACGGTCGACCGCGTCGCCATGTGGCGCTTCCTCCTTGCTCTTTCGGCGTGCAGAGCGGATCACCGTAACGCCGGCTCGCCCGGGCTGCACGTCGCTGCCAACGGTCCCCTCCTCCCCAGACGCCGTTCGTCTGGAGAGGCAGTGAGCGTCGACTAGCCCTCGAGCCCTGCCGCCGTGCGGGCGGCCGTGTAGTCGTCGAGCAGGACGTAGCCGGCCTCGGACACAGAGGCGATGCCGGCGTCGGAGAGGTAGAACTCCACGAAGGCGTTGAGCTCAGGCTTCTCCATCATCTTGGTCTCGTTGATGTAGATGAACAGGGGCCGCGACAGCGGATACTCGCCGCTGGCGATGGTTTCGGGTGTCGGAGCCACGCAGCCTTCGCCGCCGTCGACTTCGATGGCCTTGAGCCGCTCCTGCTCCTCGACATAGAAGGCGAACCCAACCCAGCCGAAGGAGGTGTCGGATCCCTCGATGCCCTCGACGATGACGTTGTCGTTCGGCGAGGCGACGTAGTCCGGCCGAGCAACGGCATCCTGGCCTCGCTCGTCTGCGATGTCCTCTATGACCAGCTCAACGAAGGTGTCGTACGTGCCGGATTCCTCGCCGGGGGCTGTGATCACCAGCTCGGCGTCGGGGAAGTCGCCAGTGCCCCCTAGCTCGGCGGCGAGCGTGTTGGCGTCCGCCCAGCTGCCGAAGCCGGTCGACTCGGGCCCGACGAGGGCATACATGTCGCCGTAGTTCAGGCAGCTGATCGCACCGTTGGCGGGGCTGGTGAGGACGGAAATCCCGTCGATTGCGACCTGGACCTCTTTGTAAACCACGCCATTCTCGGCACACGTGGCAGCCTCCTCGTCCTTGATGGGGCGGCTCGCGTCGGAGATGTCGGTCTCGCCCGAACAGAAGAGCTGGAAACCGTCACCGGTGCCGGGGCCGTCAACAGAGATGGCAACGCTGGGGTTGTCGGCGGCGAACTTCTCGGCGTTGAGGGCCGAGATGGGCTCGACCGTCGACGACCCTGAGATGGCGATGGACCCGCCCGAGCCGTCACCGCTCCCCGCTGCGGTGGTGTCGGCCGAATCGTCGTCGCCGCCGCATGCCGCAGCGACGAGGGTCAGTGCAAGCGCCAGCGCAGCAAAGCGCCAAAGCGTCGATCGCATGGTGTCCCTCCTGAGAGTGTGAATTGCCGGCAAAGAGGTCCGCTCGTCGACGCGGACAGCACGACCGTACGAGCGGAGGTTGACCCGAGCCCGGCGACAAGTTGAACGCAAGGTGAATTCTGTGGCAACCAGATCCCGGCGCGGCTCGTGCTCCCGTGACGGGCCGTACCATCGCATCCGTGGACAACCTCACCGTGGTGCTCGCTCTTCTGCTCGCCGGCGCGATCGCAGCTCTGATCAGGTTGTCGATGCGCCTTCGACGCAACGACGCCGAGGTCGCCGCCGCCCTGAGCACGGCAGCGGCAGAGTTGGGGGCGACACCGTCGACCATCGCTCGCGCCACGAACGCGCTCGTGGGTCGGGCTGTGGAGGCTCGGCGCCGGGCAGCCTTCGTCGAGAGTGCCGTCGACGGCTCGACCGAAGGCGTGCTCGCCCTGGGGCCCGGCTTTGAGGTTCTCCTGGCGACCGGCGCGGCGCGGCGCATCCTCGAGGGGTCCCGTGGCACTGCAGCGGCCGTGGCGCGGATGCGGAGACTGGCGCAAGAAGTGATGGAGGCGGGGAAGCCAGGCGAGACCCGATTCGAGGTGGCCACGCCCGAAATGCGCGTCTTCGAGGCCGCGGCCGAGGCCTTGTCTACGGACGCAGGTCCCGGGGTGGCGATCCAGATCACCGACGTCACAGAACACGAGCGGGTGGAGGCCATCCGCCGCGATTTCGTTGCGAACGTGAGTCATGAGCTGAAGACCCCGGTTGGTGCGCTGGTGGTGCTCGCCGAGGCGCTTGCCGGGGCCGACACCGAAGAGTTGCGGCGCCGACTCACGGCGAGGATGCAGTCGGAAGCCCACCGGGTTGCGGCCCTCGTCGACGACATCTTGGACCTGTCGCTGGTCGAGAGCGAGGCGCCGGACATGGAGCAGGTCGACGTGGTGGGTGTCGTGCGCGAAGCGTCGCAGCGGGTGGCCGTCGTCGCTGCCGATGCGGGTATGGACATATCCGTCGACTCGCCCGACGGCCCCATTGTGATCTTGGGCGACCGCCGCCAGCTCGTGTCGGCAATCGCCAATCTTCTCGACAATGCGGTCAAGTACAGCGCATTCCGCCGTGACCCGGACGCATGCGTTTGGGTCCGAGTCTCCACGAGCGGACCGACGGTCGTCGTCGAGGTCGAAGACAAGGGTGTTGGGATACCGGAGCGTCATCGAGCCCGCATCTTCGAGCGCTTCTATCGCGTGGATCGTGCGCGCAGCCGGTCCGACGGGGGCACCGGCCTGGGGCTCGCGATCGTTCGTCACGTTGCGCTCAGTCACGGGGGAGCGGTCGAGGTCGAGTCGACCCCGGGCGTCGGGAGCACCTTCCGCCTCCTCCTCCCGGTAGAGGCGGGCTGATGCTGAAGGTGCTGCTCATCGAGGACGAGCCGAGCTACGTCGATGCCGTGGAGGTGGCACTGACTCGCGAGGGCTTCGAGCTGCGCTCCGCTGAGGATGGGAGGGTCGGCCTGGCGCGATTCCGCGAATTCCGTCCTGACATCGTTCTGCTCGATCTGATGCTGCCCGGTCTCGGTGGCATCGACGTGTTGAAGCGGATCCGGGCGGAGTCGGAAGTGCCCGTGATCGTGCTCTCCGCCAAGGACGCCGAAGCGGACGTCGTCAGCGCGCTCGAACTGGGCGCAGACGACTACGTGACGAAACCGTATTCGCTGCGTGAGCTCGTAGCTCGTATCCGTGCGGCGATGCGTCGCAATGTTGTGGTTGAGAGCGAGGAGGTTGCACTTGCGGTCGGCGAAGCCGTGCTGGACCCGACCCGCTACGAGCTCCGCATCGATGCCGAGACGTTCCCACTGCCGCGCAAGGAGTTCGAGGTCATGCGGATGCTCATGTCCCGGGCCGGCCGGATCGTGCCTCGCGGCGAGCTGCTCGAGGAGGTCTGGGGGTTCGGATGGACCGACTCGAAGACGCTCGACCAGCACATCAGACGTTTGCGCCGGAAGCTCGAGCGTGCCCCAGGGGCGCCGGTCATCACGACGGTGCGTGGGGTTGGATACCGCCTCGAAGGCTGAGGGTCGCGCTCGTCAGACCGTGGCGAGCGCCTTCGTGTACTCCTCGAACTCGCGGGCCACACCGAGCGAATCCGTGTTGATCACCTCGCGAACGACACCCTCGCCGTCGAGCACGAACGTGAAGCGGTTGGCCGAGCCGGTCGTCTCGTTGAATGCGCCGAAGGCCTTGGCGACGCCGCCATGAGGCCAGTAGTCCGAGAGTAGAGGGAACTCGAACCCATTGGCTTCTGCCCACGCCTTGTTGGCGAAGAAGTGATCGCAGCTGATCGCGACGACGTTCGCATCGAGGTCGTTGAGGGCGGCGTAGTGATCGCGGATGTAGCACAGCTCGCCCTCACAGGTGCTCGAGAAGGCAAACGGGATGAAGACGATGAGCGTCTTCTTGCCCTCGAAGTCGGCGAGCGTGCGCTTGGTCCGAGTCTGGTCGACCAGCTCGAAGTCGGGGGCGGGCGTGCCTGGTGCGATGCTCACGGTTGTAGGCCTCCTCGGTGGATCGTGTCGGGAGGGTACACGGGAGCGCCCGGCTGTGGGTCCGACGCCGGCTGGGTCACGATCGCCTCGCTCGTGGACGATCCCATCCGCTGTTGCTCTAGCGGCAACCCGCGGCACCGGCCCCCGCTCGCCGACGCCCGCCTGTCTGGAGCGCCCTCAGTCCTCTACGAGCTGGTCGTCGAGCAACACCCGGGCGGCCCAGCCGACGACGTCCGTCAACTCGTCACGTGTCGGCAGGCCCTCCGGCTCGGCCCAGGTCCGCTCGATGGCATCGGTGCCCCATCTGCGTTCGATTTCGGCGAAGAAGGAGGCGCCGTCGCGGGCACGGTGTCGCTCCAGCTCCAAGCCGACGAGTTGCTGGAGGAACTGTTCGGCCTGCGTCGGTTCGCTGCGGCGGCGAGCGGACGCCTCCTCGAGACGGGCCAGGTCGGGCAGCACCGATGCGAGCGCCGTCCGCACGACGTAGTCGCCATATCCTGTGATGACGGCCAGGATCGCCTGGATCGGCGCGAGCAGTTCCGGATCGTGCTCTGCCCCCAGCAGGGCGGCAAGCCCGCCTGCGCCTCCCATCATGTCTTCGAGCTGGGTGGGGTCCTCGATGCGTCCGAGCGCATCGGTGAGCCGGCTGGGGTCGAAGTCGACCTTGGCGTAGTAGTCGTTGATGACGGCGATGAGTCGTGGCGCAACCCAGGGAATGGAGATGATGGCGCTGTGTGCCACCTCGTGGGCCGCCGCCCACAGCCTCACCTGGAGCGGATCCAGCCCGTGGTCGATGGCAAACGCTTCGATGTTGGGCACAACGAGAAACAGCTGGTCGGAGTCGAGCGGAGGCATGCCGGCGTCGAATTGGCCGAGCACCCGGTGCGACATGAAGCCCACCATCGTCCCTGCCTGCATGCCCAGGACCGCAGGGCCCATCGGGGCGAGCATGGCCGCCATCGGGTTGGTGTCGTCGGCCGGTGGCGAGAGCAGCTTGCCTGCCAGCGGTTCGATGGCGTAGCGGAAGCTCCGCTCATTGGCTGCAGCCCACGACGCCCGGTCGATGGGTTGGACGCCGCCCACCGCTGTCACGTCGAGATCGGTCGCCGACCCGAGATGAAGTTGGGCGGCGTGCACGAGCTCCACGTACTCTTCGGCGCGATGCGGATCGACGGGCTCGACCTGGCCGGCGAGGCTCTTGCGAACCTCGGCGGCAAGTTTCCAGTTCACCGGTCCTGGTGATTGGAACAACTCGAAGAGCCGGTCGAAGATGCTGTCGCTCATTGGAATCCCTGTCGCTGAGAACCCCATGATCCCACACCCAGGTGACGTACTCCGCGGGAGTGCGGCTGCATCTTGGCCCTGGTAGGGAGGCGGTAGATTGGCACTCGAGGAGTGTGTATGGCCCACGAACCTGAATCTGAGCGCCCCGATCTCATAGCCGTTGGGTCGGAACCGATCGACCCCGGCGCGGTCGTCGCGGCCGTCAGTGATCCGCGGTGCGGGGCTGTGGTGCTTTTCCTCGGCACGGTGCGCAACCACTCGGAGGGTATCGAAGGAGTCACGCACCTCGAGTACGAGGCGTATGGCGGTGTGGTCGAAGCCAAGATCGCCGAGGTCGTCGCCGAAACCAGGGTGCGCTGGCCCGTCGAGCGGCTCGCCGCAGTCCACCGCGTCGGCGAGCTGAGGCTCGGGGAGATCAGCGTCGCAGTCGCAGCATCAGCACCCCATCGCGGTGAGGCGTTCGACGCCGGCCGCTATCTCATCGACGAGCTGAAGGCGCGAGCACCGATTTGGAAGAAGGAACACTGGCCCGGGGGTTCCGAGTGGGTGCGGGAGGATCTGCGGCACTCGCAGTGACGTGGTCCGATGCGGCCAAATGAGAAGGAGGGGGCGAGATCCGTCGCCCCCTCCTTCGGTTGTTGGTCGTGTCCTCGTGCCTTCGGCGTCAGCCGTGCTTGGACCCGAGCGGGCAGACGCTGGAGTCGATCTGCCCAATGACCATCCGCGCTGCGTCTGGGTCGCCGGTCTCGATGGCGAGCTTCACCTTGGCGATGATCTCTGCCTCCGTGACCGGGTACGGGACATCCGGGTGGGCAGCGTTGAGCAGTGCCGCAACGCCCTCACGTGCGATCGCATCCTTGTTACGGCCTGGGGTGCGAATGACGTCGAGGAGCGTGCCAGGGACGTCCACGCCGAACACGTCGGAGAACTGCTGACTCGGGCTGTATCCGGTCCACTTGTCCAGGTGGAGCGGGTTGGCCCAGTAGTTCCACGTGCAGCCGTTTGCACAGGTCCGGTTGGCGCCGTAGTAGTGCGACGGGTCTTCGTCGGTGACGGTGGTGCCGTCGGGTGCGTCGCCGGTGGTGGTGCCGAGGTTGGCGTATTGGCCGAGGACGGCGGTACCGGTGGCGGTGCAGGTCATGGATTCGCCGATGGCGAGGGTGTCCTGCGGGCAGGTGACGGCGACGCCTTGGTCGTCGATGACGGTGACGTTGGTGAGGTCGACGTTGCCGGTGTTGGTGACGACGTACGTCCAGTTGACGGGATCACCTTCCACCAGCCAGGGGCCGGTCGGGGTGTCGGCGTCCTCACCGTTGGTCGCCTTCTCGATATCGATCGCCGGCTCGGGAGTCTCCTCCACGCCGATGTAGTGGCTCGGGTCGTCGTCGGTGACGGTGGTGCCGTCTGGTGCGTCGCCGGTGGTGGTGCCGAGGTTGGCGTATTGGCCGAGGACGGCGGTACCGGTGGCGGTGCAGGTCATGGATTCGCCGATGGCGAGGGTGTCCTGCGGGCAGGTGACGGCGACGCCTTGGTCGTCGACGACGGTGACGTTGGTGAGGTCGACGTTGCCGGTGTTGGTGACGACGTACGTCCAGTTGACGGGGCCGCCGACGGGAATCTGGGGCCCGGTCGGGGTGTCGGCGTCCTCACCGTTGGTCGCCTTCTCGATGTCGATCGCCGGCTCGGCGAGGACGATCCCGATGTAGTGGCTCGGGTCTTCGTCGGTGACGGTGGTGCCGTCTGGTGCGTCGCCGGTGGTGGTGCCGAGGTTGGCGTATTGGCCGAGGGTGGCGGTACCGGTGGCGGTGCAGGTCATGGATTCGCCGATGGCGAGGGTGTCCTGCGGGCAGGTGACGGCGACGCCTTGGTCGTCAACGACGGTCACGTTGGTGAGGTCGACGTTGCCGGTGTTGGTGACGACATACGTCCAGTTGACGGGGCCACCGACGGGGATCTCGGGCCCGGTCGGGGTGTCGGCGTCCTCACCGTTGGTCGCCTTCTCGATGTCGATCGCCGGCTCTGGCGGAGGCGGCGGGGTGTATTCGTAGACGACCGACAGCTCAGCGCCGGCCGAGGTGCTGATGTTCTGCGCGATGTTTCCGCACCCGGTGACGTTGGTCGTGGCGGAAGCGGTCATGTCAACCGAGAAAGTACCCGTGCCGATGTACGGAGCGAGGGCTGCCGAGTCGGTGACGGTGAGCGTCTGGGTGGGACCCGTGACGGTGCCGGTCGTCGTGATGCCCGAGGTGCCGCCGAAATCGATGGTGCCGTCGAAGACGGTCAGGCTCTCCGACTCGAATTGGCTCAGAGGGACCGTCAAGCCGCCGTTTGGCGTATCAACCGTCACGTCGGCCTCCCAGCCGAGGGTGGCAGTGCAGCTCGACGAGGTCGACAGGTTCTCCGCTTGGAGCGTCGAGTTCACGAAGGAATCGAAGGTGAAGGTTGCCGAGATGAGGTCGCCGAGCGCAGGGTCGAACTGATCGAGCGTGACCGTTTGTGCCCAATCGGTTGGCGTCGCAGGCAGTGTGGCCGGCGGCGGCGAAAGAGTGTCGGCGAGCGCGGGCGCTGCCGGTGCGAGCACCGACAGGGTGGCAGCCGCGGCGGCAGCAAGAACGAGCACCTTACGGCGAATGAACAGTCTCATGGAGTCCCCCTCCTGAACGAGCAAACGGACGTCGAGCGAGGTCACAGACCTTCACTCGACCGAGTTCGGAGCTCTCCCCGGGTCTCGGAGCGGTGGCTCGTGGTCCCCACCACTGCCGCAAAAGCTAGCACCTCTGCGCCGCGATGTGCAGGAAAAGCAAACACCCCCGACACCTGGCGCGGTGCCGGGGGTGTTGCTACGGACTATCTCAGCCCCTGTGACGACGCGGTCGAGGAGCCACCAAGAAGGCGCCTGCGCCGAGCAGCAGCACGCCGAAGATCAGGAGCGCCTCAGACGATCGGGCGCCCGTCGGCGGCAGCTCCACCACGACCTGCGCATCGTCTTGATCGGTGACCTGAACGCCGTTCTCGGACTCGCCGGTCACGACGGCCACGTTGGTGAGGCTCTCTTCGATCCCGGCAAGCGTGCACGTGTAGTCCGTGCTCGCTCCGACAGCCAGGTCGCCGATCACCCGGTCACATGCAGGGGCGAGCGCATCGGTGACCTCGACATTCACCAACGGCACGTCCGAGGTGTTGGTCACGGTGATTGTCCATGTCGCCGTGGCCGGAACGTTCGGGAACGTGAAGCTCTGGAGGGGCGGATCCTTGATGATCTGGATGGCCGGAGCGCCGCCTCCTTGGCCCACGAACGTGTAGTGGCTGGGGTCGCTGTCGGTGACGGCTGGCCCGTCCGGCGGAGTCCCGGTGACGGTGCCGATGTTGGCATACAAGGGGACGACGGCAGTGCCCGACCCCGTGCACGTCATGATCTCGCCCACCGCCAGCGTGTCCTGCGGGCAGGACACGGCAACGCCCTGGTCGTCGGTGATCACCACGTTGGTGAGGTCGACATTGCCTGTGTTGGTGACGACGTACTCCCACGTGACGGCATCACCCTCGTCGACCTGGACTGCTTCTTCAGGCGTGTCCGCATCGACTCCGTTGGTGGACTTCTCGATGTCGATCGCTGGAGCGTCTTCGACGGGCGGCTGGTACTCGTAGGTGATGGTGATGGTGGCGCCGGCCTGGCTGGCGAAGAACGTCGCGATGTTGCCGCCGGTGCCGTTGGCGAAGCTGGTGCCGGAGGCATCGACGATGTAGTCGATCGTCCCGGTGCCTGTGACGAGGGCGAGAATCGCTGGATCGGTGCTGGTGTCGGTGACGGTCTGCGTATCGTTGATGTCTGCGAACGTGAGGCCCGAGGTACCGCCGAAGTCGACCGTGCCGTCGAACACCGGCAGGGCGAACGTCTCGGCCGCAGCGGGCGAGGCTACCGTGACGGGGTTCAACGGGTCGCTGGCCCGGGCGACGGTGAGCCGCGCCGAGAGCTCCATGTCGCCGTCTGATCCCGAAGCATCCGACGTGTTCTCGACGCCCATGCTCCCCGTCACCGTTGCGGTGAATGTGAGCGTGCGCGAGATCAGCGTGCCGAGCGCGGGATCAAACTGGGCAACGCTGACCGTCTGCGAGAAGTCCGTGTCGGTCGGTGGGATCTCGGCGGGCGGCGGCGTGACGGTGTCGGCGAGAGCAGCCCCGATGGAGACGGCACTCGTCGCAGCGATCACGGCGACGGCCAGCAAGAGTCGTGCGCTCGTGCGGCCGAGATATTTCCGTCGTTTCATCTTTTCCCTCCACGGGCATTCTCGTGCGGTGGTTTCCCCAGCTGCGTCGGGAGCGTAACGCCACTACGCCGCCGTCCCGTGCAGCGAAGCTGAGCCTAGCCATCTGCAGCTGTAGTTTCGCTCAAATCCCCCCTGGCTCGTTGGTCGTGCGGCTGAAGCCCACCACCTGCTGGGCCGCCTCGCGCACCATCGGGTTGCGATCGCCCGCTGCGCGTCGCAGCGCCGGTTCGACGTCGGGGCTGTCGAATACCGTGAGGGCGGCGACGGCCCGCCTGCGTACTTGGGGCGGGCCGCCGGCGAGCAGATCGAGCAAGAGGGGCAGTGCACGCTGATCGCCGATTGCGCCGAGGGCGGCGACGGCAGCCTCTCGGACCAGCCGGTCGTCGTGGGTGGCGGCGGCAGTCAGCAGGGTCGGGAGCGCATGCGGATCGGCAATCTCGCCGAGCGCCGTGACTGCGGCTTCGGCGACGGTGGCGTCCGGATCCGCAGTGGCGGCTACGAGGTCTTCGAGGCACGATGTCCCTCCGCGCGCCGAGCGCCTCGGCGGCCTCGGCCCGCACCCGCCCGTCCGGGTCGTGCGCCAGGATCTCGATCAGCCGTAGCCGGATGGGCTCGTCCTCGATGCGGGTGCCGCAGGCGGCGACGGCGATGCGTCGCAGGGCCGGATCGGTGGCGTCGAGTTGGGAGGAGGGATCGTCGACGAGCGCTTCTGGCGCAGTGTCGCCCGGTGTACCGGTCACATCGCAAGCGTACCCAGCGCTCCGACCGATCGTCGCCTTGACCGGTTCAACCGCCGCTCGGTACCCTGCGAACGATCGTTCGTTTGCCGCGCCGGCTCCGCCGGTGTCGGTGCGGCGCATCGTTTCATCGGCCATCATCATGCGGACCGGACGTCGCGAGGAAGAGACAACGTGGATCCCGATCACATCGTGTCTGATGCAGGCGGCGGCGTTGCGTCCATCACGCTCAACCGGCCCGGCAAGCTCAATGCGTTCACCGCCGCGATGCTCGTGGACTTCCGAACGGCTCTGGAGCACGCCGCACGCAGCGATTCGGTCCGGGCAGTCCTCATCACCGGCGCCGGCCGGGCATTCTGCGCCGGCCAGGATCTGTCCGATCGCGCCGTCAGCCCCGGCAGCGCCCCACCGGATCTCGGTGAGTCGCTCGAACATCGCTACAACCCCATCGTGAGGCTGATCCGGTCGATGCCCAAACCAGTCGTCGTTGCCGTCAACGGAGTAGCCGCCGGGGCGGGAGCCAACCTGGCGCTGTCAGGCGACATCGTCATCGCAGCTCGTTCCGCCCGCTTCATCCAATCGTTCGCCCGCATCGGTCTGGTTCCTGATTCCGGCGGCACGTACTTCCTCCCGAGGGCCCTCGGCACCGCCCGGGCGACGGGTCTGGCCCTGCTCGGTGAGGCGCTTCCCGCCGAGCGTGCCGCCGAATGGGGTCTCATCTGGCAGGTGGTCGACGATGGCGAGCTCTCCGCAGCGGCGCACACGACGGCTGCGGCACTCGCCGCCGGCCCGACGGCCGGATACGCCAAGATCAAGCAGGCCATGGCTGCGTCGCTGGGGAATTCGCTCGACGAGCAACTCGACCTCGAGCGCGATCTTCAGCGAGCGGCCGGCCAGAGCGACGACTATCGAGAGGGTGTCGCCGCCTTCATGGCGAAGCGCGAGCCCAGGTTCGAGGGTCGATGACTGGGACCCCACTCGCAACCGACCGGGTGGTCGCCGTGCTCGGCGCAGGCACCATGGGCGCCGGCATCGCCAGAGTTGCGGCCGAGGCAGGCCACATCGTGCGGCTGTACGACACGGACGGTGACGTGGTCGATGGTGCGCTCAACGAGCTGCGCAGCCGTCTCGACCGATCGGTGGCCAAGGTGAAGATGACATCCGAGACAGCCCAGGGGATCGTCGGGCGGGTCGTTCCCGCCCGCAATCTGGGCGACCTGGCGGACGCCGGGCTCGTCATCGAGGCCATCGTCGAGGATCTCGGCGTCAAGCAGCACGTGTTCGGCGAGCTGGAGACCATCGTCGGCGAAAGGTCGGTACTCGCCACCAACACCTCGTCCCTGTCGGTCACGGCGATCGCTGGGAGACTTCGCCGCCCGGATCGCCTGGTGGGGATGCACTTCTTCAACCCTGCGCCGGTCATGCCGCTCGTCGAGATCGTCGCCGGCACAGCGACCGACCCAGGAACGGCCGCCGATGCGTTCGCAACGGCGAAGGCCTGGGGAAAGACGCCGGTCCACTGTGCGTCTACGCCGGGATTCATCGTCAATCGGGTGGCCCGACCCTTCTACGGCGAGGCCCTGCGCCTGCTCGCCGAAGGCGTGGCCGACCCGGCGACGATCGACGCCGTCGTGACGGGGGCTGGTGGCTTTCGAATGGGACCGTTCACGTTGATGGATCTCGTCGGCCTCGACGTCAACCTCGCCGTTTCCAAGTCCGTCTACGCCCAGACGTTTCACGATCCCCGATTCGCCCCCAACGTGATTCAGCAGAGCCTCGTCGATGCAGGCCGTCTCGGCCGCAAGACCGGCCGCGGCTTCTACGCCTACGGCGATGACGCTCCGGAAGGCCTCCAGGCGGTGCGATCGATCACCGCGGCCGAGCACGGTCACCTTCCTACGGTCGAGGTGGTGGGCGATCTCGGGCATGCCACCGAGATCGTCGATCGGCTCGCGGCACGTGGCGTCGAGCTCGTCACCCATGCCGAGGACGAGGGGCCCGGGAGAATGCGCATCGGCGATGTCGCCCTGGTCCCGACCGATGGGCGGACGGCGACGGAGCTGGCGGCGAGCGGCGCAGTCGGCACGGATGAGGTCGCTGTGTTCGACCTGGTTGGCGACTGGGCTACCGCCGAGCGCGTCGCCGTTGCGGAGGCCGCCCAGGCAGTCCGGCATCCGGCGGCATGGCTCGCGCTGCTGCTCGGTGGCGGAACCGCCGTATCCCTCGTGGGCGACGCCCCAGGCCTCGTCCTGATGCGCATCGTGACCCAACTCGCCTCCGTCGCCGCGGACGCCGTGCTCGTGGGCGTCGCGGGGCCGGATGCCATCGACACTGCGATGCGGCTGGGCACGAATTACCCGCTCGGCCCGCTCGAATGGGGAGACCGGCTCGGCCCACCGATCGTGCGGGACGTCCTCGACACGATGCGGGGATTCTATGGAGAGGACCGCTACCGGGTCTCGGCGTTGATCCGCCGAGCGGCGCTCGCCGGGCTCAGCCTGCGGGAAGGAGCCACCGCATGACCGAGGCGTTCCTCTGCGACTCGATCCGGACGCCGATCGGGAGATTCGGCGGCGCACTGTCGGGGGTGCGTCCCGATGACATGGCGGCCTTGACGATCGCCACGCTGATGGAGCGCAATCCTCACATGGGGTGGGACGCAACGGATGACGTCATCCTGGGTTGTGCCAACCAGGCGGGGGAGGACAATCGCAACGTCGCCCGAATGGCCGTCCTCTTGTCGGGCCTCCCCGTCGACGTGCCCGGTACGACCGTCAACCGGTTGTGCGGCTCGGGCATGGAGGCGATCGGGCTGGCCGCACGGGCGGTCAAGACGGGGGAGGCCGACCTCGTGGTGGCTGGAGGCGTCGAGTCGATGAGCCGGGCGCCCAAGGTGATGCCCAAAGCAACCGCAGCTTTTGATCGTACGTCCGAGATCTATGACACGACGATCGGCTGGCGTTTCGTCAACCCGCGCCTCGAGGAGCGGTTCGGGCGCGACGAGATGCCGAGCACCGCCGAGAACGTCGCCAGGGAGTTCGGAGTCGGCCGCGAGGACCAGGACCGCTTTGCGCTCCGCAGCCACCAGCGCGCCGCAGCCGCCATCGCCTCCGGCCGGATGGCCGACGAGATCGTCCCGGTGGCTGTGCCACAACGAAGAGGTGATCCGGTGGTGGTCGACACCGACGAGCATCCGCGACCAGACACCAGCTTCGAGGCGCTGAGCACGCTGCGCGTGATCTTCCCCCCAGACGGGACCGTGACCGCCGGCAACGCCTCAGGCATCAACGACGGCGCCTGCGCCGCCCTCGTGGCGTCCGAGGTGGCGATCGCACGCCATGGGTTGCGGCCACTTGCTCGGATCAGGGCCATGGCGGTGGCAGGCGTTCCGCCACGAATCATGGGCATCGGTCCCGTCCCCGCGACCCGCAAGCTGCTCGACCGCACCGGCGTCCAGCTGCAGGACATCGGTGTCGTAGAACTGAACGAGGCGTTCGCGGCGCAATCGCTCGCATGCCTACGCGAGCTGGGCCTGCCGGACGATGCCGACCACGTCAACATCAACGGCGGCGCCATCGCGCTCGGTCACCCTCTCGGAATGAGCGGGGCACGCCTCGTGGCGACGGCGGGCCGCGAACTGCATGTGCGCGGCGAGCGAATGGCGCTGACCACGATGTGTATCGGCGTCGGCCAGGGCATCGCGATGCTCCTGGAGCGGGTATGAGTTGCAGGAGCGGGTACGAGAGCCTCCTTGCGTGCCCGACGAGAGAGAAGTCAGAAGTCTGAGGTCTGACGTCTGAGGTCTGACGTCCGGCATGAACCCGATGACACCGAATCCACCACCGATACCTGAGGGAGAGAGATGACTGACTTCTTCGACACGCACAAGGGCACCCTGGAGAAGGCGCTGGAGACGATCCGAACCCGCCAGTACTGGAGCCCGTATCCGGAGAGCCCACGTGCCTACGGCGACGACGCTCCCGCTGCGGGAGAGGCTGCCTTCCAAGCACGGCTCGGCAAGCCGTTCGTGATCGATCAACCAGCCGACGGCTTCAGACAGGTTGCGGAAACGTCGCCGTACGGAGTGGAGCTCGGCGTGTCCTACCCCAACTCGACCCCGGACGATGTGCTCGCTGCCGCTGAGGCTGCCATGCCCGCCTGGGCGGCCGCATCCCCTGCGCAGCGCGCCGGAGTATGCCTCGAGATCCTCGACCGCTTGTCCCACACCAGCTTCGAGATGGCCCACGCGGTCATGCAAACGACGGGCCAGGCGTTCCTCATGGCGTTCCAAGCCGGCGGCCCGCACGCCCTCGATCGTGCGCTCGAGGCCGTCGCCTACGCATACGCCGAGCAGACCAGGTTGCCGGGAGCCATGCGGTGGGAGAAGCCGCAGGGCAAGCGCGACCCCATTGTCATCGACAAGACCTGGCGGCTGAAGCCACGCGGCGTCGCCGTCACGATCGGTGTGTCGACGTTCCCCACGTGGAACGGGTACCCAGGGATCTTCGCCAGCTTGGCGACGGGGAACCCGGTGGTGATCAAGCCGCATCCGGGGACGATTCTCCCGCTCGCGTGCTTCACGGAGACGGCCCGTGCAGTGATTGGCGAAGCCGGATTCGACCCCAACCTCGTCACCCTTCTCGCCGACACGCCGGATGCACCGATCGCCAGGATCCTGGTCCTCGACCCCAGGGTCAAGATCGTCGACTACACGGGCGGCTCGAGCTTCGGCACCTGGCTGGAGCAGAACGTGCCGAACGCGCTGGTCTTCACGGAGAAGGCCGGCGTCAACTCGGTGATCGTCGACTCGGCCGACGACCTGAAGGGCGTGTTCCGCAACCTGTCGGTGTCGATGTCGATGTACTCAGGCCAGATGTGCACCACGCCGCAGAACGTCTACGTCCCTCGGGCCGGCATCGATGTCGGTGACGAGCACGTTGCCTTCGAAGACGTTGCCCAGGGTCTCGCTCAGGCTATCGGCGGCCTGCTGTCCGACGACCAGCGAGCAGGAGACATCCTTGGCGCCATCAAGGGTGGCGCAACCTTGGAGCGCCTCGACGATGCTGCCGCGAGCGGAACGCCGCTGCTGCCCTCGCGGGCGATCACGAACCCCGCATATCCGGATGCGGTGATGCGGACGCCGCTGCTGGTTGCCGTCGACGCAGAGGACCGCGCCACGTACATGCGGGAGATGTTCGGGCCGATCGCATATGTGATCGCAACCGACGACACCCAGCAGAGCCTCGCCCTCGCCGTCGAGTCGGCGAAGGGGCACGGCGCCATCACGTGGCTCGTCTACTCCACGGACGACGCGATCGTCGACGCTGCGGAGAACGCCGCCGTCGACGCAGGCGTTTCGGTGGCGTTCAACCTCACGGGCGGCCTGTTCGTCAACCAGTCGGCGGCGTTCAGCGACTTCCACGTGACCGGCGCCAACCCCGCGGGAAACGCCAGCCTCACGGACCCAGCGTTCGTCGCCGGCCGATTTCGCGTCGTCGGAGTGCGCAAGTCGGCGTGACCCGCATGGGGGAACGCCGTCCCGCACTCGTGGCACGGAGAGATCGCGATCTCTATCGTGGTGCCGCCCGCTCCGGCGGGCACCACGGACAGGGAAGGGAGAGTCGATGACCGCGACGATGGATCGCCCGGGCGCGGCGCAGGCCGGCACGGGGTATCCGACGGTTGCCAGCCGTGTCCGTGACTGGGCGGAGGCGCGCCCCAGCGCAGTTGCGATGCGGGAGAAGGACTACGGGATCTGGCAGGAGATCACGTGGGTGAACCTCTGGGACCAGATCCTCACCGCAGCCCACGGGCTTCTTGCGCTCGGTGTCGGCCCGAGCGACGTCGTCTCGGTCCACTCCGAGGACCGGCCGGAGTGGGTGGTCCTCGATCTGGCAACCGTTGCGATTCGCGGCATCTGCACCGGTATGTATCCCACCAACCCGACGGCCGAGGTCGAATACCTGCTCAACGACTCCGGCGCAAAGGTCCACTTGGCCGAAGACCAGGAGCAGGTCGACAAAGTGCTCGAGATGCCCCGCGACAACGTGCCCACCGTGTCGACCATCATCTACGTCGAACCGCGCGGAGTCCGCTCCTACGACGACCCTCGGCTGATGTTCTGGGACGAGTTCATGGCTCTCGGTGCCCGCCACCGCCGGGATCACGCCGGTGAGGTCGAGCGACACATGGCAGAGGCGCAGCCAGACGACGTGATGACGTTGGTGTACACCTCGGGCACCACCGGCCCGCCCAAGGGCGCAATGCTCACGAACGCCAACTCGGCGTTTGCCATCGACAACATCGTTGGCAACGGCGCCCGCTTCGGGGATGGCAAAGGCCCCGGTCCCGACGACATGATCCTCACGTATCTGCCGCTCTGCCACGTGGCCGAGCGCATCTTCTCGACGTGGCACATGGCAGGCGCGGGAACCATGCTCAACTTCGCAGAGTCGATCGATACGGTGCAGGTGAACCTGCGCGAGGTGCAACCAACCCTGTTCTTCGCCGTACCCCGCATCTGGGAGAAGATCCATGCGACGGTGCTGATCAAGCTGCAGGACGCCACCTGGCTGAAGCGCCGCATTGCCCGCCTGGGTCTCGCCATGGCCAACTACATCGGGAAGGCTCGGGTTGCCAACGGCGGCGATCACACCCTGGGTAGCAGGCTCGTCTACTGGATCGGCAACCCGCTCTTCTTTCGCTCACTGAAAGAACGCATCGGCCTCCGCCGGTGCCGGTGGGCGGGCTCGGGTGCTGCCCCGATCGCCCCTGAGGTGCTGGAGTTCTTCATGGGGCTCGGTATCCCGGTATACGAGCTCTACGGCATGACGGAGAACTCGGCGGTAGCGACCATCAACTTCGACGGCCGCGTCAAGCTCGGCACGGTTGGTGAGCCCTACCCCGGCATCGGGTTCCGCATCGACGAGCAGACCGGGGAGATCCAGACCAAGCATCCGGGTGTCTTCGCCGGCTACTGGAACAAGCCGGAGCAGACCGCCGAGACCTTCACCGAGGACGGATGGCTGAAGACCGGCGACGTCGGCCAATGGGTCGAAGGCACCCACGTCAAGATCGTCGATCGGATCAAGCACATCATCATCACCTCCGGCGGGAAGAACATCTCCCCGTCTGAGATCGAGAACAGCCTCAAGACATCGCCATTCGTCAAGGAGGCGATGGTGATCGGCGATGGTCGGAAGTACCTGACGGCGCTGGTCGGCATCGAGCTCGACACCGTGGGCAACTGGGCGTTGCGCAGGAACATCCCCTACACGACGTATCGGGACCTGTCGGAGAAGCCCGAGGTCATGGAGCTGATCCAGAAGGTCGTCGACGAGACCAACGAGAAGTTCTCCAGGGTTGAGCAGATCAAGAAGTTCCGCATGATCCCCAAGGAACTCGACCACGAGGACGGCGAGCTGACCGCCACCCAGAAGCTCAAGCGCAGCGCCATGTCCGACATGTTCGGCGAATTGGTGGAGAGTATGTACTAGTGCAGTGCGCGAGCGCAGCGAGCGCACCTTGGAACACCCCGTCGAGCCCGAGTAGGGCTCGAAAGGGGTGTGACCGTCGGCCGCAGGCCGACTTGTTCCCCGTGCTGGCCGGAAGGCAGCGAGGACACGTCGGTGCGCTGCGTCGAGCCCGAGTAGGGCTCGAAAGGGGTGTGACCGTGCGCCAGAGGCGCATTCCGCGTCTGATGCGGCGCCGTAGCGCAGCTGAGGCAGAGTCTCGCCTGGTCACTCGTTCCGTCAGGGTTCGTTCATGCCACTGATCGTCCTTGCCCAGACGGCGAACGCAGGCGCTTTCGAGAAGTTCATCAACACGCTCGCCTCGGGCATTGCGCTGGGGGCCATCTACGCCATCCTCGCCCTCGGCTTCGTGATCATCTTCAAGGCGACTCAAGTGGTGAACTTCGCCCACGGCGCCATTGCTGCGTTCGGTGCGTATCTGGTGGTCTATTTCGCCACGGTGGTGAACATGCCGGGGCGCTGGCTCGAGTCGGCCCCGGTGATCGTGCAGTGGTCGCTCTCGGCACTGGCAGCAGTCATCGGTGCCGCCCTCATCGGCATCATCGTGGAGAGATTGGCCATACGGCCAATGATCGGCGAACCGCTGTTTGCCGTCGCCATGATCACGCTCGGTCTCGACCTCATCGTGCGCACGGTCACGACCGACTACCTCGGGAACCAACTGCGTGGCCTCGGCGATCCGTGGGGTGCGGGTGTGGTCGACATCGGGGTGTTGCGCATATCGCAGACCCAGATCGTGATGATCGTCGTGACGGGCGTGGCAATGGCGGGTTTGGCGTGGTTCTTCCGCACCCGGATCGGCGTTGCGATGCGGGCAACGGCGTTCGATCAGGAAGCCGCCATGGCGCAGGGCATCAGCGTCGGCAAGGTCTTCGCCACGGCATGGGCCATCGGAGCGGGCCTTGCGGCGGTAGGGGGGATCTTCTCTTCGATGTCTCCTCGTGCGGCAGGGGTGACTCCACTCACCGCGTTCGTTGCGTTCCGGGCGTTCCCTGCCGTCGTGATCGGTGGTCTCGACTCCATTCCTGGCGCCATCGTCGGCGGGATGCTCGTAGGAAGCGCCGAGGTGTTCGTCGGGAGCTATCTCTCCAGCGTGTCGTGGCTGGGCACGGGATTCTCCGGCATCGTGCCGTGGCTGCTGATGATGATCGTGCTGGTGATCAAGCCCTACGGCATCCTCGGTACCGAGGAGGTGCGCCGGGTATGAGAGGCCGACCGAATCTCTTCACCCGCTACGAGACCGAGATGTCGCTCTTCCCGACGCTGACGCAGCGCATCGCCCTCGTGGTTCTCCTTGCCGTTGCCGTTCTCGTGCCACTCGGTGGGGTGCCTTTCCTGGGCTACCTCGGCGACTCCGACTGGCTCGTAATCGTCAATCGGGCCATGGTGTTCGCCGTCGCGGCGCTCGGCCTCAACCTGCTGACCGGGGTCGCAGGCCAGGTGTCGCTCGGTCATGCCTTCTTCATGGCGGTTGGTGCCTACACCGCTGTTCTCCTCGGCGGCGAGGCAGGCAACACGGTCTGGGGACTCGGTCTTCCCATCTGGATCTGGTTGCCGGCGGCGGGCATCGTCGCTGCGCTCGTCGGCATGATCATTGCGCCGACGGCCGTGCGAGTGCGCGGTCTCTACCTGGCGTTCGTGACGCTCGGCCTCGTCTTCATCGGTCTCCACCTCTGGCGCAACCTCGGCAAGATTGCAGGGGGACCGACAACGGGGCGGGAGTGGCCGCCGCTCGAGTTCGCGTTGTGGAAGGGCGAACCTCTCATATCCTTCTCGACCGGTGGATCGTGGTTCGGCATCGAGCTCAGTGGGGCGTCGAAGACGTACTTCTTCCTCCTCGTCGTGGTCATCCTGTTTGCGTTCCTGTCGAAGAACCTGATGCGCACCCGCATCGGTCGTTCGTGGACTTCGATACGCGACCGCGACATCGCAGCTGAGGTGATGGGCGTCAACGAGTCGATGAGCAAGCTCAAAGCGTTTGCGGTCTCTTCGTTCTACGCAGGCATCGCAGGGGCGCTCTATGCGGTGGTTCTGGGCAGAGTGATCCCTGAGTCGTGGGACCTGTTGCTGTCCGTGGAGTTCATCGCCATCGTGCTCATCGGCGGTGCCGGCACCGTGGCCGGTACGCTGCTCGGCACCTTCTTCGTCGTGCTCACGCCACGGGTCGTCGAAGACTTCACGTTCTGGCTCGCCAACCAGGCAGACACGGGCGGAGCCTTCTCCTGGCTCGCCAACATCGTTGTCGCCACCAGCTCGGACGACTTCGGCCTGGTGTCGACGGGTGCCGCCGGTCCTGGACTCTCGATCTTCCAGCTCAACATCGTGCTCTTCGGCGTGCTCATCATCGTGTTCCTCATCGCAGAGCCGCTCGGGCTGTTCGGGATCTGGATTCGCATCAAGAACTACTGGAAGGGCTGGCCGTTCACCTATTGATCGCACACCGCTTGGTACTCTCCCGGCCCCACTGGGCTGGGCGCAACGACGAAACAGGAAGACAACAGGAGGAAGACAAGTGAGACGACGATTTACTTGGCTGATCGCCCTCGTGGCCTTTGCCTTGGTGGCGACCGCGTGTGGCGGCGACGACGACGCAGGCACGACGACGACTGCTGCTGCCGGTGGCGAGACGACGACGACCGCTGCTGCCGGTGGCGAGACGACGACGACCGCTGCTGCCGGTGGCGAGACGACGACAACGGCTGCTGCGGGTGGCGAGGTCATGGCCGACGTCGGTGTCGACGTCGCCAACAAGGTCATCAAGCTCGGCTATCTCGCCGACCTGACGGGCGCGTTCGCTCCGCTGGTCGTCGACATCACCGACGCTCAGCAGATCTACTGGGACGAGGTCAACGCTGGGGGCGGAATCGCCGATGGCTGGACGGTCGAGCTGGTCATCGAAGACACCAACTACAACGTCGAGCAGCACCAGGAGAAGTACGCCAAGCTTCGTGAAGAGGTCCTCGCGCTCGGTCAGTCGACCGGTTCGCCCACCAATGTGGCGACGCTGCCGCAGTACGTCGAAGACGACATGCTGTTCATCCCGCTGAGCTGGTACTCCGGCTGGGCGATCCCTGAGTTCGACCAAGGTCTCGCCCTCGAGCAGAACACGAACTACTGCATCGAGGCAATGGATCTCGTCGGCTACATGCATGACGAGCAAGGTGCCCAATCGGTCGCGCTCGTCACCTTCCCGGGTGACTATGGCCAGGATGCCGCCGCCGGCGTCAAGGCCGCTGTGGACTTCTACGGCATGGACCTCGTCTACGACGGTGAAGCTGCGGTGATCCCGGGTCAGGACCAGACCCCGGTCATCACCGAGATCGTCAACTCCGGCGCCGACTTCGTCTTCGCCACCACCAACCCGTCGACGTTCGCAGAGATCCTCGGTGGCGCCTTCCAAAGCGGCTACCAGGGCTTGTGGACCGGCTCCGTGCCGACGTACGACTTCCGTCTGCTGGACACTCCGGTTGGGCCGATCCTCGACCAGGTGTACTTCCAGTCGAACTACGGCGCCACGTGGGGCACCGACGTGCCCGGCATGGCGGGACTCCAGGCGTCGATCATCGCTGCAGATCCGCAGCGACGCCCGTCCGATGCGTTCATCATCGGGTGGACGGAGTCGATCGCGATCCGTGCGGTTCTGGAAGCAGCGATCGCCAGCGGCGACCTGACCCGCGCAGGCGTGAAGGCGGCGGCCAACAGTGTGGCCGACATCGACTTCCAGGGACTGGCGCCGAACCAGAGCTATGCAGGCGCGCCGAACGAGTTCGTGCAGCGGCAGATCGCCATCTACAAGCCGTCGCTCGAGGCGTATACGGCCGCAGGCGCGGCAGAGCAGACGGTGTCACAGGACGGTGGCGGAACGACCGGCTCGGTGTTGGTGAAGGACTACTTCGTGTCCGACGCCGCAGCGCAGTTCGACTTCACGACACCCTGCTACGAGCTGTAAACAGACGATCGGGTGGGGGTGCGGACTGCCGCATCCCCACCCCCGACCCGAACGGAGGGATGAGCCCGCATGCTCGAGATCGCCAACCTCGAAGTCGTCTACAACGACGTGGTGCTCGTGCTGCGGGGTCTGTCCCTCGAGGTGAAAGACGGCCAGATCGTTGCGCTGCTCGGCGCCAACGGTGCGGGCAAGACAACCACGCTGCGGGCGATCACCGGTCTGCTCGACGTCCACGAGGGTGACATCACCAAAGGCTCGATCGATCTCGCCGGCGAGCGCATCGACGGCAAGGATGCCTCGGTCATCGTCAAGTCGGGCATCGCCCAGGTGATGGAGGGCAGGCGGGTCTTTGCCGAGATGACGGTCGACGAGAATCTGCGAACGGGATCGATCACCAATCGCAACGGGGCGAGCGTCAAGGCGTCCTACGACAGGGTGATGACGTTGTTCCCGGTTCTGAAAGATCGGCGAAAAGCGACAGCGGGCTATCTGTCCGGCGGCGAGCAGCAGATGCTCGCCATCGGCCGGGCGCTCATGGCCGATCCCAAGCTTCTCATCCTCGACGAGCCGTCGCTCGGGCTGGCACCGATGCTTGTGCAGCAGATCCGAGACATCATCGTCTCGATCAACGCGCAGGGGACGTCGGTGCTGCTCATCGAGCAGAACGCCAACATGGCGCTGTCGATCGCCCACTACGGCTACATCATGGAGACCGGGAAGGTCGTGATGGACGGCGACCCGAAGAAGCTGTTGCAGGACGAGGACGTCCAGGAGTTCTACCTCGGCCTCCACGCAGAAGGCGATCGCAAGAGCTTCCGAGAAGTGAAGCACTACAAGAGGCGGAAGCGGTGGCTGTCATGAGTGTCGATCCGAGCAGGCCGGTGTCCCGTATCCCGTGGCCTGTATCTCGTATTCCGTACGGTTCGGGTCGGGCTGCGGGCCATGGGCTGCGGGCTACGGACTGCAGGTGCCGCAGATGACTGGGCGAGCGCAGTCGCCGCTTCTCGAGTTCGACAACGTGTCGCTCTCGTTCAAAGGCGTGAAGGCACTCACCAACGTCAGCTTCCACGTGAACCCCGAGGAGCTGTTCGCCATCATCGGTCCGAACGGTGCAGGCAAGACGTCGACGTTCAACTGCCTCAACGGTGTCTACCGCCCGCAGGAGGGCGATATCAGGTGGGAGGGCGAGAGCATCCTCGGGATGCGGCCCGACAAGGTGGCCGAGCTCGGCATCGCCCGGACCTTCCAGAACATCGAGCTGTTCGCCCACATGACCGTTCTCGAGAACCTCCTCGTTGGCCGGCACGTGCGCACTCGCGCAAGCTGGCTGTCGGGGAGCTTGTGGTTCGGCAAGGCGAAGCGGGAGGAGATGGACAACCGCGCCAAAGTGGAGGACATCATCGACCTGCTCGAGATCGAGAGCTGGCGCAAGTACCCCGTCGCCCTCCTCCCGTACGGCGTGCAGAAGCGAGTCGAGTTGGGGCGGGCCTTGGCGATGGAGCCTCGGCTCCTGCTCCTCGACGAGCCTGTGGCCGGCATGAATCTCGAGGAGACCGAGGACATGGCTCGCTTCATCCTCGACATCCGCCAGGAGCTCGGGATCGCCATGATCCTCGTCGAGCACGACATGGCGCTCGTCATGGATATCGCCGATCGGGTGATGGTGCTCGACTTCGGAACTCCGATAACCACCGGTCCTCCCGCCGAGGTGCAGCGTCACCCCGAGGTGATTCGCGCGTACCTCGGTGAGGACTTCGAAAGCGGCACTTCCTCTGCCACGGGCAATGGAACCGACGCTCGCTCAGAGGCGTCGACATCCTGACGACGGGAGACGGCCACGCAAGGCCTCGGCGGTTCTGCCCCTGTGGCGAACAGGTAGGGTCCCCCTCGTGATCAGTGACCATGACCGCTGGCTGCTCGAGGAAGGCACCCACGAGCGCTTGTACGAGCTGCTGGGATGCCACCTCGACGCCGACGGAGCCACCTTCCGAGTATGGGCTCCCAACGCGGAGCGGGTGACCGTGATCGGTGACTTCAACGGATGGGACCCGTGGGCCCACGACATGACGTGGGCAGGGGGCGGGGTCTGGGAGCGGCACATCCCCGGAGTCGGTGCCGGCGTCAAATATCGCTACCACGTGGAGCGGCGAGGCTGGCATGCCGAGAAGACCGACCCGGTCGGCTTCTTCGGTGAATCGCCCCCCGGCAATGCGTCGCTCACCTGGGATCTCTCCTACGAGTGGAGTGACGACGAGTGGTTGTCCGGCCGCGGCGGCCGCCAGTCACAGGACGCACCCATCTCGATCTACGAGATGCACGTGGGCTCGTTTCGGGGGCCAACTCGCTACCGCATGATCGCCGAGCCGCTCACCGAGTGGGTGCTTCGCCAGGGCTACACCCACGTCGAGTTGCTTCCCGTTCTCGAGCATCCGTTCTACGGCTCGTGGGGCTACCAGACAACGGGGTACTTCTCTCCGACATCGCGCTACGGCGATCCGCAGGACTTGATGCATCTCATCGACCACCTGCACCAAAACGGCATCGGTGTGATTCTCGACTGGGTGCCGTCGCACTTTCCGATGGACGGCCACGGGCTGGTCCACTTCGATGGCACGCACCTCTATGAGCCCGCCGACTGGCGCATCGGCTACCAGCCCGATTGGGGATCCGCCATCTTCGATTACGGCCGGCCCGAGGTGCGGGCGTACCTGATATCGAGCGCCCACTTCTGGATCGAGCGCTATCACATCGACGCCATTCGTGTAGATGCTGTCGCCTCGATGCTCTATCGCGACTACTCCCGCGGCGAGGGGGAGTGGGTCCCCAACGAGCTGGGCGGCCGCGAGTACCTCGAAGCCATCGGCTTCATCCGTCAGCTGAACCTGAGCCTCTACCGGCGCCACCCCGGCATCCAGACCATCGCCGAGGAGTCGACCGCGTGGCCCCTCGTGTCGAGACCCGTTGAGGTGGGCGGACTCGGCTTTGGCTACAAGTGGGACATGGGATGGATGAACGACACGCTGCGCTACATGGCGCGCGATCCCATCCACCGCCGGTACCACCACAACGAGCTCACGTTCCGAGCGATGTACGCCGGGCAGGAGAACTTCGTACTTCCGTTGTCGCACGACGAGGTCGTGCACGGGAAAGGATCGCTGCTCAACAAGCAGCCCGGCGACGACTGGCAGCGCTTCGCCGGGCTGCGCCTCCTCTTCGGGCACCAGTGGACGACACCGGGCAAGAAGCTCGTCTTCATGGGCTGCGACCTGGCGATGCCCAACGAGTGGAGCCACGACAGCGGCCTGCCCTGGCATCTGCTCGACGACCCGCGTCATGCCGGGGTAGCCGCATGGGTCGCCGACCTCAACCGGGTGTACCGCGACGAGCCGGCGATGCACGCATCCGACCACCGTGCGGAATGGTTCCGCTGGGTGACTGCGGACGATGCCGCGGCGAGCACCATTGCGTTCGTCCGATATGCGGATGGCGCCCGGCCGGTGCTGGCGGTCTCGAACTTCACGCCTCAGGTCTGGCATGGCTACCGCCTCGGGGTGCCGGAGCCGGGGCAGTGGTCCGAGCTGCTCAACAGCGACGCCACCACCTACGGTGGGAGCGGGGTTGGCAACCTCGGCGGGGTGGCCGCCGAACCGGTGGCGGCTCATGGGTACGATCACTCCGTCGTGATCGAGGTGCCACCGCTCGCCACCGTCGTCCTCGCCCCGGACGTGGATGCGGCATGATCAGTCGGGTGCGGCCCCGGGTGCTCTCGATGGTCCTGGCCGGGGGCGAGGGCAAGCGGCTCATGCCGCTCACCGCAGACCGGGCCAAACCGGCCGTGCCGTTCGGTGGCCACTACCGGCTCATCGACTTTGCCCTCTCCAACCTCGCCAATGGGGGCTATCGCCACATCGTGGTGCTCACCCAGTACAAGAGCCACAGCCTCGACGTTCACCTGTCCCGCACGTGGCGGCTCTCGACGCTGCTTGGCAACTACGTAGCGACGGCGCCGGCGCAGATGCGGGCAGGAAAGCGGTGGTTCCTCGGCTCGGCGGATGCCGTGTTCCAGAATCTCAACCTGGTCGCCGATGAGCGGCCCGACTACATCTTCGTGTTCGGTGCCGATCACATCTACCGGATGGACCCCAGCCAGATGCTCGAACACCACATCGACACGGGAGCAGGCGCCACAGTTGCAGCTCACCGTGTGCCCGCTGGCTGAAGCGGATCAGTTCGGGGTGATCGAGCGCGGCACCACCACCAAGATCGAAACCTTCCGGGAGAAGCCGGCGGATCCGCAGCCGCTGCCGGATGATCCCGACCACGCCTTCGTGTCGATGGGCAACTACCTCTTCGACACCGACGTGCTCATCGATCTGGTGCAGGAGGATGCGTTCGACGAGGAATCGCGGCACGACATGGGCGGCGACCTGATCCCGAAGCTCGTCGCAGCGGGGGAGGCCCACGTGTACGACTTCACGCTCAACGACGTGCCCGGAGTTGCCGAACGGGCCGTCGGATACTGGCGAGACGTCGGGACGCTCGACTCGTATTTCGATGCCCACATGGATCTCGTCGACATCGAGCCCATGTTCAACCTCTACAACCAGGATTGGCCGATCTACACCGATATGCGCTCGATGCCACCCGCGAAAGTCGTTGCGGCCGGTGCAGCTGGCGCCGGCGAGATCCGCGACAGCATCCTGTCGAACGGGGTCATCGTCTCCGGCTCTTACGTTCGCCGCTCGGTGGTCTCGCCGTCTGTGCGGGTGGAGGGCGGCGCGATCGTGGAAGGTGCCGTCCTGCTGAACGGGGTCACCGTCGGTCCCGGCTCCGTCGTACGCAATGCGATCATCGACAAGAACGTGACCATTCCGGCGGGCGCGCAGATCGGGGTCGACAGGGCGAGGGACGAGGCCAGGTTCACGGTGTCCGAGCGGGGTACGGTGGCCGTCGCCAAGGGAACGACCATCACCGAGCCGGTGTAGCCGCTCGGCTGCGCCGCCGTGCCCAAACGTCAGCTGCGTCCCGCGGAAGATCCCCCGCGCGCAGGGATCGCACAGCGGGGCCATACGAGAGGGTGAGGCTCGCCCAGGTCACTGCGAGGAAGACCCTCAGGCGACCCTCGAGTGGGTTCGCCGAGGGAGCGATTCAGGTCTGCGGTCTCAGGTCTGCGGTCTGATGTCTGCGGTCTGAGAGCGACTCGTAGATCTCGATCTGGCGAGCTGCGGGGGCTCTCCACGACCAATCGTGGCGCATACCGCGCAGCTGGATCGACTTGCGACGCTGTGGCGAGCGCCACGCCCGTGCAGCACGATGGACTGCGTCGAGGAGCGCCGTCGGTACGGGCTGCGAGGCGACGAACCCCGTGCCGCTGCGCGGGTGCGCGTCGTCATCGATGACGGTGTCGTGCAACCCGCCGACGTCGGTGACGATCGGGATGGTCCCGTACACCATGGCCTGCATCTCCGCGAGCCCGCATGGCTCGAATCGGCTCGGCATCAGCAGCAGGTCGGCGCCCGCAAACATGCGATGGGCCAGCGCCTCGTCGAAACCCTCGATGAAGTGGAACCGTCGCGGATGGGCCCCTGCTACCCACCGCGCCCTGTCGGCCAGGCCACGGTCGCCCGAGCCGAGCACCACCAGCCGCGCCGGGATTCGATCGAGGTACTCGATGAGATCGAGGGCCAGGTCGACCCCTTTCTGCCATGTCAGTCGAGTGACCATCGCGATCAGCGGGCTCCGTTCGGACGCCCATCCGACCTCGGCGAGGAGGTTGCGGCGAGCCTGCGCCTTGGGGCCGAGGTCGCGCGCCGAGTAGTGCACGGGCAAGTGGCGGTCGGTGCTTGGGTCCCACGTGGGATCGATGCCGTTGCGGATGCCGACGAGGCGGTTGCCCCTCGACCGGAGCGCCTCGTGGAGTCCCGCGCCATTCTCCGGATGCTGGATCTCCTCGGCGTAGTGTGGGCTCACCGCCACGACGTAGTCGGCCAGGGCGATGGCTCCCGAGAGGGGGTTGGTCGAGCCGTGCCATTCGTACGCCGAGGTCCGGTAGGACATCAACTCGAGCCAGCCGGCGTGGCTCGTGCCCTGATAGGCGAGGTTGTGGATGGTCAACACGGAAGGCACAGGACCGCCGAGGAAGCCGAGCGCGGCGCCTGTGTGCCAGTCGTTCAAGTGCAGCACATCCGGCGCCAGCTGTTTCGCCAGCTCGGCGACGGCGGCTGAGAACGCCATGAATCGGAAGTCGTTGTCGTGCCACCCGTGGCCGGATGCGTCGTTGTACGGATGGGGCCGCTCGATGGCGGGAGTGCGCACGCTGATGAGCGGCACGCCACCGAACACCCGCCCGCGTCGATACGTTGTGATGCCCACCCACGGCGGCATGTCGAGAGCATGCGGGGGGCCGTCGCCCGCGTCGTAGGTGCCGTAGTCGGGCAGCGCAACGGTGACTTCGACGCCTGCGTCGTGGAGCGCCTCGATGAGACCCGCGGCGGCATAGGCGAGGCCGCCGACCCTCACCAACGGGGCGAGCTCCGAGGTCGCAAAGAGGACCTTCACTCGGCCCGCTCCTGGCAGCAGCACCACGAGTCCAAACGCGGCGACCGGAAGCGTGGCGCCCTCTCCGAGAGCATGACGGGGCGGCTCCCCTTCGAGCCCCGTGTCGACCAGGGGCGTCCACGGCGTTCGCCCCAGCCCTCGCGGGATCGTGAAGGTGCGACTGCGATGGGCCGGATGCAACATGAGGAGGAAGCTGTCGTCGACGGGGGCGGAGCCTGCGGCGTCTGGCACGACCAAGCCGTCGCCGTTGAGGTAGATGGAGACGGACGTCGGTGTGGCGGCGTCCCAATCGTGCTGCGACATGCTGGTTCCTTCCGGCGTGAACCAGCGCACGTCGTCGAGGCTGGACCCGTTCGCCGGTGTACCACGAAGCCACGTGCGCCTGCGGAAGACGGGATGGCGACGGCGGAGATCGATCATGCGGCGAACGAAACCGAGGAAGGTGGCGTCCACATGCTCCCAGTCATACCACGAGATTTCGTTGTCCTGTGCGTAGGCGTTGTTGTTCCCATGCTGCGTACGGCCGAGCTCATCGCCTCCGAGCAACATGGGCACGCCCTGGGACACGAGGAGGGTTGCCAGGATGCTCCTCTTGCGCCGATTCCGGAGCTCGCTGATCGCCGGATCGTCTGTGGGGCCTTCGACGCCTGTGTTCCATGATCGGTTGTCGTCGTGGCCGTCCTGGTTGGATTGCCCGTTCGCCTCGTTGTGCTTGCGCTCGTAACCGACGAGGTCGGAGAGCGTGTAACCGTCGTGGCTCGTGACGAAGTTGATCGAGGACGTGGGCGGGCGGCGCCCGGCGTGGGCGAAGACGTCCGAGCTTCCGGTGAGCCGGTATGCGAGGTCGGCGCGAGTGCCGGGTGTGGCCCGCCAGTAGTCGCGTACCGTGTCGCGGTACCGATCGTTCCACTCTCGCCACACCGCGGGGAACGACCCGAGCCGATAGCCGCCTGGCCCGACATCCCATGGTTCCGCAATCAGCTTGACGCTGTTGAGCACCGGATCCTGGAACATGAGATGGAGGAATGGGCCCGCTGCGTCGAACGCCAAGCCGCTGCGGGCCAGCGTCGTGGCGAGATCGAATCGAAAGCCGTCGACGTGGTACTCCTCGACCCACAGCCTGAGGCTGTCCGCGATCATCCGCAGCACCGCCGGGTGGTCGGTGTTGATCGTGTTGCCGACGCCGGAGAAGTCGAGATAGTGGCGGGGATCCTCGTCACTGAGGCGGTAGTACGCAGGGTTGTCGATGCCGCGAAAGCTCAGGTTCGGCCCCAGGTCGTGTGATTCGCCGGTGTGGTTGTACACCACGTCGAGGATGACCTCGATTCCTGCGTCGTGGAGCGTCTTCACCATCCGCTTGAACTCCGCCACCTGACCACCCGGCTCTCGAGAGGCTGCATACCCGTGGTAGGGGGCGAAGAACCCGATCGGCTGGTAACCCCACAAGTTGCGCAGACCGTGGCGGACGAGCGCATGGTCGTGGACGAAGTGCTGGACCGGCAGCAGTTCCACGGCCGTCACTCCGAGGGAGCGCAGGTGCTCCACGACGGGAGGGGAGGCGAGGCCCGCGTACGTGCCGCGCATCTCGGGCGGAACGGCAGGGTGACGTTGCGTGAGGCATTTGACGTGGGTCTCGTAGATCACGGTGTCGTGCCACGCGGTTCGAGGCCTGGCGTCGTCTCCCCACGCGAAGGTGTGGTCGACGACGAGCGACTTCGGTATGAATGGGGCACTGTCGTGAGGTTCGCGCTGGTTCGGATCCTGGATGTCGAACCCGTAGACGGCGCGGTCCCAAGCGATATCCCCGTCGATCGCAGCCGCGTACGGGTCGATGAGGAGTTTCGCCGGGTTGCACCAGAGGCCGTGTTTGGGCGCCCACGGTCCCTCGACGCGGAGCCCGTAGCGGGTGCCCGGGCCGATGTCTGTTACATAGCCATGATGTACCGGACCGTCTGTTGCCGACAGCCAGTACGTGGATTCCATTCCGTCCTCGGCGAACACGCAGACGGCGATCGACTCTGCGATGTCCGAGTGAACCGCGAAGTTCGTGCCGCGTCCGTCGTACGTCGCGCCGAGTGGATTCGGTCGGCCGGGGAGCAGGTGCGTCATGGCTCGGCGAGGGTACCAACCCGTGGGCAACGCGCCGAAGGCTTCACGTGGCGCGCGGGGTGATGTGAACGGTGCCGGTGAAGAGACCTGCGATGCGCCCGTCGCTGCGGCTGAGGGTGATGCGGTAGGTGGCGAGCGTGCGGCCTCTCGTCACCTCCTCGGCGACCGCGGTCAGAGTGTCCGAGTGACGGGTGGCCGCAGTGAGCACGAGGTGGGTGTCGATGGCGACTGCCCTATCGCCGTGAGCGTTCGAAGCGAGACTGAACGCGCAGTCGGCGAGAGAGAACATCGCACCTCCGTGCGTGACGTCATAGAAGTTCTCGTGGTCGGGCCGGACCGGCATCGCAACCGTCACGGGCGCGACGTCCACGAGTTGGAGTCCGAGGAGCGCGGCGTAGCGGTCTCGCGTGAACAAATCCCGGATGCGCTCCGCCCGCTCGGTCGGGTTCGTCAACGCAAGCGGCTGGTCAGGCGCCACGCCGCAGGCAGCATCAGGCCCGCGATTCCGATCTTCACGAGGTCACCCGGCACGAAGGGTACGGAGCCGAGGCCGGCGGCTTCGGGCCAGCCGACGTCGAGGGTCGCCGCGAGCCAGGGAACTCCGAAGAGGTGGATCATGACACTGCCGAGCAGGAACGCGGGGATCGCAGTTGCCACCGTCCGGTCTTGCTTTCGCTCCGCAAGCGCTCCGACGATCCATGCCGCCGCGATGAATCCAACGAGGTAGCCACCCGTAGCGCCCGTTGCGTATGCCCACCCGGACGAACCGCCCGCATAGAAGGGCAACCCCGCAGCACCGAGTAGCACATAGAGCGCCTGGCTGGCGGCGCCCGCAACGGAGCCGAGGGCGGCGCCGGCCAGCAAGACCGCAAACGTCTGGCCCGTGATGGGCACGGGTGTGAACGGGAGGGGGATGCGAATCTGGGCGGCCAGCGCGGTCAGGAGCGCGAAGCCGGCGACCAGGGAGAAGGTCGCCGCGGTCGAGCGGGGCAGGACGACCCCGGAGATCACACGTGACGGAATTGTCGCTTGCAAGGGCACCCCTTTTGGTTGCGGGAGCGAGATTCTATCGTGGCGCCATGCACGTGACCCGGGCACACCGTTGGACAGTCGTCCTCGCGCTGGTTCTGGGCCTCGTCGTCGCCGTGGCACCAGCGTCCGCCATCGACGTCGTGGAAGGCCCTGCAGGCGATTGGGCGCCGGCGTCGAGCCGCCAGCCGGTGGGCGACGAGGATCAGGCCGCCGGCCACGTTGTCGGCACCGTCCGTATCCCGGCGATCGGAGTGGACGAAGTGGTCCGAGAGGGCATCGACCTCAGCGTCATCGACCAGGGCCCTGCCCACTGGGTTGGCACGGCGCTTCCCGGACGGGCGGGCAACGTAGTGCTCGCCGGGCATCGCACGACGCACACTCACCCCTTCACCGACCTCGACCGCCTCGCCCCCGGAGACCTCGTCTACCTGACCGATCCCATGGGCTTCGAAGTGCTCTACGCAGTGAGGGAGACCTTCATCGTCAACCCGGATGCGTTGTGGATCTCGTACGACAACGGTGAGCCGCTGCTCACCTTGTTCGCATGTCACCCGAAGGGATCTTTCGCACAGCGCATCGTGGTGCGGGCCGAACTGGTTGCGGGCCGTCTCATCGCTTGAGGCGTGCTCGTGTCGCGTGCGGCGCTCGTGTCACATCGAATCCGGAACTTCCGCCGAGTTTGACCCATGCGCCCGGTACCATCTCCGCAATGGATGTGACCGACCTCGAGAGTGGACCGCCTCACCCGTCGACCCCTGGCGTCGACCTCTGGACCGACGTGCCGCAAGCGCCGGCTGCGGCGCCCAAGATCCCAAAATGGCCCTTCATCGTGGCCGGGATCCTCCTACTGATCGGGTCGCTCGTTGCTGTCTCATGGCCGATCAACGTTCCGTACTACGCGCTGTCGCCCGGCCCCGTCAACGACACCAGTGACTACGTGTCCGTCCCCGAGAGAGAGGGGACTGAAGCCGGAGACTTCTACTTCTTGACGGTTTCGCTGCGTGAGATCAACGCTCTGGAGTACGTCGGAGCCATCCTCAACCAAGAGGTGGATCTCAGCCCGCGGGAGAACATCCGGCCCGCAGGCGTGTCGCAGGACGATCTGCGAAGGCAGAACCTCGACCTGATGGAGATGTCGCAGACCAATGCGAAGTACGTGGCGCTCACGCAACTCGGGTACGACGTCACCTTCGAAGGGTCGGGAGCCCTTGTGACGTCGACAGTCGAGGGGTCGGCAGCCGAGGGCATCGTGGAGCCGAACGATGTGATCGTCGCCGTCGACGGCGCTCCGGTCGAATTCTCACAAGATGCGGTCGACCTCATCAGTGGTTTGGCTCCGGGAGACGTCGTCGAGCTCGAGGTGCAGCGCACCGGTGACGACGGCGCCGTCGAAGACCTCATCCTCACGCTGACCCTCGGTCCCTATCGGTTCGTCGATGACGATGGGGTGGTACAGGACGAGCCAAGCCGCGGGATGGTCGGCGTGCTCCTCGTGAACGCGCCCACCAACATCTCGTTCCCTGTCGACGTGGAAATCGATGCACAGAACATCGGCGGCCCGTCCGCAGGGCTGATGTTCACGCTCGAGATCATGAATCAGCTCACTCCTGACGACCTGACGAAGGGGTACCGCATCGCAGGCACGGGAACCATCGACGCCGAGGGCAACGTCGGCGCCATCGGTGGGGTGCGGCAAAAGGTGTTCGGCGCCATCGATGTCGGCGCCGACTATGTCCTGGTGCCGGCGGGCAACTACGACGATGCGGTTGACGCAGCAGGTGATGCCATCACCGTTGTTCGGGCTGCGACGATCGACGACGCCCTCACGTTCCTCGAAAGGCTGCCGGAGAGAACCTCGTAGCTGCGTGCGTCGAATCGGCGCCGGCTCGATGAGCGATACGTCGGAGGAATGCAGGGCGCAGGCCCACGCCTCGGGTATCGTCGCGAGATGTCCCCGGATCCCCCTGCCAACGACCTACGGAGCGTGACCTTCGCATCGGCATTGCGCGGCTACGACCGCGATGCCGTCGATCGTTTCAAGATCGAAGTGGCCGACAAGGTTGCCGACCTGGAGGGCCAGGTCGCTCGGCTCCGGAGCAAGGTCGATCAGATGGGGATCGATGCGGTTCCCGATCTTGCCGCGGAGATCACGAAGGTGGGCGCCGACGTCACGGCTGTCCTCGATGAAGCGCGCCGGGCAGCCGTGGAAATGCGTCATCGGGCTGCTGCAGACGCAGCGAGGTGGCGTGGCGAGGCGGAAGCCGACGCTTCGGCAGTCACGGCGGCGGCTGATGCCGAGGCGGCTGCGCTGCGCGGCGCCGCATGGGAAGCCGCGACCACCATGCTCGACCAGAGTCGAACGACCGTCGCTCAGCTGGTGAACGCCGACGCGCCAGGATGCCTTGTTCATACGCGCCGAGGCCGAGCGCGAAGAGCTGCGAATGGTTGCGGAGTCGCGGCGCGCTGCCGAAGACGCACTGCGTGCCGCACGGGCCGAGGCGACCCAGATCACGGAGGATGCCAGAGACGAGTCTGAGCGCATGCTCGACTCGGCACGGCGCTCTGCCGAGGCGGCGCAGGAGCGAGCGAGAGCCCTCGAGGCGCGGCGGTCGGAGCTGATGCGGGAGCTCGAAGCCACCAGACGATCCATCGACGAGCTCGGCACACAGATCGACGAGGGCCGAGCCGGCACGCAGGTGGCCGCGATGCGGGTCGCACATCCCGCCGACGAGCCGGACGCTGGGCCGCCGTGGAGCGAGAGCGATGCCACCGTCAAGATCGTCCCGGCCCACAACGCAATGCTCGCCGAGCGAGTGGACGCCGACGAGCTCGCCGCCGAGGTCGAACGTATGCGCAGCGCGCCGCCCGCGCCAGAGCCGGAGCCGGAAGCCGAGGTGACGGTGCCTGAGCCGGAACCCGAGCCGGAACCCGAGCCGGCGCCGGAAGCCGAGGCGGCGGAGCCTGAGCCGGACCGGGAACCTGAAGCAATGCCAAGGCGCGAGCCTGAGGTCGAGCCGGAAGCCGAGGTGACGGTGCCTGAGCCGGAACCCGAGCCGGAACCCGAGCCGGAACCCGAGCCGGCGCTGGAAGCCGAGGTGACGGTGCTTGAGCCGGAACCCGAGCCGGAACCGATGCCAGGGCGCGAGCCGGAGCCGGAGATGGAAGCCGGGGCGGCGGAGCCTGAGCGCGAGCGCGCAGCGCCTCGGCGTGAGCGTGCAGAGGTCGAGCCGGCGCCGGAGCTCTCCGCAGCATCTCACGAGCCGGAACCGGACGCGGGAGTGGCTGCGCCGATCGGCGACGAGACCCGGGAACTCGAACCGACGGGGGGGCCATCGGCTTCACCTCCTGGCGACAGCCCGAGGGCGGCTCCCATCGGCGACCTGTTTGCGAGCCTGCGCTCCCCAGACGACGTTGCGCCGTCATCCGCTGAGCGCTCCAGCGACCCAGGGCCGGAGAGCTTCGACGCAGACCCCACGGCGTCCGCGTCGGCGCAGAGCCTGCCTCAACGTGCGCTGGGATCGTCATTGACGCCGCGAGCTGCCTTCGACATGCGGGAGCGCCTGCTGCTGCCCGCAGAGAACGAATCGCTGCGCGAGACCAAGCGGGCGATCCTCGAATTGCAGAACCGGAGCCTCGAGGCTCTGCGGATCGGCGGTGGGGAGTGGAAGCCCGAGCCGGCCGCATTCACGGCAGCCCTCGCCGCCGGTATCTCTCGACTCGAGACGGCCTCGTTCAGAGCCGGCATCACGGCATCGGGAGAACTGACGGGTAGACCCGCACCCGCCTCAACAGCGGCGACCACACTGGATGGAGCCGCCCACGTTGCCGGCGCGCTGGTTGCGGCCCTGCGCGAGGCTCACGACCGTGCCGCCGATTCTGGCAAGGGCCCGAGGGAGTCGTCTGCGGCCGTGTCCCGAGTTTTTCGCGCCTGGCGCACCGACGAGGCGGAGCGGCGGCTGCGTGCGCTGGCCTACAGGGCGTATCACGAGGGCGTTCTCGCTGGGCTTGCCGCGCTCGGAGTCAAGGCAGTGACAGCGGTTACCGAGGGTCGGTTGTGTGCCGAGTGCCCGGCGGCTTCGGGCGCAGTCTGGGACCCGACGCGCCCACTACCGGCGGGCGTCATGCTGCCACCGGCGCATCCCGAGTGCGTCACCACCATCGTGCCGGTAGCGCCGATCGGCAGCGAGTGATGACGTGATCCGGCGACGCAGCTCCCACAGCAAGCAGCGGCGTTTGTTCACCGACCCGGCGCGGCAGGATGCCCAACGACCGGGCCAGGCGGGGCCATTCGGGCCGGCGCGGACGATAGGCCGTGAGCCTGCAATAGAATCCCGCTCGTGATCAACCGGGAGCCCGTCCCCCTTCGCCCCCGCAGCCGCTCTCGACGTCTCCTGACCGTCGTGGTGCTGGGGCTGCTCGTCCTGCTCTTCACGTTGCGTTCGATCGCTACGTTCTGGACCGACTTCTTGTGGTTCGACGCACTCGACCTGACCGGGGTCTGGAGCACGCTCGTCTTCACGAAGGTGTGGCTCGTAGCCGGCGCAACGGTGGTTGCGGCGGCGGTTCTCTGGCTGAACCTGTGGATAGCCGACAGGCTGTCTCCTCGCGATCTCATGGTCGTCGAGGGTCCAGACGAGGAGCTGCTCGAGCGATGGCAGGACTGGATCGGACCACGCGAGGGAAGGGTTCGCCTCCTCGTTGCGGCAGGTCTCGGGCTCATGCTCGGTCTTGGCGCTTCGCTGTGGTGGGAGGACTTCCTGCTCTTCCGATATGGCGGCGACTTCGGCCTCGCCGATCCGATCTTCAACAACGACGTCGGCCTCTACGTCTTCGATCTGCCTTTCTACAGAGCCCTCTTCGGCTGGGTCTTCCAGTTGTTCGTGGTGGTTGCGCTCGTATCTGCAGTCGTTCACTACCTGAACGGTGGGATTCAGGTCCAGACGCCGCGCCGCAGCGTGAGCCCCGGGTTCAAGCGGCATCTCTCGGCGATCCTCGCCCTGCTGGCCGGCCTCAAGGCGGTGGGCTACTGGCTCGACACCTACGACCTGCTCTACTCGCCGCGGGGCCGGGTGACGGGTGCGTCCTACACGGACGTCAATGCCCAACTCCCGGCTTTGCGCCTCCTCATCCTGATCTCCATCGTCGCCGCCATCATCCTGCTCGTGAACCTGTGGTTCCGCGGGTGGACGCTTCCGCTGGTCGCGCTCGGCCTGTGGCTCTTCACGTCCGTCGTCATCGGCGGGCTGTACCCGGCGTTCGTGCAGCGGTTCCAGGTCGTCCCAGACGAGCAGAACAAGGAGGTCGAGTACGTCGGCCACAACATCGAGTTCACCAGGGAGGCATTTGGGCTGGGTGACATCGAGGTTCGTGGCTTCGCCGCTTCGGGAGAGCTCGATGTGGAAGCCATCGAAGCCAACCGCTCGACCATCGACAACATCCGGCTCTGGGATCCCTCCGTGCTGCAGACCACCTACAGGCAGCTCCAGGAGATCCGCACGTTCTATGGCATCGAGGATGTCGACGTCGATCGCTATGAGATCGATGGCGAGCTGACCCAGGTGATGGTTTCGGCTCGGGAGCTCGACGAGCAGAACATACCCGGTGGCGGATGGGTCAACGAGAAGCTGGTGTATACCCATGGATTCGGTGCGGTGCTGTCACCTGCCAATGACGTCACCTTGGCCGGGCAGCCGGATTTCCTCATCAAGGACATCCCGCCGGTGTCGTCTGTCCCCAGCCTGACCATCGAGCAGCCGCGCATCTACTTCTCCGACAGCGCAGACGCCGACTATCTGATCGTCGCCACCAACGAGCAGGAGGTCGACTTTCCCATCGGCGAGAGCGAGGTCGCCCGGATCAACTACGACGGCACCGGTGGCGTCGAGCTCGGTGGGGTCGTCCGCAGGGCGGCATGGGCGCTGCGGTTCGGGGATGTCGACGTGCTCATCTCCGGACAGCCAAGGAGTGACAGCCGGGTGATGATCGAGCGCAACATCCGCGATCGGGTGGAGAAGGTTGCGCCTTTCCTCTACCCAGACGCCGATCCCTACCTCGTTTTGGTGGACGGCAAGTTGGTGTGGGTGCTCGACCTCTACACCGTATCCGACAACTTTCCGTACGCGACGAGTGCGCTGACCGGAAGGCTCGACCGCACCCGCGGTCTCCCTGCCTCGTTCAACTACGTGCGCAACCCGGTGAAGGCCACGGTGGACGCCTTCACGGGCGAGCTGACGTTCTACGTGGTGGACGAGAGCGATCCGCTGATCAGGGCTCAGCAGCGGATCTTCCCCGATCTCTTCACGACCGACGTGATCCCCGAAGAGCTACGCGACCACCTCCGGTACCCGGAAGACCTCTTCCGGATCCAATCCGACATGTACCTGCTCTATCACATGACCCGGCCGCAGGACTTCTTCAACAACGTCGATCCGTGGCAGATCGCCAGCGACCCGTCCACCTCCGACCGCACCGAGCTTCGTGGCGTCTTCATCGACGACGAGGGCAACCAGCTCAGGCCGATGCTGCCGTACTACCTCCTGATGCGGCTCCCGGGGGAGGAGCAACTGTCGTTCCTCATCATGCAACCGTTCACCCCGCAGAACCGCCCCAACATGGTGTCGTTCATGGTGGCGAAGAGCGGCCCTGAGTCGTACGGGCAGATCATCGACTATCGACTTCCGGCAGCTTCCGCGCAGCAGGGCCCCGGCCAGGTCGGCAACTTCATCAACCAGGACCCGGAGATCTCTGCCGAGTTCACCTTGCTTGGGCAGGGTGGGTCTGAAGTCATCCAGGGCAACATGCTGGTTGTACCGGTCGAAGAGTCGTTGCTGTACGTACAGCCCATCTACATCCGGGCCAATCCCGAGGGCAGCGGCGACTCTTCAGGCATCCCCGAGTTCAAGCGCGTCGTCGTATCGTTCGACGGCGACATCCAAATGCGGAACTCGCTCGATGAAGCGCTCGCTGCTGTGTTCGGGGGAGCGGCGTCGCCGCCGCCGGATGGGGAGACCCCGCCGCCTCCAAGCGGTGGCGAGGTGCCCGAAGAAGTTGCCGCCTTGCTCGATGCAGCCGCCGGCTCTCTGGCAGAAGCCGAGGTGGCGCTCCGCAACGGCGATCTCGCCGCCTATCAGGCCAGCGTCGACGAGGCCAGGGACTTCATCGCTCGCGCCGTGGCTCTCTCCACGACTCCGACCCCGTAAAGTCCGGGGACAATCGCGCTATTTCTTGGGCGCCGGTGGTGTGGTGCCCGGCGGCCGGTACAGCGCACTCAAGCGCTCGACCTGCTCCACGCCCTTGTGCACGGAGATCATCTCCGACACCATGGCTGTGTCGTCTGGGTCGACGGCGATGACGAGCAGGCATTGCTGCCCTTCGAGCCGCTTGAAGTCGACCTGAACGATCGACTCGTCGATCCTGCGGGCGAACTTGAGGACACTCGACAGGTGGTGGCTGTCCGCCAGATGGACGCGCAACGTCTCGCGCGCCCTGGCTGTGCGGCGGGCAACGGCCTGATCGGCCGCCCGCAGGGTGAAGAGCACGCCGAGCACAACCACGGTTCCAATGAGCGCCAGTGGATACGAGCCGGACCCCGCCGCCAGACCCAATGCGGCCACGGCCCACAACCCTGCCGCGGTGGTGAGGCCCTTGACGAAAGCGCCCTCCCGGAAGATCGCGCCTGCGCCGAGGAACCCGATACCGGTCACCACCTGGGCTGCGATCCGAGCTTGGTCTCCGCCCTCGAACCCGATGATGGAAACGATGGCGAACATGGCCGAGCCGACTCCGACAAGCGTGTGGGTGCGCAGGCCGGCAGCCTTCTGCGACGTCTCGCGCTCGAAACCGACTGCCGCGCTGCACGCCGCCGCCAGCATCAGTCGCGCAACGATCTCCAAGATGGACAAGCCGCACTCCTCGGACTGGGCGATCCCAATCTACGCCGATCCTTTGCGTGACGCTGATGGCTGCGCCCTCGTCCCTGCCCTGCGGTGCCCGCCAACACCGGTTGCGCATGCCGAGGAGCGCGATGCGACACACGGGCCGGGAACCTGGGCGGCGGTGTCGCCCGTCGGAGGTGAAACGGCCAACCAGGGGGACCGCGCATGCAGAGGATCACACTCACACTCGCAGCTTTCGTGCTGCTCGTCACCGGCTGCTCGGCCACGGCAGAACAGCCTGGCATCCATGGGCAGCCGCTCGGGGGCTCCACGGGAGTCATCGGCGGAACTGGCACAGTTGCCGGCGGGGCGACCAACCCAGGGCCAACTGCGACGGATGTGGCGCTGCGGAGGTTCGCCCTGTGCGACGACGTGCTGGACTTCTATGTCACCCATGCGCTCGAGTTGGTTGGACCGTACGGGCTCTTCGAGGAGGGGTGGCCCGTCATGGAAGACGGTGCGTTCGCACCCACCACCGTCGCAGCCGAGGACGGCGGAGCGGCCCCGGGCCCGTCGCGTGGCGAAGCCGATTACTCGACGACGAACGTGCAGGAGCAGGGAGTTGACGAGCCAGATCTGGTCAAGACCGACGGCCGGCGCATCTTCTCGCTCGTCGACAACGCGCTGCATGTCTCGATGGTGCGGGGCGACGGCGTTGCGCACGTTGGCAGCCTGCGGTTCTCAGGCGACGAGTGGTTCACCGACATGCTGCTGGACGGTGATCGCCTGCTGCTCGCCGGTCAATCGTGGACCGGTCGCTCGTCCGTCGTCGTTCTCCTCGAGGTCGACGTCGCCGACTCCGCCGACCCGCAACTGGTGCGCCGGCTCGAGCTCGACGGCGCGTACGTATCGGCCAGGATGAGCGGCGGTACCGTGCGCGTGGTCACTCGATCCACGCCGGTCGGCTTCGACTGGGTGACACCCGAGGGCGGCGGGCTTCGGGCCGAGAACGCGGCGCTGGAGCACAACAAGGAGATCATCCGCTCGTCCACCTTCGCCAATTGGCTTCCCTATGCCGTGCTCACCGACGAGGTGACGGGGCAGAGTTCGGGACGCACCCTCCTGCGATGCGAAGACGTGTTCGCCCCACCGGTCTTCTCCGGTCTGGCCACGGTTTCCGTGCTCTCGATCGACCTCGACGGCGCCGGCCTCTCCGATGTCCATGCGGACGGCCTGGCAGCCGAGGGTGAGACGATCTACGCCTCCGGCGACAACCTCTACGTCGCAACCCAGCGCTGGATGGACTGGCCGCGCCTCCTCGAATCGGCGCGCCCGGAAGCGATCGTCGATGACTTCCGCACCGACATCCATCGCTTCAGCTTCGACGCTGCATCAGTGCGCTACGAGGACTCGGGTGAGGTGCCCGGCTTCATCATCGGCCAGTGGGCGCTGAGCGAGTACGACGGCGATCTCCGGGTGGCATCCACCACGAATCCGTGGGGATGGTGGGGCAGCGGTGAATCTGAGAGTGCCGTTACCGTGCTGCGGCCCGATGGCCGTGGCACGCTCGAGACCCTCGGTTCTGTCGGCGGCCTCGGTGTGACCGAGCAGATTCGCGCAGTTCGCTTCATGGGTCCAGTGGGCTACGTGGTCACCTTCCGCCAGACCGATCCGTTGTATGTAGTCGATCTCTCGGATCCGGCCGAGCCGCGTGTCGCCGGCGAGCTGAAGATCCCCGGCTTCTCTGCGTATCTCCATCCCGTGGGCGAAGGGCGACTGCTCGGTATCGGTCAGGACGCCGACGAGTGGGGCGCGACCAAGGGCACGCAGATCTCACTGTTCGACGTCACCGACCCGACCGACCCGCAGCGTATCGACCAGGTGACCTTCGCGGGCGGCTCCTCCGCTGCCGAGTGGGACTCTAGGGCCTTCCTCTGGTGGCAGCCCGAGCAGTTGATGCTCGCTCCCTACCAACGTTGGGATTGGGACGAGCAGACGGGGCGGGAGTGGTTCGACTCCGGGGCTCTGGCCATCGAGGTCGACGGCAACGAGCTGGTCGTGCGCGGCACGCTGCACAGCGGACCCGATGTGGGGAAGGATCCGCAGAGCATCGCACCCGAGTTCTGGAACGTCGCCGTGCTGCGCACTCTCATCGTGGGCGACCAGGTGTTCACGGTGACGCCCCAGGGCATCGGCGTCCACGACCTGCGGACACTCGATGCGGTCGGTTTTCAGCCGTGGGTGTGAACGGCGATTGGTCGGCACCCCGACTCGATCACGACCTGAGCTCACCGCATGCGCTGGAACGTGACGAGCGGGAGATAGGCCCAGGTCCACAGGGCAAGGCCGGCCACTGCAGCGGCTGCGATGGAAGCGCTGACATCGTCGATGACGAGGCTCGAAACCATGAACACGGTTGCGACGTGGGCGATCACGAAAGCCGCCGTTCCGCCGATCGCGAGCCAGTTGGCGATGTGGACGTGGCGTGCGGAGCGGCGGGGAAGACCGCTGATGGGCGCCCGCACCCGTTGATGGACGGCCGGGGCGATGAGGAGTACGGAGGCCACCGCGCTCGAGATGAACGCGATGTAATACACGGAGCGATTCGATCTCGAGATCTCGGCGAAACCCGACTGCAGGGGCAACACGAGCAAGAAGGCAAAGAGGACCTGGACGCCGGGGAGCGTTGTTCGCAGGCCCTCCAGCAGCGAACGGAACTGGTCATCGGTCGCGCCGGACTGCTCGAGAGAGGGTTGCTCGTCTGCGGAGATGCTCATGCCCACCCCTACCCGGTGCGAGGCACAGCCAAACCGGGTTGCCCCGGCGTGGGCCGGCCTACTGTTGTCCATGTGGAACGATGGGGAACGAGCGTTGCGCGAGGTTGAAAGAGGGCCAAGCGGTGCGCGGGTCTCCGCGCTGGTTGCGCACGTGCCGCCCGCCCGGCCGTCGCTTCGCCTTGCCGTTGGTGACGACGTTGTTGTCGAGAGCCGTGATTCGGATTGGCCGGCATTCGTCTTCGTGCGCACGGGGGCAGGCGGAGGCTGGGTACCGGCTCGCTACCTCTCGGCGAACCGTGGCCTGGCGAGGGTGCTGACACCGTACGACACCACAGAGCTCGCCGTCGCCGCCGGTCAAGAGCTCACGGTTGTCGTACGAGACGACGAAAGCGGCTGGCTGTGGTGCCGAAACGAAGCCGGCGAGGAGGGATGGGTCCCCGAGCGGTCACTCCGCCGGGCCGAGTGACCGGCCGTCAGCGAGCCAGGACTGCGAGTACCTCGTCGATGTCGGCGTGGTCCCCGGCAAACGCCTCGCGGTCCTCGTAGAGGATTTCGTCGCTTGGACCGAGCACGACGGTGGCACCGAGCTGAAGCGGGCGCCGACCCGTCTTCTGCTGTCTGTGCCCTCTGGCAAACGAGCGAACCCCTGCGACCACTGCATCGGGGCGCAGCAACGACGCCGCACCCAGCTTGCCGGTGCCGACGATCTCGGCGGCCCGGCCGTCCTCATCGAGCAAAACCGGAAACGGCACCTTCTCGTCTTCGATGAAGGCTGCGGCGTAGCGTTTTCCGCCCGTGCCGATGGCGGTGACGTGTGCACCCGCGGCGAGGATCTCGTCGTATCGATCGCGGACCTGACCGGCCCGCTCGCGGCAGGTCAGTCAGCCAAAATGCCGCAAGAAGAGCAGCACGTGGGGTTGCTCTGCCCAGAGATCACCGAGACGATGGTCGGTCCCGTCGGAATCGACGAGGACCTCTTCGGCGAGCTGAACGGCGTCGAAAGGCATGTTGCTCCAGACGGTGCGAGACACTGATCGTAGACCTGGCCCCACATGCAGCCGGAAAGCCGCTCGCCTGCCCGGTAGTAGCTTGATCGTATGGAGCGTCCCGACGTCACGATTCGACCGGAGAGGCCGGACGACCACCCGGCGATTCACAGTGTGGTGACGGCGGCGTTCGGCTCTACGGCGGAAGCGGAGTTGGTTCGCGCCATCCGGCGCTCCCGCCACTACGTCGCCGAGATGAGCCTGGTCGCCGAGTCGGATGGGGCCGTCGTCGGTCACGTCATGATCAGCGGCGCGACGCTGCGCTCCGACCGAGGGGACGCCCCCATCGTGATGCTCGCACCGCTTGCGGTGGCGCCGGATCGCCAGCGTGCCGGGGTCGGATCGGCGTTGGTGCGCGCAGCCTGTGCTGCAGCAGAGGACCGTGGCGAGCCATTGGTCGTGCTCGAGGGAGACCCTGCGTACTACGGCCGGTTCGGTTTTGAGCCGTCCTACGAGCACGGCATCGAGCTTCCGTTGCCCGACTGGGCCCCCCACGAAGCTGGCCAGGTCCTTCGCTTGAATGCCTTCGATCCGTCGTTGACCGGCACCGTCGCCTATCCGGAAGCGTTCGACGCCCTCACCGATGGGTAGTGGCGCGACGCAGTAGCGTGCGGGCGGAGCGCATCGCAGTCGACTGATCCAGGCTTCGCGCTCTACCCTGCCGCTATGCGTAGGACCCCCCTGTTTGTCATTGGCCTTCTCGTCGGGTTTGGTGCCCTGATATCGGCATGTGGTGGAGACGACACCGCCGAGATACGGATGCTGGACAACTCGTTCGCTCCGCGCGTTCTGGAGGTGGCCCCCGGCGAGGCCGTTCGGTTTGTCAACGCCGGCCGCGTCGAGCACAACGCCATTGCAGCCGATGGAGCGTTCAACACTCTCGAGGCTGCGGGAGGGAACCAGCAACCCGGTGCCTCGTGGACGGTCACCATCGACGAGCCGGGTGTGTACGACTACTTCTGCTCGCTGCACGCAACGCAGAACGATGCCGGCGACTGGGAGGGCATGGTTGGCACCCTCATCGTTGGTGACGTCGCCGACGCTGCGGACGTGGCCGCAGCCGAGTCGACGGCGCCTGCGAGGTGGACCGAGGTCACCCGAACAGTGCCCGAGGACTACCCCACCGTTCAGTCGGCCGTCGACGCAGCCGATCCCGGCGATCTCGTGCTCGTCGGCCCGGGGGTCTACAAGGAGTCCGTCTCGGTGACGACGCCGGGGCTGACCATCCGGGGGACCGACCGCAACGAGGTGATTCTCGACGGTGAGTTCACCAGAGAGAACGGCATCGCCATCACTGCAGACGGGGTGGCCGTTGAGAACCTGACGGCGCGCAACTACACGGTCAACGGCTTCTTCTGGAATGGGGTCACCGGGTATCGGGGCTCGTATCTGACGGCGATCGACGACTGGGTGTACGGGATCTATGCCTTCGACTCGGTGGATGGGGTGTTCGATCACTCCTATGCGTCCGGCTCCTACGACGCCGGGTTCTACATCGGCCAGTGTGATCCATGCAATGCGGTGGTCACCGACGTGGTCGCCGAGTTCAACGGTCTCGGCTACTCGGGAACGAACAGCTCCGGCAACATATGGATCGTCAACTCCGAATGGCGCTACAACATCGCAGGCATCGTTCCCAACACGCTCGACTCCGAGCTGCTCCCTCCGGTCAACAACGTCGTGGTCGCCGGCAACTACATCCACGACAACGGTGAGGACGAGCGCGCCCCATCCGGCACCATCGAGTGGGCGGCGTACGGCAACGGCGTGGTGCTCGCAGGTGCCCGCGATTCGGTGGTGCGCAACAACCTGATCGTGAACAACAAGACGTCTGGGGTGCACATCATCTCCATGATCGACGCCAACTTGTGGCCATCGGGCGGGAACGAAGTGCGTGACAACGTGATCGTCGGCTCCGGCCGAGCCGACCTGGCGCTCGGCGGGCCGCTCGAGCAAGGATCCTGTTTTGCCGACAACAGCGTACGGACAACGGTTCCGTTCTGGCTGCGCCAGCTCCACAGTTGCGACGGCATCAACATCCCGTTGTTCTACGGGATGGCGGCGACGTCGGAGACCCTCGGGCGCCTCGCCCAGGCGGAGAACGGACAAGTTTCCGAGCTCGAGCACGGAGACGCTCCCAAGCCGGCACAAGAGTTCGATCTCATGCCGGGTGGCGCCAACGCACCGGTGTCGCCGGCGGTGAACGTGTTCGCCTCCTTGGACTTCGACCCGGCCGCAGTCGAGACGCCGCTCATCCGCGCCGGGATCGACATCGACACCCGACGTCCTGCTGCCTTCGGCATCGCACTCGACGGCGGGTTCTGGCCCGTTGCCATGGGTGCCCTCCTGTGGTGGGCGCCGCTCCTCACCTGGATGCTCGGCGGCGTGTGGGCCGTGGTGCGCATCTGGAACAGCCCCCGCACCACTACCGCAAAGGTGGTCTGGTTCCTCGCGGTGGTCGGTCTCCCCGTGTTCGGCGTGCTCGCCTTTGTCGTGTTCGGCTACAAACGGATGGGCATCTGGTACCGGATCGGGTACGGGATCGGCGGCCCTGTCGTATGGCTGATCGCAGTGGTAGGCGCGTTGGCGATCGGCGGCGTCGTGTGAGCGAGCCGGGCGAGTCGGCTGCACCCCGCATCAGCCGGCGCGAGGCGCTGAAGAGGGTCGGTGGTGGCAGCTTGACGGTGCTCGGTGCTGGCGTCGTCGTCGGTGCGGTGGGCACCCATGCCGCAGCACACGCCGCAGGCGCAGCAGGCGCTCCGGCGGCAGATACGCACGGTGACGGCGCAGCGCACTACGGGGACGGCCGGGTTTCGGCCGAGCTGCCGACCGGCGCCGCTGCGGGACCGTATGGCGGCGACTACTCACCACCCGATGGGCTCGGCTTGGGCGACCTGGACGCGCTCACCTTTCCTCCACGGCCGACGTCAGGCACGGTCGAGGTGGAGATGACCGTCGTCGAGCGGTCGCTCCAAGTGAGCCGGGCGCACACAGTCGACGCCTGGACCTACAACGGCACCGCGCCGGGACCGACCATCCGTGCGACCGAGGGCGAGTTGATCCGGGTGCGCTTTCGCAATGCCACAGGCCGCGACCACAACCTGCACTTCCACGGCAGGCATTCGCCGCTCCACGACGGCTGGGAGCCGGTGCCGCCCGGCGCCGAGACCGTGTACGAGATCGAGGCCGGGCCCGCCGGGGTCCATCCCTATCACTGCCACACGATGCCCATCGATCGGCACATCGCCAGGGGCCTGTACGGCACGCTGATCGTCGATCCGCCGGGTGGCCGCCCTGATGCCCACGAGGTGGTGCTCGCGCTGTCCGGGTGGGACGTCGACGACGATGGGCGCAACGAGGTGTATGCGTGGAACGGTGTTGCGGGCTTCTACGAGAAGTACCCGATCAAGCTGCCTGCCGGCGAGCCGGTGCGTGCGTATGTGCTCAACATGACCGAGTTCGACCCGGTGGCGAGCTTCCACCTCCACGCCGAGACGTTCGCCGTGTACCCGGCGGGGATGGGCGAGCGCCCGGCCTTCACGACCGACATCGTCACGTTCGGCCAGATGGACCGGGCGATCGTCGAGTTCACGCTGTCCGAGATCGGCCGCTATATGTTCCATCCCCACCAGCACACGGTCATGAGCCGCGGTGCGATGGGCTGGTTCGCCGCGATCTGATCCGGGTGAATGTCGAGCCGCTCACTCGGCAAGGTGTCCAGCCGGCGACGAACGGCGAGTCACGCCGGCTTTCGCCGCTCCCCTGGGAAGCGACAACACATCGATGCACTCCCGAGGCGGCGTCACGTAGTGTTTGTCGCATGTGGATCCTGTTTGAGGTGCCGTGTCCGACCCCCGACGGCCGCACTGCGCGTGACCTCTACCAGTATCGGGTGGATCGAATCAGCCCCGAGATGCAAGCCAGCGCCAAGGCGCACGGCTGCCGATTCCATCGCGCGTGGTACACACCCGACGGTTCGGCGTTCTATGCGGTCGCCTGCTGGGACACTCGAGAAAGTGCGCAAGCGTTCTTCGATGAGTGGAACATCGAGGACGAACCAGGGGAGGTTGCGCATGTCCTCGAGGGCGACGTCGGCCTCATCCCCCTGCCGTATGGGGGTGCTGAAAAGGCGCAGCGAGGGCTCGGAACGCCTTCCTGAGTGATGTTGATCAGCTCCAAATCCTGTCGTTCCGAGTCCGCCGAACCATCCTTCAGCACCCTCCCTAACCCTACGGTCGATCGCAGCGCCCCGACCGGACGTTCGCCCGGCCGGGGCGGTGGTGCGTCCTTGGTGCGTCAATACGGCGAAGGGAGCGCCTCGCCGGTCTCGAGCAGGCTCTTGAGCCCCGACACGATGTAGGGGAACCCGTTGACGAAGTCCTCGTAGGTGGCGCCACCGACGGCGACGTCGTACAGCTCGATCGTGAGCTCCGCCATGCCGTTCACTTCGCGAATCTCCCAGACCTCCCTGGCCGGCCCTTCCGCCACCAGCTTCTCGTCCCAGAGCGCCTGGAAGGTGAACTCGAGGCGCTTTGGCTGGTCGATGGCGATGATCTCGCCCTCGCTGACGAGGCCGCCATTTGCGTCGTAGTAGTTCATCGAGCTGCCGACCTCCCAGTCGGACTCCACTCGTGTGCCGTAGAAGTACTGGACGGTCTTGTCGCCGTTGACGATCGCATCCCACACGTCTTCGATCGCAGCTCGGATGTAGGCCTTGTAGATGTGAGCGGGTTTGTCCATGGCTGATCCTCTCTCGAGATGAGCCTTGAGTCCGGCGATCGCTCCGATCCGTGGCTCTGCGTATTTGCTGATCCAGCGATCGTGGATCAGCCGGATGGGGACGGGGTTCAGGTAGTGGTACTTGGAGCGGCCCAGCTTGCGGGTCGTCACCAATGCCGCCTCCTCGAGGATCCGGAGATGGTTCATGACGCCATACCGGGTCATCTCGGGAAGGAGCAGGCACAGCTCGCCCAGCGTCTGCCCGTCCTGCTCGAACAACGCATCGAGCAAACAGCGCCGACTGGGGTCGTTGACTGCTTTGAACACCTCGTCCACGCCGGGGACAATAGGTGAGTAATCACTCACATGTCAAGAAGCGAGGGAGGGCCGACCACACCGATGACCGGTCTGGTCGCCGGCGGCGCGAGCATGGGACCCGTTGGGCGATTGCGGTACCGGAGCGCTGATGCGAGCATCCGGCGACTCTTGCGGAGGGAGGTCTGGTGAACGCTCTATGTCGATGGAGCCGTGGACACGGTGGAGAGCACGGTGCCGTCACCGATGTCGGAGCGGTTCCGGCCGGCTCGCAGGTGACCGTGACGCGGCCCTACGAGGGCGCGACGAGTTGAGGAAGACTCCGCCGGCTCGGAGTCCTTCATCAAGGAGCCCGAAAAGGCGTTCCATGAGCGCAGCCGGCGGCGTTGTCGCTCTGGCCGTGACGGTACCGCATTGACGAGAAGGGATGCCGGAGCGATGACGGAGGAATGGACGGTCACCTCGCCGGACGGGCGAGTGGTCTTGACCCTGAGAGAGACCGCCGATCCAATCGGCGGTACCCGGTTCGAGTATGCCGTGGCCCGGGACGGGCAACCCGTGCTCGATCGATCCCGGCTCGGGATTCAGACGGAGACGGCGGACTTCTCTGCGGGTCTCCAACTCGAATCCGCGGGCGCCGAGGTGCGGGTTGAGGATGCGTACACGCTGGTGCACGGGAAGCAGCGTGTGGTCGAGTCTGTGGGTACCGAGCGGAGGTTCGTGCTGCGGTCGAGCACGGGTGAGGTGATGACGCTGATCCTGCGTGCGTACGACACGGGGGTGGCGTTCCGTTATCGCTTCTCTGAGGGGCGCAAAGACGTTGTGCGCGCCACCGACGAATTGACGGAGTTCAGCTTCGCTGCGGGAGGTCGGGCCTGGTTGTTGCCGCACCAACTCCCCGACGTCTCCGGTCCGGCGTACGAGAATGCCTATGTCAACGGTGTCGACATCGGCCACGGCTCCCCGATACCGGGATGGCTGTTCCCCGCGCTGTTCCAGACCGCCGACACGTGGGTGTTGTTGACGGAGGCGGACCTCGACGCCACCTATTCGGCGGGCCATCTCCGCCCCAACCCGGTTGGGTTCACGTATCGCATGGCGTTCCCGCAGCCGTCGGAGGCGCTTGGGCTCGGCTCCCGGCTCCCCGAGAACCATGGACCGTGGCAGACCCCGTGGCGGGTCGCCATGGTCGGGGATCTCACGACGATCTTCGGAAGCACCTTGGTGCACGACCTCTCCCGGCCGTCCCAGGTCGAAGACACGACTTGGATTCGCCCCGGTCGAGTGTCGTGGAGTTGGTGGTCCAATCACGAGAGCCCACGAGATGTTGCAGCTCTCGAGTCATTCGTGGATCTCGCCGCCGACATGGGCTGGGAGCACACGCTGATCGATGCAAACTGGAACCTCATGCCGGTGGAGGATCTCGAGAAGGTCATCGCGCACCGTGCGAAGCCGGGGGGTCGGCGTGTTTCTCTGGTACAACTCGGGTGGGCCGAACAACCGGGTGACCGAGGAGCCGCGCGACCGTATGTTCGACCGTTCGGTCCGGCAGGAAGAGATGGCATGGCTCGCCGAGGCAGGCGTCTCCGGCATCAAGGTCGACTTCTTCCACTCCGACAAGCAGGCCGGCATCAAGCTGTATCTCGACATCCTCGCCGACGCCGCGGAGGCCGGGTTGATGGTGAACTTCCATGGTTCGACCATCCCGCGGGGGTGGGAGCGAACGTGGCCGAACCTGATGTCGATGGAAGGGGTGCGGGGCGCCGAGCAATACGAATTCCGGCCGACGTACCCGGAAGAGGCGCCGTGGCACAACACCGTATTGGCCTTCACGCGCAACGTCGTCGGCCCCATGGATTACACGCCCGTGACATTCTCAGATGCGATGTACCCCCACGTCACGACGAATGCGCACGAGCTGGCGCTTGCCGTCGTATTCGAGTCGTCGCTCCAGCACTTCGCCGACAGCGTCGAGTCCTACCGCGCGCAGCCGCCCGAGGTTGTTGACTACCTGCGGACAGTGCCAACCGTTTGGGACGAGACGAGGCTCCTCGCCGGCGAGCCTGGGCGCTATGCCGTTGTGGCGAGGCGGAGTGGTGCACAGTGGTTCGTAGCCGGCATCAACGGTGTCGACGAGCCGCGGTCGATCAGTCTCTCGCCGAGCGACCTCGGTATCGACGGCAGAGTCCGCGTCATCTCGGATGGTGCCGATGCGCGTTCATTCGCCATCGTCGATGGAGAGCTCGGCCCGGATGCGACCCTCGACGTCACGATGGCGCCGTTCGGCGGATTCTCCGCGCTGGTCCCCGCAAGCTAGCGCCTACACATGCGCCCGGCTCGGGCGAGACCTTCGGTTGGTCCCGCCCGAACCGTTCCCCGGCTGCGAAGCCGGCTCTCGACCGGCTCGCCCATTCGTGCCCGGCATTCGTCCTCCGCGGACACTCGACGGAGATCTTCCCTGTCACGTAGTCGTCTGTCCGGACGTGTCCAGGTCCGGGCATATAGGTTTGAGTGAACGGGAGCACCATGGCGAGAGACGAGGATTGGTTCGACCGCCTCTACACGAGGCATCGAGCAGCCCTGCTCGCATATTGCGCACGCAGGGTAGGCCCCGTCGACGCCCACGACGCAGTATCGGAAGTGTTCTCCGTTGCGTGGCGACGGCGGGACGACATCCCGACCGCCAAACGCGAGTTGCCTTGGTTGTACGGGGTTGCCCGCAATGTGGTGTCGCACCACTGGCGGAGCGACCGCAGGTCGCGCCGGCTCGTCGAGAAGGTGGGTGCGATGCACGCTCCTTCCGAGCCCGGCCCCGACGCTCTGGTGGTGGAGCGCTCCGAGCATGCAGCGGTGCGCGAAGCCGTTGCGGCGCTCAAGCGGACGGACCGCGAAGTGCTGTTGCTCTCGGCATGGGAGGGCATGACCCACGGCGAGATCGCCTCAGTGGTCGGCTGCTCGCAGGCTGCGGTCGACAAGAGGCTGGCGAGGGCCAAGACCCGTCTCGCCAAGCAATACGAGAGGGTGAACGAATCTCATGCGCTCTCCCCGGCGCGGAAATCGGAAGGAGGTGGCGGGAGATGACGTCTGAGCGTGTGTATGCCCTCTTGGTCGAGGCGAATCCGGTGCCCGATCCGGACGCCTATCTCGAGGCGGCGGACGCCGATCGATCCCCGCTCCACCTCGTCGAGTCGAGGAGAGCAAAGATGAAGACAGAGGAAGACATTCGCCGCATCAGTGCCGAACCGTCGACGCGCCCGCCATGGCTGGCGGCAGTGGCGGCTGCGATCCTCATTCTGATCGCAGTCGGGGCGGTGGCGTGGTTTGCAGGCGGCGACGAAGCGCCGGTCGTGGACGAGCCGCCACCGGCGACGGTGGCCGAAACGAACGCAAGCACAGATGCCACCGCGGCAACGGAGGCGTTCCTTACAGCGTTGTCGATAGGCGACATCGACGAGGTGGAGCGGATCACAAACCCGGGCGGAGAGCTGTCGGTCGCCGAGCGGCGGCTGTGGGAGTTCCATGCCGCGCTGTCGGCTGCCGGCTACGGCGATCGGTTCGGGTCGTGCACTGCCACTCCGGCGACGGATGGTCGCACGGTTCCTGTCGCCTGCCCGGCCGTCACTGGTGACCCTGTGATGATCGCGTTTGGAATCACAGAGTTGGTGTGGCCATTCGAGTACTTCCCGGAGAGCGGGAGGCTGGCGTGGAGGCCCTTTGAGGGCGTGGACATCAGTGCCGTCAATCGGGCGACTGCCGACTATCTCGCGACGTTCCATGCAGACGAGTATTCGGCGGTCTGTGACCCTGCGGCCTACAACTTCCAGGGGGTCGTGATGGACCGGGGTCTCGCCATAACGGGAGAGTGCGGCGAGGTGCTCGTTCCGCTCCTGGAGGACATCGCCACCTGGATCGAGGCCGGTCAACCCGTGCCGGAGGATGCGCTGGGTTCGGTTGAGGCGTTCTTCGCAGCGTTGACCGCCGGCGACATCGACGAGGTGGAGCAACTCGCGGCACCACAAGGCGAGATGTCGGAGTCCGACCGGCGGATGTGGGGCTTCAATGCCGCCATGTACGCCGCCGGCTACGGGATGCAGCCGGGCGAGTGCTCGGCAATCAGGGATGCCGCCGACGGCCGGATTGCGGTGCGCTGCCCGGTTGAGGTGGTGGATCCCGTGTTCAATGCCGTCGGGATAACCGAGCTCGTGATGCCATTCGACTACTTCCCGGCTACGGGACAGCTGGCGTGGCGGCCGTTCGAGGGCGGGGATTTCTCGCTCGCCAACGCAGCGATGGCCGAGTATCTGCGGGCGTTCCGTACCGCGGAATACGACGCCGCGTGTGACCCTGCGGCGTACGGCTTCGTGGGGATCGTGTTCGACCGCGGACTGGCGTTGTCGCCGGAGTGCGGCGAGTTGGTGGCCCCCTTGCTCGACGAGATTGCGACCTGGGTCGAGGCGGGCCGGCCCACGGGCTGACGGGCTGAATCGACGAGTGCCCGGCTGGGTAATGAGGCGAGGCTCCAGCCGGGCGGTGTAGGTGACAGATGCGGCGCACGCGGCAGCGCTCCGGCCGTGTGGTACCATCTTGGCTAGCGACGCGGGGTGGAGCAGTCTGGTAGCTCGTCGGGCTCATAACCCGAAGGTCGCGGGTTCAAATCCCGCCCCCGCTACGAACGGAACCCCCTGCACCGCAAGGGGTTTCGGCGTATCTGGAGTCAGGCTCGGAGGCGGATCAGGCCCGACTTCTAACGGATCTTCTAACGGACCGATGGCAGGGTCACTCATCGTGAACCACATGCTGCGCGAGGAAGAGGCTCCGACCCCAGACGTGTGCCCCATCGTCGACGGCTACTGGGGAGGTCGTTGTGCACTTCGAGGACGGATGGTGCGCGTCTGAGCGTCGCATCGGCTCGTCCGCGCATCGATGACGTCCCGCGGGCGCACGAGACGCACAGCTCCGCTCCGAGAGGCTGCGGTACGCGGCGGTCTGAATCCCACGGAGTCATCGGTACTGGCCCAGTACCCTCTCCCAATAGCCCCAGCCCTCGTTCCAGTCTGGGGGCCAGCCGGGTATGGGGAGCCGATCTCCAACCAGGTTTGCGATCCGCCAGGCTCGATCGATCTCGCGGACCAGGAAGGAGACCCCGGAGACCGGGGTCGGTTCAAAGGCGATCGCCCCGTCAGGGTGGTGTGATAGGTCGACGAGCAGCACGATCTCGCCGGCGTCCACCTTTCTGGATGCACTCGCAGCACCGAAGGTTCTCAAATCCTGCTGCGACCACGCCTCCCGGAACTGGTCCAGCTCCGTCTGCGCAAAGCTGGGCCAGAGTTCGTGCGTCGAGTGCTCCTCTGCCAGCGCCTGGGCTGCGAGGTCGCGGTCGAACCGCGCGACTGAAGGGTGACTCCGGTTGTTCCAGATCCAGGCCTGCGCGCGACACAGCCTCCAGTTGCTGTCAGCTTCTCGCCAGGCAAGTTCGTAGTCGCCGCCGTCGAGTATTGCGTGCACGAATCTATTGACCGCCGCAACCGGCCCTGCAAAGTGGGCGGCCAGCTCGCCGGCGTTCTGACCCGTCCTCGCTGCCTGCTCCTCCAAGGCCGAGACCCAGATCACGCTTGTGCGCCGCACGACTCTCCTTTCGGCGATGAACAAGAGAGCGAAGAGCATCGCGCCTACACCGACCCTGAGACAGGCGCTCGGGAGGATGTTGTCGATGCTCCAGACCAGATTCATCAGAAGTCCCAGGACGATGAGCGACGCGCCGGCACCGCCGACGAGCCACAGCCAGATGACGTTGATCTCCTCGTCCAGTCGAAAGCCGCCGTAGACCGGGGCAACGCTCGACAGCCCGGGCTGCGCCTTCTTTCGCAATCTCATGGCTCGGAGCCTCCAACTCAGCCGGGCTCGAACACAAGCTTCCCGAACATCGCCGCAGCGTCAGCCTGCATCCCGGGGAGAACGTGTTGGTAGACCTGCATGGTGAAGGCGACGCTCGAGTGGCCGAGGCGTTCGCTGACAACCTTGGGCGGGACACCTTCCTTGAGGAGAAGCGTGGCGTGCGTGTGCCGCAAGTCGTGCAGCCTGATACGGGGAAGGTCCATCTTGGCGATGAGGCGCTCGAAGGCCTGCGAGAAGTAGTCGGGGTGGAGCGGGTCGCCGTTGTGCTTGGCGAAGACGAAGCCTGATTCGTCGGTCCTTGCGCCGGTCTCCATGTCGTGTTCGAGCTGGTGTCGTCGCCACGATCGCAACACGGCGATCGTTCTCTGGTCGAGGTCGATGGTCCGCAGGCTGTGGGCGCTCTTCACGTCGGAGACGGTGACGTGGTAGTTGGGGGCTGTGACGTTCTGGGTGACCGCCAGGCGGCCGTTGTCGAAGTCGATCACTCGCCAGGTGAGCCCGAGCACTTCGCCGCGTCGCATTCCCGTGTTGGCCTTGACGTAGAACGCGTCGTACAGGTGGTGGCCCTCGATCAGCTCGAGGAAGCGCCGGAGCTCGTCCGCCGTCCAGACTCTCATCTTGGGTCGGGCTCGGGTCGTGAGCTTGGGCGGGTCGGCGAGCCCGGCGACGTTGCGGGTCACGGAACCCTTGCGGGTGGCGTCGGCGAGCGCTTTGTGGATCACCGCGTGAACCAGTCGGACCGTCTTGGCGCTCAGCGGCCCACCGCCCTTGTTGTGCCGTCCATCGGCGAGCAGCGTGGCATAGAGCCCGTCGAGGTCCTCACGTATGAGGCGCTGCAGCGGGATCGAGCCGATGTAGGGCAGGACGTGAAGTCGGATGTTCGCCTGATAGGACGAGAAGGTCGACGGTGCCAGCGGTTGCCGCTGGGTGGGCAGCCAGCGTTCCAGGTACTCGCCGAGGGTGATCCGCTCGGGCGGCCGGTAGTCCCCGTCGTGGTGACGCTTGACCAGATCGGTCAGGACCCGTTCGGCTTCCTTGCGGGTCGAGCCGGCGGCATGCCAGCGGTGCCTCTCCTTGCCGGTGGTCGTCTCGGTATCGACGAGGAGATGGCGGCGTCGATCGTGGATGAGGCGGTGGCAGGCGCTGGCGCAGCGGCAGTCGACGTGGCGTCCCGCCGAACTGGTCCGCGAGCTCGCCACCCACGTCCCCACCAACGTCACCGTCGACCCGGACCAGCTGGTCGGGTTTCTGCAGCGGCTCGCCGACCACACCGCCATGACACGCTGTGTCGACCTGTCCCCGCCGGTTCCCGCCGGGGTGGCGGTGCGGCGGGATGGGCGACCGATCACCGAACCGGCCACCACCCGGCTGCTCACCACCCAAACCATCCTCGACCAAGAAGACGGGCCTGCTGGAGTGGGCCGAGCAGCGACGGCGTCTCAGCAACAGCCTGCCGCCACGACCCGTCGCCGTCCCTGAGGGGTTGAGTGGGGGGCAGGTGGAGGTGTGTGCGGCGGTGGCCGGGTCGGGACCGTTGGAGTTGATCGTGGGTCCCGCCGGCACCGGGAAGACCACCGCCCTCACCCCCGCCGTCACCGCACTGAAACGTCAAGGCCGGGCTGTGTTCGGGGTGGCGCCCACGGCAGCCGCAGCGGAGGTCCTCGCTTCGGAAACCGGGATGGAGGCGGACACGGTGGACAAGTTCCTCTACGAACACACCCGCCCCGACCGGCCCCCGGCTGCGCAGCTCGGGTTGGGGGTGGGGGCGACGGTGATCGTCGACGAGGCCGGCACCCTCTCCACCCCGAACCTCGCCGAGTTGGCGCGGCTCGCCGACCACCACCACTGGCGCATCGTCCTGGTGGGGGACCCGCGGCAGTTCTCCGCCGTGGGGCGGGGTGGCATGTTCAGCCACCTCACCACCACCTACGGCGCCATCGAACTCGACCAAGTCCACCGCTTCACCCACCAGTGGGAGGGGGAGGCGTCGCTGCGGCTCCGCACCGGCGACCCGTCGGTGCTGGTCGAGTACGACCGCAGGGGACGTCTCCACGACGGCACCGCCCACGACATGGAGCGTGAGCTCGTGGAGGCGTGGCGGCAAGCCAGGGTCCGGGGCGAGTCGGTGGCGGTGATGGCCAACCGCACCGCCACCGTCACCCACCTCAACCGCCTCGCCCAATCCACACGCATCACGGACGGTGAACTCGACCCGCACGGCCCGAGCCTCACCGTCGGCGACTACGAGTTGTTGGTGGGGGATGAGGTGGTGACCCGCCACAACCAACGCCGGCTACGCACCGACCGGGGGGTGATGGTCAAGAACCGCGACCACTTCACCATCACCACCATCCACGACGACCGCAGCCTTACCGTCACGGGCCGGAGCGGCACGGTGCGTCTCCCCGCCGGGTACGTGGCTCAACATGTGGAGTTGGGGTATGCCCAGACCAGTCACGCCACCCAAGGCCGCACCGTCGACACCGCCCTCCTCTACCTCGATGCTCCCACCGACACCCGCGGCGTCTACACCCCCATGACCCGAGGCCGACACGCCAATCACGCCTACGTCGTCACCGACGCCACCACGACCGCCGTCGACGTGCTCACCCAGAGCCTGGCACGGGACTGGATCGACCACCCCGCCCTGGCTCGCAGACAGCAGCTAGCGGTCGAGCCGGCGGCGGTGCCGGTGTGGTCGTCGCTGCAGACGGCCCGGCTCGACAGGACCCAGCAGCCGTCGCCGTACCGCACGGGACAGCAACCCGGTCCGGCCGAGCCTGGACCGGCTGAACGAGCCGGAGCACGAGCAGCGAGTCTGGCGGCGGCTCACCGAGATCCAACACCGAGCCGCAGAGCAGACTGCGGGCCGAGAAACCCTCGGCCTGGAACGCTGACCCAGCGCTCTGTCCGATTCCACATATTGGTGTGGTAGTGCAGATTGCCGGTTCCCGCGCTGTCAAGGGCGCTCGATAACGTGCGCGGTGGTGGGTGTTATGGGCGCCCAGGTCGATAGCCGCGTCGCCAACCCCCCAAGGCTTCCAGATAGCCTGTGACGGTTGGCAGCCATCACCGGCGGCACCAGTCGACAAGCGGGGCAGCTAGCCAGTCAGGGGGACTTCCACCGACTCAAAGGGCTGACGTCTGCCGACCCGAGGCGGGCGGTCGCTATCTTGCCTGGGTAGCTGCTGCTGCCAAGACCAAGTTGAGGTGACCGCGGGATGTCCATGCGGCTTCCGCAGGATGTTGGTTCTCCGTCAAGGGGAGACCGGCGTGGTGTGCCAGACGCTCGGGATCTCAGTGGATCTGCTCGCGACTACACGCTGGCGTACAGGGCGTTCCAGGAGAGCGGTGGCTTTGCGCTGAGGGCGGAGGCCCTGTGGGGCCTGATCGCGCGATGGCCAGAATCGCGCCCGGCTGTTGAGGATCTACTTCACTCGAACGACCATACGAGCATCGAGGATGCGGCTGGGATCCTGACTTGGGTGGGTTGTCCGGATGACCTGGTTGACGATCTGGTTGCGCTGCTTGGATCGTTGCCTGACAGTTCTGCCCTCGATTCGGTTCATGCTGCACTTCCCAGCGAGGTCACCGACACGCTGAACCTGGACGAGGATGGCCCAACCCAGCGTCTGACTATGGACGCGCTCCCTCTGGGCGGGGCGAAGGACCCATTCACGCAGCGAATCTGCTTCCTCGAGACGGACTTCGTGGCCGCCACCGCTGCGTTGAGCAAGTGGTTCGGTGAGGGACACGCAAGACCGCCCCGCCTCAAACGCGTACGCGGGTCTTTGGAGAAACTGCTAGATCGGTTGGAACCATGGGAAATGCCGAACAGGCGGGACCTTGTCACAGAAACCGACGGCTCATGGACAGCGTTCTTTGACAAGGGTGGTTACGCCGCTCAGGTGCTTGCGCGACGGCTTGGCATCCGGTCTGTGGAGACAGTGTTTGCTCCCAATGTGACTTCTCAGGGCAGCATCATTCGCTATGGAGCGACGGTGTTCATCATCGAGGACGGAGCGCGGGGAGGATACCCAGCGTCCGTGGTGCGCACCGTGCACGTTTCTCGCCAGCCCAGCCGATGGCAGGCAGACATCCGCGGCGAGGTCCAGCCATTTGAGGACGTATCACGCTACGACCGACGTCTTGTCCGAGAGCGTTTCGACATAGAAGCCCTCAATGAGTATTGCGAAGCCATCGGAATCCGCCGCGCTGACGCCAGCTTCTACGGGCCCCGCGGACTCCTACTGACCAAGCCGGCGATCGCACCAACAAAATCAATGCCGAGTGCGCAGTGGCGGGCGGAGCATTCGTGAGCTCGGGAGGAGCTTGCTTCTCCGGTCAGCACCCCTGGCCTTCCGCCCAGATCACCGAATCCCGGGCAAGAAAGAACCTCACTTCGATTATCCGGGATCGGCACCTCGAGGATCGGCTATTCGGTGCTGGTGTCGAGGGCGCTGGCAATGTCGCTCATCTTCTGGACAAGGCGGTTCGGGTTCTCTGGGATGGGAGTGAAGCCGTGGTGTTCGTAGAAGGCGGCCGCGATTGCGCTGATGGCGTCGACCACGACGAGTCGCGCTGCGGCGATATCGGAGGCGGCTCGTGCTCGTGTGAGCGCATCCCATAGGAGCTCACCTCCCAGTCCCTCGCCGTGGAGTCCAACGTCGAGGGCGAGCCGGGCCAGCATCACCGCCGGTATCGAGGTGGGTGATCCCCGCCCGAGGTTCTTGGGAAGTTCGCCGCGGACCACCAGGTGTGCGGCGAGGCTGAAGTACCCAACAACGCGGTCATCACCGCGCTGCCACACGAAGGTCTGGGCGGTGCGCATCGCCTGAGCGTGGGTGGCGTGGTCGATCAGCCACCGGTCGAGGGCCTCGACCCCGCAGCGAAAATCATCGAGTTGGTGATGCGGGGCAAGCCGCTCGGAGACGTATCGCGTCACCGGTCAGCGCTGATCGACTCGCCGTCGGGCCTGGGCTCGCCGTTGCAGGGCCGCGCTCGGCACAGCCGGCGCATCGAGAGCGTCCCAGAGTTGGTCGAAGAAGTCGGACGGCACCACCGTGGCCGAAGCCGACGCAATGACCTCCTCGGCGCGTTCCGCTGCGGCGCCGAGCACGAAGGCGCTCACCGATTGGTGCTCCAGCTCGGCGGCGTAACGAATACGTCGCTCACGTTCGGGGTCGGCGCGTAGTTCGATTCGAGAGGTACGTGTTCCTGCCATCTGTACGGCGATTGTACGGTACGACGAGGAGGAATGGAACCCCCTTCGGCCAAGCCGATCACCCCATCCCGGACGAGAACACCCGCAACGCGGAATAGCGCCGATCGAGGCACGTCGGCGTGCGCGCTGTCGAGCCTGTGGGATGATGGTGCGAGATGAACTCAGCCGAGGAGCTCAGGGGATATCACGTCGTCGAGGTCGGCGTTCGGCAAGCGTGGCCGTTTCTCACGTTCTGCAGTCAGAGCGGTGATCGGGAAATCCGGCTCTACTTGGACTCTGATATGCGGGTCTCGCCGGTTCAGTCAGCTTGGGTGTCTCAGTCATCGGCCGCTGCGATCTCGGCACTGCACTACCTGAACATGCAGACCGTAGACAAGCTGCACGTGGGATCGGATGGGTCTCTCCGGATTTCCTTCCTGGATGAACACAGACTCGAGGTGCGGGGGGAAGCCAACGCTGAGACATCCGGCGACGTGTGGTGGCTAGGCGCTGAGAACTAGCGCCGATCACCAGATCCCGGTCGATATCACGCCGAGCGCCAAACCACGCCGAACGGCACTTCGAGGAGCGCCTGCCTCTCGTCGGGTCGTCACTGAGCGTGGTGCTCACCCATCGCCACGTTCTGTAGCCAGCGAAGTGCAACAACATGCCGGTTCCCGGACGCCGGCGGGTGCGCGATATCGTCCCCGGCTGCGATTGGTCTGCGCTCGTATCGGAAGCATGACGTCACGAACGTGTGAGAGGATGTTCGCTCGGTGACATATGACGGCTGGCCGACCTCCTGGCAGCCCCCGAGCGAAGCGTCGCATTGCGAATGGTAGGCGATCCGGACCATCTTGGCCCTTCGTGTCTTGTCGGCTTACGGCCGTTCCCCGAGGTAACTGCTTCCGTCGAACTTCGATGTCTGCCACCACGCCGATCACAGATACGTTCCGACAGACCTACTCGGCGCAAGATCCGTTGATCCGATGCTGGAACTGACGGTGGTTACCGACGTGGCAACGATTGTGGACCTTGCGGGTCCGGGCCGGTATGGGTCTGCTTTCACCCCTCGATCTGCGACCGTTGTGATACTCCATCGTCCGTCCGGCTTGGCGTCACAACGCCCTACGCTTGGCAAGCGGGAAGAAGACGGATGAGCGGCTCATGACCAAAGCGGAGAAGTGGCGCATTGTCATACGTATCGGTGCTTTCACTGCGCCGCCGGGTGCGCTGATCGGTGTCGTTCTTGGCTACCTTCTCGGCGGCGGTGACGTGCGCTCGATGGCGTCGGGAGCGCTCATCGGGTTTCTTATCTCGATCGGGATGGTCGCCTTCGAAGTGAGTTGGGCGGTCGGGCTCATACCCCGCCGGTGGAGGGAAGCGCCGTTCCTTGTCGTGCTGTTCACGAGGAGTCTCGTGTGGCTGGGGATCATCGTGGTCGGGATCAGCCTGCCGCTGCTCACGGTGGCGAACGTGCCGTTGGACGAGCTCGTCGATCCGACCTTCACAGCGACGGTGCTCGTCACCTTCGTGGCGGCACTGGTCGGCAACTTCGTCGGGCAGGTAAATCGCCTGCTGGGCCGCGGCGTGCTGGTGCGGCTGATCCTCGGCCGGTACCACCGGCCCCGTGAGGAGAACCGAATCTTCCTCCTCGTCGACTTGAAGGGCTCCACCCAGATCGCCGAACGGCTCGGCAACCTCCGCTATCACACCTTTCTCAAGCGGTTCATCGACGACGCCACTCACAGCGCCGAACGCCACGGCGCCGAGGTGCACCGCTACGTGGGCGACGAGGTGATCTTTACGTGGATCGAGCGCAGAGGCGTCGCCGATGCTGCGTGCGTGCGGGCGGTCTTCGCGATCGTCGACGCATTCGATGCGGTAGCCGACGAGTACATCGATGCGTTCGGTGTCGTCCCCTCCATCTGGGCGGGCCTCCATCTCGGCACCGTCGTGACCGGCGACATCGGCTCGGTCAAGCACGAGATCGCCTACCTCGGTGACACGCTCAACACAGCGGCGCGGATCGAGCAAGCGTGTAGAGAGTTCCAGCGGCCGTTCCTCGCCTCGGCAGACGTCATCGACGCCGTCGAGCTTCCACCCGACGTGCAGGCGGAGAGCCTTGGCCCCATCGATCTGCGCGGCAAACGCACATCTGTCGAGCTGCTGGCCGTGGCCCGTGTGACTGCGTCCTGGCGCGACGCCTCGGCGAAGCAGAAGACTGAATCGCCCTAGCTGTTATCGCGACCAAGCGCCCGCACAAGGGCGACGAACACCAAACGAGCCCGCCCGAGATCACCAAATCGGGTACACGAACGAGCAGTTCACCGAGTGTCCGAGATCGGCACCTCGGCGTGCGGTGATGACTCGGTACCGCGGGGACTGCGTCGCCTCGCCATTCCCGCTGGTCAGAGCGACGGGTGTCGACCTCTGCACTACGATCGCCATGTGGCTAGCGCCTCCACGGGTTCGTTCAGTCTTGGGGATATCGCGGCTCTGGTCATCGCCGTCCTGGCACTGTTGTTCACAGTCGGATCGTTCTGGTGGCTAAACGCGAGGGCGGGGAGGCTGACACTGGCCACTCCACGGACGTATGCCTACGCGGGTCCGGCAGGGACGTTGCGACTCCGGTTCCCGCTCACGTTCTACAACACAGGTGCTCGGGATCTGATCGTCGAGGACTTGCGTGTCACATCCGCCGACTTCCCGGCGGATCTCCGCTGGATCACAACACGGACAAGCATCAAACCTCAGACAGAGGACGGGCATGAGTTCGCTAGGCCTTTTGCGGTCCGCGGGCGTTCCACCACCGAAGTCATCGCTGAGTTCGGAGACGACAGGTGGGAATGGAGGCCAGAGCCAGGCGCCGAGCATCGCGTCACAATCGAAGGCCGCCTCGCTCAAGCCGCGGACTGGAAACAGATCATGTCGTTCTCGTGGTGGGCTCCCGCTGAGAATCGGGATGTCTACATCGCGCATCGAAACGAGCCGAAGGTCGGATGAAGACGGCTGCGGCCGTTGGTGCGAAGCGCGCTTGCCATTCACGCACCGCACATAGCAACAATCCGGGCGGATAGCGATAGTCTCGGCAGTCAATCGGTATCGGCATCAAGTAGGCGCTTGCTACGCCGGTCGCTCGCTCGGCCGTTATTGCAGCCACCCCCTTGACTGTGAGTATTCGGTGAGCAGCCGAGCCCAACGTGTGCTGGGCTGGTGCAGGTCCGGGTTGTCCACCGCTCCGACGCCGGGCCAGACAACGCCGCCATACTCGGCGGGCCCGTCCAGCCTGCTGTAAGCGCGAAGTGACTCCCAGCACTCCGGTACCCCGGACATCGACGGGCAGCTCAACCCGGAGATCACGCACGGCTCCGTCTGTGCGGTCTGTCTCGAGCGGGCGGTCCGCAACGCCAACTTCCTAACTCGGTGGCGATTACGGCGAGCGCTGTGTGGCAGAATCGAGCCGTGGCCACTCACGACGTAGACACGGCACCGACCAAGGATCGAGACTCTGTGCCCAGCATGGCGATGCTTCGCAGTCAGCGGGCTGAGATCCTCGCGGCGGCTGCCAAGTACGGTGCGTCGAATGTCCGGGTCTTCGGGTCGGTCGTCCGTGGCGAGGCACATCTCGGAAGCGATGTCGACGTGCTGGTCGACCTTGAGGAGGGGCGCAGCCTCCTCGACCTCGCCGGGCTCCATCTGGAGCTCGAGGCGCTCCTCGGCGTGCCGGTCGAGATCGGCACCGACGTGAAGCCTCGGTTCCGGGAGCGGGTCGCGACAGAGGCGATCAGGTTGTGAATCGAGACCGGGACTTCCTGCTCGACGTCGTTGAACTGATCGAGACCATTTAGCGATACCGTCCGATGACCGAAGATGAGTTCGTCAGCGACGAGGTGCTGTTCACCGCCGTGGTTCATTGGGTGCAGACGATCGGCGAGGCTGCCAACGGGGTTTCCGAGGAGGTTCGCCGGCGCCACCCCGATGTGCCGTGGCGTGAGATCGTGGACATGAGGAATCTCCTGGCACATGGCTATCGATACGTCGATCCGGCGATCGTGTGGCAGGTTGTCGTGCGCGATCTTCCCCCGCTCGAGGAGCAGCTGCGGCAGATCCTCGACGGCCTCGAGTAGCTGTCACGAGCCCATGCGACTCGCCGTTCTTCTAGCGGGTCTTCTAACGGACGGGGCGTCACGAGGCGATATTCACGGGCACCGGCCATCACGCCGATCCGGTCGAAACCTTTGGTGCTAAACGCTATTGGGCAATGACGCGAGACGACGCGAAACCCCGGGGAGCAACTCATAACCCGAAGGTCGCGGGTTCAAATCCCGCCCCCGCTACGAACGAAACCCGTTGCACTGCAACGGGTTTCGGCGTTTCCGGGCCCTAGACGCTCTGAGCGCGCTCCCAGCTGACGCTACCGCGGCATCGGCGGCTCATGCGCCACGACGCAAGGCTTTGGCCCAATCCCGATAACGTCTTGCTAGCGCCGAATGCGGGATTGCATTCGCCAGGCGGGCATCGGTGTCATCGGTGTCGTCGCGGTGTCGTCGCGGCATCGCAATGACCGGACCACGCTTCCTCGGTCTTCTTGTTTCTGCGCTTGTCGTCCCTCATCCAATCCGATCAAGACCGAATGCTGGTCCAGCTCTCTGCTATCGACCACTGCGCTCACCGGCCCTGCGTCACAGCTCCGTCCGGTTCCACTTCCAGAAGGCAACGCCGGTGAACACCACACATGCGAGGAGTGTGGAGACGATCGCGCCTGGCGCCGGATTCGGCTCTGCTCCGATTAGGGCTCCAATGACCGAATTGTCGGCTTCACCGGCGGCGGCAACCAGACGCCAGGGGAGGATCTCTCCGAGCCCGGGCAGGGCGGCGAAGAGCTGTTGCCCGAAGGCGAACGCCAGGGGTATGGCGATGACGGTACCGGCGTTGTCGAAGACTGTGCCGAGCATCAGGGTCAGCGTCAGGTAGAACAGCAGGTTCAGGCCCGCGACGGACGAACCCAAAGCGAACCTCGACACGGAAACGTCTATTCCTCCCGCCTGCATCTGGACGAAGAGCACGACCGAGGGGATGGCGATCATCGTGGCGAGCACTCCCACGGCGTTCGGGACCAGCCTGGAAAGGATGAACGCCGGTCGTGACACCGGCTTGGAGTGGATCCATGCCGCGGTCCCGCTTCGCTTCTCGCCGACGATTGACTCCTGCATGAGAATCGCCACCGCGATCGCGGCGAACATTGTCATCACCCCGAAGAGGTCGAATACGCTCACGTCATCGGGGGCCTCGCCCCAAATGACCACGGCAACAGAGCCGTTTATGACCGCCGTCCACAGCAGTGCCTGAATCCACCAGGCACTGGTCTTCCACCAGGACCCGAATCCGACGCCAATCAGACTGGAGAGGCCGGAACGCCAGCCCCTCTCGTCCAGCCTTCGAAGCCGCGCCGCCATGCTGTCACTCGTCGTCATGAGCGTCTCCTTCCACCAGCTCGACGAATACGTCCTCGAGGTTTGCCGAGATTGGTGCGAACTCCTTGACGATCATGTCCTCGTCGGAGAGGAGCAGACGTTGAAGTCTCGCCTGGGCGACATCAGAGTCGGTGACCGTCACACTGAGCTTGGTCCCGCCGTCGGACACAACCACTTCGGACACCCAGGGCTGTTCCAGCAGCATCGACCTTGCCGACTGGGCGTCGCCGTCGATCATCACGGAATAGACGATGTCCGTTCCACCTCTGAGGATCTCGCCAATCGGTCCTTGGGCAACAACCCGTCCCTTCCTGAGAATGCACACCGTGTCCGAGACCCGCTGGACGTCGTCGAGGATGTGGGTCGAGTAGAAGACCGTCGACTTCTCCGTGAACCTCCCGAGAACCTCGAGAACGTCACGGCGACCGAGCGGGTCAAGAGCAGCTGCCGGCTCATCGAGAATGAGCAGGTCTGGCTCATGGATCTGAGCCTGAGCTATCCCGAGACGCTGCACCTCGCCACCTGAGAAGGACTTGATCGGTCGATCGGCTTTGTCTGCGATGCCAACGAGCTCGAGCATCTCACCGACCCGGACGGCGATGCCTGACTTCGGACCCGAGTAGAAGAACCCAGCCGCAAATGTGAGGGTCTCACGGGCAGTCATGTGCGGATAGAAGCGAGGCTCCTGAGGCAGATATCCGACTCTCCGTCTTACCTCCGCGCTGTCAGCAACTATGTCCAACCCGAAGGCAGATCCTGACCCCGAGCTCGGCCGGATCAGGCCGAGAACCATCTTCATGGTCGTCGTCTTCCCAGCCCCGTTCGGGCCGAGAAAGCCGTAGACCGAACACTCTGGGACCATCAGATCGATGCCATCGACTACCGGGACGCCGTCGTATTCCTTTGTGAGCCCTTGCGTACGTAAGGCGAACATTCACTTGTCTCCTGCATCGTCGAGGGAGCCTCCACCGGCCCGGCCGGCAAGATCCGGGGCGACAACGAAGACCGCTGCGATTCCCCAGGTGAGGGCGCAGGTCAGCGTGGAGAAGGTTCCGAACCTACGCTCGCGGGTTGTGGTCTCGGCTGGTGCCATCTCTGTGACGGCCATTGGCTCGCCTTTCGTCGGGTGGTACGAAGCTATGGCGACTCGAGCGGTGCGTCGTCGGAGCGTGGGCTGGTTCTGCTCTCCCACCCAGGGTTGAGTCGGAGACAGCCCACGATCAGTAGCCCAACGTCCTGGTCGCCGGTTTCGAGGCCGGTGCCGGTCATGGGTGCGTCCCAACTGCATGGCAAGGTCGCGACCCTGCCATGCAATTGAGAACACACGCGACAGGTGAGATCGTCCCTACCCAGGTTTCAGACGACATCCCGACGGGTGACGGCGACGAGACCGATGGCTGCAGGCACGAGGGCCCACATCGCGATAGCCGCGATCGCCGCTCCCATGCTCACTCCGTTGTCCACTCCGGAGACCACGTTGGCGAGGGTGCTGGGCACCCAGGAGGCTGTCTCGCGGACCATCTGCACGGCGAGCGGCGGCAGAATGAGCAGCAGCAGGATCGCACCGGTGACCGCACCGCCCGTGTTGCGGACAAGGGCGCCAATCCCGGCACCGAGCACGGCACCGGCACCTCCGGCGATAGTTGATGCTGCGAGGACCTGCCCCAGATCGGCGCCAGAGACCATGAACCCGTAGTCAGTCGCCGTCAGCCCACCGATTACCGAAGCGGCGCTCATCCCAGCGCCGATGAGTCCGAGCAAGCTGCCGGCGACGAAGGCCGCCGAGAGCTGCGCGAGGACTGCTTGGGGTCGACGGGGTGTGGTCAGGAAGGTGAGAACGACTGTGCCGTGACCGTATTCGCGGGCGACGGCGATGGCGCCGAACAGCCCTGCAATCAGGAGGGCGTTCCCAGCAAAGGCCATCAGCGACTGCTGGTCTTCCGCGGTGGAGATGAAGGTCTTGCTGCCATCCATATCGGTGCCAAACGCCACGGCGATAGCGGTCGCCGCACCGATCGCGACGAGCACGGCGAGAAAGGCCAACGGCATCCTCGTGCTGGTCAGTTTGCGGAGTTCGGCCCGCACGGTTCGGAGCCAGTTCATTGTTCCTCCTTTGTGTCGGACTGGGTTCCGCCACCAACCGCGTCTCCGGTCCAAGCGAAGAAGCGATCCTCTAGCGAGTCGGTGTGGCGTGACAGTTCATGCAGGGCAATGCCGGCGCGGAAGGCCTGCTCCCCGATCTCGTCGAGGGAGAGGCCACGGACCACCAGGGTGCCGGGCTGCCCGGACTCAACGACGCCGCCTGCCCCTTCGAGAGCCACTCGCAGAGCCTCCGGCGAGGTAGCCCGGACGAGGGATGCGGTTTGGCGCAGCTCAGCCAGCGACCCTTGGGTCACCAATCGGCCCTTGTTGACGACGATGACATCGTCGGCGAGCTGCTCCACTTCGCCGAGCAGGTGGCTGGACACGAACACCGTGTTGCCTTCCGCTGCTCGCGACCGCAGCAGATTCCGCAAGAAACGAACTCCTTGCGGATCCAAGCCGTTGCCGGGCTCATCGAGAACGAGAACGGGTGGATCGCACAGAAGTGCGGTGGCGAGTCCCAGACGCTGTTTCATGCCGAGCGAGTAGGCGCCGGCGTGCCGGTTCGCAGCGTTACCGAGATCTACGAGTTCGAGGACCTCGTCCACCCGGTCCAAAGGCGTTCCAGTGGCGTCTGCCAGAATCCGGAGGTGGTTTCGCCCGCTTCGTCCAGGATGGAATGCATCGCTCTCGACGCTGGCGCCCACAGTTCCGGTGGGGTCGGACAGCTCGCCGTAGGCGAGACCGCCGATGGTCGCCTGTCCGCTGGTTGGAGAGGCCAGGCCGAGCAGGACCTTCATCGTTGTGGACTTCCCCGCACCGTTTGGGCCGAGAAAACCCGTCACCCGTCCGGGATTGACAGCGAACGACAGGTCGTCGACGACGGCGGCCCCGCCGTAGCTCTTGGTGACGTGTTCGATGGAAATGGGGTACGACCGAGCTTTGGGCCTGGTTGTCTGGTCGGATATCTGCTTCATGGCGCTCCTCCGTTGATCCTCGCCGTTGCCAGGCCGATAGGGGGTTGCAACGCCGTGGTCACTGTTCCCATCTGCGTGACCGTGTCAACGTATGCGGTCGGCCTTGGGATGTCGCCAGCCCGGAGGGTGGATCAAGCATCAACCCGTGGGGGGAAAGCACCGAAGAATCGCCGGCCCAAGAGAGCGTTTCATGCCCGAGGGTCACCGGGCCCGGGTCGGCCGATCCTGGGGTGGTGCCGTCAGTAGCCGGCGTCTTGTTCGCCGGGTTCGACGAGCCCGCTCTCGTAGGAGAAGACCACTGCCTGAGCCCGGTCCCGCAGTCCGAGCTTGGTGAACACACTGTTGATGTGCGATTTGACGGTTGCAGCCCCGATGAAGAGATGTTCCGAGATCTCGCTGTTGTTGTAGCCGCGGCCGATTGCGGTGAGCACCTCACGTTCGCGATCCGTCAGTCGCTCGAGACGAGCAGCGGCTGCGGTATCGCCGGCGAGACGCCGGGTGAACCGTCCGATGAGACGTTTGGTGATGGACGGAGCGAGCAAGGCCCCACCGTCGGCCACGGTGCGCACCGCGGATACCAGTTCGGCTCGAGGGATGTCCTTCAGCACAAAGGCGCTGGCACCGGCTTTCAAGGCTTCGTACACGTATTCGTCGGGGTCGAAGGTGGTCAGGATGACGACCCTCGCCGGCCAATCTGCCTCGCCCAAGATACGCCGGGTCGCCTCCAGGCCGTCCATCTCCGGCATGCGAATGTCCATGAGGATCACATCGGGCCTGTGAGAGAGCGCCGCCTCGACCGCTTCCACGCCGGTGCCCGCCTCAGCGACCACCTCGATGTCGTCCTCGTGATCGAGGACCATGGCAAACCCGTCACGGACCAGAGCCTGATCGTCGACAACCAATACTCGAATGCTCACGACGGACTGCGTTCGAGGGGCAGGCGAGCCATGATCCGAAACCCGCCACCGAGTCGGGGGCCCGCTTCGAAAGTACCTCCGAGGAGCGCTGCCCGTTCCCGCATCCCCACCAGGCCTTGACCCGAACCGGGCAGCGTCGTTGCTCCCTGGCCCCGATCGGTCACCTCGATCGTGAGCATCTGGTCGTCGACGGACAGCCGCACTTCGGCTTCCGGGTCTCGTCCGGCATGTTTGAGCACGTTTGTGAGGGCCTCCTGGACGATTCGGTACGAGGCAAGGTCCACCTTGGCCGGGAGGTCACCGGGAGCGCCATTCTTGGACAGCGACACGTCCATCCCGGCACCCCTCATCTCCTCTACGAGGCCGGGGACGTCCGAAAGACGGTGCATGGGTACGAGACCCTCCCGCTTATCGTCGCTGCGGAGAACGCCGAGTACCTGACGCAACTCGCGGAGAGCTTCACGCCCCTCTTTCTCTACTGCCTCCATGGCTCGAACAGCCCTTTGGGGGTCGCTGGCGGCCACGGTTTGTGCGGCGCCGGCTTGAACCGTGATCATGCTCACGCGATGTGCGACCAGGTCGTGCAGTTCGCGGGCGATCCGGCTTCGCTCCTCATCCACGGCTCGCCGCGCTTGCGCAACCCGCTCCCGTTCCAGGTACTCGGCTCGCTCCTCGAGAAGTGCCAGATACTCTCTCCGCCCCGCGATTCGCCGCCCCACATACCAAGGCACGAACACCAGTGCCAGTGACAATCCCATGACCGAGACCGGTTCGCTCTCGATCACGTCGTCGGCAAAGACGAGTGTCACCGCCCCAGCCAGCGCAAGGAGGCTGATGCGGTTCTCCTCTATGTAGCGGCCAACCGAATACAGGGAAACGAAGATCGACAGCGACGGGCCACTCGCCAGGCCGATCACGTCCCACACCAGCGACGCGACCAGGGTTGCGGCGAGGACGATCAGCGGACGGCTTCTCCGCCACAGGAGAGCGATGCTGCTGGCGGCGAGCAGAAGGTAGGTGGCAGGAGGCACATCACCGAGCATCGAGATGGAGAAGTCGCCTGACTCGTTGGCCATCCGTCCGAGGATCCCGCCCACCTCGAGAACGAACACGACGACGGCAAGCGCCGTGTCAGACGAGCGAGGCCACCGAGTGACGAAACCTCGGCGGGGACGAGTCGGTTCGCCCCGAGGAAACGCAGGGCCTGAAGAGGTGCCGGTCACCATCACCGCATGATGACACAGTCGCCGTGGACTCGAAGGCCTGGCATGCACATGGAGACCACGCTAGGTCGGCTTCTGGCTACCCGCACGGACTCCCTGGTGGATTGCATTCTCCAACCAAGGGTGGAGACCACGATGACCCGTCGGGTTGGAGACGCAAGGTCCTCCGAACCATACGTTTGGCTCCACACCTCGGAATGAGAGGAGCCGACGTGAATCGCAGCGATGTGGACGTGTCAAACCCTGAAACTCGGCGATCGGCCCCAGCCCGCGGGCGGGGTGGCCGGTCGCCTGGTGGACCCTTGCGGCGGGTGATGTTGCTGCGAGATTTCCGGCTTCTCTTCACCGGCACCGCGACATCCCTCCTAGGCGATCAGTTCGCTCTGATCGCAACGCCGTGGCTCGTATTGCAGTTGACAGGCGACCCGCTCGCTCTTGGCGTCGTGCTGGCGTTGGAGGGTATACCGCGGGCCGCCTTCATGCTGGTCGGCGGCGCCATCACCGACCGGTTCGACGCTCGGCGGGTCATGCTGATCTCCGACATCGTCCGTCTCGTACTGACTGCGGTGATGGCCGGGGTCGTGGTCACCGGGAACGTCGACATGTGGATGGTCTACTGCTTTGCGCTGGGGTTCGGCCTGGTGGCTGGGTTCGCCATACCCGCACAAAACAGCATCGTGCCCATGCTGGTCAGCGAGGACGACCTTCAGGCGGGCAACTCGATCACCATGGGCGTCACCCAACTGGCGGGGTTCGTAGGACCGAGCATCGCTGGAGTGGCAATCGCCGGATTCTCCGAGTTGACACTCGGCATTGCGCTCGCCTTCCTGATCGACGCGGGAACATTCGCCGTGTCCACCGCATGCCTGTGGCTTATTCGCGGTGCGAGAAGAAACGTCGACGACCGCCCCGAGGAGAGCCTCTGGGCATCAATCGGCGAAGGTGTCAAGTACCTGTGGCGTGACGATGCGCTGCGTCTCATGTTCATGATTCTCATCGTCGTCAACTTCTTCGTCGTCGGGCCGCTCCTCGTTGGGATCCCGGTTCTCTCCCACGAGCGCCTGTCGCAGGGCGCGATGGCGTTCGGTCTGCTGATGGGGGCGTTTTCCGTCGGGAATCTGATCGGCTACCTCGTCGCCGGCTCGCTCACCCGTCCGTCGGGTCGGACGATCCGAACGATCATCGTCGGCCTGCTGGCCGCCTTTGGGGCGGTGGTCGGATCGCTCGGCTTCATCAGCCAGATGTGGCTGGGGTTCGGCCTTCTCCTCTTGCTCGGATTGGGGAACGGCTACCTTGCCATCATCCTGTTCACCTGGATCCAAAGACGCGTCTCCCGGAGCATGTTGGGGCGGACGATGAGCCTTCTCACCTTCTCCAGCCTCGGTCTGGTGTCGGTGTCGCAGGCGATCTCCGGGGCCGTCGGCAAGTGGAATCTCGACGTCCTGTTCGTCGCCGCCGGCGGTCTCGTCTTGACCTTGACCGTGTGGACCGCAGTTCACCCGAGTCTGGGCGTGCTCAGCGAGAACCTGGCCCGCTCCGCACCGGCAGGCGAGACGAATGACTGAGGGCCGGGGTTGGGGCATCGGGACGTGGCTGAGGCTGCTCAGTGTTCTCGCACTTTGCGCCGAAACGCAGGGCGTCCGTTGCGCGAGAAGGTGCGATGGGATGGCCAACAACGCGAAATGCCGCGAAGCCAAAGGCGCCTGAGAGGCATTGCACGGACTTCGGCTTGTCTGCGCACCGGCACGGTCTGTCTCCCCGCCGGCTATATGGCTGAGCATGTGGAGTTGGGGTATGCCCAGACCAGTCACGCCACCCAAGGGCGCACCGTCGACACCCGCCCTCCTCTACCTCGACGTCCCCACCGACACCCGCGGCACCTACACTCCCATGACCCGCGGACGCCTCGCCAACCACGCCTTCGTCGTCGTCGACGCCAACCAGACCGCCCGCGACGTCCTCACCCAGGCGCTCACTCGCTACTGGATCGACCACCCCGCACCGAGAGGGCGACCAACGTCGAAGGGCGGTCAGACTCAGGATCACGGATACGAAGGGAGATCACGCTATGGGCGAGGAGAGCGTGGATGGAAGCGAGCCTGCCGGTCGGAGGAAGCTGCTAGTAGCGATGTTGCACACGTTGGCCGGACCGACCGTCTTTGATCATCTGTACGGGCTCGCCGGGGAGTCACCGACGGAATTCCATTTGATGATGCCCGTCCTGCGTCCGGACTACGGCTTGACCTGGACCGAGGCCCAAGCCCGCAAGGATGCCAAAGATCGGCTGGCGATCATGCTCGAGTTCATGACCAGAGCCGGACTGTCTGCAACTGGTGAGACCCGAACCGAGTCGCCACCTGAGGCCCTTGAAGCGGTCGCTTCGGGGCCGGCGGGGCCGTTCGATGGCGTGGTGGTGGTGTGGCGGCAGAGGAAGCATCGGTGGCTGTTCGGACGAGAGGGTGAGCGGTTCGAGGAGGTACTTGGAATCCCGGTCAAAGCGATCCGGGCTGATCCGCCCATTCGGGACAGCAACATCGAGGATCCCGGCCAACTTCGTGAGATCTTCGAGGAAAACGCCAAACGTCAGGGTTGGGGGCCGTAGAAGCACGCCACACCAGAGGTCGCGGTCGGCTCTCAGTCTCTCTTCTTCGGCGGCCGCGGTGGTCCAAGGCCGCGGTGCCACGACGTTGTAGTCGTGGGTCATCGTCCCCACCCGCCCTGGTCTCATCGGCAGAGTCGCGACACGTCTCGTACAAGCGACCAACAACTGTCTCGCATCGAGCGACTGCGGACCGTGCATGAGCGAGAGCTGGGTCGGTCACGTCGGGAGCGCCAACCGTCGGCTGCGGGTTCGAAACGCCGGTGCTCCACCAGCGAATCGTAGGATCGGATCGAAACCCGGCGCGCCGGCTCCTTGTTCGCAATCAAAACCAACAATCGGGGCCGCGCGCGACCCTTCCGGTCTCATCGATGTCGACGCCGTCGGCTCTCAGCAGCGGTTCCTGGGTGCGTCGGTGGGTTCGATACAGGCGACCGGACGAGGGGATCACGCGCCACCAGGGCAGATCGGGTACCTGGCGCATGACGTTGGCGACGGCCTGCGCCGATCCCGGATGGCCGGCCTCCTCCGCGACCTCGCCGTACGTCGCAACATCGCCGGGTCGGAGCGACGCAACGACTGCGATGACGGCGCGCTGAAACTCCGTGGGGTTCTCGGGCGGGTTCGGCAAACCACCGGGCGGCATCGTCATGGGCCCGAGATGCTATCCGTAGCGAATCGGCCCCGATCGGCTCACGTCACGTAGTCGGCGAGATGCTCGCCGGTGACGGTGGAGCGTGCGGCGACGAGATCGGCGGGCGTGCCTTCGAACACCACCAGGCCTCCGTCGTGGCCGGCTCCGGGGCCGAGGTCGATGATCCAGTCGGCGTGGGCCATCAACGCCTGGTGGTGCGAGATGACGATGACCGACTTCCCCGAATCCACGAGCCGGTCGAGGAGACCGAGCAACTGGTCGACGTCGGCGAGGTGGAGGCCGCTGGTGGGCTCGTCGAGTATGTAGGTCCCGCCATCGGTGGCCATCTGGATCGCCAGCTTGAGCCGTTGGCGCTCACCGCCCGAGAGGGTGTTGAGGGGCTGGCCCAGGCTCAGGTACCCGAGCCCAACGTCCGCCATCCGGTTCAGGATCTTCTGCACTGCCGCGATCTTCGCGCCTCCGGCGCCGAAGAACTCCAGCGCCTCGGCGACCGGCATGGCGAGTACCTCGGTGATGTCTCTCCCTGCGAGCTCGTATTGCAGCACGCTGGCATCGAAACGCTTGCCCTCGCACTCCTCGCAGGTGGTGGTGACGGTGTCCATGAAGCCGAGCTCTGTGTCGATGACGCCCGCACCGTTGCACACAGGGCAGGCCCCTTCGGAGTTTGCGCTGAACAGCGCAGGCTTGACACCGTTGGCCTTGGCGAACGCCTTGCGGATCGGGTCGAGCATGCCGGTGTACGTCGCCGGGTTGCTCCGGCGCGAGCCACGAATGGGGGTCTGGTCGATGGAGACCACGTCTGACGCCTTCGGAATGGAACCGTGAATGAGCGAGCTCTTGCCGGAGCCGGCGACCCCCGTCACGACACAGAGCACGCCGAGCGGGACATCCACGCTCACGTTGCGCAGGTTGTGCAGGGTCGCGTTGCGGATCTCGAGGGCGCCGCTCGGCGTGCGGGTGTGGGGCTTGAGGGCCGCGCGATAGCTGAGGTGCCGGCCGGTCAGGGTGTCGCCGGCGCGCAGCTTCTCGACAGAGCCTTCGAACACGATTTCACCACCCGTGGTGCCGGCGCCGGGGCCGAGGTCGACCACGTGGTCGGCGATGTCGATCACCTCCGGCTTGTGCTCGACGACGAGCACCGTGTTGCCCTTGTCGCGCAGCTGCAACAGGAGGTCGTCCAACCGCTGGATGTCATGGGGATGGAGCCCGATGGTGGGCTCGTCGAAGATGTACGTGACGTCGGTGAGCGAGGAGCCGAGGTGGCGAACCATCTTGGTGCGTTGCGCCTCCCCGCCCGACAAAGTGCCGGACGGTCGATCGAGCGAGAGGTACCCGAGCCCGATCTCGACGAACGAGTCGAGGGTGTGGCCGAGGGCGTCGAGCAGCGGCGCGACAGGCGGTTCGTCGAGGTCGCGCACCCACTCGGCGAGGTCGCTGATCTGCATCGCACAGGCGTCGGCGATGTTGATCCCTTTGATCTTGGACGACCGTGCCGCGTCGCTCAGCCGGGTGCCGCCGCAGTCGGGACAGGCGGTGAAGGCGGCTGCCCGGTCAACGAACGCACGGATGTGCGGTTGCAGCGACTCGCGATCCTTCTGGAAGAACGACTTCTGGACCTTGAGAATCAGCCCCTCGTAGGTGGTGTTCATCCCCTTCATCTTGACCTTGACCGGTTCCCGATACAGGAAGTCGTGGCGCTCGGTCTCTGTGTAGTCGCGAATCGGCTTGTCCGGGTCGAGGAAGCCGGACTCGGTGAACGAACGCACCATCCAGCCGTCGGCGGTGTAGCCGGGAATGGTGATCGCACCCTCGGACAGCGACTTGGTGTCGTCGAAGAGCTCGGACAGGTCGATGTCGGGCACCGTGCCGCGACCCTCGCAGCGTGGGCACATCCCGCCGGTGCGCGAGAACGTCACGACTTCTCGCTTGCGGTTGCCGCGTTCGACGGTGATGGATCCGCTCGCCTTGACCGAGGGAACGTTGAACGAGAACGCGTTGGGCGAGCCGATGTGTGGCTGCCCGAGTCTGCTGAAGAGGATCCGCAACATCGCATTGGCGTCGGTGGCGGTGCCGACCGTGGAGCGCACGTCGGCACCCATCCGCTCCTGGTCGACGATGATCGCGGTCGTCAGGCCCTCGAGTACGTCGACGTCGGGGCGCGGCATCGACGGCATGAAGCCCTGCACGAACGAGCTGTAGGTCTCGTTGATCAGGCGCTGCGACTCTGCGGCGATCGTGTCGAAGACCAGCGAGCTCTTCCCCGACCCCGACACCCCGGTGAACACCGTCAAGCGGCGCTTCGGGAGCTCGACGCTCACGTCCTTGAGGTTGTTCTCTCGCGCCCCGGTCACCCGGATGAGCTCGTGGCTGTCTGCGGCATGCATCAGTCTTCGGGAAGAGCGGCGAACGCCCGCTTGGTGTTCCGATACCACGACATTCCGGAGATGGGGTGCTTCCATCGACCCTTCATGTCCTTCAAAGCGTCGGCGTGCGCTTCATCGCCGGCCGCGACAACATCTTTGAGGTGCTGGTCTTGCGCCTTGATCACCTCATCAGCGGTATTCCCATGGAGCGGGAAATCGCATGCTCCACCCAATTGCCTGCATGTCATTGTCTTCATGTGTCTCTCTCTTCGGCTCGGAGTCTTCGATGTTCAGCCGGGTCAGGCTTGGTCGGTGTGCACCATGTCGCCGGACAGGTCCCGTTCCGCGAAGTCTCGCGCGCCCCGGCTGATACTCCTGCCCTCAACCCTGCGGAATCGGCGCGCAGTGTGCTTCTTCGATCCTGCTGGTCGGCAGATACGGGGGACTTGCCTGGCAACGCAAACCGGCTCGGGACGAGCCCGCGTTGGTCACGGTCCCAGGCCCCTTGCGCTGAGTCGCGAGCTCACTCTCGGATTGCGCCCAGCGGTGTCGGTCGCAGGCATCAGAGGAGCGAGAAGGCGACGAGGGCACAGGCCACACACAAGGTGGCCATGCCCGCGATGAACAGGCGGTCGGCGTAGCTCTCGAGCCGCTTCGCTCGCTCTCGGACCGGCGCCCGCAGCGAGGTGTACGCCAGCAGGGACGGTGCCAGGAAGCACACGGAGTCAACAGCGAGGATTTCGTCGGCGATGGTATTGAAACCGGCTTCAGGTTGATGCCGATGCGAATGATGCCGACGACGGTCAGGCATACCCCGACCAAACCGGCGGACACACCGAAGACATGGACGCTCATGTCCGCTTCAATGGTCGACCGGGAGCGCCCGTTGGCCTTGCGTCTCTCGGCCCCGGCCTCTTCTGTCGCGGGCAGGATGTCGTCGTGATTCAATGCCGCGTCACCTCCGAGTCGTCGTATGCGCAATGCTCGCACAGTGTGGTCTCACACAGGCGACCGACGACGGTGACGGTGGCCACGGCGCAGCAGTGCCTTCGCCTGCTCGATCCGCCGCGTCGTCAGCTAGGGGTAGGGCGTCGCTTCGTACGTCGCCCGGAACCGGCGCGAGAAGTGTGCGGTCCGACATCAGGGCAGCTCGGACGAGCGCGGCGACGTTCAGTGGCTGCGCGTACTCCCATCCATCAGATCACGAGCGCGGCGCAGGTAGGCGAGGTTGGCGAGCTCCTCCGGCGTCGCCGTGTCGAAGTCGCGGGCCCCATCCGAGCCGGTCTCGAGCGCTGACGGCAATCCCCGCACCCCGCTAGCTGTTGAGCGCCCAGCGCTCGGCCCATGACGCCGGAAAGCGGTAGGGAAGCGCGTAGACATACCTGATGAGCTGACCCTGGTGCTGTGCCTCGTGCTCGAGCAGATCGAGCAGGAGGCCGTGCCGCGCAGAGTCCCACGCAACGCCGGCGATAGCCGCTTCGAACGTCCTGGCCGACGACTCGAGCGCAGCACGCACGACGGCCCTTCTGGCCGAATCTTCGTAGGCGAGCGAGTTGTCGTACCCGACCCATACTCCCTCGACGATTGCGCTCGTGAAGCTCTCGCGTGCCCCGTTGATGCACCAGAGCTGTTGACCGATCGTGCTGGAAGGCACAGGCAACGCCTGGCCGAGAGCCTCCTCTGGAAGGTGTTCAACGAGTTCGCTGTGAGCGGCAAACATCGCCTGTACATGGGTGATGACTGCTTCTCGCATCTGCGATGACCTCCTATTCGTGCCGCTCGGTCGAGTCTCGTCGTCTCGGTCCCAATCCGTGGTCTCGCTCGCTCCCTCTCGATCGGCCAAGTCGGTGAGGGCCTCAGTTTGCTGGTGCGGCTCGGCGTCCCGGGGGGTAGCCTTCCGCCGATGGGTGTGATCGATTGGCTGCTCGAAGGTGACCCTGCCATTCGCTGGCAGGTGTTGCGCGATCTCACGGATGCCTCGCCGGACGAGGTCGGCGCCGAGCGAACCCGCGTGGAGCACGAGGGCTGGGGCGCCCGCCTCCTTGCCGCCGAAGGCGCTGATGGGCTCTGGGACGGTGGCGCTTGCTTCCCGGCGTCCTACACCGGCGGTGAACCGGGTCAGCCCTGGACGGCAACGATGCACACCCTGCAGACGCTGCAGCTCCTCGGGCTGGACCCGGCTTCGGAACCCGCCCGCCGGGCGATCGCGCTCGTTGCGGAGAACGGACGCTGGGAGCATGCCGGGCAGCGCTATTTCGAGGGCGAGGTCGAGCCGTGCATCAACGGCCGGACGATCGAGACCGGGGCGCACTTCGGGGTAGATGTGGCGGCGATCGTCGAGCGGATCCTGGGCGAGCGGCTGGAGGATGGTGGCTGGAACTGCGAGGTGGAGAACGGGTCCGTGCGCTCATCCTTCAACACCACGATCAACGTGCTCGACGGGCTGGCAGAATTCGAGCGACAGACCGGCGGGTCGGCGGAAGTCGACGCCGCCCGGGTGAGTGGCGAGGAGTATCTGCTCGAGCGAGGCCTGTTTCGCCGCAAGAGCACGGGTGAGGTCGTCGATCCGGCGTATCTCGACTTCGCGTTCCCGTACTACTGGCATTACGACGTGCTCCGCGCGCTCGACTACTTCCGAGGTTCGGGGGCGGACCCTGATCGCCGGATGGCGGAGGCCATCGAGTTCGTGCGATCCAAGCGGCAGCCTGACGGCCGCTGGCTGCTCGACCGCATCCATCCTGGCCGTGTCCACTTCGACCTCGAGGCCGGCGTCGGCGCGCCGAGTCGCTGGAACACCCTCCGCGCGCTCCGCGTGCTCGACTGGTGGGACCCGGATGCGCGCGCGGCGGCGAACGGGATTCCTTGAGCGGCGGGCGAGCACCTCGCTCACCCAGCGCCGTCGTGGTCAGCCCCTTGGCACGAAGCGCACGTTCCGTTCGGCAGCCACAGCGGCCCTGAAGCTGGGCACCTGTGACTTGCTCGCCGGCGCGGCCTCCAACCGTGGCGTTGCGCTTCCTGTTCGGCAGTGCAAACCGCGGAGGCTCTCTGGTGCGGAGGTTCTGTCCGAGGTCACGTCGGTGGCAGGTGCCGGTGCAACGTGTGCGCGCTCCGAGTGGTGTCAGAGGAGAGCGCGAGCGCGCAGCCGCGAGCCCTGGGCTGCCGGCGCCTGCATCGTCAAGGGTGGTTCATCGATCGAGCGTGGAGCCACGCCGGGTAACCAGCATCGCGGCCGAGTCCGCCCAGCAACTCGTGGGGGAGCGGCGACGTGCTGACGAGCGCAGCCATTGCAGCCCGAAGCGTCGCACGGCGAAGGTCTTCCTTCCCCCAGGCTTCGAACGCAAAGGTCCACGCCTCGAGGTCGCCGACGGTCACTGCGGCGAGTTCGACCTCGCACCCGTTTGTCGACAGGTCCGGACGATCCGTCACGCTCAGTGGGCCTTCGGCGTACCGGTGATAGCTCCGGGTCCGGACGAGTTTCCCGACATCGACCCACGAGCCCCCTGATGGTGCGTGCTCCTCGGCGAGGGGCGAGATCTTGCACCACTCTTCGATCTGGCCGCGCAGGCCGACATCGAGCACGATCGTATCGCTTGCATCGCAGCGGACCTTCAACTCCAGCGGTCCGTTGCCGCGGCGTTTGAGGCCGAGGTCGGGCGGTCCGTCGACCCAGTACCGGTCGGAGCGAATCTCAACCGATGTCGGGCCGGCCGCAAACCAGGAGACGAGTGAAGGCGGCAATGGGCCGTCCCCAAACCATCGCACCTCGCTCGTGGCGAAGCGGGCCTCGGGCGCCGACACGCGCAGCGCGTCCGTACAGGAGCCGATCTCGGCAACGTCAGGCGACGGCAGAGCGTGCGCATACATGGAACGTCGAGCGTAGGTCGCCCGGGTTGTTCCGCGCAATAGGACGCCAGGGTTTCGACGATGCCGGCGCACACCGCCAACTGGAAGGCGACAAGGGGCCGCCCGGGTCACCGACGTGTGGGTTGTGTGAGGTCGGCGCAGCGGCGACATCGATGTCCGAGCGCCGCCGGGAGCGCTCGTCCATCTCGACGCCGCACGCATCTCCTGACGTCGCGAATCCACATGAAGCGGCAATCGCCTCTGGTCCGCTGCTTTGCGATCGGCGATGATTGGCGGTGGCCGGCCAATGAGCTTTCGAAGAGGGGTCGCAGATGAAGAAGCTCGCTGTTGTCCTGATCCACGGTATGGGCTCGCAAACCACAGCATTCGCTGCACCAACGATTGCCGAGTTGACGCAACGTATCAGCGATGCCGGCCACGACGCCGACGACGTGGCATGGCAGTCGATCTACTGGGCGGACATCCTCCAACACCGGAAGGAGCAGTTCCTCGAAGACACCCTGGCCGTCAACGACCTCGACTATCTCGGTTTGCGCAAGTTCGTAGTGAAGTCGCTCGGCGACGCCGCCGCCTACCAGTACACCACAGGTCCCAGCGCGACGTACGCCACCATTCACGATCGGGTTCGCGGGCTCGTCCACCAGCTGTACGAGAACCAGCTCGGATCCCAACCCGTTCCCCTGGTCGTGCTGGCGCACTCGCTCGGTTCCCACGTCATGTCGAGCTACGTCTGGGACACGCAACACCAACTCCCGACAGGCGCCGACCCGGGTGCGCCGGGTTTCGAGAGGATGGAGTGGCTCGCCGGGATGGTCACCTTTGGGTCCAACATCCCCCTGTTCACCTTTGCCTACGACCCTGTTGTCGCGATCCGCTTCCCGGGCAACGACCTCCCCGCAGACGTCGCCGCCAAGGCGCGGTGGATCAACTACTACGACAAGGACGACGTCCTGGCCTATCCACTGAAGCAGGTGAGTCCCAGCTACGGCGCCGTAGTGGACGAGGACCGGCAGATCAACGTCGGGGGATTCGGAGCTTCGGCCACGCCGCTGTCCCACGGCGCCTACTGGACCGACAACGACTTCACGAAGCCCGTCGCGGCACTCTTGATGACCTTCCTGTAGCCAGGAGCGGCACTTCGGAGTTCACGTCATGGCCGGTTGGTGAGGACGAGTGTGGTGGTCGGCGTGAGGTCGCGGATCTCGACGAAGGCGGTTCCCGACACGTCGTGACGGACGGGGAGGGTTGAGCCGACCGGATGGGCGCCGGCGTTGGTCGTGCCCCCGATCGTCTCTGCGGTGTTGGCGACCACGAGGAACTCTGCGTTGGCGGCTCCGTTCAGGCTGTTGTCGACGACGAGGTCGCCGCCGCGTGGTGCTGTGCCATGAGGATTGGCGACGCACAACGCCTCCTCGTCGTCGAGGATCCGCGACCAGGCCACGATCTCGCCGGCGCCGTGGTGGGCGAAGGGCCGGTCGGGGAGGCGGAAGGGTCGAGGGTATTGCCTGCCGTAGCGCAGCACAGGGAAGTCGCGGCGCACCCCGGCAAGCGCGGCGATGCTGCGATACACGTCGTGCGTCTCGTCGAAGACGTGGCGACCGGAAGTGCCGAATGGCCCGAACCCGGGCAGGTCGGGATCACGGCCCAGTTCGCCGTCGATGAGCCCGCTGCGACCAGAGCGGCGGGGATGTTCGGGACCGAACATGGCTTCACGCAGGTAGCGGTCCGATCCTTTCCAGCTCGGCAGCCATTCGCGCTGTGCGGGCTCAGGTCCGGCGAGGGCCTGTTCGGTGCCGTAGTACATGCAGGGAATCCCGAGCGTGAAGAGCTGCAGTGCAACCGCGGGGATCACCTGCTCGGGCGACGTGGCCTCGGCGGCATACCGGATCTTGTCGCCGAACACGTGGTCGTGGTCGTCGAGGATCGAGATGTGCTTGTCTCCCAGGTTGCGGTGCGAGCCCATCTCGGTTCCAGGGTTGAAGCCGTCGAAGTAGGCGCTCGGGTCGGCGAGACCCTTGGCGACCAGGTTGAGGCTCGGCCGCATGCCGCCGATGTCGAGGGCGGCATCGAGGTTGCGGCCCAGAACATCGAGGTAGAAGCGTTGCGCGAGGTCGCCGCCGGCGATCTCGCCGATGAGGAGGAAGTTCGCCTTGCCGAGGTTGGCGGCGAACTCCTTGATGCTCCCGCAGAAGTTGCGGGCTTGTTCGAAGGAGACGTGCTTCACCGTATCGATGCGGAACCCGTCGCAGTCGGTGAGCGCGATCCAATACTTGTAACACGCGGCGAGATGCGTCAAGACGTCTGGCTCGGTGAGGTTGAAGTCGCGGAGCACCTCGAAATCGGTGCGCTTGTGCTCGGCCTCGGGTTCGGCGAGGTCGCCGGCGCCGAGGTTGCCACGCCCGGCCCGCGTGTAGTCGTCCGGGTCCTGCAGGTCGGCCGGCCACACGCCGTCCTCGCTGGTTGCGATTGCGGCGATCGGATCGCCGGAGCCGTCGCGCCAGGCACCGAAGCCGTAGCGACCCGACGTGTAGTGCGGCGCCATCTCCCCGCCCGGGGTCCCTGCGGGGTACAGCCAGTTGGGGCCGGAGTGGTTGAAGATCACGTCGAGGATGATGCGGAGCCCGGCGTCGTGTGCCACGGACACCAGGTCCACGAGTTCCCGCCGGTTGCCGAAGCGGGGGTCCACGTCGAGGAAGTCCTGGACGCCGTAGCCGTGGTACGAGTTCTCGTGTCCCCGCTGCTTGAACACCGGGCTCAGCCACAACGTGGTGACACCGAGGTCGCGCAGGTAGCCGATCTTCGACGCCACCCCCTCGAGCGTGCCTCCTTGCCACCGGTCGGCTCCCGACTCCGCCCACCGGTCCCAGCGCCACTCTGCGGGGCGAGCGGCTGCCGGGTCGTGGCGGTCGAGCAGCGGCCGGGTGTGCTCCCGTCCGTCGCTGAAGCGATCGACCAGCAGGAAGTACAACACCTCGTCCCGCCAGTCGACGGGCGAGGGAAAGCGTGCCGTGCGGCGGGGGAGCGCCACCTCGTCGAGCCGTGACGGGCGGGGCCGACCCAGCGTCTCGTCGATGAACGTCACCGTGTCCTCCTCTGCCCGGGCACTGCCGCGATCACGTCGGCGACGATCGCCCAACACCGGTCACACGCAGCGCTGTGCGTCAAGGTACTCGGCGTACTGGCTTCTCCCTTCCGTTCTGGCTTCCCCTCCCGTCGATTCGAGGGAAGGACGGAGGAGCCTCAAGGAGCGAAGGAAGAGTGGATGAGTCCGACGTCTCGCCCACCGCACCGCAACGGCGTTGTGGTGTTGCGCCTCACTTGGGGAACCGCCGTCACCAGCGGTGGTGGGCGACCGCTTGGCGTCAGCGCCGCTCGAGGCGGCGGACCCGCTTCGATGCCTTCTTCTTGATCTTGGCGTAGGAGGGTGGCGCACCGCGCTGGAGCCGCTTGCCGTCGAGGAAGACATCGTCGGCGTGGCCGTGTCGGCGCATGACGGCCGGATCGCTGGTGTCGATCGACACGAAAGCGACCGGCGGACCCAGTTCTTCGGCAACGCGCTTCGCCCGTTCGTAGACGAGGTTCATCGCCGGACACCAGCCGCTCATGAATGCGGTCATCGTCACCTGACCATCCGTCGTGGCGGGTTTCGGCCCGGGGGCGATCCACTTCGGAGCCTCGGCGTCGGGACTGAACGGTTTCCACACCAGTTCCCGGCCCCCCACTCGTTGGGCGGTCTCGTAGCCGTGCTTCTTGAACCACGAGGCCTTCATCCAGAACGGGAGGGTGACGCCCCAGGCGGCCAGCCCCTTCGCGCCGAGTCGCTCCGCGTCCTGTTCGGCGGCGGCCAGCAGCGCAGACCCGATGCCGTGGCCTTGCTGCTTGCCGACTCCTTGGCGGTACCCGTGGACCCAGATGCAGAGCACCATGTAGAGGTCGTGGCCATCGGCGATCGACACCTCGATGGGGAGGTAGTGGATCATGCCCACAGCGCGCCGCTCTTCGTCTACCGCCATCTTCACCCGGAGGCCCCGACCCTGCATCGTCTCGTACCACCGCGCCTTGTGGTCTCCTGCCTCTTGCATCTCGTCCGACCATTCCTCGAGGCAGTTGAGATAGCTCGAGAGGTGCTCGTCGGACAGATCGACGATCTCCATGCTTCCTCCATCGGTGCCGTTTCCCGATTGTCCGGCCGCGAGCGGAGAGACGGCCAGGGCTGAAGGGCACATTCTCGAGCGGGTAGGGGCCGGCACCCTCTGTCGGCGCGAGCCGTCGCTCATGACACGGCGCGGGTCTCCTGCGTGCCGCCACGCAGGAGGAGCCACAGACCGAACCATCCTTCGGCGACGACCGACGGCACGGCAACGATCGCGGTGAACAGCGTCGCATGGTCGCTGTAGTTGCCGAGCATGGCGTGAGCGACGGTGTCGAAGACATAGGCGGCACCTGCGATCGCCAGCACGAAGCCGAGCGCCCGCGGCATGTACCCGGAGGTGATCGCGAGGTAGCCGAGCAGGATCAGGTGGAGGCCGAAGCCTGCCAGTCCGATCAGCCACGTTGCGTTGAACGTGTCGAGAGCGACCAGCGCCTGGGCGTTCACTTGTTGTGCCTCGAATGCGTTGAGAAAGCCGGCGCCGCTGAGCAACTGAAGGGCTTGCAGGAAGAACACGATGGCGACACCGAGGAAGACCGTGTAGACGATCCTGAACCAGGCGGCCAGCAGTGAGAGGTCTCGGTTGACGCTCCTGAAGACGATGTACAGCGCCCAGGCGACCACGACATCCAACAAGAAGATGACGAGGAAGCTGACCAGACCCAGCCGGAACAGTCCCTCCGATTCGGCGATGTTCGCTGCGGTGGCTGTCGCGTCGCCGGCAACGACGAGGCCCTCACGGACGAAGAAGTTCGCAAAGATGGCGAGGGCGAAGAGGATCACGTAGCCGACACCGGCGACCAGCGCGGCTCGTCGTGGCGAGGTGTCGGCTGTCGTTGGCGCCTTGTCTGGTCTCGTGGCGGTGGGTGCGGTGGTGGTCATGCCGTCTCCTTCTCGTATGGCCCCGGTTCGGTGTTCTCCGGCGCGCTGCCCGTACTTAGTACGGTTGACGGAGAACGTACCCGTACTAAGTACGGTTGTCAAGGGTCGTCGAGTGCGAGGCGTCCGTGCGCCGCTAACTGCGTCGGCTCAGGAGCTGCTGCGCGTTGCCTCGTCCAGCCCGTCGATGATGAGGTCGAGCCCGAACTCGAAGGAGTTGCCGAAGTGGTACCCGGGCTTGAGGACGTGCTCGGTTGTGAACTCTGCCAGGTTGGGGTAGGCCTCGAAGAGCGCTGTCATCTCCTCGGCCAAACCGACGATCTCCTCGCCGCCGCCTCCCGGGAGATTGGCTTCCTCCAAGGCGAAGCCATAGACGTAGCTGTCGAGGATGGCGTATGCATGGGCGGTCAGGGCGATCGAGAGCCCACCGCGCCGGAAGCAACCCAGGACCGCGTCGTGATGGCGGAGCGTCGCCGGGCCTGGAGTAGTCCTCGACTCCATGAGGGGAGGAGCCCACGGGTGACGGGTGAGGACCTCTCTCGCCGACACGCATCGAGTGCGGATCGCCGACTTCCAATCGGTGTCCGGCGGTGGGAGCTCGATCTCGCTGAACACGATGTCGACCATGCCGTCGATGATCTGCTCTTTGGATGCCACATGGTGATAGATGGTCATCGGGCTGACATCCAGCGCTGCGGAGAGCTTTCGTATGGTGAATGCTTCAATCCCGATCTCGTCGGCGAGCTCTACGGCTCCCGCCAGCACGCGGTCGCGGGTGAGGGTCGATCGTTCCGTGTCGTTGGTCATCGGTGCTCCTGTTGACAGGTCGTACTAAGTACGATACGGTTCCCACCCTACTACTCGTACTAAGTACGATCGTAATCATTCGAGAGGAGCCGGAGATGAGTGAGAGAACCATGCAGCAGGCGATGAGCGAACACGATCTGGGACGAGGAGCCGCGATGCGGGCGGTCGTGCAGCGTGCCTACGGGTCGAGCAGCACGCTCGAGGTGCGTGACATCGCCCGTCCAGACATCGGGCCCGAGGAGGTGTTGATCGAGGTCCATGCAGCCGGTGTCGACCGGGGCGTGTGGCACCTGATGACGGGGACGCCATACCTCGTGCGAGTGATGGGCTATGGAGTGAGACGACCCAAGAACCCGGTGCCCGGCGCAGACGTGGCGGGCCGGGTCGTGGCCGTTGGCGACTCGGTGCGGCGGTTCGCCGTTGGCGATGAGGTGTTCGGTATCGCCCGCGGGTCGTATGCGGAGTACGCCGTCGCCGAGCAGAGCAAGCTGGCCAAGAAGCCGGAGTCGATTCCTTTCGACCAGGCGGCGGTCGCCTCGGTCTCCGGTATCACGGCTCTTCAGGCGCTCACCGATGTCGGCAGGGTCGAGCCCGGTCAGCGCATGCTGGTGATCGGCGCGTCCGGCGGAGTGGGTGGCTACGCGGTCCAGCTCGGCAAAGCGCTCGGCGCCCGGATCACCGGCGTTGCCAGCGGCGCCAAGGCCGACCTGGTGCGTTCGCTCGGCGCCGACGACGTGATCGACTACGGCGCCACCGACTACCTGGACGGATCGGCTCGCTACGACCTGATCGTCGACACCGGCGGCCGCAACCCGCTCCGGAAGCTGCGCCGGGCCCTCACGAAGAACGGCACACTGGTCATCGTCGGTGGCGAGGGCGGAGGCCGCTGGACCGGCGGGATCGGCCGCCAACTCAGAGCGGCGCTGCTCTCACCGTTCGTCGCTCAACGGCTCACGATGTTCATCAGTGAGGAGCACTTCAGCCACATCGAACGCCTTGCCGGCTACATGGACCGTGGCGATGTGGTCCCACCGGTGGGACGCACGTATCGCCTCGATCAGGTGCCGGCCGCCATCGACGATCTCGAGGCCGGACGGGCGCGAGGCAAGTCCGTCGTCGTGATGCGCTGAAGGCCCCAATCTGCGAGCGTCGACGGCGCCTCGGCCGAGGTCATCGAGCTCACCCCTTGGTGCGGCGGCTCTCCAGGCCGTCGAGCATGAGATCGAGGCCGAACTCGAACTCGGTCTGGTCGTCGCACCAGCCCAGCGTGGTGTCGGGCCCCTCGTGGACGACGTCTTCCAGCATCCCCACGATGTATGGGATGTGCGCGGCCAGGTCTTCGAGCATGGCCACGCCCTCGTCCTCGTCGCTTCCCTCGTCCGGGGCGAACAGCTCCTGGCTGAACCCGAGCGCTCGGCTGCCCAGCGCATGCATGGCGTGGTGGCCGAGATCGTACGAGAACCCACCTTCGATGAGGATGCCGAGCAGCGTGTCCATGTACCGCAGGAGTGTTGGGGTCATCGTCGTCCGCGTCTCGATCACGGCGGGCGCCCACTTGTGGCGAAGCATCACCTTGCGAGCCGTGAGGATGCGGTTGCGGAGCACGGGGAGCCAGTCGGTCTCGCCCTTCACGACGTCCAAGCCACCGAGCTCCTGCTCGACCTCTCCGATGACCGTGTCGACGACGCCGTCGAGGAGGGCTTCCTTGTTGGCGACGTGGTAGTAGAGCGACATCGCCTCGACGCCGAGCTCGTGGGCGAGGTTGCGCATCGTGAGCGCCTCGATGCCCTTCTCGTCGGCGAGTGCGATGGCAGCGCGCAGCACCCTGTCCTTGCTCAGGGGAATGCGGGGCTCTGTGCTTGGCTCGGCTTCTGAGACCATCTGCACCTCGACGCTGTTGCCGCGCATCGTACCGTACGAGGTAAGGGTTGACAGTCTTACGCCGTATGATTACCTTACAACGTATGGAGAAGCCGATCGAGGGAGAGACATTCGTGAGCACGCGACCGACCGGAACCGAGGGGACGGACATGGGAGAGGCGCCGCTGCCGACCCCCGGCATCAGCGACGCTCCGCCGACGAGGATGCGAGCGATCGTGCAGGACACGTATGGCCGTCCCGACGTCCTGGAGCTGAAGGGAGTGGATACGCCCACCCCGGACGACGACCAAGTGCTGATTCGCGTCGTCGCATCGTCGCTCAACGTCTACGACTGGCACATGACCACCGGGACGCCCTACATGGCACGCGCCGTGGCCGGGCTCACCAAGCCCAAGCATCCGATACCCGGTGCGGATGTCGCCGGTGTCGTGGTGCGCATTGGCAAGAACGTCTCGGGCTTCCGGGTCGGTGACGAGGTGTTCGGCGACATCGGCTACGGCGCGTTTGCCGAATACGCGGTAGCCAACCCGAAGTCCATCACCATCAAGCCGGGGAGTATCTCCTTCGAACAGGCCGCCGCCGTACCTCTCGCTGCGCTGACGGCACTGCAGGGGCTGCGCGACGTGGGAGGCATCGAGGCCGGACAGAAGGTTCTCGTCAACGGCGCATCCGGCGGGGTCGGCACCTTTGCCGTACAGATCGCCAAGTCCTTTGGGACGGAGGTGACGGCGGTGTGCAGCACCACCAAGGTCGACATGGCCAGGTCGATCGGCGCCGACCACGTCATCGACTACACGGCGGCTGACTACGTCGCAACTGAGCGGGGGTACGACATCTTGTTCGACAACGCAGGGAACCGGCCGTGGTCGCAAACCAGTCGGGTTCTCGAGCCGGGCGGGATCAACGTGACGATCACCGGACCGAAGCACGCTTGGCTCGGCCCGTTCCGCAATCTCCTGGGGCGCAAGCTCGCTGCGATGTTCGGGAGCAAACGAATGACGTGGTTCACCGCACAGGTGAAGCGCGAGGACCTCGAGCTCGTGGCGAACCTGCTCGAGTCGGGAGCGGTGGCGCCCGTCATCGAGGCGACCTACCCGTTGGAGAAGCTCCCGGATGCCCTCCGCTACCTGGGCGAAGGGCATGCGCACGGCAAGCTGGTCATCACGATCTCGACGTGAGCGCCCGCGTCCCATCGTGCGGCAGTCGGCGCGATCCGGTCCGGAGGTGGTCGGCGTCTGGCGTGCCCCGGTACCCCGAAGGCGCAACGGCGTGGCGGCTGGGGGGGGCGACTGAACCTGCGAGGATCCGTCCATTGGCACAAGGAGGTCGCCATGGTCACGCAACAACAGCCCTACCCGGCCCGGCTGGAGGTCGACTATCCGGAGCAGCTCGACAGGGTCACGACGTTCTTTCGTCTCGTCTGGATCATCCCGATCGCCATCATCTGGGGACTGCTCTCGGCGGTGGCGAGTTGGACGGTCGTCACGGAGACCGGAGAGGCCATCAGCAAGTCGAGCGGAGGAATCGCCGGCGGCCTCTTCGGGGCGACGCTGCTGATGATCCTGTTCAGGCGGCGGTATCCGCGTTGGTGGTTCGATTTCGCACGAGAGCTCGCACGCTTTGGGGCGAGGATCGCCGCCTATTTCGCGCTGCTCACGGATCGATATCCCTCCACGGTGGAGGAGCAGTCGGTGCATCTCGAGATCGACTACCCGGACGTCGAGCGCGATCTCAACCGGTGGCTGCCGCTGGTGAAGTGGTTCCTGGCGATCCCGCACTACATCGTGCTGCTGGCCTTGATCGCCGGTGCGTTCTTTGCGTGGATCGGCGCGTGGTTCGCCATCCTTCTCACGGGGCGGTACCCGCGGGCGCTCTTCGACTACATCGTCGGTGTCGGTCGATGGGGTCTCAGGGTGGAGGCGTATGCCTTCCTGCTGGTGACCGACCGCTACCCGCCGTTCAGCCTCGAGTGAACGCGAGCCGCGCTCGCCAGACACCTCGACGCGAGCCTCGTAACACCTCCCTGCGCGAGACGCGTTGTGCTACATTGTAGAACATGTCGGAAGTTGGGATCAGAGCGCTGAAGCAGAATGCGTCTGCGGTTGTCGCCGGAGCCGCGGCCGGCGAACTCGTGACGATTACCGATCGCGGACGTGCCGTCGCTCAGATGGGGCCCCTGGCGGCAACACGGATCGAAACCCTCATCGCTGCCGATCTTGCACGCCCCGCGCTACGGCGGCTCAGAGATTTGCCCGCGCCGGCCAGGCGCGGCCGCGGCACCACACCCCTCGCTGAGGAGCTGGAGGAGATGCGCCGAGCGGAGCGGTACTGACGGTGTTCTACCTCGATACCTCGGCGGCGGTGAAGCTCGTGGTCGTCGAGAGAGGGTCGACAGCGCTGCGTCGCTGGATGGACCCCCGTGATGATCGCCTGTTCTCGAGCGATCTGCTGCGCGCTGAGCTGCTGCGGGCCACGCGACGCGCGGCACCCAGCCAGATGGTGCAGGCACGAGCGGTGCTGGAGTCGCTGATCTTGGTGAAGATCTCGACGGCTGTGTGCGAGCGGGCAGCAATGCTCAACACCAATCTTCTGCGGAGCCTGGATGCCCTTCATCTGGCGGCGGCGCTCGAGATCGGTGACGAGCTCGAAGGCATAGTGACATACGACCAGCGTCTCGCTGCCGGTGCGAAGGATGAGGGAGTCAGGGTGGTTACGCCGCGCTGACCACGCGCGCGGTCCGAGCCGTCTTCGTCTCGATTCTGGGGCGCGTATGGTGGGTTGGGACGACCTGGGAGGCAGCTCATCGGCTCAGTGAACGTACGTCTCACCGAAACGTCCACCCAGGAGCCCGGCGTCGGCTACGTCGTCGAGGCGACGATGTCGGTGAAAGCGCGCATCGTGATCCCCGACCTCTTGGACGACGATGCCCCTGAAGACGACATCGATGGGCGGCCGCGGCGCCGCCCCTCGGGCCCCCGTTCCCGCGTGGTGTTCCAGACGGCCTTCGCCGGCCGAGCGTCGGCGAGCAGCGATTCCAACGGACGGGTCACGTTTTCCATCGACACCCGCAATGCCGAGGACCAGCTGATCGGCGACCTCGATCAGGTTCCCGGGGCAAGTGGCGACATCGTCGAGTACCGGGCCGTCGTGAAGGTGCGCCAGCCATCCGGGGCGCGACTGGCGGAGCAGAGCCGCCGGTCGACGGCTTCGTCGTTTCAGTTCTCGCTGTCCATCCCGCGGCGTCGGGTCGTCATCATCGACATCGACGGCTTGCGCTGGGACACCCTGTACCGCCACCTGAAGAGGGTGAGGGAAGCGGGGGCGGACCTGGACCGCCGGTATCGCTTCGAGCCTCGACCTGATGCAAGCCGGGACACGGTGATCGGTAGTGGTCGTGAGCTGAGGAGCGGCCTCGGCCATCTGTGCTTCGGGGCCGAGTCGAACATGGTCGACGTCCGCCTGGCGAGGGCGGCGTTCCCGAGCTACACGTTCCCGTCCCATGCAACGATGTACACCGGCGTCGGCCCCGGTGCGCACGGCATCACCGGCAATCAGTACGCAACGCGTTTCGGCTCGAACGATCTCGTGGCGCACCTGTGGGAGGAACTGCCGAGAGCCCCGTCTCTCCAGGGATTCTGCACGAGCCGCACCGGAGACCTCGGGGCCGGCATCGACTGGTTGGTCGGCGGGTTCGACGTCGCCGACGATGAGAAGTGCGTCGACCGCAATCGCGGCCTGGTGTCCGATCTCTTCGTGCCCACGGTCTACGAGCGCCTGCACGATGCCGGGCGGAGAACGTGCGTGATCCACAACTTCTTCCATGGCGCCCGTCAGCCGTGGACGAGCGAAGGATTCGATCAATGGTGGCACCTCAGCAACGCCGAGATTCGCACCGTTGAGGACATCTGCAGTGATGAGGATGTCGACCAGTACGAGCCATTCGACGCTGCTTCGTTCCTCAAGGCACACCTCCTCTTGCGATTCCGGCCGTCCACCATCAAGGTCGAGATCACTGATCGGCGATCGGGCACCACGCGTTTCATTCCCATCCAGGGCCTGCGGGCGGACACCTTCAGCTCGCGGCTCGACGGGACATTCGATGAGGATCGCTTTCGGGGTGAAGCCCCTGCCCTGGGGCCACCCGATCTGATGACCATCTATGTTGCCTCCGTCGACAAGGCCAGTCATACCGAAGGCGTTGCGAATCAGGAGACTTACCTCGCCTGGCACGACAACCTGCTGGCCGGCTTCCTCGACGACTACCGCAGGCTGCGACCGTTCGACTTCAACAACACGGTCTTCGCAATCGTGGCGGACCACGGCCATCGAGACCTCGTGCCGAGCGACGGTATCGGGGCGGAGGTGCTGACCGCCCTCTTCGAGGCGGTCCTCGATGCTGAGCCGGGCTCACTGAACCTCGTCGACCTCCTCGCCGTCCGCAGGCTGGTGCAAGGGCGACTCGTGACCCTCGGGGAGGGGATGAACCACTACGTCTACATAGACGGTCCAGCAGACCTCGGCGATGGACGCCGCCTACCGAGCCCACTCGAGGCAGCGCGGCTGCTGCTGGCGACGCCGATGCGAGTGACGCCGTACGCCGCACTCGTCAAGGACGCAGAGACGGGTCAGTATCTGCTGCTGCCGCGAGGTGACGATCAGCCGGTGGCGATCGATTCGCCGAGGGGTCGCGAAGTGATCGCGGCTCAGCTCGATCTTCCGGGGCCCGACGAGGCGGAACTCGCAGCGACCGAGGCACGTCCGGGATCGGCCGCAACCGAGCGATCGCTTCGCCAACGTCTCGCAGGTGATCCGGTCGCCGTTCTCGGCATCGAGAACCTCGTCGCAGGTTTGACCCCGCCCCCCGACGGGCCTATCGACCGCTCGCCCGACGTGATTCTCCTTGCGCCCGAGCGGGAGGGGTTCACCGGCAGCGTGGCGACCCACGGATCGTTTGCCTTTCCCTTGGTGCGGATTCCGATGGTGTTCTGCGGTCCTGCGGTCAGGGACAACAGGGAGATCCCCAGTGCGCACATGGTGGACTTCTCCCCGACGATCCTGTCGTTGCTCGGACAGGCCGTTCCGGATGAGCTGGACGGTCGGCCGCTCCTGAACTTCAACGGGCGTGTCCGGCGGCGATTCGACGACTTCGACATTTCGCTACCGAGCGGCAGCGACGTGACCACAGGGGACGTAGGCCGAGTTGCGCCACCACCGGCGGCGCCGTCTGCCCCGGTCGTATCGACGCAGCCACCGGCGCAGGCCGGGAAGCCGACGCGTCCCGCGCCATCGGGAGCGTTCGTGGCGATCGCTCTGCGTGGCCGTTCACGGCAAAGGGAGCTCGAGGTGGTGCGGCCGTCTCGCTACCGCGTCCGTTCGACGGGCTACGACGGCGCACCGGGCTACTCCGACGCCGGTGACGACTGCGCCCAGGTGGAGGTTTGGCACATCAGGGTCAGGTTGCCCCACGTGCCCGGCTGGTTGCGAAGGGCGGTGCTCCATGCCTTGGAGGACGAGGGCGTTGTTGTCGAGACGGAGGAAGGTCAGGAGCAGCTCGTGTTGGGGGTCGATGCGCTGTGCCGGCTCGTCGAGTCGACCGCAGAGCGCCTCCGACTGGCGGCAATCGAGCGTGCAACGGTGTCGGTGGATGCCACGGTGGCTTCTGCGGGCGCCGGTCTGGGACTGTCAACCGGTCTGGCCACCGCCTGGGCCGAGGTCCTCGAGTCCTTGCCCAGAGAGCGCGAGGAGCCCGGCGTCGCCGGCGCTCCGTTGCGGGCGGCCAGGGAAGTCGGCGAACGTCTCGGGGATCTCGCCGATGCTGCTCTGGCGGGCGCCATCACCGATGCCATCGAGCTGCCTTCCGGCCCGATCACGGGCGAGAGCGATGGGGAGCGTATCGAGGCTGCGAGCGCCGTCATCGATCAGCTGCTCGGAGCGCAACATGTCGGCGAGGTGACGGGCCTCACCTGGAGTTAGGTCCGGGTGTTTCGCCCGGCCGCTAGCTGCGCGGCGGCCTCGGGACGAGGACCGGCGTGTTGGTCGTGTACGCCTGGAACTCCTTCTCGTCGCCCCACCGTTTGGCGGCGCGGGCTTCGAGCATCGGAATGCCGCTGACCCTCGTGATCAGCAGGAAGACGAATATCGGCGAGATCAGGGTCACCCATCGCCAGCCCGACAGCACAGGGAGGGCGATGATGGCGATGCCCGTCCACAGCGTGATCTCCCCGAAGTAGTTGGGATGGCGTGACCACGCCCACAGCCCAGAGCTGATGAACCGACCCTCGTTGGCCGGGTCCTTCTTGAACGCCGACTTCTGCTGGTCCGCCACTACCTCGATCGCAAAACCGGCGACCCAGATGAGCATGCCGACGATCGCAACCCAGCCGATCGATTGCCGGTCGCTTCCCGTGATGATCGCCAGTGCACAGGCGGCGGTGAGGAGCACCCACAGCCCTTGGATCGTCCAGGTCATGAAGAAGCGCAGGGGGTCTGTCTTGATCTGGTCGAAGCGCCCGTCCCGACCGTCGCGCCGTACCCGCCGGAACAGGAACGACCCGAGTCTCAGCGCCCACACCCACACCAACGCGGCCACGATCAACGCGCGAGCGTCGAGATCGTCGCTGAGCAGCACGGCGACCGCCGTGATCGTCAGGTAGGTGATGCTGCCGGTGAGGTCGTAGTACTGCTCCGTCTTCGCCCGGTTCGCCGGCACGAACGCCACCCAGTTGATCATGTACGCAAGCACGCCGCACACCGCAAACACAGGGAGTGCGCCGACCTTCGTGCTGCCGTCGCTCCCGGCGAGCATCACCAGCGCACCGATGAGCACGCTGGCGGAGATACCGATCACCGACCTTCGAGTCTGTTCTGTCATGACCCGGACCCTAGAGGTCCGGGCACCGGCAACGCGAACCGCTTCGAATGGCCTGCGTTCGCGGGTTGAGATGGAGTTGAAGTTGTGTTGACCGTGCGGGCAATGCCGGCCTCGATGATGCGCAGACAGGGAACGAGGCAAGGAGCTTTCTCGTGACGCAAACGGCACCCCGCACCGATCCATCACCACCCGTCGCACCGGCAGTTCGGGAACCATCGACGGAGCACTACGCACGCGGAAGGGCAGCGTTGGACGTGGTCTGGTCCGACTGGCGCCTCGGCCTCGCCGGAGCGGTCGTCGTCGCCGCCGCCTTTGGGCTGTTGAGCGCATGGGCAACACCCCGGGGCCCAATCACCACTGGCGAGGCCCTCATCTCGATGGCGGCAGCCGCTGCGGTCGGCTTGGCCGCCGGACTGGCGATGGGGAGCCGCTGGAGCTTCGTGGTCGCCCCGGCGGCCTTCGCCGTCGTGTTCGAGCTGGCGCGCATGGGCGTGAGCGGTCCGACGATCGACGGGATCCACCTCGATTCGATGCTCGGCATCATCGCCTTCGTGGTTGGCCGCGTTGCCCACGGCATTCTGGTGTTCGGGCCGATGCTGATGGGCTCCGCCTACGGGATCTGGCTGGCCGGCCGGATGGGTCGACCCGCCACACCCAGCATGAGCCGGGTGGCGTGGGCTATCACAGGAATGCTGACGCTCGCCGTGGCGATCGTGGCCATATCCGTGGCCCGACCGGCATCGACCGCCTCGATCCTCGGATCCGATGGCGAGCCCCTGGCGGGCAGCGTCGCCGAGCTGATCTCGGTGCCGATCGGCGGCCACGACCAGGCGCTGATGATCCGGGGCCGCAGTGTCGACAACCCGGTGCTCCTCTATCTCACCGGCGGGCCGGGCGGCACCGACCTGGGCGCCATGCGCGCGGACACGACCCTGGAGCAGGACTTCGTGGTCGTGACCTGGGACCAGCGGGGCGCCGGCCGCTCGTACGCAGCGCTCGACCCCGTCGACACTCTCACGCTCGAGCAGACGGTCGCCGATGCCGTCGAGGTGACCAACTACCTGCGGCAGCGATTCGACGAGGACAAGATCTTCCTCGTGGGCAACTCGTGGGGTTCGACGCTCGGCGTGCTCGCTGCGCAGCAACACCCGGAGCTCTACCACGCGTTCGTCGGCAGCGGCCAGATGGTCAGCCAGCGGGAAACGGACGTGATGTTTTGGGAGGACACGCTTGCGTGGGCGGAGAGCACCAACCGGTCCGGCCTCGCCGAGACGCTGCGGAGCAACGGCCCGCCGCCCTACGAGGACGTCGCCCGCTACGAATACGCAACGTCCCACGAGCATGACTGGAACTCCTATCCGGAGTTCGACCCAGGCACCGAGATGCCGGCCATCCTTTTCGTGCCGGAGTACACGTGGATGGACCGCATCAACGGGTTCCGTGGGTTCCTCGACTCGGCGGCCGTGGTCTATCCCCAGCTGCAGGACATCGACTTCCGCCTCGACGTGCCCGAGCTCGACGTGCCGTTCTACATGGTGGTCGGTGAACACGAGGCACGAGGGCGAGCGGTCCTCGCCGACGAGTGGTTCGACATGGTCGACGCACCCCTCAAGCAACGCATCGTCTTCGACGGCGCCGGCCACCGCGCCCACTTCGACCAGCCGGCGAGATTCGCCGAGGTGATGAAGGGCGTCGTGGCCGACACGTTGGCCGGCACCGGCAGCGAGGGCTGATGCCCGAGCACCGCGTCGACGACCGCACCGGTAGACCGAAACATCTCTGAACGGATCGGAGACACCATGGCAGACCGCACGACTACCCAACTCCTCACCCGACCCGACATCCCGGGGCAGCCCGAGCATTCGGTGCCGGGCCGCGGAGGCGCCCTCGAGATCAACCACGTCACGAAGCGTTACGGAGGCAGCACGGTCGTCGACGACCTCTCCTTCACGGTCCAGCCGGGCCGCGTCACCGGGTTCCTCGGGCCCAACGGAGCGGGCAAGTCGACCACCATGAAGATCCTCCTCGGTCTCGCCGCAGCAGATCGGGGCGAGGCCACGATCGGGGGCCGCCGATATCGGGACCTCGCCGACCCGGCGCGGACGGTTGGGGCCCTCATCGAGACGAACGCCTTTCATCCCGGCCGCAGCGGGCGGAATCACCTGCGGATACTCGCCGATGCTGCCGGGATACCTCCTGCACGGGTCGGGGAGATGCTGGAGCTGGTCGAGCTCAACGGAGCGGCCGACAAGCGAGTCGGCGCCTACTCGCTCGGCATGCGCCAGCGTCTCGGCCTCGCCGGGGCGTTGCTCGGCGATCCGCCGGTGCTGATTCTCGACGAGCCCGGCAATGGTCTCGACCCACAGGGGGTACGGGCGCTGCGCGACCTCCTGCGGGGCCGGACGGCGGCAGGAGATACCGTGTTCGTGTCGAGCCACCTGCTTGCGGAGGTCGAGCATCTCGCCGACGACGTGATCGTCCTCAACCGGGGCAAGCTCGTCACCAGCGGTTCACTTGCCGAGTTGCAGCAAACGGCGTCGCGGGTGCGCACAGCATCGGCCGCCCGGCTGGGAGCAGCTCTCGAGGCGGCGGGCGCCATCGTGGAGCGGCCCGAGTACGACACCCTGGTTGTTCGCGGCTTCCCGATCGACGAAATCGGGGAGCGGGCATTCCACGCCGGAATCGCACTCCACGAGTTGTCCCCGCACGTGGGCTCTCTCGAGGAGTTGTTTCTCAATTGGACACGCGGCGAGACCCACACCGTCGCGGCCGACATCAACAAGGAGGCCATCACGTCATGACCATTCTCTCGATGACCTGGTCACGACTCGTACGATCCGAGCTCCGCAAACTCACCAGCACGAAGATGCCGTGGGCCTTCTTGGCGGTGCTCGTGGTGATCGCCGCCATCAACGCCACTGCAGTGATTCTGGGGACCGACATGGACGGCAGCAAGGCGTTCATCTCCACCGCAGCCGATCAGCGCTCGCTCATGGCGTTCGCTGCGAATGCCATGATGGGCGCCGGGCTGTTCGGCGCTATCGCCGTTGCACGGGAGTACGGTCACGGCACGGTCGTTCCGACCTTCCTCGCCGAGCCGCGCCGGCACCGAGCGGTGCTGGCCCAGCTCGCCGCCGTGCTGATCGTGGGGGGCATGCTCAGCCTCGCCGGGGCGGCGCTGACCGTGACTGCGGTCGCCTTGGCGCTTCCCTTCACCGAGTACGGCTTCATGGTGTCGGCCGGTGGTGTGGCCCAGGTGTTGGGCGCGTCGGCGTTTGCCGGTGCCGCCGGTGCCGTGCTCGGCGCCGGCATCGGGGCGCTCGTGCGCAACACCGGCGGGGCCGTCACCGGAGCCGTCTTGATGCTCATCATCGCCCCGCCGATGATCGTGCAGCTGGCGAACGGCGCTGCCTCGTGGGTGCCCCAAACGCTCGCCAACGTCGTCGCCGGCGCCGGCGACGAGGTCGGTCTTCTCGCAGCGGTTGCTGCGATCGCGGCGTGGGGCCTGGTCCCGGCCGCAATCGGTCTCATCTCGGTGATGCGGCGTGACGTCGTGTGAGCGAATGAGGGACAGCCGTGTCATACACAGCCACGGCGACTGTCGTCGCGAGGGGGGATTCATGAAGCACCACCTGCCGGCTTCGCTGGTGGAGGTCGTGGATCGAACTCCCCTCGCCGCTTCGGAGGCTTCCGTACCAGTGAAGTTGCCGTGGAACGATCCGGAGTTCAGCCGGCGCATGCTGGCCGAGCACCTGGACCAGCGCCACGACAGGGCGAGCCGTCGGCTGGCGACCGTCGACCGTCACGTCGACTGGATCATGGATGAGCTGCTCGGGGGACGCCCCGGAAGTGTCCTAGATGTCGGGTGCGGCCCGGGTCTCTACACGGAGCGGCTTGCCGAACGGGGGTGCAGCTGTGTAGGGATCGACTTCTCGCCGGCGGCGATAGCGTACGCGGGGACGGTCGCAGCCGAGCGAGCGCTCGATTGCACGTACCTGCTCGCCGACGTCGAGACCGTTGAGTTCGGCACAGGTTTCGACCTGGCGATGATCGTTTTCGGCGAGCTCAACACGTTCGATCGCAGTGCGGCCACAGACCTCGTCTTGCGAGTGCGTCAAGCTCTGGGTTGCGGAGGGCGGCTGCTCGTCGAGGCACACAGGTACGAATTCGTCCGTGAGGCGGGCCGTGCCGACCCGACGTGGTACACGAGCCGGGGAGGGTTGTTCTCGGCGCAGCCCCACCTGGTGCTCATGGAGCACGCGTTCGATGAGCGCTCCGCGGTCGCCCGAACGAGGTACCAGGTTGTCGACGCCGGCACGGCAGCCGTCGAGGTCTATGGCGAACAGCTGACCGCCTACACCGACGACGACTATCGCGAGATGCTCACCGCAGCCGGGTTTGGGGGTGTCCGTTTCATGGCGGGCCTCGGCGACGAACCAGCAGACGGGATGTGCGTCGTTGCAGCCCTCGTGACCGAGTCCGCAGACTCACGGTTTCACAGTGCCGAGCTCGCCTCCCCAGAGGATCCAGCATCGTGAGTCGGCCCGGGGACGGCATTGCACGTGACCGCCGGGCCGTGTCGTCCGTCGCTATCGGGGTGGGCGCGCTGGTCCTCCTTGCCGCGTGCGGGTCTGCCCGTCCCGCAGAACCTGCGACGACCACGGCGAGGGAGGAGTCGCCGACTGAAATCGACGGGCGGCTCGACGAGCAACGGGCTTGGTATCCCGCCCCGGGCGGGCTGGCCGTCGTGTGGGTCGGTTCTCGGACCTTGCAGGGCCAATCGGGGTCGGCCGACATGGACGGCACACCGATCACGGACACCACCACGTTTCGTATCGGCAGTGTCACCAAGCCCATCGTTGCGGCGCTCGTCCTCGACGCTGTGGAGCGAGGGCTGGTGGTGCTCGATGATCCGGTTGCCGCGATCCTTCCAGGCATCGTACGTCCCGACCCACCCGTGACGCTCCGGATGCTGCTGGACCACACGAGTGGCATCTTCGACGAGGGCAACGAGGGCGACCCGCTGGCCGACGCTGCCGTGCTCACCGACCCTGCGCTCCTGACCGAGGTCGGCGAGTTGACCGAGCGCTACCTCGCGGGGGAGCAGGTCATTGCCTCGGATCACCTTCTGGTCGCACTTGCGGAGACCCACGAGCGCTACTTCGCGCCCGGCGAGGGTTTCCACTACAGCAATATCAACTACCAGCTGGCAGCCCTCGTGCTGGAACGTGTGAGCGGGGAGTCGCTCGCGGAGCTGCTGCGGACGAGGATCGCCGAACCGCTGGGTCTGCAGCACACGACCATTGCTCCTCCCACCACGGAGTCACCGGACATGCGCGGGTACGGCACGAGCGCTGGCGACGGCACGCTGGTCGACGTCACCGACGACTTGCTTGCGTTCGGCAACGGTGGCAACGGCGGGATCATCTCCACCGCAGACGAGCTGCTCACGATCCTCCGTGCCGTCGTGTCGGGCGAACTGATCGACGGCAACCTCGTTGCGGATATGAAGGCACCAACCAGCCAGTCCGCAATGAGTTACGGGCTCGGGCTCGCCACCTATCGCCTCACGTGCGGCACGTTCTACGGCCATGAAGGAAGCGTCAACGGGACCGTATCGATCGCACTCATATCGGCAGATGGCGCCACAGGCGCCGTCGCGGCGCTCAACCTGCGCAGCCGTGCAGACCCCAAGTTGGCTGCGCTCGCCGACGACCTCGTGTGCGGCTTCATCGATCGGTGAGGTGAGCGGGGCGGCGCAGGGCCTCCGGACGTACCGGTCAAAGTGGGAATGACGAACTCCCCCGAGCCGTGGCGAGAAAGGCAGGTCATGGTCCCGCGCATCCGACCGAGCAGCGGCGTTTGGCCCTAGTCGCGACCGGCGGCATCGCCCAAGCTGTGGGAGTCGAGGTCGGAGTCGCAAAATGAACGATCGCAGGCGCGCGGTCGCCTTGTGGGTGGCCTTGCTCGCCGCCGGGGTGATGGGTGCTTTGCCGCTGCTACCTCCCTCGGAGACCGGAGCCCGAGCCGGGGCGACGGAGTTCTCCTCGGCGAGGGCGCTCGACACCGTCGGGGCGATCGCACGAGAGCCGCATCCGATGGGATCACAGGCCCTCGAGGAGGTGCGGAGCGAGATCGTCGCCCGTCTCGAGGAGCTGGGTCTCCAGCCACAGTTCCAGACGGTCGAGGCTCCCGACTACTTCGGCGCCCCGGGCCGCACCGTCGACGTTGTCAACGTGCTGGCACGCATCCCCGGCTCGGCGTCGAGCGGGGCCGTGGCGTTGATGGGGCACTACGACTCGGTCCCCGCCACGCCAGGAGCAAATGACAACGCATCCGCTGTCGCCGTCATCTTGGAGACGGCCAGGGTGGTGCTCGCCGGCAGCCCGCTCCGGAACGATCTCGTGCTGCTGTTCACCGATGGAGAGGAGCCGGCGCCGCGGTTCGGCTCGACCCCCTTCGTGAGCGAGCATCCGTGGGCGAGCGACATCGGGTTCGTCGTCAACCTCGAGGCCATTGGCAGCGGGGGCCCATCTTTGCTCATCGAAACCAACGGGTCCGACGAGTGGATCATCGACCGCTATGCCGAAGCCGTCCCGTACCCGGCAGCCTTCTCGTTCCTCACCGCAGGCGTCGAGCTGATCGGCGGCTCGAACACCGACTTCGCCCCGTTTCGAGACGCCGGTGTACCCGGCCTGGAGATGGCCTACGCGCATGGATCGCCGATCTATCACACGCCGTCGGACTCTGTCGACGTGGTGAGCCCGAGGAGCCTGCAGCAACACGGCGCCAACACACTCGCCCTCGCCCGCCACCTCGGCAGCCTCGATCTCGGCGCCGCCGCCGGGGAGGCCGAGGCGGTCTTCTTCACCGTCGGCCGGTCGTGGGTGTTTCGGTACCCGGCAGCGCTGAGCTTCCCGTTGGCGCTGCTGACCGGGGGGCTGCTGGCGATGGCGGCGGGGCGTCGGCGGGCGTGGCGGTCTGCCGCAGGCACCGCCGGGGCAACTCTCGTCACCGCATTGCTGGCTGCGGTGGTCGGCGCCCTCGTCTGGACGGTACTGGCCCCCCGGCGAGACACGATGAGTGTCCTCGAGAGCTACCTGTACCTGATCGGTCTCATGACGCTCACGGGGGGGATCTGCGCCGCCTCCCGTCGGTGGATCACGCACCCATCCGAGCCGGTCGGCGCGGTGGGAGCGTGGTGGGTGCTTGCGCTGGTGTCGACCGCGGCGACGCCCGGTATCGCCTATCTGTTCCTGTGGCCCGCCCTCGCAGGATCGATGGCGACGCTGTGGTGGTCGGTACGCGACGTCGGGCCGTCGGGTCGCGTGGTGGGCACCGCGGCGGTCGCAGCGACTTCCCTCATCCTGGTAGTCCCTGCCATCGACATCTTCTACCAGTTCGCCCAGCCCCGCCCCGGCAATCCCGACTCACAGCTCCTGTGGATGGTTGCCGTTCCTGTGTTCCTGGCGGCTTTGTCGGTACAACTGGTGTTTGCGCTGAGCCGAGAGACGACGCAACCACTCGCCCCCGAAACACGGTCGGCGTGAACCCTCGATGACCAGCAGTGGCCGCACGGATCCGGCTCGCGTCCCGCTTTGCAGCCCCCGGCACGCAACCCGGCCTCAGTGTCACGGCCGGCAGGTCCTCACCGGTACCCTGCCCGAGTGAGGTGGTTCCGTCGCATCGCAGGTGCCTTCGTGGCGGTGGTAGCCGTTGTTGTCGTCGCGATGGCGGCCTGGGCGGTGGCGATCGGTCCGGACGCGATGTGGCGAGTCATGACCCACGGCACCACAACGGTCTGGGACCACCTCGAGTACCCCGGGCGCACGACTGTTGCGAGTCCGGAGCCCCGGCCGTGGCCGACCGGCACGGCCATCGAGCCGACGGTGACCCTCGAGGGACGTCCGCAGCCGATCGGGACGGTCCTCGAGGAGCAGGATGGCTTGGCGATGGTCGTCATCCACGATGGCGAGATCGTCTACGAGTGGTACGCGCCTGGCCACGGACCCTCCGTGCCGACGATGCTGTTCTCGGTGTCGAAGTCGGTCACATCACTGCTCGTCGGCGCCGCTGTCGAAGATGGGCTCATCGCCTCGGTCGGCGAGCCGGTCACGGCGTATGTCCCGGAGCTCGCCGGCGGTGGGTTCGATGCGGTCACGATCGAAGACGTCCTCCAAATGGACACGTCTTCGACGTACGTCGAGGACGACAACCCTTTCGGCATCCATGTGGAGTTCAACTACACGTCGGACCTCGAGCACGACATCGTGGGGCTGGCGGTCCGCGATCAACCGCAGACGACGTTCACCTACAAGTCAGGGGACAACGCCATCCTTGGCCTCGTTCTCCACCGAGTGCTCGCACCGGAGTCGATCACCGAGTATCTCCAACGCCGCCTCCTCGACCCGCTCGGTGTCGAGTACGGCGGCGTGTGGTCGACCGACCACGAAGGCGGCCTCGAGCGGACCTGGTGCTGCCTCGCCCTCGCGGCGCGCGACTTGGCTCGTGTTGGTCAGCTGGTACTCGACGATGGACAGGTGGCTGGGCGCCGGGTCATCGCAGCGGATTGGCTGCGGGCGTCGTTCACCCCCGCCTACGAGCCGGCCGCGTGGCCTGCGGACTACGCGGAGTCGGCGATCTCCAACTACGGGTACCAGTGGTGGCTCGCGGGCGACGCAGAGCTCGCCCTCGGGAAGGACGGCCAGTACCTCTACGTCGATCCGGTCCGCAACGTGGTGATCGTCAGGACGGGCACGTCGCAAGGCGGAATCGGGTGGTTGGATCTCCTCCGAGAGATCGCCGGCGAGTTCGCGCCCTCGGGTCGATGACACGAGACGGGTTCGGCTCAGCCCCGTCCACTCGCCAGACGAGAAGCTTCTGGGAGTGACCGCAGCCTGACCATCGCCCAAGTGCCGAAGGCAGGGCCAAGGGCGAGCACAGGGAACGCCCATTGCCATCCCCACCACTCCGCCAGCACAGGAACGCCCCTGATCGTGATGACCGTGAGGAGGAACCCCAGGGCCGTCTGCAACGTGAGCGCAGTGCCGCGCTGGGTGTTGGACGCAGTCTCGGTGACCATTGCCGAGAACTGGGCGGAATCGGCAACGACGGTGAAACCCCAGACGAGGAAGAGCGCAACCACGAGAGCGGGGGAGCGGCCGAAGACGAATGGGGTCAGGATCGCCGCCGCGCCCGACAGCACCATCGAGGTGCCGGCGGCCAGGGTTCGTCCCCGCCGGTCCGCCCAAATCCCGAACAGCCAGGCACCGCTACCACCGATGGCGATGATGGCGAACGTCGCCACGGAGACGAAGCCCGCCCCGTAGCCGCCGGCCTCGGCTGAGGCGATCAAGAACGCGGCGGTCCATGTCCACATTGCGTAGAGCTCCCACATGTGTCCGAGGTACCCGTAGGTGGAAAGACGGACGCCCCGGTTGCGAACGATCGACGAGATGTGGCTCCACGAGAACCGTTGCGAGGAGACCTCGAACGGCCCGTCCTCGACGGCCACTCCCATGATCCCCGCCGCTGCGACCGCCAGGAGCGAGGCTCCGCCGACAACGCCGCGCCAGTCGAACCCAAAGCCTCGGATCAAATGCGGTGAGGCGCTGCCGACCGTCAGCGCCCCCACCAGTACGCCGAGCGCCATGCCCCGGTTCCTCTGAAACCACCCCGCCATCACCTTGAGGCCGCTCGGGTACACGCCGGCAAGAGCGATCCCGGTGAGCGCTCGAAGGCCCACCGCCGCCGCAAACCGATCGCCGTCGAGCGCCAGCAATCCGGCGTTGGCGAGAGCGCCGACAAGCGCCGACACCACGAAGATGTGCCGGCTGTTGATACGGTCGGGAACACCGCCGATGGCGAGACCGAGCGCCCCAGCGACGAACCCGAGTTGCACGGACAAGGTGAGCCACGCCGTTTGGCCCGTTTCGAGGCCCCACACCTCCTCGAGCCGGGGTGCAACCGCCGAGGCCGAGAACCACAGGCCGAGCGCCAGCACCTGCGCACCTGCGATGAGCCCAAGCGCCCGCCGCTGCGCTCTTCTTCCGTCGTCCTGGGCCACACCGCTGTCGAATCCGGTCACGTCATGCTCCGTGCGGTTGGGGTCCTCGTCGGCGCGAATTCCAGTCTCGTTGCGGCCTTGGACCATCGCCAGCGCCGTCGCCTACCCGCAACGAGCCAATACCCCCGCCGTTCGGACTGGTGAAAGTGCCAGAACGATGCCGCTGAGGAGCATGCCGAGGCCGAACTCGCGAAACGGGCCAAGCCAGGCGAACCACGCCGGTAGGTTGTCAACGCCCGCTGCGACTACGACGTACAGGACGAACTGGAGAGCACCTGCCATGAGGCCAAGCACTGTCAATCCAATGAACGCCTTGGCCGTGGTCGGCATCCTCAACGTTTGAAGCGGCAACCCCACTGCGCTCTGGACCTCGCCGCCCCCAACCGGCACCGTGACCACAGGGATCAGCATGTGTCGGGTCTGCGACGCTCGTTGCCGGAGCCTGACGTGCCCTCAGCGCAGCGCGGCGTGACCGCTCGCTCGCGTGGGATCCGTCTGCGGGTGCACATGCTCAACGTCGCACGGGGATGGCTGAGCTGAGGGCTGTGCGGATATGTCAGCCGCAGGCCGCGACGGCTGCCGCGTCGCGGTCGACGAGCCGGATCACGCGATAGCGCGGCTCGACTGCTCCCCGCGACCGAAGTTCGGCGAGAGCTTGGTTGAAGGGTTGGCGACTCGTGCCGAGGAGCTGGGCGATGGCCGACTGGGAGAGATGGATCTCGTCACACGCGTCAGCCTCATCCAGCAGCAAACCGGCCACCTGCTCGAGCACTGTGCGGTGCATCAACCCGAGAACTCGGCGCTGGGTTCGTTCGAGCTGGCTGAGACCGGCGACAAGCCACCTCAAGGCGATCACCGGGCGCTGGAGGAGCAGTGGGACGAGCCTGCCGCGATCCAAGCTGAGCGCCGTGACCCGATCGACGGCCCTTGCAGACTGGAAGTAGGGCTCGCTGCGGAACATGGCAATGTCGCCGATCACCGACCTGGGTCCGGCTCTGGCAACAACCAAAGGATCCGTGTGCGCCCCGCGGTACAGCTCCGTATGCGGCCGTGGCCGCCGCACCCTCGCGGAAGGATGCGTCCCCGGGTACTCGTCGACATGGATCCGGCTTCCCCGACGGCCTCGAGATCGTCGGCGCTGAGGAGGAGTAGTCGGTGCGCCCGAATGCGCGCGGCAACCACGCGTAGTGCTGGACGTCGGTTGGCGTCGCCGGTTCAGGGATCCTGTCACTCATCGTGGCTGCCACTGTCGAGGTCCCAGCCGCGACGCTCCTGTTGCAGGTGCGTCGGTGGCGGGCCGCCTCGTCATGAGAACGTCCTCGATTGCTCGTCCCGGTAGGTCTCGAGGAGGCGCAGCCAGACTTCGCTCAGCGTCGGGAATGACGGGATCGCATGCCACAGCTTGGCGAGCGGCACCTCGCCCACGATTGCGATGGTGGCGGCGTGCAGCAGTTCACCCACGCGGGGCCCGACGAACGTCGCGCCGACGATCACCTCGCGCGCACCGTCGATCACGAGCTTGCAGGTGCCCCGGTAGCCTCGGCCAAGCACCGCCGCACCTGCCGTGTGGCCGATGTCGTAGCTCACCGTCCGGACCTCGATGCCCTTGTCGCGAGCTTGGCTCTCGGTGAGCCCAACAGCCGCAACCTCAGGACTCGTGAACACGACCCGCGGCGCAGCGACGATGTCGCCCCACGCAGCCGTGTCGAGCCCCGCGATGTGTGCCCCTGCGATGCGGGCTTGGTATTTGCCGGTGTGGGTGAGCAGTGACCGGCCGTTCACGTCCCCGATGGCGTACAGCCAATCCCCGGGCACGCCGGTGGCACGGAGCCGTTCGTCGACCTCGATGTATTCGCCGGCAACAAGGCCGACGTGGTCGACCCCGAGGTCGGTCGTGTTTGGTGCCCGACCGGTGGCGACGAGGACCTCGTCTGCCTCGACGTCGACGTGCTGTCCATCTTCGAGCTGTATGGAGGCCGTGACCGGACCGTCGGTCCCGGTACGCGCGATCGAGTTCGTCTTCGCCGAGGTGTGGACGGTGATGCCCATCCGCTCCAATGCCGCCCGCAACTCCTCGCCGGCGAACCGCTCTTCGCGCACGAGAAGATGCTCGGAGAGCTCGACGACCGTCACCTCCGCACCAAGCCACTTCCAGGCCTGTGCCATCTCGACCCCCACGACGCCGCCGCCGATGACGAGGAGGCGGCTCGGCACATCCTTTGCTGTGGTGATGTCCCGGCTGTCCCAGACCCCCGCCTCGGCCAAGCCGTTGATCGGCGGGAATGACGCCTTTGACCCGGTGGCCACGACCACTGCACGGCGCACCTCGTATCGGGTGACGGCTCCGGCGTCGTCGGTCACTTCGACCAAACGCTCACCGGCAAGGCGGGCGTGACCGCGGATCAGGTCGACACCAACGCTCTCGAGCCATTCGACTTGTGACGTATCGTCCCAGTTCGATGCCAGAGCATCGCGGCGGCGCAACGTCTCGTCGACATCGATGGTGCCCGATACAGCTTCCCGGCCGCCCGGCACTCTCTGCAAGGCTTCGAGCGCATCGCCGGGCCGGAGGAGCGCCTTCGACGGCATGCACGCCCAGTAGCTGCATTCACCACCGACGAGCTCGTGTTCGACGAGTCCGACTCGAAGGTCGCCACGGGCTGCGATGTCCGCAGCGTTCTCGCCGGCGGGCCCTCCGCCGATGACCAGCACGTCGTAGGTGGAATCGGGCATTGGCGGGCCGGGAGTAGTCCTGGTCGAGTCGCTCATCTTTGGTCGAGTTCCCTTCCGGTATCCAAGCGGTGTTCGTCGCAGCGCGATCGTGATGCACGCTCGCATTGCGTCATCCCAAACGCATGAGAACGTCAACCATCGCGACACTACGACGCAAGGCACATTGTCGGCTGTGTGACAGTCTGGTCACTGCGGCTCCGGTCGCCCACTCCGCTGAGTTGCCGGCGCCAGCCCGATCGCCGCGCCGAGCGATGCCCCAACCAAGGACTCGGCGAGCGGCCCGCCCCACGGGAGGAGCGACGGCCCATCCAGCCGACCTCCCCTGGAGAGGGCAACGGACGTCGCTGCAGCAACGCCGGCGCCGAGCAACGCGGCGCCGGCGGGCATGTTGCGCCCCTGAGCGCTGCGCCCGGCCATGCGGCAACGATCACGGGAGCCAAGTGGAAGGTCGTGCTCGGGGCTTGGTGAAGGAGTACCGGGGGTTGAAGGCGCTCGACGGAGTGTCGCTCACAGTGTCGTCTGGCGGGGTGCTCGGTGTGCTGGGTGCAAACGGGGCGGGCAAGACGACGCTCATTCGATGCCGGCTTGGCCTGGTCGAGGCGACTGCTGGGATGGTCACGCTCTTCGGGGCGCCCCCAACCGTTCCGGTCCGCCGCACCGCCGCCTCGCTTTCACGTCGACTCCATGTGTGAGGATGACGGTCAGCCGCGCAGCGACGAACCCGCCGCCTGCGGGCCCGCCAAGACCGGCGTTGCCGGCGAGAGGACGACATCGGGGCCGCTGAACTGGGCCTGGTAGAGGTCGGCGTATGCGCCTGCCTTCGCCATCAACTCGTCGTGGTTGCCCTTCTCGACGATGCGGCCGTCCTCCATCACGAGTATCAGGTCGGCGTCGCGGATGGTGGACAGGCGGTGGGCGATGACGAAGCTCGTACGATCCGTGCGCAGCGCCGCCATCGCGTGTTGCACCAGCGCCTCGGTGCGGGTGTCGACCGAGCTGGTCGCCTCGTCCAGGATGAGGAGCGGCGGATCGGCCAGGAACGCACGGGCGATGGTGATGAGCTGCTTCTCGCCTGCGCTGATGTTGGCGCCCTCGTCGTCGACGATCGTGTCGTACCCAGCCGGCAGGCTGTGAACGAAGCGGTCGACGAACGTCGCCTCGGCCGCTGCGTGGATCTCGTCTTCAGTCGCGTCGAGGCGCCCGTAGGCGATGTTGTCGCGAATCGTGCCTTGGAACAGCCACGTGTCCTGGAGCACCATGCCGATCTTGGAACGGAGGTCCTCCCTTCGCATCTCGGCGATATCGACGCCGTCGAGCGTGATCCGGCCGCCGTCGAGATCGTAGAAGCGCATGACGAGGTTGACGAGCGTCGTCTTGCCTGCCCCGGTCGGGCCGACGATTGCGACCGTCTGGCCGGGCTCGACCGTCAGTGAGAGGTCGTCGATGAGCGGCTGGTCGTCTTCGTAGCGGAAGGACACATGCTCGAAGCTCACCCGGCCGCGAGCATCCTCGACCGTGCGCGGGCGGCTCTCGTCCGAGGGCTCCTCCTCGGCGTCGAGCAGCTCGAACACCCGCTCGGCGGAGGCCACGCCCGACTGGAGGAGGTTGGCCATCGACGCCACCTGCGTGACCGGCTGGGTGAACTGGCGGGAGTACTGGATGAACGCCTGCACGTTGCCGAGGCTCAACGTGCCGCTCGCCACCCTGAGCCCGCCGAGCACGGCGATGATGACGTAGTTGAGGTTCCCGATGAACATCATGATCGGCATGATCAGCCCGGAGAAGAACTGGGCTCCGAAACTCGCCTCGTACAGCTGCTCGTTCTCCTCCTCGAAGGCCTCCTGCGCCTCTTCTTGATGGCCGAACACCTTCATGAGGGCATGACCGGTGAACGACTCTTCGACCTGGGAGTTGAGGGCCCCGGTGCGGCGCCACTGGTCGACGAACCTGGTTCGCGAGTGCTTCATCACGATTGCGGCGATCGCCATGCCGGCCGGGATGGTGACGAGCGCGATGAGCGCAAGCTGCCACGAGATCGAGAACATCATGGCGACCACGAAGACGATCGTGAGGAGCGAGGTGAGTACCTGGCTCATCGTCTGCTGAAGGGTCTGGCCGACGTTGTCCATGTCGTTGGTGACCCGGCTGAGCAGCTCACCCCGTGGCTGGCCGTCGAAGTAGCGCAGCGGCACTCGGTTGAGCTTGTCCTCGACCTCGGCGCGCATCCGCAGGACCGTGTGCTGCACGACGTCGTTGAGGAGATAGCCCTGGAGGAACCCGAGCAAGGCCGACCCGACGTAGAGGGCGAGCACGATCAGCAGCACGGTGCGCAGTGCGGAGAAGTCGATTCCCTGCCCCGGGACGAGATCGATGCCGGACAGGAGGTCGGCGACCCTGCCCTGGCCGGACGATTGCGCGGCGGCGATGGCCTGCGCCTTGGTCATGCCGGCGGGAAGCGATTTGCCGATCGCTCCGGCGAAGATGATGTCCGTGGCGCGGCCCAGTATCCGGGGACCGATCGAGGACAGCGACACGCTGGCGATGGCAGCGAAGATGATGGCGATCACCTTCGGCAGCTCAGGTCGGAGGCGGCGCATCAGGCGCTTCGCAGACGGGCCGAAGTCCATCGACTTCTGGCCGACCATCCCCATGCCGTGGGGACCGCGCTGCGGCGCCTGGATCCGTTCGGTCTCCTGCATCTTGCGTGGTGCCGAGCTCATGCGACTTCTGCCTTGAGCTGGGACTCGACGATCTCGGCGTAGGTCGGGCAGGACTCGAGCAAGCTCGTCGTGGGTGCCGAGGCCGACGATCTCGCCGTCTTCCAGCACCACGATCTGGTCGGCATCGGTGATGGTGAAGACCCGTTGGGCGACGATCACGACGGTCGCGTTCGCCGTCACCGGAGCCAGCGCCCGGCGCAGCCGGGCGTCGGTGGCAACGTCCAGCGCCGAGAACGAATCATCGAAGAGGTATAGGTCGGGACGCCGGATCAGCGCCCGGGCGATGGCGAGACGTTGCCGCTGGCCGCCGGAGACGTTGGTGCCGCCTTGGGCGATCGGCGACTCGAGACCCTCCGGCATTGCCCGGACGAAGTCGGCCGCCTGGGCGATCTCGAGGGCCTCCCACATCTCCTCCTCGGTGGCGTCCGGCTTCCCGTAGCGGAGGTTGGAGGCCACGGTGCCCGTGAAGAGGTAGGCCTTCTGGGGGACGAGCCCGATCTTCGACCACAGCGTCTCGGCGTCGTACTCGCGCACGTCGACACCGTCGACGAGGACGGACCCTTCGGTGGCGTCGAACAGTCGGGGAATGAGGTTCAGCAGCGTCGTCTTGCCTGCACCGGTCGACCCGATGATGGCGGTAGTGGTCCCGGGGCGGGCGGTGAAGGTGACGTTGCACAGCACCGGGGAGGCGGCGCCCGAGTAGGTGAAGCCGACGTTGCGCAGCTCGAGCTCGCCGTGGCCGGCCACGCTCGTGACACCCTCGGCGGGTGGCACCACCGAGGTCTCCGTGTCGAGCACCTCGCCGATGCGGTCGGCCGAGACCGACGCCCTCGGCACCATCACCAACATGAACGTCGACATCATGACGGCCATCAGGATCTGCACCAGGTAGGACAGAAACGCGATGAGGGCGCCGACCTGCATGGCGCCGGCCTCGATCCTGACTCCGCCGAACCACAACACGGCGATGCTGGAGGCGTTGAGCACCAACATGATCACGGGGAAGATCCCGGCCATCCAGCGGCCGACGGTGATCGACACGTCGGTGAGATCGCCGTTGGCGGTGGCGAATCGCTCCGTTTCGAAGGGCTCACGAACGAAGGCGCGAATCACCCGGATGCCGGTGATCTGCTCCCGCATCACCTGGTTGACCGTGTCGAGGCGGGTCTGCATGAGGCGGAAGCCCGGGATCATCCGCGAGATGATGAATCCGAGGCTGACGACGAGCACCGGCACGGCCACCGCAACCAGCCACGACAGGCCGACGTCTTCGCGCAGCGCCATGAAGACGCCGCCGACCATCATGATCGGGGCGGAGATCATCATCGTGAACGAGACGAGCACGAGCATCTGCACCTGCTGGACGTCGTTGGTGTTGCGGGTGATGAGCGACGGCGCCCCGAAACGATCCACCTCGCGGCTGGAGAACGAGGTGACCCGGCGGAAGAACCTCGCCCTGACGTCGCGCCCGAACGCCATGGCGGTCCTGGCGCCGAAGTAGACGGCGGTGATGGTGCAGGCGATCTGGATGATCGAGACCACCAGCATCACCAGCCCGATCCGCATGATGTACCCGGTGTCGCCCGTCACCACGCCGTTGTCGATGATGTCGGCGTTGAGGCTGGGCAGGTACAGCGATGCGATCGAACCGATGAGTTGCAGGACGATGACGATCCAGATCCACCGCGTGTAGGCGCCGAGGTGGTGGCGGAGCAGCCGGAGCAGCATCAGGAAACTCCGGTTCCGCGTGTTGGGGCAGGTCTGGCGAACCCGGAGGCGAGCAAGGCGAACGCGTTGCCGAGCGCATCTCGGAAGGGAACTGGCTGACCGTTGTCGAGCCACCACTCCATCGTGCTGCGCAGCGCTGCCACCGCCGAGGTCACGACGAGCTTCGGGTAAGGGTCGGTCTCGGGGTCGGTGCCGAGCCGGTCGGCCACGGCGGCGGCGAGGGCGCGTTCGAAGTCCACCATCGCCGCCAGGTGGCGCGGCATGAGCTCGGGGTACTGAGCGGTCAGCTCGGCGCGAAGCTTCCAGCGCCGGGCATATGCGGCGTCCTCGCCCGCCGTCAGCACGGCCAGCAGTGCGGTGAACGGATCCTCGTCTGCAGGGCGGTTCCTCACCTGGTCGGCGGCTGCCTCGATCACCGTGGCATCGGCGCCGACGATCGCCTCCTCCTTGCACGAGAAGTAGTTGAAGAAGGTGCGTGGGGACACGCCCGCTGCGTCTGCGATCTCATCGACGGTGACCGCATCGAGTCCGCGTTCCACCGTGAGCTGGCGGGCAGCAGTAGCGAGCGCCCGGTGGGTGGCGAGCTTGTTGAGCGTGCGTCTGTTCACGCGCCGATGGCATGCTTGCACTCTACGCAAAGTTGCAGATCATGCAAACTTGCAGCAAGTGCACTCGAATGGGCAGGGGGTTGACGAAGAGACATGCAGCGCAGTCATACTGCATGCATGCCCACATCGATCACCTAACGTGGCGTCTCAGTCGAGACGCGAGACGAGCCGGCCGCCCGGGCCGCGAAGGAGCGGACTTTCGCTGCGCAAGCTGGCCGGCCGGTCGGCCCGAGGCCCAGCTCGGTTCCGGGGCCGGCTGCTGATGGTACGGGCTCGCGACAGATTCTCAGGTGGTTCTCAGGCGGCTCCCCGTACCGTGGTGCGAGGTCTTCATGATTCTCACGGAGGGGTGAGCGGTGCGGGTATTGGTGGTAGAAGACGAGCTGGCCCTCGCCTCATACCTCAAGCGTGGTCTCGAGGGCGAAGGCCATGCCGTCGACGTCGCCGCCGACGGTGAGCAAGGGCTGTGGCTGGCCCGCAACCAACCGTATGACGTGATCGTGCTCGACATCATGTTGCCGAAGCGCAACGGGTTCCAAGTATGCGCCGACCTTCGCGCCGAGTCGAACTGGACACCGATACTCATGCTCACAGCAAAAGACGGGGAGTTCGACATCGCCGAAGCGCTGGACACCGGAGCCGACGACTATCTGACCAAGCCTTTCTCCTTCGTCGTCCTCACCGCTCACATCCGAGCGCTGTTGCGGCGCGGCGCCCCGGAGAGGCCGGCGGTTCTGGAGGTCGACGACCTCCGCCTCGACCCCGCCGCGCACACGGTTGCCAGGGGCGAGGTGGAGGTCCAGTTGACGGCGAAGGAGTTCGCCCTGCTCGAGTTCCTGATGCGCCACTCGGGCGAGGCCGTCCGCAAACTCGACATCTTGAGCGCGGTGTGGGACTGGGACTTCGAGGGAGACCCGAACGTCGTCGAGGTGTACATCGGCTACCTCAGACGCAAGATCGACGACCCCTTCGGCCGGACCTCCATCGAGACGATTCGTGGCGTCGGCTACCGCCTGCGTGCCCGTCGATGAGAGTGTCTTGGTCACCGTCCCATCGTCTCGGCGTTCGCGGCCGCACCACGCTGATAGCGACCGCCGTCGTCGGTGTGGTCCTCGCCGTGTCGGGTGTTCTGCTCGTCATCGCCACCCGCTCCGCGCTCTACCAGGCTGTCGAGACCACAGTCACGGCACGGGCTGCCGATTTGGCGTTGCAGCTCGACGGCGGCGTGGCGCCGCAACGTTTGCCGCTGGTTCGAGGCATCTCCGTTCAGATCGTGAGGGAGGGCGTGGTCGTCTCGTCGACGGAGGACATCGAGGGTCAGCGGCAGATCGTCGAGGTCGCCGGCGCCGCTGCCCCAGGACAGATCGTCACGACTCAGGTTCCGGCCCTGGATGTCGCGGAGAACGAAGGGGAGGGCCACGACGACGAGGATGGCGAGGGCCCGTATCTGGTGGCGGTGGCGCGTACCGGTGGTGCGAGCGGCTCGGTTGCCGTCGTCGCGGCTGGCTCTTTGGGTGCGGTCGACCGCACGCACGTGTACGCTGGCCCCGCTGATCGCGTTCGGTGTGCCGGTGATCACCCTCTTGGTTGGGCTCACGGTGTGGCGTCTTGCTCGACGTGCGTTTCGCCCGGTCGAAGCCATGGCTGAGCAGGCCGAGGTGATCTCGTACAGCGACCTTCATCTTCGCGTGCCGGTGCCTGACCCCGACGACGAGATCAGGCACCTCGCTGTGGTGCTCAACAGGATGCTCGATCGCGTCGAGGTATCGGCGTCTCGGCAGCGGCGCTTCACGGCCGATGCGGGCCACGAGCTCAAGAGCCCGGTGGCCAGCCTCCTCACCATGGCCGAGGTGGCAGAGGCGAATCCGCATGCCTTCACGGTGGCGGATCTCGCAGGCGATGTCGCAATCCAGAGCCGCAGGTTGCGGGCGCTGGTCGAGGATCTCCTGATCCTGGCGAGAACGGACGAGCATCAGCTCGAGCTCGACCGTGAACCATTCGACCTGCAGAGCGTTGTCCGGGATGAGATCATGGCGAGCGAACCGCCTGGTGTCTCGTTTGATTCGGATCGGGTGCAACCGGCGTGGGTGCTGGGCGATCGTCGCAGGATCGGACAGGTCGTCCGCAACCTTCTCGACAATGCAGTACGTCATGCTGCCCACACCGTTCGGATCGAGACGCATGCAGGCGAGGGCACCGTCACCATGCTGGTTGCCGACGACGGCCCAGGAATCCCTCGGGCCTCCCGTAGCCGCGTGTTCGAGAGGTTCGTTCGGCTCGACGAGTCCCGGGCTCGCCCGGCCGGCGGCACAGGGCTCGGCCTCTCGGTGGTCAAGAGCATTGTCGAGGCCCATGGTGGGCGAGTTGCCATCGACGAAGACGCCGAGCTCGGCGGGGTTGCCATGATCGTCGTCCTGCCGGCTGCTCACAGCCCGACCAAGCGTTAGCTGTGGACGCCGGCCGCTGCAGCCAATGGCGCCGGTTCGCGACGGAAAGAGGCCGGATCCGAAGGGATCCGGCCTCCTGCCTCGGTAGCTGGTGGGGGGTTTCAGCCACTCGTGGTTGGTGTGGGCGCTTCGGTGGCGTCGTCGGCGTCGGGGACACCGTCGCCGTTGTCGCCGACTTCCTCGCCCTCGTTCTGGTGATCGATACCGTCGACTGCTTCGTCCGTGTCGGCGGCCTCATTGGCCTCGTCGTCGGGCGTCTCGACCTCATCGGCTTCGTTGGCGTCGGGGATGCCGTCGCCGTTGTTGCCGATCTCCTCACCTTCGGATTGGTGGTCGATCCCGTCGACGGCCTCGTCGGTTGGGGCCTCCGGGGCCTCGCCGGTGTCGGCAGTGTCGACCAATTGGTCGCTGGTAGCGGGCGCGGTCCGGTCTGTCTGGGTCTGGTCCGTCACCGGTGCGGTCTGGTCGGGAGCGGTGACGGCTGCAGCGACGCCCATAGTGCCAAGCGCCAGGCCAACGGCGGCTGCGAAGGTATACAGCCTCTTGATGGGCTTCTTTTCAGATGACATGAATGATGACCTCCTGGTCACGCGGCCTTGTTGGCCGGGCTGGTGTGGGCATCGTGCCTGAGCGCGCCTGAGACAAGGCTGAGTGCGGCTGTGATGGAGCTGAGAGAAGCCACGGGTGAAGCTCGGTGATCGGTCAGGCGGCGGCGGCCTGCAACGCGGCGTCGTGCTGGCGATGCACGCGGCGCAGATGGATGGCGATGGCAACGCTGGTGATCGCTGCCCACACGCACCACAAGGAGATGACACCGGTGGTGAGCAGGACGGCGAGCACGGCGACGGCGATGAGGTTGACGGCGCCGTAAATCACAACGGCTTTGTCCGACGACAACAACAGAGTACCGCAGGTCGTGACGACATAGAAGGCCGTGAGTATGCCGCCGAGGACGACTGGCGTCGAATAGGCGATGTGGTGGCCGGCGGCGACGGCCGACACCGGTCCGACGACAACCGGGATCGTGAGAGCGACCGCCACGATGCCCCCAAGCACGATGAGTGGAGTCATGAGGGCGCGCCTCCGGGCGTCGGTCTCGAGCCGCCTGACCGCAAACGGCACCAACACGGGAATCACGCCAAAGGCGATGACGAGGTAGAGCCATGCGGCGGCGTGTCCGAGCTCGGCAGGTGCGCGGCCCTCAGCGGCCCGCCACACGCCGACCTCGATGATCTGGTGGACTCCGAAGACGATGGGAAGCGCCGCCATCGCCGCCTCCCGGTGGTGGCCGACGTGCCGAAGCGTGTCGATGCCGACCGCGGTGACGACCACCCCGGCCACGATGTCCGCCTCCGCTGAGAAGCACACGCCTACACCGTAGGCGCGCTGTGGTGCCGGTGCGGCGCTATGCGACCGGTTGGGTGATGCCCGACATGTAGTCGATGACGTCACCTGCCGTGTAGAACCGGCTTCCCGGCCGCAGCCGAGCCGTCATCGCGCGCACGGCACTGAAGTCCGATCCAGCGGTGACGAGGGCCGGTTCCTCGTAGGCGGCCTTCGGGCGAATCTGGGCGAGCCCCGCCGTCGCCAGGAGCCCGTTGCAGAGGCACAGCCTTCCGTCGGTGTTGCCTGGCCTTCCCCCCTTGACCTCGGTGTAGGCGCGCAGCGGCTCAGCGGGGCATCGGTAGGCGAGGGAGCCACCGTCGGTCTTGTAGGGCACACGCAGCGCCCCCAGATCGCACACCCGACGGCGATCCTCGTACACCCGGTCGTCCGAGAGGGTCCCCTCCACCTGGACGATGCGGAAGGGGAACCCCGTCGGTGACGCACGCCAATCAGATCGCACGTCCACACTGCCGTCCGCAACCTGCGCCATGATCTGCTGCTTCAGGTCCGGCACGAGGCCCGACTCTTCGCAGAAGGCAAACGCAGTGCCGAGCTGGACGCCGGCGGCACCGTCAGCGACTGCTTGCTCCAACCGCTCGGGCGAACCGTACGACCCGGCGAGCCAGAACGGCTTGCCGATGGCGCGGAGCTGGGCGATGTCGACGTCGTCGCGTTCGTCGTAGATCGGCTGGCCGAGCTCGTCGGTCCGCCTGGGGCCGCGCGGGGGAGCGTTGTGGCCGCCCACGCTCGGGGCTTCGACGATGTACCCGTCCGGCGGATCGGGGAGCTCCGCCAGGCCGACGGCGAGGTCGGCTGAGGCGACGATCGCCAAGAACGCGGGCCGCATCACCGGCGGTGGGTGGCCTTCGTGCAGATCGGCCGGATCGAACCGCACGCCCACTTCGGCGTCTGCCGAGGTGAGGCCTTGGACCCGCAGCGCGAGTTGGACGGGCTCGTGCCGGGAGAGGCGGGAGACGATCTCCGGTATGTCCTTCGGATTCCCGGCCCCCACGATGACGTAGTCGACACCGGCGAGCATCGCTCCATAGATCGCAAAAGGAATGGGAAGTTCGATCTTCCTGAGGTAGTTGATGCCGACGGGGCCGTCGTGGCCCTCCTTGGCGAGGAACACCTCGACGAAGTTGGCGGCGATGGTGAGCTCCTGGAGCCCCAGATCCGGTTCCACGGTGAAGGTCCGAACGTTCTTGAACGGTTGCGCCTCAGGCTTGCCCCCATCCACGAAATACGTCGTCAGGATGGTCTCGGCGACTTTGCGGAATGGGAAGTGGTCGAGCGCTCGCCGAACGTGCCCACCCGGGTCGCCGAGCTGGAGACGCCGCGCCATCACTACTTCGAGGATGGTCCCGGAGACGACGCCGAGCTCGCCACGGCGGGCAACGGCGTTGGCGAGCAGCCAGCCGGAGATGCCGACGCCCATCCCTCCTTGGATGATCCTCGGCGGTGTGGTGGGGGGTTCGTTTGGTGGGGTGATGGTCGGTGGCGGCATGGTCTGCCTCCCTCCGCTGTGGCCGGTCCGCCGAGCCGTGGTGTCGCCACCTCCGGGTGTGCGGACCGCCCGATGATCGATGCTCGCTACCGCACGGTGCGGGCCGGGATTCGGGGGACGTCGCATCGCTGATGAGGACAGCTGCGTTCGTCGGTGGCGCCGGGATCTGCTGTGTGGAGTCCGAGATTGCCGGCGTGGGTGGTGATAGCGACTCGCCTCTTTCGGAGAGGAGCTCGGCACTCCTCTGGGGCAGATGTTCCGGGACGGACTCACTGCCGTCCGGTCACTTCGATGAGGAGTCGGCGAGTCGCGGCCGAAGCAGCTGCTACCAGAGTACCACTTGGGCTCCGAACGGCTGCTCGACCACTACGGTCGATATGCTGGACGTCGTGGAAGTCGCTCCGGGAATCCACCGGCTGGGCAGGAAGCGTCACTCCTTCTACCTCATCGCCGAGGCCGGCAAGGTGACCGTCGTCGATGCAGTAGTAGTGACGCATGCGCACACCCACCACATCGGTTTCGCCGGCGCCGCAGCGGAGCGTGGCATACCGGTCGAGGTGCTCGAAGCAGAGGCGGCATTCGCGATGGATCGTTCGGCGGGGAGTCAGGTGGACATGACCGACCTCCCCTTGTGGAAGCCGCGAGTCATCCTCTTCCTGACCGAGATGGTGCGGGCGGGCGCCCACAACCGCGTCGCCGTACCCGGGGTCGAGACTGTGGACCACGGTGAGGTGCTCGACGTGCCCGGCAGCCCCGCGTCGTGGCGACGCCGGGTCACACCGCAGGGCACGCCTGTTACTTGCTGGCCGATCGTCGCGTGCTCTTCTCGGGCGATGCGCTCGTTGCGCTCGACCCCATCGACGGAACAGCGGGCCCGCAGCTCCTTCCCGACGAGTTCCATAGAGAACCTGGGCAGGCTCGACAGTCGCTGCAGCACCTCGAATCGCTCGACGCCACACTCTTGCTCCCCGGTCTCGGTGCTCCGTGGCACGGTCCCGTCGCCGAAGCCGTGAGAGTCGCACTTGCCCGACCGTTGATTCACTGAGTCGTCCGGCCACCACTCCAGGTCCTTTGTCCCCTAGTTGGCCGGCGGCGGGGCAGCCAGGGTGGGCGAAACGCCACCACCGAGGCCCCCACCAGATGACCACCACCGTGGACGACACCGCGCCCGAGGCAGGCAAGGACGCTCATCCCTCGGGCGACGACCGGTTTGCGCTCGTCGACAAGCACCTCAAGCGCGTCCGGTACGAGCAGGACCAGCTCATCGAGACGCTCCACATCGCCCAGGACGTCTTCGGGTACCTGTCCGAGGACGTGCTCATGTATGTGGCACGGGCGCTGTTGCTGCCACCGAGCATGGTGTACGGCGTCGCCACCTTCTATCAGCTCTTCACCTTCGAGGCGCCCGGCGATCACGCCTGTACGGTGTGCACGGGCACGGCATGCTTCGTGAAGGGCGCCGATGCCATCGTGCGTACGGTGGGTGATGCGTACTCGGTTGCTGCCGGCGGCACCTCGGACGACGGCACGCTGACGCTGAAGACGGCGCGGTGTCTCGGGTCGTGCGGCCTTGCACCCGTTGTCGTCCTCGACGGCAGCGTGCACGGCCACCTCGATTCGGATGAGGCCCTCGCCCTGGTACGAGCTGCGCTCGACGGGGGGGATGAGCACTGATGGCTGCGCCGATCGATCTTCACGAGGTTGCCGAGCGCGAGCTCGAAGCGTGTAGCCGCTACCCGTGGCGCCTCAAGGCGTGCAACAGCACGGCATGCCTCTCTGCAGGGGCAGGGGCGACGATGCAGGCCATGGGGCAAACGGTCGAGGCCGAGGACCTCGCCCTCGACGTCCAGCTCATCCCCACAGGGTGCATGGGGCTCTGCAGCCGGGGTCCGCTCGTCCGTCTGCTGCGCCGCGGCGGCAACGAGACCATGTACAGGGACGTCACACCCGAGGTCGGGATCGAGATCATCCGCAGCCACGTTCGCGATCACCAACCCGTCGAAGCGAGCTTGCTCGACCAGCACCTTCCATTCTTCGCCAGCCAGCGGCGCATCGTCCTGGCCAACAGCGGGATCACCAACCCCGATCGCATCGAGTCCTATGTCGCCCACGGCGGCTACCAAGCCTTGGAGAAGGCGCTCACGTCGATGACCTCCGAGGAGGTGGTCGATCAGGTCCGGACCTCCGGGCTGCGGGGGAGGGGCGGCGCCGGCTATCCAACGGGGAGCAAGTGGGCGCTGCTCGCCGCAGCAGCCGGCGACGTCAAGTACCTGGTCGCCAACGGCGACGAGGGCGACCCCGGGGCCTACATGGACCGCACGGTGATGGAAGACGATCCTCACCGGCTCATCGAAGGCATGGCGATCGCCGCCTACGCAACGGGCGCCACCCAGGCCTACATCTACGTGCGAGCCGAATACCCGCGGGCCGTCGAGCGGCTCGACCGGGCGATCCGGGTCGCCAGGCGCAACCGCCTCCTCGGCCGCCGCATCCTCGACACCGACTTCAACCTCGAGATCGAGGTCCGTATCGGTGCGGGCGCCTTCGTGTGCGGCGAGGAGACGGCGCTGATGGCCTCGATCGAGGGCCGGCGTGGCACGCCGCGGCTGCGGCCGCCGTACCCGACCGAGCGCGGGTTGTGGGGCGCCCCGACAATGATCAACAACGTCGAGACGCTCGCCAACATCCCCACCATCGTTGCCAACGGCGGCGAGTGGTTCGCCTCCATCGGCACCCCGTCGAGCACGGGAACCAAGGTGTTCGCCCTGGCAGGCGACCTGGTCAACATCGGGCTCATCGAGGTACCGATGGGCATCACCTTGCGCCACATCGTGGAGGACATCGGCGGCGGCATCCCGAACGGCCGCAGCTTCAAGGCGGCCCAGACCGGCGGCCCCTCCGGTGGGTGCATCCCGGCCGAGTTCCTCGACACGCCTGTCGACTACGACAGCCTGCGCGAGCTGGGCTCGATCATGGGCTCCGGCGGGCTCATCGTGATGGACGACCAGGTGCGCATGCCGGACGTCGCCAAGTTCTTCATGGAGTTCTCGATGGACGAGAGCTGCGGCAAGTGCACGCCGTGCCGCGCCGGCACCGTCCAGATGCACGGGATTCTCGACCGCATCACGGCGGGCACGGGCACGCAACGCGACCTGCGCGATCTCGAGCACCTGTGCCAGGTGGTGCGGGACACCTCGTTGTGCGGCCTCGGCCAGAGTGCCCCCAACCCCATCCTCAGCACGCTGCACTACTTCCGCAGCGAGTACGAGGAGCTCCTCGGCGACAGGGAGGCCGTCGATGCGTGACCGGCGTCAAACCGTGACCGTCAGTTTCGACGGAGTCGAGGTCGAGGCCTACGCCGACGAGTCCGTGCTGCAAACGGCACGGCGGGTCGGCGTTGGGATCCCGTCGCTGTGCTTCCTCGAAGGATTGTCGGTGTGGGGTGGGTGCCGGCTGTGTGTCGTCGAGGTGGCCGAGGACCATCGGTTGCGGCCTGCGTGTGCGACGCCGGTGGCCACCGACATGGAGATCCTGGTGGACACCCCGCAGCTACGCGCCCACCGCAAGGCGATACTCGAGCTGCTGTTCGCCGAGGGCAACCACGTCTGCGCCGTGTGCGTCTCCAACGGAAACTGTGAGCTGCAGGACATGGCCGTCAAGTGCGGCATGGACCACGTTCGCTACGACCAGCAGGCCCCGGTGCGACAGGTCGACGCCAGCCACCCCAAGTACGTCTTCGATCCCAACCGGTGCATCCTCTGCACACGGTGTGTGCGAGTGTGTGACGAGATCGAAGGCGCCCACGTGTGGGACATCGCCGCCCGCGGCGCCAATGCCGAACTCGTCACCGAACTGGACAAGCCGTGGGGTGAGTCGACGTCCTGCACGTGGTGCGGCAAGTGTGTTGCGGTATGTCCTACCGGGTCGCTGTTCTACCAAGGCAGCGCAGTGGGGGAGATGCACCACTCCGCCGACACGATCAAGCGCCTCGCCGCCGCCCGGTTGCGGCATGAGTTCCTCGACCCGGAGGCCAAGAGGTGAGCAAGCCGCGTTTTGCGACGGTGTGGCTGGGCGGGTGCTCGGGCTGTCACATGTCGTTCCTCGACATGGACGAGTGGCTCTTCGAGCTGTCTGCGCTGGTCGACGTCGTGTACAGCCCAATTGCCGACGTGAAGGTCTTCCCCCAGGGAGTGGACATCACGCTCGTCGAGGGGGCGGTGGCCAACGAGGACAACGTCGAGCTGGCTCGCATCGTGCGGAGCCACTCGAAGGTGGTCGCTTCATTCGGCGACTGTGCCGTGTCCGGCAATGTCACCGGGCTGCGCAATCCGCTCGGCGACCCGAGGGCGATCCTGGAACGGGTCTACGTCGAGGCTCCCGACCGCGATGGCGTCGTGCCCGAGGCCGACGGCATCGTCCCGCCGCTGCTCCCCAAAGTGCTTCCTCTCCACAAGGTCATCCCGGTGGACTTCTACATGCCGGGCTGTCCGCCATCAGCGGCGGAGATCCGCCGCGCCGTCGAGACGCTGCTTGCCGGAGGGCGGAGCCACGCCGTTCGCGAAGACATCCGGCCCGGGTAGGAGAGACGACAGTGCACGACCTCGTAGTGATCGATCCCGTCACCCGCATCGAAGGGCATGCGAAGATCACGATCGCCCTCGACGATGCCGGCGCCGTCGCCGATGCCCGTTTCCACGTCACCGAGTTCCGCGGTTTCGAGGAGTTCTGCAAGGGACGGCCGGTGTGGGAGATGCCCAGCCTGACTGCGCGGACGTGCGGGATCTGCCCGGTGAGCCACCTGCTCGCGTCCGCCAAGACCGGCGACGCCATCATGGGGGTGCGCATCCCGCCGACCGCGGTGAAGTTGCGCCGCATCGCCAACCTCGGGCAGATCATCCAGTCCCACGCCCTCAGCTTCTTCCACTTGAGTGCTCCCGATCTGCTGCTGGGCATGGACGCAGATCCGGCGATTCGCAACGTCTTCGGGCTCATGGCGTCCGAGCCGGAGCTCGCCAGGCGCGGCATTCGGCTGCGCAGCTTCGGGCAGTCGGTCATCGAGGCGATCGCCGGCCGCAAGGTGCACTCCCCTGGAATCGTGCCAGGCGGCATCGCCCAGCCGATGTCCGGCGCGACCCGTGACCGGCTCCGCGAGGCGCTGGTCGAGGCGCGGCAGACGGCCGAGGATGCGGTAGCTCTCTTCACCGGCATGCTCGACCAGTTCGATCGGGAGGTGGGAGCCTTCGGCTCGTTCCCCAGCCTCCACATGGGGCTCGCCAACGATGCGGGTACCTGGGAGCACTACGACGGTCACCTGAAGATCGTCGATGCAGATGGCGCCGTGGTGGTCGATGGTGTCGATCCGGCCGAGTACCGGACCATCATCGGCGAGGCGGGGCGGCACGACTCGTACCTGAAGTCGCCGTACTTCAAGCCACGGGTTTCGTCAGAAGACGACCCGGCTGCGGGCACGTATCGCGTCGGACCGCTCGCCCGGCTCAACGTGTGCGCAACGATGGGGGTGCCCACCGCCGACGAGGCCCTCGCGGAGTACCGGGAGCGGGCGGGAGGCGTCGCCAACTCGTCGTTCTTCTATCACTATGCGCGGCTCATCGAGATCCTCGCCGCCACCGAGCACATGGCCGACCTCCTCGGCGATCCCGGAATCACCGATGCCAAGGTCCGCGCCACGGCAGGCATCAACCGGTTCCATGCAGTGGGTGCGTCCGAGGCGCCGCGCGGCACGCTGTTCCACGAGTACACGGTCGACGAGCACGGCATCCTGACCGACGTCAACATGATCATCGCCACCGGTCAGAACAACTTGGCGATGAACGCCACCGTGCTCCAGATCGCAAGAGAATGGATCGACGGGCCGACGATCCCAGAGGGGATCCTCAACCGGGTGGAAGCGGGGATCAGGGCCTTCGACCCCTGCTTGAGCTGCTCGACGCATGCGATCGGCCAGATGCCACTGGTGGTCGAACTGGTCGGGCCCGACGGAGAGACGGTGTGCCGGGTCCAGCGTGACTGACCTGCTCGTCATCGGATACGGCAACGACCTGCGCCGGGATGACGGTGCGGGACGGGTCGTCGCCGACTCGATCGAGGAGAAGGCGCTTCCCGGGGTGACGGTGCTGTCGGTGTCGCAGCTCACCCCTGAGCTCGCTTTGGAGATTGCCGGCAAGGAGCGCGTCGTGTTCGTCGACGCAAGCGTTGATGCGGCTGCGCTGCGCACCGAGGCCGTCGGGCCAGGGGAGGCGGCTGGTGGCGTGATGACGCACCACGGCGATCCGGCGAGCCTGCTCTCGCTCGTGGCCACGGTCGGCCCGGTACCAGGCGAAGCGATCGTCGTCTCGATTCCCGCAACCGACCTCGCGCTCGGTTTCGACCTCTCCCCTGCGACGGCGAGGGCGGTCGCCGAGGCGATCGACCTGATCGTTGCGATGGCAGGGGAGTGAGCGAGCAATCAGTCGCGCGGCCAGCGGTTCGCCCGGCGTCCGGGGCGTGAGCAGCGAGGCGCTGCGTTCGGCGTCGACCTCCCTGGGCCGGCTGTCGACCGACCCGAAGCAGAGCGATTCCTCGACGAGGTCGTCGTACGCGATCGAGGGCTCCTGGCTGATCCTCTCGAAGGTCACCACCCAGAAGCCGGGTGTCGACCGGTGGTTGGCGGACAGCCACGACCGGAGCTCGCCACGCAACCGCACCGTCACGAACCCGGAGGCGTCAGACAAGATCAGCCGCGCTTCTTGGCCTTGCGGTAGCGGCGCACCGACAGTGGGGCGAAGACGGCGATGATGACGACGATCCACATCAGCGTGTAGAGCACAGGATTCCGCAGCGGCCACACCGTCGGCTCGGGGGTGCCGAGCGGGATGTTTCCGAACAGCTCGCGCGCTGCCTGGGTGATCGCCGACACCGGGTTCCACTCGGCGAACACCCTGAGTACGCCGGGCAGGTTCTCGGCAGGCACGAACGTGTTGGCGATGAACGTGAGGGGGAACATCACCATGAAGGCGGCGTTGTTGATGACCTCGACGCTCGGCACCAACAAGCCCACGTACGCCATGACCCATGAGAATGCGTAGGCGAACAAGAGCAGGAGCCCGAACCCGGCGAGCGCATCGACTATCCCGTTGTGGATGCGCCAGCCGACGATGAGGCCGCTCAGCGCCATGATGACCAGCGAAGCTGCGTTGTAGATGACGTCGCTTGCGGTGCGGCCGACCAGCACGGCCGAGCGCGACATCGGGAGCGACCTGAACCGGTCGATGATGCCCTTCTGCATGTCGTCTGCGAGCCCAGCCCCGGTGAACGTCGCACCGAAGATGACCGTCTGGGCGAAGATCCCCGCGATGAGGAACTCGCGGTAGGAGCCGCCGGGGATCTCGATCGAACCGCCGAACACGTAGGCGAAGAGCAGCACGAACATGATCGGTGAGATCAGCACGAACACGAGGACCTCGGGCACGCGCTTGATCTTGATGACGTTGCGCTTGGCGATGACGGCGCCGTCGGAGAGGGCGTAGAGGATCCGCTCCACGATCATGCCTCCACAGGAGCCGGCCGGGCGTCGTCGGCCGCTGAATCCGCGACGACGGCGGCATGGCCGGTGAGGGTGAGGAACACGTCGTCGAGGGTCGGGCGGCGCAGGCCCACGTCGCGCAGCTCGATGCCTGCTTCTTCGAACGCCCGCAGCGCCGCCCGGAGCGTCGGCGGGCCGCCTGCGATCGGGGCGACGAGCGTGCGGGCCCGCCGATCGGCGCGCACCTCACCGACGGCGAATCGAGCGAGCAGCTCCACCCCGGGTTGCAGTGCGTCTGGCGAGACGAGCGTCGCCTCGATGCGCTCGCCACCGATCATGCTCTTCAGCTCGTCCGGGTGTCCGTGGGCGATCTCCTTTCCGTGGTCGATCACGACGATGTCGTCCGCGAGCTGGTCCGCCTCCTCGAGGTACTGAGTGGTGAGCAGCAATGAGGTTCCCTTTCCCACCAAATCGCGAATCACTCCCCACAGGTCGGTTCGGCTCTTCGGGTCGAGCCCGGTTGTCGGCTCGTCGAGGAACAAGACCGGTGGCTCGGCAACGAGGGCACCTGCGAGGTCGAGGCGGCGCCGCATGCCCCCGGAATACGTCTTGACGGGACGATCCGCAGCAGCGCTCAGATCGAAGCGGTCGAGGAGCTCCCTGGCCCGGATGCGGGCCCGGCTGCGGCCGAGGTGGTACAGGCGCCCGATCATGTCGAGGTTCTCGAAGCCCGTGAGGTTCTCGTCGACGGCTGCGTACTGGCCCGACAGGCCGATGCGCTTGCGCACCTCATCCGGGTTGCGGAGCACGTCGATACCGGCCACCCGAGCCGAACCGGCGTCCGGCTCGAGGAGCGTCGTCAGGATCGAGACGGCGGTCGTCTTCCCAGCGCCGTTGGGACCGAGTAGCCCGAGCACGGTGCCCTCCTCGGCCGCCAGGTCGAGCCCGTCGAGGGCGGTGACCTTGCCATACCGTTTCACCAAACCCGTGGCTTCGACGATGATGCTCATGGCTTGAGTTCTACCACGCTTGGTTCGCCAGATTGACGGCCGACGCCGCCGTGGTCTGCCCACGCCGGGCCAGAGCGTGTGCGAGAATGGCGGCAATGGCCGCCGTACCGGTGGCCGGCCTGGAGGCCGACATGGCAAACAAGGACAAAGGTGGCAAGAGCACCAAGAAGGTGGCCGCCAAGGACCTCAAGCAGAAGCGCCTCGAGAAGCGAGCGAAGAGGAACGCCGGCAGCTAACCGAGCAGGCTGCCGCAGATGCCGAGTGGTCTCGTGCCGCCGCGTCGCCCCACGAGTGGCTTGACTCGTCGTTGATCATGTCATCCGCGCCCGGCCGGTCGAGTCCCCCGCTGCGGGTGGCGGTGCTCGCCCCGATCTCTTGGCGCGTTCCGCCGCGCCACTACGGCCCGTGGGAGTTGTTTGCTTCTCTCCTCACCGAGGGCTTGGTTGCTCGCGGCGTCGACGTCACCCTCTTTGCGACCGCAGACTCAGTCACGTCTGCCCGGCTGGTTGGCGTGGCGCCGACCGGCTATTCCGAGGATCCCACCATCGACGCCCAGGCGTGGGGAGCGCTCCACATCGCCGGTGTCTTCGAGCGCGCCGCAGACTTCGATCTGATCCACAACAGCTTCGACTTCCTGCCGCTCACCTACACGCGTCTCGTCGACACCCCCGTCGTCACGACGATTCACGGGTTCGCCTCCGATGCGACGCTCCCGGTCTACGCCGCATACGCCGACATCGTCCACTACGTGGCAATCAGCGACGCCGACCGACACCCAGCCCTCCCGTATGCAGCGACGATCCATCACGGCATCGACCTCGGCTCGTTCGACCTGGGGCCGGGCGGCGAATCGCTTGCGTTCTTCGGGCGGATCCATCCCGACAAGGGGACGGCGGTCGCGATCCGGGTTGCGGCGGGCGCCGGCCTTCCGCTCGTCATCGCAGGGATCATCCATGACCAGGACTACTTCGACCGCGACGTCGCCCCTCACATCGACGGCGATCGCGTGACGTACCTCGGTCCCGTCGGCCCTGCGGACCGGCAAGAGATCTTGGGGAGCGCGGGAGCCCTCCTGCACCTCATCGATTTCGATGAGCCGTTCGGGTTCAGCGTCGTCGAGGCGATGGCGTGTGGCACGCCGGTCATCGCCCACGCTCGCGGTTCGATGCCCGAGATCATCACGCCGGGCGTCAACGGGTTCCTTGTTGCCACGGTGGAGGACGCGGTTGGTGCCGTCGAAGATGCCCGCAATCTCGATCGGGCAGCCGTTCGTGCCTCTGTCATGGGGAAGTTCGACGCAGGCAGGATGGTCGACGACTACCTCGCGCTGTACCGTCGGATTCTCGGAAGAACCTGACGGCTGCCGCTCAGCTGCGCCTCAACTCGCGCAACAAGGCGTCTACGGAAACCGATGCAAAGCTCGTCAACGTGTCGGAGGCGCCGTAGGCGATGACGAGACGGTCGGCGTGGATGAGCGACCCGCACGAGTACACGACGTTTGGCACGTAGCCGTCACGCTCTTCCTCGGTGGGAACGAGCAGTGGTTCGCGGAGGTGTCCGATCACCTGCCGCGGGTCGTCCAGGTCGAGCAGGATGGCGCCGAGCGCATACTGCCGCATGGGACCGACGCCGTGCGTCACGACGAGCCAACCCGCCTCGGTTTCCATAGGGGAGCCCGCATTACCGATCTGCATCAGCTCCCACGGCCTGATCGGAAGCTGGATCAAGTCTGCTTCGTGCCAGAACCGCACGTTGTCGGACACCATGAGGTAGTTGCTCTCCCCGTCGGACCTCGCCAGAGCCGCGAACTTGCCGTCGATGAGGCGGGGGAAGATGGCGATGCCCTTGTTGCTCGCCGCCGGACCGTTGAGCGTCGCGATCCGGAAGGCCCGGAAGTCGGTGGTCTCGATGAGCTGAGGGAGGATGTTGAAGCCGTCGAACGCCGTGTAGGTGGCGTAATAGCATGCCCTCCCATCCGCACCGGTGAACCGCACGAGACGTGCGTCCTCCATCCCCCGGCTCTCCGTTGGCCCGTTGGGAAACAACACCCGTGACGACACCTCGGATCCCCGTGGGAACGTGAGCTCGTAGTTCGAAGACGCCAACCAGTGCATGACCTGCTTCACGTGGTGGGCGACACTGGTCGAGACTCCCTCTCGCTCGATAGCGGCGAGCGCCTCCTCGAGATCCGCCATCGTGAACCAGTCCTCGAGCCGGCCGAGGACATGGTTGACCATCTCGTCGCGTGCGCCGATCTCGTCGAGCTTTGCCGAGAAGAGCCTCTTCTCGAACGTAGGCGAGCGACGCTGCCCCGTCATCGCAATGCCGATGTCGTCGAGATACACATCGCCGGTTGGCCCGACGGTACCGGTTCGGAACTCGATCGAGGAGAGGTGGCCTTCACCGACAGCGCGAAGGCTGATGACCACACGAAGAGATCCGTCGGACAGCCCACTCTGGTCGGGTGCCGGAACGATCGAGGGATTGGTCAGGGCAGCGCCCTCGATGGAGTATTCGTGCATGAAGTAGGCGCCAACGAGAGTTCGCTGGTCGTCAGAGAGTTCGGCCGCATGGGGGATCAGATGCGCCACGGCGAGGAAACCCCGCATGAACACGTCGCTCAGATCGGCGTGGCGCCCTCCGAACCGCATCCGGACCTCGCGGAGCGCGTCCTCGGTCTCGTCGGGGGGGAGTGCCAGAACACGTTCGATCACCCTCGCGGGGCGGCTTTCCCCTGCTACCGGGTCGGTATCGGACGGCAGGTACGGCTTGGTGATGAGCCGAGTCGGATCGGCCGTCATTCGTACGGGCGAGCGGGTGATGGGAACGGGCATCAGACGTCGGTGGCTTCGAGCCCGCCTGATGTGCACGCGGCGGCGATCTGAAGGGCGCCGATGCCCGACAAAGTCGACTCGGCGCCCCGGTTGGTGTTGACGGAATGTTCCGTCAGACCGTCGCACGTACCCCCTGTGGTGGGGTCGTAGAGGGCGAGCCCGTTGTCGTTACGCCCCATGAGCCACTGGGAGGCGCTGATTGCCCGCAGCCTCCACACGTCGTTGCCTGTGACCGACCATGCGCGGAAGCATGCATCGGCCATCGCCCACGCCTCGATCGGCTGCTGGTCGAACTGAGGGCGGGGCTCACCGGGTTCCCACCCGACAGTCGGGGTGAAGCTGTAGTGGTCGCCGTTGGTCTCGGCCCCGACCAGCCAGTCGAGGAGGCGCGTGCCGAGGGAGATCTGCCGGCGCCGGCCGAGCAGTGCGCCGCCGGCGATGAGCGCTTCGGGCAAACGTGCGTTGTCATAGGTGAGCCGGTTCTCGGGCCATGGGATTCTCCCGAGTGCGGCATCGGAGATCATCGTGATCGTCTTTTCGAGGAGCTCGAGTGCGACACCGTTGTCAGGATCGCCCACGAGGATCTCGGCGGCGCCGAGCGCCGCGTACGCGTTGGCTCTCAAGTGGGGCGAGGAGAACGTATCGCACGCTGCAAACGCTTCGAGGGCGGCCTCACGCGCCTCTTCGGACGATGCGGACCGTGCGGTCGCCCCAAGCCCCCAGAGCGCCCGGCCCTGGCTGTCGTCGCTGCCGACGTCGTCGATCCACGCACCTTCTGCACTTCGCCGATTGTGGAACCGGCCCGTCGTCGTCTGGGCATCGAGCAGGAAGCGGAGATAGGTGCTCGCGAGATCGTCGAGCCCGTCCGATGTTTCTGCGTGTCGGGATACGACGACGAGCGCGCGTGCGTTGTCATCGGTGCAGAAGCCGTGCTCGGGGCGGTGTGTCGACCCGAGCGCATGTTCCCAGAGGCCAATGTCGTTGGTCAGAGCGCGGAGGTGGGCGAACACGGCAGGAGGCGTGGGCGTCAGCCGTCCGGAGCTCGACGGATGATTCGTGGTGGCCGTAGGGTCATCCCGCAGCACGTTGGACCTCTCGGACGGCCGACGATGAGTTGACCCGACGGGAGGCGACGAGCCGGGACAACGTGGAGTCGAAACGAGCTGCAATCGTCGGCCACGCCCATCCGTCGGCGAGCCGTCTGGCGTGCCGGGCCATGACTGCTGCTGTTACCCGGTCGGTCAGGAGACGCCGGATCTCTGTGCTGATGGCCGCGGTGTCGCCGTGAGGAACGGTGACACCTGCCCCCGCCGAGAGCAACTCGATTGCATGCGGGAACTGTGTGGCGACAACCGGCTTCGACGCCGCAATCGCCTCGACGAGCACTCCGGACGTCACCTGCTCGACGGACTCGTAGGGAAGGAGCACGAGGTCTGCGCTGCGCGCCAGTCGGGCAAGGCTCGTGCGGTCGAGGTACTGGTCGTCGAACTCGACGATGTCGCTCAAACCAAGCCGGTCGACGAGCGCCATGAGGCCCTCCCTGTACGACTCGCCCGCAGCTTCGCGAACGTGGGGATGGGTGGCACCCGCGATGAGGTACCGCGGTCTTGGCACGAGATCGGTGAGGTTCGCAAAGGCCTCGATTGCAGACTCCAGCCCCTTGCCTGGGCCGATGAGGCCCCAGGTGAGGATGAGGGGGCGATCGCCGGCAACCAGCGACGGTCCGGTGAACAGTGCATCGGTCCCGTGTGGGATCACTGTGACCCGGTCCGGGTCGATCCCGTAGCGATACTGCAGCCTGTCAGAAGCCGTGTTGCTCATGACGATCAACGTGCCCGCGCGTTCGGCGAGGTCGCCGACGATCGCGCGCTGGTTGGGGCTCGGGCGGTCGAGCACCGTGTGGAAGGTCACCGCCACCGGCACCTCGATCCCGTCGATGAGATCGACCACTTCTGCCCCGTCTGATCCACCGAAGATCCCGAACTCGTGCTGGATCGAAACGCAGTCGTATCGATTGAGGACTCGTATCGCCTGCTCGAGCGATGGCGTGTGGCCGATGCGGTGATGGAAGACCACATCGGCTGAGGCCGGCTCGCGCCAGTTGTCACCAACGTCGACAACACCGAGACCCGCACGCGAGCGGCGTTCCCGGCCGATCGCTCGCACCAACGATGCGGTGTAGCTGGCCAAACCGCACACGGTGGGCGGGTAGGTGCTGACGAATCCGACCGATGTGTGTCGCATGTCCATCGTTTCCTCCATGCATGTGGCCCGCGTGAGGCGAGGGGGTGGGGTGGTCACGGGTTCAGGCAGAAAGCCGGATGGCAAGTCAGGATTCCACGTGGGGAGTGAATGGCGGATGCACCGCCGGTGAAGCTGATGCTACCCCTGTGCCAATACTACGAACCCGGGTTGGCGGCGCCGGCATCAGGCCGCCGAGGTCAGGATCGACGTGACGTCTCCAAGGGCGATGGAGCTCGTCCCGGCACTGTGCCGGAGAAGGATGGCGCGGTCGCCATGGGGCGCCTCCATACCGAGGTACTCGCCGCAGGCAATGCCATGGGGCGTGGTGGCCTCGTAGGTGGCGCCGCGGCGCAGTTGATTGAGGTCGAGCGGTGCATGTGCACGCGCGGAGTGGTTTTGTGCCGTCATTCGGCACTCCTTTCGATGGGCCTCATTGCGGCCCGAGGTCGAGGTGTGGAACTTTGGGGCGCTGAACGCTCAACCGCGATGGCGGCTGGGGCGGGCGACACGGACCGTGAGGTCGCGTCCGTCCATCGTTGCGCCGTTGAGTGCGCCGACCGCGCTCTTCGCAGCCGGCGCGGGCATCGCGACAAAGCCGAATCCCTTGGAGCGCCCGGTACGGCGGTCGGTGATGATGGTCACGTCGTCGACGTGGCCGTGACGGCCGAACAAAGCTCGGATGTCGTCGGCCGTTGCCCCCCACGGGAGGTTCGCGACGTACACGCTCTCGCTGTTCGCTTGCATTGGGCGGACTGCGGTCTCAGTGCGTGCGGCCGGACGGCTTGCCGCCGGCTCGCGCCGTGATCGCGTGGGTGGGGCGTCGCCGATCTGATGTCCGCCGGCCTCTAGTTGGGCGACACGCGGTGACTCGATCGGAGCACGCAAGTTGAGATCCTGCTGCATGCGGCGGACGGAACGCTGCTGATCGCCCGTCACCAAGCTGACGACCGTCCCAGTGGCGCCGGCTCGAGCGGTGCGCCCCGAGCGGTGGAGGTAGTCCTTGTGGTCGGTTGGGGGATCGAAGTGGATCACCGACGCCACAGCGTCGATGTGAATGCCCCTCGCTGCCACATCGGTTGCGATGAGAGCCTGGGCCCGCCCAGCCGAGAACGCCCGCGAGCGCACGGGTTCGCTGACTCTGCGAGCGCCCACCGTGCATGGCAACGGCACCGAGGCCGAGGCCCGTGAGCTGTTTGGCGAGTCGGTCTGCGCCGCGCCGCGTCCTGGTGAACACGATCGTGCTGCCCGTGGCGTCGACGACGTCGGCCGTGTGTTGCACCCTGTCGCCGTGCTGAACGAGCCAGAAGTGATGCCTGGCATCGATGGTCTCCGGCTCGATCGAACCGGCATCGTGGCGCACCGGGTCCTGCTGGTAGTCACGGCTCAACACGGCGACGTCCCCGTCGAGCGTGGCCGAGAACAGCAGGGTCTGGCGCTTGCGTGCGGTGCGATCGAGGATGCGGCGCACCGCAGGCAAGAAGCCCATGTCGGCCATCCGGTCTGCCTCGTCGATGACGACGATGTCGACGGCGCCGAGGTCGACGCAGCGCTGCTCCATGAGGTCTTCGAGCCGGCCGGGTGTTGCGACGAGCACGTCGATTCCCCTGCGCAGCGCGTTCTTCTGGGGGCCGTAGCCAACGCCGCCGTAGATGGCGAAGACGTGACGTTTGGCCGCCTTGGCGAGCGGAGCGAGCTCGCGCTTGATCTGCTCGGCGAGCTCACGAGTTGGCGCGAGGACGAGCGCTCGTGGCCGCTGGCGGTCGGCGCGGCCGACTCTGGCGAGCATGGGAAGGCCGAAGGCGAGGGTCTTGCCCGACCCGGTGGGAGCCTTGCCGCACACGTCTCTGCCCGAGAGGACGTCGGGTATGGCGGCGGCTTGAACCGGGAACGGTTCGACGATGTCTCGCTCCGCAAGGGTGCGGACGAGGGGGTCGGGAAGCCCGAGTTGGGCGAACGTGGCGGTCATGATGATGTGAACTCCTGGCCCGGATGGGGCAGAGACGGTTGTGCCGATGTCTCGCTCGACCATTCCGCTGTAATGCAGATGGGATCGAGCATCGGCCGAAGAGGCGGTCCAACCGGGTGAAACGAAGCCGTTGTAGCCACCGGAGAAGCGACGAAGCGCTGGCCTCCACCCGGTGCGGTAGACGGGACGGTAGCAGAGTTTCGCGGCTCTGCGCGCCAGTGCCCCCCTCCGTCCCGAGCCAGGCGGCTCGGGACTCCTCCCCGACGGGAGAGGCATTCGGACCTCACGGGCCGCGTGTGATTGCCGGTGGCGGGGAGACGAGCCGGTGGCGGGCTCGTCTGAGGGCGTGTCAGCGCGCGGATGGGCGGTGCGACGGCTCGCTCCGCTCGCCTCACCCCCTTGCATCGCTTCGCTCTGCGATCCCCCCACATGGCGGATGAGCCGAACTGCCGCCTCAGGCCGGGGTGGCCACCTTTGCGGAGCGTTCGTGGCGATCGACGAGGGTTTGCCAGCGGTCCTCGACGTCCGCCTTCACCTTGTCGAGCATCTCGGCGTCGGCCAGCAACGGAGCGAAGCGGCCCTGGAGAGACAGATAGTCCTCGAGCGCAACCTCACGTTCCGGCCAGTGCGTGATCGTGTACTCCCGGCCATCGCGGACCTCGTACAGCGGGAACACCTTGGCCTGCACGGCGCGCCGCATTGCCAAGATGGCCTCATCTGCGGCCATCTTCCAACCAGGCGGGCATGCGGACAGCAGGTGGAGGAAACGCAAGCCGCCCTTGGTTGCGACAGCCGTCTGCACCTTGCGCGCGAGATCGGCTGGATAGGCGACGGTCGCCGTGGCCGCATACGGGATGCGGTGGGCGGCCATGATCCCCATGATGTCCTTCTTGGGCCGCGGCTCGGGTCGCTGATCGGGCGTCGTCGTGGTCCACGTGCCCGCAGGCGTCGCAGACGAGCGCTGGATGCCCGTGTTCATGTACGCCTCGTTGTCGTAGCAGATGAACACGATGTCCTCGTTGCGCTCGGCTGCGCCGGAGAGCGCCTGCAGCCCGATGTCGAACGTGCCCCCGTCCCCTGCCCAGGCCACCACCGTCGGGTCCTCGCCCTTGATGGCCTTGGCGGCCTTGACGCCGGTGGCGACCACCGCGGCGGTCTCGAACGCAGTATGCAAGACGGGGATGTCGAGCGCATGAAGCGGCCACGGACCGTCGATTATCGACCAGCAGCATGCGGGCAGGACGGCGATGGCGTTCTCGCCCAGCTCTTTGAGCACGAGGCGCATCGACAGCGCACCGCCGCATCCCTGGCAACCAAGCGTGCCTGGATCCATATGCTCCGCTTCGGGCACTGCCCACCTCATCGCGCCACCTCCAGCCTGACGGGCGCCGGGATATCGGCGAATGGCCGCATCGGACCGATCGGAAGTCCCTTCACGCCGACATAGAGGGCCAACTCGGGCTCTTCGCGGCGCATGAGGTCTTCGAGCGCTTCGGCGACCGTCTCGACGCGGACGTCGCGTCCTCCGATGCCCGTCACGTAGCCGTAGACCGGTGGCGCATCCGGCAGACCTGACAGCGCCGACCGGATCTCGGCGGCGAATATCCCGGAGTGGCCGGGGCTCATGTTGCGATCGAGGACAGCGACCTTGCGTCGCCCGGCGAGGCGGCTTCGGATCTCTGCAAAGGGGAATGGCCGGAACGCCACCAGGCGCAGCAGGCCGGCCTTGATCCCTCGCGTCCTCGCCTCCTTGACGGCCTGACGCACGTTCGACGTCATCGCACCCGCAGACACGACGACATACTCGGCGTCTTCGAGCATGTAGCTCTCCACCGGCGTGTACCGCCGGCCGAGGGCATCGGCGAACTCCTCACCGGCTTCGGCGAGCAGCCGGCCCGCCCGCTCCATGGCTTCGTACATCTTGTAGCGGAGCTCGAAGTAGTGGTCGCGGTTGACGAGACCACCGTAGGCACGCGGGTCGCCGGGGTCGAGGGCGTAGAGCGGTTCGAAGGGCGGCAGGTAGGCATCGACGCGATCCTGATCGTGGACGATGAGCGGCTCGGCCGTGTGGGAGAGGATGAAGGCATCCATCCCGACCATCCCCGGCAGATACACCTGCTCGGCGACGCGGTACATCCAGATGACGAAGTCTTGCGCCTCTTGGACGCTCTCGGCGAACAGCATCATCCAGCCGACGTCGCGCTGGGACAGGATGTCACTCTGGTCGCTCCAGATCGACCAGCCCGGGGCCATGGCACGGCTCACGTTGGTCAGCACGATGGGGAGCCGGGCCCCGACCGCCCAGTGCAGCATCTCGTGCATCAACGCCAGGCCCTGACCGCTCGTTGCCGTGTAGGCCCTGGCCCCGGCGGCGGCGGCGCCAACGCACGCCGCCATAGCCGAATGCTCGGACTCGACGGTGATGAACTTCGCCGGGAGCTGTCCCGACGCCGTCAGTTCGGAGAGCAGCTCCACGATCATCGTCTGCGGCGTGATCGGGTAGGCCGAGATCACCTCGACCTTGGACAGCATCGCCCCGTAGGCAGCGGCGTGGTTGCCGGTGAGGAGAAGGCGTTCAGGCATGGCTCGCCTCCCGCTCGTTGATGAGGATCAGGCTGTGTCCGGGGCATTCGGCGACACAGATGCCGCACCCCTTGCAGAACTCGTAGTCGATCACGGGTCCGTCCCCCCAGGTGATGGCCCCGTCCGGGCAGAAGACGAAGCACGTGCCGCATGCGTTGCAATGCCCGCACGACAGGCAACGGGCGATCTCGGCGAGCATCTCGGCTTCGCCCATCGTGAGGGATTCCTCGGCGAGCGGAGAGACGTCAAAGGCTTCCTGCTCCCCGGCACGCCCGGATGGGGCTGCATAGGCCGGGTTGATGTCCGCAGCCGGCACCATGGCCTGTGGGCCATCGGCCGGCCACAGGTGGCCGAGGTCGAGCGCCTGGTCGATGGCACGGGCAGCGCGCCGTCCCGCTGCGATGGCTGCGATCACCGTGGCCGGGCCGGTGGCCAGGTCGCCGCCCGCATAGACGTGCCGTTCGCGTGTGGCGCCTTCCGAGGTGAGGGCGAGCCAACCGTCGTCGCCTGCCATGCGGGTCGGGAACGGCGTCATGTCCGCGGTCTCGCCGGTTGCGGCGAACACGCCGTCGAAGCGCAACTCCTTTGTCTGTCCGGTCGGCAGCGGTCGGGGGCGCCCTGAAGCGTCCATCTCGCCGAGCCGCATCTGCTCGACCGTCACGACCAGGTCTCCGCCGTCCTTGGCCACTGATCGCGGTTGGGCGAGGAACATGAACGCAACGCCTTCGGCCGTTGCCCGCTCGTACTCCTCACGGATGGCGGGCATCTCCGCTTCGGTTCTTCGGTAGAGCACCGTGACGTCGCCGCCGAGCTTGTGGAGCATTCGCGCAACGTCCATTGCGGTGTTGCCTCCACCGATGACTGCGCAGCGGCGACCCGGCATGGTCACGTCGCCGCGTGTGACGCTCTCGAGAAAGTCGAGACCCCGTTCCGTCAGGCTCTCGCCGGGCACGTCGACGCCACGCTCCCTGCACGCACCGGTGGCGACGAACACTGCGGTGAATGTTGCGGCGAGGTCGTCGAGGGTGACGTCGCTGCCGAGACTCACGCCGGACCGGAACTCGATGCCCATCGCATCGAGCCGAGCCACCTCCTCATCGACGATCTCCGAAGGCAGCCGGTAGTTGGGGATCCCGTAGCGGAGCAGGCCTCCTGGACGGTCACGGCGATCGAAGACCGTCACGTCGTGTCCGGACCGGCGGAGGTAGTAGGCAGCGGACAGCCCTGCCGGCCCGGCGCCGACTACGGCAACCCGCCGGCCGGTGAGCTCGAGTGGTACCTGGTGAGGGATGTCTGCGGTTGCGTCCCCGAGGCGTCGCTCGATCGCCCTGATCGAGACGGGCTCCTCCTTCGTTCGTGCTGCGAGATTGCATGCCGACTCGCAGAAATGGGGGCATACCCGGCCGGTGATGCGCGGGAACGGGTTGTTGAGTGCCATCGTGGCGAACGCGACGTCGAGACGACCGGCGGCGATGTCCTCCAGGTACGCGGGGATCGTCACTCCGGCTGGGCAAGCTGCGCTGCAGGGCGCCGTGCGGTCCATGAAGACGGGTCGTACGCTGCGCCACGCCCCCGTCTTGAGGGCTGTGCGCGTCGACGCAAATGAGACCGGGATGGCGGGATAGTCATCGACGTGTGTGAAGCCGCTCATACCGCCACCGCCGTGACGAGGTGGTCGAAGGCATCCGAGGCGGCAGCCTGGTTCTCCCGAGACCTCGTAGGCACCTCGTGGTCGATGGCCTCGAGCAGCTCATCGAGCGTGACGATCCGGGTCGCCCTGACGAACGCCCCGAGGATGGCCGTGTTGACGACCGGCTGCGCAGCGGAGCCCAATCCGTGGGTCAGGGCGATCCGTGAGGCGTCGACCGTGGCCACCCGGTAGGCCTGATCGATGTTGAGCGTCTTCGGTGAATCAGGGGTGTTGACGACCACCCAACCCCCCGGCCGAAGCCCAGCGAGGGGGTTCGCGGAGGTCAGCAACGTCGCATCCAGCACCAGCACGTGGTGCGGCTCGCGGATGTCCTGGCGGACGAAGAACTCGTCACCGGGCTCGGCAATCCTGGCAAACGCCACGACGGGAGCGCCTCGACGCTCCACCCCGTAGTCCGGGTAGCTCTGAACGTATCGTCCGCCGAGGAAAGCCGCCTGGGCCAGGGTCTTGGACGCCACCACCGCCCCTTGTCCCCCCCGACCGTGGAACCGCAACTCGATCATATCGCCACTCCCTCGGATCGCACCGTGGTGAGCCCAGAATGTCGACCTGATCAACTGATCTGAAGGGCCGAACGGTTCTATTCGCAAGGGCGCTCGAGCGAGTCTCGACGCGAACAGAGCTATGGCGAACGCGAGGGTGTGCGGACCGGCAGCGACCCCCTTGGTAGAGTCGTTCTCGGACCGCGAGGACGCCATGAGAGTCACCGTACGCACCGAAGTCGAGTCGCATGTCGCACCTGCAGTCATCCGCGATGCGCTGCTGGATTTCACCGATCGACGCATCGACATCTGGCCACAGCTCGATCCGGATACCTTCCGAGTGCATTGGGTTGGTGAAACCTCAGCCGAGGTCACGGAGGGAAGCCCGCGACCGAAGGTGTGGTCTCGCGAGCACTACGACTGGTCGCACCCGACCAAGATCACCTGGACAGCCGTCGCCTCCAATTTCTGCACTCCCGGAAGCAGCGTCTCGATGGACATCGAGCCCCGTGGTGATGGCAGTCGCGTAGACGTGGTCTGGGACCGAGCGGCTGCGAACATGAGGGGTCGACTGGTGCTCGCCGTCATTGCCGTTGGCGGGAGCCGACTCCTCCGATGGGCGACGCGTAGGTCTCTGGCCGACGCAGCGAGGTCCCGTGGGCACAGCTGACGGCACGGGAATCACTTCGACGCTGGAGGTCGGTCGCTCGCCGGAGGCTGCGGTCGGGCGTCCTCTCGAGGAGAAGGCGACGCGGTGACGAGTCCGTTCACGCTTGCGGTGTGCTCCGAGATGGTGTTCCTCGACCTCGCCATCGAGGAACGGATTCGGCGTATCGATGATCTGGGGTTCCAGGTCGAGATCTGGGACTGGACGAGGAAGGACATCGATGGGCTGATCGCAACCGGTGCCACGTTCTCGTCGATGACCGGCTACATCCGGGGGAGCCTCACCGACCAGGACGGTGCCGACGAGTTGGTGCGAACCGCTGCCGCGTCGATTGCCGTCGCCGAGCGGCTTGGCTGTCCTCGGCTCAACCTGCACGGCACAGGGCTCGACGACAGCGGATTGCCGGTGACGCCCGTTCATCAGGTGACCGGGGCCATGTGGCTGACGGCAGCACGCACGCTGAGCCGAGTTGCCGAGTTGGGCGAGAGGGCAGGCGTGACCTTCTGCCTCGAGAACCTGAACACCGCCGTCGACCACCCGGGAGTCCCGTTCGCTCGCGCCGTCGACACCATGGCTCTCGTCGCTGCGGTCGATCACCCCAGCCTGCGGCTGATGCTCGACATCTATCACGCTCAGATCGGTGAGGGCAACCTCATCAGCCTGATCGAGCAGGCGGCAGGCCTCCTCGGCGAGATTCAGGTTGCCGACGTGCCGGGTCGGTGCGAGCCGGGTACGGGCGAGATCAACTATCCGGCCGTAGCGGCAGCGCTCCAGCGGGTCGGTTTCGCCGGCACGGTGGGTCTCGAAGCGTGGGCGTCCGACGACAGCACCGCCGCGCTCGAGCGCTTCCGGGCGGCGTTCACCCTCTGAGGCTGCGCAAGGCCGGTCGCACCACAGCCACGCCGGCTGCGAGCGCACCCCCGCCGATGAACACGACCGGGATGCCCCAGAACAGCATCGACCGATCCGGCTCGCCTGCCTGGCCGATGGCGATGTCCCACACGTACCACTTGATGGCTGCGGCTCCGGCCAGCAGGACGGCGATCGCCCCTGCGAGCGCGAACGCTGCGCCGATCTTGCGCCATCTCCGCTCGCTGGTTCGCATGACGTTCCCCGCCCGTAGCTCGCTCAGGTGAGAGTCTGTCACACGACGGGGCCGGCGTCGGTGAGTGTTGTCGTTTCACGCTTGTCGAGGATGCCGCTTCCGGCCCCGGCGCGATGCGCCGAAACGCGCCGTGATGCTCCGAGTCGGCAGCAGCGGGTGGCCGGCGGAGTGACAAATGCGGGCAAGAGCGGAAGGCCCCATGCATACCAAATGGGCGAGCGTGTGATCGCAGGAAACTGCGCGAGCCGCGCTCGTGTTCGATGCGATGTGCCATCATGTGGGCGGGGAGACTGACACCGTGGAGGTCAGTCGATGGGAATGTCTGATGCGCACAAGGCCGCGCTTGCAGAGGGTCGCCGGCAGGGACGCGCGATTCGTGCATACCTCGCAGCACTGGGCGAACGCCGACCGGGTCGTCCGGTCACCGCCGAGTCCGTGCGGGCCAAACTCGATCGTATCGAGCGGAGTCTCGAGAAAGAGTCCGATCCGCTGGCACGGGTCGAGTTGATCCAAGCCCGGAAGGATGCAGAGGAGAAGGCCGCTGCTGTCGAAGCGCAGGTCGATCTCGCCACGCTCGAGGAAGGCTTCGTTGCGAATGCGGAGGCGTACTCCCAACGGAAGGGCGTCAGCTACCGGGCGTGGCGTGAGGTCGGGGTGCCTGCGGTTGTGCTGAAGCGGGCGGGGATGGCGAGAGGCGGCTAGTCGACCGAGCTACTCGTCTGCGGGCAAAACGACCGCTGTCAGAAGAAGATCGCCGTCCCATTGCACCTCGATGGGAAAGCGCCGGCCTGGGGGGAAGACAGGGTCGAGTGCGTGCTCCAACCACGCATCTCGCCGCAGTGCGTCCGAGGGCGGCGCAAGGCGCGCGGCGTCGAACCCAAAGAAGCGGCCCACCCTGGGAAAGAAGGCCTTGTAGATGCTCTCTTTCGCAGAGAAGACCTCGAGCACGGCGGCGGCGTGGCGGTCGGCGGGCAACTCCGCAAGCCATGTCCGCTCGTCTCCGAATGCGACGTGTTTGCCGAGGTCCGGGAAGTATCGGTTGCGATGCTCCAGGTCGAGCCCGATGCCACCGCAGTCGCGCCTTCGTGCCACCGCAGCCAGCACCCATCCTGCAGCGTGGGTGATAGAGCCGACGACATCGTGCGGCCACAGCGGTTCACGGTGCTCGCCACGAAGAACAGGCACCGGATGACGGCCCAATTGCGCGAGGCCGAGGCGGGCTGCCGTCCGGCCGAGCTGGAAGTCTCGCCGCCGCCCGGCAACAGCACGCGGGTGTACCGCGGCCGCCTCGGATGGGTGCAGCGGCTCTGGCTCGTCATCGGGGCCCAAGGCAACGAAGGCGACAAAGGGCGGGAATGGCGTCGGGAAGGGGGCGTTGTCCATGGGTGACCTTGTTTGCGCGAGAACTGCGAGCCAAGGCAACGCAGGGCACGCAATCTAGGTCGAAATATCCATCGTCGTAGCGAGACGTCTCTGCCTACGATGGAACAAGGGGGTTCGTGCGTCATCGCGTTTCCTCACAACTCACAAGACGACACCTGCAATCGAGGAGACGGTCTCGGTGCCGCCGCTACGCGACGACTTCCCTCTCTCCCCACTCGACGAGGGAGACCTGGACCTCGTTGCGGCGCGCCTGAGAGCCCACCTGAACGGCGATGATGTCATCGAGGACATCTATCCGATGTCTCCCCTCCAAGAGGCGATGTTCTTCCACGCCGTTGCCTCAGCTGCCGACGACCTCTACGTCATCCAGCAGCGGGTCGCCATCGAGGGTCCGCTCGATGTCGGCATCTTCGAGAGGGCTTGGGCGCGGATCGTTGCGCGCCATCCCGCGCTTCGCACGGTGTTCGCGTGGGAACACCATGGCCCTCCGGCCCAGATCGTGTGCCGTGAGGTGCACGTTCCCATCGACGTGGTGGACCTGAGCGGTGGAGGCGACCCGACTGCCCTCATCGACAACCGTATCGAGGCCGATCGAAAGCAGCGTTTTGCGCTCGACGAACCACCGGTCATGCGGCTCATCCTGTTCCGGCTCGCGGCCGATCGGCACGAGCTGTTGTGGAGCCAGCACCACCTGCTCGAAGACGGATGGTCGGCGACGAACGTCTTGCGCGAGGTCTTCGATACCTACGAGGCGCTCGTCGAAGGTGACGATCTCGAACTTCCCCCGGTGCGCCCATTCGGCGACTACATCCGCTGGCTTGCCGAACGAGATCCGAGCGAGACCGAGAGCTTCTGGCGAAAGCAGCTCGAGGGGTTCACAGCACCGACCCGTCTCAGTGCGGGCGGCGCCGACGACGGCGAACAGCGCTACACGAGGCTGAGCCGGTCGCTTGGTGAAACAACGAGCGACGCTCTTCGTGCCTTCTCCAAGCGACATCGCCTCACACTCAATACTGTGCTCGCCGGCGCAATGGCCATTGTCCTTGGCCGCTACGTCGGCCGGTCAGACGTCGCGCTTGGGGTTGTGTCGGCAGGTCGCCCTTATTCACTTTCTGGCGTCGAGTCGATGGTCGGGATGTTCATAAACACGCTGGTGTTGCGCGTCGAGATCGACCAAGACCTGCCGCTCGTCGACTGGCTCCCTCGGGTCCAAACCCAGCAAGCCGGCCTCATCGAACACGAGCACACCCCGCTGACATCCGTCCAAGCATGGAGCGAGCTGGGACCCGGCACGACGCTCACCGACACGTTGTTCGCGTTCTGGGGGTTCGGAGGCACGGACACATCGACCGGTCGGACACTTCGGTACCGCACCATCGCCGGATACGGCAGAACCAGCTTCCCGATCTCCGTGACGATCGAGGCGGCCGACGTCTTCCAGGTCGAGCTCGACTTCGATGCAGGCGACTTCGATGAGGCCACTGCCGGCCGGCTGCTCGACCACTACACCAACGTCATCGACGCCATAGTGACTGAGCCCGGCGCCTTGGTGAGGAGTGTCGGGATGCTGACCGGCGCCGAGCTGTCCGTCCTCCACGATCTGAATGCCACGAGCGTAGAACGCCCGTACGAAACCATCGTCGACGGGTTCCGGGCGCAGGTAGAGCGCACACCGGATGCCGTGGCCGTTGCCAGCGGGGAAGACGCCGTCTCGTACGCCGAGCTCGACCAGCGCAGCGATGTGCTCGCCGCTCGCCTTGCGGCACTCTGCAACTCACCGTCGCCGCGGGTCGCCGTCTACCTTCCCCGGTCGATCGAGCTCATGGTGGCCGTCCTGGCCGCGCTCAAGGCAGGTGCCGCGTACGTGCCCATCGATCGGCATCACCCGGTCGAACGCGTGGCGATGCTCGTCGTCGACAGCGAGGCGGAGGTCGTGGTCACCGATGCGAGCTTGGCTCGCGACCTGCCCGCTGGTGCAGCCGACGTGGTGACTCTGCCCTTGGGCGACGCACCACCTCCCGAGTCGGGACGAGGCGGAAAGACGGTGACCCCCGACGATGCGGCGTACGTCATGTACACGTCTGGCTCGACCGGGATGCCAAAGGGCGTGGTCGTGACCCACGGCAACCTCGCCAACTATGTGGCGTGGGCACGTCGCGAGTACGCAGCTGACGAGGCGGCCAGCTTCCCGCTGTACTCGTCGATCGCATTCGACCTCACGGTGACCTCGATGTACGTGCCCCTGGTTTCCGGCGGGACGATCGTGGTGTACCCCGACACGGATGTTCGCGATCTCTCCATCATCGACGTCTTCGATGACGATCGGGTCGACATCGTGAAGCTGACCCCGTCGCACCTCGCCGTGCTCGAACCCCGCCAACTCGCGACGCGGCGGATCCACAGCTTGATCGTCGGCGGCGAAGAGCTCAAGACACTGCTCGCCCGATCCGCCATCGAGGCATCCGGTGGCAGGTTGACGATCTACAACGAGTACGGACCGACCGAAGCGACCGTCGGCTGCATGATCCACCGTTTCGATCCGGCACGGGACGTCGACGCCGCCGTGCCGATCGGGCGGCCGGCGGCCAACACCGAGATCCTCTTGCTCGACGGCAATCTCGCCCCCGTGCCGCCGGGGGTTGCCGGCGAGATCTACGTCGCCGGCGCCGGGGTGACCGCAGGGTATCTCGGCAACGCTGAGCTCACCGCCGCCGCCTTCGTTGCGAACCCTTTCGCACCAGGGACCCGTATGTATCGGACGGGAGACCTCGGCCGGTGGCGACCTTCCGGTGTCGTCGAGTACTTGGGACGCGACGACGATCAAGTGAAGATCCGCGGCTTTCGGATCGAGCCGGGTGAGATCGAAACGGTCCTCGCCTCACACGACGTCATTGCAGCCGCAGCCGTGGCCATTCGCGAGCCCCATCCCGACGACTTCCGACTCGTTGGCTACTACACGGCAGAGCCTCATTCGGCGCCCAACGTGACCTCGCTGCGGGAATTCCTCCGCAGCAGGCTCCCTGAGTACATGGTTCCTCAGCATCTCGTGCGCGTCGACGAACTCCCGCTGACGGCCAACGGCAAGCTCGACCGCGCGGCTCTACCCGATGCGATCGGCGAGGTGACGCGGAGCGATGCCTTGGTAGCTCCCCGGACGAAAGCCGAGCAGCTGGTTGCACAGCTCACCAGCGAGTTGGTCGGGGTGGAGCCGGTGAGCATGCGCGACAACTTCTTCGACCTCGGTGGGCACTCAGTGCTCGCCATGCAGCTCATTGCCCGCATTCACGCCGAGACCGGCGAGCGGTTGAGTCCCAGGGTTGTGCTCCTGAACACGTTGGAGCAAGCCGCCGCACTGCTCCCGTCCTCAGATTCGGATACTGAACCGCGCGGGGCCGACCTGGTGGTTCCTCCCGAGGAGCCTGCCTCCCCAACGATCGGAACCACGGCGTTCTTCTTCGGACCATCGGAAGCGCCGCTCTTCGGCATCCACTCCTCTCCCGCCGCCGGTCGGCCGCGCACCACTGCGGTGCTCGTGTGCCCGCCCATCGGCTGGGAGTACATGCGCACGCATTGGGCCGGGCGCAAGATCGCCCGCCTCCTCGTGCGTGACGGCTTCCACGTCCTGCGCTTCGACTACTTCGGCACGGGCGATTCGTCCGGTACCACTCGCGACGGAACCGTCAGCCGTTGGATCGAGGACGTGGCAACGGCAGCTGAGGAGTTGCGATCAGTCGCCGGCCTGGACAGCATCTCCCTCGTGGGGATTCGTCACGGAGCGACGTTCGCCGCCCTCGCATGTGCTGCTGGGCTCGAGGCCGACAGGCTCGTGATGTGGGACCCAGTCGTGTCGGGGACTGCCTACCTCGACACCCTCGAAGCGATGCACGCGGAGATGATCGAAACCAGACGCGGCGGCCCGCCGCCCCGCGAAGTGCTCGGTGACGAGCTGCTCGGCGTTCCCTACCCGGATGCGCTGCGACGCGAGCTGACGAACATCGACCTGACCGCAATGCAATGGCCGAACGTCGACGCCACTGTGATCGCCACCCAAGACCGCCCGGAGTTTCGCTCGCTCGCGCGCTCGGCCGGAGATGGCATCACGTATGAGGTCGTGGAGGACGCGGCGGGTTGGGACGATCTCACATCCTCCTACTCGTCTCTGCTGCCGGTGCGGCTGCCGGCCAGGATCGCCGAGATGTTCGGAGAGGGCTCGTGAACGAGCGCGTTGTGTACTTCGGTCCTGAGAAGAACCTGCTTGGTGTGCTCACCCTCCCCGACGAGCCACTGCCGGGAGCGCCTGCCGTCATCATTTTGAATGCGGGCCTCCTCCACAGGGTGGGTCCCAACCGTTTGTCGGTCGAGATCGCCAGACGTCTGGCGGCGCAGGGCTATCCGAGCTTTCGGTTCGACATGTCGGGGGTCGGCGACAGTGAGCTTGTCGAGGGCGGCCTGCTCTATATCGAGCGATCCCGACAGGATGTCATCGAGTCCATGGATGCACTCGAAGAGTTGATGGAGGTGCGGCGATTCGTGGTGATGGGGTTGTGCACCGGCGCCTACAACGCTTTCCGCGCAGCACTGATCGACGAGCGTGTCAGCGGCTGCGTCTTGATGGACGGCTACTCCTACCCGACGGCACGCTCTCGATTCGAGCACTATCGAGAGCGAGTGTTCGACCTCGATCGTTGGAAGCGCTACGTGATGCGGAGGCTCGGATGGTCAGCCCAGGCGGAGGGTGCCGTACAGGGTGATCTCGTTGTGTTCGAGAACGAGCACGTGCCCAAAGAGCGGTTCGCTGCAGAGCTCACCGGCCTGGTGGAGCGTGGGACGAAACTGCTGCTGATCTACACCGGGCTCGGCCCGCTCAGTTTCACGTACCGTCGCCAGCTCCACGATGCGTTTCCCGACATCGACCTCGAGCGGGCGGCGGTCGTGCGCTTCTATCCGGAAGCAGACCACACGTTCACGCTCCCCGGCCATCGGGAGCGGCTGCTTGCAGATATCGATGCCTGGATGGGGGCTCGATTTGCGGGGGCGATGCGGTCATGACGACCATCGCAGAGTTCATACGGGTGGGGCACGGAGACATGACAGGGGACGTGGGCGGTTTCGACTGCGCGCAGCCGGTTCGTCGGCTCCCATCTCCTCGCTCCAGGATCGTGCCTACCGCACACGGATATCGAGGGGGACCAACATGAAGACGAGAATCCTGGCGAGACACCACGTGGCGCGAATCGTGCACGAGGTCGGGCTCGATGCGCTGATGGACGACATGATCGATCGCATCACCACGGCGGTTCGTGAATACGACGGAACGAAGACGTTCGTCCGGCCTCGCGACGGATTCCACTACTCCGAGCCCGACATCGGGCTGCTCGAGTGGATGCCGGTGATGCACACCGCCGAGATGACGACGATCAAGGTCGTCGGGTACCACCCCACCAACCCGACCAAGCGCAACCTCCCGACGATCCTGTCGACGGTCAGCGCGTACGAGACCGAGACGGGGCACCTCGCCGGTTTGGCTGACGGCACGTTCCTGACTGCACTGCGCACGGGCGCAGCGTCGGCGGTTGCGAGCCGGATCCTGGCTCGTCCGGAAAGCCGCATCCTCGGGCTCGTCGGCTGCGGAGCGCAGTCGATCACCCAAATGCATGCGATGCTGCGGACCTTCGCGATCGAACAGGTGCTGATCTGCGACCGAGACGAGGCCACCACGGCGAGCTTTGCGGAACGCGCCGCGTCTGTGCTGCCTCCCGGTATCGATCTCAGGGTCGCACCGCTCGATCTGCTCATGCAGTCGGCCGATATCGTCTGCACATCCACCTCCATCGGCATTGGTGAGGGGCCCCTCTTCAGCGACTTGCCGACGAAGCCGTGGCTACACATCAACGCAGTCGGCTCCGACTTCCCCGGGAAGGTCGAGCTGCCCCGGTCTTTCCTCACCCAGAGCCTGGTGTGCCCCGACCATCTCGACCAGGCGATGAAGGAGGGGGAGTGCCAGCAGCTCGCGGCCGGCGAGATCGGCCCGTCGCTCGCCGAGCTCGTGACGGAGGCCGAGGCCTTCCACGATGCGCGGATGCGGACAACGGTGTTCGACTCGACCGGATGGGCACTCGAGGACCGGGTCGGGATCCAGATGCTCCTCGACTACGCCAATGAGTTCGGTCTCGGCCTCCTCATCGAGCTCGAGGACATCGGCGATGATCCCCTCAACCCCTACCACTTCGACCGTGAGCTGGGCGAAGGCTCCGAAGTCGTCGAAGGTCTCGACCAGCCGGAACGCCGGGTTGCGGAGAAGGCCTGACTCATGGACTTCTCCTGGGCGCCCGAACAGCTCGCATTCCGAGATCGCATCGTCGAGTTCGCCGTCGGGCACCTCAACGAAGATGTCGTGGGGCGGGATCGAGAAGGCCGGTTCCCCAGGGATCTGTGGAAGAAGTGCGCCGACTTCGGGCTCCTTTCCATGGCAGTGCCTGCCGAATACAACACGACGGGTGCCGACACCGACCTGATGACGGCCGTGCTTGCGATGGAGGGGCTGGGCTACGGGTGCCGGGACAACGGCTTTGCGTTCGGGCTGTCGGCCCAGATGTGGACCGTGCAGCACCCCATCAACCGGTTCGGCAGCGATGAACAGAAGCAGCGTTACCTCCCGGCGATGTGCGCAGGCGACCTCATCGGCGCACACGCCGTCACCGAACCCGAGGCCGGTTCCGACCACTTGGCGCTTGCCACGGTCGCGGAGCCCGTCGACGGCGGATACCGGCTGACGGGGACGAAGCAGTACATCACGTTCGGTCCGATCGCCGACGTTGCGCTCGTGTTCGCAACGCTCGACCCGGCAAAAGGCAGGTGGGGGCTCACCGCGTTCCTCGTGGACACCGATTCGCCGGGGTGCACCAGGAGTGAGGTTCGCGACAAGATGGGGTTGCGCACGATCCCGCTCGGTGATCTCGTCTTCGACGGGTGCTTCGTGCCCGAGGCCAACCGGGTTGGCCCCGAAGGCGCCGGCGCCAGCATCTCCGGCGGTGCGCTGGGTGTGGAGCGCACCTTCATCCTCGCCAGCCAGATCGGTGCGATGCAGTACCAACTCGACGAAGCTGTTCGCTATGCCCGCACCCGGCGACAGTTCGGCCAGCCGATCGGTAAGTTCCAGTCGGTCTCGAATCGCATCGCCGACATGAAGTTGGCGCTCGAGACGGCGCGCCTTCTCCTCTACAAGGTGGCGTGGATGCTCGACAACGACGAGTCGGTGACACTCGATGCCGCCCTGCTGAAGCTCCACCTCAGCGAGTCCTTCATCTCCTCGAGCCTCGACGCCATCCGGATTCACGGCGGTAGCGGATACCTCACCGACAACGGGATCGAGCGCGACCTACGAGATGCCGTCGGTGGTGTGCTCTATGCCGGAACGTCGGATATCCAGCGGCTCCTCATCGCAAGGATCCTCGGTCTGTGAACCCTGCGCCGAACACTGCTGCTCTTGCCACCATCCCGGAGGCCATTACCGCCGCGGCACGGCGCAGCCCAGATCATCCCGCGATCTCGATGCTCGGTGCGACATTGACCTACGGCGAACTGGATCGACGCTCCAATTCGGTCGCGAACCTGCTGCGGGGGCACGGCGTGCAGCGCGGCGACCGCGTTGGGCTCTTCGCCCACAAGTCGATCGAGCTCCTCGTCGCCATGCACGGTGTCATGAAGGCGGGGGCGGCCTACGTTCCCATCAACCCCGACGCTCCGGCGGCGTACGTTCGCCACATCCTCGAAGACTGCGAGATACGGCACATCGTGACGGGCCGCACGAAGCGCTCGGCGGTTGCGGCCCTGGCCCCCGAGGTTGGGCTCGAGCTGTGCATCGGTATCGCCGACGGCGATGCCCCCGTTGCATGCGTCGACTGGGAGGAGGTCTGGGCAACTCCCGACGCAGCGCCCGACGTAGCCGTGGGTGGCGACGACCTCGCCTACATCATCTTCACGTCCGGCTCGACGGGACGCCCCAAGGGGATCATGCACTCGCATCGGACGTCCCTTGCCTACGCAACCGTCGCATCGGCGACCTTCGGGTTCGTCGCCGCCGATCGCATCACCAACCACGCGCCGCTCAACTTCGACCTGTCGACGCTCGAACTGTTCGGCGGGGCAGTCGTCGGGGCCACCGTCGTCATCGTGCCCGAGGCGCATTCCCGGCTGCCTGCGAGCTTTGCCCAACTGCTCGAGGACGAGGCGGTGACGGTGGTCAACGCCGTCCCCTTCGCCCTCGTCCAGCTACTGCACCGGGGGGCGCTCGAAGATCGCGACATGAGCGCGCTGCGTTGGGTGCTGTTCGGTGGCGAGGTATTCCCCACCAAAGACCTCCGCGCCCTGATGCAGTATCTCCCCCACGCGCAGTTCGGCAATGTCTATGGGCCTGCCGAGGTGAACGGCTGCACGTACTACGTGGTTCCGGACCTCCCGCCGGGCTCCAACGAGCCCATCTCGATCGGTGGGTTGTACGCCGGCATGGAGGGCATGGTGGTCGACGACGACGATCGCCCGCTTGCCGCTGGGCAGGTGGGCGAGCTGCTCATCCGCAGCGACGCCCACATGCTCGGGTACTGGCGCCAGCCGGAACTGACCGAGCGCTCGCGTCTTCCTAGGCCGCGACCGGGCGGGGGAGAGGACGTCTTCTATCGCACCGGGGACCTCGTTGCCCGTAACGACGACGGCAGCTTTCGACTCGTCGGCCGCAAAGACCGACAGATCAAGACTCGCGGCCACCGGGTGGAGCTCGACGAGGTGGAGACGGCGCTCGTGAGCCATGACGCTGTCGAGCAAGCCGTTGTCTATGCGGTGCCGGACGGCGACGGAAGCAGCCAGATCGAAGCAGTCGTCACGTTGCTTGCCGGGATAGACGGCTCGGGCCTCGACGGTGCCGCACTCAAGCGCCATGCTGCGGCGGCGTTGCCCCGGTATGCGGTCCCGCGCAGCGTGCGCATCGTCGACGCCGTCCCCCGCACGTCCACCGGCAAAGCGAACAGAGTGGCCTTGGCCGAAGAAGCGACGCGAGATGCACATGTGTAGAGCCTTCACCCTGCCGAGAGACCAGAGCGGTGGTGCGGGTGGGGCGCGCACGACGAGATCGAAGACGATGAGCCGCCGGCTCGGCGACTGACGACAGGACCAGGTGTATGGAAGCCACCCTCACGCAATTCATCGAACAGCAGTTTCGTGACCAGGGCGACGACGTCACGGTCGAAGCGGGCGACGACCTCGTCCTGCTCGGGTTCGACTCGATCGCCTACGTACGACTGGTTGCGTTCATCAAGGACGAGTTCGGCATCCGCGTGCCGGACTCAGACGTGACGGTCGAGCAGTTCGGATCCGTCGAGAACATCGTTGCCTACATCGGGCGATCTGGCGGCCGGAACGATGCGGGGAATGCCGAGTGAGCGCTGCCACCCCGGGCACGAATCTGACTCGAGCCCAGGCGCTCATCTGGGCAGGTCAGCAACTGCATCCCGGCGTCCCGCTCTACAACATGGTGCTTGCCTTCCGGATATCCGGGGCGGTCGACGTCGCCACGTTCTCCGCTGCGTTCGATGCGCTCGTGCTGGGCACAGATGCCATGCGGTCGGTGTTCGAAGAAGTCGATGGGGTGCCGCACCGCAAAGTGCTGCTCGGGACACCAGCGCCGCTTGAGTTCGTGGACCTGTCTGGGACACCCGCGCCCGATGTCGCGGCAACCGCACTGATCGGCGAAGCGGCCGGAGCGCAGTTCGATCTCGGCACCGCCCTCTACCGATCTGGGTTGGTGAAGCTGGGTGACCGCGACTTCGTGTGGTGGCTGGCGCAACACCACCTCATCACCGATGGCTGGTCGGTGGCGATCGTGTACGAGCGTATGGCGGACTTGTACCGTGCAGCGGTCGGTCGGAGTGGCGGGGAAGAGGCGGCTGCCTATCCGGAGTTCGAGTTCTACGCCGACTTCGAGCGGAAGTTCAGAACGTCGTCTGCCTACTCCGAGGCGGCTGCGTTCTGGAAGGAGAAGGCGGCCGCCGCCCTCGAGCCGCTGAGCTTCTACGGGGTCGCCCCGCCTCCGGGCGGCAGCACGCGCACGGACCGCGTGACCGCCCAGCTCGGCGTCGAGCGCTCGGCCCGGCTCGCCGCCCAGATTGCGGGCGACGGGACCGGCAGCCTCATGGCGGGGGTGTCGCAGTTCAGTGTCTTCGCAACGGTTCTCTATGCGTTGCTGTCACGGGTGACGGGGCAACACGAGCTCGCCGTGCTCGCACCTGCCCACAATCGGCCATCGCAGCGGTTCAAGGCCACCGCAGGCCTGTTCATCGAGGTCATGCCCCTCCACGTCTCGATCGACGAAGACGAGACTTTCCGCAGCCTGCTGGAGAAGGTGGGGACCGAGGCGCAGGACATGATGGTCAACGCCAGGCCGGGAACGAGCAGCGCGGCCCACAACCGGGCGTACTCGGTGCTGCTCAACTTCATCAACGCTTCCTTTGGGGACTTCGCGGGCATGCCGATGCGATCTGACTGGGTTCATGCCGGTCACGGAGACAGCGACCACATGCTCCGCCTCCAGGTGCACGACTTCGACGCACGTGGCGAGTGGACGCTGCACTTCGACCTGAATAGGGACGTCTTCGACGACCAGAGGGAAGATGCCCTCATCAGGCACTTCCTCCTGATGTTCGACGCGCTGATCGACGATCCGGACCAACCGATCTCGGCCGTCGACTTGCTGACCGCCGACGAGCGGGCGGCGCTCGAAGCGGTGAACGCAACCCAGGCGGACCCCGCCTTCGCCACGGTCGTCGACGGCTTCCGCAGCCAGGCGGCGATCTCTCCGGATGCCGTCGCCGTTCGGTCGGGCGAGCGCACGTTGACCTATGCGGGGCTCGACGCAGAGAGCGACCGGCTTGCGAGCCGGATCGTCGACGGCCTGGGAGCGCCGCACCAAGGGATGGTGGCCATCTACCTGCCGCGGTCCATCGAGATGGTGGTTGCAGTGATGGGCGTCCTCAAGGCCGGCGCGGCCTATGTGCCCATCGATCGGCACTACCCGAAGGAGCGGATCGGCTTCCTGCTCGCCGACAGCGCCGCACGCATCGTCGTGACGACTGCGGAGCTCGCCGCGCAGTTGCCGGAGAGCGGAGCGCACGTGGAGACCCTCCCGCTCGATGCGACATCCTCTCCGACCGGGGCTGCTGCTTCGGCGAGTGCCGGGCCCGGTGACGTCGCCTACGTGATGTACACGTCAGGGTCAACCGGCGAGCCCAAGGGTGTGCTGGTCCCGCATCGGGCGCTCGCCAATTACATCTCATGGGCTGCGGGCGAGCACGGCCGCGGAGCGCCGGTCAGCTTTCCGCTCTACTCCTCTTTTGGGTTCGACCTCACGGTGACGTCCATCTACACCCCTCTCGTGACCGGCGGCGAAGTCGTCGTCTATCCCGAACCGGATGGCACCGACCTCTCGGTGCTCGAGGTGTTCGCCGACGATCGCGTCGACGTGGTGAAACTGACGCCTTCACACCTCGCTCTGCTCGATCCCTCGCTGCTCGACACCAAGAGAATCCGCACGCTCATGGTGGGTGGGGAGGACCTGAAGACTGCGGTCGCCCACGCCGCGTTCGAGGCTTCGGGTGGCCGCCTCGAGATCGTCAACGAATACGGGCCAACCGAAGCGACGGTGGGGTGCATGATCCACCGTTACGACCCGACGGCAGATACCGAGCTGTCGGTCCCGCTCGGGCGACCGGCCGCCAACACGCACATCACCCTGCGCGACGAGAGCCTGGCGCTCGTGCCGGTCGGCGTGGTCGGCGAGATCTGCGTGGGCGGCGCAGGCGTGGCGCTTGGCTACCTCGGTCGGCCCGAGCTCACCGCCGAACGCTTCATCGCCGATCCAGCTCGTCCGGGAGCGACGATCTATCGGACCGGCGATCTCGCCCGCTGGCGCAGCCCGGGCGTCATGGAGTTCCTCGGCCGGGCCGACACGCAGGTGAAGGTGCGTGGTTTCCGCATCGAGCTCGGCGAGATCGAGACCGCGCTGATGTCCCATCCCGGCATCACCGAGAGCTTCGTCGACGTCGTCGAATCGGAGACGGAGCGGGTCGCTGCGCCTTCGAGCGTCGCCAATTGCCTGCGCTGCGGGCTTGCGTCGAACCACCCGGATGCGCACATCGACGACGACGGGATCTGCAGACCCTGCCACTTCTACGACGCATATCGCGACCGGGCAGACGAATACTTCGGCACGATGGACGAGTTCCACGAGGTCTTCGCTGGTGTCACACCAAACGAGGCGGGTCAGGACTGCGTCATGTTGTTGAGCGGCGGCAAGGACAGCACCTATGCGCTGTATCAACTCGTCGAGAATGGCCGCACCCCACTGGTGTTCTCGCTCGACAACGGGTTCATCTCGGAGGGTGCGAAGGCCAACATTCGCCGGGCGGTCGACGACCTGGGGCTCGAGCTGGTGATGGACGGGCCCGAGTCGATGAACGAGATCTTCGCCGACAGCCTCAGCAGCTTCTCCAACGTGTGCCAAGGGTGCTTCAAGACCGTATACACCCTCGGCATGAACCTCGCCCACGAGCGAGGCCTTCGCCACGTCGTCACCGGCCTCTCCCGCGGCCAGATCTTCGAGACCCGGCTCGCCGACCTCTTCCGCATCGGCATCGTCGAGCGAGACGAGGTCGATGCTGCCATCATCGAAGCCAGGCGCGCCTACCACCAGGTCGATGACGCCGTCCGGAGATCGCTCGATACGACACTCTTCGACGACGACGACTTGTTCGACCAGATCCACATCGTCGACTTCTACCGCTACCGCGACGTCGGTCTGGGCGAGCTGCTCGAGTTCCTCGATTCGCATGCACCGTGGGTGCGTCCCGCAGATACGGGACGGTCGACGAACTGCCTCATCAACAACACGGGAATCTTCGTCCACAAGGCCGAGCGCGGCTTCCACAACTACGCCCTGCCGTACAGCTGGGACGTCAGGCTCGGTCACAAGACAAGGGAGGCTGCGCTCGCCGAGCTCGACGACGAGATCGACGTCACGCAGGTGCGTGGCATCCTGGACGAGGTCGGATACGAGATCGAGGCGCCGGAGGGACGGGCGGCCACACTCGGCGGCCTCCAGAAGCGGATCGTCGCCTATTACGTGGCGAACGAGCGCGACCTATCGACATCTCCGCTCCGCACCTACCTCGACGGCCGGCTCCCCGACTACATGGTGCCGTCGTACTTCGTCCAGCTCGAGGCGATGCCGCTCACGATCAACGGCAAGGTCGATCGCCATGCGCTGCCAGATCCCCGATTGCGGACACGAGCGGCAGCAGGGGAATATGCGCCGGCGAACACGCCGACCGAGGCGTTGCTGGTCGAGATATGGGAGTCGGTCCTCGGCGTCGATGGCGTCGGGATCAACGATCCCTTCATAGAGCTGGGTGGCGATTCCATCTTGAACATCCAGATCGTCGCCAAGTCCAAACGCGCCGGCCTGCGGTTCACGCCGCAGCAGCTCTTCCGGCTCGAAACGATCTCAGAGCTGGCGAAGGTTGCAGAGGTGGCCCCGCCCGGCGGCTCCACCGAGGCCGCCCCGCTCCCGATGCCTGTGGCTCGCGGCTTCACCGACGACGTGTTCCCCGAGGCGGGACTCAGCCAAGACGAGCTGGACGACGTGTTGAAGACTTTCGGCCAGTCGCAGTGAGGCGGAGGGGATGACGGCTCCCGGCGCCAACATCGAGGCCATCTACCCGCTGACTCCGGTGCAGGAGGGCATCCTCTTCCACACCCTCTACGCACCCGGGTCGCCGCTCTACTTCCAGCAATACAGCGTTCTCCTCGAAGGCACCCTCGACGAGGGCCGTTACCGGGAGGCGTGGCAGCTGGTGATCGATCGCCATGAAACCCTGCGTTCCCTCCTCACGTGGGAAGGCCGGGAGAGGCCGTTGCAGATCGTTCGCAACCACGTGGAGCCGCAATGGCGGATCGAGGATTGGAGAGAGGAACCCGTCGAACGTCACGCCGAGCGCCTCGCCGCCTTCCTCACGGCCGACCGGAAGCAAGGCTTCGCCCTCGACGTCGCCCCCTTGATGCGTTTCGCCTTGATGCGAATCGGCGATGATGCCCACCGCTTCGTGTGGAGCCACCATCACGTTGTGGTCGACGGGTGGTCGATGGGCATCATTCTCGACGAGGTCTTCTATTGCTACGAGGCGCTGATGGCGGGCGCTGCGCCGGACCTGGCGCCACCGGCCCCGTACCGCGACTACGTCCGCTGGCTCCACGAACACGACCCGGCGATCGGGGAGGACCACTGGAGGAGGTTGCTCGCTGGATTCACTACAGCGACACGCTTGCGAGTCGAGACGCCGGGCGTCGCATCGCCTTGGGCGGAGCGGCACGACGAGGAGATCGTTCGCCTGTCCGCTTCGGCAACGCGCCGCCTCACCTCATTTGGACGCACCAACGGCCTCACGCTCAACACGATCTTTCGCGGGGCGTGGGCGCTCGTCTTGAATCGCTACAGCGGCGAGGACGACGTCGTGTTCGGCGCGACGGTCTCGGGTCGGCCACCTGAGCTCGACGGGGCGATGGACATGGTGGGGCTCTTCATCAACACGCTGCCGGTGCGCGCTCACATCGAGCCTGCGGTGCCCATCGTGGACTGGCTGCGCCGGCTGCAGCTCGAGCAGATCGACGCTGCCGCATTCGAGTCGACGCCGTTGGTCGACGTGCAGCGTTGGAGCGACGTGCCGAAGGGGGAGCCGATCTTCCAGACCCTCCTGGTCTTCGAGAACGTCCCTCACCCGTCATCTCAGGCAGGCGTCCTGGCGAGCTCTGATATCCGCTACCTGCAGCGCAGCAACTATCCGCTCGCCGTGCTCGTCATGCCGGGAGATGAGCTCGAGATGATCCTGCTCTACGACGCCGATCGCTACCAGGCGGGAGTGATCCGGCGCATGGCCCGGCAGCTCGTTCGGACGCTCGAGGCGATCAGTGAGGACCCGATACGGCCAACCGGCGAGGTGCCGTTCTTCCCGCCGGACGAGCTTGCCCAGATCGTTCTCGACTGGAACCGCACCGAGGCGGACTATCCGGCCTCCGAGACAGTTCACTCGCTGGTCCTGAGCGCAGCCGAGCGCTCGCCCGATCGACCTGCCGTGATCGGAGAAGGCGCAACGCTGACCTACGCCGATCTCGTCGCGAGGGCACGCGTTCTGGCCGGCCGCTTGCGCCGGCTCGGTGTCGGACCCGATGCCCGGGTCGGCGTGGCAGGTGAGCGCTCCGCCGGGACCGTCGTCGCCATCCTGGGCGTGCTCCTGGCCGGAGGCGCGTATGTGCCCCTCGATCCTCGGCAGCCGCCGGTTCGCTCGCAGTACCTCGTGTCCGACACGTCGGCAGTTGCGGTGGTCGTGGGTCGCGACGTCGACCTCGGCGACGTCGCCGCTGCGGTGGTGACGGTCGATGCGGGAGGGGGGCTGATCGATGCCTCGCCGGACGACGAGAGGGTGATCGCATCGGGCTCGGGTCCCGACGACCTGGCGTATGTCCTCTTCACGTCCGGCTCCACAGGGCGGCCCAAAGGCGTGGCCGTCACACACCGCAATCTCGTCAACTCGACCCATGCGAGATTGCATGCCTACGGCGGTCCCGTGACGAGCTTCCTGCTGCTGTCGCCTTTCCACTTCGACAGCTCGGTTGCAGGCCTTTTCTCGAGCCTCACGGCGGGCGGCACCTTGGTGCTGCCCGGACCGGACATGGAGAAGGACGTTCGCCACCTGGCCGACCTCATCGCAGCACACCAGATCACCCATACGCTCGCTCTACCGTCGCTGTACGGGCTTCTCCTCGACCACGCCGACCCTGGAGACTTGCGGTCGCTCGAGTTGGTCATGGTGGCCGGAGAGGCTTGCCCACCCGAGCTCGTCGAGCGGCATTCGGCCGTGTTGCCGCTGGCGCACCTCGTCAACGAGTACGGTCCGACAGAGGCGACGGTGTGGTGCACCGTGCATCACGCGGCCGAACCTGCTCGCGGTCCCTCACCGGGTGAGCTTGGGGTGCGGGTGCCGATCGGGAAGCCAATCGCCAACACCCAGGCGTACATCCTCGATTCGCTCTTGCGGCCCGTCCCGATCGGCGTGCCGGGCGAGCTCCACATCGCAGGGCTCGGGTTGGCGCGAGGCTATCTCGATCACCCCGAGCTGACCGCCGAGCGGTTCGTGTACCACGACGTCGCAGGGCAGGGGTCGGTACGGCTCTATCGCACGGGGGACATCGCCCGGTTCCTGCCGGACGGGTCGATCGATCTCCTGGGGAGGATCGATCACCAGGTGAAGATACGCGGGCAGCGTATCGAGCTGAGTGAGATCGAGATGGTGCTGCGGGAGCATCCCGAGGTGGGTGACGCTGTTGCCGTCGCCCTTCCCCGGGCGGGGAACGAAGGCGGGTCGACGTCGGCATCCACGGTCCTCGTGGCGTACGTCGAATCTGCTGCGGACGGGGCCTTGCTGCGGCAGTTTCTGGCGGAGCGGGTCCCCGATGTGATGGTGCCCCGGGTCGTCGTCGCACTGGAGGTCCTGCCACGCGGCTCCACCGGAAAGGTCGACCGTGCTGCCCTACCCGATCCCGGGCATATCGAACTGGAAGGTGACGGGGAGTCGGTGGCGCCCACGTCGGATGTCGAACGGAGACTCGCCGAGATCTGGGCGGCGGTGCTCGGCCTGGAATCGGTGGGGGCTACGGACAACTTCTTCGACCTGGGCGGTGATTCGATCTTGAGTATCCGCATCATCGCTCGTGCTCATGAGGCAGGGCTCGCGATCACTCCCCGCCAGTTCTTCGAGTTCCCGACGATCGCCGAACTGGCGAGCAAGATCGAGTCGAACGCAACGGGGGGGTAGTCAGCGGCCGAGACGCTTGCGAGCCCGGCGCAGCAGCTCCTTCGAGGTTGCTGCAACCGACTCGGCGGCGCCTTTGACATCGTTGACGACCGACTCTTCCGGGATGGTGACCTCGTGGCGCGTGGTGCCGGCGGTCACAGGGATACGCTGCTCGTCCTCGGTGCGGAGCTTGCCGATACCGGCCGCCGTCTTGACGATGACGATGGCCTCGTGGTGATGGTCCACTTCCATCAACCCGTCGTACGTCACGGTGAACCTGCGCGGCACGGGTGCGATCCCGCTCACGGCATACTCGAGGATTGCATAGGAGCCGGCCTTGCGCTCGAGCACCCGGTGACCCGTGAAGGTGAGGTCCCACGGCAGGTCACCTGACGAGAGGGTGAGGTGAGACGAGGCGTACTTGGTGATGACATCGATGTTGGCTGCGATCGCTGAGCGCGCTCCGGGCTCGTCCTGCGGGATGGTCAACCCGGCGGCGGCATTGAGGTCATTGATCGGGAACTGCACGTTGCCGGTGATCGCATCGTTCTCCGTCACCACGTACACGTAGCTGTGCGTACCGGAGTGGGCATGAGCGAATCGGGAAGGCGCAAACACGCCGCGCACCGCAGCGAGCAGCCCAAGCGTGGATTCAGTGACGTTCACGGTGTCCCCCCGGTCGACTGCACCCTGGCCGGGCGCCGCCCCAGAGTACCAGTGGCGGCCCACTAGTGGCCGCAGCGCAATCCGGCCGGCAGGAACCTCAATCAGCCGTGGCGAGCAAGGTCCTGATCGCCACAACTGCTCGGTCGTCACGGTCGTAGCGACGTACGTCGTCCCGCATGCGGCTGACCTGCGATCGGACCTCGTCACTGCTCATGATGCGGTCGAGCCGGAGGCCGATGAGCTCGGGCGTGTCCGCCGTGCGGTCTCCCACCTCGCCGAGGCCGTGGTACGCCACCCTGGCTGCGTTGCCCGGCTGGTCGAGGAACTCGAACGGATACACCACCATCGGCACCCCGGCCGTGATGCACTCGTTGACGCTGCTGATGCCGCCGTGGTGGATGGCGGCGTCGCAGTTGGCGAGCACCTCCATCTGTGGCGCCCAGCTCAAGACGTGCACGTTCTCGGCCACCGGACCGAGCGCTGCAGGGTCGAGCCTGCCGCCAAGTCCGACGATCAGGTCCCATTCGGGATGGGAAGCAACGGCAGCCACGACGCGGGTCACGAAGTCACGGTCATCGCCTTTGTGCCACGCGCCGAAGCTGCAGTAGACGAGCTTTCGGGAGGTCTCGTTGCGCCTGCGCGCATAGATCTGTTCGAGTCGCTGCGACAGCGCCGAGTCGTCTGCCGCCGAGCGGCGTTGTGGGTTGAGGACGGGACCGACATAGGTGCATACCGGTAGGGGTTCGTGCGGGAACTCGAGCTCGAATGCATTGAACGAGAGGACCGGCAGCGATTGGTAGACGAAAGGGATCAACCACTCGTACCGCCGCGTCTCGGAACGCAACGGGAATCCGGTGCGTGCGGCCACCTCGCTCAGCACGGATAGCTGATCGGTGCCCATACGTGTGAATCTGAGCCGCGCCATGCGGAGCCACTTCCAAGCCCTGAACACGAGCCACGACCACTCGATCCCGAGCCTGCTGCCCGCGATGCCGGCGCCGGGCGTTGTCGACGAGCCGAGCGGCGGCACTCCCGGACGTTTCCAGACAGAAAGCATGGTCGTCCAGAGGGCAACCCGGACGCCTGTCGACCATGCCGCCATGATGTGCACCGGCAGCTCGATGTCGATCATCACGAGATCAGGCGCAAGGCTGCGAATCTGCGCGGCCACCCCGAGCGGATCGAGGGCATCCACCTTGGCGTCGCGCTCCCTGGCGGCCGTGCCTGCGGTGCGGATCCGTTGCAGGAGTGCGGCCAGGCGCCCTGCCCAACCCTGCGGCCTGCGGGGTGTGCCGCCGGTCTGCCCCTCGGTCCCCGCACCCGCACGAAGGTGGACGAACGACGTGCCAAGGCTGCTCACGCGTTCGCCGATGTCTTCGGGGCTCGCCACTGTCGCCTCATAGCCCGCAGCGCGCAGCCGGCGGGCGAGCTCGCAGGTCACATTGATGCGGCCTGCCATCTCGCTGGTGATGAGGAGGATGTGCGCCATGCCGGATTTCAGCGATCAGCGAAGGCGCAGCGAGGGGCTTGGCGAACTCGCGACGCCTCTCACGGCTGCCGCACCGGACGCTCCAGCCAATTCGTGACGATGTCGAGGAATGCGGCTTGCGATTCGAGCGACGAGTATCCGGTGAGATCCCCGGAGACGGCCTGCACGGTCACGCCGGCCGCCCCTCTCTCGAGGATTGCGCCCAGCGTGCCCTCCTGGGCAGCGACGAACTGCTCGTACGCTGCGTCGTCATCACCGAAGAGGAACAACACCTGCACCCCGCGATCGATCAACTCACCAATCTGGGCAACGAGAGCGTCCACATCGCTTGCCGATGCGGCCGCCCGGCGTCGTACCTCTCCGTCGGCGTCGGTCTTCTTCGGGAGCACCCGGTTCTTGACCGCCTGCCACTTGAGGCGGAGGAACTTCACGTAGACGCGCCGGGTGGCGGGCTGGAACCAGCCTTGGATCGCCGACGGCCGGATCCCCTCCCGAACAGCGGTTGCGGCGCCGATGCGGCCCGCCCGCTTGGCCTTTGCCCTGGCGGTCGGGAGGGGGAAGTTCACGAGGACGACCCTCTCGAGAGACGGGATGTGAGGCGCCGCCGCCAGCACAGCCCGGGTGCCGATGCATATGCCGACCAACGACGTTGGCAGATCGGCTGCGTCACGAGCCAGGGCTGCTGCCCCCACCGCATCTCCGCTTCCCGGGTCGTCGAGTCGGAAGAAGCGGATGTGCCCCGGGCTCTCACCGGCGCCGTACCAGTCGAAGCGAACGACATTCCGGCCACCGGCAGCAAGCCGCCTGGCGAACCGAACGATCATACGGTTTGCGTTGATGCTGCCGCCGTGCCACCCACCCGCACATACGACGACGTTCTCGACAGGGTCCGGGGCCGCAGTGAGAATGCCCAACAGCGGCCCCTCGCCTCCGTCGAAGTAGACGACGTGGTCGGCCGATGCGGTGAGTGGGTCCGTCACGAACGGTCCCCGAGAAGGAAGCGGGTCGTGACCGGGATCGCATCGAGCGCACCCGATTCGACCTCGACGACCGTGTGCCCGGTGGCTCCGAACCACCAGGCCTCGTCGTAGGTAGTGGCTGTTGCCTCGACCGTCATCCCGGCCGCCTCGCATCGTTCGAGGACGGCGGTCAGGCCGGGACGCAGCTCGGGTTTGATGGACATCTGGACAACGAGCGCTGGTCGAGGGCCGGCGGCAACGAGCAGGTCGGCCAGATCGAGTTCGACCGTGGTCTGGTAGAGGGAGTGCGGAAGCGGGTTGCCGATCACGTCGAGCACACCGTCCCGGGCGAAGACCTCCATGAGCTCTTTGCTGCCGAGGCTTCGCTCGCCCCGCTTCAGAAGGCCGATCATGCGCGCCCGGAAGACCTCGTTGTAGTACCGCCCCATGTCGATGGGGGGCTCCCACAGCACGAGCGAACCGCCCGGGAATTCGGCGGCGGCGGCCGCAGCGACGAGCGCCCCGAGTCGCGTGCCGACGAAGCCGATGGCGCTGATGCCTGTCCGCTCCCGGAGTTCAGTGGCTGCGACTCGCGCATCTGCGACGAGCCCCGCGAACGTCATGTTTTCGGGCTCTCCGTCGCTGTTGCCGCTGCCGACGTAGTGGAAGCGCATGACGGAAGCCCCGGATGCCGACAGCTCCCATCCAAGGACCAACTCGCGCCGCTGGCTGCGGATCGCCTCTGCAAGCAACGGTGAGCATACGACGACCGCATGGTCGGGCGGCTCCGCCGGCTCGTGGAGCACTGTGAACAGCCGGCCTCGAGGCGTGTCGAGGAACCCGGCCGACGAGGAGATCCCCGACTCGTGGCTGATCCTCGAAGGGTCGTCGGCCCGCTCGGCGACGCCCCAGCCGGACGCGAGCCGGCGATCGATAGCCTCCACGGTCCCCCCTGGTGGTCGAGGCGGCTGACGGTACCACGGGCCCTGCTGCTGACTCATGGGACGCGCGACCCGTTCCATTCCGGGAACGAACGGCCGGTGAGACTCTCGAGGGCCGCCACCCGTGGGATCAGCGTCCGCCGCAGATAGGCCATCGCCTCGGGATCGCGCAGCTCGCCAGGTCTGACCGGGCGAGTGAGGACCCGCCTGATACCGTCACGGGCGGCCTTGGGGGCGACGGTGCGGGCGAGTCGTTGGTATGCGGGCTTCTTACCGATGCGATGAAGGGTGCTGGGGCCCCGTGCAATGGCGAGGCCATCGTCGATTCCATTGAGCTTCGGGAAGCGCCTCGGGACGTCAGCCGTATGGACGACACCGAGCCAGTCGTGCAGCCGCTTCAATTCCGTCCCGGGGTCGGCGGCCATCGCCTCCAAGGTCCCCACCCATATGCGGTCGAGGCCAAAGGCGTCGACGTAGGGTTGGAGCTGCGTGGCGTAGTCACTCACGGCGCAGTAGAACGGTTCCGCCATGATCGCGTCGAGCGTGCCCCGTCGCTCCGTCTTGCTCTTGACGGCGAACCGATAGTGGCTCAGCGCACGTTCGAGCGGATCGCGAAGGAAATACAGAATGCGAGCATCGGGTGCGAAGGCCGCCATGCGCGCGGCGACTCCGGTGATCCTGGGGAGCTTCGTGTAGTGGGTGCTGGACTCGCCTACGTACCTGACGTTGCCTGCGTCACGGAACAGCGCGAGGTATGCGGACTCGTTGGCAGCGAAACCTGCCTCCGAGGCGAAGCGGCTGTCCAGCGCCAACTCGGCGGGGTCGGCGAGAAACGCCGGCTCCTTGACGTCGCTCATGAAGATGTCGGGGTGCCGGCCCAGCACGTCATGCAGCGTTGTCGTGCCGGACCTCATGGCCCCAACGAGAAAGAGATTCGGTCTACGGTCCCCCATCCGAACCGAATCTAGCCCCGTTCGGTTCGCAAGCTCCGGCGACATCGCACATTGGATCGATGACGGCTGGGGTCCGGCTCGTACCGTGACGAGCCGCATGGGCGGTGAGCCGGGGAAGATGCCACCCGAGCACTCTGCGGGCCTCGCCGCTAAGCAGCATCCGTCGGTACCATCGCTTTCTATGACAGCCGGACCGGGGACGTTTGTGATCTCGATCGACGTCGAGATGTCGTGGGGCGCCGTACACCACGGCCTTCCCCACGACGAAGCCCCCTATGTGCGGGAGCGGGAGGTCGTCGACCGAACCCTGGCCCTGATGGAACGGTACGAGATCGCGGCGACGTGGGCCGTCGTCGGCCACCTCTTCCTCCGCGAGTGTGCACCGGAGGGTGACCGCAAACATCCGGACATCGTGAGACCCGACTACCCATGGCTCTCGGGCGACTGGTACGACCTCGACCCCGCGTCGAGCCTGGCAGCGTCACCCACCTGGTACGGGCCCGACCTCGTTGACGCAATCAGGAGCTGTGGCGTACCCCAGGAGATCGGATCGCACTCGTTCGGGCATGTGATCGCCGGCGACCCAGGGTGCGGGCCGGACGCCTTTCGTACCGACCTGGCCGCGGCTCGCACCCTTGCCGATGCAGAAGGAATCGAGCTCCGGTCGTTCGTGTATCCCCGCAACTCGGTGGGGCACCTCGATCTTCTGGCTGCGGCAGGCTTCACCGCGTACCGAAGCCCGACGCCGCAGCGTTTCGCCGCCATGCCGCCGTGGCGTCGCCGGGTCAACGCATTGGTAGACGCAGTGTGGCCGCTCCCATCCGCCGCCTTCTCGCCCGTCGTCAGGGACCGACTCGTCGACATCCCGCAGACGTACCTGTTCGATCCGGGGTCGAAGCGGGCTCGTCGGTTCGGCACGGCGGTGTGGACGTTGGCGGTTCGCCGGCGGCTTCGCCATGCGGTCCGCACGTCGTCTCTGTTTCATCTGTGGTTCCATTCACACAACCTCGCCACCCACCCCGAGCGTGCGTGGACCGCCATGGAAGCTCTGTTCGCCGACGCGCGACGCCACATCGACGCGGGTCGTCTCGAGAACTTGACGATGGGCGCTGTCGCCGAGCGTTGGCAGGGATCAGATGCAGCGCATCGCTGATTCCGCCGGCCCGACCTCCGACGATGCGAGTTGCCAGTGCGTGTCCTGACGATCATCGACAGCCTCGCCGTGGGCGGTGCGGAGCAGTCGCTCGCAATGGCGACGCCGCACCTCATCGCGAGGGGCGTGGAGATGCACGTTGCCTACCTCACGGAGCGCGAGGGCATCGCCGCGGACCTCCTCGCTGCCGGAGCCCAGATTCACTCTCTTGCGGGACCAGATGGCAGGCTGCGAGGCCTCCTTCGGACGATCCGCCTCATCAGGGCGCTCCGTCCGGACCTCGTCCACACGACGCTCTTCAAAGCTGACATCCTTGGGCGCACCGCGGCGTGGGTGAATCGTGTACCTGTTGTCTCGAGCTTCGTCACCGAGTCGTACGGGCCGGAGCACGTCTCCAATCCGGAGTATCGGGCGTGGAAGGTGCGGGCGGCGCAGCTCATCGATGCGGTGACCGCGCGCTTCGTTGCCCGCTTTCACGCCGTGTCGGCCAGCAGCGCGGCGCTCATGGCGCAGCGACTCCGTGTTCGCACGGACAAGATCGACGTCATCCCCCGCGGTCGCGATCCCGAGCGGCTCGGCACGCGGTCCGCCGTGCGGCACGAGAAGGCGAGAGCCGCGCTCGGCCTCGGTGCCGGCGATGGTCCAATCGTCTTGGCGGCCGGGCGTCACTATCACCTGAAGGGCCTCGACCTCGTCGTTGCCGCATGGCCCAAGGTCGTTGCCGCCTTTCCCGGCGCGCACCTCCTGGTCGCTGGGCGCGAAGGCCCGGCAACGGCCGATTTGGCGCGTCTCATCGAAGACGGCGGCGTCGAGGAGGCGGTGACCCTCCTCGGTTACCGGCCCGACGTGCCCGAGTTGATGTGCGCGGCAGACGTGTTCGTGCTTCCGTCACGTGCCGAAGGCTCGCCCGGCGTGCTCATCGAGGCGATGGCGCTCGAGCTGCCTACGGTGGCGACCCACATCCCATCGGTGCGCGAAATCGCGGGCGGTGGCGCCCCGACTGCGTTGCTGGTTCCGCTCGATTCGCCGGAGGACATGGCTGCAGCGATCATCACGCTTCTCGGCGACGCCGCCTTCGCGGGTCGCCTCGCTGCATCAGGGCGAGACCGCTACCTGAGCAACTACACCATGGGTGCTGTTGCAGACGCGACCGTTGCCCTCTACGAGCGGTGCATGCGGAAGTGACGGAGACGCATGCGTTGCGTCCTCACCCGCTGGAGCGATCGGTCTGCCACTCCGCGACTGGCTCCCCTATGAGCTCCTCGACTCTGCGGATGTGCGGTGCGTAGAAGTCGATCAACGTGTCGCGCGTCGCAGGATCGAGTTGGGGCGGCGCAACGTTACGGCGAGTGTTCAGCCGTGCCACCACACGGCCGGCTTGTGGAGGGAGCCGTTGGGTCAGCTCACGCACACGAAGCGATCGGAACGTGACGTAGGGGTTCACGGCCTCTCCCAGTTTGGAGGGGATGTAGGTGTCGTTGACGCCCAGGTAGGCGCACAGTGCCTTGTAGACCGAGGTCGGCTGCGCCTTCATCCGCTCGAATATCGAGACATGGAGCTGAGAGCGCGGGAAAAACTCGAGACAGCGCTCGATATGCACGTCGTAGAGGCCATGCGACAGGTAGAAGACGCCGCTCGCCTCCACGCCATCGCGGGAGATCCGAGTCAGCTCATCGGCGATGGCAGCCGGGAAGGAGCGCTGCTCGCGTCCCCTCGTGACCAGGAGGCCGTAGTGCGACCAGGCTCGGTCCACCGGGTTGCGGAGCGTGGCGATCAGTTTTGCGTCGGGCACGGTCTCGGCGATGCGGGTCATGGCGCTTCGCCGTGCCATGTAGTCGGCGGTCGCCTCGCCGAGGACGCGCGCCACCCCGGCAGCGGCGAATCTGGCGCGATACCAGTCGATGCCCTTGTCATAGTGTTCCGTGAAGAACTGAAGCTCCTTCGGCGTCAGGAACACCTCGGGATGGGCCCCGAGATATCGATAGAGCGACGTTGTGCCCGATCGCATCGCACCGATGATGAGGAAGTCCGGCAGGCGGCCCTCACTCACGGCGGGGGCGCCTTGCGCCGCTGTGAACGGTTCGTGGAGCGCACCGTCATACCTTTCCGACCTCCCCTGCCGCGCCGACCAGGTCTCTGAACGCATGATCCGTCGCCAGCAACCCGTCGTACGTCCCGACCGCCGTGATCCGGCCGTGTTCCAGCATCGCCACCCGGTCGGCGGCACGGACCGGAGCGGCGCGGTGCGAGACGATGATGGTCGTGATCTCGCCAGACAGGTCGCGAAGGCTGTCGATGAGGGACGCTTCGGTTGCGCCGTCCAGAGCCGAGGTCGCCTCGTCGAGGATCAACAGATCCGGGTTCCGGTACAGGCTGCGAGCGATGGCGACGCGCTGGCGTTCTCCGCCGGAGACCGACTTGCCCGATTCGCCGACCATCGAGTCGAGCCCCTCGGGGAGCTTGGCGAGCCAGTCGCCGAGCTGAGCACGCTCGAGCGCGACTCGCACTCGCTCGTCGTCGGCTTTGCTCCCAGCTCCGAAAGCGACGTTGTCACGCAACGTCGCGTCGAGCAGCACCACGTTTTGGGACACGACGCCCACGTGCCGATGCCACCCGGCAGGAAGGCTGTCCGAGCCGTCGAGGAGGATGCGCCCCGAGTCGGGCTCCAGCAAGCCGAGCACCACGTCGACGAGCGTGCTCTTGCCGGACCCGGACTCGCCGACGACGGCGAGCATCTCGCCGCGGGCGACATCGAGGTCGATGCCGTCGAGCGCCATGGTGTCGCTCTCCGGGTAGGCGAAACAGATCTTCCTCAGCTTGAGGGTCTGCTGGAACAACTCCCCGGGGGACGCCGCGGCGTCTGCGTCGGTCTCCGACTCGGCGGGCACGGCAGATGCCAAGTCGTTCTGCACGTTCATGACCGCCTGATGTCCGAACTTGATGCGGTTGACCGCCGCAACGACCTTGGTGAGCGACGGCATGATGCGAAGCGTTGCGTATGCGAAAGCCCCAACGATCGGCACGAATTCGCTGAAGGCATCCCCTCGTGTCGCGCCAACCAGCACGAGGAGCCCCAGCACGACAACGAACTCGAGGCCGCTGCTGGGCACCTCTTCCAGCAACGTCTTGGTGGTTCGGAGGTTTGCGAGGACGTTGCGGTGACGCCGGAATTGGAGGTCGAAGTAGCCCTCGGCCCTGTAGGCCTTGATGTCGCGCACGCTGTCGAAGGAGTCTCGCACCGTCCCGAGGAGTCCTTTCACGGTGTCCTCGCTCAGCCTGCCGAGCTTGCCCAGGCGGGGCTGCACGAACAACAGGATCGCAGCGAGCGCAACTCCGAGCACGGCGACGGCGCCGAGTGACAGCAGAGGAGCGATCGCTACGAGAAGCGCAAGCAGAGTGGCCATGATCAGCCCTTGGCTGACGATCGTCACCAACGGGTTGAGCGCGTTCAGTGTCGCAGCATCGACGCTCCACAACACGGTCCGTACCGACTCGCTGGAGCTGCGCAGGAGGTGGAACCGGTACGGCGCTTGGAGATACCGGCGATGCACCAACGCCGAGACCGCTGCGCCTGCACTCTGGACGACCCGGCTCTGCGCATAGGCGTAGAAGAGGGCCAGCAGCCCGCGACCGACGAAGGCGATGCCGGCGGCCGCAAGCAACGGCACCAGGCTCACCTCGATGCCAAAGATGAGCGAGATCGTGTCCGATCCGGATGCGTCGGATGTTGCGACACCGAGGACGCGGAAGATGAGATATGCCGTGACCATCTCGGCGCCTGCAACGGCGAGTGACAGACCGACGAGGCCCACCCACTTCAGCCGATTGCCGGGCGGAATGAAGATTCGGAGCGCAATCCGCAGCGTTTCGATCATTCCCTCAGCCCGTTCGACTTCCGGCCCGCCTGGGTCCCGAGGATAGACGTGCCCGTGGCGCCGTCCATGGGCCGTGCGACCGAGTGCCGGCTTCGGAGCCTCGTGGCCGGCTCGGAACCAGTCCTCGCCGCCACCGTCGCGCTGATGGCTCGTCGCCGGCGGTCGGTGGGGCCGAAGGGCCCTTGTGCACCTCCACCAGTGCCGTAGACACTGGGTTCAGGTCGATCGAAGGAGACATCGTGGCACACGCAGATACGGAGACGCCCGAATCGAGAGCTCTGCAGCGGGCGAAGTACCTCACCGGTTTGTCGTGGCATGTCGGGGTCTTCGTCATCATCAATGCCTTCTTCTGGGTCTTGGACCTGACAATCGGCAACGGAGGGCTCGACTGGGCGTACTGGATCACCGGCCTCTGGGGTCTGGCCCTCGCCTTCCACCTGCTGGCGTATCTCGTCGACGGGCGGCAGCTCGAACAGCGCAAGACGCAGCAGTACCTGCAAGAAGACCGCCAAACGATGCGAGGCTGATGGCATCGCAAGGAGGGCGCTCTGGCATTCGTCCGAGGCCGGGAGCGAAAGTCGGGCGACTCGCATGGCTCGTCGCAGGTCTGTCGGTGCTGGTTGGGGGGTGCGGGGGCGGCGAGGTTTCGCTCACCGAATACGTCGATCGCATCAACGGCATCGAGGCACGCGCCAGCTCGCAGGCCGATGAGCTGGTTGCCGCCGCCGCTCAGATCGACGACCTGACGCCCCAGGACGTGCAAGCAGGCCTCGAGCATGCCTGGCAGATCCGGGTCGAGGTCGAGGAGGCTGCAGCTGCCATCGAGCCTCCCGGTTCGGTCGCCCATCTCCACACCCTCATCTTCGAATGGCATGCGGGGTTCATAGCCGTCGAGCAGGCACTGGCGATCAGGGCAGGGAACGCGCCGGACACCCATGCCGGCTGGGCTGCGCTGTCGGCGAGCGGAGAGATGGCCGCCTATCGAGCTGCGATTGCCGATGGCAAACAGATCTGCGCCGAGTTTCAGGAAGAGTTGGATGCCACGGCGCAGCGTGGAGTCTTCGCCGACGTGCCGTGGGTTCCTGTGCAGATGACGGAGGCGGTCGAAGCGGTCCTCGGTTGTGCATGGTTCCCCGACGACCCGGAAGACGTGTACCGGTACCCGCCGCCTACGAGCCCATGACCCACGCAGCTCGACCGCGTGCGGCGCCGAGCCCGTTCCGGCTCCTGGGAAGGCAATTGCCGATAGCCTCTCGACCCTGATGACGCCGACGTTGCGCGAACTGCGCGCACGGAGCAACGGGTTGCTCGCCGCCGACAGGTCCCGATTCCTGCGGCGGTTGGGCGGTGCGCAGAAGATCTCGGATCCCGGGAGACGCGAGGCGGTGCTGGCTGCGCTCACGGCCGAGATCGCAGAAGCCGAGCGGGCCGCGCTGCGTCGCCGGTCCCTCACCCCGTCGAAGATCGAGTATCCGGAAGAGCTGCCGATCACGGCGTGGCGCGCCGACCTCCTCGGTGCGATCCGGGAGCATCAGGTCGTCGTTGTCGCCGGCGAGACGGGCTCCGGCAAGAGCACTCAGCTCCCCAAGCTCTGCCTCGAGCTCGGGCGAGGCGTCGAGGGTCTGATCGGCCACACCCAGCCGCGCCGCATCGCCGCCCGGTCGATCGCCGAACGGGTTGCCGAGGAGCTCGGGTCGGTGGTCGGCGGCCTGGTCGGCTACACCGTGCGCTTCTCCGACCAGGTTGGAGAGGACACGCTCGTGAAGGTCATGACGGACGGCATCCTCCTGGCAGAGACGCACAGCGATCGTCGGTTGCGTCGCTACGACACGGTCATCCTCGACGAGGCCCACGAGCGCAGTCTCAACATCGATTTCCTTCTCGGCTACCTCACGACGCTCCTGCCCAAACGGCCGGATCTGAAGCTCATCGTGACGTCGGCAACCATCGACACCGCCCGCTTTGCCGCGCACTTCGGCGACGCGCCCGTCGTGGAGGTCTCGGGTCGCACATATCCGGTCGAGCTGCGCTACCGGCCGCTCGATGACCCTGCGGCCGGTGAGCCGCGTGATCAGCCGCAGGCCATCTGCGACGCCGTGTCGGAGCTCGCCGCCGAGGGCTCAGGCGACATCCTGGTGTTCTGCTCCGGGGAGCGCGAGATCAGGGACGCAGCAGACGCTCTCGCTGAGCTGGGGCTTCGCCACACCGAGATCCTGCCGCTGTATGCCCGGCTCTCGTCCGCCGAACAGCATCGGGTGTTCGCTCCGCACACGGGCAGACGGATCGTGCTGGCAACCAACGTGGCAGAGACCTCGCTGACCGTGCCGGGTATCCGATCGGTGGTCGACCCCGGCACGGCCCGGATCTCGCGCTTCAACAGGCGCACCAAGGTGCAGCGGCTTCCCATCGAGCCGATCTCGCAGGCGTCTGCCAACCAACGTGCCGGTCGTTGCGGGAGGCTGGGGCCTGGGGTGTGCATCCGCCTCTATGACGAAGCTGACTTCGGTGGGCGTCCTGAGTTCACCGAGCCGGAGATCCTGCGCACGAATCTCGCCTCGGTGATCCTGCAGATGGCGGCGTTGGATCTGGGCGACGTCGAGACGTTCCCCTTCCTCGATCCGCCCGACTCGCGGGCGATTCGCGATGGGGTCGCCTTGCTGAGCGAGCTCGGCGCCGTCGACCCGGCTCGAGAGAATGCCAGCGGATGGCTCACCCCACTGGGACGGCAGCTCGCCAAGCTCCCGCTGGATCCGCGGCTGGGGCGAATGGTGATCGAGGCCGACCGCAACGCCTGTTTGCGGGAAGTGCTCGTGATCGCATCGGCGCTGTCGATCCAAGATCCCCGCGAACGGCCCGCCGAGCATCAGCAGCATGCCGATCAGCTCCACGCCCGGTTTCGCGACGAAGGATCCGACTTCCTCGGCTGGGTCCTCCTGTGGGGATACCTCCACAGCGAGCGGCGGGCGCGCACATCGAGCCAGTTCCGACGCCTGTGCCGAGATGAGTTCCTCAACTACCGCCGCGTCCGGGAATGGCAGGACATCTACTCGCAGCTGCGGGAGGTCACTCGCGAGCTCGGGTTCGTTCCCAATCGCAAGCCTGCCGACCCCGACCTCATTCACCTGAGCTTGCTCGCCGGGTTGCTGTCGCATGTTGGGCGCAAGGACCCAGACGGGTACGAGTACCGGGGCGCCCGGGGCGCGCGGTTCTCCATCGCTCCCGGATCGGCCCTCTTCAAGGCGGCCCCGGAATGGGTGATGGCGGCGGAGCTCGTCGAGACGACTCGCCTGTGGGCGAGGGGTGTGGCCCGGGTGTCGGTGGAGTGGGTGGAGAGAGCCGGCGCCCACCTGCTGAGCCGAAGCCACAGCGATCCGTGGTGGGATGCGGTGCGGGGTGCTGCGGTGGCGAACGAGACGGTCACCCTCTACGGCATCCCGCTCGTCGCCGACCGCACGGTGATGTACGGGCGCATCGACGCTGCGGCGTCCCGCGAGCTGTTCATCCGCCACGCGCTGATTGCGGGGGAGTGGGAGACCCACCATGACTTCGCCGCACGAAACCACGACCGCATCGCCGAGGTCCTCGACCTCGAGGAGAGGGAGCGAAGGATGAACTTGCTGGTGGACGACGACGCGCTCGTCGCGTTCTTCGCGACGCGGCTTCCCGTCGAGATCACGTCGGTGCGTGACTTCGACCGCTGGTGGAGAGAGGTGCGCGAGAGCGACCCACACCTCTTGGATCTGACGCTCGACGACCTCATCGACCCGGCCGCTGCTCCTCCAGACGAGGAGGCGTTCCCGCGGGTTTGGCAGTACGGGGATGTCGAGCTGCCCCTCGAGTACGAGTTCGATCCTGCGAGCCCAACCGACGGTGTGACCATCGACGTCCCCGTCGCGAGCCTCGATCGCCTCGATCCCGTGGTGTTCGAGTGGAACGTGCCGGGGCGCCGTCAGGAGCTGGTGGAAGCGCTCATCCGGGCCCTCCCCAAACCCATCCGGCGCCGTTTCGTCCCGATTGCCGACACGGTGCGCACCGTCGTGCAGACCCTCGATCCGGGGAGCGGCACACCGGTGGAGGCGGTGCGGCGTGAGCTCTCCCGGATGGGCGGCGTGATCATCGCACCCGATGCCTTCGACCTCGAGCGCCTTCCAACGTATCTCCGGTCCGCGCTTCCGGGTGATCGGCGACGACGGGTCGGTGCTGGCTGAGGGCGAGGATCTCGGCGCGCTCAAGAAAGGGCTCGTCGCAGAAGCGCGAGCTGCCATCTCCGGAGAGGGTCACGAGTTGGAGCGGACCGGCGTCACCACGTGGAGCTTCGGCGAGCTGCCTCAGACGGTCGAGATCGGCGAGGCGGGCAGGCGCACGCAGGCGTACCCGGCGCTCGTCGATGAGGGCGGTGCGGTGGGCGTTCGCCTCTTGGCGACGCCGGATGAGCAGGCAGATGCGATGTGGGCGGGAACCCGTCGCCTCCTCCTGCTCGAGCTTCCGGGGCTCCCCCGACTTCTCACACCGCTCGCCGACAATGCGGCCAAGCGGCTGATTCGTCGCGGCCCCTATGCGGCTCATGCCGACTGGGTCGACGACTCTCTCGCGTGTGCGGTCGGCGCCGTACTCGGTGAGGCGGGTGGGCCGGTGTGGGACGGTGTTGCCTTCGATGCCCTCCTCGAAGAGGCGCGGAACACCATTGCCGACGTGGTGATCTCCGTCGCCGAACAGTCACTCGCCCTCCTCGCAACGTACGCCGCCGTCGAGGTTGCATTGGCCCACATCGACCGCGACCGGTTTGGAGCGAGCGTTGCCGACATCGAAGCCCAGCTCGACCGGCTGGTCTACCCGGCATTCCTCACGGGTGTGGGGGTGGCACGACTCGGCGACGTCCACCGCTACCTGCGGGCGGCTGAATACCGCCTCGAGCGCTTGCCCGATGACCCTGCCCGCGATGTGGCGCTCATGCAGCGGATCCACCTGCTGGAGGACGAGCACGATCGCCTTGCCGAGCTTCTTCCGGTCACGCCCGACATCGTCGACCTCGCCTGGATGCTCGAGGAGTTGCGCGTCAGCCTGTTTGCGCAGGTGCTCGGTACCCGCGGCAAGGTGAGCGAGAAGCGCATCGGGGAAGCCCTGGCCGCACTTCTGGGCTGACAGGTTCGGCTGCGCCGTTGTATTCCATGAACAGGACCTTGTGCCCTGGATGGCTCGTCACGGGGACACGATCATCGAAGTCACGGGGGTCGTTTGAGAGAGGAGTGTCGGGATGGACGACACCGAAGTACGTCGTGAAGCCGCCGTCGAGCGAGTCAAGGCCAAGCGCGATTTCAGGAACCACGCAGCCATCTACGTGATCGTCAACACGATGCTCGTGGTGATCTGGGCGTTGTCGGGAGCCGGCTACTTCTGGCCGATCTGGGCCATTGCGGGCTGGGGGATCGGCTTGGTCTTCAATGCGTGGGCGGTCTACTTCGAGCGGCCGATCACCGAGGATCAGATTCGGCGGGAGATGGAGCGCGGCCAGCACGCCTGATCTTCTGATCTTCGGCCTCGGTGCACGCATCGCGGCCGGGGTCCGTCACCACGTCTCGAGCGCTGCGATCAGCAAGTCGATGAGCACGTCGAAACTGACAGCCGGCTCGAGATCGATGCCGAATCCCGCATTGCTCTCGAGCGACACGAAGCCGTGCAAGGCGCTGCGCAGGGCACGGGTGGCATGGATCGCATCGTCACCCTCCATCCCGAAGCCGGCGAGCGCCGCCAACACCGGCTCGATCGCTCGCCGGCTCGACTCTGCGTACGCCGGTTGGTCCGGATGGCTCTCCTGCGTGAGCGGGTACAACCCCCGATGATCGAGGGCGAAGTCCCGATAGGCGCCTGCGAGCCGGCGGATGGCCGCGGACCCTTCGCGCCCCATCGTTGCCGACCGGAGTGACTCGGTCAGCACGTCGATGCCGTGGAGCGTGAGGAGCATGCGCAACCCCGGGAGGCCGTCGACGTGGTTGTAGAGCGAGGGTGTCTTGACGCCGAGGCGATCGGCGAGCGCGCTCAGCGAAAGCGCGCCGAGCCCTTCGGTGTCGACGAGTTCGGCCGCGACGCCCACGACGCCCTCGGTGGTCAGACCGGCTCTCGCCATCAACGCCGCTCTGCAAGGAACGATGCGATGGCATCGGCAACGACCGCGGGCTGCTCGACGTGGGGGTAGTGACCTGCGCCTCCCACCATCACGTAGCGCCCCCGAGTGGCGTCGGCAACCTCCTGCGCCTCGCTCTCGGGCGCCTTGAAGTGGTCGTCCGCCGTGCCGAACACGGCGAGCACGGGCAGGTCGAGCCCGGCTATGCGCTCGGCGAGCCCATCCCGGGAAGCGACGAGGGTCTCTCGGGCAGCGCGTCTGCGGTCGCCGCTGCGGAGCATCGCCTTGAGAAGCGAGATCTGCTCGTCGAGGTCGGGCGGGATGCTGCCCTTGTACCAGGAGCGATAGAAGCGGGACCACAGCGCACCGGCCCAGGGCCCGCTCATGGCAGCTCGCAGGGCGAGCGTCTCCAGCGGTGACCCTCCCCCGGTGAGGTGGGGGCTGATGGCCACGACTGCCTTGATATCGTCCGGCGCCTCGGCTGCCGCCCACAGAGCTGCAGCTGGGGCAAAGGAGTTGGCCACGATGATGGCCGGGCCCGCATCGAGGTGGCGGGCGAGGGCGAGGATGTCGCGGGACGTGGCGGCCAGCCCGTATGCGTCCCAGGCTGGGGAGGTTTCGCCATGGCCCCGCAGGTCGGCGGTCACGACGCGCAGGCCCTGCGCCTGCAGCAGTGGAGCAAGGAACCGGTGCTCGCTGCGCACGTCGCCCGCTCCCGGCAACAGCACCGTGAGGGGACCCGTCCCTCCGGTGTCGTCGAATGCGAGCTCGCCTTCGGCGGTGGTGAGTGTGTTCGTCATGGCTGTTCCTCCGCAAGAAGCTAAAGCTATTAGCATGCAAACTAATGCACTTAGTGCAGGCGGTCAAGAGCCATTTTCGACGCCGTTGGGCCGGATGTTCTTGCGACCTGTGGGCCCACGACCAGGTCCGCGGCGGACGGGTACCCTCGACCTCGATGCGCATCGTCACGTACAACGTCAACTCACTCACGGCACGGCTGCCGCGTCTGCTCGTCCTCCTCGACGAGCACCGGCCCGACATCATGTGCCTGCAGGAGACCAAGGTTGCTCCTGAGACGTTTCCCCACGATGCGCTCGCCGAGGTCGGGTACGTCGCCGCCGATCACTCGGGAGGGCGATGGGAAGGTGTCGCCGTCCTGGCTCGGGTCGATGTCGGTGTTGGCGAAATCGTGCGCGGCTTGCCCGGCGAACCGGATCCCGACCAGGCCCGCTGGGTGGAAGCGGACGTCGGCGGCATCCGGGTCGTGAGCGCGTACGTCCCCAACGGAAGGGCGGTTGGTACACCGACGTTTGCGGCCAAGCTCACGTTTCTCCGTGCCTTCGCCGACCGGGCTGCGGAGCTGGCGACCGGTCCCTCCGTGATCGCCGGCGACTTCAACGTCTGTCCGACGGACCAGGACGTGTGGGACCCTGGGGCGGTCCACGGCTCGACACACGTCACGCCGGAGGAGCGGGCTGCGCTGAGAGCGGCCCTTGCCGAGGGATACGTCGACGCCTTCCGCACCGTGGAACCCGTCGAAGCGGGCTTCACGTGGTGGGACTATCGCGCCGGGCACTTCCACAAGGGTTTTGGTCTCCGGATCGACCTCGCCCTTCTGAGTGTGTCGCTGACTCGGCGGCTCGAGTCGGCACGCGTCGACCGGGAGTACCGCAAGCCGACGAAGGTGCGCGAATCGAAGCCGTCGGATCATGCCCCGCTGATCGTCGACCTCGGCGGGTGATGCGAAAGGCGCCGTTCGTCACAGGGTCTTCGGGGACCAACGCCCCTCGCAACCTCGGTGTCGGTGGTGCAAGCTGAAGCAATGAGATGGCCCAACAGCACGAGAGCGGTTCTCGCGGTGGCGCTCGTCATTGCTGGATGTCGATCGTCGCCTGCCGGTTCGACTTCGACGACCGAGCCACCGGGCGCCGCCCCGACAACTCTCGTGACGTCGAGCTCGGTCGACGCTTCGACGATGGCTCCGGCCAGCACCGTTGCTGTGGAACCGCTCACGGTGTCAGCCCTCCTGGACACCCGGCCTCCCGGGAAGGTGTCGGTTCGAGGTGCGTACTACGACGGTGGGGCCGGCCCGCTTCTCTGCGAAGCGCTCGCCGAGTCGCTCCCACCCCAGTGTGCGGGCCGGTGGGTGCTCCTCTCCGCAGCTCCTGCAGAAGAGGTCGTCGCCGAGAGCGGCGTGACGTGGTCCGATGGGCCGATCGTCGTCGCTGGAGCGCTCGACGGCGACAGGTTCATGGTCGAGGGTGCGGATGCCCTCGAGCCGCTTGGCGAGGACCTTGCGCTCGTTGACATGGTGACGGCATTTGCACAGGGTCGTGGCGACCTCTCCGAGGTTCCCTTCGCCGCACAGGTCTGGCTCGGCCTCGCCGACACGTTGGTCACGGAGCTGACCCCGAACGAATTGAACGATCCGGCTGCATGGCAGATCGACGTCGAGCCGTTCCGTGCCCGTACGGGCCCTTTCACCGCGCTTGCGCTCATTGCCGAGGACCGAGACCGGGAGGTCACGGTCGGCCCCCACAATCACTGTGCGTCGCCACCCGTTCCGCCACCCGCCGGCCTTGCGGCGAGCCGCCGGGTCAGCGTCCAGCCGGCGGATGCAACGAGCTGCCTCGAGTGGTTCACCGTCGACTTCTTCTTGAGTGGCGACGGGACGGTCCTGGCCATCACTCTTGACCTCTACGAGCCCTGAGGAGCCCACACCCGAAACACGTTGCTCACGCCCTGACGCGCTCCATCTTCGGGTCGTAGAGAGGGCGCAGGGACGCCACGGCCGGGTAGCGGGTGCCGGCGATGTCGACCTCCCAGCTGCCGGCGTCGATCCATGCCTGTGTGATCGGCTCGGCTGCTTCGATCATCGCCAACCCGACGGCGCCGCCCAGGGTGAAGCCGTACGAGGCGGCGCGGATGTAGCCGGAGGCGACCCCGTTGCGGTGAACCACCTCGGCGTGGAACATCATCGGCTCGGGGTCCATCACCAATACCTGCAGAAGGCGCCGGGTGAGCGGACCGGCGTTCTTGCGGGCGGCGACTGCCTCCCTGCCGATGAACCCGCCCGGTTTGTCGAGGGCAACGGCGAAGCCCAAGCCGGCTTCGAGGACGCCGTCTGTGTTGTCGATGTCGTGTCCGTAATCGCGATAGCCCTTCTCCATTCGCAGACTCGACAGGGCTTTCAGCCCCGCGTGTCGCATGCCGAGCGGCTCGCCCGCTGCAACCAGTCGGTCGTACACATGGACGGCTTGCTCCGCCGGCACGTACAACTCGTAGCCGAGCTCACCGACGTAGGTGATGCGTATGCAGAGCACCCTGGAAAAGCCGACATCGATCTCGCCAACAGCACGAAACGGGAACGCCTCGTTGGAGAGGTCCGTCGTCGTCACGGCCTGGACGATCTGGCGGGACAGCGGGCCCTGGATGTTGATCTGGGCGTATCCCCCCGTGACGTCGGTCACCGTTGCCGCCATCTCGGCAGTCGTGTGGCGCTCCATCCACGTGGCGACGTGGCGATGGGCGGTGTCGGTGGCGACGACCCAGAAACGTCGCTCGTCGAGTTTGGCGACCGTGAGATCGGCCTCGAGCGTGCCTGTTTCGTTGAGCCACTGGCTGTAGGTGATGACGCCGTGCCGACCGTCGACGTCGTTTGACGAGATCCGGCTCAGCAGCTTCCCGGCGTCGCGTCCCTGGACGATGAACTTCGACATGAACGACATGTCCATCAGGATCGCTGCAGTCCGCGCCGCCTCGTGCTCGGTCTGCCAGTACGGAAACCAGTTCTGCCGCCCCCACGAGAGCCGTTCCACGGCCGGTTCGACGCCCGGTGGGGCATACCAGTCGGGGCTCTCCCAACCGCTGACATCGCGGAAGTAGGCCCGGTGCTCCGCCAGGCGGCCGTGGAGTGGTGACAGCTTGACGTTGCGCGCCGTCTGCATCGCCCGAGTCGGGTAGTGGGCTTGGTAGACCATGCCGAGCGACTCCACGGTGCGGGTGGCGCGGTATTCGGGATTGGCTTGATACGGATGCAGGCGGTCGATGTTGAACGCGGTTACGTCGACGTCCGGCCTGCCGTCGACGATCCACTGGGCGACGACGCGACCCAGCCCGCCCCCGGTGAGGATCCCGATCGAGTTGAGCCCCGCCGCCACGAAGTAGTTGCGCAGCTCCGGCGCCTCCCCGACGATCGGCTGGAGATCGGGAGTGAAGCTCTCGGGACCGCAGAAGAAGGTGCGGATACCCGTGTCGAGCGACGTGGGCACTCGTGCCATGGCCTTCTCGACGTATGGCCCCATTCGATCCCAATCCGGCGGGAGGATTCCGAAAGAGAAGTCCTCGGGAATCGCCTCGAGCTGCCATGGGGCGCAGACCGGCTCGAACAACCCGATCATCAGCCCACCGACTTCTTCGCGGTAGTAGCCGTAGGAGCTGGGGTCTTCGATGACGGGACACGTCGCAGACAGCTCAGCCATCTGCTCGGTGATGAGGTAGTAGTGCTCGGCCGCCTGCAGAGGGATGGTGACCCCTGCCAGGTCGCCGAGCTGGCGCGCCCACATACCGCCGCAGTTGACGACGTACTCGGCCTCGATGTCACCCTGCGCGGTCCGGACGCCGGTGACGGCGCCGTCTCGCTGGAGGAATCCGGTTGCCGGCACCCCCTCCAGGATTCGGACACCATGCATCCGCGCACCTCGGGCGAGCGACATGGTGACATCGACGGGGTTCGCTCGACCGTCGCCGGGAACATAGAAGCCGGCGAGTACGTCGTCCGTGCGTGCGAGCGGGAACAGCTCGGCAACCTCGCGTGGCGAGATCTCCTCGACCTCGACGCCGCAGTGTCGATTGAAAGCCGCCACTCGCCGGTACTCCTCGAGGCGATCCTCATCGGTGGCGAGCTCGACGAACCCGACTGGCGTGAAGCCGGTGGCGAGCCCCGTCTCTGCCTCGAGGCGGGCATAGAGGTCACGGGTGTATCGCCGCATCTCGGTCGATGTCTCCGAGGTCGACCCAAAGGTGACGACGAGGCCGGCCGCATGCCAGGTGGTGCCCGACGTGAGACGGTCGCGTTCGAGGACCACCACGTCGGTCCATCCCACCTGCGCGAGGTGGTAGGCGACGCTACACCCGATGATGCCGCCCCCGACGATGACGACCTGGGTGCGCGCCGGGAGAGCGCTGGGCGCACGGGGTTCGGAGGCGAGTGGGCGGCTCATGGATGGCTCGCCGCCATGCTCGCACTCGTTCGGTCGCACGGCGAGCCGGACCCGAGGTGACCCTGATGCACCCCCGGCACGCTCGGGGTCGCTCCAGGGCCTTTCCCGATGGCGCGCGGTGTCCCGTCGGCGCACACTCGAACCATGAGCTACGCATTCGCCAAGATCGCCGACCTGGCACCGGTCCCGCTGCTGTCGGTGCCGATCGTCATCGCCTCCTTGGTGCTGGTCGCGCTGGTGTGGACCGGCATTGCCGGGCGGATAGCGGTGCGTTTCGAGGACATGCGGTCGGGGCGCCGGGTGAGAGCTTCATCTGACCTGGGTTGATGTGGTCGGGGTCAGGGTCCGGCAGCCGGCTCCCCGAGTGCTCGCGGCGGCACTCTGCGGGAGGCGGCGACGCCGACGGTGGCGAGCGCCGCTGAGGCAACGAACACGAGGGTGAAGCTCCCGGTTTGGTCGCCGATGAAGCCACCGAGCTGCGGCCCGACGACCTGGGCCGCTCCAAAAGCCAGCGTGATCGTGCCGAAGGCTGCGCCAAATGCCTGGGTGGCGAGATGGTCGCTGAGTTGGGCTGCGAGCGCCGTCGGCACTCCGGCAAAGGCCAGCCCGAAGATCGCAGCGGCCACCGAGGGCCACGGCTGCGCCGAGACGAGGGCGAGTAGGGCGGCCGTCGCCATGCCGCCAAACCCAAGGGTCATGGCGCTGCCACGCCCGATTCGGTCAGACAGCGGCCCGAAGATCGGACCGCCGAATATCGTTGCGATTCCGAACACGGAGAACACGGCGGCTGAAGAGCCGGCGTCGAAACCGGCATCTTCTTCGAGCCTGGCAACGAGGAAGTTGACGAAGAACGCCATCGACAAGCCGTAGGAGGCGTACGCAACGAGCAGACGGCGCCAACCGGGGACGCCGCGCAGCACGTCGAAGGACGGTCGGCGGTCGCTGCGGTCGGTGGTGCCGGTGTGGAGCAGGGTGAGCATCGCCACGGCAGTCATCACGGCGAGTGCGGCTTCGGCGCCGTAGATCGCTTGCCAGCCCCTCTGGACCAGGGCGCGGGATGCCCAGCCAGCTGAGACGAAGCCGATCCCGATGCCCGTGCCGATGAGACCGATGGCGAGCCCGCGACGCTCCGCGGCGACGAGTGAGGCGGCCACGCCGGGGGAGGGTATCCACACCATCGCACCGGAGAGCCCGGTCAGCACCATCGCACCGGCGAGTACGACGAGGTTGGGCGACCACCACATCGCACCGAGGCCGATGGCGGAACCGACGATGCCGACCCGCATGATGCCGTCGAGGGCAACCCGGCGTGCCACGACAGACACGAGCGCAGTGCCGATGAGGTAGGCCGCCAGGTTGGCGGTACCCAACCCCCCGGCCAGGGTGTACGAGATCGCGAGGTCTTCCTGAACGGCAGGCAGCACGAGGGCGTACGTGAATCGCCCGAATCCCTGGCCAACCATGGTGCCGGCGACGATGACGGCGATGAGCCCCCAGCGCTCTCGGGTGCGGCCTGCCGTCATCGAGTCACGTTACCGGCGGGGTGCGGCGTCACCGCGCGAGCACCAGCGCAGCCATCGCAAGCACGAGCAGGTTGCCGCCGACCACTGCCGCCGTCTGGATGCGCCGCGACAAGCGATGTCGAGCAACTGCCCCGATCCCGGCAAGGAGTGTCTGCCACGAGAGCGATGCGAGGAACGCACCGGCCACGAACAGCACGGCGCTACCGAGCGTCAGGCCGGAGGCGATGCCGAGCCCGATGATGAACGCCGCGAAGTAGACCACGGTTGCCGGGTTGATCACGGTGAGGCCGAGGAACCTCAGATACGTGGTCAGCAGCTCGCCTCGGGAGGGAAGGGTCATTGCAATGTCTTCCGGCGGCCGGCGGGCCCTGCGCAGACCGAGCACGGCGATCGCTACGAGCGCGAATGCGCTCGCGTAGCGGAGCGGCTCATCGATCGACTCGACGCTCGAGGCTATGCCGGCCCCGCCGACGACGGCGAGCGTGGCGTAGAGGAGGTCGGCGGTTGCGGCGCCCACTCCGGCGCTCGCCGCGCAGCCGAATCCGCACCGGATGCCCGTCTCGACGATCAGCACGGCAATCGCCCCGACGGGAATCGCGATGCCGTATCCCGCCAGCACCCCCGTCAGGAAGCTCTCCACCGCCACCTCGTACGTCAGAAAGCGGGCAGCGTACCGGCTGCGTCGGTGCTCACAGGTACGCTCGATGTTCATGGCAGACGCAGACCCAGGCCCGCCCCCGACGATGGAGCTGTTCGACCTGCGGGTCACGGTCGATCGCATCGAGGGCCGCAGCGTGTGCGGGCTGGCGGTAGGGGACTGGTTCGAGGTGGTCAACAGCAGCGAGCTGCGCATCGCGCCGGGCAAGCACTTCTGCATGTATGCCCTTGCGGCGGTGCTCCCTCTGCTGCCTGCAAGACAGCGGCCGCTCCCGCCCACCGACTGGATGGCATTCGACGCCGAAGTGGCATGCCCCGATCCCGACGAGCGCGTCGTGATGCGCATCGAGCGCGTCGGGACCCGAACCATCAGGACGGATGACGTGACGTGACCCGGCGCGAGGTCGGTCTCGGCATCCAGGGAGACAAGCGCCCGGGCGAGTACGCCGCCATCGCTCGCCTGGCCGAGGCCCACGGCATCGATGTGCTGTCCGTGTATGCCGATCTCCTCTACCAGCCGGCGATCGGGCCGCTCCTCGAGATGGCGAACGCGACCGAGCGTATTCGCCTGGGGCCCGCCGGTCTCAACTCGCACACGCTGCATCCGTACGAGATAGCCGGCCAGATCGCTCTGCTCGACCTCGTCTCGCACGGACGGGCGTACTTGGGTCTCGTCCGTGGGACGTGGCTGGGGAAGATCGGGATCACGCAGACTGATCCGGTCCGACGTCTCGCCGAAGCCGCTGCGGTTGTGACGGCATTGCTGGCCGGGGACGACAGCGGCGTCGGCGGTGAGGTCTTCCGGTTGGAGCCCGGGGTCAGCCTTCGATACGAGCGGCACCGGCCTCGTGTCCCCCTGCTCATCGGCACCTGGGGGCGAAGAACGCTTGCGCTCGCGGGACGCATCGCCGACGAGGTGAAGGTGGGTGGCACGGCCAATCCGAGCGTCGTTCCCCTCGTGCGCACGCGCCTCGAAGTGGGGCGCGCGAGGCCGGCCGCTCAGCCGACGACGTTGGCATCGTCGTCGGTGCCGTTTCGGTCGTGGACGAAGACGGAGCGGCAGCTCGTGCCAAGGCGAGGACCGAGGTAGCCATGTACCTCGACGTTGTCGCCGACCTCGATCCGACCGTGGTGATCCCGAGTGACATGCTGGCCGAGGTGAGGCGGCGAGTTGCGGCAGGTGATCATGAGGGTGCGGGTCGTGTGATCCCGGACCACGTGCTCGACGCGTTTGCTTTCAGCGGGACGCCGGCGCACGTCGCCGCTCAGGTGAACGCTCTCTTTGCCGCCGGCGCCCACCGCGTCGAGCTGGGCACACCGCACGGCATCCCGCCGCGCCGCGGCATCGATCTCATCGGGACGCACGTGCTACCACTCCTCGACCGTTGAGGCCGAGGTGGTCGAGGCGCAGCGGCCTCGACGTGCGAGCAACGGCCTGACCCACGGTGGGGGATGACGCTGCGCCCGTTACGACCACCGCTGAAGGACGAGGGAACTCCCGAGTCGGCCGGATGCATCACATCGGCATACAGCCCGGCATCGAACTGCGATTGGAGAGATCGTGATGCAGTCGTCGCACGGAATCGGCGGCCCCAACGCCGTTTCGCCCATCTTCAGTGAGGGTGGCACCACCCTCGTCGTCACCCTTGCGGCGGCCGTGATCGGCGCCGCTGTTGCCCTCGCCCTCGGTCTGGTGTGGGTTGCCCTGGTCCGGGATACCGGGTTCACCGACATCGCCGCGGCTGCGGTCACGAAGACCGTCATGGTTCCGGTCGGCGCGTTCGTCGGCGGCCTGCTCGGACGGCACCGAGCGCTGCGCGAGTGAGTTGGAGGGGGCAGGCGGCGAACCCGCCCCCTCCGCTGGGATCAGGCGCGTATCAGGTCCCCGTTCACCGGTGTCTCCCCACCGCTCCCCGTACCCGACGGTGTGCTGGGAACCTCCGGGCCTCCCTCGGAGCCGCCGAGGTCGAGACGGAACGGCGGGTATTCGTCGCGCATCAGCGCCACGTAGGCACCCACCCGGAAGACCCAGCGGTTCAGACCCATCACCAGGTCGAAGAGCCCCTGCGGGTATCGGCCGGTGAACGCCAGGGCAAAGCCGGCGATGAGCACCAGAATGCCGATGAGACCGCCGCCGAGCCGGAGAGCGCCGCTGTCGCCACCGAACTCCGTGGCCCACCAGACGAGGCCGCTGGTCATCAGCCCAACGATGAGATAGTGAGGGATGGCAAGCAGCCACCATTTCACGAGCACGAGACCGCGGGACAGGTTCTCGGGATACTCGACCGAGAAACGGGTCGGGTAGTCGACCACCTCGTCGAGCGTGAACGGGGGATACCGATCGGTGCCGAGCGCGCTGTAGGAGTAGTAGCTGACTCTCCACGTCCACCGCATCACGCCGACGTTGAAGTCGAAGATGCCCCGCGGGTAGCGGCCGGTGAACAAGATGGCGAAGAAGGCGACGATCGTGAGGAGCGCAAAGGCTGCCCACAGGAACGCAAGCACGATGAAGTGTGGGATCAGCAGCAGCCACTTCACGAGCCACAGCCAGCGGCTCAGCCCGGGTTCGAGCGCACCCTCCACGACGACGGGATAGCTGCCGAAACGACCGGTCGGCACGACCTCGGCCGCCGCCTCTCCTTCTGCCGGCTGCTTGCGGGTCGCCCACACGAGCAGTGCAGCGCCGCCGGCGCCCAACACGAGACCGAAGAGCAGCAAGCCGATGGCGATGCCCAGCAAGACGCCGACCCTGGCGCCCGCTTCGGCATCGACGGCAACCAACGGCGAGGCGTCCGCGTTCATCACGACGACGGTCCACTCGCCTTGGGCGAGGTCCCATTCGAGGGTCTGGAGCCCCGGGCCGGTTGCCGAGACCGTCCAGAAGGCTTCGTTGGCAGGAGGTGCCGCCGGCGCCGCCCCTTCGGTGGCGCGATACGTCACGTCGGTTGAACTGGCGCCGAGGTCGGTGATCTCGTCCGTCGCAACGCCGCTGAGATAGCCGGCGACGTCGGTTGCCGGGCCGATGCCGACGAAGACTGGTCCGCCGTCGGTGCGGGCGATGTCGAGCTTGATGGTGGCGACGCCAGACGGCCACCAGTCGCCAGGACGCGAGGCCAGGTCGACGTCGCCGGACACCAGGGCGTAGTTGGTGGTGGTGAGCTCGTAGGTCGGGCTCGTGAGGAAGCCTTCTGCGTCCCGCTGCGTGCCGTAGGCCCATGCGAGCACGGCACCGCCGAAGATCAGACCCACGGCGGCGAGTGCTGCGAGCGAGCCCAGGATCGCAGCAATGATCTTGCCGGGTCTCATGGGGCACTCCTTTCCATTGGGGGTGTGCCATTCGAGGCTGCCGAGAAGACCGACCGTCGCCTAGGCCCATTCGTCATTTGTTTGCGAGCGCGTGGTGCGGGACGAGCCAGTATCTTCTGATGATGGCTGGTGACGAGCGGCTCGAACCGCTGAAGGAGCTGCTGAAGGACACGGCGCGAGCGCACCACACAGCAACCGGTGGTGTGAATGCGGCCTGGGCGCAGTGGTATGCGGCCTACCTCGAGCACCGGATCGACGAACACGTCGGGTTCGCACCCTCACGGGAGACCGTCGCAGAATGGCTCGTCACCGCCGACGTTCGGTATCGCTCCGAGGATCGCAACGTCGGATGGCCGCGTTTCTATGCCGGCTACATCCTCGATCAGGTGGCGTCTGGCTGATCCTGCTCGGCGTCGTCTGCGGGCTCGCCCTCGTCGGCCGGTGGGGCCGGGGTCTCGGTCCCGGCCGCCGTCTCCCACTTCGTCTTGGCTGCCTCGATGCCCTTGTCGAGGGCGTCGCTGGCTTGTTCGGCGGCGCGCTTGGCCGTCTGCCACGCCTCGTGCCGAGTGTTCTCGCTGGCTTTCCACGCCTCAGAAACCGCGTCTGTGGCTTTCTGGAGGGCGTCCTCGGCCTTCTTCAGCCAGCCTTCTTGTGCACCGTTCTCGCTACCGGTCATCGCTCCTCCTTGCTCGCGAAGCACGATGGTATCGCGGTTGTGGGCGACCCGTAGCGTGGTCGTCAGACGGCAAACCGGACCGGGGCGGGGGCCGGGCGCGACGGGTCTGGCCCGGCGACCGGTCGGGCCTTGCGAAGGATCGCAAGGTCGCCGAGCACGACGGGCAGCGGGAGGTGCGAAGGGTGGACCTCGGTGAAGGCAGTGCGGGCCAGGCGTCCCGACTCGCCGAGTTCGGTGATGATCTCTTCGCTGAGCTCGATGGGTCCCGGGGACAGCACGGTGTGCAGGACGTCGCCGGTTTCTCGGTCGTAGATGATGTAAGTGTGCATGGCGGTCTCCTGCCACGATTGCGGCGGTCCTGGCACGCAGACTCCCAGCCCTTCCTCTCTCAAGAGGTCTGTTGCATCGTGCACCACGATCCGTACAGTGTCCATGAGGCTGTCGGCCCCTCGCCGCCTCAGTGAACGCTTTCGATCGCCTCGGTGAGGGCATCGAGAGGGATGGCGTGTGCGGTGCGGCCGTCGCGACCCGTCATCGTCTCGGCGGCGCACAGTGCGTTCAGGATCGCCTCCTCCGTTGTATCAGCTGCAGCGCTGAACATCGGATCGAGCAGGGTGTGCGGCAGCATCTCGACGGTGCGGCGCCCGCCGGGCTCGGCCGGGAGGTGATTGCCCGTCGAGAACGCAAGAAAGATGTCGCCGCTCGAGTTGTGCCCGATGCCCCCGGTTCGGGCCAAACCGACTGTTGCCCGCTTGGCGATGCGGCGGCATTGAATCGGGAGCAGCGGGGCGTCGGTGGCGATGACGACGATGATCGACCCGGAGCGGCGCTCTTCCGGCCATGGTGCCGGAACCACGTCGAGCCCGATACGGCGGCCGACGGGGACTCCACCGACCCTCAGGTCCTCTCGCGAGCCGTAGTTGGCTTGGACGAGTGCACCGAGGGCAAAGTCCTCACCCCCTGTGTGCACGATGCGTGAGGAGGTGCCGATACCGCCCTTGAACTCGTGACAGATCATGCCCGTCCCGCCTCCCACGTTCCCCTCGGCAACAGGCCCGGACGCAGCCGCGGCGAGGGCGGTGAGGGCATCCTGCTCGGTCACCGCAAACGCATCGATGTCGTTGAGCCAGCCGTCCCAGGTCTCGGCAACAACGGGAAGGAAGAATCCGCCCGGAGCCGCGATGTCGACGGAGTGGCGGACGAGCGCATCTCTCACCACGCCGACCTGGTGGGTGTTCGTGATCCCCACTGCCGACCCGAGCATCCCCGATTCTTCGAGCCACGGAAGCCCGGTCATCTCGCCGTTGCCGTTGAAGGAGTGGTAGCCGGCAAAGGCGTAGTCGTACCAGACCTCCCCGGCACGGGGCGCGATCATCGTCACCCCGGTGCGGATCACCCGTGGTTCGTCCTCCACGATCGTGACGTGGCCAACCCGGACGCCGGGGACGTCCGTGATCGCATTGTGCTCGCCGGTCGGCTGTCCGCCGATGGTGATTCCCAAATCTCGCAGTCGTGCACGCGCCATCCAAGGGAAGCTACCTCAGCGGCGTGGGTTTCTGCTCCCTCTTTGGGGAGGGCAAACCCAACGCCGGACACTGGATACCGTCCGACGAGATACGGCGGGGCGACGGTCGTACTAGCTTTCCGCGCGATGTCCCGAGGAGGGTCGAGATGAGCGAGAGCGGCGGGTTCCGGGTCACGTACGCCACGATGTCGGCAGACGATGATGCCCTGCACGAGGCCTACGACCGTGGGATCGAAGAGGCGGAGGCGCGGCTCGGTGCCGAGCATCCCTTCTATGTCGATGGCGACGATCGTGCCGGATCGGGGGTCCACACCGCGACCTCGCCGATCGACCGCGATGTGGTGATCGGGCGATTCGCCCAGGCGACGCCGGACGACGTCTCCGACGCCGTTGCCGCCGCCCGTGCGTTCGCTCCTCGTTGGGCTGCGACACCCTGGCAGGAACGTGTGGCGCTCCTGATGAGAGCAGCCGACCTCATCAGCGGACGTCGCAACGTCCTCGCCGCGCTCATGGCGTACGAGGTCGGGAAGAACAGGCTGGAGGCGCTTGGAGACGTCGAGGAATCAGCCGACCTGATTCGCTACTACTGCCACGAGATGGAAGCCAACCAAGGCTTCGACCAGCCGATGAAGCGGCTGTCGCCCAACGAAGCGACGCGAGACGTCATGCTGCCGTACGGGGTGTGGGGCGTCATCTCCCCCTTCAACTTCCCGATGGCGCTTGCCGCAGGGCCGACGGGAGCCGCGCTCGTCGCCGGCAACACGGTCGTGCTCAAGCCCTCCAACACGGGGGTGCTCAGCGGGCTCGAGTTCTGGCGGACCATGATCCAGGCGGGGATCCCCCCGAGCGCCTTCCACGTGGTCACCGGCGCTGGGCCGGTCGCCGGTGTGGCGCTTGCCTCGCTCGCAGACGGCATCACCTTCACCGGTTCGTACGACGTGGGTATGGGCATCTACCGCACGTTCGCCACGGCGTACCCGAAACCTGCGATCTGCGAGATGGGTGGAAAGAACCCCGCAATCGTGTCACGCCACGCCGATCTCGACGTCGCCTCCGACGGCATCCTGCGATCTGCGTTCGGTTTCGGCGGCCAGAAGTGCTCGGCGGCGTCTCGCGCCTACATCGAAACACCCGTCTACGACGAGCTGGTCGATCGCCTCGTCGAGAAGACCTCGGCTCTCGCGATAGGGAACCCGCTCGACCGGGGCGTCTACCTCGGCCCCGTCATCGACGAGGCTGCGGTCGCTCGCTATCTGGAGGCGGTCGGCGAGGTCGAATCGGGCGGCGCCGTCATCGCGGGGGGTCGCCGCCTCACGGAAGGCGACATGGCCAACGGCACCTTTGTCGCCCCAACGGTCGTCGAGGCACCGCGCGAGTCGTGGGTGTGGCGGCGCGAGCTCTTCGTACCCTTCATCGCCGTCGACCGTATCGAATCGATCGACGAGGGTATCGCCAAGGCCAACGACACGGAGTACGGGCTGACGGCCGGCTTCTTCAGCCGAGACGATGCAGAGGTCGATGCGTTTCTCGCCGGGATTCACGCGGGAGTGGTCTACGTCAACCGGCGGGCCGGCGCCACCACGGGGGCATGGCCCGCCGTGCAGCCGTTCGGCGGTTGGAAGGGTTCCGGGACCGGGGGCAAGGCCGGTGGCGGGCCGTATTACGTCACCCAATACATGCGCGAGCAAAGTCGGACGGTCATCGAACGATGACGAGATGAGCAAGGTCGCGTCGATGCACGACGCAGTCGCCGAGCTTGTGAGAGACGGCGACACCGTGGCGATCGAAGGATTCACCCATCTCATCTCGTTTGCTGCAGGGCACGAGATCATTCGCCAGCATCGGCGCGATCTCACGCTGTGCCGGCTGACACCCGACATCATCTACGACCAGATGGTGGCTGCAGGCGTTGCCCGCAAGCTCGTGTTCTCCTGGATGGGCAACCCAGGCGTCGGGTCGCTTCATGCCCTCCGGCGCCGCATCGAGCACGCCGATCCTGCGCCCCTCGAGATCGAGGAATACAGCCATTTCGGCATGGTCGGCCGCTACACCGCAGGCGCCGCCAGACTGCCGTTCTTCCCGATCCGCAGTTACGACGGCAGCGACCTCCCTCTCGTCAACCCAAGGATCGTGCCTGTCGCCAGCCCCTATGGCGACGAGACGGTGTACGCCGTGCCGCCGCTGAACCCGGACGTCACGATCATCGGCGTGCAACGCGCCACGGCTGCGGGCGACGCCCAGGTGTGGGGCCTCACCGGTTGCCAACAGGAGGCGGCCCTCGCGGCCGATCGGGTCATCGTCGTATGCGAGGAACTCGTCGACGACGCCGCCGTGCGAGCGGACCCCAACCGCACGCTGTTGCCCGGCGCCGTGGTCGATGCCGTTGTCGTCGCCCCGCACGGTTGCCACCCGTCGTTCGCCCAGGGCTACTACGACCGTGACAACACGTTCTACCTGGCGTGGGACGCGATCAGCCGTGATGCCGCGAGCCTCGATGCGTGGCTCGACGAGTGGGTGTTGGCTCTCACCGACCACGTCGAGTACGCCGCCAAGGTGGGGGAGGAACGGTGGCGCGAGCTGACCCCCGCCCCGGCTCTCTCGGGCTCCGTCGACTACGGCAGCTACCGATGACTGGCTGGACCGATACGGAGATGATGGTGGTCGCCGCTGCCCGCCGTCTCAGCGACGAACGGGTGTGTTTCGTGGGCATCGGGCTGCCGAACATCGCGTGCGCACTCGCCAAACGTAGTACCAACCCGGATCTCGAGCTCGTCTACGAGTCTGGGGTGTTCGGGGCCAACCCGGCGCGGCTGCCGCTGTCGATCGGCGATCCGGCGCTTCCCGCCGGCGCCTCTTCCGTGACCGGCATGTTCCAGCTCTTCGCCTACTACCTGCAGGGCGGCCGGGTCGACGTAGCCTTCCTCGGGGCAGCACAGATCGACCCCCAAGGGAACATCAACACGACCGTTGTCGGCGACTACACCGCGCCCCGGGTGCGGCTGCCCGGCTCAGGCGGAGCATGCGAGATCGGTATCAACGCCAAGAAGGTGTTCATCATCATGCGCCAATCGGCGAGGTCGTTCGTGGCGCAGGTCGACTTCGTGACCACACCCGGCCATGTGCCCGGCGGAAGACCGGAGCGATGGGGGGCGGGGCCGGCCGTGGTCGTCACCCAGCTCGGCACCTACGAGTTTGCGGCGGGGCAGATGAGGATCGAGACCGTACACCCTGGTGTCGAGCATGCCGCGGTGAGCGCCGCGTGCGGCTGGGATCTGGACATCCCAGCGGATGTGACAGAGACACCTCCTCCCACCGACGCGGAGCTCGCTGCCGTGCGGGCCCTCGACCCTGATCGGACCTACCTCGGATGAGCGGGGTGTTTCGCCGCTCATCCGGCGAGCCCTCGGTCGCCGTGCGCGGCGAGGGAGCGTGGGTGGAGGACGCGGCGGGGAACCGCTACCTCGATGCCGCCGGCGGAGCGATCGCCGTGAGCGTCGGCCACGGCGACGCCCGAGTAGCTGCGGCGATGCAGCGTCAGGCGGCTGAGCTCGCCTACGTGCACGCCTCCGCATTCACGACCGAGGCCGTCGAGACCTACGCAGCCGAGCTGGCGCCGGTGGTGCCGGTCGACGACCCGTACGTCTTTCCCGTCTCTGGCGGCGCCGAAGCCGTCGAAACTGCGTTCAAGCTGGCTCGCGCCTATCACCTGGCGAGGGGCGACGACACGAGACACACGATCGTCTCACGCCACAGCTCGTACCACGGAAACACCCGCGGCGCGCTCGGACGCGTCCCGGCGGGAAGGGTTGCGTCGTCCCTATGAACCCTGGCTGGGCCGCTCCGTTCACGTGCCGGCGGCGTACGAGTATCGCTGCCCGGCGCCGTCACATCCGGTGGGATGCGGCGGATGGCACGCCGCCGTGCTGGCCGACACGTTCGGTCGGCTCGGGGCCGAGACGGTGGCCGCGTTCATCGCCGAGCCCATCGCAGGGGCCACCCTCGCCGCCGCCGTGCCGCCGGACGATTACTGGCCGGCCGTCGCCCAGGTCTGTCGCGCCCACGGGGTGCTCCTGATCGCCGATGAGGTGATGACCGGCTTCGGCCGCACCGGGCTCTGGTTTGGCGTCGATCACTGGGGCGTGCGGCCCGACATCCTGGTGGCAGCGAAAGGGGCATCGAGCGGGTATTGGCCACTCGGTCTGTGCGTGGCTTCGGGCGCAGTGCACGACACGGTGGCTGCGTCGGGCTTCATCCATGGCTACACGTGGTCGCACCACCCGGTCGGCGCCGCCGTTGGGCTCGAGGTGCTGCGTCGGGTTCGGGACGGCGGACTCGTCGAGCGATCGTCCTTGGTCGGGGAGCGGCTCCGGACGGGGCTCGTTGCCGCATTCGACGGGTTCCCGGTCGTGGGTGACGTGAGGGGACGGGGGCTTCTCATCGGTGTCGAGCTCGTTGAAGATCGCGCCACGCACCAGCCGTTCTCGCGTGAGGAACGCACGGTGGAGCGCATCGTCGCCGCGGCGCGCCGCCTGGGGTTGCTGCTGTATTCGTCCGCAGGACATGTCGCCGGCGATGGCGATCTCATCCTGCTCGGCCCGCCTTTCACCATCGACGAGAGCGAGGAGACCATCATCATCGAGCGCCTCACCGCTGCGATTGCCGAGGTTGCCGGAGGACGGCCATGACCGGAGCGCGCCTCGTCATGCCCGCGGTCTGGAGCGAGGCGCACCGCCTCCACGAGCCGCACGGCGAGGTGTGGGTGGGCGTCCTGATACCGCCGCTCGAGGTGCCAGAGCGAGGGGAGGTGATTCGTGAGGCACTCGTTGCGGCGGGGGCGAGGATCGTCGAGCCAACGCCCCATCCGCGGAGCGATCTCCTTGCCGTGCACGACCCCGCCTTCCTCGATCACTTGGAGACGGCCTATCAGCGATGGCTGGCGGCGGGTTTCCCCCACAACCCGGGCCAGACGCGGGTCGTTCCCTATGTGTTCCCGCTCCCGCAGAGCTTCGGTGCGGTGCCGCGACGTCTGCCGGTCGCCGAGTCCGCACGTGCCGGCTGGTATGCGATGGACACCACCACTCCGCTCGGGCGTGGCACATGGGAAGCGGCAGTGTCGGCTGCCGATTCCGCTCTCACAGCCGCCGAGATGGTCCTTGGAGGCGAGCCGGCCGTCTACGCGATGTGCCGCCCTCCCGGTCACCACGTGGGGCGCGACTTCTACGGCGGATCGTGCTATCTCAACAACGCCGCCATCGCCGCAGAGCGGCTGCGGCGCGGGGGAATGGGCCGGGTCGGGATCGTCGATCTCGACGCCCACCACGGCAACGGCACCCAGGTGATCTTCTACGAGCGGGCCGATGTGGTCTACACGTCGGTGCACATCGACCCCGACGAAGGATGGTTCCCGCACTTCATGGGGCGGGCCGCCGAGACCGGCGCCGGCGAGGGCCTGGGTGCCAACGTCAACGCCCCGATGCCCGAGGGTACCGGCGACGTCGAGTGGCTCGAGGGCGTCGACCGGTTGTGCGAGGCGGTCGGCTCGTGTGATGCGCTGGTGGTGTCGCTCGGCGTCGATGGCCATGCCAACGACCCGGAGAGCCCTCTCGAGGTGACCGGCGACGGGTATGCCGAGGCGTGCCGCCGGATCGGGGCACTCGGCAAGCCGACGATGTTGGTGCAAGAGGGGGGCTACGACCTCACGACGCTCGGCGGGCTCGTAGTCGGCAGCCTCGCCGGATTCGAGCAGGGACGGAGCAGATGAGCATGTGGGTGAACATCGACGAGCACAACGGCGTGCCGAGCCAGCCGCGCCCGGACGCTGCCCCGCCGCCGCATTGGCGTCTCGACGCCATCGCCGCGGTCGGCCGGCCTCACCATCTGGTCGCTTCGGTGGGCGGCAGCGAGGTGGCGTTCGTACTCGATGCGGGGGAGGCATCCGACATCTGGGCGATGGCCGTAGACGGCAGCAGGTTGCGCCGACTCACCACGATCCGAGGCCCGCATGCGTTCTGGGAGGACACTGCTCCGGCATGGTCGCCCGACGGCACGCGCGTAGCCTTCACCGAAGGAGGATGGGTCCACGTCGTGGACGCCGCCGGGGGGCCGCCACGCAGGCTCGTCGAGGCCGGTGCCCCACACTGGCTCGATGACGGCACCCTTCTCGTGGCGGTGGATCGCAACCGCGTGTCGCGGCTGTGCCGTCTCACCGTCGACGACCCGTGGCCGGTTGCGACGAGCCCGGCAGACGGGCACGCCTGGTCGGTTGGTGTTGCCCCCGACGGGCGCCGCGTCGCCTACGTCCACGCTCCTTGCGATGACCGGACGCGCAGCGACCTGAGGCTTCTCGACCTTGCCGACGGATCAGTGACGACGCTCGTCACCGATCCCGGCTTCTTCGTCGGCAGCCCGGCATACTCCCCTGACGGCCGAGCGGTCGCGTTCACGTCTGAGCGTTCGGGATGGAGCGAGGTCTACCTGATCGACGGCGGGGAACACCGGCAAGTCACATTTGACGACGCCGACTTCTCGGAACTGTCGTGGCATCGCGACGACCGCAGACTGCTCGCACGGCGGACCCGGCACGGCGTCGGCGATCTGGTGACGGTCGACACGGCGAACGGCGATGTGACCGTCCTCGCCTCGGGCGGGTCGTGGTCGTCGCCACAGTGGACCGCAGGTGGCGACGTCATCGCCGTGTACGAGGACCACGGCGCCGCACCCCGCATCCGGGCGGTCGTGTCGGGCGGCGGGGTTGCGACTCGGCTTTCCGTGGTGCCTGCAGCGATCGACGCTGCACCCCACGTGACGCCCGAGGTCACGTCGTATCGCTCGTTCGACGGCCTCGAGATCCCCGGTCGCTTGTTCCGTCCCGAGGCCGCCGAAGACGGACCGTGCCCCGTTGTCGTCTATCCGCACGGTGGCCCGACGTCGAACTACGGCGACGAATGGGACGGCCATGCCCAATACTTCCTCGACAGGGGCTACGGCTGGTTCGCCGTCAACTTCCGCGGCAGCACCAGCTACGGACTCGGATTCGAGCATGCCGAGCACGGGAAGTGGGGCGTCGCCGACACTGAGGACTGCCTCGCCGCACACGACTACCTGGCCGGGATCGACTGGGTGGACGCTGCCCGGATCGCCATTTTCGGGGCGAGCTACGGCTCGTACATGGCAGTCGCCGCCCTCGCCCGCGACCCGCAACACAGGTATGCGTGCGGGATCGCAAAGTACGGCGACTGCGACATCCTCACCTCATGGGCGCAAGGTGACCAGGTGGGCATCGAGGACCTGGAGCGCATGATGGGCCACCCCTCGGAGAATCGGCAGGGCTACCGGGAAGGTTCGCCGATCCACTGGGTGGCCGACATCGAACGGCCGCTGCTCATCGCCCATGGCGAGCAGGACGAGCGCGTCAGCCCCCAACAGTCGGCGCAGCTCACCGAGGAGCTGCGGCGGCACGGCAAGACCTTCGAGTACGTCACGTACCCGACGGAGGGTCATGGGCTCCTGCGTCGGGCACCCCAACTCCACTTCTACGAACGCTTGGAGCGCTTCTTGGACTGGCATCTGATGTGACGTTGCTGGAGGTCCGACCCAGCAGAGCGAACGCAGGAGTCGGGTTCCACCTGAACGCGCTGCAGCAAGAGCACCTCCAGTCGGGTCGACAGGTAGGCCGGGAGGGTCTGGTGCAATCGGAATGGTGATCACATCGTCGAGTGCTGCGAGCCCCGGGCCTGCCCGGGCATAGCCGACGAAGATGTCAACCACTGCTCTCCCAGAAGCCTCGAGGGCACCGTACGACGGGGAGCACGGCGCCGACCAGGGCTGGTCGGCCGCCGCCGGCGATTCTGTGCGCAGAAGACTCCGCGAAAAACATGTGAAGAATCGGGACTCCAACGAGCGGCCGGCAGGGTGACGGTGGGTCTAATCTCGATCGACATTCTCGCCCACTCTGGAGGAGCTCATGCGGCGGGTCATTGCAGCGCTTGCGCTGGCTGTCTTGGTGTTGATGGTGGTGGTCCCGCAGGTTGCCGCCCAGGAGGATGGCGGCGGGCCGGTGACGCTTCGCATCGGGGAGACCCAGGACTGGGAGACGCTCAACCCGACCGTGGGTTTTGCGGTCTCGGAGTACGAGATCTGGAACATCCACTACGCAACGCTCACGGACAAGGCGGCAGCGGACTTCGCCACGATCCCGGGTCTCGCCGAGTCCTGGGAGGCGTCTGACGACGGCCTGACGTACACCTACACGCTGCGTGACGGCTTGCTGTGGTCTGACGGAGAGCCGCTCACTGCCGAGGACGTCGCGTGGAATATCAACACGGCGCGTGACCAAGAGTGGGACAACATGATCTCGACCGTGGTCAACCTCGACGCCACGGTCATCGACGAGCGTACGGTGCAGCTGACCTCGTCGGTGCCCGATCCGAAGCTGCCGACGATGGACGTCTACCTGGTGCCCAAGCACATCTGGGAGCCCATCGCCACCGATTACGACGCCACGACCCAGTACGACGGACTCGACGGTGTCGGCAGCGGTCCGTTCGTCATCAGCGACTTCAGAAAGGGCCAGTCGGTGACGATGGTCGCCAACCCCAACTACTGGGGCTGGCAGGGTGAGGATCCTCCGATCGACCAGGTGATCTTCCAGCTCTTCGAGAACCCCGACGCCATGGTCGCAGCCCTCCAGCAGGGTCAGCTCGATGCGATCCAAGGGTTCCCTGCAGGCTCGGCGGATGCCCTCGACGCCGACCCCGATATCCAGGTCATCGCCGGCCAACAGGGCGGCTTCGATGAGATCGCTCTCAACGGTGGTGCGGCGGAGGGTCAGCCGCATCCGGCGCTGCTCGACCTGCGCGTCCGCCAGGCGATCTCACATGGGGTCGACAAAGCAGCGGTGATCGAGGACCTCTGGTTCGGGCTGGCGTCGCCGCTCGAGACCGTGAGCCCCGGCGCCGACACCAAGTGGATCCCGGACATCCCCGAAGCCGACCGCTTCGACTACGACCCGGATCAAGCGAGGCAAATCCTCGACGATGCCGGCTATCTCGACACCGACGGAGACGGCATCAGGGAGATGCCCGGCGGGGGCGACCCCATCGTGCTGCGGCACGCGGTGAACACCGACGGCGACCTCGCGGCACCCATCGCCGACCTCTTCAAAGGTTGGATGGAAGAGATCGGCATCGGCGTCGATCTCGCGTCGTACGACCAGGATGCGCTCTACGGCGTCATCGTCGACGGCACCTACGACACGTTCTTCTGGGGCTGGGTCCCGTTCGTCGACCCGGACCCGATGCTGTCCTACTTCACCGAGGCCGAGATCGGCAACTACAACGATGCCAACTGGTTCGATCCTGATTTCGAACGGCTCTACGTCGAGCAGAAGGTCGAGCTCGATCCAGGCCGGCGTATGGAGATGGTCCACGAGATGCTGACCATCCTCCACGATGCGGCGGTTTACATCCCCATGTACCTCGGTCCCGATCTCCAGGCCTACCGCACCGATACCTTCGAGGGATGGGTGCGCCAGCCGGCCGACATCGGGCCCGTGATGTTCTCCAACTCGTCTCCGAGCTATGCCCTGCTGAAGCCCATCGGTGGCTCGGGTGGTGATGGCGGTGGAGTCAACTGGCTGCTGATTGGTGGCATCGCCGTCGTCGTGATCGGCGCAGGCGCACTGCTCGCGACCCGGAGGAGGACCACTGCGGACGAGCGCGAGTGACGAACTGACCGTCGAGCAGCAGCCTGCGCGGGGCGCGGGCGTCTCATCCGCCGCAAGGTGCTGGGGTCGCTGCTCACGCTCGTCTTCGTGCTCGTCTTCAACTTCTTCCTATTTCGTGTCGTCCAGGCCGACCCGATCGCATCGCTCTTCCGGGGCCGCAACGTGCCGCAGCAGACCATCGACGACCTCCGGACGTCCTTCGGCCTCGACCAGTCGCTCGGCACCCAGTTCGTCTACTTCGTGCGGGAGACGGCCCAGCTCAACTTCGGCGTTTCGTACCAGAGCAGGCAGCCGGTGTGGAACGAGATCTCGGCAGCCATTCCCGCGACGGTCGCACTCGTGGGTGTCTCGGCGATCCTCTCGGCAGTGATCGGCACCATCGGCGGGATCGTCGCAGCCTGGCGCAGGAACACCTGGAAGGACCATGCCATCACGTCGGGCACGATGGTCTTCTACTCGATGCCGGACTTCTGGCTGGGGATGATCCTGCTCGTGGTGTTCGCCGTTGTGCTGGGCTGGTTCCCAGTTGGCGGCATCGTCGACGCCGGGTCGACCGAAACCGGTGTCACCCGGCTCCTCGACCAGGCCCACCACATGTTCTTGCCTGCGCTCACGCTCACCCTCGCCTACTTGGGCGAGTACGCCCTCATCACGCGCAGCTCGCTGCTCGACGTCATGGGCGAGGACTACCTGACGGTCGCGCGCGCCAAAGGCCTGCGCGATGCGGTGGTCCGCAACCGCCACGCCGTGCCCAATGCGTTGCTCCCGGTCGTGACCCTCGCCGCGATCAACTTCGGGTTCGTTCTCTCAGGGGCGATCGCCGTAGAGGCGGTGTTCTCGTGGCCCGGGCTGGGGAAGGCTACGGCTGACGCGATTCGCGGCCCTGACCTGCCGATGCTCCAAGGTCTCTTCCTGCTGTTCAGCGCATCGGTGATCGTGTTCAACCTGCTCGCCGACCTGGCGTATGCGTGGCTCGACCCACGGGTGGAGGAATCGTGACGAGCCTGGCGATGCAGCGTCGCAAGGCAACTGCAGCGAGGGCGTGGCGCCAGTTCCGGGGCTCCCGTGAGGGCATGATCGGCCTGGCGGTCCTGGCGCTGTTCGTCCTCATCGCCGTTGCTGCTCCGCTCCTGGCTGACGCTCGGGAGCTCAATCCGGTGTTCGCCAGGAACCAGGGCAACCCGCAGTGGGGGAGCCCGAGCGAGTTGTGGCCGCTCGGCACCGATCACATCCGTCGCTCGGTGTGGGCGCAGTTCGTGTGGGGTTCCCGGGTCAGCCTGTTCGTCGGGCTGGCGGCGACGGTGCTCACGATCCTGATCGGCTCGGTGGTTGGCATCGTGTCCGGCTTCGTCGGCGGCAAGGTCGACGGGTTCTTGATGCGCATCACCGAGTGGTTCCTCGTCATCCCGTTCTTGCCGCTCGCCATCGTGCTCGCTGCGGTGCTCGGACGCTCGGTGTGGAACATCATCTTCGTCATCGGCGTCACCTCCTGGCCATCGACGGCGCGGCTCGTTCGTGCCCAAGTGCTGACCGTGAAACAACGCCTGTTCGTCGACCGCGCAAGGTCGCTTGGGGCGAGCGGAGGGCACATCGTGATGCATCACGTTCTTCCCAATGTCAGCGGGCTGATCCTCGCCAACGCCACGCTTGCCGTGCCGATCTCGATCCTCACCGAGACCACGCTCGCTTTCCTCGGCCTCGGCGACCCGTCGTCTGCCTCGTGGGGCAAGACTTTGGAAGAAGCGTTCGTGAACGGGGCCATCGCCCGCAACGCTTGGTGGTACTTCATCCCGGCCGGGCTCGGCATCCTCGCCGTTGTCCTGGCGTTCACACTCATCGGACGCACCCTCGAAGAGATCGCCAATCCGAGGTTGAGCAGGCGCCCATGACTGACCCTCTGCTCGCGGTGCGCGACGTGGACATCACCTACACCACCCACGGGGGTCGGATTCCTGCGGTCCGCGGCGTTAGCTTCGACATCGAGCGGGGGGGCTCACTCGGTCTCGCCGGCGAGTCCGGCTGCGGCAAGTCGACGCTGGCCAATGCGTTGTTGCGCCTGTTGCCTGCGGGAACCGAGGTGACGGGCGAGATCATGCTCGACGGGCACGACGTGATGATGCTCAATCCCGGGGGGCTTCGTGCGGTGCGCTGGACGGCGGGGGCCATCATCTTCCAAGGAGCTCTCCACGCCCTCAACCCGGTGCAAACCGTGGGTGCCCAGATCGCCGAGCCGATGTTGGTCCACGAGACCGCCGCATCGGAGAAGGCGGCGCACGCCCGCACCGAGGAGCTGCTCGGTCGGGTGGGTCTCGTTGGCAGCCTCGCCGACTCTTACCCGCATCAGCTGTCGGGTGGCCAGCGGCAGCGGGTGCTCATCGCCATGGCGCTTGCCTGCGACCCGCTGCTGCTCATCGCCGATGAGCCGACCACGGCCCTCGACCTCATGGTGCAGGCGCAGGTGCTTGCGCTTCTCGACGAGCTGAAGCAGGAGCGCGAGCTCACGTTGTTGTTCATAACCCACGATCTCTCCGTCCTGACGTATGCGTGCAGGCGCCTCGCCATCATGTACGCCGGGCGCATCGTCGAGGAGGGTCCGAGCTGGGAGGTGTTCGACAACCCCTCCCACCCATACACGCGGGGCCTGGCCGCTGCGTTTCCCACGATTGGCGACCCTTCGTCCCGGATGGCGCCGTCTGGGCTGGGCGGCGACCCTCCGACGCCGGACGCGCTGCCCGTCGGGTGCCCGTTCCACCCCCGCTGCCCGCTGGCGCAGGATGCGTGCCGTGACGCCGAGCCGAGTTTGCGACCTACAGGGGAAGATCGGAGGGCGGCATGCATCCTGGTGTGACCCCGCTCGTCGAGATCGAGGACCTCCACGTCCACTTCGGGAGGTCGCGTGCCGTCGATGGGGCGTCGCTGCGGGTGCTGCCCGGCGAGGTGCTCGCCCTGGTCGGAGAGTCGGGCTCGGGGAAGACGACGCTGATCCGTGCGATCCAGGGTCTCCAGAAGCCGACTTCGGGCACGATTCGCCTCGAGGGCACGCTCCTCGGGCGGAGCAACCGGCGGGCGATCCAGACGGTGTTCCACGACCCCGCCGTGCAGATGGTCTTCCAGGACCCCACCGGCGCCTTGAACCCACGCCAGACCATCTACGAGATCGTGGCCGAGGGGCTGCGGATCGTGAAGCGGCCGGGCGACGAGAAGGAGCGTGTGCTCAGCGCGTTGTCACGCGCCGGGTTGCGCCCGCCCGAACGTTTCCTCCAGATGTATCCACACGACATCTCGGGTGGGCAAAGGCAGCGCGTGGTGATCGCAGGCGCCATGGTTATGGAGCCGCGCCTGTTGCTCGCCGACGAGCCGGTCGCCAGCCTCGACGCCTCGATCCGCGGCGAGCTCCTTGGCCTGATGCGCCAACTCGTCGACGAAACCGGGCTGGCCATCCTCGCCGTGACCCACGACCTCGGGCTGGCATGGAACATCGCCGATCGAGTGGCGGTGATGTACTTGGGGCGGATCGTGGAGACGGGCACGACCGAGGACATCCTCGGCGACCCGCAGCACCCGTACACGAGGGCGCTGCTGTCCGTTGTCCCCGAGACGAGGGAGATGGAGCAGCAGATCCTGACCGGCGAGATTCCGGACTCGACACGCATCCCGTCGGGGTGCCGCTTCCATCCCCGCTGCCCGATGGTCCAGTCCGGGGAGGCCGAACGCAGGGGCTTCGTCGATCTGTGCCACAACGACGACCCGGCGATCCTCGCCCCCGACGCCGCACGGGCGGCTGCGTGCTGGGCGGTGGCGCAGGCGGAGTGAGGCCGGTCGACGAGCCCTCATCGGTGAGGTGAACCCGGGCGGCCTCGGCCCCGAATGCGCACGCCACAGGATCGAGCGACGGTGCGCCGGATGGCGCAGCCGTGCATGCATTCGCACGGCTGCGCACGGCTTCAGCATGTAGCGTTCGCCGATGGCAACCGACGTCATCTTCGATCACTCGTCTGCCCTTGGCGCCATGATGGCCGGGGGCGTGCGCCGCCTCGCCGGTGGACTGCTGCTGCTCAGCGGCCTGGCGGCTACGACCGTGGCGGTACCGGCCACGTTCTTCGTGATCGGATTGGTACTCGGTGCCGACTACGGGGGATTGCGACGCGACGAGCTCATCGGGGTGTGGGCGGTATCGAGCGCAGTGGCCATCGTCTGCATCGCTGCCGGACTACTGGCAGAGCGCGGACGCAGACACGTCGTTCTCTTCCTGAGGCGCTTCGGCGATCTCGAAGCGACGAACGTCATGACCTACGCGGCGGCCCGAGCGGTCGGCGGAGCGTTTCGAGTGGTCACCCTCGCCGATTCGAGCATCCGGCCGCTCGGGGCGTCCGGCGGCGCTCGTACCACGATCACGGTGGCGGGCTCGCTCTGGCGCGGGTTCAACCGTGTCAGCGCGTTCCTCGTCGAACGATGGGTGCCGGGGGCTCTGGCGGTGGCGCTCGGAGCGGGTGGTGTTGCGTACGTTGCCACCGGGGACGTCGAAGGGATGGTCGACGTGGGTGCCACGCTGCTGTCCGGCAGGATCCCGCTGTCGTCTCTGGGCACGAGCGCCATGGGCGTGTTCGCGGCGGCGGCGACCGTTGCGGCGGTGAGCCTGATCGCGCTCCTCGGCGTTTTCGCGACGATGGTGATCAGATTCCCACTCGCCGCCGTGCTGTTGATGGCGCAATCGACCGGCCTAGCCGTCGAGAAAGCAGAGACAAGGAAGCTGATCCCCGTGACCATCGAGCCCGACATCGCTCACGCAGTAGCGGAGGTCGCCGGCCGATCGAGGAAGGTGATCGCACCTCGTCTGGTCGTGCTGCGGGTGGCGGACCCGGTGTGGCGAGAGACGGTGCGCCGGTTCGCCGAGATCGCCGAGATCATGCTGATCGATGTATCGGAGCCGAGCGAGAACCTTCTCTGGGAGGTCGAGCACACGACGGCGCGATTCGGCGCCCGGTGCGTGTTCACCTGCCACGCTTCGACCGTCGCACCGCTTGCCGGCTCGGGGCCTGCCGATCCGATCGTCGAGCAGCTTCGCACCATGATCGGCCGCGGCCCGATCTTGGCGTACACCGATGATCACTCCGGGATGCGTCGATTCACTCGTGCGCTGCGTCGGCGCATGACGGCGGTCGCTCGGTGACCCGCCGGCGACGCGACCCGCCGTGTCATCCCGACGAAAAGCTGGGCTCCGCCGGCTCCGCAACGTCGACGTCTCGTTCCCAGCCCTCGTGCGAGAGCACGAGCCGTTCGATCGCTACTCGACGAGTGTTCGCATCGAGGTCGGCAACCGCCTGGTACTCGGACACCCACGCCCGATAGACCCTGTAGGCGAGGACCAGCTGGCCCGCCTCGTTGTAGAGCTCGATGGCGATGTCCTTCCGGAAGTCGGCGAGCGACACTCCTTGCGGGTTGCCGGCGCTCCACACCTTGTTCGCCCACTCTTCGAAGGCAGTGTCGTGGGTGACGCCACGCTCGAGCGTGATGGGCTCGAAGCGGGTCACGCCGGGCGAATAGTGGACCGTGTTCGGGTCGCCGCCTTCGCGATGTTCGACAACATCGGTGGCACGGCTGAGCGCCGAGACCTTGCTGATCCCCGCGACAACCTGGTTGTCCCACTTCACACGGAACTTGAAGTTCTTGTACGGATCGACTCGGCCGGGGTTGACGGTGAATTGCGGCATGGTCTCCTCCCGAGCTGCCGGTGGAGGCCGATTGTGGCAGGGCGCAGAGATTGGGGCGGCGAGGTCTGGGCCGCCGAGGCACCTCTGAGCGAAACTCACCGGTCCACCATCGGTCAGCAGACTCCGCGGCAAGCATGATGGATGCTGCGGTCGGCAAATACGCCGTCACCCTCTCGACCGACCCTGTGACTTTCCTCGCAGTCGACGGCACATGTCAGTCTCAGCCGCAAGTTCGCCTTTCGCCAGTTGGATGGAGAACAGTGGTGATAGACGAATATGCGGGGGCGTTGCCGGACATCGGGAAGATCGTCACGTACGTGCCGACGTACTCGCTTGCCCTGCGGACAGACGTCGCGCAGCTCCGGCTCGTGCGCTGCGAGCCATTGCTGGAGCTCGGCCATCTTGCCCTCTTTGACCGTTCCGCCCTGGATGCTGAGGAAATCCACGACCCAACCTCCCGATGTCGACGTGGTTCCTCGCTGTCCCTACGCGGCGCCTCGACGTCGCGCAGCGGAGCGCGCTCAGCGCAGGGCGTTCCGACCCTTGAGGATCCACTCTGCAGTGTCGCCGGCGAGCTCGTGCAACCGGTCGTGGAAGTGGGCGATGTCGGCTCCATCGAGCAGCGACGACCAGTTGCGGGGACCGCCCGTTTTGAAGAAGCCGGCGTCGGACCGCCAGAAGCCGAGGTCCGCCTCGGGGGCCACGGCAGCCGCCCTCGACCGCATGGAGTCGAGGCGGGCGGCGTCGACCAGGTCCGTCCACAACGATTCCTCGAGGCTCACACCCAGGGCCGCGGCGACGCGGCGCATCTCACTATCGAGGTCTTCCCACATGTCGGTGTAGTGGAACAGGTGCACGTTGGGTAGGTGGCGGCGCTGCCAGGCGATCGACGCCTGCTCGCAGAAGTCGGCGAGGCTGTTCGGCCCGCTCCCCGTCGGTGGGAGATCGCTGTCGATGAACCAGCGAAGCATGTCACCGGGATCGTCGGGAGGCTCCTCGTAGGCGACCAGCACCGCTGGATCGGGCTCGCCCGACGCCGTCACCCTGAGTTCACGCGCCCGCTCGATGCTCATGTTGTTGTGATGGTCCCGGTCGGACAGCGCCACATCGAGCGGGTGGCGAACCACGGCGAGGTAGGTGACCGTCGGGTGCTCGGGCACGCCGTCGAGAGGGGTGTGGGTCTTCATCCATCGGCGGTGCTGTTGCGCTTCCAGCAGGCCGAAGACCTCATCGTCATCCCGAATGAGCATGTCGAGCCACGGCGACAGCGCGGACAGAGGGGCGCCCAGGTCGACCCGTTCGAAGAGCAGCATGCCGACGATGGTCTGCATCCATGTCGTGCCGCACTTCGACGGCGTCGATATCACGACATCGTGTGGCCGGAAGCGGAACCGCTCCCACCGTGCGCTGTCCGCCATGAAACCTCGGTAGCGCCGCATCGGGCCAGTCTCGCAGAGCGTCCTGAGCCGCGCAGGACGTTTCGGTGGTCCGTCGCATCGGACGCCGCAGCGGGTCATCGATGATCCAGAGCCCAGTATCATCTGGAGCCCGGACGCGGCGTCCGGCTCAAGAATTGGTCCTCATCCATGATCTGGAGGCCCTGTGGCGAAGTCCCAGAAGCAGCCGCGGAGCGAGCGCAGGCAAGCTGCTCGAGACGCAAAGTCCCAGATGCAGTCGCGGAGCGAGCGCAGGCAAGCTGCTCGAGACGCAAAGGCCGTGCCGCGGGTCGTGCTCTTCCCCGACGAGGAGGTCGTGATGGCGGCGACGCCTGCTCGCATCTCGACCCTTCCCAAGTTCCTCCTCAGTCTCGGGATCTACGAGTTGTGGCGCAGGCGCAACACGACCGTTGTCACCAACCAGCGAATTCTCTTCGGTAGCGGGATCTTCGGGCGTACCGAGCAATCGATCCCGCTCAAGAATGTCATGGACGTTGGTTTCCGGCGGCGGGGTCTGAACTCCTACGCCGAGGTTGCAGTCAGCAAGCGTGGCAAGAGCAGCGTCACGCAGGTCGGCCCGATGACCGGATCCGGGGCGAGGCGGCTCGTCAGCGAGATTCTGCGTCGCACCTGACGGATGCGGCGGTGCCCGTATCCCACGAGGTGAGCCGCGGGTTGCCGGTGTCTGCGCAACGGCCGCCCGTCACACCATGTAGCTGCGCATCGGGTTCGGTTGCCGGAGGATCGCTCGGTCGGCGGCGAACGGCGCCAGATCGACGTCCGCCACACCGTCGACGGCGAGATCGGCGAGGAACCGGCCGAGCAGCGATGCGAACTTGAAGGCGTGGCCGGCCCCAACGGCCACCCAGCAGCGCTCGGTACCGGGAACCCGGTCCACGATGAAGTCACGATCCGGAGTGAGCGTGTAGAGGCACGTCTTGGCGAGGTGCGTGCCTCCGTTGGCCTCTGGCAGGTGGTCGGCCACGAACGTGCGAATCGTCGTTGTCGTCTCCGGGTCCGCAGCGACGGGCCGCGACTCGGCGTCGGTCACCACCTGGCAGCGGTCCCACGACACCTTGACGGCGGGCTCTCCGAATATCGGGAAGCCGTAGAAGCTGGGCTCGTCCATCCAGATCCAGATGGGGAACCGCTCGGGCTCGAACGCCGCAGCGTCCCGCGGTGTCAGGTACACAACCTGTTCGAGGGTCACCTCGAGCGGAAACTGCACACCGAAGTTCGCAAGCGCCCGGTTCGTCCATGCGCCCGCCGCGATCACCAGCGATCGCGCCCGGTAGGCCCGCCCGCCGGCTACCACCTCGACCTCACCGCCGATCTCGCGAACCAACTCCACCGGTGTCTCCTCCAGCAACTTCGCCCCGTTGTGGGCAGCGAGGCGGCGGTGGGTGGCGTTGGCTTGCGACGCCATCGCGATGCCGGACTGCTCTTGGTAGAGCGCGGTCACGTCCTCGGGGAGGCGCCACTGCGGCCAGCGGTGCATGATCTCAGCGGCGTCGACCTCTTCGAAGGGCACTCCGGCGGCAGTCATCGAGGTGCGGTAGTCGTCGAGCCCGATCGATGCGCCCAGCGGTGCCAGGTCGAGCCCTCCGGTCCTGAGAACAAGGGGCTCGCCGCTGTCGCCGCCCACTTCGTCCCATGCCGCATACGCCCGCTTCGCAAGGTCGACGTAGTGCGGCGTGTGATACGAGAGGCGGATGATGCGGCTGTGATCTTCCGATCCACCCCGGTCGTGGCCGAGCAGGAACCGCTCGATGCCGATCACGTCTGGGCCGAGGCGGCGCGACAACCAGTACGTCGCCGCGCTACCGATTCCGCCCAGACCGAGGACGATCACCGAGGGATCGCTCACACGCCCCGTTCCTCCAAATAGCGGCGGATGTCCATGGCGTAGTCCTCCATTGGGGCATAGAACCCGGTGGTGAAGCGGCGCGAGTTCATGCCCTGCTGTACCGACTCGCAGATCCGCCAGTCCTGGCGATTGACGACGTCCCAGAAGTCGACGGCATCGGATGGGTCGAAGCCGGGCCTGGCGATCTCGTCGATGTGGAACAGGAAGTCGCACACGACGGTCGTCGAGTCCGGCCCTTGGGGCCACAGTGTGAAGGCGGCGATGTGGTCGGCGGAGACGCTCAGCATCAGGTTGGGATAGATGAGAAGGCCCTTGTGTCGCTCCATCTCCACTGGTGTCAGGCCGGGGAAGGGCGCCCGCGTGGTGGTACCTGTGGTGGTGAACGTCCACGCACCGGCCCGGTGCGGGATTCCGTGCTCCCAGTCGAGATCGGATCCCCCGCGCTGCTTGAAGGCGGGCACCAAGTCCACCAGCTCGGGGTGGACCGGTCCGCAGTGATAGCACTCGTTGTAGTTCTCGACGATCGCCTTCCAGTTGGCCGCAACCGGATAGACGATCCGCACCGCGGTTCTGAGGTCGGCGAGCGGGTAGTTGGCGAGGTACCGCTCGTTCTCCTGGAACTGCGCGGCAAGGGGCGTCGCCTCGTCGGGGCTGAGGTGGACCCACACGAAGCCACCCCAGATGGCGATCCCGACAGGATGGAGCGGGAGATTCTCTTTGCGCAGCCCGTCGCTCTTGTCGAGGAACGGTGCCGCCCGCAGCCGCCCGTCGAGTGCATAGGTCCAGGCGTGATACGGGCACTGGATCGAACCGGCGAAGCTGCTCGTCGGCCCGATGGTCGGCTGAGCCGGTTTGCCGGGATCGGCAACGAGCCGGCTGCCGCGATGGCGGCACAGGTTGTAGTGGCCGCGGATCTCGCCACGCCTGGTCCGAGTGAGGATGATGCTCTCGCCGGCGACGTCGCCGACGAGGTAGTCGCCGGCGGTGGGGATCTCCTCCTCGCGCCCGACGCACATCCACTGCCCGAAGAAGACCCGATCCCGCTCGCGCTCGAAAGCCTCGGTCGAGACGTACGCCGCACGCGGCAGGGTCGGTTCCACGGAGGAAATCTACTGCGGAGGACCAGGCGATGGCTGTCCAGGTTTCCTCTCTGGTCGGAGAGGGTGTCTACGGTCGCCCGACGAGAGCATGAGACCCCTCCCGCACAGGGAGGAGCGGAGCCCAACCCCTCGACTCGGGCGCTGCGGGCGGGTACGCTTCTCGAGCAGGCCGTGAGGCGAAAGGAGGGCCCGTGATGATCACCGAATCGGCGCATCGTTTCGATTGCGCACTGTCGTCCATGCGGGCGCTCTCCGTCGCCGAGTCGCTGCACTCGTAGCGCATCCGGCCACGCGGGGCTCCCGGCAACAGAGCAGGAGCACTTCCAGATGCCTTCCACTTCATCGGCTCTGCCCGGCGCGCTCGGCGCGTACGGGTGGAACCCTACGATCGCCGGCCGTTTCGGCGATCTCGACCATCCCCATCGACAACCCGTCCGGGTCGCCCGAGTCGACCGGGACCGGTGTCTCGTCATGACGGCGATGGGGATGGCCCCGTGCCGCACGCTGTCGTCGCTTTCGGAGCCGCCGGTCACCGGTGACTGGGCCGTCGCCCGGCTCGACGTCCACAGCGGCCTCATCCTCGAGGCGGTCCTGCCGCGCACGTCGGAGGTCACCCGCCTCAACGCTGCGGCCAACCGCGAGCAGGTGCTCGTCGCCAACATCGACACGATGTTCGTGCTCCACGGTCTCGACCGGCCACACCGGGTCGGCAGGCTCGAGCGGCTGAGCATCCTCACCTGGGAGACCGGAGCGACGCCCGTCATCGTCTTCACCAAGATCGACCTGCTCGAGACCGGCGGCGCCGTGATCGACCTGGAGGATGCGATCGGCGAGCTGCGCCGCGTCCTGCCTGCGGTCGACGTCTGTGCGGTGAGCGGTGTCACCGGATCGGGGATCGACCAGCTCGACCCCTACCTCACCGCAGGGGCGACCGTCGGCCTCGCAGGCGAGTCCGGCGCCGGCAAGAGCACCCTCGTCAACCGGCTCGTCGGCGACGATCGCCAAGCGACCGGGGCGACCCGTGCCGGCGACCACAAGGGCCGGCACACGACTACCTCGCGCGAGCTCGTTCCGCTGCCCGGCGGTGCCGTGCTCGTCGACACGCCGGGGATCCGGATGGTGCCGATGGCGGGAGGGGCGCACGGGATGAGCCAGGCCCACGACGATGTCGAGGCGCTGTTCTCCCAATGCCGCTTCCGGGACTGCCGCCACCGAGCTGAACCGGGGTGCGCCGTGCAGAGCGCGATCGACGACGGACGCCTCGATGCCTCCCGATGGGTGTCGTATCAGAAGCTGCTGAAGGAGATCGCACACGAGTCGGAACGGACGGCAGAGCGGGCGCGGCGGACGGCGGTGCGGGATCGTGAACGCCGCAAAGCACAGCCAGAGGCGCTCGACGACGAGTGGTGAACCACGGGCAGGATGCCGGCTGCGAGCGGCACCTCGCAACCTCGACGCCGTGGACACGACAGGTAGCGCTGCCGACGCAGCCGTCAGTAGTCGAGCAGCGTCTTGATGATGGTGCTCACCTGGTGGCTGACGTCGCGGCTCACGGTTCCGAGCCGGTGGATCAGCCGGTTGCGGTTGATGGATCGGATCTGCTCGCATTGGATGTAGCTGGTGACGTCGAGGCCCGTGTCGTCGCTCGCCTCCACCTCCACGTGGAGCGAGAGGCCTCGATGCGCAGAGGTGAGTGGCGTGACGATCACGAACGGGAAGCGGGGACCGAAGGCCTGGGGCGGTCCGAGGATCAGTGCCGGTCGCAGCGCTGCCGGCTCGCCTGGATGCGGGTCGCCGAAGTCGGTGAGCCAGAGGTCATCGACCGATGCCATCGGCGACCGACGTCTCCTCTGCCTCTGCGAGGTAGTCCGTCCACGCCGAGGCGTGGCGCTCGAGATCAGCGAGCTCGCCGGCCACTTTCCAGGCGAAGCGCTGCCGGCGCAGGGCGTCCGCAGCGTCCCGCACCGTCTCCATCAAGGAGGTTCCGCTGTCCTTGCTCATCTCCACCAAGCGTGCGTGCGTTTCGACGTCAACGCGGATCGTTGTGGTAGCCATGGGTCCAGTCTACAAGATGCATGCGTTCGGGTCTACAGCCCCGCTCACGCCCACTCCCGCGGGATGTGGTCGTCGTACGTGCGTGACCACACCTCGACGCCATCGTGGGTCGCCTCCACGCCAATGGTGACGTGGAACACGTCTGCGTCGGCGGTCATGTCGACGGTGCCGGTGGTGCGCACCTCCCAGCCCGGACGGCGCAGGGTCACCTCGGCTGTGGCGTGAGCGCGCACCGACGTTGGGTCGTCGGCGGCGACCGTGACCTCGATCCACTGGCGGTTGTCGTAAACCAGGTCGTCTCGCTCGGGCTGGAGCTCGGAGATGACGACGTGCTTCTTCAGCTGCGCCGTCCCCTGTTGCTTCTCGACGGTCCAATCCGAGCTGCTCTCGAGGCGATCGACGGGGGCAGGTGGGGGAGCGGGCGACTCGGGGATCGACACGAGCCGGTCGGCGGGGTGCGACGGGACGAGGGGGAGGACGAGGCGAGACCGTCGCGGGTCGATCGACAACGTGAAGCGCTCGCCGGGCGGCCACGCGATGGGGAAGTCGGCGCCGGCGATGGCGAGCCGCAGCCGCCACCCGGCGGGCACGACGGCCGAAGTTGCTCGCAGGGGGAAGCGAACTCGCCGCGGCCGGTTCGGCTCGATCGGCACCGGTATCGACAGGTCTTCGGGGAAGGCGAGGTTGCGGCTGCCACGGCAGATCAGGTGGCTCTCGCCTTCCGGGGAGACGAGCAGGAGGCGGGCGGCGACCATCCCCACCGAGCGATCGACGGTGACGGTCACGTCTACCTCGGGGGTCCCCAGCACCTCGAGCTGCCCCGTGAGCGGCTCGGTGTCGAACACCATTGCGGCGGTCGCCCCGGGGCCCGGCGTGCTGCCCCAGCCACCGCGATCCCAAAACGGTGCGTGGCTGCCCACCCATTGCGGTCCGCTCCACGTCGTTCGGTCGTGCGCCAGCGAGTCGAGCGAAAGGTCGAGCGTCGTTGCATCCTCAGGCGGCCACGACGGCTCCGCCCGCCACTCGCCTGTGACACGATCGCCGTCATAGGGCGGAGCCGTGCGGGCGAACAGGGTGAGCAGCGGCTGGTCCATCACCCCGTTCTCCTCGTCGGCGAGATGGTGGGCGAACCAGCGAGCCATGAGGTCGAGGTGGTCGTAGGTCGGAGCCGGTACGCCCGTCGCCGGGCGGTAGTGCCCCCACGGCCCGACCACGGCGCGGCGAGGGGCGTCGAGGTGCTCCAGCATGGCGAGGATGCCTTCGACGTAGGGGTCGAGCCAGCCGCCGATCAGCAGCGTCGGCGCCGTGATCGACCCATAGTCGGCGCACGGCGAGCCGTGCAGCCAGTAGTCGTCTCGCCGCTGGTGGCGCAACCACGTGGGAAGCCACTGCGGGGTGTGCGCGAGGCGGTCCATCCACATGTCGTACCAGCGATCGCCGACGACGTCGGGATCGGGTGGCAGTGCGTTGAGCGGCACCATCGACGCCGGCCAGTCCACCGACTCGGCGATGTGCACCGAGCCTCCGGTGTAGTGCACGTCGCAGGCGAAGCGGTCGTGGGTGGCATGGACGGCGCAGACGGCCCCAAGCTCCGGAGGGCGCAGCATCGCCGTCTGCAAAGCGCTGAACCCGCCCCACGAGATGCCCCACATCCCGATGCGTCCCGTGCACCAGTCCTGGGCGGCCAGCCACCGCAGCACGTCGAGGTTGTCGTGCTGCTCCTGAGCGACGTACTCGTCCTCGATGATGCCCTCCGAGGCCCCGGTTCCCCGGATGTCGAGCCGCGCTCCGGCGATGCCTCGCTCTGCGAGGTAGGTGAATGTCGACCAGTCGCGTGCCGTGCAATCGTCGTCCTTGCGATAGGGGAGCGACTCGAGCACTGCGGGGAAGGGTCCGTCGCCCGGTGCATCCGGCAGGTAGAGCGTGACGGCGAGCCGTGTGCCGTCCGCCGCCGCTACGAACACCCTGCGGTCGATCCGAACCGGATACGGGTGCATCAGCTCCTGGACTCGCACCAGGCGGCGACGATGGCCTCGATCTCGGACTCGGCAGCTTCGACCTCGGCCAGGTTGGCGAAGGTCACGTACCGGGCGGTGTCACCGCCACCCTGCAGCAGAGGGTGGTCGCCGGGAATCGAGGCCCCGGTGTGGAACATGAGGCTCACGTGGGCCTTGGTGCGCGGATTGAAGCTCGCCATGTTCCCCTCGTACATGAAGGTTGGGCTCTTCCACTTGATCGTCTCGGTCATGCGATCGTCGGCCAGGATGATCTGGCGCACGCGCAGCATGGCGTCTCTTGCCGGGTGGTCGTAGTCGGCGAACCAGGCGTCGACGTCAGCATTCGTGCCCATCGCGGAGACGATACCGAGCGGCGATGCGGCGTGCGTCACTCGGCCCGGAACTGCGGTGGGCGCTTGTTGAAGAAGGCGTCGATACCCTCGCGGCCGTCGTGGGTGTGCGACATCGCGGCGATCGACCGCGCCTCCATCTCCATCTGGGTTTCCAGCGTTCCGGAGAAGCTCTCGTGGAGCATGCGCTTGACGGCGCCGTAGGCGAGGCTGGCGCCGGCGGCGAGGCCTGCCGCCATCTCCCGCACCCTCGGCATGAGCTCGTCGTCGGGCACCACCCGGTTGATCAGGCCCCACTCGAGCGCCTCCGCAGGGGAGAGCCGGCGGTTGGTCAGCATCAGCTCCATCGCTCGCCTCATCCCGACGAGACGGGGGACGAAGTACGTGGAGCTGCCGTCTGGGGTGAGCGAAGCCGCCGTGTATGCAGACGTGAACATCGCCGATTCGGCGGCTACGGCGAGGTCGCATGCGGCGACGAGCGAGAACCCGGCGCCTGCGGCGACGCCGTTGACGGCGGCGATGATGGGGGCGTCCATCCTGGAGAGTCGGGAGATCGCGGCGTGGAAGTACGTGGTCATCTCCTTGAGGAGCACGCCGGCGTCGTCACCGGCGTTGGCGAAGCTCGCCAAATCGCCGCCAGCCGAGAAGAAGCGCCCACCCCCGGTGATGACGGCGGCCCGGATGGTGCGATCCTCGTCGCACCGAATGGCAGCTTGCATCAGGTCGCGCATTACCGGGAGGTCCATGGCATGGGCATCGGCGGGCCGGTTGAAGGTGATGGTGGCGACGCCACCATCGACGTCGAACAGGATCTTCTCGAAGTCCATCATGCCTCCCTCGGCTCTCGGCGCATCCTATTGCCCGCGGCGGGCGGATCACCTGTCGGGAAGGGCGCCTATCGGTTGCCGTTCGCCTTCGAGAATGAACGTTGGCATCTCGCCCTTGCCCTTTATGGCCAAAGTGCCGCGATCGCTCAGGACGAAGTTGGCTTCGAGATGACGCCGCGTCGAATCGGTCACCTGGATCGTGCCGGCGACACCGTGAGACTCCATGCGGCTGGCGGTGTTCACCGTGTCGCCCCACAGGTCGTAGATGAACTTCCGCTCGCCGATCACACCGGCGACGAGCGGCCCGCTGTTGAGACCGATCCGGAACCGAAGCCGGTGACCGCGAAACGTCCGGCCCGCCACGAGCCGCTGGATGTCGAGTGCCATGAGTGCAAGTACGTGCGCATGATCGGTCCGCGCCACGGGGACGCCGGCAGCGGCCATGTAGCAATCCCCGATGGTTTTGATCTTCTCGACTCCGTACTTGTCGGCGAGGCGGTCGAACTCGCTGAATGCCTCATTCAAGATCTCGACGATCTCGTCCGGCGCCATGGTGGCGGACAGCGGCGTGAAGTCCGCGATGTCGGCGAACAGGACGGTTGCGTCTTCGAAATGGTCGGCGATGATCGAGGCGCCGTCCTTCAGCTGAAGGGCGATCTCATCGGGAAGGATGTTGCGCAGCAGCGAGTCCGAGCGGGCCCGTTCGACTTCGACGAGGCGCTGCGCCTTGTCGCGCTCCCCGAGGAAGTAGAGGAGTCCGGCCGTCACGAACCCGGCGACGCCGACCATGTTGATCACGAAGAGCCACTCGGCGAAGGCTTCGGAGACCTCGTGGAGGGCCATCCTCGGGAAGAAGACTGCCCAAACGATCGATGCGACGTAGACCACGAACCAGATTGCCGCCGATCGCCGCGAGAAGAACAACATCGCGGTGATCGGGGCGACGATTCCCCACATGATGTTGGCGCCGGACTGGGCGACCCCGCCCGCGAGGTAGGTCGTCGAGAACGACACGGCGATGTTGCCGGCCAGCAGTATGACGGCGACGGCGTCGAACCCCCGGCGAACCACCAGGAGGAACGCGAGTCCGGCTACCAGGATCAGTGCGTACAAGTACAGCGGCCCCCAAATGGCGACGCCGCCGCCGAGGAGTGCTGCGACCGTTGCGGTGAAGGCGGTCATGACCGAGCCGACCAGCCCGGCGGCCATGAGTAGCGACTTCTGGAGTCGCCGCCGATCATCGTCGGCAGGCTCGGCGACCGGGCGGTACAGGGCGTCGAGGCCGCGCCGCACCGCCGTCGCCAGCGGAGAGGATCGGTGTGGCGGGTTGTGAGCCGTCATCCACGGATTATCGCCGGACGCGGCCGCCGGTGCCTCGTGTCCGGCGTCGGCCTACGCCGACCGTCTGCTGCTCACATTGAGCCGGCCGAGCAAGCCACTCCTCGCCGCAGGCCGGGTTCGGTAGGGCGGCGGCGAGCCGTACACGGGCCAGAGATCGGCAACATCTGTGGGGGCGTACGGGTTGGCGGCGAGGAACTTCTCCACGTCGCCCCTGATCCTGGTTACGTCCGGCGCAGTCCCATCGGAGTACCAATGCACGAAGTCAGCCATCCCGAACCGAACGAGAACCGTCGCAACGGCGCCCCAGTAGGACGAGTCGAGGCTGGCGCGCTGTCGCGATGCCCGTTTGAGGAAGTCGTAGAGGATGCCTGGGACCCGGTCGTTGAGACTGCTGGCCAGCACAGCAGCAACCTCGGCTCGCTCGATCATGTCGCCGGCATCGAGATAGCGGCGGATCAACGAGCGTTCGGTCTCCGGGTCGAGCCCCGAGACGATCGCCTGCGCCTGGAGGATGGCGTGGCGTCCCCCATCGTGATCGCCGAGCTCGTGAAGCACCACGCCGAGGCCTCGCCATGCTTGGTCGTGGTCGGGAACGGCCTCGACGACAGCGCGATAGGCATCGGCGGCCCCCCGGAGCTTCCCGGCTTCCTGCAGCGAATCGGCGGCGACGAGGCCGAACGACGCGTACGGGGGAAAGAGGCCTGCGGCCTCGAGGTACAGGGGGACCGCCTTGTCGTGGCGCCCCTGAGCGTGCAGATCGTTGGCGCGGGCGATCAGCTCGTTCGCTCGCTGCTGGGCCTCGGTCATCGCGCTCCCTTCGGCTCGCGTCCCTACGACGTGCCGTCGGCCGAAGGTCGTGAGGCCTAAGGAGGTATTGAGCCTGCTCATCGCAGGAGTCCATCCAGGATTCGCTCGACCTCGGCGGCGTAGAAGCGCTCGGGTTCGGGGTAGATCCAGTCGAGCTGGTTGAGAATCTCCAATGTGACCATGCCGTGGAAGTGCGCCCACGCAGAGAGGTACGCCGCGACCCCGGCGGCGGGGAAGCCCGGAGCAGGCACACCGAGTTCGGCGGCGAGCATCTTCTCGCCGGGTTCCGCCGGCCGACCGAGGGCGAGGGGAGCGAGCTCGCCCTTCGCCCATGCCTCTGCGGCGACGGTGAAGAAGGCGACGCCGATGCGGCGGTTTGCCTCGACGGTTGGGCCGCCCTCGGGGGCGGTGTAGCCGGGGATCGGCGTTCCGAAGATCAGCAGGAAGCGGTTGGGATGGTCGATGCACCACTGCCGGTAGGCGAGCATCCCGGCTCGCATGCGCTCTCGGGGGGAGCCGTCCGTCGTTGCCGTCGTGACATGATCGGCCAGGTCGCTGTACGCATCGGTGATCAGCTCGGTGATCAGGCTGTCGAGCCCGTCGTAGTAGCGGTAGAGACCGGCCGGGCTCATGCCGATGGCGCGGGCGACTCCCCTGATCGAGAGGGCGGCCGCTCCCTCGTGGGCGATCTGATCGAGCGCCGCTTGCTTGATCTCGCGGTAGGTCGCGGCTCGGATCCGTTCGCGTCGGGTGGCCATGTTCTCCACTTTGCATCATCGTTGGAGGAATTGCAAACATCTCTTGACAAAGCGAACAGTGTTCACGCATACTGTGAAGAGCGTTCATGTAGACGGGAGAAACCCATGACCAGCACCGACTTGCACGTCGTTCTCGGCGCAACCGGCGGCGCCGGAAATGCCATCGCTCGGGCACTGCTCGACGCCGGTCTGCCGGTCCGGGCCGTGAACCGCTCGGGCAAGGCCGACCTCCCCGACGGTGTTGAGTTGGCCGCCGCCGACATCACCAACTACGAGGGCATCGCTCGTGCGGTCGAGGGTGCCGGCGTCGTGTACATGGCCGCCCAGCCGCCGTACCACCGCTGGGCCGGAGGAGTTCCCGCACATGCTCGAACGGGTCATCGACGGTGTGGCCGCCGTTGGGGCCAAGCTCGTGATGGTCGACAACCTCTACGGCTACGGCCCCGGCCCCGGCACGATGACCGAGGACACACCGGAGCGGGCCACGGATCGCAAGGGCGGCGTGCGGCGGGCGATGACGACGATGCTGCTCGACGCGCACCAGTCCGGCAAGCTGCGGGTGGCGATCGGCCGGGCGTCGGACTACTTCGGTCCCCGCGCCGACAACTCGGGCATCACCGCGCTCGCCGTCGAACCGGTTGCCGCCGGCAAGACCCTGCGATGGGCGGCGAGCCTCGATGCCGAGCACTCGGTCGCCTACCTGCCCGACATCGCCCGTGCCTACGTCACGCTCGGCACCTCCGACAGGGCGGACGGGGAGATCTGGATCCTTCCGCACGGGGCCCCGGTGACCGGCAGGCGGTTTCTCGAACTGGTCAATGCGACCTCGCCGCAACCTCTCAAGATCGGCGTGATCTCGAAGATCATGCTCACGATGGCGTCACCGTTCCACAAGATCTCCAAGGAGACGCTTGGGATCCTCTACCAGTGGAGCGAGCCCTTCGTCGTCGACGACGGCAAGTTCCAGACGGTGTTCGGTCCGTTCGAGATCACCCCGCTCGAAGAGGCGGTCCGCACCACCGCCGAGTGGTACAGGGAGCGCCACGGCTAGGCCGGAAGCCTCGTTCCTGCGTGGTTCGGGTGCCGTTTCCGGCGCCTCATCCACGCAGGAAGGGGTCAGGTCGCCGCATGGTCGAGCGCCGTACGAACCTGGGTGGCAACAACCCAGGGCCGTTCCGTGACGTCCTTCCACGTATACCGAAGCGTGCGCCAACCGAGCAGCCCTGATCGGTTCTGCTTCGAACGGTCGGCCTGGAAGGCGGCGTCGTCGGTGTGGTGCGCGATCCCGTCGAGCTCGATGAGGAGACGGTATGCGGGATAGGCGAAATCTGCCCGGCACACGAATTGGCCGTCGACGTCGCGAAGAACGAACTGGGGCGTCGGCAGCGGGAGTTCGGCGTCGACCAGGGCGCGACAGAAGCGGTCCTCGAGCACGCTCTCAGTCGTCGTGCCCCACCGTCGGCGTGCGGCGAGATGCGGTCGGATCACCCCGACGCCGCGACGGCCTCGGCGTCCCACCCGATCGACGAACGCCTGTACGTCGGCAACGGTGAAGAGGCCATCGCGAATGCCCGTGCTCAATGCCGTCTCGACCAGCCATGGGCGGACGGCTCCGAGATCGACGACTGTGCGTTCCGGCGTCGTCACCGGAATCGACCGCACAACGGTGTGGTCCTCCGGTTCGAGGTCGAGCGACTCGTGCACCACGAAGTCGCGGAAGGCCCGATCCCACCGCCGCATGACGACCTCGATGCGAGGCGGTGTACGCGATGTCATGCCCCACAACCTCGCTGCGGTTGCGTGCGACGCCAACGCCCCCGACCCGGCCGCCATCACGCACGTCATCACCTCCTGCTCCCAGGTCGGCGGCACCGCGAGGTCGACCACGACACCAACCTCGGGCCGCCGGTAGCGACCTGCGGCGACCCGCCGAGCGAGCTGCCGCTCCGACAGACCGGCTGCGGCGCACTGGACCGTGCTGAGCACACCGTGTTGGACTCGGGCGAGACGGGCGAGATCCGCTTCCGGTCGCAACATGCTCGCACAGGATCAGAATGCGGCCCGCGGATCAACCCCTCCGTCGTTCCAGCGTGGATCTCCCGCCATTCGTGGCGGGTCATCCACGCAAGAATCGTTGGGGGTACGATCAGCTGGAGATCATCGGCCGGCCAACCTCGCCTGCTCGACCGAAGGGACAACCATGACGCTGAGCGACCCCAGTCTTCTGAAGACGCAGGCTTTCATCGGGGGCGCGTGGATCGACGCGGACTCGGGCGACACGTTCGACGTCGTCGACCCCGCCGACGGGAGTGTCGTTGCGAGCGTCGCCGACCTCGGTGTCGCAGAGACCAGAAGGGCGATCACGGCAGCCGATGCGGCGCAGAAGGAGTGGGCCAAGCGGACCGCCAAGGAGCGCGGCGTCATCCTGCGCCGCTGGTACGAGCTCTTTCTCGAGCACAAGGAGGACCTCGCCCGCATCATGACGATGGAGATGGGCAAGCCAATCGCCGAGTCCCGTGGCGAGATCGTCTACGCCGCCAACTTCATCGACTGGTTCGCCGAGGAAGGTAAACGGGCGCGCGGCGAGATCATCCCCACCTACGACGCAACCAAACGGCTGATGGTGCTCAAGCAGCCCGTCGGGGTCATTGCGGCGATCACCCCGTGGAACTTCCCCCAGGCCATGATCACCCGGAAGGTCGGCCCGGCGCTGGCTGCCGGGTGCGCGGCCGTCGTGAAGCCGGCCAGCGCATCCCCGATCAGCGCCCTCGCCGCCGCCGAGCTCGCAGCCCGTGCCGGCCTCCCGGCGGGCCTGCTCAACGTCATCCCTTCCAGGCGAAGCGGCGAGATCGGCAAGGAGCTCACCACCAATCCCGTCATTCGCAAGATCTCGTTCACGGGCTCAACCGAGATCGGCCGCCAGCTGATGGCGCAGGCGGCGAGCACCATCAAGAACGTGTCGCTCGAGCTCGGTGGCAATGCCCCTTTCCTCGTGTTCGACGATGCCGATCTCGATGCCGCTGTCGAGGGCGTGATCCAGTCGAAGTACCGCAACAGCGGGCAGACCTGCGTGTGTGCCAACCGGATCTACGTGCAGGACGCCGTCTACGACGAGTTCTCGAAGCTGCTCGCCGAGGCGGTGGCCACGCTCAAAGTGGGTCCTGGGCTCGATGAGGAGACGACCATCGGGCCGCTCGTGAACCAGGCGGCGCTCGACAAGGTCGAGGAGTTGGTGGACGAGGCGCGCAACGCCGGCGCTGCGGTCCTCACGGGGGGCAAGCGGCACGCCCTCGGGCGCACCTTCTACGAGGTGACCGTGCTGACCAACGTCACGCAGCAGATGCGGATCGCCAACGAGGAGATCTTCGGTCCGGTGGCGCCTCTCTTCCGCTTCTCCACGGAGGAGGAGGCGATAGCGCTCGCCAACGACACCCCCTTCGGCCTCGCTTCCTACTTCTTCGCTCGCGACGTCGCTCGCATCTGGCGAGTGAGCGAGGGCCTCGAATACGGGATGGTCGGTGTCAATACCGGTCTGATGTCCACCGAGGTTGCCCCGTTCGGCGGCTTCAAGGAATCCGGGATTGGTCGGGAGGGCTCCCACGATGGCCTCGACGAGTACCTCGAGACGAAGTACGTCGCTGTCGGCGGGATCTGAGGCCACAACCCGCTGCGTTCGACGTTGTATCCGCACGCGGATCGCCGCTCACCTGCCGGTGCGTCCTCCGAAACGTCGTAGCTCGGCGATCCGGGTGTCGGCGAGGTCCGCGGCGTGGTCGAGCGAGGTGGTGTGGCCAGACACTGCGGCGCAGAACACGTCCCCGTCGAGGGCGTAGAGGTCGGTGGCGTCGACGGCACGGACGGTGGCGGTGCGTGGAATGCCCCGGAGGGGAGCGATCTCGCCGAAGACGTCACCCGCTTCTAGCGTTGCGACCGGCCTCCCGTTGAGCTCCACTGCGACGCGACCGGAGCGGATGACGTACAAGTCGCAGTCGCGGTCGCCTTGGCGAATGATGACCTCCCCAGGCTCGGCACCACGAGGTTCGAGGCGGGCGGCGAGCCGTTCCACCGTTGGGACCGGCAGGGCAGCGAAGAGCGGTATCGGGCGGATGAGGTCGAGCTGATCGTCGGGCACGCGGGCACCCCGATCGATGCGGGCGAGGCGGAGCAGGAGCGCCACACCGATCAACGTCGTTGCCGACCCGATGCCCAAGAGCGCCGATCGGACGCCGAGGGCGACGCTGGCCCACGAGGCAAGGATGGCACCCACGCCGCGCGCTCCCCAGTAGATGCCCTCGAACGCACCGAGCACCCGCCCGAGATGGTCCTCGGCGACGGTGCGCTGCAGCAGCGTCTGCGCGGCCACATCGACCTGTGCGCCGGCATGGCCGATGGCGACGTGAGCGAGCAGTGCGCCGAGTCCCACCGCAAACACACCGTTGAAGGCGATCCCAGCTCCGAACACGACGATGCCGATCCCGAGGTAACGACCGAAGGGCCGGTTTCGGGCAAGCGACGCCATGGCGATGCTGCCGATGAGGCCACCAGCTCCCAGGGCTGCATTGAGGAGACCGACGCCGGGGTCGCCCCACCCGATCAGGTCGATGGCGATGAGTACGACGAACACTTCGCTGACACCAACCGCGAGCGACTCGAATGCCCACGCCCCGACGACGGCTCGCGTCTGTGGGTTACGGGCAGCGGCAGCGACTCCGTCGGCGAGGTCGGACCGGAACGCTGCAGCCTGGCCCCGACTCGCAGGCAGACGTCGGGTCGAGGTGAGGCGCAACGCCAGCACCCCGGCAAGCACGACGGTGACACCAGCTGCGATGAAGACGCTCGACACACCGGCAGCGGCGAGCAGGACGGCTGCCACGAGCGGGCCTCCGAGGCTCCCGCCATTCTCCGTAGCCGAAGCGAGAGCTGTCGCAGTGGCCAATTGTTGAGGTGAGAGGGCGAGCTCGGGAATGAGTGCTCCGTACGCCGGATAGAACGATGAAGCGCCAATGGCGTCGAGTCCGGCAAGAGCAAGGACGAGCGCAAAGGGTGCGCCTCCGGTGACCGCAGCGGCGATGGCGATGAGGAAGGCCCCGCGGACGAACAGACCGATCGCCATGACGATAGGCCGGGAGTGGCGGTCGGCGAGGACGGCCAGGAGGGGTCCGGCGATCAACGCGGGAAGGGTGCGCACGACCGTGGCCACGCCCACACCAAGGGCGCCGCCCGCGTCGAATGCGTAGACGCCAAGGGCAACCAGCGTTGCGTACTCGACGGCGTTGAAGGCGAGTGAGGTGAGTTGGAGGTGGCGCAGCCCGGGTTCGGCGAGCCCGCGGCGCAGCGCATCGATACGGGTCGCAACGTGCCGGCCGACGGCACGTATCTGCCGCTTCATTCCTCTCCCGGTCGGGGGTCGGGCAACCCTAGGGGATGGGACCGGTCGTGTGCATGGACGGCAGGGGGCGCGGCGCTACAACTCGAACGTTGTACCCGTCTTCCCCGGCACGAAGTCAAAGGGATTGCCGCGGGAGGCGAAGATGTCGGCGATGTCGTTGAGGGTGGCATCGTCGTGGCCGGGGTCGTGGTGGAAGCTCACCAGCGTGCCGACCTCCGCCATCTCGGCGAACGCAGCGACTTGGGCGAACGTGCTGTGTCCCCAGCCCTGCCGCGCCGGATACTCGGGATCCGTGTATTGGGCATCGTGGATGAGGAGGTCGACGCCGGCGGCGAGGTCGTATCCGGACGTCCACTCCGGGGCTCCGGGGAAGTGCGGAACCCCCAGTGCCGGTTCGTGATCGGGGATGTAGGCGAGGGTCCTGCCGTCCTCGGCAACACGGTACCCGAGGGTGAGGCCCGGATGGCAGACGAAGTCGGCCGTCACCATGAACGGGCCGATCATGAACGTCCCTGGCGCTACGTCGTGGAGCAGCACGTTGGCGAGATCACGCATTCGCACCGGGAACAGAGGAGGAGACAGGTACCGTCCCAGCCGCTCCTCGAGGCTCTGGGTCGCAGATGCCGGCCCCCATATGTGGACCTCGGTGGCTGCGTCGAAGAGTGGGGTGAAGAAGCCCAATCCCTGGATGTGGTCCATGTGCAGATGCGTCAGCAGGATGTCGATCCGACGCCGGTCGCTCAGCACACTGCTCAGCTTCCTTGATCCCCGATCCCGCATCGAGCACGATCGCGGCCCCGTTCCGTGCCCGCACTTCGACGGCTGACGTGTCTCCGCCGTATTCGACCGTGTCCGGTCCGGCGGCGGCAAGGCTGCCCCGCGTCCCCCATAGCGTGACCTTCACGAAGGGTCCTGCTCCCAGAACATCGCAACGACTCCCTGGCGCCGGCCGCCTGCGTCTATCGGGAACGCCGTCACGTTGATCGCACGCCATACGTGGTTGAGGGCACGAATCCGGAGCGCACCGTGTGCCGGGTGCCCATCGCGCAGCGCAATGACCACGGGGAGCTCTTCGGTCGGCATCGACGAACCGTCGACCCGAGTCGTGATGAACATTGCAGCGAGCTCGTCCGCATTGATGCGACCCGCCTCGTCGAAACGAAGACCGAGAACGACCTCGGCGGGCTCGTTGTAGAAGAGGAGGTCGCCGCGGTCATCCATCAGCCAGATGGGGATGTCGAGGTAGGTCGCCCACTGCTTGAGGAGGATCAGCTCGATCGGCTGCTGCGCCATTGGCTCACCATTGGTCGATGTCACGACAAGCCTACGCCGTGCGCTCTCGAGGGGTGTCGCTCCGGCCGAGCCGGGGCCCCGGGCCCGGACCTGAAGGGTGGCGGGTCGGGTTCCGTAAACTGCCGACGTGACCAGCGACACCGCGGCGCCCGTACCCACCTTCTCGGAGGTCTTCGACGGCGAGGCAACACGTTCACACTACGTCCCCCTCATGGAGCGCCTCACAGCCCTCGGCAGAGCGGACCTCGGCGAGAGAGCGGCGCTCCTCGACTCGATCTTCCGCAGCCTCGGCATCACCTTTGCGGTCTACGGCGACGAGGAGGGGCGCGAGCGCACGTGGCCGATGGACCTGATTCCTCGCATCATCCCTCCGGACGAGTGGCGTCACGTTGAGCGCGGGCTCATCCAGCGTGTGCGGGCGCTGAATCAGTTCCTCGACGACGTCTACGTCGGGGACCAAGCGGCAATCAATGACGGCATCGTGCCCCGCTGGTTGGTGGAATCGGCGGACGGATATATGCGCGAGGGCTACGGGGTGCCTGCGCCGCTGGGCTCGCGGTGCGTTGTGGCGGGCATCGATCTGGTGCGGGACGGGCAAGGAACCTACTGCGTTCTGGAGGACAATCTGCGCGTACCGAGCGGCATCTCCTACGTCCTGGAGAACCGAGTAGCCATGACGAGAGTGCTCCCGGTGGCATTCGCCCGCCACAGGGTCCGACCCGTCAACCACTACGGCTCTTCCCTCCTCGCTGCGTTGCGGTCCGTCGCACCACCCGCTGCCGCTGGCGACCCGACCGTTGTGGTACTGACCCCAGGGGTCGCCAACTCGGCATATTTCGAGCACGCGTTTCTCGCCCGCCAGATGGGCGTCGAGCTGGTCGAGGGGAGGGACCTCATCGTCGACGATCACGTCGTCTCCATGCGCACGACCCGCGGGCTGGAGCGCGTCGACGTCGTCTACCGGCGCATCAACGACGAGTTCCTCGATCCGGTCGTGTTCCGCAACGACAGCCTGCTCGGTGTTCCCGGCATCGTCGCTGCCGCGCGCGCCGGCAACGTCACGATCGCCAACGCCATCGGCAACGGTGCGGCCGACGACAAGGCCGTCTATGCGTTCGTCCCCGACCTCATCACGTACTACCTCGGCGAAGAGCCGGTTCTGCCCAACGTCACGACCTACCTGCCATGGGAGCCCGACCAGATGGAGATGGTTCTCGAGCGACTCGACACACTCGTCGTGAAACCGGTCGCGGAAGCGGGGGGCTACGGCATCATCATTGGCCCCCAGGCGGATGACGCACAGCTCGCTTCCGCCGCCGATGCGATCATCGCGAACCCGCGCAACTACATCGCTCAGGAGGTCGTCCACCTCTCGACCCATCCGACACTCGTCGACGGTGAGCTCAGGCCGCGCCACATCGACCTCCGTCCCTTTGTCCTGAGCGGCGAGAGCATCGAGGTGATCCCCGGTGGGCTGACTCGGGTCGCGCTCCCGGAGGGCTCGCTCATCGTCAATTCCTCGCAAGGCGGTGGCTCGAAGGACACGTGGGTGCTGGAGAGCGATGCCTGATGCTGTCCCGCCACGCTGAAGCTCTCTTCTGGTTCGGCCGCTACGTCGAGCGCGCCGAGGACACGGCACGAGTACTCGACGTCACGTATCACAATCTCCTCGAGTCGCCTCCCTCTGAAGAGTCGACGGCATGGCGCGAGCTGCTCGAGGTGCTGTTCCTCGACAAGGCGTTCGGCGACCGCTCCTCAGCCGCCGGCGAAGTGACCCGGTATCTGGTGCTCGACGAAACCAACCCCGGGTCGATCATCGCTTCGGTTGCGCGGGCGCGGGAGAACGCGTTCGGCGTGCGCGATCGGATCTCGACCGAGCTCTGGGAGGCCATCAACCAGTTCCACCTCGAGTTGACGTCGTGGGACTTGGCGAGCGATATCTCCCAGCAGCCCTACAGCGTGTTCCGCATCGTTCGCAACCGGTGCCAGATGATCGCCGGAGTGGCATCTCAGACGATGCCGCGTGACGATGGCTATCGCTTCATCCTGCTCGGCCTCATGCTCGAGCGAGCCGAGATGGCTTGCCGCCTTCTGGCCGTTCGGTACGCACGGCTGCTGCACGCGGGCCGGCCGATGGGCTTCCACGCCTGGCTGGCCGTGCTCAAGTCGGTGTCGGCCTACGAGGCGTACCTCAAGGCCCACGACGCGTCCTTCGAGCCGAACAAGGTGCTCGAGTTCCTGCTGTTGTCTCCGGTGTTCCCACGCAGCGTCCTCTTCAGCCTGCGAGTCTGCGAGTCGCAGCTCGACCGCCTCGCCATCGGCGAAGGTCGTCCCGGGCTGTTGCGCCTCATCGGGCGGGTGCGCGCACGTGCCGAGTTTTGCGATATCGACGAGGTGCTGCGCAGCGGGCTCGACCAGTTCCTCGAGTCGCTTCAGGCCGACATCTACGAGGTGGCTCGCAACGTCGACCAGCACTTCTTCAGAGCCGGGACCGACCTCGAGCTTCGTGCGTATCAGGCCACCTGATGCGCATCGAGATTCGCTACGCATCGCATTTCACCTACCCCGAGCCTGCGCGCGAATCGCACAACGTCTTGCGTGCGTGTCCCGCAGCGGCGCCCGGGCAGAGCCTGGTGTCGTACGATGTGACAACGGTCCCGAGCAGCCGGGTGCTGTCGTACATCGACTATTGGGGGACCCGGGTCGACGCCTTCAGCATTCGCCGCGCCCACAGCTCCCTTGGCGTCATCGCCGAGGCGACCGTGGAAACGCAGGAACGTCCGCAACCCACGGCGGGACCGAACCTCGATGCGTACCGCGCAGACGATGTCGCGCTTGGGCTTCATGCCTACCTCCAGCCGTCGCCGCACGCACGTTGGAACGCCGGCTTGGCCGACGTGGCCCGATCTACCGTATCGGGTCACCGGTCCGCGCTCGATGCGGTGTCATCCATCCACGATGCGGTCTCGGGACGCCTCGACTATGCCCCCGGATCCACCTACGTGGGGGTCGACGTCAACGACGTCTGGGACCGCGGCAGGGGCGTGTGCCAGGACTTCGCACACGCCGCAATTGCCATGTACCGGAGCGTTGGGATCCCGGCACGGTACGTTTCCGGGTACCTCTACGCGGCCGACCAATCGGTTGGGATCGCACCGGCACAAGCAGAGATCGAGATTGCCACCCATGCCTGGGTCGAGGTCTTCCTACCGGGTTGGGGGTGGTGGGGCTTGGATCCAACCAACCCGACGCCGGTCGGGGAGCTCCATGTGAAGATCGGCCACGGAAGGGACTACGACGACGTCATGCCCCTGAGGGGTGTGTTCCACGGCACAGCCGTACACGAGCTCGGCGTGTCGGTCACGATGAGTCGGGAGCGGTTGTCGCAGGCACAGATCGAACAATGAAGCGTCACCGGTAGTTCGCAGCGGGTGGGCGGCGTCAGAGGGGGATGGCCAGGCCGCGTGCCGCTCGCTGCTCGACGATGAGTTGCGACAGGGGACCGGTGAGGCCGGCCCATTCCCAGTGCCAAGGCTCGGCGGTCGATTTGTTGCACCTCGCCCAGGAGGGGAGGACCCATCCGAACGTCGGGCCGTTCTCGAGCAGCCACTCGAACTGCTCGTCGCTGCACGACAGCACCGATGCCCTTCGCCCTGTCGTGTCGACGACGTCGATGGCGCGTCCCCATCCGTGGTTGGACCGGCCCGGGACCGCTGTCGGCACGCTGCACACGAGCACCGGCCTCGACTCGGCCTCGGGCTGTGGCGCTGGCGACGGTTCGGGTTGCGGCTCGGGTTGTGGCGCCGGCTCGGGTTGCGGTGCCGGTTCGGGTTGCGGTGCCGGCTCTGGCGCTGGGGCGGGCACGGGCTCGGGCTCGGGTGCCGGCGCAGGTACGGGTGCCGGGTCCGGCGACGGCGCGGGTGCCGGTGGAGGAGGTTGTGGCTTGGGCTCGGGCTCCGGCTCCGGCTCGGGCGTCGGCTCAGGCTCGGGCTCAGGCTCGGGCTCGGGCGGCGGAGGCTCCGGATCACCGCTCGACTCTGTGCGGACAACATCTGCTGCTCGTGCGGGGCCGGTGTCCACCCAATCACAGTTGCGCTCACGGGTGGCTCGTTGCTGGTCAACCGTTCGGTAGCACCAGCCTGCGTCGAATCCCGTGACGCCGTCGTACTCGGCGGCGAGCATCAGCAGTCGCCACGTAATCGCGGCGTCGGCTTCGAGCAGACAGTGCTCGTTGGCGCCGGCTTCGACTTCGACCAGTGCACGGTCGGGGAGTCGCCCGTTGCGAAACCCGGCTTGGCGGAGGTCGGATGAGAGCGTGCGAGTGCCGCGCGGTCCCAGCGTGGATGAACTCTCCGTCGCTCCTGCAGGGAGCGCAGAGAATATGACGACGACGGCGAGCAACGCCGTCGAGGTGCGTCGCAACATTGTGGTTCCTGGCCCTTGTCACGCAGAACCGGCCCTTACCTGCTGGTTCTTCGTAGTGGTGCGCCCCGTTCGATCTGGCATGTTCGCGTTGGGCTACACCACGGCACCATGTCACTGTAGGCGCCCGTGGGCATCGCCAAAAATGATGAAACGCCGAACATCCTCGCGTGAGGCTTTGCGCGTGGTGCCGTTGGCCCCTAGCGATTGGCCGCCGTCGGCAGTTGAGTGGACCCGGAGCACCTGGCCCGGCGGGCCTCCCCGCGACGGGCTGCACCGACTCACAGCTGGGAGACGCCATGGCCATCGAAGTCCGCAAGGTGGTTCTCGAGAGCGTGACCGATGCGTCCGGACTCGACGCGCTGATCACGGGAACTGTGTTCGACGCCGACGACGTCATCGCCATCGTCGGCAAGACGGAAGGCAACGGGGGCGTCAACGACTACACGCGGATCCTCGCCGACCGAGCGTTCCGCGACGTGCTGCTCGCGCACGGGACCCGCCCGGCTGCCGAGATCAAGGAGATCCCGATGGTGTGGTCGGGGGGCACAGATGGCATCCTCACCCCTCACGCCACGATCTTCGCCAAGGTGGAGGCGCCTTCGAGCACCGAACCGCGCCTGGCCGTTGGCTACGCGATGAGCGACACGATCCGCCCGGAGGACATCGGGCGGCCGGCAATGGTCGAGAAGGTTGCAGATGGTGTGCGTGGGGCGATGAAGGAGGCGGGGATCGATGACCCGGCCGACGTCCACTACGTGCAGACCAAGACGCCGCTGCTCACCATCGACACGATCAACGACGCACGGCGCCGCGGGCACACGGTCTTCACCGAGGATCCGTTGGAGTCGATGAACGTCTCCAACGGTACTGCCGCCCTCGGCATCGCCGTTGCGCTCGGCGAGATCGAGATGCCGGCGGCCGAACGCATCGGCCATGACGTCTCGCTCTACTCATCGGTCGCCTCGTGCTCATCGGGCGTTGAGCTCGACAGGGCGCAGACGGTGGTCGTCGGCAACGTGCGAGGAGTGGGTGGCCGCTACCGGATCGGCCACAGCGTCATGGAAGACGCGCTCGATTTCGAAGGCGTGTACGAAGCGATTCGGTCTGCGGGTCTCGATCTTCCCGAGCGGGCACGAGCCGAGGACCTCGATGGGCGCCTTGTCAACGTGTTCCTCAAGTGCGAGGCGGATCCGAGCGGCCGGCTGCGCGGGCGCCGGCAAGTGTCGCTCGACGACAGCGATGTCCACCACCATCGCCACATCAAGGGAGCCGTCGGCGGAGTCGTTGCAGCTGCGGTAGGAGACTCTGCGATCTTCGTCTCGGTTGCGGCGCTGCACCAGGGCCCATCTGGCGGCGGGCCGGTGGCCGCGATCGTCGACCTCGGATGAAGCGCGGTTGCACGGTGGGGACGAGGCCGAAGAGGTGATGTGGGCGTGATCGAGCACGTCGAGGTGCGGCGCGGTGCGTATCACGACTCGGTGCGGTTGATGCAGGCGGCTGCCGAAATGCGGGCGCTGCCCGGAGTCGAGGGCGCGTTCGTTGCGATGGGCACGCCGCTCAACCTCGAGTTGCTGGCGGGAGCCGGCTTCGGCGACGCAGCTTCGGCTGCTGCCGGGCCCGACGACCTCATCGTCGCCGTCCGGGCAGCCGACGAGGCGACCGCCGACGACGCTCGCCGTGCGCTCGCGGGTGTTCTCGCCCCGACCGTGAAGACCGAGGGTGGGCTCGAGCCACCTCCGCCTCACACCATCGGCGCCGCAGCTCGTGACGCCCGTATTGCGGTCGTATCGGTGCCCGGCGAGCACGCGTTCGTGGAGGCGATGGACGCTGTCGACCACGGCCTCCACGTGATGATCTTCAGCGACAACGTCCCCGTCTCGCAGGAGGTTGCGCTGAAGGAGGCCGCCGCTCAACGTGGGGTTCTGGTCATGGGACCCGATTGTGGGACGGCGATCATCAACGGTGTCGGCCTCGGGTTCGCCAACGCAGTGGCGGTAGGCCCGGTTGGCATCGTCGGGGCAGCCGGTACGGGTATCCAACAGATCTGCTGTCTGCTGGCCGACGCCGGGGTTGGGGTACGCCACGCCATCGGCACCGGCGGTCGAGATCTCTCCGCCGGAGTCGCCGCCAGGTCGACGCTCGTGGCGCTCAGCGTGCTCGACGACGACCCGGAAACACGCGTCATCGTTCTGGTGGCGAAGACGCCGGCTCCCGAGGTGGCTGCCGGGGTGGCTGCACACGCGCGCCGCTGTCGCACGCCAGCCGTCGTCGTGTATCTCGGTGAGCCAGGCGCAACGCTCGAGGGCGCCACGGGCGAGGTGCTTGCGGTGCTCGGCGTCACGCCGCCCTCGTGGCCGGCGTGGCCGTCGGGTGCGAGCGAGCATCGGCCGGGATCGCTGGTTGGGCTCTTCGCCGGCGGCAGCCTCCGATCCGAGGCGGCGGCGATCGCTTCTGCCACCCTCGGGAACATCGGGGACGTCGAGGAAGCGACCGGACATCGCCTCGTCGACTTCGGTGCCGACCGATACACCTCGGGGCGGGCGCACCCGATGATCGATCAGTCGATCAGGCTCGACCGGCTGGCAGCCGCCGCCACCGATCCGACCATCGGCGTACTGCTCGTCGACGTGGTGCTCGGCTACGGCGCCCATCCGGACCCTGCCGCCGATCTCGCTCCCGGAGTCGCCGCCGCCGTGGACGCCGGTGCCGCAGTTGTGGTGTCGTTGTGTGGCACCGACCGTGACCCGCAAGATCGCGACGGGCAGGCCACGACGCTGCGCGGCGCCGGAGCGTCGGTGTACTCGTGCAATGCCGAGGCGACTCGCGCTGCAGTGGCCCTGGCCGTGGATCGCCCATGATGGAGCGCCCGGCCGGCCTCCTGACTGCTCCGCCGATCGTTGCCACCGCCGGGATCGAGGTGCTGGCCGCAGCCCTCGAGGCACAGGGGGTTGTGGTCCACCGCACCCAGTGGCGCCCGCCGGTGGCGGGTACTGCCCCGGCGCTGGCCGCCCTCGCGGCTGACGTGCGGGTGGCCACTGCCAATGCCACTGCCGTGGCTCGGCTGGTTGCCGTCCGTCCCCACCTCGTCGGCATCGCTACGGCGCGCGACGTCATCCCGGGAATGACGGAGCACACGTTGCTCCACGCCGGACCACCCCTCGAGTGGCGTGACGCCAGTGGGCCGATGCGAGGCGCCGTCATCGGTGCGCTCGTGTACGAAGGACTGGCCGTCTCACCGGAAGCGGCTGCCGCGCTCGCCGGTTCCGGTGAGATCGAACTGTCGCCGTGCCACCACCACGAGGCGGTCGGCCCGATGGCCGGCGTCGTATCTCCTTCTATGCCCGTCGCAGTCGTTGCCGACGGAGACCGTGTCGCCTACGCCACCCTCAACGAGGGGCTGGGCAAGGTGTTGCGGTATGGAGCGTTCGGCGAGGAGGTCATCGACCGATTGCGGTGGATCGACGGTGTGCTGGCACCGGTGCTGGCGTCGGCCTTGCAGGTCTGCGGGCCAGTCGATCTCCGGTCCATCATCGCCCAAGCGCTCCAAATGGGCGACGATGGCCACAACCGCAACCGGGCGGGCACTTCTCTGTTCCTGCGGGCGATCGGAGCCGCCCTCGTCGACAGCGCCGCCGCATCCGTGGCCGATCGCGCCGCCGTGTTCCGTTTCATCGATGGCAACGACCACTTCATGCTGAATCTCGTCATGGCCGCTGGGAAGCTCGCCGCCGATGCCGCCTCCGGGGTGCCGCGGTCGAGCCTGGTGACCACCATGGCGCGCAACGGCACCGAGTTCGGCATCCGACTCTCCGGTACGGGCGACCGCTGGTTCACCGCTCCGGCGCCGATCGTCGACGGCCTCTACCTCGGCTCTTTCACCGCCCGAGACGCGAGCCCCGATATCGGAGACTCGGCGATCACGGAGACCGTTGGGCTCGGCGGGTTTGCGATGGCGGCATCGCCTGCCATCGTCGGTTTCGTGGGGGGCACGGCCGCCGGTGCCGTCCGCCGCACCCTGCAAATGTACGAGATCACCATGGAAGAGCATCCCGCTTACAGGATTCCCTTCCTCGAGTCTCGCGGCACGCCCACCGGCATCGACGCAACGCTGGTGGTGCGCACAGGCATCCGTCCCCAGATCAACACGGGGATAGCCGGGAAGGAGCCGGGCACCGGCATGGTGGGCGCCGGTCTCGTGGAGGCGCCGATGGCGTGCTTCGTGGACGCCGTGACAGCGCTCGCCCGCAATCGCCGCTCCTGAGCGATCACGCCCACGGGTGAGTGCTCGATCTTCGTCATCGTTGCGTAACACACCCGAAACCTGTCCCCCGTACTTTGCCCGCCGTTGAGCGCGCCCGGAACCACGGGTGCATGTGTAAACCGGCCCAGGAGGAAGCTGATGAGACGGAGACTGCTGGTTGTCGGCGCGGCAGCAGGTTTGGCCCTGCTGGCGTCCGCCACGCCGGCGCTGGCGCAGGACGGGGTCACCGCCGAAGTGGTTCAGGCCACTCTGGACAACATCTGGATCCTGATCGCAGCCGTGCTGGTCATCTTCATGCAGGCCGGCTTTGCGCTGGTCGAAGCGGGGCTCACTCGAGCCAAGAACGTGTCGAACATCATGATGAAGAACCTGATGGACTTCTGCGCCGGCGTGCTGGCGTTCGGTCTGTTCGGCTTCGCCATCGCGTTCGGCACCGGGAACGACTTCTTCGGGACCGAGGGCTGGTTCCTCAACCCGAACCACTTCACCGAGGGCTACTTCGGAACCCTGTCGCTTCCCACGTTCTTCATCTTCCAGGTCGCTTTCGCCGCAACAGCCGCAACCATCGTGTCGGGTGCGATGGCCGAGCGCACGAAGTTTCGGAGCTACTTCGTCTACAGCTTCGTCATCACGGCGCTCATCTACCCGATCGTCGTCCACTGGCTGTGGGGCGGCGGCTGGCTCGCCCAACTGGGCACCCCGATGATTGACTTCGCCGGCTCCACGATCGTGCACAGCGTGGGCGGTTGGGCGGCGCTGATGGGCGCCATGATCTTGGGGCCCAGGCTCGGCAAGTACGCGAAGGACGGCACACCCCGAGCGATTCCCGGGCACTCGATCCCCTTTGCCATCACCGGTGTCTTCATCCTCTTCATCGGCTGGTTCGGGTTCAATCCAGGGTCTGAGCTGGCCGCAGACGGTGCCGTGGCGGGCATCGCGCTCACGACACTGCTGGCGGGTGCTGCGGGGGGTGTGTTCTCCACGATCACGGTGTGGTTCAAGACGGGCGTCCCCGACGTGGCGATGGCGGGCAACGGCGTGCTCGGCGGGCTCGTTGCGATCACGGCCGGGACGGCCAACGTCTCGCCGTGGGGAGCGGTGATCATCGGCGCTCTGGCAGGGATCCTCGTGGTCTTCTCCGTGTTCTTCATCGACAGGCGCGGCGTCGACGACCCGGTCGGCGCGGTGTCCGTCCACGGGGTGTGCGGTGCGTTCGGAACGTTGATGGTTGGGCTCTTCGCCACTGAGGGCGGGCTGTTCTACGGTGACGGCCTCAACCAGTTCGTCACCCAACTCATTGGCGTTGTCGCTGTGTTCGTCTTCGTGGTGGTCACCGCAGGCGCCCTGTTCCTCGCCATCAAGGCGACGATCGGGCTGCGGGTGCCCGCCGAGGAGGAGATCGAGGGTCTCGACACCGTCGAGCACGGTGCACCGGGCTACGGTCCAGACGTTGCTGCCACGGCTTCGGCCCTGGCCTGAAGGAGAGGTCAACACCATGCAACTGGTGACTGCAGTCATCAAGCCTCACAAAGTCGATGAGGTGAAAGAGGCCCTCCGCGCCGTCGGGATCCAAGGCATCACGATCACGGAGGTCAAAGGATTCGGACGCCAGGGCGGCCACACGGAGCGCTATCGCGGCGCCGAGTACACGATCGAGTTCATCCCCAAGATGAAGCTCGAGATCGTGGTGGACGAAGGCGATGTGCCGAAGGTGACGGATGCGATTCTGGGTGCCGCGCAGACGGGCAAGATCGGCGACGGCAAGATCTGGGTGACTCCAGTTCAGTCCATCATCCGGATTCGCACCGGGGAGCTCGACCGAGACGCCATCTGAGGACCTACGACGAGTGGAGGACGGGGGTGGCTCAACGCCGCCCCCGTCTCTGCGTGCGGACGACAACGGTGTGCGGACGGTCCGGGGGGTCGGCGCCCTGATCGTGCCGATCGAGCGGATCGCTGGTCGACCGCCTAGGTCGACACGGCGCGGTCCTCCCGGCTGGGCGACAGTCCCAACCTGAGGCTATTGCGTACCGGAACGGTACAGCCGAGCCGAAGGTTCGAGCTGCGGCACGAACTCACGGCTATTGCGTACCGAAACGGTACAGCCGAGCCGAAGGTTCGGCTCCGGTCGACCCGGACCCGCAAGGAATGCCGTTCGACCCTGGTCGCGTGACCGTCGCGATGCCTACGGTCGCACGGTCGGTGACGCCACCGACCGTCGACGAGGAGGTGGCATGACGATTGCCGTCGACTTTGCGTACGCCCGGCCCCAGACGATGGACGAGGCGTTGGCGCTTCTCGCCGCTCCCGAAGGCGAGGTGCGCATCCTCGCCGGTGGCACCGATCTCGTCCCGTGGCTGCGCGACGACCTCGTCGCCCCGCACCTCGTCGTCGACATCAAGCGCCTCCCCGGACTGGCCGGCATCGACGCCGACGACGGCATGGTCCACATCGGGTCGCTGGCCACCTTCGCCGACATCGTGGCCTCGGACGTCATCGGCGAGTCGCTTCCCGCGCTCGCCGAGGCAGCTGAAACCGTCGGTTCGGTCGGCATCCGCCACCGGGCGACCCTCGTCGGCAACATCTGCTCGGCGGTGCCGTCCTGCGACGCGGGCCCGCCGCTCCTCGCTCACGACGCCACGGTGCACGTGATCGGGCCGGCCGGCTCCCACACCGTCCCGATCAGTGAGTGGTTCACCGGCCCCAAACGCACCGCGCTCACCGTCGGCGAGATGGTGACGCACGTCACCGTCCCCGTCCCGCCGCAGCCCTCCGGTGCAGCGTTCGCCAGGCTGAGCCGCTACGCCGGCGAGGACCTCGCCCAGGCGTCTGTCGCCGTCGTGGCCTTGCCCGAGAGCGAGTGGCACGTCGCCTTCGGGGCGCTGGCGCCGACTCCGGTGCGGGCGCCCGCCATCGAGGCTGCGCTCCGCGGCCGCCAACTCGACGACGATGCCATCGCTGCAGCCGTCCGCCTCGTTCCCGACGCCATCGCCCCCATCACCGACATACGGGCGTCGAAGGAGTACCGGCTGGCGATGGCCGGTGTGATGCTGCGCCGCGCGCTCCGGATGGCGGAGGGGCGGCGCACCGGTACAGGCCCGGCCTATGGCACGCCCTTGATATGAGGGAGCGATGAAGACCGACGTCACCATCACCATCAACGGCGAGCCCCGCATACTGACCGTCGAGCCGAGCGACGTCCTCCTCGATGTGCTGCGCACCAAGGCGGGGGTGAAGAGCCCGAAGATCGGGTGCGAGCGCGGCGACTGTGGCAGCTGCACCGTGCTGCTCGACAACAAGACCGTGCGCAGCTGCCTCGTGCTCGGGATCGAGGCTGACGGCCATGCGGTCACCACGGTCGAGGGGCTCGACGACGCCGCCCTCGCCGGCCTCGAGCACGCCCTCGTGGCGATGAACGCTTTCCAGTGCGGCTTCTGCGCCCCAGGGATCGTCATCGCCGCCGCCGAGCTGCTCGACAACGTCTCGCGGCCGACCCGGGCGCAGGTGCAGCACGCCATTGCGGGCAACCTGTGCCGCTGCACCGGGTACGAGCCGATCATCGACGCCGTGCTCGCCGCCGCAGACGAGAGGAGCGCAACGGCATGACCGACGTCCCCGGCTTCGGAGCCCCGGCCGCCCGCACCCTCGAGGTCGTAGGCACCCCGGCAACGCGCATCGACGGTCTGGAGAAGGTCACGGGTGCGGCCGAGTACGTCGACGACATCGAGTTCGGCGCCGACCTGCTGCACGCTGGCATCGTCGAGAGCCCCCATCCGCACGCCCGCATCGTGTCGATCGACACCAGCGCCGCCGAGGCGCTGCCCGGGGTCGTGAAGGTCGTCACCGGCGAGGATTTCCCTTTCACGTTCGGTCTCTACATGAAGGATCGCTACGTGTTCGCCCAGGACCGTGTGCGCTTCGTCGGCGAGCAGGTGGCGGCCGTCGTCGCCCGCGACCCCGAAGGTGGCCAAGCGCGCGGCCCGTCTGGTCGAGGTCGTCTACGAGGAGCTGCCTGCGATCTACGACCCGCTGAAGGCGGTCGAGGACTCTGCCGACCTCATCCATCCCGGACTTGGGCGACTACCCCCACGTGCCGTGGTTCTTCCCACACGCCGGCACCAACATCGCCCACTGGCGCAAGACGCGCAAGGGCGACATCGACGACGGGTTCGCTGCCGCGGACGTGATCCTCGAGGACACCTACAGGGTGCCGCGCTACGCCCACTGCGCCATCGAGCCCCACGTCGTGGTGGGGCTGTACGACCGGGCGGGGCGGCTGACGCTGTGGTCGGCCTCCCAGTCGCCGTACACCCAGCGCCACCTCTTCGCCGAGGCGCTGGCGCCGCTCGGCCTATCCGACAAGGACGTCCGGGTGGTCACCCCGTACGTCGGCGGCGGGTTCGGCGGCAAGGCCGGGGTATCGATGGAGATCATCGGCGCCGCCCTGGCCACCGCGGTGCAGGGCCACCCGGTGAAGGTGCGCTGGACCCGCGAGCAGGAGTTCTACAACACCTACCAGCGCCAGGGTCTCGTGGCACACGTCAAGATGGGGGTGACCAGCGACGGCACCATCACCGCCCTCGAGCACACGCTGCACTGGGACGCCGGGGCGTACGTCGAGTACGGCGCCAACGTCGTGAACGCCGCCGGTCTGTCGGCGACCGGCCCCTACCGGATCCCCAACGTGAAGATCGACTCGCTGTGCGTCTACACCAACCTGCCGCCCGGCGGGCCCTACCGCGGGTTCGGTTACTCCGAGTTCCACTTCGGGCTCGAGTCGCACATCACCCGGCTGGCGCACGCCATCGGGATGGACCCGGTCGAGTTCCGCCGCCGCAACGCCATCTCCGAAGGGGACACGCTGGCCTACGGCGCCGAGATGAACCCGTCCGGTCTTCAGGAAGCGATCGATCGAACCGCCGCCGCCATCGGTTGGGGCGAGCAGGAGCCGCCGAGCATCCCCGGCCGCAAGGTCGGGAAGGGGTTCGCCCTCTTCTGGAAGGCCCCAGCGATGCCGCCGAACGCCTCGTCTGCGTCGTTCCTCAAGTTCAACGAGGACGGCAGCATCAACATCAGCGTGTCGGGCATGGAGATCGGCCAGGGCTACCTCACCGTGATGGCTCAGATCGCCTCGGAGGTCCTGACGGTGCCGACCAGCAAGATCCGGGTGGAGACCCCCGACACCGACCGCAACCCGTACGAGTGGCAGACGGTGGCGTCGCACGTCACGTGGAGCTGCGGCAATGCGGTGCGGGCTGCGGCGATCGAGGCGCGCGAGAAGATCTTCGAGGTCGTGTATCGCGTGCACGGCTTCGAGGAGGACTCGCTCTACCTCGAGGACGAGCAGGTGCGCTGCACCACCGATCCCGAGTTCTCGCTGGCGCTGAGCGATTTCGTCATCGACGGCATCGAGGCCGAGGACGGCACGTTCAAGGGCGGCCCCATCGTCGGCACCGGCATGTTCATGCCGGAGTTCACCTCCACCCGCAGCGACCCGGAGACCAGCCAGGGCGGCCACCCGAACGTGCACTACACCGTGGGGGCGGCCGGGGCGATCGTCGAGATCGACCCGGAGACCGGCAAGATGCAGGTGCGCAAGACCGCGCTCGCCGTCGACGTCGGCAAGGCGATCAACCCCGGTCTCATCGAGGGCCAGATCACCGGCGGCATCGTGCAGGGCCTGGCAACCGTGCTCTACGAGGACATGCGCTTCGACGATCACGGGCGGCTGCTCAACCCCAACTTCACCGACTACAAGATCCCGACCGCCCTCGACATCCCAGACGAGATCGTCCCGATCATCGTCGAAGTGCCGCAGCCGGACGGCCCGTTCGGAGCCCGCGGGGTGGGCGAGCACACGATGATCCCGGCCGCCCCGGTCATCGCCAACGCCGTCGAGGACGCCCTCGGCATCCGCATCACGTCGATGCCCATCACGGCGGAGAAGGTGGCGCTCACCCTCCTCGCCGCAGCCACCGAGAAATGAGGAGATGAGCCGTGTCCGTTGACCTGGAGAAGATCTTGCGTCCGGTCGATCAGCCGATGGCGCCGTTTCCCGCCAAGTACGTGACGCTCGCCAGCGGGGAGCCGATGGTCATCCGGCAGATCGACCGCGACGAGGTGCCCGACGTCCTGCCCCACATCGAGCCGCTGATCCACGTCGAGCGGGATTTCTACGACCTGGTGGCGGCGCGGGTCTACGCCGAGCTGCTCAGCTACTCCCGTCACCGGGTGCAGGACGAGTATGTGCTGGTCGCCCAGATCCACGGCGAGCTGGCCGCGGTGGTGAACGGCCGCCAGGTGACGCCTGAGCTGGGGATGTCGCTGCACACCATCGCGCTGCGGCGCGGTCTGCGGATCGGGGCGCACTCGTTCGCCGCCAAGATGGAGTACCACCTCGACATCCTCGGCCACGACGCAGGTGCTCATCGTCGCCGAGTCGCCGATCGGGTTCCGCCGCTGGATGATCGAGTACCGGCTCGAGAAGCGCTTCGCTACGCCCCACGAGCTGGGCGGCGTGCCGTCGTGGGCACTGACCCGGGAGCTGTTCGACGCCGCGCGAGACAGCCTCGTCGTCGGGCGACGCCCGGTGCCGGACGCACCTGCTCGCGAAGGCGAAGGCGGCGATCCTGCCGCCGTCGGACCCGCCGACTCCGCCGGCAGGACCTGATGGCGGCGACCCGGGCGATGTACGACCCCACCGGGACGGCGCTGATGCTGGAGCGGTGGGCGCACGAAGGGAGGCCGCAGCCATGCGTGACGTCTACGTCGCCGGCATCGGCATCACGACCTTCACCCGGCTCGAGTACCCGCTGGCCGAGATCGCGGCCTACCCGGCGATGCTGGCGTTGCGCGACGCCGGGATCCGCGACGTCGACCACGTCTACGTCGCCAACATGGGGAGTGCCCGGGTCAACCACCAGACGGCGCTGGCGAGCGCGGTGGTCGACACGCTCAGCCTCACGCCCGCCGGCGCCGCCGTGGTCGAGAACGGCCCGGCGTCGGGAGCTTCGGCGATCAAGGCGGGCTTCGCGGCGGTCGCCTCCGGGCTGCACGACGTGGTGCTGGTGACCGGTGCCGAGCGGATGCGGGAGGTGAACAACCTCGAGGCCACCGACTTCGTCGCCACGCTCACGCATCCGCTCGCCGAGTACATCTACGGCGTGACCTTGCCGGCGCACGCGGCGATGTTCACCCGCCTGTACATGAAGCGCTACGGAGTGACGGAGCGGCACCTCGCGATGGTGGCGGTGAAGAACCAGAACGCGGCGATGCGCAACGAGTTCGCTCACCTCCATCAGCCGATCACCCTGGAAGGCATCCTCGACTCGCCCGAGGCGGTGACCAACAACCCGTACGTGGCCGAGCCGCTGCGGTTCTTCGACGCTGCCCGGTGTCGGACGGCGGGGCGGCGCTGCTGCTCGTTTCTGCGGAGGTCGCACAGACGATCGACCGGCCGCTGGTTCGAATCGCCGGCGTCGGACAGGCGACCGACACCCATGCCGTGCACGAGCGCACCGAGCCGACCGACCTGCTGGCGGTGCGGGTGGCGGCGGCGAAGTCGTTCGAGATGGCGGGGCTCACGCCAGACGACGTCGACGTGGCCGAGCTGCACGACGCCTTCACGATCCTCGAGATCGTCGAGAGCGAGGAGGTCGGCTTCTTCGCCAAGGGCGAGGGGCATCTGGCGCTGGAGAAGGGGGAGACGGCGCTCGGCGGGAAGATCCCGATCAACGTCGGCGGCGGCCTCAAGGGCCATGGCCACCCGGTTGGCGCCACCGGCGTCGCCCAGGCCCACGAGATCGTCACCCAACTGCGCGGCGAGGCCGGGGAGCGCCAGGTGGAAGAGGCGACGGTGGGCTTCACCTGCAACTTCGGCGGGTTCGGCAACAACGTCGTCTGTCTCACGTTCGTGAAGGAGGCGTGATGGCTCGGGAGATCTACGCCTATCGGTGCCGGCGCTGCGGCACGCTGCACTACCCGTTCCGGATGGTGTGCAAGAGCTGCCGGGAGAACGACATGTTCGAGTTCGACCCGGAACCGCTTCCGAAGCGGGGCAAGCTGCTGACGTTCACCCACGTCCATGCGTTGCCCGCCGACTTCGATGTACCTCGGCTCGGCCTCGGGATGGTCCAGCTCGAGAACGGCATCCGCATGACAGGACAGCTCGCAGTCGAGGACCCGACGATGGGCATGGACGTGGTCGGTGAGGTGAACGTGGTACGCCACGCCGGATACGAAGACCGCTACGGCATGGTCTTCAGCTAGGGCGGGTGCGTCGAGACACCGATCCTTAAGGCTCGGCTGTACCGAATCGGTACACGATGGCCGTGAGTTCGGGCGGGGGCGCTCGATCAGCACGTCGTCTTCCGCCACGCCGGGCCGTGCGACGTCACGAAGCTACAACCGCTCGGCGCCAGTACCCGTCTTGGAGATCGGCGTCACGGGCTGTCGGTCGTCGACGTGCGCTTCAACGAGGGTTCTGTCCGACGCCGCCACGTGAGCCCTCCTGAGCGTGGTGGCACCGGTTTCGTGTTCCTCAGACCGTCACGATCACCTTGCCGCGTGCGTGTCCCGAGCCGGCCTCACGGATTGCGGCGCCGGCGTCGCTGAGCGCGTAGGTCTTCCCGACCATGGGCGTGACCTTGCCGGCCGCGATGAGATCGGTGAGCGTGAGGAGGTCATCTCGTTTCGCAACCGACAGGAACGGCCGCAGCTTCTGGCTTACGAACGGCGACGCGATCCAGGCCTTGAATATGCGCCCAACGCTTCCGATCCACGGTCCGCCCACCCCACTGTTGGGGATCAGCGTTCCCTTGTGGCTCAGTACCCGCCGCCGCTCGGCCAGCGAGTGCGTGTCGGCGATGTCGACAATCGCGTCGTACCGCTCGGCCCCTTCGGCGAAGTCCTCTTGCGTGTAGTCGATGACGTGGTCGGCGCCGAGCGACCGGACGAAATCCAGGTTCGGGGTGCTGCACACGCCGGTCACCTCAGCCCCGAGGGACTTGGCGATCTGGACGGTGAAGCTCCCGATGCCGCCCGAGGCCCCGTTCACGAGGACCTTGTCGCCGGGCATCACCTCGGCGACGTCCCGCAGGGCTTGGAGCGCGACACAACCGGCCATCGGCACGCCTGCAGCCTGCTCGAAGCTGATCCCGGCCGGCTTGGGCACGAGATGGTCCGCAGGTACGGCGGCGTACTCAGCGAAGGCGCCCGTACACCATCCGAACACCTCGTCGCCCACCCGGAGCCCGGTCACGTCGTCCCCCACCTCTTCAACCGTTCCGGCGACGTCTGTACCACGCACTCTCTTGCGGGGGGCTCGCAACCCGTAGCCCAGACGCATGATGTACGGCATACCACTGGTCATCGACCAGTCGGCCCAGTTTGCGCCAGCGGCGTGGACCCGGACGAGAACCTCACCGTCACGCAGGTGCGGCGCGGCGACATCCTCGATCGCACACACCTCGTCGGCGGCGCCGTACTCGTTGTGGACGGCTGCCTTCATGATGTTCTCCTCCGACGGTGTTGCTTGCGAACCATCGTGTGCTGATCCGCCTCATGACCGCTAGGGCCGACAGCCCTTCCGTCAGCCCCGCCGATCGGTCCTCTTCGCGCCCGGCGAACCTTCGGCCATTGTGTACCGAATCGGTACAGCCGAACCTGAGGTTTGGTGTTCTTCGGCGAGCTTTCGGCCATTGTGTACCGCTTCGGTACAGCCGAACCTGAGGTTCGGTCCGGCCGGTCGGCCGGCATCGGGGGACTCGGGGCCCTGGCGGGGTGGCGCAGGCCGCGATCCAATCGTGGTACCGCACCTTCGAGGAGAGTCCGTGCCGTATCGCACCATCATCGAGCCGTTCCGCATCCACAGTGTTCAGGCGATCCGGTATCCGACACTCGAAGAGCGCCAGGCTGCGCTCGAGGCAGCCGGCTACAACCTGTTCGGGCTCCACGCCGACGACGTGATCATCGACCTGCTCACCGACTCGGGTACCGGTGCGATGTCGTCCAAGCAGTGGGCTGGGATGATGGACGGCGACGAGTCGTATGCGGGCAGCAAGTCGTACTACCGGTTCCGCGACACCATCAAGGAGCTCAGCGGCTTCGCCGAGGTCATCCCCACCCACCAAGGGCGAGCGGCAGAGCGCATCCTCTTCGCGGTGGCCGTTCATGCGGACGACGTCGTCCCCAACAACACCCACTTCGATACCACCCGGGCCAACGTCGAGTACCAGCACGCGGAAGCTCGCGACCTCGTGATCGCCGAGGGTCATGATCCTTCCTCCCTCCACCCGTTCAAGGGCAACATGGACGTGTCCGCTCTGGAGGCGACGATCGACGAGGTCGGGCGCACGCGCATCCCGCTCGTCTTGATGACGGTGACGAACAACTCGGGCGGAGGTCAGCCCGTTTCGATGGCCAACATCCGGGCCGTGAGCGATCTCTGCCGGGGCCGCGGCATACCCTTCTTCCTCGATGCGTGCCGGTTTGCCGAGAATGCCTGGTTCATCAAGCAGCGGGAGCCCGGGTACGCCGACCGCACGCCGCGCGAGATCGCCCAAGAGATGTTCTCGCTCGCCGATGGTTGCACGATGTCGGCCAAGAAGGACGGGCTCGCCAACATCGGCGGGTTCATCGGCCTCAACGACACAGAGCTCGCCCGGGATTGCCGCAACCTGTTGATCCTCACGGAGGGCTTCCCGACGTACGGGGGGCTCGCCGGCTACGACCTAGAGGCCATCGCCCAGGGGCTCGATGAGGTCCTCGACGAGGAATACCTGCGCTATCGCATCCGGTCGACTGCCTACCTCGCAGAGAAGGTCCTCGCTGCCGGGGTGCCGATCGTTCGGCCACCAGGCGGGCACGCGGTGTACCTCGACGCGGCGGCACTGCTCCCGCACATCCCGCCCCATCAGTATCCGGGGCAGGCGCTCGCCGCAGAGCTCTACCTGGACGGCGGAGTGCGCGGCGTCGAGATGGGATCTGTGATGTTCGGCACTCGCCACGACGACGGCACCGAGTCCGCGGCACCGATGGAGCTGGTTCGCCTCGCCGTGCCGCGCCGCACCTACACCCAGAGTCACATCGACTATGTGGCCGAAGTGATGATCGATGTTGCCGTTCGCTCCGACCAGCTGCGAGGTTTCCGTATCGTCGAGCAAGCCCCATGGCTGCGCCACTTCACCTGCCGATTCGAGCCGCTATGACGTCGCTGCCGACGAGAAGCGGCGCCGGGCGGTCATTCGATCAGCAGGTGACGTTTCTCCCAGTCGCCAACCTCGAACGCAGTCACGGGTTCTATGGGGGCGTGCTCGAGCTTCCTCTGGTCCTCGACCAGGGCGACTGCCGCATATACCAGGCGGCCGGCACTGCGTTCATCGGGGTCTGCGTGCGAGAGCCGGCTGCCTCCCGCGGCGTCCTCCTCACGCTTGTCACCAGCGACGTGGACGGCTGGCATCATCGACTCTCCGGCGCCGGTGTGCAGTGCGACCGTCCCCCGGCCCGCAACGACCACTACAACCTCTACCACGCGTTCTATCGCGATCCGGACGGGCATGTGGTCGAGATCCAGACATTTCTCGACCCGGACTGGCCCGCCGTACTGCCGCCGTCGAGGCCGCCGACGGACACGCAGTGACATACCGCACGGCGGCTGAAGCGCCTGCGGTACGGTGCGGGGGGCGGGACTCGATAGGCTGACGACGACGGGAGCACGGAGGCTGCGTGGGTACACGCCCAGAGGACCGAGTCGAGGTGATCGAGCTGGGCACTCGCGTTGCTCGCGAGCTCGACTTGGTGGGTCGTCGGCGCAGCGTTCGGCTCGCCGGTATGACGATCGCCGGACGGAGGCGGAGGCCATCCGGCGAGAAAGCTCCGCTGCCGCGAGATCTCGAGACGGCGGGCCGGTTCTGGTTGGTGGCGGTCCTTCTCTTGGGTGTCCTGTGGGTGTCGCTGTTCGTCCTTCCGTCCACAACGGCCTTCTGGGAGCGGGTCGACACGGACGTGCTCGAGTGGTTCGTCGCCCGCCGAACCGCCGATGCGACAAGAGTTGCTGAGGGTCTTCAAGTGCTTGGCGAAGACTGGTTCGTTCGTGTGCTGCGCATCGCGACGCTCGTGGCGCTCGCCGTCGTCCGCCGATGGCGGCACTTCTTCGCCGCCTTCATCGCCGTGCTGTTCGTGGACGGCGCGGTTGACTTGCTGCGTGAGGCGCTCGGTCGGCCGCGACCGTTCGTGACGATCATCGGCTCGTGGCAGGGTCCCTCGCACCCATCGGCACCGGTTGCTGCGCTTGCGGTGACGCTGGCCGTCATCACATTCGTTGCGTTTCCGAAGGGGCGAGCTCGGATGTGGTCTTTCGCCGGCGCTGGGCTGGCTGTCGCCGCGCTGGTGCTCGCCAACATGTACCTCGGCGTGGAGCATCCCACCGACGGCCTCGTGTCGGCTCAATTCGCGCCCGCCGTTGTGGTCGTGCTGTTCCGCTTGTTCGCCCCAGAGTCGTACTTCCCCGTCACCTGGCGACCAGGGGTCAAGGCGCACCTCGACGTGACCGGCGCTCGAGGTGAGGCCATTCGCAAGGCCGTCCAAGATCAGCTGGGTCTCGAGGTGCTCGAGATCGAGCCCTTTGGCCTCGAAGGCTCGGGCGGCTCGACGCCACTTCGCCTCCTCGTCTCGGATGCGGATGTCGACGCACCGCCGACCTACGTGTTCGCAAAGCTGTACAGCCAGACCCACGTGCGTTCCGACCGCTGGTACAAGCTGGGCCGAACGATCCTCTACGGCTCGCTCGAGGACGAGGTGCGCTTCACGACGGTGCGCCGTCTCGTCGAGTACGAGGACTACGTGCAGCGTCTCATGAGGGACAGCGATGTTCCGTCGGCCGAGCCCTTGGGCGTGGTCGAGATCACGCCCGAGCGGGAGTTCTTGATGGTGAGTGAGTTCCTGGAGGGCGCCACAGAGCTCACCGAGGCAGAAGTCGACGATGCGATCATCGACGACGCGCTCGACATCGTGCGCAAGATGTGGGACGCCGGGTTGGCGCACCGCGACCTGAAGCCCGCAAACGTCATGGTGCGGGACGGTCGGGTGGTGCTCATCGACGTCGCCTTTGGCATGGTGCGGCCAAGCCCGTGGCGTCAGGCCGTCGATCTCGCCAACATGATGGTGATCCTGGCACTCCGGACCGGCGCACAGCGGGTATATGAACGGGCGCTCCTGCAATTCGCCCCTGAAGACGTCGCCGAGGCCTTCGCCGCAACCCGCAGCGTGACGCTGCCGTCTCAATCGCGCAGCTCGCTGGCGATCGTCAAACGGGAACAGGGCGTGGATCTCGTCGAGGAGTTTCGCGCCCTCGCACCGCCGACGGACCCGATCTCGATCCAGCGCTGGAGCACGCGTCGTGTAGCCCTCACCTTGGTGACGGCGTTGGTAGCGGCCATTCTCGTCAGCGCAGTGATATCCGAGCTGCAAGGAACGGGATCGCTGTGAAGGGGCGGCTCCTGCTGATCCTCCTGGTGGCTGCGCTCCTGGTAGGAGCATGCGGTGCGGATTTCGGTGTGGGTTTGCCCGCATGCGAAGACGTCGTTCGGCGGCCGACGGCCGCCACGATCCTCACGGCACAGGCCGTGCCGACGGCCCGCTTTGGACCGTGCATCGAGGAGCTCGAGCTCGGATGGGACAACGTCGAGTTCACCAGTCGCAACGGTCTCGCCGAACTCGTGTTCAGTCGCGCCCAGCGCCCGTTCCTCGTCGTTCGCCTCCAGGAGTCGTGCGGTGTTGATCCGGCGCATGCCGTGCCAAGCGGAATCGCAGGCATTGCGAGGTACGAGGACGTGGAGGCGGTCGAGCCGGAGATCGGCGTCACGCTCGTGCCGTCCTCGCAGAAGGCACTGATCTACGCACGGACCATCGTCGACAACAACACGAACATCGAGCTCGAGGGCAGGGTCGTCGTCTTCGAAGTGGACGAGGATATCGAGCAGTCGCTGCGTGCCCGGACCAACCGTGCCCTGTTCGGCGACAACCTCGTCATGATCCTCACGGAGGTGGACGTCGAAGAGCGCACGGTCGACCTTCGAATCGATTCGACGGCAGCTGGGCGCAGACTGTCCGTCGATGAAGCGATGGACGCAATCGAGGCGTCGGTGCCAGAGGTGATGTATCGGGGCCGCTGGGCGTTTGTCTTCGATGGTGGATGCATCACCTACGACTTCGACGCATCCGGTCGCGTTGCCGAGGGACTGTCGTTCGACGCCGACAGCGCGCTCGGCTTCTACGACCTGGAGGCGCTGCGGGACGTGGCACGACGTGAGGGATTCTCGATCGGACAGCCGCCGGAGGACTGAGCGATGGCGCCGCCGCCGGGTACGGCGGGCGGCTACGGTGAACACCAACGAAAGAGGGAGATTCCATGCGAATCCGGCTGTGGATGATCGTGCTCGGCATCGGGATTGCCGGAGCGGTGGCGATGTGGCTGAAGAACCAGAGAACTGCGGGCCCTCCCGCAACGTCGAGCTTGGCGCGCGAGGGATTCGAAGGGGCGGCTGCCATCAGGGCCAACGTGACGGAGCGCTCGGGTGCGGTCGAGGGCGGAGCGAACCAGACATCGGCAACAGCGGACGACGGGGGCCTCGAGGGTGCTGCGGCCATTCGGGACCAGCCCGCCGACTGACATGATCTTGCGGCCGGGTGCGGTCGGTTCGCACCCGGCGCATCCTCGCTCGACCACGATGCCCGCGCGTACGCAGTGAGCGGGCGAGCTGAGCTCGAGGCAGCCATCGCGGCGCAGGAGCGACTGCGCGGCGCTGGTCCCAGACGCCGTCATCGACGCCGCCGTCGATGCGCTGCGGGATCGCCTCGACAGCGCCACACCCCGGTTCGCGCCGAGCGGCAGCGCAAGCAGGTCACCGTGCTGTTCGCAGACGTTTCGGGATTCACTGCGATGAGCTCGGCCATGGACGCCGAGGATGTTGGCGACGCGTTCGACGCGCTGTGGGACCGAATCGATCGTGCGATCACCGACGCCGACGGCCGTATCGACAAACACATCGGTGATGCGGTGATGGCCGTCTGGGGTGCCGACATGTCGCGTGAGGACGATCCCCAGCGGGCGATCATGGCAGCGCTCGCCATTCAAGAGGCCGTCGCCGGTCTCGCTGCACCTCTCGTTGACGGTGCCGCCGCCCTCCGCGGTACGGATCGGGATCAACACGGGACCCGTTCTGCTCGGCGACGTCGGGACAACCTCGGAATACACCGCCATTGGCGACACGGTGAACGTGGCCTCCCGGCTCGAAAGAGCCGCTCCCGTGGGAGGCGTGCTCATCGGCCACGACACCTACCGGCACGTGCGCGGCATCTTCTCGGTGGATCCGCAGCCGCCGTTGCAGGTGAAAGGCAAGGATGATCCGCTGATCACCTACGTCGTGAACGGTGTGCTGCCCCGCCCCTTTCGCTTGCCGACGCGCGGCCTGGAAGGGGTCGAGACACGTATGGTCGGCCGCGATGCCGAGCTGGGAGCGTTGCGAGACCTGATGGAGGGTGCGATGGAAGGGCGCCGCACCCGCCTCGTCACGGTGGTGGGTGAGGCAGGCATCGGCAAGTCGCGTCTGCTGTACGAATTCGAGGACTGGCTGCGGCTGCAACCTCGCAGCGTCTGGCTGTTCAAGGGAAGGGCGGACCAGCAGCGTGAGGTCGTTCCCTACGCCCTCATTCGCGACGTCGTGTTCTCTCGATTCGAGATCACCGACAACGATGCCGGCTCGGTCGCCCTGGCCAAGCTCGAGGCAGGCTTCTCGCAGTTCCTTGGTCCAACCGGTGGCGAGCGTGCTTCGCTCCTGGGTCACCTCGTCGGTCTCGACGTGCGCTCGAGTCACTATCTGGCAGACATTCTCGACGATCCGCGCCAACTGCGAGACCGCGCCTTTGGTGCAGCGGCCGATCTCCTCAGAGCCATGACCGACGAGATGGGCGCCGTCATGCTGCTCGAAGACGTCCACTGGTCCGATCAAGGCTCGCTCGACCTGGTCGAGCACCTGATCGTGGCCTGCCGCGAACGCGCCCCTCACCATCGTGGCTCTCGCCCGCCCGACGCTGTTCGAGCACCGTCCGGCGTGGGGCCACCTCGATCCGCTCTCCACGAGGCTCGAGCTTCGGCCCCTGGCCGAAGACGCATCACGAATGCTCGTCGGCGAGTTGTTGAAGAGGGCTCCGGAACTGCCGGAAACCGTGCGGGCGACGATCGTCGACACGGCAGAGGGCAACCCGTTCTATGTCGAAGAGATCGTGAAGTCGCTGATCGAGGAGGGCGCTGTCGACACGGCCGGCGACGAGTGGCGAATCTCGGCGGAGCGGCTGGGCGCGCTTGGCGTCCCGGCAACGCTCACCGGCCTGCTGCAAGCCCGGCTCGATCGCCTGACCCGCTCGGAACGTGCGGCCATCCAGCGAGCATCTGTCGTCGGTCGAGTGTTCTGGGACCAGGCCGTGATCACGGCGTCAGACGCGGATCCCGGCGCGCCCGTCGATGCGAGGGAGGCGGAGGTGGAGAGGGCGCTCGCTGCTCTCGAGGCGAGGGAGCTCGTCTTCGAGCGCTACGGCTCCGCCTTCGCCGGGTCGCGCGAGTTCATCTTCAAGCACGCATTGCTGCGGGATGTCACGTACGAGAGCGTCCTGAAGCGCATGCGCAGGAAGTATCACCGCGCCGTTGCGGACTGGCTGGCGGCGCAGCCCGAGGCGGAATCGCGGGCGGCGATGATCGCCCGCCACTACGAGGATGGCGAAGAGCACCGCAAATGCGCCGCGTGGTACGCCATAGCCGGGACCCAGGCTCGGTTGCGCTACGCCAACAAGGACGCAGTGGCGTACTACCGCCGTGCGCTCGATCGGGAGGAGTTGCTGCCTGCGCAGCAGGTGCCGGTCTACGACGGGCTCGGTGAAGTCTTGATGCTGCAAGCGGAGTACGACGCTGCGCTCGAGGCGTGGCTCTCGATGCGTGCAGCGGCTGAAGCGGCCGGCGATGTTCGCTCCCAGGCCAGGGCCCTGGCGGGCATGGCCTTCGTGCACGGCCGCCTTGGCGCCACTCGGGACGCGCTCGAAGCGGCGGAGGCGGCCGAGGCGCTGCTGCTGGGCCTTCCCGACCCCGCTGCGGGCGACCTTGCCGATGCCCTCCTCGCTGCAGGTTGGGCGTCGTTTCGGCTCGGCGATCTCCCCGATGCCCAGCGCCGAGCCGAGGAGGCTCGCGTCCTCGCCGCTGAGGCAGGCGACCGACGGGGAGTGTCGCGCGCGGTCTCAATCTGTTGAGCCTCGTCGAGTCGATGCGGGGGGACCACGCTGCGGCCGTCGCCCATATGGAAGAAGGTCTCGCCATCGACCGCGAGCGAGCGGATCGCAGGGCCGAAGGCGCATCGCTGATCAACCTGGGCGAGACCGCCAGGATGCTCGGCGACTACGAACATGCGGCTGCCCGGTACGGCGAAGCGCTCGTCATCCAGCGCGAGCTCGGCGACCGTGACATGGAGGCGCTCAGCTTGAGCAACCTGGGCGGCGCTCAGCTCGGGCTGGGCGAATACGAAGAAGCCCTTCAGAAGCTCGAACCGGCGCTCGAGGCGTTCGAGGGCGCCGGTGCGTCGGAGAACCTGTCAGAGACGTACCGCTTCCTCGCTGAGGCCCATCTGGGCCTGGGTGACCCCAACACGGCGATCGGCTTCGGGCAGCGGGCCCTCGCAACCGCCGTCGCCGCCGGCAACCCCGAGCAGACGGGTCATGCATGGCGCGTGATCGGCCTGATCGCGGGTCGGACGGGTCGCGGCGTGGCTTCGGAGGCCGGCGGCCCTGCGAGCGTCGAGGCGGCGGATGCCTTTGGCCATAGCGTCGCCACCTTCGAGGACGCGGCGTTGGACCGGGACCGAGCCGTAGCCCTGGCGGACTGGGCGGTGTGGGAGCGCACGGTTGGCGAGCCGCACGCCGGCGAGCGGATGGCAAGAGGCCAGAGATGTCCTCGCTGGGCTGGGGCTCGGGCGGCTGGAAGCGCACATCGCGGCAGCCTTCGACGCCGCGGATCGAGTGGAGTGCTGATGCCCCAACCCATCATTCTCGCGGTCGTGGAAGACACCGTGGTGCTGGCGCGTCTCGCTACCGACCTGCACCGTCGCTACGAAGACCGTTTTCGCATTCGGGTCACCCACTCGCCGAGTGAAGCAGTCGGCCTCGTCGCCCACCTCGGGCACGGCGATCGTGTGGCGCTCATCATCGTGGACATGGATCTCGAGAGCATGATGCCGTCGGCTCTGCTCGACTCCATTGCGGGCTACTCCGCAGGGGCGGCTCGGCTGGTGCTTCGCCGCTTCGACGACGAAGCCGCTGCGGTAGACGCGGTGACGAACCTCGGCGCTACGCGCTCGGTGGCCATTCCCTGGGAAGTCGATACCGATCTCTATCCCGCGCTCGACGATGTCCTCGATGACTGGACGGCAGCGGCGCTTGCCGACGCGCGATCGTTCACGATCGTAGGTCACCGCTGGGCGCCGCATACCCACGCTGTCAAGGACTTCCTCGGCCGCAACCACATCTCGTATCGATGGCTGGACCTCGACCGGGGGCGCCACGCCGCGGAGTTTCTCGAGGCTCATGCTGTCGGCCCTGGAGCGCGGCTGCCGGTCGTTGTTCCACCGAGCGGCGACGTGATGTGTGATCCCACGGTGGAAGAGGTGGCAACGGCATTGGGGATGCACACCCGGGCGGCCAATCGGTTCTACGAGCTTGCCATCGTCGGCGGAGGTCCGGCTGGTCTCGCCGCCGCCGTGTACGGGGGATCGGAGGGCCTGTCGACGGTGCTGATCGAACGCGAGGCGGCCGGTGGCCAAGCAGGGACCAGCTCGCGAATCGACAACTACCTGGGCTTCCCCGCAGGTATCAGTGGAGCCGACCTCGCACGGCGTGCCCTGACTCAGACCGAGAAGTTCGGCGTCGAGGTGCTTGCCCCCCAGTCAGTCGCTCGACTCGAGCTGGCGGGCGGCTACAAAGTCCTCACCCTCGGCGACGGAAGCTCGATCAGCTGTAGAGCGCTGATCGTTGCCACCGGTGTGACCTATCGCGAGCTTCACACGCCGGGGCTCGAGCGGCTCGCCGGGGCAGGCGTCTACTACGGAGCGGCGACGACCGAGGCGATGGCCGCCGCAGGCGAACATGTCTACGTCGTCGGGTCGGCCAACTCGGCAGGTCAAGGTGCCGTGTACTTCTCTCGTTTCGCCGCCCGGGTCACGATCGTGTTCACGACCGACCGGCTCGCCGATCACATGTCGCAGTACCTCGTCGACCAGATCACTGCCACCGACAACATCGACCTGAGGCCATCATCACACGTTGTCGAGGCGACCGGCGAGGGCCACCTCGAGCGCTTGCGCATCGAGAACACCGCTACAGGTGAAACCGATGAGGTCGATGCGTCGCTGCTGTTCATCTTTGTCGGAGCGGAACCCCGCAACGAGTGGCTGGGCGGTCTCCTGGCGGCCGACCTCCACGGCTACTTGTTGTGTGGTCCGGATTTGATGGTTGGGGGACTCCCGCACCACGGATGGCCGCTCGCCCGTGATCCCTTCCACCTCGAATCGAGCGTCCCGGGCGTCTTTGTCGCAGGCGACGCCAGACACGGGTCGATCCGGCGGGTGGCCGGGGCGGTGGGGGAGGGCTCGACGTGCGTGCAGCTCGTGCATCGGTATCTGGCGGCGGACGATGTACCCGGCTCGCCGCCTGCGGCCGCAGATCGAGCTGATCGTGCCGGATAGCATGCCCAGCCGGATGCCGGCATCAGCAAAGCGCACTCGTAAGGTCGAGCAGATCCATGCCGCTGCGGCGCGGCTCTTCGCCGAGCGCGGGTTCTACGCAACCCGCATGGCCGACATCGCGGCTGAGCTCGATATGCAGGCGGGCTCGCTCTACTACTACTTCACTTCGAAGGAAGAGCTTCTCGCCGCCATCGTCGAGAGCCGGGTTGGCCGAGCCGTCGTCGCCCTGCGAGAGGTGGCTGCCGGTCCCGAGACCGTCGCCGCCAAGATTCGCGCCGCCGTCGCCGCCCACCTGCGAGCGTTCCAGGACGACGCCGACATCTACTCGATCTTCAACTTCGAGCGTCTCGAAGACATCAGCCCCGAGCTGGCGGGACAGGTCGATCGTCGCGGGCGCGAGTACGAGACACTCTGGGCCGAGCTGATCACGGAGGGGGTCGAGACGGGAGAGCTTCGGGGCGGGATCGACATTCGCGTGACCGTCAAGGCGATCGTTGGGTTGTGCAACTCGACGCTGCTCTGGTTCCGTCCCAATGGACGTCGCACGGTCGACGAAGTTGCCGACGAGTTCGCCGACCTCGTGCTCGTTGGGCTCGCCGGCGGTCGGTGACGCCCTCCACTCGCCCCTTGCGTCGATTCGAACGGACGTTAGGATTTCGAACATTGGTTCGATCGGCTGCCCCCGGGAGGAATGCGACATGGTCCGCAACGACGCTCTCAATGTCGCGCTCGATGCTGGAGAGAACCCCTACCTCATGGGCGGCTACGCCCCGGTCGATACCGAGATCGGGGCCGAGGATCTCGAGGTCATCGGCGAGATCCCTGCCGACCTCAATGGGCTCTACGTACGCAATGGGCCGAACCCCAGGTTCACCACCGAAGGCAGATACCACTGGTTCGACGGGGACGGGATGCTCCATGCGATCCATCTCCGCAACGGCACCGCCACGTATCGCAATCGATGGATCCGAACCGATGGGTTCGCTGCGGATGGTGCGGCACGCCGGGCGCTGTGGAAGGGCGTGGCCGAGGATCGGGGCGGCAACCCCGACGATGGCTCCCGACTACGCCTGAAAGACACCGCCAACACAGATGTGGTGTTCCACAACGGCAATCTCGTCGCCCTCTGGTACCTCGCAGGAGAGCCGTACCGCGTGGATCCGCTCACCCTGGAGACCGTCGGCAAGGAGGACTGGCAGGGCACCCGTCAATCGTGTGTTTCGGCCCACGCCAAGGTCGACCAGCGCACCGGCGAGTTCCTGTTCTTCGACTACGGGCCGGTGCCGCCGTACATGAGCTACGGCGTGGTCTCGCCGGACGGTGTGCTCAAGCACTTCGTTCCCATCGACCTGCCGGGTGCCCGGATGCCGCACGACATGGCGATCACCGACGACTACTCGATCCTGATGGATCTCCCCCTCGTGATCGACCCCGAGTCGGCCAAGATCGGGCGTCATGCGCTCCTGTTCCTGCGGGACACGCCTGCGCGTTTCGGCGTCATCCCCCGTTACGGTTCGCAGAGCGACGTCCGATGGTTCGAGGCGGAGCCGTGCTACATCTACCACACGGTCAACGCCTACCAGGATGGCGACCAGATCGTCATGGACGTGTGCCGGTTCCGTCCTCCCGGCCCGCCTGCGGTGCCGCTGACTGGCCCACTGGCGAACATCCTCAACTACCTCAGGCTCGATGCGTACCTCCACCGGTATCGGTTCGACCTACGGACGGGGACAACGCACGAGGAGCCGCTCGACGAGCGGAACACGGAGTTCCCGACGATTCCCGCCAACCTCATCGGGCGCCGCAATCGGTACGCCTACAACGTCTCGATCAACAACGACTTCACGATGTACTTCGATGGGCTCGTCAAGTACGACCTCGAGACGGGCACGTCCGACCGGTATGGTTTTGGTGCCGGTCGGTTTGGGTCCGAGGCGCCCTTCGCCGCCCGCCGAGGAGCAACCAGCGAGGACGACGGCTACCTCGTCAGCTTCGTCTACGACGCCGCCGTCGATCGCTCCGAACTCCTGATCCTCGACGCTCAGGATCTCCCTGCCGGCCCCATCGGCCGCGTGTTGCTCCCCAACCGGGTGCCCAATGGATTCCATGCGTGCTGGGTGCCAGAGGAGCAGCTCGACGCGGCGCGGGCTCGCTCCTGACCCCCGCCATGCGCAACGTGTTCGTTCTCGGCGGCCACCAGACGGACTTCGCCACGAACTGGGCGAAGCACGGCGGCGGGCTGTTCGACATGATGCGCGATGCGTTCGCCGGCGCCCTCGATGCGACCGGCCTCGGCGCCGAGGAGATCGAGGTGGCGCACATCGGCAACTTCGCCGCCGAGCTCTTCACCGGCCAGGGTCATCTCGGCGGGCTGTTCGCCTCGCTCGATCCCGCACTCGACGGGGTGCCGGCGGTACGTCACGAAGCTGCGTGTGCCTCAGGCTCGATGGCGGTGCTCGCTGCGGCGGCCGACCTCGAGGCCGGGCGCTACGACGTCGCCGCCGTCATCGGCGTCGAACAGATGCGCAACGTCGCAACGGCCGAGGCAGCAGAGCACCTCGGTGCAGCACTCTGGGTGGGTGCCGAGGCGACCGACGAGGCCTTTCCGTGGCCGGCGCAGTTCTCCGAGATCGCCGACGCGTATGCCGAACGACACGGGCTCGAATACGCCCACCTGATGGCGCTCGCTGAGAAGGCGTTCGACAACGCCAAGCGCAACCCGAACGCCCAGACTCGGTCGTGGCGTTTCGAAGACGATGCCTTCACCGCCGACGACGATCTGAACCCCATCGTGGCCGGGCGTATCCGAAAGCAGGATTGCGCCCGCATCACCGACGGAGCGGCCGTCGTTGTCCTCGCCTCGCCAGAGTTTGCGGGGCGCTTCTCGGCCAGGCGCTCGAAGGACGTCTCGGATCTCCCCAGGATCTCGGGATGGGGTCATCGCACGGCTCGGATGAAGCTCCACGACAAGCTCAACGCCAGCCGGGAAGCACCACTGGTGTTCCCGCACGTTCGGGGGGCGATCACCGATGCGTGGGGCCGCGCTGGGATCAATGGGCCTCATTCCCTCGACCTCATCGAGACGCACGACTGCTTCACGATCACCGAGTACATGGCCATCGACCACTTCGGGCTCACACCGCCCGGCGAGTCGTGGCGTGCCATCGAAGAGGGCACGCTGCAATTCGGCGGCTCGCTGCCCGTCAACCCATCCGGCGGCCTCATCGGCACCGGCCACCCGGTTGGGGCGACGGGAGTGCGCATGCTCCTCGATGCCTGCCGCCAGGTGACCGGTGCAGCCGGCGACTACCAGATCGAGGGTGCCCGACGGGCGCAGACGCTCAACATCGGCGGTAGCGCCACCACCGTTGCGTCGTTCGTGGTCGAGCGGTGAGCCGCACCGCAGTCATCGTTGATGCCGTGCGCACGCCGCGCGGGAAGGCGAAGCCGGGTGGCGGCCTGTCGGGTGTGGCCCCGCTGAAGATCGTGACGCAGATGCTCAGCGCCCTTCAGCGCCGAGGCGATTTGGACCCGGCCGTCGTCGACGACGTGATCATCGGGTGTGCGACCCAAACGGGCGAGCAAGGCGGCAACATCGCGAAGACTGCAGCCCTCGAGGTGGGATGGCCGGACTCCGTTCCCGGGGTGACGATCAACCGCTTCTGCGCATCCGGGCTCGATGCCGTCAACCTCGCTGCCGCCAAGATCCAAGCCGGAATGGCCGACGTCGTCGTGGCCGGGGGAGTGGAGTCGGTGTCCCGGGTGCCGATGTACGCCGACAACGGGCCGCTCTACACCGACCCGGCCGTTGCGGCCGCAACCGGGGGAGGTGTCTTCATGGGGGTCGCCGCCGACTTGGTGGCGACACTCGAGGGTTTCGACCGAGAAGAGCTCGACGCCTACGGGGTGGAGTCGCACCAACGAGCGGCGGCAGCGTGGGAAGCCGGGCGCTTCGATCGTTCGCTCGCCCTCATCGAGGACGCTGCCGGCCACGTTCCGCTCGCCACCGACGAGCACGTCCGGGCCGACGCCAGTCGCGAGCAGGCGGCAGCCATGGCGCCTGCGTTCGCCGAGATGGGTGCGGCCGGACAGGATGCCATGATCCTCGAACGATTCCCGTCACTGGCCCAGGTGCGTCACTTTCATCACCGGGGCAATTCGCCGTCTCTCGCCGATGGCGGCGGCGCCGTGCTGGTGATGAGCGAGTCTCGCGCCACCGAGTTGGGCTCGACGCCGCGAGCCGCGATCCGCAGCGGCGCCACCTCGAGTGTCGACCCCGTCATCATGTTGACCGCCGGGCAGCTTGCGGTCGAGAGGGCGGTCGCCAGAGCGGGGATCGCCCTCGACGACGTCGACCTGTTCGAGTTCGCCGAGGCCTTCGCCGCAGTGTGTCTCAAGTTCCAGCGTGACCTCGGGGTTGGGTCTGAGCGCTTCAACGTCAACGGCGGCACGATCGCCATGGGCCATGCGTTTGGGGCAACCGGCGCGATCCTCACGGCCACGCTGCTCGACGAGTTGGAGCGCCGAGGTGGGCGCTTCGGTGTCGTCGGGATCAGCGGCGCCGCCGGGCTCGGCGTCGCCACCGTCTTGTCGCGGTGATGGGCCGGGCTCGCTCGTACGACCGATGTCGCTCGATCAATCCTCGACGATCTCGCAGCGAATGCCTCCTGGATCGGTTGGCATGAAACGCTCCTCGGTCAAATCGACGAGCCATGCCTCTCCGACGGAGCCGGCGAGATCATCTGGGCCGCTCACGCCAACCGCGGGAGTGCCCTCGCCGTCCCAGCACACGTACTCGACCGCACCAGCCGGCAGCTCCGTCTCTGCGAGCACCCGCCAGATGGCATTCCCGCCGAGATCCCACCCGAGGAAGGCCTTCAACCACACGCTCCGTGTCGATGCTTCGTCGCCGGCGTCGGGAAGCGTGCCGACAACCGACACTGCATAGGGGTAGACGTATCCCCACGAGCCGAGAGTCATTCCGCCGAGCTCCTCGAGAGGCATCACCCGCGGAAGCGATACGGACAGGTCGAGCAGCCGGCCGCATGCGTCGGGATCCTCTGCGCATCCCCCAGCCCCGGTCACGATGCGGCCGGTGGCGGAGTCGCCGATCGGGGCGGCGGAGAGGTCGGGGCACGTTGCGGCATCCGCTGCGATCTCGACGAGCTCGAGGGCGTCTGAATCGATACGCCACAGCCGCCCGATGGTGGGGCCGTGAGGTCCGAAGCCGAGCTGGGCTACGTGGCGCACGTAGCCGTCCACGAAGCACGTGGCGGCAACGAACCCGGTAGCGGCCGGGATGAAGAGATCGATCGCATCGGCGACGCGGTAGCGCTCCCAGATGCCGCGGTAGCCGGCGAGCTCGAGCAGGAGGATCGTCACGTCGAGGTCCGTGTCGTAGGCGCCCCTATCGCCGGTTCCGGAGTTCTCAGCGAAGCCGAGCCACAGAGTGACCTCGCTGCCGTCGTCGTTCCATGCGACAGGCAGCCGCGCTCCGCTGAACAGACCTGTCGGTTGGTCATCGAGGTAGTACTGCTGGACGTAGATGGGCGCCTGCTCCCAGACCGTGTCGATCACCATGCCTTCAAGCCCGTGGGGCGGCTCGTAGTAGACGGGCACGCTCACGACGGTGCGGTTGCCTGCGCCGTCCGTTGCCTCGAATGTGACCACGTTGCCGCCGGGGCCGAGCACGAGCGTGGTCGACCAGGATCCGTCTGCGGCAACGGCGACCTCCTTCCGACCAGCTGTGACCAGAGCGACACCGGGCTCGCTGTGTCCGGCAAATCGGCACTCGGCAGCTTCGACGTTTGCCCCGGCGACCGGTTCCATTACGACGACTGCCGGCGGACGGTCGTCCGGTGGCGCGGTCGTGGGAGCCGGACGCGGACTCGTGCCTGGCGGCGTCACTAGGGCGGAGGTGGGCGTGATGACGGTCGGCAACTGGGTCGGAGGCGCCGTTCCAACGGTCCGCCCGCCTCCACATCCGGAAGCGACAATCGCCAGGACGAGGCCGGTGAAGAGCACGTGGCGCATCAGCACCCCTTCACCTCCATCGTTGGGGACGCCACCGTCGCCGCGCTAGGGCCATTCGGACAGAGCCTCTCCCAATCTCGCCGAATGCGATGCCCTCGACTTCGCCGCGCTGGTCGACCGGACGGTCGTATTCGACGGAACCGTATGCCGGTGCCGATTACGCCCTCGAGGTCAGGCCGCGGTACAGTGACGTCGTGCCGCTGGTTCAGACTGGGACTTCGGCGGCAGCCAAACGTTCGCCGACGAGGGACTCGGTGCACTGCATAGGGGGGACGGGGATGACCATTCCCGCACGAGATCAGAGGTATCGCGCTCGCGCCCGAGTTGTGGTGCGTGGTGGTCTGACATGAAGGTGGGAATCCTGGCCGGCGGGTTTGGCACCCGCCTCGGTGAAGAAACCGAGCGGATTCCCAAGCCGATGGTCGAGATAGGCGGCATGCCGATTCTCTGGCACATCATGCGCTATTACGAGCACTTCGGACACACCGAGTTTGCGATCGCGCTCGGCTACAAGAGCCGCTATATCAAGCGTTGGTTCAGCGAGTATTCGGCGCTCTCGGGCCATCTTCATCTCGATCTCGGGCTTCGGGAGTCGTCGACCGCAGCCGGCGATATCCCGAATTGGAAGGTCTCCCTCATCGAGACCGGTCGCGAGACAGGGACCGGCGGGCGCATCAAACGCCTCATGCCGTACCTTGGCAACGAGACGGCGATGGTCACGTGGGGTGACGGACTCTCCACCGTTGACCTGGATGCACTCCTGGATTTCCACAGGTCGCACGGGAAACTCGCAACGCTCACTGCGGTGAGACCCCCGGCGCGGTTCGGTCACATCGACATCGACGGTGATCAGATCACCGAGTTCAACGAGAAGCCGCAAGCCGGCGAAGGTTGGATCAATGGTGCGTTCTTCGTCTTGGAGCCGGACGTGGCCGAGTTCATCGATGGCGACCACACGATGTTCGAGCGGGAGCCCTTGCAGAGGCTCGCCCAAGCGGGCCAGCTGATGGCCTACAAGCACTACGACTTCTGGCAGTGTATGGACACCCTTCGCGACAAGAAGCTGCTCGAGAGGTTCTGGGAGACTGGGAAACCGCCATGGAAAGTCTGGTAGCGCCCCTGCGCAAGGGCCGGGCGACCGGCGGCGAAGAGAGGAAGTCATGAAGGTATTGGTCACTGGGCACGACGGCTACATCGGGACCGTGTTGGTGCCGATGTTCCGAGAAGCCGGACATGAGGTCATTGGGCTGGACAGCTACCTCTTCGGAGATTGCCTGTTCGGGCAAGCTGGGGAAGATCCGCCCTCGTTGCGGATCGACGTTCGCGATGTTGCGCCGGAACAGCTCGAGGGCTTCGATGCCGTTGTCCATCTCGCGGCTGTGTCGAATGATCCCCTCGGGGACCTGAATCCCGATTCGACGCTCGAGATCAATCATCGCGCCACGGTGCGATTGGCGCAGGCGGCAAAAGCGGCCGGGGTCGAGAGGTTCCTGTTCTCGTCCTCGTGCAGCCTCTACGGCGCACAGGACGACGACTACCTCGACGAGAGCGGGAGCTTCAACCCGGTGACGCCGTACGGCGAGTCGAAAGTCCTGAGCGAGCGTGACCTGGGTGCGATGGCGGACGACGACTTCAGCCCGACCTACCTGCGCAATGCCACTGCGTACGGGGTGTCACCACGGCTGCGCGGCGATCTCGTGGTGAACAACCTCACCGGTTTCGCCGTCACCACCGGCAAGGTGTTCCTGAAGAGCGATGGCTCGTCTTGGCGTCCGCTCGTACACATCGAGGACATCTCCCGGGCGTTCCTCGCGATCGTCGAGGCCGAGCGGGCCGTGGTCCACGACGAGGCGTTCAACATCGGCGCCACCGACGAGAACTACAGGATTCGGGACGTTGCGGAGCTGGTCGAGGGCGTAGTCCCTGGGAGCGCAGTGACGTTGTCTGATGCCGCGTTCAACGATCCCCGCAACTACCGCGTGAGCTGCGAGAAGCTGGCGACTGCACTGCCGGAGGCTCGCCCCCGATGGACCGTCCGGAAGGGCATCGAGGAGCTGTACGAGGCCTACACGCGTCATGGCCTGAGCCTCGTCGATCTCGAAGGTGACCGATACATGAGAATCCGCCACGTGCAGTCGCTGCAGAATGCTGGTCGGCTCGACGCCAGCCTGCGTTGGACGGCCGGAACAACCCCGTGACGGCGACGGCTCCATCCGTAGCCTGTCGGTCCTGCGGGTCCGCTCCGCTCGTGCCCTTCCTCGACTTGGGGACGACGCCGCTCGCCGATGCCCTCGTGCGTCCCGGAGCCCTGGGAGCGCCGGAACGCTGCTTCCCGCTCGAGGTTGCCTTCTGCCCCACCTGCACGCTCGTCCAGATTCTCGAAGAGGTTCCCGCCGAGGTGCTCTTCGTGGAGAACTACTTGTACTTCTCCTCGTTCTCCGACTTTCTGCTGCGACATGCGAAGGACCACGCCGAGTGGCTGACGACCGCCAGGGGTCTCGGCCCGAGTTCGCTGGTCGTCGAGCTGGCCAGCAACGACGGCTACCTGCTCCGCAACTTCGTCGAGCGCGGAATTCCGGTTCTTGGGATCGATCCGGCTCCCGACCAGGCTGCAGCTGCCAACGCCGCTGGTGTCCCGACGCTGGCCGAGTTCTTCGACACCGAGATGGCGCGCCGTCTCCGCGCCGAAGGCAAGGCCGCCGACGTGATCATCGCCAACAACGTGTTGGCCCACGTGCCAGACCTGAACGGGTTCGTGGCCGGCATGGCCACGCTTCTCGCCGACGACGGTCTCATCACCGTCGAGAACCCGTATGTGCGCGAGCTCATCGACCACTGCGAGTTCGACACCATCTACCACGAGCACTTCTGCTACTACGCGTGCACGTCGATCGATCGGCTCATGCAGCGCCACGGGCTGTGGCTGAACCACGTTGAGTTCTTCCCGGACTTGCACGGCGGCACACTGCGCTGGCACATCGGCAAGCAGCGGGCACGGAGCGCAGAAGCGACGCGGTACCTGGAGACGGAGAAGCGGATCGGTCTGGATCACATCGAGTACTACTCGGAGTTTGCCTCCCGTGTCGCTGATGTCCGGAGGGATCTGCTGGAGCTCCTGACGGATCTGCGTTCGCAGGGAGCATCCATCGCTGGCTATGGCGCCGCCGCCAAAGGCTCGACGCTCCTCAACGCGACGGGCATCGGCACCGACCTGGTCGAGTACGTGGTGGATCGCAACGTCCACAAGCATGGGACCTACATGCCGGGCACGCATCAGCCGGTGCTGGGGCCAGAGGTGCTGCTCGAGCGACAGCCCGATTACGTCCTGCTTCTCGCCTGGAACTTCGCCGACGAGATCATGGCGCAACAGGAGGACTACATCGCACGGGGCGGCCGATTCATCGTCCCCGTTCCCACCCCGGAGGTCATCGGTGGTTGACTCAGTCTGTCCCGCCTGTGGGAGCGATGCGCTCGAAGGATTCCACACGCAGGGTGCCGTCCCGGCAAACAGCTGTTTGCTGCTGACCAGCCGGGAAGAAGCTGCCGCTTTCCCCGTCGGATCACTGCACCTTGCGTTTTGCACGGCATGCGGCTTCGTCACCAATACGCAGTTCGATCCCACGCTCGCCGAGTACTCCGACCGGTATGAAGAGACACAGGGATTCTCGGAGCGGTTCGTGAGCTTCGCTCGATCGTTGGCGCACAAGTGGGTGGCCGATCACGACCTCGCAGGCAAGACGGTCCTCGAAATCGGATGCGGCAAGGGTGAGTTTCTCGTGATGATGGCTGAGGCCGGGATCGGGCACGGCATAGGCATCGACCCGGGGGTCCACCCAGAACGCATCGAGACGACGGTCGGTGATCGTCTCGAATGGATCGCCGACTTCTACTCCGACGACTACGCCCACCTCGAGGCAGACGCCATCGTATGCCGCCACACGCTCGAGCACATAGGTCCCGTGGGAGCGTTCGTCGGCATGATCCGGCGTGCGATCGGCGACAGGCTGGACACCCGGGTGCTGTTCGAGGTACCGGACACGCAACGGGTGCTCGATGAAGTGGCGTTCTGGGACGTGTACTACGAGCACTGCTCGTACTTCAGCGCGGGTTCTCTCGCCAGGCTCTTCGAGCGGCACGGCTTCGAGGTGCTCGATCTCACCTTGGCGTATGACGACCAATACCTCATCTGCGAGGCCAGGCCGGTTGGCGCAGGCGAGACGCCACGGCCGTGGGTAGCGGACGACTTGGAGGCGCTCCGCGCAGGTGTGGACCACTTCCGGCGGGCCTATGCGGAAACGCTCGGTGTGTGGGAAGACCGCCTCGGCATCCTTCGCAAAGGAGGCGGGACTGCGGTGATCTGGGGTGCGGGATCGAAAGGCGTCTCGTTCCTCTCCGTCGTCGGCGACAACGTGAGCGCCGCCGTCGACATCAATCCCTACAAGCACGGCATGTACATGGCCGGCACCGGACACCCCATCATCTCTCCCGGCGAGCTACGTGCCATCGAGCCGGATCTGGTGATAGCGATGAACCCCGTCTACCTCGACGAGATTCGACGTGACCTGGATCTCCTCGGGATCGGCGCGACGCTGGTCGCCCTCTGACCTTCGGCCGGACGGTCAGCGGCTCGCCTGCGCCAGGCGGCGGCGACGGTCAAAGGCCATGAGCATGCCGAGCCGCAGGTCGTTGATGAGCCGCTTCCAACTCCACGTCACGATCCAACGTGCGACGACCGCCAAGCATCTCAGCCTGTCGCGGATTTCAATCGGGGCACGGATGATGGCCGCGAGGTACTCCCGGAGACGGAGCCAGTTGGGAAAGACAATTCGGCCGGCCCGCTGCGTGTCGAACCAGGCCTCCCGGTTGTGTCCTCGATCCTCAGCCGTCCGGCGCATCCGGATCGAACGCTCCGGATGGTCGCGGTTCAAGAACAGGCGCTCCGGCACCTCGAAGAACGGTCCCTGGAGGGCGAGCTCCAGCAGGAGCGTGCGGTCGCTGCCCGTGTAGCTGCCGTGCAGACTGGTCCTGTCGATGGCTGAGCGGCGCATCAAGCCAAAGATCGCAGCATCGGACGCTCCACCCTCCTTGTACGGAAAGATGGCGGTTGCCGCCCGGGTCGCCACATCCGAAGAGGTGAGACCGGGACGCGGCTTTCCCTCACCGATGCGCGCACCGGTGGGGTCGATAGAGTCGAACATCGTGAACGCAACTACGGTCTCGGGGCGCGACTCGAGCGCCTCGACACAGCGGGTCAGGAAGCTCGGCTCGATGAGATCATCGTGCGCAGACCACTTGAAGTACTTTCCGCGCGACCGGTGGTACACGTCGTTGTAGTTGGGGGCGGCCCCGAGGTTGCGCGCGTGGCGAAAGTAGCGGATCCGATGTTCGGTAGCGGCATAGCGGCGGCAGATGTCCTCCGTCGCGTCTGTCGACGCATTGTCCGCAATGACGATCTCGAAATCGGAGTAGTCCTGGGCCAGGAGGGCGTCGAGCGTAGCCGCCAGGTAATTCTCCCCGTTGTACACCGGCACCCCGATGCTGACGACAGGATCACTCATGCGCTGCACGCTGCCGGGTCGTCGGTGAAACGAGCGACGGGGAAGCCACAGTGGACGTGGACAAGCGACAGGGTCTACGTCCCGCTAGTTGCCGGCCGCCGGTCTGGAGCGACAACGGCATCGACCACCGTCGCGACACAACACAGCCCAATGTGGAGTGACGTACCACAGCTCTCCCCTCGGCCGTCTGGCCGCGCATTCTGACTGTACCACGACCCGCATCGGGCGGCCCCGCAGACCACACGTTTCGCAACGCCCGGCGCCACCCAGTCGTCCCTGGTGCTACCGCTGCTCGCGGGCGTACGGGACGCCGAGGGCGGCTGGCGCACCGAGCAAGCGGGCTCGTTTGCCGCTCGTCAAGACGAGCATGGCGACGATGGCGAGCACGAACGGGATCATCGCCAGCAAGTTCGAGGGCGCTGAGATCTCGAGCGTCTGGAGCGTGAAGTTGACACGGCCGGCGGCGCCGAAGAGGTAGGCGGCGAACAACGCCCGCCAGGGGCGCCAGCTCGCCACGATGACGAGGGCGATGGCGATCCACCCCGCTCCGCCGATCAGGTCGTCTTGCCACGACGGCACGAGCACCAGTGAGAAGTACGCACCGCCGAGCCCCGCGAGGGCACCGCCGAGCACAACGTGGGCGTACCGGTAGCGGGTGACGTTGACGCCCGCAGCATCGGCGCTGGCAGGGTCTTCACCCACGGCGCGCAGAGACAACCCCAGCCTCGTGTGGAACAGGTAGTAGCTGGCACCCGCCACGACCAACCACGAGAGGTACACCAGCACGTCGTGGCCGAAGATGAGCGGCCCGACGATCGGCCAGTCGGCCGGGCCTCCCGTCAGGACCGGGCTGAAGGTCGCTCGAGAAGGAGAGCCGACCAGCGCGGGCGTCCCAGCTCGCCCGATGAACTCCGACAGGCCGGTGCCGAAGATCGTCAGAGCGAGTCCGGACACGATCTGGCTCACGCGCAGGGTGATGGACGAGACGCCATGGATGAGGGACACCGCGGCGCCGGCGACGACGGCGGCGACGATGCCGAGGTAGACGTTTCCGGTCTTGAAGGTCGCCCAGAAGCCGGCCACGGCGCCCACGAGCATCATGCCCTGCACGCCGAGATTGAGGACGCCCGCCCGCTCCGTCAGGATCTCACCGACTGTGGCGAACACCAAAGGGGTTCCGAGGCCGATGGCGGCGAAGATCGTGAGGATGAGAACAGAGTCGTTCACGCCGTCACCTCCTCGGCCGCGGGTGTTGTCGCAACGAGCTTCTCAGTCCGTACGACCCGGTTGGCGATGAAGAACTCGCCGGCGACGGCGAAGACCAGGATCGCGCCCTGCAGCATACGAACGGTCGCCGATGGCACGCCGATCGACTGGAGTGCCGGCCCCGCGTTGTTGAGGGCCCCCATGAGGATCGCGACGGGAATGACGGCCAGCGGGTTCAGCCTGGCGAGGGCGGCCACGATGATCCCGGTGAAGCCGAGACCGAGGTCGAGCGATCGCGGGTCCATCTTGCCGAGGATGCCGGCGACGAGGAGCGAGCCCGCCAATCCTGCTGCAGCGCCTGAGAAGAGGAACACGCCCAAGATCTTGCGGGGCACCTTGATGCCCGAGTAGCGCGCCGCCTCCGCCGAGTCTCCGACGACCCTGACCTCGAAACCCCATCGAGTGCGGCCGATGAGGACCCACGCGAGGATTGCGACGCCGATGGCGACGTAGATCCCGTAGTCGAGCCGGTTGAAGAACTCAGGGATCCTGGCGCCGCCGGGGATGGGCCTGCCTTGCGGGAACTGGGTGGACTCTGGGTCCCGCCATGGGCTGAAGCTGCCGAGCACGAGGTAGTTCATCAGGTTGAGCGCGATGAAGTTGAGCATCAGCGTCGTGATGATCTCGTTGGTCCCCAGATAGACCCGCGGCACGGCCGACAGCGAAGCCCACATGGCGCCGCCTGCTGCACCAGCGAGGATGACGGCAGGCATCGCCAGAGCGGCCGGGGTCCCGTCGCCGAGCCAGATGCCGACGCCGGCGGCAGAGATGGCCCCGAACAGCAGCTGACCCTCACCGCCGATGTTCCAGACGAGCATCTTGAACGCCACCGCGGCGGCAACGCCGGTCAGCATGAGCGGCGTCGCCGAGATCAGTGTCTCGGAGACGCCGCGAGACGATCCAAACGCCGCGTCGACCATCTTCGAGTACACCGACCAGGGGCTGTTGCCGGTGAGCGCCAGAAAGAGCGCGCCGACGAGGATCGCAGCGAGCACCGAAGCGATCGGCACGAACAGCGTGATGCGAAGCGGCGCGAGGCCCCGAGGCTGGACGGCGATGCGGCGAGTGGTCATGCGCTCTCCTCGACGTGCCCTGCCATCAGCAGACCAAGGCGGGCCGGATCTGCCTCTTCCGATGTCAACTCACCGACGATGCGACCCTCGAACAACACGAGCAATCGATCCGACAGCGCCAGGAGCTCGTCCAGGTCCTCCGAGATGAGCAGCACCCCGACCCCCGAGTCACGTTCCTTGAGAATCAGGTTGCGCACCGCACCTGTCGCTCCCACGTCGAGACCGCGAGTGGGGGAGCGGGCGACGAGCACCGAATGCTTCTGGGTGACCTCGCGGGCGATGAGGGCTTTCTGGAGGTTGCCGCCCGAGAGCAGCCGGATGGGAAGGCCCGGCCTGACGCCGCGAATGTCGTAGCCCGCAATGAGCTGGGCACCGACATCCTTGAACGTCTTGGGCACCAGGAATGGGCCCCGCGAGAACGGCGGCTTTCGGTACGACTTGAGACCGAGGTTCTCCTCGGTCGTGAGGCCGGGAGCCAGCCCCATACCCAACCGATTCTGTGGGACGTATCCGATCCCCTGCTCGATGTGGTCGCTCGTCGAGGCCGTGGTGACGTCTTTGCCGTTGAGCGTGATCGTGCCGCCAAACGGCCGGCGCAGCCCGACGATCGCATACGCGAGCTCGCGCTGACCGTTGCCGGCAACCCCAGCGATGCCAACGATCTCGCCTTGGCGCACGTCGATGGTGATGCCCTTGACGGCTTCCAGGCCGCGGTCGTTGCGAACCCGGAGGTCCTTGATCGACAACGCCACGTCGCCGAGGTGCTCGTTCGCCTCCCGCGTCGGGAGCACGAGGTCGTGCCCCACCATCATCGCTGCCAGCTCACGAGGTGTGGCGTCTGCGGTGGTGACGGGCTCGCCAACCCGCCGCCCATGGCGGAGCACGGTGACGCGGTCGGCTGCCTGCTTGATCTCGTGCAGTTTGTGTGAGACCAGGATCACCGCCCTGCCTTCGTCCGCCATCTGCCGGACGGTACGGAACAGCTGGTCGCTCTCCTGCGGTGTCAGGACGGCGGTCGGCTCGTCGAGGATGAGGATGCGGGCGTTGCGCTGGAGCTGTTTGAGGATCTCCACCCTCTGTTGCTCGCCGACCGACAGCTGCCAGATGCGTGCCTGCGGGTCGACGGGCAGCCCGTACTTCTCGCCGATCTCGGCGGTCTGCCGCTCGATCTCGCCCTGGGACAGCCGCATCTCGAGGTCGGCGTTGCCGAGGACCATGTTCTCGGCAACGGTGAGGTTGTTGACGAGGCGGAAATGCTGATAGACCATCCCGATGCCCGCGGCGAAGGCGTCTTTCGGGGAGCGGAAATGGGCCGCCTCGCCGTGGACGTGCATCGTGCCGGTGTCTGGGCGGTACAGCCCGGCGATGATCGAGCACAGCGTCGACTTCCCGGCGCCGTTCTCGCCGAGGAGCGCGTGGACCTCGCCCTGGCGTAGCTCGAAGTCGACGTCATCGTTGGCCTTCACGCCGTAGAACGCCTTGGTGATCCCTCTCAGATCGAGCGCTGGGCTGTCGGACCGTGTCGTCACTCACGCCTCCTGAGTCCGCGTAGCCTAAACAAACGGACCCCGGTCGTGCCGGGGTCCGTTTGGCTCGAATCTCGGGGACGGTCAGCCGGTTGGGCTTCCGATCACACCCTGGACGAAGTAGTCCATGCTGAAGATGTCGCCGAGCGGGCGCTCGGCACCGCTCTGGTCGACGATCGGGTCTGGCAGCACCTGGAACGTGCCTGCGATGATCTCCTGCTTGCGGGTTTCGATCAGGTCCTGGGTCTCTTGCGACACCGAGGGACCGAACGGGGCGATGTTGACCAATCCGTCGTTCATGTGGCCGTAGTACGACTCTGTCTCCCACGTACCGTTCATGACCTGCTCGGCGGTTGCGAGGTAGAAGGGTCCCCAGTCCCACACCGCTGCGGTCAGCCATGCCGTGGGCGCAAACTCCGTCATGTCCGTGTTGTAGCCCACCCACTTGGCGTTGGCGGCCTCGGCGGCCTGACCGGGAGCAGGTGAGTCCTGGTGCATGGCGATCACGTCTGCGCCGGCATCCAGCAACGCTTGGGCGGCGTCGCCTTCGGCCGGTGGATCGAACCACGTCGATGTCCACACGACCTGTACCTCGGCATCCGGCTTGACCTCGCGCACCCCAAGGGTGAACGCATTGATGCCGCGCAGCACCTCAGGGATCGCAAACGCCGCCACGTAACCGATGAGGTTCGTCTCCGTGGCCTCACCTGCAGCCATCCCGCTGAGATAGCGGCCTTCCTCGGCGGCCCCGAAGTAGTTGCCCATGTTGGCCGAGGACTTGAATCCGGTTGCGTGCATGAACACGGTGTCGGGGAAGTTCTCAGCTGCCGCCAACATGGGGTCCATGTAGCCGAAGGACGTCCCGAAGATCAGCGTGTTGCCGTCTGCCGCCAGATCCTCGAACACTCGCTGCGAGTCGGGGCCCTCAGGAATGCTCTCGAGTGTGGTGATCTCAACCGCGTCGCCGAGCTGCGCTTTCACGTACTGGGCTCCTTGGTCGTGCGCCCACGACCATCCTTTGTCGGCGGTCGGGCCGACATGGACGAAGGCGATCTTGAGCACCTCGCCCGGGGTGCCACCGTCGTTCCCCGCGGCCACCGTTGTCTCCGTCGTACCGCCATCGGTGCCGCTCGTGTCCCCGGTGGAATCGTCGTCGCCGCCGCACGCAGCAGCAACGAGAGAGAATGCCATCAGGAGAGCGAGGATCCAGCTCCATCTACCTCGTGTCATCAAATTGCCTCCCAGTAGGGAATGCCGGACGCGGGATGGCGCCCGAGCAATGCACAAGCCTCGCGCTGACGGTCTGTCGCAGTGCTGAGCGCCCGTGCGGTGCCAACGTTAGGACGCAAACGTACCGGCTGCCCACGTCGGACGTCCCCAAAGCCGGAGTCATACGGCCCGCCTGGGGCCATCGGGAGAGGAGCGCCGTCGCATTCTCGCCTGGGGCCGAGGCTCTAGGCTGACATGGACACGGGAGCGCGGCTCGCACAGGAGTTCCGAGAGCTTCCGCACGAACCGAAGGAGGAGCCCGAGCTTGCCTGCCATCAGCAGCTACCACCGGCCTGCAACGCTTGATGAGGCGCTCGCCCTCCTGACCCGTCCCGGTGTCGTCTCACGCCCGATCGGCGGCGGTACGGTGATTGCCGCCGAGACTCCTGAGCGGCCTTTCGAAGTCGTCGACCTCCAGGCACTCGACCTGGCCGGCATCACCGCCCACGACGATGAGGTCGTCATCGGGTCGATGAGCCGGCTGCAGGAGATCGTCGATCACCCGGACGTACCGCCCCTGTTGCGCGACCTCGCCCAGCGCGAGGGGCCCAACACGATCCGTAACGCCGCCACTCTCGGCGGGACCGTTGCGGCGGTCGATCCCGAGAGCGAGTTGCTTGCGGGCCTCCTCGTCCACGATGCCGTTGTCGTCGTCCGGAGGGCCGACGGAGCGGTGGAGGCACCGCTCGATGTGGTCCTGGCCGACCCAACCATCCTCGACGGCGCCGTCGTGACGGCCGTCAAGGTGAACGTGCCAGGGGAGACGGCCGCAGAGCGGACGGGCAGGACGCCTGCCGATCGGCCGATCGTCGCCGTCGCCGGCCGCCTCCACAACGGGAAGCTTCGCATGGCGGCCACCGGCGTTGCGACGCGGCCCGTGCTGATCGACCCGGAGGCCGTGGATGGTCTCGAGCCGCCCGGCGATTTCCGCGGCTCCCCGGAGTACCGCAAGGCCCTCGCCGGAGTCCTGAGCGCACGAGTGGTGGCTGCGTTGCAGGGAGGGAGCTCGTGACGGTGACGCTTCGCATCAATGGCCGCACGCACAGGATCGAGTGCGCTCCCCATGAGTCGCTGCGCAGCGCTCTGCGCCGTGAAGGCTTCTTCAGCGTGCGCTTCGGCGCCGAGACGGGGGAGACGGGCGCCGATGCCGTTCTGGTCGACGGCCGGCTCGTTTCGACCGAGATCATGCTCGCCGCGCAGGCGGACGGCCACGACATCGAGACCGTCGAGGGTCTCGCACCCGGCCGGGGCCTGCATCCGATCCAGCGTGCCTTCGTCGCTACCGGTGCGATCCAGTCGGGGTACTCGACCCCGGCGATGATCCTGGCAACCAAGGAGCTTCTCGCTCGCAACCCCGATCCAACGGAGGACGAGGTGCGTGACGCGCTCTCCGGCATCCTCGACCGCGAGACCGGCTACATCAGGCCCGTCGATGCCGTCCTGCGAGCCGCTGCGCTCATGCGCGGCGAAGATCCCCCGCCCGTCGAGGCGGCGATCGTTCCCCCGATGACCATGGGTGACGACTTCTCCGATGCCGACACACCGCTCGACCTGCCCCGTGTCGCCCCGAGGGTCGTGCCCAACCCCGAGGTTCCAGAGACGCGGGTGGTCGGCAAGTCGGAAGCCAAAGTCGACGCTCTCAAGCTCGTGAAAGGCAAGCCTGCCTTCACCGACGACATCGAGATGCGCGGCATGCTCCACGCAAAGGTCCTCTACAGCCCGCACGCCCATGCCAGGATCACGGCGATCGACGACACCGAGGCGCGGGCGCTCCCCGGTGTCCATGCCGTGCTTCACCACGGCAACGTTGCCCGCGTGCGCTACGCCTCGGGCGGCCAGAGCTACCCCAATCCGCTCCCACACGACCAGGTGAGCTTCGACAACAAGGTGCGGTACGTCGGCGATCGCGTCGCGGTTGTCGCCGCCGAGACCGAGGACATCGCCGAGGAGGCTCTGCGCCTCATCGACGTGACCTACGAGCCGCTGCCAGCCGTCTTCGACGAGAACGAGGCGATTTCGGGGGCCGCCCCGGTGATCCACGACGAACCAGACATGGAAGGCGCCGCCGACGCCTCCCGCAACATCGTCCAGCACATCGGGGCTGAGGTCGGCGACGTCGAGACGGGATTCGCTCAGGCGGACCACGTGTTCGAGCAGACCTTCCGGGTCCATCAGGTGCAGCAGTGCCCGATCGAGCCGCACGTCGCGATCGGCTGGCTGGACAGCGACGAGCGGCTGGTGATCCGCACCTCCACCCAGGTGCCCTTCCATGTCAGGCGGATGGTTGCACCGATCCTGGATCTTCCCGTACGTCAGATCCGGATCATCAAACCCCGCATCGGCGGAGGCTTCGGCGCCAAGCAGGAGATGCTGATCGAAGACATCGTCGGCCACCTCGTGCTCGCAACTGGGAGACCGGTGCGCCTCATGCTGAACCGCTACGAGGAGTTCGTCTCCAGCCGCACCCGGCACCCCCAGACGATCACGTACAAGACGGGGGTCAACAACGACGGCGTGTTGGTCAGCCAGTCGATGCGCATCGTGGGAAACACCGGTGCGTATGGGACGCACGCGCTCACGGTGCAAATGGTGAGTGGCCTCCGTGGCCTGAGCTCGTACAACTGCCGCAACAAGAAGTTCGATTGCGACGTTGCGTACACCAACCTTCCTGTGCCCGGCGCCTACCGAGGCTATGGAGCGCCCCAGGCCTTGTTTGCTCTCGAGTCCCACATGGAAGACGTTGCCGCCGCCATCGGCATGGACGCTCTCGAGTTCAAGAGCCGCAACTGGACCAAGGTCGGCGATCCCCTCGATGTTGCCCCCAAGCTGGGGGAAGGCGCCGACGACATGGAGGTGATCCCGGTCATCACCTCGAGCGGCCTCGAGGAGTGCGTTGCCCAGGGCAAACGCGCCGCCGGATGGCTGCGCCGCTACGACCCCGACTGGCGGATGCCGGCCGACCGGCCCCACATCCGGCGCGGCATCGGGTTTGCGATGTGTATGCACGGCAGCGCCATACCGGGGCTCGACATGGGCGCCGCCAGCATCAAGATCAACGACGACGGGTCGTTCAACCTGCTGATGGGCGCCACCGACCTCGGCACCGGCGCCGACACGATCCTCGCCCAGATCGCCGCCGAAGTGCTTGGAGTCCCGGTCGACGACATCTTGGTCTACGCAGCCGACACCGACATGACGCCGTTCGACGTCGGGGCGTATGCGTCGAGCACGACGTATGTCTCCGGCATGGCGGTCAAGAAGGCCGCCGAGGAGGTCGCCAAGCAGATCGCAACGCGTGCGGCCCTGCTGCTCGACGTCGACATCCCCGCCGAGATCGACTTGCACGACCGCCGGGCATGGTCGGCGGACGGCCGGTCGGTGTCGCTCGAGGAGGTTGCGCTCCACTCGCTGCACCAGGATCAGCAGCACCAGATCATGGGCACCGCATCGTACGTCGCCCCCGAGTCGCCCCCGCCCTACGCTGCCCAGTTCGCCGAAGTCGAGGTCGACGTGCAGACCGGTCAGGTGACGGTGCAATCCCTGGTGATGGCCGTCGACTGCGGCGTGCCGATCAACCCGGTCACCGCCTCGGGCCAGGTGGAGGGTGGCATGGTGCAGGCTTTGGGGTATGGGCACTGCGAGGAGATGGCGTACGACGCTGACGGCCGCATGGTCAACGCCAGATTCGGCCCCTACAAGATCTATCGCGCCGACGAGATGCCGCACCTCGAGACCTTCCTCGTCCAGACGATGGAGAAGAGTGGCCCATTCGGCGCAAAGGCCATCGCCGAGATCCCAAAGGACGGCGTCGCGCCAGCCATCCGCAATGCGATCGTGAACGCTACCGGGGCCCGCATCGACCAGATCCCATTCACGCCCGAGCGGGTCTGGCGAGCGTTGCACGCAGGCTGAGGGCGCCGATGGCCGCAAACGAGCACGGCCGCATCCTGCGCGAGCTGGCGGATGCCGTCGACTCGGGGGTACCCGTTGTGCTGGCTACGGTCGTTGCGACGCGACGGTCGGTTCCTCGCCATGCCGGGACGAAGATGCTGGTGTATGGCGACGGCAGGCTGAGCGGTACCGTCGGCGGTGGTGAGATGGAGTCGCGAGTCATCGAAGAGGCCGGCGCGGCACTGCGCTCGAGAAGGCCGCGTCTCTTGAACTATGCGCTGGTCGATCCCGGACGTGGAGACCCCGGCGTGTGCGGCGGTGAAGTCGAGATCTACTTGGAGCCTTCCATGCCCCCACCCACACTCTTCGTTGCCGGCTGCGGCCATGTTGGGAAGGCGGTCATCGAACTCGGTCACTGGCTGGGTTTTCGCACCGTGGCGACCGATGACCGGCCCGAGCAGGTGACGGAGCAGGCGATGCCCCTCGCCGATGTTCGCGCCCCCGGCAGCATCCGCGCCACCCTCTCGGCCCATCCCATCACGCAGGACACGGCGGTTGTGCTCGTCTCGCGCAGTGTGGCCTACGACGTCGATGCAATCCCTGCGCTGCTTGCCACGCCGGCTGCCTATGTCGGCGTCATGGGGAGCTCTCGGCGATGGGCCGCAACTCGCCGCGGACTCCTGGAGGCCGGCGTGCCGGCGGAAGACCTCAGCCGGGTGCGGGCTCCGATCGGGGTCGAGATCAACGCTGAGACGGTGGAGGAGATCGCCGTGTCGATCATGGCAGAGGTGATCGGAACGATGCGGGCGCCGAGCCCGGGCTCAGAGAATCCGGGCGTTGCGCCGGAGCCGATCGAAGGGGAGGCGTGATGCTGTTCGCGGACCATCTGATCATCGTTCGGGGAGGAGGGGACCTCGCTACCGGCGCTGTAGCCCGCCTCCATCGGTGCGGCTTCCCCGTGATCGTTCTCGAGCTCGACCCTCCGCTTGCAGTACGCCGGACAGTGGCGGTTGCCACAGCGGTCACGGACGGGGAAGCGAGGGTCGAGGACGTGGTCGCCAGGCGTATCGACGATCCGGATGCTGCGGTGGCTGCATCAGCGAATGGGATCGTCGCAGTGATGGTCGCAGCCGACTATCAGGCGCTGCCGGCCGCACCGACCGCTGTGGTCGACGCAAGGGTTGCGAAGCGCAACATCGACACCAAGCGCGACGAGGCGGCCCTCGTCGTAGGTCTTGGACCGGGCTTCACGGCAGGCGTCGATTGCCACGCCGTCATCGAGACCATGCGGGGGCACCACCTCGGTCGGGTGCTGTGGGAGGGCAGCGCCGCCCCGAACACCGGGACGCCGGGTCGCATCGGCGGACAGGACGAGCAACGCGTACTGCGCGCCGAGACCACGGGAACGGTCGAATGGGTGGTTGCGATCGGTGACCACGTCGTTCACGACCAGGTGATCGGCACGGTCGGGGAGAGCACGGTCCGGGCCCTCACGGGAGGTGTGGTTCGCGGTCTGATAACCCCGGGCATCGAAGCGGCGCCGGGTCTCAAGCTGGGCGACATCGACCCTCGCGCCGATCGTGCGGCGTGCTTCGAGATCTCGGACAAGTCGCTCGCGGTCGGCGGCGGAGTGCTCGAGGCCGTCCTCAACCACCTGAATCGATCGGCGTGAGCGAGTCACTGGCGGCACGACTCGGCATCGGGAAGAGCGAGCTGGTCGCCATCGTTGGGGGCGGGGGCAAGTCCACGTTGCTGTTCTCGCTCGGAGATGAGCTGGCTGCCGCGGGCAGTCGCGTGGTTCTCACGACGACGACGAAACTCGGTGCCGAGCAGGCAGCCGCAGCGCCGACGCTGTGCCGGTCGGCCGATGCCGGGGCGGTGGCTCGTGCACTGAGCGGGCCTCGGCCGGTCATGCTCGTGACTGGGGGCGACGACCACAAGGTCATCGGGCCCGCTCCGAGCGCCATCGACGTGCTCTTCGGCTCCGGTGTCGCCGACCACTTACTCGTCGAGGCGGATGGGGCGAGAGGTCGGCCATTCAAAGCCCCGGCGGGACACGAGCCCGTCGTTCCGTCGGCTGCGACGATCGTCGTGATCGTCATGGGCGCCGACGCCATCGGTGGCGTGATCCGCGATGTGTGCCACCGGCCGGAGATCGTCGCAGCGCTTGCCGGCACCGACCTCGATTCCCGGCTCGATCCCCGGACGTGCGCGTCCGTGCTCGCCCATCGTCGGGGCGGGCTGAAGCGGGTTCCGCGCCACGCCCGCGCTGTCGTCGCTATCACCAAGGTGGCCGCCGAGCGAGCAGATGCCGCAGCCGAGATCGCCACGGCGCTCGAGGCAGTGGCCCGCATCGACCGCGTCGTCCTGTTTCCGCAGCGCCCACGCCCGCCCGCGCCCGAAGCGAACGGTCATTCCTCGATCAGCGCCGCGTAGTCGGAGAAGCCGACCGGCGCCGTAGCCAACGCACCGTCCGGCAGCGGAATCGCCACGGGTGTGCCCTCCAACTCGATACTCACGCGGTCGACGCTCTTGACCGTCAGCGTGAGCACGATCTGCGCAATGGCGAGGATCTCCTCCTCTCCGCCGATCTCGGCGAACTGACGTGAGACGTCGACGACGGCGCTGCGCTGCGTTCCTTCGACCGCGAACTGAGAACCACCACACACCGCTGCCGCACCACGGGCCCCAAACCTCGGGGCGGCATCGACGGGCCCGCTCCAACGCACTTCGGGGAACACACGTATCTGAGGCGCCGTGGCGCCGTCGCTATGGTGAGAAGGCGGAGGAGGGAGCCACCATGCCGCTATTCATGATCGAGCGCCAGTTCGCCGACGAGCTGGACGTGACACCGGACATCGCTACCGCCGTCAACGAGATCAACGCTGACGAGGGTGTGCGCTGGCTGTATTCGTTCTTGTCTGCCGACAAGCGCAAGACCTTCTGCATCTACGAGGCGCCGGATCCACAGGCGCTGCTCGCCGCCGCTGCTCGCGCGGGCATCCCTGCAGATGCCATCGTCGAGATCACATCGCAAGTCATGCCAAGCGGCGTCCTCGTCCCGATCCCCGACGCCGGCTAGCTGAGCAACCCATTGTCGGCGGCGTAGCGCGATGCTTGCGTGCGGTTGGTTGATGCTGTCTTCATCAGGATGCTGCGGACATGGTTCGCCACCGTGTTCCGACTGATGAACAGCGTGTCGCTGATCTCCTTGTTCGACATGCCGGTCGCCACCAGACGAAGCACTTCGATCTCACGCGACGTCAGCCACTCGTGAGGAACGTCTCCGACGGGCTTGACGAGGTTCACCACCCGGACACTGCCGATCCGCTCTGCGATCTTCATGGCTTCACCGGCCAGCGCCGCCGCCCGCCGGCTGTCACGCCCACGGAGATACACCGCATATCTCGCAAGGCTCTCCGCCCGGTGCACGACATCGCCCATCTTCTCGTCCATGACGAGCGCCTTCTCGAAGTGATCCTCCGCATCGAGCCCGGCCGTCGCCGCCAGGAGCCCCAGGTAGCGGTCGGCGCTCCCGAACACGCTGACGAAGTGTCCGCTCAGCAGGTTCGTCCCCGAACGTGGCAGCAGCTTCTCGTACATGGCCTTCGCCAAGTCGGCCCGACGGACGAAGGCGACGGCTTCGCTCAGGAATGCCGTGACACTTCCCTGATACTTGGCCGCTACCAACGTCATGTACGGCGAATGCGCAAGATCGTCGAGCAACGCTCCCGCTGCCTCCACCATCCCTAGCTCCGTGTACAGCGCAAGCAACCCCAGCCGCCACGTGCCCACCTCCGTGCTCGGATCGCCGGTGATGAGTGGCCGCACCGCCTCGAGACCGGTCTCCCGCCGAATCATGAAGGTCGCCGCCGAGTGCAAGCCGTCGAGGCGCTCCGAATCGAACGCATCTCCAAGACCGATCACCCCGTCGAGCGACTGCATAGCACCCTCGAAATCTCCGCTGATGAATCTCGAACTCGCGATCGACATGCCCGTGCCGGCGCGATCGAGCGGCTGTCCAGACCGATTCAGCGTTGTGAGCAGGTCACGCGTTGCGCTCTCCCACTTCCCGGGAAGGCCCAGCGTGTAGGCCGTGGACCCCCGAGTAAACGACACCTGGGTCAGCAAGCCATCGTCGTTGAGCTTCTTGGCCAACCGAGCCGCCTCATCGAGTCGCGCCATGTCCTCCTCTCGCACCTCGGGCACGTACGTGACGGGGAAATGCAGGGCGACTGCGACCAGCCGCTCATCACCAAACTGCCGCGCCTCAGCCAGCACCTGATCCCCAACCTCTTGTGCCTCGATGTGGCGACCGCTGTATTCGAGCGCGCGACTCAAGCTGGCGCGCAACTGAATGTGAAGCGTTGGGTGTGCTTCGGCATCGAGCACGCGATCAGCCGCCGCGAGCTTCGCAGTGGCATCCCCACCTTCGTAGCCGGGTCGCCATCCGGCATCCTCGAATCCGACCGCCGCCAACGCCATGGTCCGCGGATTGTTCGATTCGCAGAGCCCGGCGTACAGCCGTTGCGCTTCGCGGAACGAGCCGCCCTTGACGTGATTGGCTGCGGCCGCGAGCAACAAGCGCTCTCGGGCATCGCCCGATCGCTCCAACCCGGCAGCGCGCTCGAGGTGCTCGGCTGCCTCCTCGAAGGCGAGACGCATTGCGGCAAAACGACCCGCCCGCTCGAGATAGGTCACTGCCTTCGCCGGATCACCAAGGACCCCGGCTGCCGCCTCGTGGTGCCCTATGAGCGCAGCTGTATCGGCGCGGTCTCCCAATCGCGCCTCGAGAGCCCGGGCGATCTGCGCATGGAGTTCTTGGAGCCGCGACGGCCGAATCTGGTCGACGATCGCCTGCCGCGCCAACTCGTGCACGAACGCGTATCCCGATTCCCGCACCATCAGAAGGCCGGCCTCGACTGCAGCATCCAGCGCGGCAAGGGCAACACCACGACTCGACCGGCTTGCAGCGACGACGGTGTCGATATCGATGTCGACGCTGCACAAGGCCGCGACTTCCAGCGCATCGGTCGTGGCACCCGGCAGCGCCGAGATCCTGCCGTGCAACGCATCGCCAACGCTCGGCGGGATCGTCAGCCGGCCGGCCGCCAGAGCTGCAAACCCGCCTGACGCAACGATGCCGGACCACACTTCGTTTAGAAAGAACGGGTTGCCACCCGTGTGATCCCGCAGCAGGGTGGCACTTTGGAGCATCGCGTCGGCATCCTGCCCCGTCCGCCTCGCCAGGAACTCTGCGATCTCGTCGACGCTGAGCCCTTCGAGATCGATGCGTCGCACACCGGGCAGTCGATACAGGTCGGAGATCGTCCGCACCAGCATTGGCGAACGATCCGGCAGCGTCGAGCGAAACGTTGCGATCACCACCAGCCGGCGTGGAGCCCGCGACCGGGCCACATGGGCAAGCAATTCCATCGACGGTTGTGAAGCCCAGTGGACGTCGTCGATGACCAGCATCGCTGCTCGCTCGCGCGTCAGCGCCGCCACGACATCGACGACCGCGTCAAACAGATTCACCCGCGTGGCGCTGCTCGAGTCGGGAGCTTCTTCGCCGCCGAGAAACCGGCGGACCAGATCGAATCCTTCCCCGTCGGAGCCTTCGATGGTGCCGATAACCCCACCGAACGCCTCGACGAACGGCTGGAACGGAGTCGTGTGGTCGGCAAAACACCGGCCGTGGAGCACCAAGGCACCCCGATGGTGGGCTGCGGTAGCGGCTTCGGCAGCGAGCCGGCTCTTTCCTGCACCGGGTGGTCCGCCGATGAACACGACTTGCCGGCGACCGGCAATGGCAGCATCCCACGCCGAATCGACCGCGCGTCGCTCCCGGACGCGCCCGATGAATTCGGGCATCGTTGCGGCGTCAACTGATGCTGGCAGGTCGGAGGGGGCCACATTCGTCACTCACCGAATGTACCGCGGGGCCATCAGTGATAGCCATAGTCATTGATGACTATGAAGGTCGCCTTGTGACAATGATCCATATCGGTCATGTCTCTTCTCCTCGGGTGCCATACGGTCGGCCGCAGGACATCGCTCCCGCGGTGACGTACCCGAGCAGGAGAAGGAGACATGCCGAGACACAAAGCGATGCTGACGATGGCGATCGCCGCCGTTGTGATGATCGCAGTGATCCCCGCCGCATCGGCAACCTCGTCCAACACCCGTGAGGTGAGCAAGAACGACGTTTCGTGGTGGTGGGACGCCACGTCGACCGTCGGCACCTCGCGGCTTGCGCGCACCGAGGACGGCGTCCGGGCCACGTTCGTGGCCAGGGAATTGACCCCCGGGGATGCGGTGACCCTGTGGATCATCACGTTCAACAACCCTGAGGCCTGCGCAACCACGCCGTGTTCGATCCCTGCCGACGTGCTCAACGAAGCTGCCGGCGCGGATTTCTACTGGGCAGCGGGCAAGGTCGTCGGCGCCAACGGACGCGTGGTCCTCAGCGGACGGCTCGACGTCGGGCAGACCGCCTATTCAGGCAAGGTCGAAGTTGGGATCGGTGACGCGGTGCCGCTCGACAACCCGTTCGGCGCCGAGGTCGTGCTGGCTACGCACAGTCACGGCCCTGCAGCCACGGGAGCGGAGCTCGCCGCTCAGCTCACATCGTTCACGGGTGGCTGTGCGGTCTTCAACGGAGCCGACGGATTCGCAACAGGGTTCGACGACATCCCCGACGAAGTCGGAGAGTGCGCAACCATCCAACGATCTCTCCACGGCTGAGAGACTCCGACCGAAATGCCGCAACGGTTCCCGGTCGACGGGAATGCCTGGGCAACGACTCGGTCACGGTGCCGAACCGGCATTGATCGGCAGTCGACGGGACAACGGCAGTCCACGCTTGTGCGCACCTCACGGGTGCGCACAAGCGTGCGTGAGCAACGAGGACCCGTCGCAGCGGTCGCAAAGCGGTGTGGCACAGAGGTCCGATACGCTCCCCAGCGTGAAGGGGCGGCGAGGGTCGAGGACGTGTCGCCAGGCGTATCGAAGATCCGGATGCTGCGGTGGCTGCATCAGCGGATGGGATGGTCGCAGCCGACTATTGGGTGCCGCCGGCCGCACCGACCGCTGTGGTCGACGCATGGGTCGCAAATCGCAACATCGCCACGAAGAGCGACGAGGCTGCCCTCGTCGTAGGTCTTGGACCGGGCTTCACGGCAGGCGCCGACGTCATCGGTGGCGTGATCCGCGATGTGTGCCACCGGCCGGAGATCGTCGCAGCGCTTGCCGGCACCGACCTCGATTCCCGGCTCGATCCCCGGACGTGCGCCTCCGTGCTCGCCCATCGTCGGGGCGGGCTGAAGCGGGTTCCGCGCCACGCCCGCGCTGTCGTCGCTATCACCAAGGTGGCCGCCGAGCGAGCAGATGCCGCAGCCGAGATCGCCACGGCGCTCGAGGCAGTGGCCCGCTTCGACCGCGTCGTCCTGTTTCCGCAGCGCCCACGCCCGCCCGCGCCCGAAGCGAACGGTCATTCCTCGATCAGCGCCGCGTAGTCGGAGAAGCCGACCGGCGCCGTAGCCAACGCACCGTCCGGCAGCGGAATCGCCACGGGTGTGCCCTCCAACTCGATACTCACGCGGTCGGCGCTCTTGGCCGTCAGGGTGAGCACGATCTGCGCAATGGCGAGGATCTCCTCCTCTCCGCCGATCTCGGCGAACTGACGTGAGACGTCGACGACGGCGCTGCGTCCCGTCACCTCGACCGTGCGAACCGTCGAGCTCTGAGGTATCGCCGAGCGCAGGCCCCCTTGCTCTTCTGCAGTGGTCGGTCCGCGGAACAGAAGTGCCATCAGTGCGGCCGGATCGGTGCTCAGCTCCCGATCGACCGCCACCAGTCCTCCGCCCCGCACCAGGTAGATGGTCCCATCCGCGGGCCCGAGCGTGTCGGTGACAGCAGGCGTGCCTACTGAACGCAGCTGGATGTCGATCGCCTCCGGCTCACCCTGCAGCGGTATGCCGCACGCCCCCAGGAGAATTCCCAGCAGACCGCAGACGAGGAGCCGCCTCATGTGTCGGCTCTCGGCAGCTCGATCACGAAACGGGCTCCTCCGCGGGGCGACGTCTGCACGAAGATGCGCCCGCCGTGGGCACGCACGTTCTGGCTTGCGAGGGCTAGCCCGAGGCCGCTGCCGTCCCGGTTGCCGCGCTGGCCCGCACCGGCGCCGCGGGCAAAACGCTCGAACACGACCTCTCTGTCCGGCGGAGGAACCCCCGGTCCGGCGTCGTCGACGACGATGCGGACGGTCGAAGGCGCCGCCTCCACCTTGACCATCGTGGCGCCGCCGCCGTGGATCCGTGCATTGTCGAGGACATTGGCGAGGCTGCGCTCCAACCTGCGCTCGTCGCCGTTGACAACGGCGGACTCAGCCCCCGGCGCGATGCGGAGGTCCACGTCGTCTTGGCCGAGGCGGCGCAGGATCCGACCTACGAAGGTGGCAGGCTCGAAGGGGCTGCGTTCGATGGCCATCACGCCTGCGTCATTGCGCGACATCTCGAGCAGGTCGGTGACGAGCGTCTGGAATCGTCTCAGATCGGCGGCGAGGAGGTCGAGTGCTTCTCTTGCCTCGGGAGACAACTCCCCACGACGTCCCTCGAGCACCGACACCGAGGTCGCCAGCGTCGTCAGGGGCGACCGCAGCTCGTGCGACACATCCGACGAGAACTGCGCCTCCCGGGCGATGCGCTGCTCCAGCGATTGCGTCATCGCATTGAACGACGCGGTGAGCCTGGCAAGGTCCTGGTCCGCCGACTCGTCGAGGCGCGTGCCGAGCTGGCCCGCGGCGATCTGGGCAGCGACGTCGCTCACGTCGTCGAGCGGACGGAGGATGCGCCGAGCAATGCCCCACCCGGCGAGGGCGCCGAGGGCGGTTGCGCCGGCGCCTGCGATCGCAAGGGTCTGCGCCAGTGTGCCAAGCGTCGCCGCCACCTCCTCGAGAGAGAACACCTCGAAGTACGCGGCTGAGCCGTCGGAGAGGGGCATGCCTACGGCAAGCGCCGGAATGCCGTTGAGCGCAAAACGCTGTTTGGCGGCGGTGCCGCCGAAGACGGTGTCTTGGAGCATCTGCGGGAGGTCGGTTGGCTGAACTTGGAGCGAGGCCGTGTACCAGCGGCCCTCCACCGCCAGCAGGGGCCGAGATCGCGTGGGGGGACGCAACGTGGCGAGAACCGCAGCCTCGTTGATCCCCGCCACGTCGAGAGTTGACACCACGAGCGTTGCGTCCGCTGCGACCTGCTCCACCGCCGCCGCCTCGTGCTCCTGGATGACGGTGGTGCGCACGATGACGTAGGTGGCCAACCCGAGCCCGCACGACAGGGCGAGGGCGACACCGGCGACCCGGACGACGATCCGGCGTCGCAGGCTGCCTCCTGGCCGGAGGCGGAGGCGGGGCCACCGGTCCCGGAACGGCGTCATGCGGGACCGGGAACGAACTTGTAGCCGAGACCACGAACGGTCGCAACGTATATGGGAGACGACGGATCGGGCTCGATCTTCTTGCGAAGGCGTGCAATATGCGCATCGACGATGCGGCCGTCGCCGTAGTAGTCGTAGCCCCACACACTCGCCAAGAGCTGTTCACGGGAGAGGATGCGTCGTGGATTGTCGATCAGCTCGCACAGAAGCAGGAACTCGGTCCGTGTCAGGTCGATCACCTCACCGTTGCGCGTGACCGTGCCCTCATCGACCGACACGAGTAGGTCGCCGAAGCGAAGCCGAGACGGTTCCTGCACCGGCGCCCGGGTTCGGCGGAGCAGCGCCCTGATGCGGGCGGCGAGCTCCTTGAACACGAACGGCTTGGTGACGTAGTCGTCTGCGCCTGCCTCGAGCCCCGCCACGATGTCGTGCGAGTCGTCCCGTGCAGTGACGATGATGATGGGGAGGTCGCTCGTTCGGCGGAGCTGGTGGCACAGGTCGAGGCCGCTCATGCCGGGCAGCATGATGTCGACGAGGACGATGTCCGGCGGACTGGTTCGTAGGCGTTCCAGGCCGGTTTCCGCATCGGCGACGGCATCGACGGAGTACCCCTCGTCGCCGAGCGCCAGCCGCAGCGCAGCCCGGATCCGATCGTCGTCTTCGACGATGAGTACGGTGGCGCGCCCGGTCGGCGGGCCTTCCAACCTCATCTCACCTCCTGACGGGGCGCGCATCGTACCCGGGCGTGTTCTGAGGCATGAGCAAACCGGCTCCCCGTGTGTCACGTGTGACGGAGATGTGCGCTTTGTGCGCGCATCGTCTCGAAAGGCGCGCACTGCAGCCATCCCACTGTCGCGTCGCTGGGGCACGATGACTGCACGACCGGTACGCGGGAGGTCATGTGGAAATACACCTGCTGAACCTCGCACTCGTTCTCGGCGCCGCCGTCGGCGGGGGCGCTCTTGCCCGCCGCCTCGGGTACCCGTCAATCCTCGGGGAGCTCGTCGCAGGCATCGTGTTCGGTCCTGCGGCACTCGGGCTGCTTGCGGCAGAAGAGGCTCTGTCCGTCGTGGCGACCGTCGGGGTGCTCGTCATGATGCTCTACGTCGGGATGCATCTCGATCTCGGCGACCTGCGCCGCTCGTCATGGCCGGCGTTGCTTGCGGCGACCGGCGGCTTCATCGTTCCCGCAGGCGCCGGGTACTGGCTTGCGACGACGTTTCAGCTCAGCTCGCAGAGTGCCCTCTTCGTCGCCCTCGCGATGGGGGTGACGTCGCTGGCCACCAAGTCGCGCGTCCTCGTCGACCTCCGCATCCTGGACACGAGGGTCGCTCACGTGATGATGGCTGGAGCACTCATCGCCGACCTCGTGGCGCTCGTCGGGTTCTCTGCTCTGCTTGGGGCGGGCGAAGGTGGCGGTATCTCGGGCGGGAGCGTCGTCCTCGTGGCAGGGAAGGCACTCCTCTTCGTCGGCGCAGCGCTCGCCGTCGGCATCCAGCTGTTCCCGATGGGTGCGCGGCTCTTGGAGAGGCGAGGAGGTGTCGATCGCGGCACCCTGTTCCTCGTCGTCGTCATCGTCGCTCTGGTCTACGGGGCCGCCGCCGAGGCTGCCGGGCTCCACGGCATTCTGGGTACGTTCTTTGCGGGCCTCCTGCTGCGCCCCAGCCTGTTCGAGCCGCGGATGTTCCGCGACGTCGAGCAGCTCGTGTACCGGGTTTCGGTCGGTTTTCTCGCCCCCGTCTTCTTCGTCTCGGCCGGATTCCACGTCGATCTCGGTGTCGTCCGTACCGATCTGCCGCTGCTCGTCGGCGTCATCTTCGCCGCCACCGTCGGGAAGATCGTGGGCACGGCCGTGTTCTACCTGCCCAGCCGGAGAGGATGGCGAGAGGGCGTCGCCGTTGGAGTGGGAATGAATGGTCGCGGTGCCGTCGAGATCATCGCCGCAGAGCTGGCGCTGGAGCAGGGCCTCATCGACCAGACCACGTTCTCGATTCTCGTTCTGATGGCGCTGCTGACCACAGCGACCGTTCCCTTCCTCTTGACTCGTGGCGTGGCCTGGCTGGAGCGGCACGGCCAGCTCGTTCGCAGCTCGCGACGTCGCGGCACGATTGTCGTCGGAGCAGGGCCCGCAGCGCGGGCGGTCGCCGGCCTTCTCGGCGACTCGGGATGGGTGCGCCTGGTCGACACAAATCTGGATCATTGCAGCGAGGGCAGGCTCGAAGGGCTCGACACGATCCACGGCAACGCTCTCGATGTCGCGATCTTGCGACAGGCGGGCGCTGCAGATGCCCTTCGAATCGTTTGCATGACGTCGAATTCCTCTGTCAACGTCCTCGTCGCCCAGCGCGCCACGGCAGAGTTCGGTGTGCCCAAGGCGTCGGTGCTGCTCACCGGCGACGACGCGTCTTCGCTTCGCCAGGCTCTCGATGGTGAGTTCGTCCGGCCGTTTGCCGAGATGCATTTCGACCTCGAATTGTGGAACCGCAGGCTCCAGGCGGGTTCTGCGAGCGTGGCAGAGCTTCCGGGAAGCCCTGCGTCTGATCCGCCGGTGCTCGGGATCGCGGACGATGCCGACGCAGTGCCGTTGGCGGTTCTCCGCCGAGGCCTGGTCATCCCGCTGGCCGAGATCGACGATCGCGAATCGGGCGATGTGGTGCTCGGTCTGGCCGCCCAAGCCCGGCTGCGCCCGGCTCCCGGTCCGATCGGGATGGACGCGGCACGGTTGGCGCAGGGAGGGGGTGGCGCATGATCGGGCGTCTCGCTCCGTGGCGTGTGGTGTGGTCCGGCGACGAAGCCTGCAGGTCACTCGCCGAGCTCCTCGGCGATCCGCGGCCGGTTCGCGCAGGTCGCGACACATGGGCGTCGCTCGTCGACGCCAGAGCTACGCTGCTCGTCACTCGGCAGCTCCCCACCCCGGAACGTTGCTCGACGGCCGTTCCGCACGGCGTCGCACGAGGCGAGATCAACAGCGTCGTGGCGGCTGTGGGTGGCGGGCCCCATTCGTTGCTCGCAGCCGCCACGGCGCGGCAGGATAGCGGATCGGTGTGGCGTCCCGGCGAAGGTCGTCGCCGGCTACGGCCGGCCCGACCTCCGGCGTGCGGCGCAACAAGCGCTCGAACTGGTCGCATCCGCCGGCATCGGGCTCCCCATGGAAGCCGTCGCGACGGAGCACCCCCTCGAGCTCGTGGCTGCGCTGCCCGAGGGCACCCTCGTGGTCCTCGGCGCACCCGGAGGATCGTGGTTCCAGCGCCAGTTCTTCGGCCCCGGAGCTCGGCTCCGGGCGGCGGCTCCCGGTGGCGTTGTCGTCGTGCGCCAGGACGTCCGCAGGGTGTATCAAGTGATGAGCGCCCCCGCAGCGGTCGGCAGCCACATGCGCGTGCGCGACGTACTCGAGCTCACCACTGACCCCGTGGTCCTCGTTGCGGAGTACGGGAAGCTCGTTGGGATTGTCCGGCGAGACATGTTGAACGATCTGAGGTCACATGTCGAGGTTGGGACCGTTGCGGAGCTCCCAATCACGGTCGCCGCAGATGAGCCCGTCGACCACATCCTGCTCCTGCTGGACGAGCAGTTGGGCGGCCCAGTTGGCGTCGTGACCGGCGACGGCCGTCTGGTCGGCGTGGTCGGGGTGCGGGACGTCGCGCTGGGGGTCCGAGGAAGGGAGCGAGCATCGTGATCGGGACGTCTCTCGGAATCACCGATCCGTTCATGCGGGAGGCAACCGAAGATCCTGGTGCCTCCGTGTTGAGTCTGTTCGCGCCAACCCACCGGTGGTGGAGGGTGGCCGTTGACATGCGCGGTGTAGGGCCCGCGGCCGCTGCCCTCGTTGGTACCGCCTCGTCCGTGCTGTGGAGAGGGAGCGTCGCCGCGGTCCCGTGCTACGCCCCCGGGGACGGGAACGCGGGCCCGTGCGTGTGCAGTCTCCATGCCCCGGCGAGCGCGATGCGACGCGCCCGAAGCCTGGCTTCCGTCGTCGTCGGCGGCTCGGTCCGCGTGCTGTCGGTTGAGCCGGACACCGGCGGGACTCCGAAAGCGGTGATTGCGGTCGAAGGCCCGCTGCATGTCTTCACGTGGTGCGGCGGCGCGCAAGACGGCTTCACCATCGACGACTGCAGCAGAACGCCGCGATGGGTCATCCCTGCGGCGGGTGTGACGAGCGCCTTCTGCCGCTCACACCTCCGGTCAGTTCCCCGGCGGCTGCGCTTCACGAGAACACGACTCGGTGAGTTCGAGACGCGAGTGGCGTCCAGCCTCACGAAGCGTTACGGCACAGAGGTTCGGTTCGGCTTTCCCGAGCCCGTGTCCGGGAGCCCTCGGCCTCTCGGTTCGCTCCCAACCGAGCAGGCGACGACCACGGTCTGACGTGGTGACTGGCTCAGGCCGGCTGCTGCCGGCGCTCGTGCCAGACATGGCCACGGGAGACCAATGGGGCGGCGGATGGCCGCCGCAGCTCAGGTGCCCGACGCCTCGCACCCGTGGCCGCGATCATGGTGGAGGGTCAGTCCGCCGTTTGCCCCCGACATACACCGGGGGAAGGAGCCCGAGGCCCTGGTACGCCCTGCCGAGAACGCTGTGCAGTTGGTAGATCGTGCTCTCCCACGACGACAGCGGACCCGGGCGGAATCCGCGGCTGGCCGAGCCCCGTTGCACCCGCTCGCAGGCGCCCCAGTCCTCACGGTTGGTGAGGTCCCAGAAGTCGACGGCGTAGGCCGGATCGAAGTCGTCGAGTGCCATCGACTCGGGCGAGAACAGCCAGTCGCACTCGACGAACGTCCGCCCTGCGTCGAGGGGGACGAGTCGGTGGGTCATGACGTAGTCGGGATGGGCGCTGACCAGGAGGTTCGGCAGGAGATGGACGTACAAGACGATCCGGTCCGCACCGTGGGGCAGCGCGCGGAAGGGAACCCCACCCGACGCACCGGTCGATGACATCGTCGCTGCGTGATCCTTGAGCGTCATGGTGCCCCCGCACCACAGCCCGTCCGGCACCAGGTCCGCACCGCTGTCTGGTGGTGACAGTTCGCACAACGCGGGGTGGATCGACGTGCAGTGGTAGCACTCGTGGTAGTTCTCTGCGATGAGCTTCCAGTTGGCGGCGACGACGTAGTCGTGTCCTTCGGCTCGAATCAGCCGCTCCGGCTCGTAGGGGGCGAGTACCTCGCTCAGCGCTCCGAACGTTGCAGCGATTGGGCCCGCGTTCCCGGAGAGATCGAGGAAGAGCCAACCGAGCCACTCGTCGGCTCTGAGATGGAGGAGTGGCCAGTCGGCCGGGTCGAAGCCGTCGGTCTGGGTCAGCGTCGGTGCTGAACGCAGCGAGCCATCGAGGCGATATGCCCACGAGTGATATGGGCATCGGATCTGGCGAGCCGACACGGCTTCCCCGACTTCGAGGAGCGGATGGCCGCGATGGCGGCACACGTTGGAGAACGCTCGGACCGCACCGTCGGCATCGCGGGCGAGCAGGATCTCCTCGCCGCCGAGGGCAATCGCACGCACGGTGCCGGGCTGGAGGAGGTCCTGAGTGCGACCCAGGCAGACCCAGGTTCGTCCGAAGATCTCAGCCTGCTCCCAAGCGAACAGATCCGCGGACCGATAGGCGTCGGAGGGCAGCGTGCGGCTCGTCCCGAACGGGGCGAGGAGGCGCTCGACGGCTGCTCGATCGATTGGCGCAGTGTTCCTCATCGTTCTTCACCACTCCTCCGCCGGGCGAAAGCGTACGGCGCGACGACGCAGTATCGCACCGAGGACGCGGGCGATGGCCCGGTGTCGTCTCCCGTCGCGGACGACGGCAAGGCTGCGCACGGACCCGGCGTCGTCGTCCCCCGAAGTCGCCTTCGCAGTGGACCTCGCGACAACGGCGCTCCCCGGCACCTCCCTAGGGAGTCGTCGTCGGCGCCGGCTTGTAGGCATCCTCGGGGTGAGCGGGCAATTCGTCACAGCCAAGCGCGTAGTCGACGATCTCGGTCAACTCGGTTGGGATCCAAGGGACATCTGCGAAGACGCCCCGCTCGGTCGTGGCGTCGAGCCTTGCCTGGAAGTCGACGCACACCTGGTTGTCTGCTGCAAGCGCACTGCGATAGGCAGCCATCTCCGGGCTGTCCGAGAGCTCCTGCCAAGTCGTTGCGGTGCCTGCACGGGCGGCCAGCTCAGCGATAGGGAGTTCCCTGAAGTACAGAGCGTGCAGATCGGCGATCTCCTGAGGCGGCTCGATGGCGGCAGCGGCTTCCAACGCTTCAGCCTGGATCTCTGCCAGCCGGCGGAGTGCTACGTGCAGGTCGCGAGGGGTGAAGTCGGTGAGCCGAGCGCCCTCGGTGTCGAACCCGAAGTGGGGGCCTTGTCCCGCAATGAGGACCAGCCCCTCCGGGCTCTCTACGAGTACCTCGTAGTGCTGGATGCCCCGCTGGAAGATGCCGTCAACGCGATCGACGTACTCGGTGAGAGACAACCGACCACTGGCGCATGCCGACAGCAGCAGACCGGCCGCGAACACGAAGTGACCAAAGCGTTTGAACATCGATTCTCTCGCTCGGCATTGTCCCACCCCGGTCTTCGCGCTGATAGGGCCGGGCGTCACGTGAGCCCTCGCATGGCATCACTGCTCCTCGATGGCCGCCAGCCACTCGCCCCAGAAGGCCTTCCACCGGTCCACGTCGTCGAACGCCGGCAGCCCTTCGTGGGCGATCGAGATCGAGACCCTCCCGCCGGCCCGCAGGTCGAGGCCGATCTGCGCCGTCCCCGGCCCGATGGCGATGCGCACGACCTTCGAGGTCGGGCGCGACCTCAGCTCCGTCTCGAGCCCGGGAAAGAGTGCCGCGCGGTCCGCGTCGTCCAGCAGCATCGACCGCAGCGCGCTCGCGTCGACGACAACGGTGCGGCTCTTGCCGGCGGTGAAGGTGCCGTTCGGCTGCTGGTAGGGGAGTCGGCGCCCGGTGATGCGCTCGTATCCGATGGTCACGGTCTGGGCCCACCAGCCGTCGACGCCGTGTTCTTTCTGGAGGAAGGCGACGATGGCGCTGTGTCCCTGACCGTGCCCGGGCCACGCATCGATGAGGCTGCGCCACTCGTCCCACCTGCGTCCTGTGCCGGACTCGACGGCCTCGTCGTTCAGTTCGGGCTCGGCCGCCCACGAGCTCGGCGCAGGCGCTGCGGCGCGGTCGATGAGGCTGGGCCGGGCAGCGCCGTAGCGCTCTCCCGTCTTCGCCATACGCGCTCGAATGCGTCGTTTGAAGGACTCCTGTCGGGCCATTGCGACTGCTTTCTCGTGCCTCTGTCGCACACCGACCGGTGACCCGCGATCACCGACGGTGACGAGGACACGTCAGTCGGACCGGACTCCTGCCGAGCACTCGGGGTCCCCTTTGCCGTCTGGTGTCGGCTGCGCGGGAGCCGATGCGAAGGTCTGGCGGGGCAATCCGCCGTGGCAAAAGGGTAGCCAAACGACGCGTTTCGTCGAGGGTCCCGCCGTCAACGACGCACCGTGCGCAGTGCGAGCCGGCCGATGCCCCCGCCACCTTCACCGAGATCGGTGGACGTGCGGCTGCGCCGACATGGCGCACTTCTCGAGTCTTTCCCGGCGGCCACCGGAGAGCCGCCCGGGTTGTGGACAGCGCAGCGAAGAATCGTGACGAGGGCTGCGACGGGAAGCGAGCGTGACGGTGTCGCGGACGCCGCGCCGTTGGGCCTCGACGCTACCGTAAGGTGACTGACGCTCGTGCACTCGAGGGGGTTGCTGGTGATCCGGACCACACCGTTCCACGAGCGGGTGAACGCGGCGAATCAAACTGGCCTGTGGAGTCATTGGGCCGGCTACCTGGTCGCTGAGAAGTATCAGATGGCGGAGAAGTTCGAGTACTTCGCCGTTCGCAGCAGCGCTGGGATCTTCGACACCTCACCCCTCTACAAGTATCGGATCTACGGCAGGGGCGCCGAGGCCTACCTCGCAGGCGTGCTCGGTCGTGACATTCGCACATGCCGGCCGGGTCGTGCGCAGTACACGCTGTGGTGTGACGATCGTGGCTTCGTCTTGGAGGACGGCGTGATCTTCCGCCACTCCGACGACGAGTTCCACTTGACGACGGCACGACCGAACCTGGCCTACTTCGGCGACCTGGTCGGGCGTCACCAGGTCGCTATCGAGGACGTGTCTGACCAGTACGCCGCACTCGCCATCCAGGGCCCGAAGTCGCGAGAGGTGCTCGCGGGTCTTGCTCCTGAGGTCGGGGACCTGCCGTTCTTCCACCTGACGTACGCCAAGGTCGCCGATGTGCCGGTCACGATCTCGCGCACCGGGTACACGGGCGACCTCGGCTACGAGCTGTGGATCCCTGCCCACGACGCGGTCCGCGTCTGGGACGCAGTGATGGAAGCCGGTGCCGGACGTGGTGTCATCCCGTTCGGTCAGATCGCGTTGCTCATGACTCGCATCGAAGCCGGCTTGCTCCTCATCGACGTCGACTTCGAATCCAGCCGCTTCGCTTGGAACGATCATCACCGCTCAACGCCCGTCGAACTCGGGCTCGGTTGGATGTTCCGCAACCTCGAAGCGCAGGATCGTCCCTTCATCGGGCGCCACGCGATTCGGCGAGAGCTCACCGAAGGCACCTCGCGTTGGAGCATGGTCGGCCTCGTCGTCGACTGGGCGGAGTACGACCGAAGCCATCGGGATGCAGGGCTGATCGCCCCGAAGGACCATGTGCCTGCCCCCTACGAGATGATGGTGTACGGAAAGAAGCACAAACGCGTCGGCTACGCGACCAGCTTCATGTACTCACCAGTCCTCCAACGACACATCGCCATGGCCAGGGTGCGCCCCGAGCTCGCAACGCCGGGATCGCGAGTCAACCTCGAGGTGACGATCAACCACAAATACCAGATGGTTGGAGCCGAAGTGAGACGCATGCCGCTCTACAGCCCCGCCCGCAAGACTGCCTGAGAGGTGCCCATGTCGAACAAGCACGCGTACGACGCCATCGTCGTGGGGGGCGGCCACAACGGTCTCGTCAACGGCGCATATCTGGCGAAGGCCGGTCTCCGCACCCTCATCTTGGAGCGCCGCCATCTCGTCGGCGGGGCCGCCATCACCGAGGAGCTGATCCCAGGCTTCCACTTCACCACCTTCTCGTATGCGCTCAGCCTGTTGCGTCCCGAGATCATTCACGAGCTCGAATTGACGAAGCACGGCTTCATGCCACTGCTGATGCCGACCTCGTTCGCCCCCGGTTGGGACGGCGAATACCTCGTCTTGGGTGAGGACCACCCCGAGAACTTGCGGGAGATCGCCCGTCTCTCACCCCGCGATGCCGACGCCTACGAACAGTACGACCACGACATCACCCGCGTGTGCCACGCGATCAAGCCGCTGCTGGACACGATCCCGCCGAACCTCAACGCCAAGGATCCCGAGGAGCTCGCTCGCCTGGCGGGACTCGCCACGTACCTGCGCGACCTCGAACCCCGCGTTCTCCACAACGCCGTTCGTCTCCTCACAGGCAGCGCAGCCGACTTCCTCGACGACTACTTCGAGAGCCCCTTGCTCAAGGGGTACCTCGCCTCCTCGGCGATCATCGGCACCAAGGTCGGCCCGATGTCGCAAGGTTCGGGGCTCGTCCTGCTCTATCACAACCTGGGGGAGCACGACGGTGCGTTTGGGACGTGGGCGTTCCACAAGGGTGGGAACGGCGGTTTCACCCAGGTCCTGGCTCGAGCGGCCGAGGCGTTCGGCGCCGAGATCCGGCTGGAGGCTCCCGTCGTCTCGGTGGTGGCCAAGAACGGCAAGGCGACCGGCGTCGCGCTGGAGGACGGCACGGAGTTCGACGCAAAGATCGTGGTGAGCGCCCTCGACCCGCGCCGGACCTTCCTCGAGTTGGTGGATCCTCGCGAGCTGCCCGCCGACCTGGTGGAGAACATCGGCAGGTTCCGTTTCCAAGGCACGTCGGCCAAAGTGAACTTCGCACTCGACGGACTGCCGAGGTTCCCGGCGCTCGGCGACCGCGGCGACCAGTTCCGCGGGTTCACGAACATCGGGCCGTCGATGGAGTACCTCGAGCGTGCCTTCGACGACGCCAAGTACGGGTGGTACAGCTCTCGGCCCTACATCGATGCCGCCGTGCAGTCGACGATCGATCCGGACATGGCCCCTCCCGGAAAGCACGTCATGTCGTGCTTCATCCAGTACGCCCCGTACCACCTGCGGCACAGCGATTGGGACACCGAGCGCGATGGCTTTGGAGATACGGTTCAGGCGACGCTCGAGTCGTTCTTCCCAGGGTTCGGAGACCTGGTGATCCACCGCGAGATCGTGACCCCGCTCGACATCGAGCGAGTGGTCGGGCTGACGGAGGGGAACATCTTCGCCGGCGAGTTTCTCGCCCCACAGATGTTCTTCTTCCGCCCCGCTCCCGGGTGGAACCAGTACCGGACCCCCATCGAGGGTTACTACCAGTGTGGGTCTGGGACCCATCCCGGTGGTTGTGTGATGGGGGCTCCCGGCCGTCTGGCGTCGCAGCAGATCCTCGGCGACATGGCGGCCAAGACCTGACCGCGGGTCGTGCGCGCCGGCTCAGCGTTCATCGAACTGCAAGACGGGCAGACCCGCGCGACGCCATGCGAAGAAGCCGCCGATGACATCAGCGACGTCGGTGAATCCGAGATCGCACAGAGAGGCCGCTGCCAGGCTCGACGAGTACCCCTCGCCGCACATCAAGATGAGCCTGGCGTCGAGGTTGGCGATCCTGTGATCGCGCCACTCGCTGGCTGGATCCGCCCGCCATTCGAGAACGCTCCGGGCGATTGGGACGGCACCCGGGATGACTCCGAAGCGGCTGCGATCGTCCTCACATCTGAGATCGACCAGCAGCGCCCCGCGCTCAACCGCAGCGGCTGCGTCTTCGGGAGTGATACGGGAAATGCGCGCACGAGCATCGGCGACCAGGTCGTCGATGGTGCGGCGCCCGCTCACGACGCGGCCGTGGACGCAATCGTCATGGCGCGCTTGGTGGTACCCCTGCCATGGATGAAGGTCTCCACGGCGGTGCGGATGCCGGCAGCGTCGAGACCGTGCGCCGAGGCGTGCTGATCTGCGGTGCCGTAGCGGCGGTGTTCGACGGGTTGGACGCCGAGGCTCAGAAGCCGGTGGGGAACATCGATGAGCGCGGCAGCGACCTCTGCTGCCGAGGTGCCGGCCAGGTACGGCTCCACCAAGACGACCTCTCCGCCCGTTGCTGCGTTGCGGAGTGTCTCGTGATCGAAAGGGCGGATTGTTGTGGCATAGAGCACTGTCACGTCGAGGCCCGTGGTTGCCTCGAGCACAGGGTCGAGCGCAGGGCCTACGGCAAGCGCCACAGCAGCCTTGTGAGATCCGCGCCGCAGTGCTGCGAATCGGCCTGGCGTCGCTGTCACCGGCGCGGCATTGCTGCGTGCCGCCAATCGGACGTAGGCGCGTCCCCCACCGGCGTGGGCGGCGCGGAGCAGCGTCTCTACCTCGTCCGGGTGACCCGGCACGTGGATGTCCCATCCCGGCAGGGCGGCCATCAGGGCGACGTCGGCAGGCGCCTGGTGGGTGCGGCCCTCGGTCGAGGCGTCGAAGGAGCCGCCGATCGACACCAGCACGGCGCCGAGATCCTGGTGGCCGAGATCGAGCTTGATCTGCTCGTAGGCCCGCTCGACGAGGAACGGTGCGTAGCTGTGAGCGATCGGCCGGAATCTCTCGAGGGCAAGCCCCGCGGCGATCCCGATCATGAGCTGCTCACGGATGCCGACGTTGATGACCCGGTGCGGGTGACGGCGGCGAACCCGGTCGAAGTCGCCGGTGCCGATGTCGGCCAAGACGACTGCAGCCTGCGGGTCGCCATCGACCAAGGCTGCCGCGACGTCCGAGAACCTGCGCCGCATGGTGTCCACCGTCATCGCCCCCTCGCCTCGACGACGGCGACGACGGCGTGTGGTGCACTGCGTTTGCCGGTGGTGAGGGCCTGCTCGAGAGCTCGATGGTCACGTCCATCGACCGTCACCGCGGACCACCCCTCAACCTCGAACCGTGCCGCGATGCCTCCCGGCCAGCCGTGCGAAGCAGAGTCGTTGTCGACGACCACGGCCGTGAGCCGATCGAGGTCGTGACGGCCGGCCAATGTGATGGCCTCGTGGTTGCTGCCCTCGTCCAGCTCGCCGTCTCCGAGCAGGCAGAACACCCGTGGACGATCGCGACCGGATGCCCGGAGGCCGAGCGCCACCCCGACCGCGATCGGGAGGCCGTGCCCGAGCGAGCCGCTCGAGATCTCGACCCCTCTGATCAGGGTTCGATCGGGATGGGTGCCGAAGGGCGAGTCGTAGCGGGCAAACGTGCCGAGGGTGGCGGGTTCGATGAACCCCTTGGCGGCGAGAACGGCGTAGTAGGCCATCGGGCCATGGCCCTTCGAGAGGAGAAACCGATCTCTGTCGGGATCGTCTGGCGCTGCAGGATCGACCCGCAGTATTCGGTCGTAGAGCACCCACAGGACGTCGAGTGTCGACGCGGCACTAGGAGTGTGCTTCTCGTCGCCGGTCATCCGTGCGATGAGGGCGGATAGAGCGGCGTAGCCGTCGCTTCCTGCGTGATCTGTGATGGTCATTGGAAGGGTCATGCCCGACAACGTACAACTTCAAGTGCACTTGAGGTCAAGGGGGTAATGTTGCAGCCATGGTTCCGCTTCCTGAATGGCTCACCGTCGGTGAGGTTGCGGCTCGCAGCGGGATGGCCTCGTCGGCGCTGCGGTTCTACGAGGCTCGCGGTCTCATCTCGGCAGAGCGAACCCAGGGCAATCAGCGGCGCTTCCATCGCTCGGTGCTGCGACGCATTGCGGTCATTCGAGCCGGGCAGGCGCTTGGGCTGACTCTCGAGGCGATCGCCGAGGCACTGGGCTCGCTACCCGGGAGACGCACCCCGACGGCCGGCGACTGGGCCCGGCTCGCCACATCCTGGCGTAGTGATCTCGATCAACGGATCGAGTCGTTGACCCGGCTCCGCGACGATCTGAGGGGCTGCATCGGCTGCGGGTGTCTCTCGTTGGATGCGTGTGCGCTCCTGAACGCAAACGACCGGGCCGCTGGACGCGGCCCGGGCGCTCGGTATCTCCTGGGAGATGTGCCGCCCGGGAGCACGTGACTCCCGGGCAGCGGGCGATGCGGTGTCGTTACTTCATGACCTCCATGCCGAGTGCTCTGGCGATGAACGTCGCCATCTGCGCCCGGGTGAGGGGGTCGGTGGGGCAGTAGTTGTCGTTGGCGGGGGGATTGCACCCTACGGTCACTCCAGCCGTGGCGAGCATGTTGATCGACGCTGCGAACTCGCTCTCCTCGTCGTCGGTGAACCAGTCGGACACGCTGGAATCGGTGTATCGGTCGGGGTCGAGGGGTGCGAAGGTCCGGACGAGGAACTCGGCCATCTCCTCACGTGTCACCTCGGCGCCTGGGCAGTAATCGGTCTCGCTACACCCGAAGCCGATGCCGGCCGCGGCCAGCGAGTTGATGTCGGCCTCGAAGATGCTGTCGGCGTCATCGACGAAGTAGTCGACATCGGCTTCCGGCAGCTCGAGCAGCCGACGCAAGAACGCCGCGATCTGGCCCCGGGTCAAGTGATTCTCGGGGCAGTAGTGGTCGTTCGTCGGCGGATTGCAGCCCCGCGTGACGCCGAGCTCGAACATCATGTCGATGTTCACCTCATGCACCGAGCCCTCGTCGTCGGCGAAGTAGCCATCGAAAGCCGGTGTTTCGTCGCCCGGAATCTCCGGGTCGGGGTCGTCCGGCTCCACCGGCTGGACCGGATCCGCCGGATCTGCGATCGGCTCGCCGGGTTCGTTGAGCACGGTGGCTGCGGTGAGGTAGTCGTACGAGGGCAACGCCTCGCCTTCGAATCGGAACTCGAAGTGGAGATGAGGATCGGTCTCCTCAGCGTTGCCGGAGTCGCCGACCCAACCGATCAGCTCGCCCGCCTCGACCACGGCACCGGGTTCGATGCCCTCGGCGATACCCCACCCGAGCCCGTCATCGGTTCCGGGGGTGTCGTTGTCGAGGTGGATGTACCACGTCTCCCAGCCGCCTCCATGGTCGATGGCGAGATAGCAGCACGTGGCTCCGATCCATTTGACAGTCCCGTCGGCGACGGCCACTACCGGGAGGCCTTTGCCTTCGAGGCTCATGATGTCGGTCCCTTCGTGGGTGCGTCCTCCCGATCGGGGGGCGCCCCACGTGTCGATGTACCACACGTCACCGACGACGGGAAAGATGATGTTGTCTGGAGAGAACTCTGCGGCGGATGCCGGCGCAGCGATGAAGGTCGACGCCGTGAGCGCGACGGCCAGCATCGAAGCAAGCATGCGATACAGGCCCCTACCTTTGGCCCTTTGCATGATTCGCCAGGTTGCCCCAGCCCTGCTGCGATCGAACCACACAGCCGGCCCGGCGTCATCCCCAACATTGAGGATCGGCCATCGCGGCCCCACCCAGAGCTACGCTTGACAAGGTGGAACGCGACGAAGAACGCATCGCCCTCTTCATGGACTACGAGAACCTCGCGATCGGCGCTCGCGACGCCCTCGGAGGCATGCGGTTCGATTTCCGGCCGATCGCAGACGCTCTCGCCGAACGGGGCCGCGTGGTTGTGCGGCGGGCGTACGCCGACTGGTCGTATTTCGACGAAGACCGTCGCATGCTGACCCGTTCGCACGTAGAGCTGATCGAGATTCCGCAGCGCATGGGCGGCGCCCGCAAGAACGCCGCCGACATAAAACTCGTGGTCGATGCCCTCGAGATGGCATTCGAGCGGGACTACATCTCCACGTTCGTCATCTGCACCGGTGACAGCGATTTCACACCGTTGGTGCACAAGCTGCGAGAGCTCAACCGGCGCGTCATCGGTGTGGGCATCAAGGACTCCACGTCCATGCTCTTGCCGCCTGCATGCGACGAGTTCCTCTTCTACGACACGCTCGAAGGCGTGGATGTGCCCGCGCCGAGCGCTCGGAAGCGGCGGTCGCGGTCGGAGCGCACCGGGTCTCCGCCCGCTCAGCGTCCCGAGCCTGAAGTGGAGCAGCCTGCGGAGCTACCCGTGGCCTCGCCAACCGTCGACGATCTCTCGGTCTTGATCGCCCAGACAGTTGCCGGGCTCGAGCGGAGCTCGGGGGGGCAGGTGTCGGCCTCGATGGTGAAGAGGACGCTGCTGCGCAAGGACCCGACCTTCACCGAGGCTGAGTATGGATTCCGGGCGTTCGGCGAACTGCTGCGTCACCTGGAGGAGCGCAAGGTGGTCGAGCTCAGCGAGGGTCCGTCGAAGGGCGACCCAGAGGTCGCACTGCCTGAGCACGTCGAAGGCGAGGCGGAGGCCTTCAGTCTGCTGCACACCGTTGTGGGCGACTTGCAGAGGCGCAACGGGCCAGTGGTGCTCTCGGGCCTCAAGACCCAAGTCCGCAAGGTGCGGCCCGATTTCAGCGAGAAGAAGTACGGGTATCGAGGATTCCTGCAGTTCTGCCGGGCGGCAGAGCGAGAAGGACAGGTGACCTTGGAGTGGAGCGACGACGCAGACGACTACGTGTTGACCGCCGCCACCTGATCGGGGTGCGCGCGACCGCTCGTCAGCTTCACGAGGCGAAGGATGGCTGCCGGCGGCGCCGAGCCGCCGTACAGGAGGACCGCACATGGCGAAACCCGTGATTCTGTGTGTCGACGACGAGCCCGCGGTCGCTGCGGCCGTCGAACGCGACGTCCGAGCCCGCTACCAACAGGAGTACCGCGTGCTCTCGGCGACCTCGGGTGCGGATGCGCTCGAGACGCTGGTGGAGATGAGACGCCGCGAAACCCCGGTCGCTCTGCTGCTCGTCGACCAGCGCATGCCTGGGATGTCGGGAACGGAGCTCCTCCAACAGGCGATGGAACTCTTCCCAGACGCCAAGAAGGTGTTGCTCACGGCCTACGCCGACACAGACGCTGCGATCGCCTCGATCAACAGCATCGGTCTCGACCACTACCTCATGAAGCCGTGGGAGCCGCCCGAAGAGATGCTCTACCCCATCCTCGACGACCTCCTCGAAGAGTGGCGCGCAGCGGCACCTCTGCCATACGACGGCATCCGTGTCGCGGGTCTGCTGTGGTCGGCTCGCAGCCACGACGTGAAGGACTTCCTCTCCCGCAACCGGATCCCGTTCCAATGGCTCGACATCGAGCGATCGACGGAGACGGCGGCTCTCGTCGCCGGGCTCGGGACGGAGGTTCGCGTCCCCGTCATCCTCTTTCCGGACGGCGAGTGGCTGAGCGACCCAGACGATCAGACGTTGGCCGGCAAGGTTGGGTTGCACACCCAGGCGAGCAGCCCGTTCTATGACCTCGTGATCGTGGGCGGCGGACCGGCCGGGCTGGCTGCGGCGGTCTACGGCGCATCCGAAGGCCTGAGGACGCTGCTGCTGGAGCGCCACGCTACCGGCGGTCAAGCGGGCACCTCGTCGCGCATCGAGAACTATCTCGGCTTCCCGAAGGGTCTCTCGGGTGCCGAGCTGGCGAAGCGGGCCACCGACCAGGCAGCCCGCCTCGGCGCCGAGATCCTCACCGCGGTGGAGGCATCGGGAATCCGCGTCGAGGATTCGCACAAGGTAGTGACCTTGTCGGACGGCACGGACGTCACGGCCCGCGCCGTGATTCTCGCTCTCGGCGTGGCGACCCGTGAGCTCCACGTGCCCGGCATCGAGAAGGTCACGGGAGCAGGCGTGTACTACGGCGCGGCGCTGACCGAGGCCCCGAATTTCAAAGGTCGCCCGATGTTCGTGGTCGGCGGCGCCAACTCGGCGGGCCAAGGTGCGATGCTGTTCTCACGGTATGCCTCGAAGGTGACGATGCTCGTGCGGGGGGCATCACTGGCGGAGGGCATGTCGCAATACCTCGTCGACCAGATCGCAGCGACGCCCAACATCGAGGTGCGTACGAACGTCGAGGTCACGGCCGTCCACGGCGAAGACCGCTTGGAGGCGGTCACCGTCGCCGACCTCGTGGCAGGAACCGACGAGCGTTTCGATGCGGCAGCCCTCTTCGTCTTCATCGGCCAGCAGCCTCGCACCGACCTCGTTGCGGGTCTCGTCGAGCGACACCCCGCAGGGTTCATCCTCACCGGACCGGACCTCATGACGGACGGCAAGCCGCCGAAGGGGTGGCGCCTCGCGCGCGATCCGCTCTACTTGGAGACGAGTGTGCCGGGGATCTTCGCCGCAGGCGACTGCCGTTTTGGTTCCATTGCCCGCGTTGCCACCGCAGTTGGGCTCGGTGCGATGAGCGTCACGCTGGTCCACCGCTACCTCGAGACCATCTGAACGTGCATGAGTCCATCCAGCGCGTGCCGCTTTTCGCGGGGCTCGACGAGGCCGATCTCGAGCGCCTCGCCGCCAAGGCCGAGAGAGTCGGGCTTGCCGCGGGCGAGGTCCTGTTCTCAGAGGGTTCCGAGGGTGATCGGGCCTACATCGTCGAGTCCGGTTCACTCGAGATCCTCAAGCAGGCCCGCAGCCGCGAGATCCTGATCTCGACTCTCGGCCCCGGTGCCGTGATCGGCGAGATGGCGATCTTGGAGGCGATGCCCCGAACGGCCACCGTTCGGGCGGCGACAGATGCGAGCCTGGTCGCGATAGACGGTGATGCGTTTCGTGAGCTGGTCGAGGAGTCGACCGCGGCCGCCCGGAGTCTGCTCGAGACGATGTTCGCACGGTGGCGCGAGAACGACGCTGCGCTCCGGGAGAGTGAGAAGCTCGCTCAGTTGGGGTCGCTCTCGGCCGGGGTCGCCCACGAGCTGAACAACCCCGCCGCCGCCATCGGCAGGGCGGCATCCCAACTTGGTCACGTCCTCGCCTCCACCGCCCCGGACGACCCCTTCGCCGGCAGGCTTGGACGGCGCCCCGTCATGTCGTCGCTGGCGCGCAGCGATGCCGAAGAGGCCATGGAGGTTGCGCTCGAAGCGCTTGGGATCGACGAACCGTGGCGGTATGCCCCAATCCTCGTCGACCTCGAAGTTGCTCCGACAGACCTCTCCGCGACCCTTCCCGCCCAGTCTCGCGTCGCGTGGCTCGATGATCTCGCTCGACGCCACCAGGCGGCCACGCTGGTCGCCGAGATCCAAGACGCCGCAGGGCGGGTGTCGGAGATCGTTGCCTCCCTCCGCTCGTATACCTACCTCGATAGGGGCGCAGCGCAGAGCGTTGACATCAATCGGGGCCTCGCAGACACCCTGGTGATGCTGCGGGGCAAGCTCAAGGGCATCACCGTGGAAACCGACTACGCAGCCGATCTCCCAACCGTCGAGGGGCACGGCGGGGAGCTGAACCAGGTGTGGACCAACTTGATCGCCAATGCCGCCGATGCATTGGAGGGGCACGGCCGGATCGCAGTGCGAACCTGCCGCGACGGGGGGTGGGTAGTGGTCGGTATAGAGGACGACGGGCCCGGCATCCCTGAAGACGTCCAGACGCGCATATTCGACCCGTTCTTCACGACGAAACCTGTTGGACAGGGCACCGGTCTCGGGCTCGACATCAGCCAACACATCGTCCAGGAGCAGCACGGTGGAGCGCTCACGTTCGAGTCGGCTCCGGGGCGCACGGTGTTCGAGGTCCGGCTTCCGATTGCATGAACAGAGTGGTGCGGCCGTCCCTTCTTCGCCTCCCTTCGACCTGGCGCCTGCGATCGTTGCCGGCTGGCCCGGCGCCGCTTCCCTCCGTTCGCGGTTTCCGCTCCCGCTCTGTTGGTCTCTCGCTTTGACTCAGATCCGCGATTGGTGCGCGGTGCCGAGCTTCGGATCCGTTGCGTCGCACCGACTCGTCGGCGCGGTGAGGATTCACGGGCAGGTGCGTGAGCTTTGCCTCCCTTCGAGGGAGGCGTGGCTCGGCCGAAGGCCGGGTCGGGGAGCGTCTCTGGTTCGATGGGGCTTGCGCGGGAAACCCTGCTCGAACCGAGCCTCCGGCTCGACCCACTGCTCCCTCAACGCAGGGAACAAGAGGCTGCGCTCGGTCCGCTTCTCCCTGGGTGGGAGGGGAACCAGAGGCCAGCCATCAACTCGCAGCGTGGATCGAAGTCAGATGGGTGCACGGAAGGCTGGCAGCGCGGACCTCGCAGCGGTCACGTGTCCAACCCCTTCCGCCACGCAGAGAAGCTCGCAACCGACCCGCCGTGAGGGCGGCGCAGCCAGGGCCACGGGTGGGTTTCTGCGAGAGCCAGCTGGGCCATCCGGCGCCGGAACCCGGGAACGGGTGCGAAGGTGACGGCGGGGCGGGCACTCGCCAGCACGGAGACGGGCGTGCCCCTGTGGATCTCCACGCGGCGACGTGCCGCCAGGTCGGCGAGGCACTCGGTCAAGAACACCAGACGCTTCGCCGAGAGCTGAAGTCCGTGGAGGAGCGGCTCGTCGAAGACGAACACTGCGGGCAACGTCGGGTGTGCGGCGAGTGCGGGGTCGTCGTCGCCCAGCGACTCGGCTGTGAGCCACACGACGTCGGGCTCGGCGGATCGCAACGCAGCGGCAGGGCCTGCCGTCGTCGCGGGGTCGGGATCTCTCCGTACACGCGAGTCGGCTTCTACCGGAGTCGGAGCCGGAGGATCGGGCCAGACCTGGATCGGGCATGTAGCGCGCAGCTCGCACGCGGCACACAGGCCCGGAGCCCGCTTCTCGACCTGGGAGCGGGAGAAGCCATATGGGCGACCAGTGAGAGCCCCCGCCGTCCATTGCCATCCAACTCGGTTGGCCGCTCGTGACCCGTCGACGAGGTGGCGGAAGAAGCGGTCTTCGCCCTCCTGCCAAGGGGCACCGGCACGGACGGTCCAGTGCGACGCCAGCCACATCCGCGTCTGGTTCACGAGCCATCCGTCGTTCTCGAGCTCCTGGACGACGAGGTCGATACACGCCATCGTTCGGTCCCACGGTTCTGCCCAGTCCCTGCGCACTGCAGGCTCCGTGCGGAGCGAATGACCGAGGGCGGAGCCAACCCGGGCATACAGGTGCCGGGCGTATTCTTGCCACAGCAACTCGTCGCGGAACTTGGCGACGTCCCGCGGCGGCCCGGCGGCGACGGCATCCCACACGCGTTGGAGTGGGAGCAGGCCGTGGCGGATATAGGGCGAGAGCCCGGATGCGCCGCGCCTCGAAGGTGGCCACACCTCGTTGCGATGTGCGGCGTACCCGGCAACGTCGTAGCGAGCCAGCGCTTCGTCTGCCGCCCCTTGTCCGCCGCGGAAGCGTCGCGATGCGTGCATAGGACCCGAGTAGAGCCCGGCGAGGTTGGAGGCGACCCAGTCGGGCACCATTCTGGACGATGCGGGCAGCGGTGGCAGGAGGGTGGTCGCCACGTGGCGGGAGCCGCGGCCGGCTCAGCGGCCGGCCGACGTGCCGGCAGCGACCGCACCGTTCGTCCGGCCGGAGCGTGCTCGGATGCCGATCGCTGCGATCCCCGCCCCGGCGAACGCTGCGAACACAGGTGCGAGACCGGCGATTGCGGCTTCACCGCCGATGACGCCGTAGGCAAGCGGCACGACGAGGGTGATGACGCGAGTGAATCGCAGTCTGACCGGATCGATCGGCTCGCCGGTGTGGTCGCACGTGGAGGTGAGCGCACCCCTCCTCATCGCCAGGGTGCCAACGACGGCAGCCAGGACGAGAGCGAGTGCGCCGATTCCCGGGGTGGTCCATCCCGGCCATTCGCCGGCGACGACCGCGGCCGTCCCCCCAGCACCGATGACGGTCGGGGCCAGCCATCGGCGCCACCCCGGTTGGGCGTCGAGTGCCGCATCGAGTGCGGCGGCGAGCGCAAGCCCGCCAACCGCCACGACACCGAACGGTGCAGCCGCCACGTAGACAGCGAGGCCGACGACGAGCACGCCGTCCGTCGGACGAAGAGGCAAGCCGGTGGTCCTGCCGACGATGCGCCCGGCGAGGAGTACTGCAAACACAGCGCCGAGGAAGGGCTCGCCGACGAGCAGCGAGAGAACGGCAAGTGGCGCGGCGAGAGCCGCAGATGCGGTCGTATCCGGATCGATCTCACGGGCGAGTGCCCACGCTGCGAAGGCCGCCAGCCCAGCGAGCAAAGCGGCTCGGGCAGCGGCTGCGAGCGTATCGCCGACGACCAGGGTGACGGCTCCTGCCGCCGCCGCCAAGAGCATCGACGCCACGAGGATGTAGCGATTGGAGGCGTAGCGGACGTCGATGGCTCGGCCGATCGACGTGACCCGGGCGAGCGGATCGTTCATGCTGCCTGATCGGCAGGTGCCGGCGTCATCGCCGGACCGATGGCGCCACGCTCGACGACAGCCTGTCCCTCCGTGTACGGGAGCGCCCGAGCATCCACGATTCGTCCGGCTCCGAGCACCCGGCGCCGGATGCGCCGCTGTTCGACGGCTCGAGACAGAGTTGTGAGCGGCGAAGTCATTGATCCTCCTGGATTGCTGTCACGAGAGATACGAGCCCGCTCGGGCCGCCGGATGGTTCACGCAGGCAGTAGGGCGTAGTCCGGCTCCCTAACCTGGTCCGCATGTTCTCGAGAGCCCTCCCGGTGGTCGAACCGGTTACCGACGTCGGACCCACACGCGTCCCTCATGTCGGATGAGCCCATCACCGTATCGCGAGCCGACTGGGCAGCCGTGGTGGCGGCGTTTCGCGAGTTCTTCGCCGGTATGGGAACGGTCCGAGTCGACGACGACACTGCGACGTTCGATGCGGATGAGCACGTCGTGGCCACAGGCCTGACGCTCACCCGTCACGGCACATCAACCGGTCACATGCCGCTGCACAGTGTTGAGGCGGTGTGGGACCAGGTGACCTTCGATACAGCCAGCAGTGAAGTTCGGATCACGGGTGAGGGCGTGGGGTACACCTACCGGGTTCCCCCAGCGATCCGCCCCCGTTCGAGCTGAGCGCCCCCGGGTCTACGGGCGGAAACCCCGGCCCCTCCGGCCCAGGCTTTGGTCGAGGGTTGCGTAGGCAGTTCGTATCCACCGGCACACCACGAGCCGGGTGTCACGGGGGTCGATGATCTCCTCGACGTCGAAGGCCTCGGCTGTCCGGAAAGGGGATCGCACCTCCTCGAAGCTCGCCAGCAGCTCGTTGCGCAACGCTTCTGGATCATCTGCTTCGGCCAGCGCCCGCTTGAACGCGGCCTCGATGCCCCCCTCGAGCGGCAGGGATCCCCAATCGCCGCTCGGCCACGCAACCCGCATGTGAGGCGACCCGACGTCGACCATGGCCGCCCCGGCGACACCAAAGGCTCTGCGGACGATGACGACGAAATACGGAACGCGCATGTCGTAGAGCGCAGCGATGGCCGCAACGCCGCGGCGAACGGTTGCCTGTTCTTCGGCGGCGACGCCAACGGCGAATCCGGGTTGATCGACGAAGTTGACGATGGGTAGGTGGAACGTATCGCACATGTCGACGAAGCGCCGCAGCTTGTCCGCCCCGCGTGCGGTCAACACACCGCCGGCGATGCGCGGGTCGGCGCCGAGGACGCCGGCCGGGTGCCCGTCGAAGCGCGCCAGCCCTGTGACGAGAGCTCGTCCCCAGCCTCGCCCGATTTCGAAGAAGCTGCCGCTGTCGACGATGAGTTCGATCAGTTGCCGTCCGTCGTAGATCCGCCGTCGGTTTCGCGGGATGACGGACAGCAGATCCTCCTCTCGCCGAGCCGGATCGTCGTCGGTGCACACAACGGGGGGGATCTGCCACACGTTCGGCGGCAGGAACGACAGGAACCGTCGGATGGCGGCGAATGCGTCCGCCTCCGTGGCGACGACGTTGTCGACGGTGCCGTTGCGGCCGTGAATGGTCGCACCACCGAGCGCCTCCTTGTCGACGTCCTCACGTGTTGCGTACGCAACGACGGGCGGTCCGGCGACGAACACCTGGGACAGACCTTCGACCATCGTGGAGAAGTGCGAGCCCGCGACCCGGGCTGCGCCGAGCCCTGCGACCGAGCCGAGCGCCGCCGCTACGACCGGGACCTCGGAGAGGAGCTCCATCTGGTCTCTCCACCCGGGGAGCGGGGGCACGTACGTTCTCCCCAGGTCGTGGTAGGACTTCACGCTGCCGCCCCCGCCCGAGCCATCCACCAGCCGGACGATGGGCACCGAGAGCCGCCTGGCTCGCTGTTCGGCATGGACGAGCTTCTGCCAGATCGCAGCGTCGGCTGCACCGCCACGGACGGTGAAGTCATCGCCGGCCACAACGACGGAACGCCCGTCGATCGTTGCGTCGCCGAGCACGAAGTTGGCCGGCGTGAAATCGGCCATGCGGCCGTCTTCGTCGTAGGTCGCAAACCCGGCTGTGCTGCCGATCTCGACGAAGCTCGCGTCGTCGACGAGGGCAGCGATACGCTCGCGCACGGTCAGCTTGCCTGAGGCCCGATGGCGGGCCACACGCTCCTCGCCACCGAGCTCTGCAGCGAGCGCCTTGCGCCGTGCGAGTTCCTCGAGCTCCGGTTCCCAGACCACGGCGGCGACGGTAGGGGGGCGAGAGCAAACCGCAAAACGAGACCCACCCTCACCGCGTCCATCCTCATCCGCTCGTACCGTCGGTCGGCTCGACGCACGTCCGATCACGACGAGGGGCTCGTTGCGGCTGCCGGTATTCGGTAGATTCGGGGCCATGAGTGACACGCCACATTTCCGTCCCGCCACCTTTGCATTCCTGCGCGAGCTCGCCGCCAACAACGACCGAGAGTGGTTCGCCGCCAACAAGGAACGCTACGAGACCCACGTCAAGGAGGCGGGGATCGAGTTCATCGCCGATTTCGGACCGTATCTCGAGAAGATCAGCCCGCACTTCGTGGCTGATACCCGATCGGTCGGAGGTTCGCTGTTCCGCATCTACCGCGACACGCGCTTCGCCAAGGACAAGACGCCGTACAAGACCAATACCGGCATGCAATTCCGCCACGAGGCGGCGAGTGATGCTCATGCTCCGGGCTATTACCTGCACCTCGAACCCGGCGCATGCTTCGCCGGTGTGGGGAGCTGGATGCCGGACAACGCCACGCTCACCAGGATCCGCGATGCGATCGTCGCCGACCCGGCGGCGTGGAAGCGGGCGGCCTACGGGAAGCGCTTCACCGACGTGTTCACGCTCGACGACGGTGCCAGGCTCGTGCGACCGCCTCGCGGCTACGACCCGGAGCACCCTTTCGTCGACGACCTCAGGCGCAAGTCGTTCGCCGCCTCGTCGCGCCTGACACAGAAGCAGGTGACGTCCCCCGGCTTCATCGACGAGTATGCCCGCATCTGCAAGGTTGCGAAGCCCTACATGAAGTTCCTGTGCGACGCCATGAACGTCCCGTTCTGACGCGGCGCCGTTCCCCGTGCGATACTGACGTCACTGCGGCGCCGGTGGGAAGCGCCGCCTCACATAGAGGGGGAACGCTCATGATGCGCACTCGACGCGCTGTGTTCAACTCACCGCGGTCTCTGGTCGCTGCGTTGCTGGCTCTCGTGGTTGCCTTCACCGTTGTCGTCGCCGGCCCGGCGGCGGCCGATGATCGGCCAGACCTCACCGTCATGACCCGCAACCTCTATCTCGGAGCGAGTTTGGAGCCCGCGATCGCCGCGCAGGACACAACGGAGTTCCTGGTTGCGGTTGCCACCATCTACGCCATCGTGCAGTTCACCGATTTCGAGGCGCGCGCCGAGGCGGTCGCCGACGAGATCGCAGCGAGCGCCCCGGACCTGATCGGCCTGCAGGAGGTGTCCAATTGGATCGCCCTCGGGCCCGGCGCCCCCGCCGGCATCGACTTCCTGACCGTGCTGTTGGCCGATCTGGCCGATCGGGGGCTCTCGTACTCGGTCGCCGCCGTTTCCGACAATGCCACGGTTGGCCCGGTGCCGTTGGTTGCGCCGTGTGACGGTGAAGTAGGCGAGTGCCTGCTGATCTTCGAGGATCGTGACGTGATCTTGGTGAACGATGCCAGGAAGGGCCTGTCGGTTGCCAATCCACAGAGCGCTCTGTACGTCGCTCAGGCGGAGCTCGACACCCCGGTCGGGCCGCTCTCGTTCAGCCGAGGCTGGGCGTCGGTCGACGCCACCCTGCGCGGTCGCACCTTCCGTTTCGTCAACACCCACCTCGAGACGGAGGCGTTTCCCGACGTGCAGGAGGCGCAGACGGCGGAGTTCCTCGCGGGTCCCGTGCGCGGCCCGGGCACGATCATCGCCGTGGGTGACTTCAACTCCGCCGCCGACGGCAGCTCGACCGCCTCCTACGCGATGCTCACGAAGCGCTTCACCGACGCGTGGGTCACGCAACGCCGCGACCCGGGTCTCACGTGTTGCCAGAGCGAGACGCTCACCAATCCTGTATCCGAGCTCGGGTCGCGCATCGACCTGGTGCTGACGAGGGGGAGGGCTCGACCGTTTGCTGCTTCGGTTGTGGGGGCTGCACCGTTCCAGGCGGCTCCGCCGTTCTGGGCGTCCGACCACGCCGGCGTCGTCGTAGCCATCCGACTCCGCTGAGCCGGCTCGGCCGACCACACAGCAGGCGGCTGCCGACCCGACTCCGTGCGGGAGCTTCCGTCGACACCCTGACATTCGTCACGAGGCGAGGAACTAGCCGCTCACGGGCCGTACCATCCCGGCCGTGGTGATCCGTAACCCCCGCCGCCTCGGTTCACGTGGAGGGAGAGATCTCGGTGCCCCCTCAGGACTGAGTGACCTCTCACAGCTCCGCCGTCTGCTCGGCTTCGCGCGCCCATACCGGTGGCACCTCGCCGTGGCATTGATCGGTGTGCTGGTTGCCAGCGGTCTCGGATTGGTGTTCCCGCGCATCATGGGCAACCTCGTCGACACGGTGGTCGGTCAGCCGCAAGGTGACACCGCAGCGCTCAACCGCACCGCGCTCTTCCTCGTCGCGGTGTTTCTCGGCCAGGCTGCGTTCAACTTCTTCCGCGTCTACTTCCTGTCCGCGATGGGCGAGGGTATCGTCGCCGATCTGCGCAGCCGTACCTACGAGCATCTCATGACCTTGCCGGTGAAGTTCTTCGACCAGCGCAAGACAGGGGAGATCACGTCCCGGCTCACCTCGGATGCGGCCGTTGTCCAGACCACCGTCTCCACGTCCCTCGCAGCAGCGCTTGCGCAAGGCATCACCCTCGTCGGCGGCGTGATCCTGCTGTTCGTGCTCAGCTTCACGCTGTCGGTGGCCGTACTGACGTTCCTGCCGGTGGCGATCGTGGCCGCCGCCGTCTTCGGGAGGCGACTGCGCAAGGTATCGACGGCGTTTCAGGACAAGATCGCCGAGGCAAACGCCGGAGCCGAGGAGTCGATCGCCGCCATTCGCGTCGTCAAGTGGTTCAGCGCCGAGGCGGTCGAGACGAACCGCTACCGCATGGCCGTGCAGGGCTCGTACCGGATCGCGTTGCGCAGGGCGCGCTTGCGGGCCGTGTTCGGGCCGCTCGTCACGTTCGTTGCGTTCAGCACGCTGGCGTTCGTGCTCTGGCGCGGAGGACGCCTGGTCATCGCAGGGCAGATGACAACAGGCGACCTGGTCTCGTTCCTGCTCTACACCCTCATCGTGGCAGGGGCAATCGGGACCTTCACCGGCCTCTACGGCGACCTCCAAGAGGCGCTCGGTGCCTCGCGACGGATCTTCGAGCTGCTGGACGAGCGCAACGACCTCGGGGAGCCGGCCGGCCCCGCGGTCATGAGCGGTCATGGGACCGTGACGTTCGACGACGTGTCTTTCCGGTACTCAGATCGCGACGTCGACGTTCTGGCAGGCGTGAACCTCGATGCCCAGCCCGGCGAGGTCGTCGCACTGGTTGGGCCGAGCGGCGCCGGCAAATCGACGCTCGTCCAGTTGATCCCGCGGTTCTTCGACGTCAGCGGCGGACGGGTGCTCGTCGACGGAGTCGACGTGCGTCAGGTGCGCAGGCTCGATCTCCGCAGGAGGATGGCTGCGGTCCCGCAAGAGACGCAGCTGTTCTCCGGCACGATCGCGGAAAACCTCCGTGTCGGAAAGCCCGACGCCACGGACGATGAGCTGCAGAGCGCCACCCGCGCCGCCAACGCGCACGACTTCATCGCACGCTTCCCGAGCGGCTACGAGACCATCGTCGGCGAGCGTGGCATCAAGCTGTCGGGGGGGCAGCGGCAGCGGGTCGCGATCGCACGGGCCCTCCTCAAGGACCCCCGCATCCTGATCCTCGACGAGGCGACGAGCTCGCTCGACAGTGAGGCAGAGGCGCTCGTCCAACAGGCGCTCGAGACTCTGATGCGAGGGCGCACGACGTTTGTCATCGCCCACCGACTGTCGACCGTGCGGCAGGCGGACCGCATTCTCGTGCTCGACAACGGCCGCATCGTCGAGGAAGGCACGCACGACTCCTTGCTCGAGGCCGGTGGCCTCTACGGCGAGCTCTACGCACGCCAGTTCCGCGACGAGGTCGACGAGGTGGCCACGAAGCCGGCCGGCTCCCTCGGGTGAGGCAGGCTGTCGACGTTTCTGGCCGGGGCGCTAGCGCAGGACGCCGCGTGCCTCGAGCTCGTTGCGGAGTGCTGGAGCGCTCTCGAAGTGAATGCCGGGGAGGCCTTCATCAGCGGCGCATTCCAGATTGAGCGGACGATCGTCGACGAAGAGCGTCTCCTCCGGCCGCGCCCGGGTCACGGCGAGAGCGGTCTTGTAGATTTGCGGCTCCGGCTTCATGCAACGGAGGTAGCACGAGCTGAGGAACGCCTTGAAGTATCGCTGCAAGCCGAACGTCGAGATGCGGTGCTCGTTGAGCATGCGCGACTCGTTGTTGAGTGTGGCGAGGAAGACGCCTGACGTCGCCAACTCACCGAGGAGCTCGAGGCTCTCGGGGAGAGCGGCGCTCTCGGCCTTCATCGCCGCCACGAACGCCTCTTCGGTGAAATCGCGCGGGCGATAGAAGACCGCATGCCGGAGGTACTCGTGGATACCGATGCGGTCGGTTTCGAAGGCATGGGCGAGGTAGTCGTGACGTTCGGCGAACTCGTCGTAGTCGAACTCGAATCGCTCAGCGACGCGCCGGCGGCCGGCTCGGTCCCATCCGTTGGTGAGCAGCACACCGCCGACATCGAGAAAGAGCGTGGTTACGGCCATTGCGGATCAGGCGCCCAGACTTCCGATCTTCTCGGCAAGCGCGGCGAGCAGCTCGTCTGCGGCATCGGCGAACGCTCGCACCCCCTCGGTCTGGAGTGTCTCCGTTATCTCGTCGAAGTCGATGCCGAGCTCGTCGAGTGCCGCGATCTGTGCCGCGGCGGCGTCGACGTCCTGCAGCAACGCTCCCGGATCGACCTGACCGTGGTCCCGAAATGCGTCGATGGTTGCGGGAGGCATCGTGTTGACCGTGTTCGGCCCGACGAGCTCGTCGACGTAGAGCGTGTCGGAGTACGCCGGGTTCTTGGTCGATGTGCTCGCCCAGAGGACCCGCTGGGGCTTGGCGCCACGAGCCGCCAGATCGGCGAACTCGTCGCCTTCGAAGATCTCTCGATACCGGCGGTAGGTGAGCTTGGAGTTGGCGACGGCAATCCGGCCGCGCAGCGCCATCGCCTCCTCACTCCCGACCTTTTCCAACGCGGCATCGACTTTCGAGTCGACCCGGCTCACGAAGAACGAGGCGACCGAAGCGATGCCGGCGGGATCGGCTGCGGCTCGGAGCCCGCGGACGTACGCCTGGGCGACGCTCTCGTAGTGATCGAGCGAGAACATCAGCGTGATGTTGATGTTGAGACCGTCGGCGAGCAGCTGCTCGACGGCTGGGATGCCCTCTGCCGTTGCCGGTACCTTGATCATGAGGTTGGGGCGGTCGACGAGACCCCACAGCCTGCGTGCGTTGGCGATCGTGCCGTCGGTGTCGTAGGCGAGGTTGGGTGCCACCTCGAGGCTGACGAAACCGTCGGCGCCGTGGCTTGCGTCGTAGACCGTGCGGAGGACGTCGGCGGCGCCCCGTATGTCGCGTACCGCCAGCTCTTCGAAGACTGCTTCGGTGGACGCGTCGGTCGTGCCCGGATCACGCTCTGGATCTGGCCGTCGTAGGCAGAAGAGGACGCGATCGCCTTCTGGAAGATGCTCGGGTTCGACGTGACCCCACGAATGCCGTCCGCAACGAGGTCGGCTAGCTCGCCATCGCTGCCCAGCATCTCGCGGCGGATGAAATCGAGCCAAACGGACTGGCCCGCCTGGTCGAGGTCGCGGAGTTTGGTCATTGCATCATCCTTTCGACTCCGGTGGCTATCCGGACACCAACCGTAGCGCTGTCGCGGTTTGTCGGTTTCTCGTTCAGAAGGCGTCGAGGATGGCTCTGATGCGGGTACGGGCGTCGCCGTCGAGATCGTCGCGATGCAGTGCATAGGCAACGTTGGCCTCGAGGAAGCCGATCTTGGTCCCACAGTCGAATCGGGTGCCCGTCAACCGCAGGCCGTGGAAGGGGTGGGATCCGATCAGCTTGATCATCGAGTCGGTGAGCTGGATCTCGTTCCCCGTGCCGAGCGTACCGAGGGAGAGGTAGTCCATGATCTCGGGTTGCAGGATGTAGCGACCAACGATTGCGAGGTTCGACGGAGCCTCCGCCGGGCTTGGCTTCTCGACCAGCCCCCGTACGTCGACCAGGTCGCCGATTTCCTCACCGAGCTCCACGATCCCGTACCGGCTGGTGTGCTCCGGAGGCACCTCCATCAGCGAGATCACGTTGCCGCCGTGTTCCTCGTAGACGGCGACCATCTGGGCCAACGTCGGGGGGTCCGACATGATGAGGTCGTCTGCCAGGACCACGGCGAAGGGCTCGTCACCGACGAAGCGGCGGGCGCACCACACGGCGTGGCCGAGGCCGAGCGGCTCGCCCTGACGCACGTAGGCGATCCGCCCCGGCTTCGGGGTGGACTGGAGCACCATCTCGAGCGCCTCTTCCTTCCCGCGCCCTCCGAGCGTCGTCTCGAGCTCGAAGTGGCGATCGAAGTGGTCTTCGATCGCCGACTTGCCCCGGCCGGTCACGAAGATGAACTCCTCGATGCCGGCGGCCATCGCCTCTTGCACCGCATACTCGATGAGCGGCATGTCGACGACCGGCAGCATCTCTTTGGGGAGGGCCTTCGTGGCCGGGAGAAATCGCGTGCCGAGGCCTCCGACGGGAAAGATCGCTTTACGGACGGGCTGACGCATGAGGAGGTCTCCCTCGTATCAATGTGTGAAGGCAGGCGATGGCCATCCTAGGAATCAACTCGGTGCCCGTGAATCAGGCGCCGACGAGATCGGATACGAGCCGCGCCACATGGCCTTTGGCTGTGACGTTGTACCACGCATGCTCGATCTTGCCGACTTCGTCGATCGAGACCGTCGAACGGATCAACCCTTCGTACTCCTTGCCGTAGTTCTTCTTGATCCCCCAAGCGCCGTAGGCGTCGGCCATGGCGTGGTCTGGATCCGAGAGAAGCGAGAACGGCAGGCTGTGCTCCGCCCTGAAGTCGGCGAGGCGATCAACCGGGTCGGGGCTCACCCCGAGGATCTCGTATCCCGCTGCATAGAGCGCATCGTGGCGATCGCGAAAGTCGCACGCTTCGGTTGTGCAGCCCGGCGTGAAGGAGCGTGGATAGAAGTAGACGACGATTCGATGACCTGCGTAGTCGTCGAGCGTCACGTCGACTCCGTCCTGGTTGCGACGGCTGAAGAAGGGGGCGTCGTCGCCGGGGGCGAGCTTCACGGTGGGTTCTCCTCGAATCGGTGATGTGAGGCTACCGAGATGTGGGGTCAACTCGGCGGCGGTTGCAGGACTACGGGAACCTCGCCCGTTGTGGCATGAACTCGCAACTGACCACATGCCGCATCGATGTCCCGGCCACGCGTGTCCCGCAGTGTCGCGTTGGCGCCTTCGCGGCTCAGGACGTCGAGGAAGCGCGCCACGGTTTCATGCGCCGGCGGACGATCGGGGGTGAATGGAGTCGGATTGAGCGCAATGACGTTGACATGGGCTTTCAGGTCGCGGGCGATCCTTGCCAGCTTCCGAGCCTGGCTCTCCGAGTCGTTGGTTCCCGCGATGAGCGTCCACTCGAGCGACACCCTTCGGCCCTTTGTCGCTGTGTAGGTGCGAGCTGCTGCGATGACGTCGGCGAGCGGGTAGCGCTCATTGAGCGGCACGAGCCGCGACCGCAGCTCGTCGTCGGCTGCATGGAGGCTCACCGCGAGGTTCACCTGCCACGGCGCTTCCGCCAGTCGCCGCATCCCAGGGACCACACCGACCGTCGAGACGGTGATCGACCGGGCACCAATGCCCATCACCTCGATCATCCGGCGCAGCGACTCATGCACCTTCGGGTAGTTGGCGAGCGGCTCACCCATTCCCATGAACACGATGTTGGTGATCCGGTCGGGCGCCCCCTCCAGCCCGTGAGTCCGGAGGTACGCCGCGGCATATGCCACCTGAGCCGCCATCTCACCCGGCTCGAGATGGCGCTCGAAGCCGAATTGGCCGGTTGCGCAGAATGTGCAGGCCATCGCACATCCCGCTTGTGAGGAGATACAGAGCGTGGTTCGGCGGGAGTAGCCCATCAGCACGGCTTCGATGGATGCGCCGTCCGGCGACCGGAAGAGCCACTTGACGGTGCGCCCTGCGTCTGCCGTCTGCTCGATCTCGACGTCGAACGGATAGAGGTGGGGGCCGAGACCATCCCGCAGCGACGCCGGCAGGTTCGTCATGCGTTTCGGGTCGAGCACCGGCGTCTTGTAGAGCCAGTCGCGAAGCTGCTGGGCACGGAAGCCCGGCTCATCGCCGAGGAACCCGCCGAGGTCTTCCGGTGCTATCAGGTACGGACTCGGCGATGCGGCCTCGCCGAGGCCGGTCCTCACCCTGCCATTCCCTGTGCTTGTTCGATCCAATCGGCGACCATCGTCTCCGCGACGTCGATCGCCTCTGCCACAGAAGCGGCATCTGCCGCAGCCAGTTCGGCGAAGGCGGTGATGCCACATCCGGCGAGTCGACTCTGGTACACCGGGCCGATACCGACGATTTGGGTGAGGTCGTCGACGGCTGAGAGACGCTTCGGATGCGTCTCGGTCTGAGTATGCGCCTGAGTCGGCGTGGCGGCCTCGGCAGCGGCGGAAGGAGCAGGCGCTGCGGCATCTCCGGAGCGAAAGTGAGGTGGCGGAGCCTGGTCGGCTTTGGGGAGCGGGAGCAGCTTGTCCCGGTAGAGCCATGTGATGGCAGCCCAGGCCGCAACGAGCAGGGATATGCGCAGATACTTCTTCACGGTGACGGCAGTCTACGAGAAGGACCGCCTGGATTCGCAACAGGGCTCACAGTGAACGCGTACCCTCGTGCCGCATCCCGCTTTGCTCGGCGTCCGGGATCAGGGTTTGCAGGACCACGCCGACCAGGGAGAGTCGTATGCGGCGTAGAGCCATGCCGCAGACGCGATGTTGGGCTCAGGGTCGAAGACGTCTGCGCCGCTCCAGCCGGCGGCCTCGCTTGCCGTTGCCCAGGTCGACGGTATGAACTGGAACAATCCGCTTGCCCCGGAGGCCGCGTTGTAGGCGGCCGGGTCACCGCGACTCTCGCAGTACAGGACGGAAAGAGCGTCATCGACGACGTCGGCAGCGAAGTAGGCCCCGACGAGGTCTCGCCACTGCTCTGCCTCGGGAGGGAGCGGGCCGGCCGCCGGTGGGGGAGCTGCCGTCGTGGTGGTCGGTGGCGTCGTTGTGGTCGTGGTGGGCGGCATCGTTGTGGTCGTGGTTGGCGGCGCCGTCGTGGTCGTGGTTGGGGCTGCCGTCGTCGTGGTCGTGGTCGGTGCTGCCGTTGTGGTGGTCGGTGCTGCTGTCGTGGTGGTGGTCGCCAGCGTCGTCGTCGCCTCCGACGGAGATCGCTCGACCTCGTTTGCCGCCTCGCTCGAATCGGCGGTGGTGGCGGTGGGTGCGGCTTCTACGGCAGCGACCGTCTGGGCGAGGCGGCTCGCAAGCACGGAACCGGCAACACTTCCAGACGCCGTTGGCGGCAAAACCACTCCCTCGACCGTCGCCGACGTTTCGATGGGGGGTGGGGAGAACGCGGCGAAGCCCACCACCGCAAGCAGAAGGATGATGAGCACACCGACGAGGGCGAGTGGGGATCGGGGACGCACGAGTGCGTGGAGCTCCGCTCTGTTCGGGGATGCCGCGCTTCTGGCACGGCCGGGCCACAGCGCGTGGCCACTCAGATGAACCAGGCTATACGGATTGGCGAATGCAAAGCAAGCTTATGCCTGCCATATAGTGGTAGGTGTTGGGCGCAGGGCTCTCGCTACGCTGCCTCCGGAGGAGGTCGTCATGCGCGAGTGGGCACCGCCACCAGACTGGCTTTGCATCACCACGATCGATGCCCATACGGCGGGCGAGCCGTTGCGGATCATCGTCGACGGGCTGCCTGCCCTGCCAGGCGAAACGATGCTCGCCAAGCGGAGTCACGCGCGGGACCACCTCGATCATCTGCGTCGGTTGCTCATGTGGGAGCCTCGCGGGCACGCCGACATGTACGGGTGCATCCTCACCGAGCCCGTGACAGGTGACGGTGACGTCGGCGTGCTGTTCCTCCACAACGAGGGTTTCAGCACCATGTGTGGCCACGGCATCATCGCCGTGGTCACCGTGGGGGTGCAGACGGGTGCGTTTGCGGATGCGGCCGCCAGGGGAGCGGTGCGAATCGACACCCCTGCGGGCAGGGTTACGGCGGTCCCGCATGTCGACGGCGGCGTGGTTTCCCGAGTTGTGTTCCGCAACGTACCGTCGTTCGTTCTCGCCGAGGCGGTGAGGCTCGATGTTGACGGCGTCGGCGAGATCGTCGCAGACGTTGCCTTCGGTGGTGCCTTCTATGCCTACGTGGACGCTGTTCCGCTGGGGCTCAACCTCGTCCCGGCCGAACTCGGCGACATCATCGAGGTCGGGCGTCGGATCACGGCTGCCGTCGCCCAAGCCGTCGAGGTCGCCCATCCGTCACGAGATCCCGATCTCGGCTTCCTCTACGGGACGATCCTCGTCGGGCCCGCCCAGGACCCGGCCAAGCACAGCCGCAATGTGTGCGTGTTCGCAGAGGCCGAGGTGGATCGCAGCCCGACCGGAACCGGGGTGAGTGGGCGGCTTGCGATCCACCACGCACGAGGCGAGATCGTTGTGGGCGAGGAGATCGAGGTCGAGAGCATCCTCGGCACGACCTTCACCGGCCGGGTTGTCTCCGAAACGGCGGTTGGCCCCTACGCGGCCGTCATCCCCGAGGTCGGCGGCGCAGCCTCGATCACCGGGAGGCACGAGTTCGTGCTCGATCCTGCCGACCCGCTTGCACTGGGGTTCTTGTTGCGCTGAACGCACGCGGGTCAGCCGACTGCAGCCTCGGCAGTCGACACTCGGGGGTCAGCGGCTGCCTCCACGAGCCCGTCGGCGACGGCGATCGCAGCGACCGGGCCCCATCCGGCTTGCCAACCGTCAGCGACCTCGACCCGATGTCCCCGCTCTCGAAGCCCGGTGATGACGCGGTCCTCGATTGCGGGCTCGACGGCGATCACATGCTGTTCGGCAGCGCCCCATCCGTCGATGGTCCACCTGGGCTGGGCGATCGCCTCGTCGATGGCGAGCCCCGCAAGGAGATGGTGGGCCGCCACTTGCGTGAGGAGCTGCGGTTGGTGCTGGCCGCCTCGCGTCCCCAGGATGAGGCTCAGCTCGCTGCCGCGGGTCCACAGGGAGGGTGACAGCGTGTGCAGCGGCCGGCGCCCTGGAGCGAGCTCGTTCGGATGGCCCTGCTGCAACGTGAATCCGGCGCCGCGATTGTGAAGGAAGACGCCGGTGGCTCCGGCTGCCAGGCCTGAGCCGATGCCGTGGAAGTTCGATTGGATGAGGGACACGCCCATACCCGCCGAGTCGCGCGCGCAGAGGTAGGTCGTGCCGCCGGGCACCGTCCGTATCGGCGGCCACACCGCAGGGGTATCAGGTCGGATGCGTGCCGCAAGCGCCTCGAGGCGCCCGGGGTCCACGAGGGCGCTGGGAAGGAGCGGCGCCGTTGCAGGGTCGGCGACCAGGTCATCACGCTCCCAAGCGACGGCTCGGTACGCCTCGACGAGCGCATGGTGGTAGGCGGGGTCGTCCGGGTCGATCGAACCCGCGACCCGCTCTACGATCCAGGCCGCGGCGAGTGTGAGGTATCCCTGGCTGTTCGGTGGGATCGTCCATGCCTGCATGCCGAAGACCTCGAGACCGAGTGCCTCGACCCAGGCTGCTTGCACGGCAGCGAGGTCGGTTGCGTCGATGGCGCCGCGGGTGGCGGCGGTGATGCCCTCGCCGACCGGTCCCATGTAGAACGCATCGCGACCCCCGTCTGCCACCGCCTCGAGCGTGGCGCCGAGATCGGGTCGTCTGATCGTGTCACCGGCCGCAGGGGGGCGGCCCCGTGGGTAGAGCGCCGCAGCCGATGCCTGGCTGGAGATGAGCGGCTCGATGGCTGCGAGCGACGCCGCCAGCTCGGTGGACACCTCGAAGCCGGCGTGTGCCGCATCGATGGCCGGGGCCAAGAGGTCGGCGAGCGTCCTCGTCCCGAAACGGGCGAGAAGGGCCTCCCACCCATCGACGCAACCCGGCACAGTCACCGTCCACGGGCTACGGAGCGGCACGTCGACACGGCCCCCGTCACGAAGGCGGGCGGCGCTGGCCCCCGAGCCTGCGCACCCTGAGGCGTTCAGCGCCGACGGGGCGACGTCGCCCTCCCGGTAGACGAGTGCAAAGAGATCGCCCCCCGGCCCGCATGTGTCAGGAAGGACGACCCCGATGACGGCATTGGCTGCAACTGCTGCATCGACTGCGTTGCCTCCCGAGGCCATGACGTCGATCGCCACGCGGGTGGCGAGGTGGTGGGTGGTGGCGGCCGCCGCTCCTTTGGCGTCAGTGCGCGCACGCGTCGCGACGGCATCGTCGCGCTCGGGGAAGTCCGGAAGTTGGCGCATCAGCGAGGGTCCTTGCGTCTGGGGCGGGGACAAGTAGGTTACGGCGTGCGACTCGGCGCGGCGCTGAGTCGGCCCCGGGCGGGGGCTCTCCGAGAGCACGGGCAGGGCGTGGACATGCTCAAACGACGGCGGCGTCGCCGTCCCACGCCCGCCGGTGGCGCACTCTGTGCCGACCGGGAAACGGCTGCCGAGCGCTCGGTTGTCCGTTCACGGTGTGGGGTTGCGTTGTCGCGGGGGTTGCCATGAACCCGCTCCGAACCCACGTGCCCTCACGGGACGTTCTTCTCGTCTCGGCCGCAGCATCGGCTATCGCTGGTGCCGCCGCGATCCTTCAAAACTGGCCCCGACCGTTGTGGGCGTGGCTGTGGCTCTCGCTCGTGTATCTCGTCATCGAGGCCCAGGCCCCTGGTCGTGTCGGTGCCGGATGGATCGCAGCAATAGCGATGGCGGCTGCGCTGTCCCCGAGAGGGGCGCTGCTTGCGGCTGCGTTCGCCGCCGCAGCGAGCGGGGTGATCGACGTCCGCTCCGGACGGGCGGGTCAAGTCGTCGCCGGGCGCATCGCCGCCCACGTTCCCCCTGTAGCGGCGTTCATCGCCGTGGCAGGCGCCGGCCAGCGGTCTACCTGGATCGTGGTTGTGGGGGCCGGGATCGCAGGTGCCGTTGCGATTGGCATAGGGAGCATCGTCTGCCGCCTGGCTGGGGAGCTGCCCCACAACACCGATGCGCGACCTTCTGCGGCCGAGGCCGTCATGCTCGGGATGGTGGGAGGGCTGCTCGGGCTGGTCGGTCACAGTGTCGGATGGCCGGCAGCTCCCATCATCGCTGCCGGGCTGCTGATCGCCGCTTCCGCCGAGACGGGACGACGGAGCGCCGATGAGGCTCGTCATGCGACGATTGCGACCCTCATGGCGGTGATCGAGTCGAAGGACGTCTACACCAGAGGTCACTCCGAGCGAGTTGCCGCATATTGCGGGTGGATAGGGGCAGAGCTCGGGTTGAAAGCGGGGGAGCTTCGCCGGCTCCACACCGCTGCGCTGCTCCACGACATCGGCAAGCTGGTGGTGCCCCGCCGGGTGCTGCGCAAGCGCGGCCCCCTCACCGGCGAAGAGCGGGCCCACATCACTCGCCACGCAACAGTCGTCCCCGAGCTCCTCGAAGGGGTGGATGTCGCCGCCCCGGCACTGCCGCTCATCGCGGATCACCATCTGCACTTCGGCGGTGGCGGGTACGGGGTCAACAACGCGACCGGCTATGCCTTGCCGGTTGCTGCCCGCATTCTCGCCGTTGCCGATGCGTTCGATGCGATGACGACGCACCGCCCCTATCGCAGCGCATTGAGCGTCGACTATGCAGTTGGGGAGCTGCGGAGGTGTGCTGGCACGCAGTTCGACCCGCTCGTGGTGTCCGCGTTCGGACGGTGTCTGGCCAGGGTCCAACCGCCGACGCCGGCGGGCGGGTTCGTCTCGGAAGAGGCAGCCCGCCGCCAGGCGGAGGGTGCTGCGCTCCATGTCTGAACCAACGACATCTCGAGTCGCGCCTCTCGCCGCTGCCCTGGCCCGCGACGACTGGCCGGTTCTCGTCGGGCTGCCGGCGGTCGCCAGCCTCTTCGTGTTCGCCGTGCCCAGCCTCGGCTGGTGGGCGCTCGGTACCTCCGTTCTCGTCTACGTCGCGGGCTTCATCAGCTTCGAGCGGGCTCGAGCGGCCGACGAGACCTATCGGCAGCTCGGTGTCGTTCTGGGTCGCATCCCGGAGTTGAGCGAAGCCGTCCCTTTGGGTCACGCCGACAGGACGGCACAACTGGCGGCCTCGATGGCCGGGCTTCTCGGCTCCAGGACCGCCGAAGCTGCAGCCATCGAGGAAGCGGCTCGCGTGCATGCGATCGGGCGTGTCGGGCTCGAGGAACCAGCCCTTCCGAGCGGGTTGCGGGGACGCGTCGTCGGCCGGAGGACCGCTGCCATCATGATGCGGGCCGGCAGTCTCGGACGCACTGCATCGCTCCTCGCACCGGAGCCACCGATTCGTGCGGCGACTCAGCGCTCGCGCGCGATCGTCGACGTCGCTGCCGCGTACGACGAGGCGGTGTTCGGTGCCGGGCGACGCCCCGACGAAGCCGTTCGCGCCCTGGCCGATGCGGGGAGAGCCGACGTGGTCGACGCTCTGGCGCAGGCCGTTGCGGCGTCCCGGAGCTGATCAACGTTCGACGGCGGATCCTGCTTCGCCGTGAACGCCGTGGCGGAACAATCGAGGCCGATGGCGCGTCTGCTCTTCGACGAATACGCCAAGCCCAATGGCGAGAAACACATCACCTAGTGAGATGACCGAACCGGGAGAGGGATGATGTCCCCGAGGAACGGAAGGTGGCTGGAGCTATCGAGCAGAACGTGGCGGCCGCTCAGCAACGCATCCACGCTCCCCCCGGCGATCTCGATGGCCGCGGGCAGCACCGGCATGCCGCGGTTGACGGCGATCACGAGGAAGTTCATGAGGATTCCGATACCGGCGATCCACATCCCCGGAGCGTTGCGGTTCATGGCAATCATCATGAGGATCGGCGCGGCCGACGCCAGCAGAAGGGCAACGGCGAGCGTGCGTTGGCCCGACGACAGTGCGCCGGCCGTCAGTTGGAGACCGAAGCCAACGATCAACAGCCACCATGCTCTTGCCTCGATATCGAGGAGATTGCGGATGCGGCCACCGCGAAGCCGCCCGACGAGGGCTGAGAACACGAGCGCAACAACGACCCACGACATCTGCAGACGTTAGCGATATCGTGCAACTCGACATTTCGCGTTCCAGGCCTGTTCGGCGGTAGTGTCCGCCGTCCCCAGACCCCAGGAGCCGGCATGTTGCGCTACGAGACGGAGGGGCCCCGCGCCGTACTCACCATCGATGATCCAGAGCGGCGCAATCCGATCTCCGCCGACGTGATTCGCGACATGCTCGATGCCGTGCGGCGGTTGGGTGACGATCCCGCTGTGCGGGTGGCGGTCGTCACAGGAGCAGGGGACCGTGCGTTCTCGGCAGGCGGAGACCTCGCGGGAGGGTTCTTCGATGCTCCGCTCGAAGGTCACGGCGACCGGGGAGCCTTGGCCGACCTGTTCCGCACCTTTCGGAGATGCCCGAAGCCAATCGTCGCTCGCGTGAACGGGCACGCCCTGGCCGGCGGTTTCGGGTTGGCGGCAGCGTGCGACATCGTCATTGCCGTTGACCGCGCCACGTTCGGCACCCCCGAGGTGAACGTCGGCTTGTGGCCGATGATGATCAGTGCGGTCCTGCAACGCCTCATGCCGGCGCGCGCCGCGCTCGACCTGATGCTCACCGGCCGCCGGATCGATGCCGCGGAGGCCCAGCGCCTCGGCGTCGTGTCGCAGGTGGTGCCCGCCGAGGAGCTCGACGCAGCCGTAGACGCGACCGTGGCGGCGCTGCTTGCGCTGAGCCCGGCGGTCCTGGCCCTCGGCAAGGCGGCGTTCTACGCGGTCGAAGACATGCCGCTCGATGCGGCACTCGACCACCTCCAAACCGGGCTCACTGCGGTCGCCATGACCGAGGATGCACCGGAAGGGATGCGAGCCTTCATCGAGAAGCGAGCGCCGCAATGGAAGGGGAGGTGATGGTGTGGACGTGCGCTGCGAGATGCTGGCGACCGTGTGGCGAGTCCTGGTAGCTGTCGGTGACGACGTTGCGGCAGGAGACGAGTTGGTTGTGCTCGAGTCGATGAAGATGGAGATCCCCGTCGTCGCTCCCGAGGCCGGGTGCGTCGCAGGAGTTCACGTGGCAGAAGGCCAGTCGGTGGCCGAAGGTGATCTCCTCGCCGAGATCGAGTGAGAACGTCGCTCAGTTGCCGAAGAGGGCCGCAGCATCCTCTGCGAGCGACTCTTCGGTGACGGCGCCGAACTGCCGCTTGACGACCACGCCGTCTGCCGAGATATAGAAGGTCGCCGGGAGCCCGAGCGGGCGGTACGAGTCGTTGACCTCGTCCTTCTCGTCGAAGCCGATGATGTAGGCGACGTTGATCTCCTCGGCGAATTTCTCGGCGGCGACCGGGTCGTCCTGCACGGCGACGCCGACCACCGCTATCTCGGGGTGAGCTGCTGCGAAGGCATCGATCGCCGGCATCTCGGCACGGCACGGGAAACACCACGATGCCCATAGGTTGACGACCACGGGTCTGCCGTCGTCAGCCAGGTGGGAAGAGAGCGTGAACGCGCCTCCATCGGCGGTCCGGACGGAGAAGTCGGGAGCGGCGTCTTCGCTCTGCGGGGTTTCCTCGGCTGAGCCGGCCAAGTCCTGGAGCGTAGGGGCATCGGCGAGCGCCCCGGGGGCGGTGTCCAGAGTCGTGCCGGAATCCGGTCCCCCCGAGTCGTCGCCGTTCCACAGTACGACTCCTATGCCTGCCGCGAGCGCGACCACGGCGACTGCGGCGACAGCGGCGAGCCGGCGATGTCCAGCGATGCGAGAAGGCGTCTCGGGCTCCAGCGACATGGTGAATCGGACGTTAGTGGCGCCGTGGAACAACGCCTGTGGGCGTAACGTTGGCTCGGTCACGAGAGAGATAGAGAGACCATGAGCTTCTTCACCCGCAACCGCGATGAACTGAGCGCACGAGGCATCGACCCGGCACGCGTCCCGCCGGGCCAGTACGTGACCGAGCGCTTCCCCGTGCTCCACGCCGGTGTGATACCCGAGGTGGATCTGGCGACCTGGGACTTCAGCGTCGATGGTCTCGTGGCCACCGAGAAGCGGTGGATGTGGGACGAGTTCCGGTCGCTGCCCAACGAACGGCTCACTGCAGACATCCACTGTGTGACCAAGTGGTCAAAGCTCGACACGGAGTGGGAGGGCATCCCGGTCCGCAGTGTGTGGGACCAACTGGAGCCCGATCCGGCCGCAACGCATGTGCTGGTGAAGGCGTACCACGGGTTCACTGCGAACCTGCCTCTCGAGGACTTCCTACGGGAAGGCAACCTCTTCGCGCACTCCTACGGCGGGTCGCCGCTCGAGGCGGACCACGGCTACCCGCTGCGGCTGGTGGTGCCACACCTGTACTTCTGGAAGTCGGTGAAATGGGTGCGCGGCTTCACCGTGCTCAACCAGGACCAGCCGGGCTTCTGGGAGCGCAACGGCTACCACATGTACGGCGATCCCTTCAAGGAGCAGCGCTTCTGGGGCGACTGAAGCATGCTCGCCAGGCCGGAAGTGTTCCGGGGGAGGCGGCAACGGACACCAGGAGAGTCATCGTGACCATGCGCCGCTCCAGGGTGCCCGACGGCGCTCCCGCCCGGTCACTGGGCCGGGCCGACGACGGAGGCACGCTGCGGCGCCCACCTCACATCACGCGGCCACATCCGAGAGAGGGAGTGCCGCTCGGCGTCGGCGCGGTCCCGATGTGTTGGGCCGCCGGTCAATCGTCCCAGTTGGCGACGATCGCAGCGAACTCGCGATCGATGAGGGCCTGTTCGTCGGACCAGCGATCCTCGGCGCCGAACTCAACCATCGCTCCGCGCCATCCGACCAGTGCGGTACCCATGACGAGCGTGACGATGGTGACTCCGAAGACGGCGAGGACCTGCATGGCTCGTGGCTTTCGATCGACAACTGGCTTGACCTGATGATCGTCGGCAGGTCCGCCCACCGCCATAAGACCGCGGACCCAAAAAGCCGGGTTCGAGCTGCCGTCCGGCCCCTGCGAGTCGGGGCACACGGCCGTGGTTGCTCGAACTCTCGGGCCATACCGTGACAGCGGTACACGACCAGAGCAAGGAGCCCCAATGGCCGACCGTACTTTCCTCGTACTTGGCGGCGCCGGTCTGGTCGGCATGCAGGTGGCCCGCCGCCTCGCCGGCGACGTCCGCCCCGAGCGCATCGTCCTCGCCTCCTTGGGCGAGCCGGACGTCACGCAGGCAGTGCGCCGGCTTCGCAGCGAGTATCCCGACGTGGACGTCGTCGGTGAGTGGGGTGACGTGTTCCTGAGGGAGTCGTACAGCCGGACCAGCCGTTCCGAGCTCCTCGTCGATGCGGAGTCGCGGGAGGGGATCTTCGCCGATCTCCTCGGGCCCGTGGACGATGCGTACGAGCGCTCCCGGCTTGCCGGGCTCATCACGAGCCATCGGCCCGACGTCGTTATCGACGCCATCAACACGGCGACGGCGATCAGCTATCAGGACGTCTATACGTCGTCGATCATCGCAAAGGAGACCATCGAAGAGGGGGTGTCGGAAAAGCAAGCCAACAAGATCGAGGGCGTCGTCGAGTCGTTGATCCTCTCCCAGTCTGTGCCACAACTGATCCGGCATGTCACGATCCTCGATAGGGCGTTGCGCGAGGCGGGCACCCGGCTCTACCTCAAGATCGGCACGACCGGCACGGGCGGGCTCGGGCTGAACATCCCCTACACGCACAGTGAAGACCGCCCGTCCGTCAAGCTCATGACAAAGACCGCGGTCGGCTTCGCACATTCCGGTCTGCTGTTCCTGATGGCGCGGACCGCCGGCAGCCCGATCGTGAAGGAGATCAAGCCCGCGGCGCTGATCGGCTACGCCCGCATCGCGCACGCTCCCATCGTCGAGCGGGGTGACGCGGTGCGGCGCTTCCGGTCACGGGAGATCCCGCTGGGTGATCGCGTTGAGCTGTCGATGGACGAGGCTTCCTTCGATCTGCTCGGCGATGTCGTGCTGCCCGTGATCGAGACCGGCGAGAACGGCATGTTCACGAAGGGCGAGTTCGAAGCGATCACATCGATCGGCCAGATGGAGTTCGTCACGCCCGAGGAGATTGCTGAGTTGGTGGTGTCGGAGATACGCGGTGGCAACACGGGCAAGGACGTCATCGCAGCGGTCGACGGCGCCGTTCTCGGCCCTTCGTACCGCGGCGGCGTGCTGCGCAGCCAGGCACTCGACGTCTTGGCCCGTCTCGAGAGCGAGACCGGCACCCACTCGGTCGCCCTGGGCCAGCTCGGGCCGCCCGAGCTCTCGAAGTTGCTGTGGGAGGCGGAGCTCTTGCGGGTCGAGTACGGCACGCTCGAGGCTGTGGCCGGCGCCGTCGCCGAGGACGTCTCCACGCGCCTCGCCGCACGGCTGGTGGCAATGCCCGACCTTCGAGACACGGTGACGTCGCTCGGGCTCGGCATCCTGATGCCGGACGGGCAACGGCTGCTGCGGGGGCCCTTCTTGCGCATCCCGGAGGTCCCCGGCAAGCGGACTGTTGCGATGACGGTGGCGGATCGGGACCGCTGGGCCGACAAGGGCTGGGTCGATCTACGGCCTGCCAATGTCGAGAGATGGCAGCGGCGTTTCGAGGCGATGCACGCTGCAGGAGCGCACCACCCGGAAGCAGGGTCCGACTCGGTGCGTCTCGACACGTACCCTTTTACCGGCATCGAAATCGGCGTCGTCGTTGCCTGGGTGTTCGCCAATGAACTCGGTGGCTTCCGAATCAAGTAGCCGAGCACCCCCAGGCTTCGCGTCATTGGGTACCTGCTCCCGAGCCAGGAGCCGGCCCTCACTGATGCGATCATGGCTGCCTTCGACGTCGAGTGACCGCAGGCGAGCGACGGCGCGCCCCAACCGGTTCCCACCCTGGCGTCAGGTTCCACCTCAGATACCCTGCGTAGGCTGGCGCGTGTGGTCGCTCGCAAACTCGTCGTGGTCGTGTCCCGGGATCCGGCAAGCGGCACGTGGACCGTTGCCCGGCAGGTCGACCCACTCCTGGGAGTCCCGATCGTCGACAAAGACGAGCTTCTCGAGGCATCGTTCCCTTCCAACGCAACGTTGTCGCCCGCCGATCGGCAACGACTGAGCCGGAAGGCAGACGTGGCTCTCCAACGCATTGTTGAGGCCTCCCTCGCGCTGTGGTGGCGTCGTTCTGGAGACGGCCGGAGCTGCCGGCGACGTCGGGCACGCACACGGACTGGCTGCAGGCGCTGGCTCCGGTCATCGAGGTGCACTGCGTCTGCGAACCGCAGCGTTGCGGCAGACCGATTCGTCCGGCGGACACGGCACCCAGCGCACGGCGACGCACGCAAGGATCGGGCCGACATGCTCGTCCAGTTTCGCGCCATGGATGCGCTCGGTCCGCTCGGCATCGGCCAACTCGGTTCCGTCCGCACCGATACGCCGGTCGATGCCGCCGCCGTCGCTCGCCTCGTCGAGACGGTGCTGTGATTCGAAGCGGTCTCGTGATCGGGGGCCGTGGGGGCCCCGGCGTCAGGGATGGGCTCGCCCTGAGGCTCGCCGGTCTGCTGAGCCCTTGGGCCGGACGATCGTGTCACCCAATCGCGCAACTGGTGACGTCATAGGGATGAGATGACCGACGAAGAGCTCTACCGCAAGTACGCCGACGATCTGGTGCGTTTCGCAACCGGCCTCGTCGGGCCGTTCGACGCCCAAGACGTCGTCACGGATGCGTGCCTGCGGGCGTTCGGGGCGAAAGGGTGGCGGGACGTCGCCAACCATCGCGCCTATCTCTACCGGTCGGTCGTGTACCAAGCTCACTCGCATCACCGCTCCACGCTGCGGCGCAGGCTGCGGGAGGCGAAGAGCGCACCGCCGGAAGAGGTCCCGGTGACGGAGACGGACCTCGACGTGCTCGCCGCAGTGGACCGGCTCAGCGTGCAACAGCGCGCCGCCGTGATCCTCACCTACTGGGAGGACCTCGCCCCAGGAGAGGTCGCAGCACGACTCGGCATATCGAGCGGCTCGGTGAAACGCCATCTGGCCCGAGCTCGCAGCCGTCTCAGGGAGTATCTCGATGCGTGATTCAGACGACACCAAGCTGCGTGAACTGGCGTACCGGCTGGCCCAGATGGCACCGGACGCCCCACCCTTCCCGGAGGAGCCCATGGTCCAACTGCGGCCATCCCCAACATCTCAGCCCACCCCATCCCGGCGCTGGTCGCCGCTCGTGCTCGCAGGCGTCGCCGCGCTCGTGGTGATGCTGCTCGTCGGCGGGCCTCTGCTGCTCGACCGGCTCACGAGCGATCGAGGTGGCGGGTCCGACGACGACGCTGCCGCCCACCACGGCGACGGCGCCGCCGACCACCGAGCCGACGTCGACGACCGCGACGCTCCCAGCCCGCCGTGCCGACGAACGTGACGATGTACTTCGTCGACGCGGCCGGTCACCTCGTCCCGATGGGTCGGGTCGTCGATGCGGGCCCGAACACTCACGATCGCTCGCCGCGACGCTCGAGCGCGCTCTTCACGGGCACGACATCCGTGGACGACGAGGCCGTCGTCGCCGGAGATCGGCACCGCGATACCGGACGGCGTCGACCTGGCCGGGCTCGATGACCGATCAGACGGACGCCGCCGGCACGGCCGAGGTCGTGGTGATGATCGACTCCCGTGGCGGACCGAGCGGCGGTTGCGCAGGTGGTCTTCACGGCACACAGTTCACGGACATCGAACGGTGACGCTGCTTGGCGAGGGGCGCCCGGCGGTCATCGCCGACGGCACCGTGCTCGACGCGCCGCTCGACTCGGGCCGACTTCTTCGGCGTCGGAGCAGGCGGACGTGTTCGGCCCGATCTTCGTCGACAGCCCGCCGGTGAACGGCGTGGTCGGGCTCGCCGTTCACGATCACGGGTGTCGCCAACGTGTTCGAGGCCCAGCTCGGGTACGAGCTTGATCGGACAGGACGGCTCGGTGCTCGCCGTCGGGCACGGCAAGCGCATCGTGTGGCACCGGCTGCTGGGGCGACTTCTCGATCGATGTCGACTACGAATTGCCCCAGGTCGACGTTGGCTATGTCGTCGTCTACACGACGTCGCCGCAGGACGGGTCTCGCATCGACGAGGTGCGCCATCTCGTCACCATCGAGGCGAGCCCCGGCGACGCCCCAGGCAGCGACGCCCTACACGGTGCTCGCCGACGTGCCGGGCGACCCGCCGCTCGATGGGCTCACGGTGGTGACGTCGCCTCTGACCGTGTACGGCACTACCGGCGAAGGATGCGGAGCTCCGGGTCGAACGGGCAGATCGTGCCCGTCACCGGCGGCTCGTGGGAAGCGAGCGTCGATCTCGTTCCCGGCGCCAACGAGATCCTGGTCGAGGACGTCGAGTTCAACGGCGCCTACACCGTGACCTATGTGCCCGATGGCACCGTCGAGTTCGGGTACCTCGACCGCTTCCTCGAGGACGGGCTTCGATCGACCCCGCCGAATGGCTGACCGGCGACGCGGCGAACCAGGCGGCGTTCGAGGACGGCGTCATCGGGTCGGTCGAGGAGGGCGTGCCGGACGGCTTCTACATCAGGAACATCGACGGCGAGCTCCGTGACCTCCCCGTGGGCGTCCAAGAGCTGGCCGTCTTCCTGGCGACGCCGGCAACGGGGCCGGTGACGATGGTGAAGGTGCCGCCCATGGAGTGGTTCGCCCTCTTCGACGCAGACGGTACGCCGTGGGACACCGACGCCGGGGAGCAACCGCCGGAGCCCGTTGCGCCGCACTTCGGCTACCTCGGTGCCGGCATGGTGAACGCGCCCTACTGGTTCACCCTCGACGCCGACGGCACGGTGCTCCAGGTGGTGCAGCAGTACCTCCCGTGACCCGCAAGAACGCTCGTTCTTTCGCCCTCGCGGAAACCAGGCCCCGATTCCCCGGCAGAAGGGGGATCGGGGTCTGTCGGTAGGATGTTTCCTGAGGGAACACGACATCACCCGGCACCGAAAGAGGCGACGATGGCAGCGGTACACGACCCCTTCGAGGCACGCACGACGATCGACACGCCGCTCGGCGAGCGGGTGGTGTACCGGCTCGACGCCCTCAAGCACTTCGGCGACATCGACGCGCTGCCGTACACGATCAAGGTGCTGCTCGAGTCGGTGCTGCGCAACCACGACGGGCGCATCGTCACGGACGACGACGTGCAAGCGCTCGCCCAGTACGACGCCTCGAAGGTCGAGGAGACCGAGATCGCCTTCACTCCCGGCCGGGTCGTGCTCCAGGACTTCACGGGCGTGCCCGCCGTGGTCGACCTCGCCGCGATGCGATCGGCGGTCGTGCGCATGACGGGCGATCCGGCGACGGCGCAGAAGGTCAACCCGCTCGTGCCGAGCGACCTCGTCATCGACCACTCGGTGCAGGTCGATGCCTTCAACAGCGGGATGGCGCTCCAGATCAACACCGAGCGGGAGTTCGAGCGCAACCAGGAGCGCTACGAGTTCCTCAAGTGGGGCCAGTCCGCGTTCGACAACTTCCGGGTCGTGCCGCCTGCGACGGGCATCGTCCACCAGGTGAACCTCGAGTATCTCGCCAAGGTGGTGTGGGACAACGGCACCGCGCTGTATCCCGACAGCCTGGTCGGCACCGACTCTCACACCACCATGATCAACGGCCTCGGCGTGGTCGGCTGGGGCGTCGGCGGCATCGAGGCCGAGGCGGCGATGGTCGGCCAGCCGATCTACATGCTGCTTCCCGAGGTCGTCGGCTTCAAGCTCACGGGCAGGCTCGCCGAGGGCGCGACGGCCACCGACCTCGTGCTCCGGGTCACGCAGATGCTGCGCGAGCACGGGGTGGTCGGGAAGTTCGTCGAGTTCTACGGCCCCGGTCTCGCCGACATGCCGCTCGCCAATCGGGCGACGATCGCCAACATGGCGCCCGAGTACGGGGCGACCGTCGGGTTCTTCCCGGTCGACGAGCAGACGCTGCGCTACCTGCGGCTCACCGGCCGCCCCGAGGCCCTCGTCGAGACCGTCGAGCAGTACTACCGCATGCAGGGTCTGTGGCGTGACGACGCGCGCGAGGTCGTCTACAGCTCGCAGCTCGAGCTCGACATGTCGACCGTCGAGCCGGCCCTGGCCGGACCGAAGCGGCCGCAGGACCGCATCGTGCTGTCGGGCATGAAGGACCAGTGGCACTACGACCTCGCCGAGACGTTCGGCAAGGCGGCACCCGCCGGCCCAGGAACGGTCGAGGAGATGGTGGACGAGGGCGGGCCCGTTCTCGGCGAGACCTCGCCTGAGCCGAACGGCGGATGCGATGGTCGAGTACGACGGCCAGAGGTTCACGCTACGCCACGGCGACGTGACGATCGCCGCCATCACCTCGTGCACCAACACCTCGAACCCCGACGTGATGATCGGGGCCGGCCTCGTCGCCCGCAAGGCGCGGGAGCGGGGCCTCACGCGCAAGCCGTGGGTCAAGACGTCGCTCGCCCCCGGGTCGAAGGTCGTCACCGAGTACCTGAACGACAGCGGCCTGATGGACGACCTGGAGGCGGCCGGCTTCTACCTCGTCGGCTACGGCTGCACCACCTGCATCGGCAACTCGGGCCCGCTGCCGCAGGAGATCGTCAACGGCCATCCACGAGCACGACCTCGTCGCCGCCTCGGTGCTCTCCGGGAACCGCAACTTCGAGGGCCGCATCTCGCCCGACGTGCGCGCGAACTACCTGGCGTCGCCGCCGCTCGTCGTCGCCTACGCGCTCGCCGGCACCGTCGACATCGACCTGACCACCGAGCCGATCGGCAAGGACGGCGACGGCAAGGACGTCTACCTGCGCGACATCTGGCCGACGCAGGCGGAGATCGCCGAGATCGTCGGCCGGTCTGTCAAGACGCGACCAGTTCACCGACGAGTACGGCGCCGTGTTCGAGGGCTCGGAGGAGTGGCGGGCGATTCCGACGACCGGCGAGCGCCCTGTACGCATGGAACCCGGAGAGCACCTACGTGCAGGAGCCGCCGTTCTTCATGGACCTCGGCCCCGACGTGGAGCCGATCGCCCCGATCACCGGGGCGCGGGTGCTGCTGAAGCTCGGCGACTCTGTCACCACCGACCACATCAGCCCGGCCGGCTCCATCGCCCGATCGTCGCCGGCCGGGCAGTACCTCGTCGAGCAGGGCGTGGAGCCGCGGATGTTCAACAGCTACGGGTCGCGGCGCGGCAACGACCGCGTGATGACGCGGGGCACGTTCGCCAACATCCGCATCCGCAACCAGCTCGCCCCCGGCACCGAGGGCGGCTTCACGACCGACTTCACCGACGACACGGTGAAGCCGGTCTACGAGGCGAGCCTCAGCTACCAGCGCAGCCGGCATCCCGCTCGTGGTGCTGGCGGGCAAGGACTACGGCATGGGCTCGTCGCGCGACTGGGCGGCGAAGGGCACGTTCCTGCTGGGCGTCAAGGCGGTGATCACGGAGAGCTACGAGCGTATCCACCGCTCCAACCTCGTCATGATGGGCGTGCTGCCGCTGACGTTCCTCGATGGCGAGAGCGCCGACAGCCTCGGCCTCGACGGGACCGAGACGTTCGCCATCGACGTCGACGATGACCTGCAACCGCGACAACTCGTGAAGGTCACCGCGACCAAGGCGGACGGCACGGTCACGGAGTTCATGACGATGTGCCGGGTCGACACCCCCGTCGAGGTCGACTACCTGCGCAACGGCGGCATCCTCCACATGGTGCTGCGCCGGATGGCAGCCGAATAGGCGACGCACCGGGAGGTCAGCCGGGCTTCGGCGCAGCCGTACCATCGGCGGGTGTCTGGGCGGCTGTCCGCCGTCCTGCGCCGTGCCGACCGAAGAACCGCCGCTTCAGGAGCTCCGCGGAAACGGCGTACGCCGCGACCACGACCGCGAGCGTGGGGTAGAAGACCCACGGAAGCCCTGTGAAGCCCAGCACGGCTGCGAGTGGGGTGAAAGGCAGAACCAACACGGCTGCAACCACGGCTCCGGACGCAAGTGCGAGAGGCCGGCCCGGTCGGCTGCGCGACACGGGAAGCCTGGTGCGGACGACCAAGACCACGAGCACGGCCGACACGACGCTCTCGACGAACCACCCGGTGCGGAACTCGTCTTGGCCTGCCCCCAGCAGCAAGAGCAGGACGCCGAACGTCACATAGTCGAACACCGAGCTCAGCACCCCGAACCGCAGCATGAATCTGCGGATCATGTCGACGTCCCACCGCTCCGGCAACGCTACTGCTTCATCGTCTACCCGGTCGACGGCGATGGTCATCTCTGGGAGATCGGTCAACAGGTTGGTGAGGAGCACTTGCGTGGGGAGGAGCGGCAGATACGAAAGGAAGAGCGAGGCTCCCGCCATCGAGAACATGTTGCCGAAGTTGGCGCTCGTCGCCGCGAATATGTACTTCATCGTGTTGGCGAAGGCGGCCCGGCCCGCCTCGATCCCCGCCGCGAGCACGCCGAGGTCCTGTTCCAACAGGACGAAGTCGGCTGCCTCCTTCGCCACGTCGACTGCCGTGTCGACCGACAGGCCGACGTCGGCGGCATGGAGTGCAGGCGCATCGTTGATGCCGTCGCCGAGATGTCCGACAACCTCGCCGCGCCGGCGGAACGCCCTGACGATCCGCTCCTTCTGCACCGGGTCGACCTCGGCGAAGACATCGACCTCGGCGATCGCAGCGACCAGCGCATCGTCATCGAGCGCCGCGATATCCGGCCCGGTGAGAAGCTGTGCGGTGCGAAGGCCGACGGCGGAGGCGACATGCCGGGCGACCCTGTGGCTGTCACCAGTCACCATCTTCACGGTGACGCCGAGCTCTTCGAGTCGTGCGACCGAGGCCGCGGCATCCGGCTTCGGCGGGTCGGCAAGCAGGACGATGCCTGCCAGCTCCATATCCGATTCGTCGGCCGTACTCGCCGCCGGGGTCTCAAGGTGCCTGGTGGCAACGCCGAGGATCCTGTATCCCTCGTCCTCCAGGGCGGCGCTCCTCTCGTCGATTGCGGGCCGAACCGTATCGAGCGAGACCGCACCGTTGACGGTCGCGACGCTGGTGCATGCGCCGAGAACCCCCTGAAGCGCACCCTTCGTGACGAGGATGCGCCCCTCAGGCCCGTCCACGAGGACGCTGAGCCGCTTGCGCTCGAAGTCGTAGGGAATCTCGTCCAACTTCGTGTACCCGGCGGGGCGGGCTGGAGGCGAAGCGCGACGTCGATCGGGTTGGGGAATCCCGACTCGAGGTGGGCGTTCAGCCTGGCGAGTTCGAGCGCACCGCCCGAATCGACCCCCGCTGCGTCCTCGGCGCGGGCAACGGCAACCTCGCCAGACGTCAGCGTTCCCGTCTTGTCGGCGCACAGCACGGTGAGCGATCCGAAGTCTTCGATGGCAGCAAGGCGTTTGACGATGACGCGCACCGCCGCCATGCGGCGCGCGCCGTGCGAGAGGTTCACGGTCACGATGGCAGGCAGGAGCTGCGGCGTGAGACCCGACGGCAAGGGCAACGGAGAACAGGAACGAGCCGAGCAAGGGCTTCCGGAGAGCAACGTTGGCAACGAAGATCGCCAGGGTGAGCGCCAGCGTGATACGGACGAGGAGCGTGCCGAGCCGGCGGAGACCGATTTCGAACTCGGTCGGTGGCGTGGTCGCCTGCAGCCGCCCCGTGATCTTGCCGAACTCGGTCTGCGGGCCGACGCCGACCACGAGAATCCGCCCCGTACCGCTGACAACGTGGGTTCCGAGGAAACACACGTTGCAGCGGTCGGCGATGGCGGCGTCCGCCCCGGTTGGCGCCGGGTCTTTCGAGGCGGGGAACGTCTCACCGGTGAGCGCAGCTTGGTCGACCGAGAGATCGCGTGCTGTGAGCACCACGGCATCTCCAGGAATCGTGGTTCCTGCCGCGAGCTCGACGACGTCACCCGGGACGACCTGATCCACGGGGACCTCAACGGGTGCCCCATCGCGGATCGCCGTCACGGTCACCTGAACCAACTGGAGCAGCTTCGCGACGGCCTCCGAGGCGCCCTTCTCCTGCCAGAAGCCGAGAAGACCGCTGACCGTCACGATGCCGAGGATGATGGCCGCATCGCCGACGTCCCGCAGGAACGCCGAGACGATGGCGGCAGCGATCAGAGTGAGGACGATCGGGCTGGTGAACTGGGCTACCAGCGTGTGCCACGTCGTGTGGCCTCGTGTGTGCTTGGTCGCCACGAGCGTTTGGGCACGACGAGCTGCCTCGCCGGTGGTGAGGCCCTCGGTCGTCGACCCGAGGCGTTCGGCGATCTCGTTGGCCGGGATCGCCCAGTACGTTGCGATTGAGGTTCCGGCGGGGGTCACACGTACTCGTTGCGCCGCAGCCACCGAAACGCAAACCATCCCGGCAGCGTCGGCAGCCAGAAGGTGAAGAGGCGGAACACGAGCACGGCGGCGATGGCCAGGTTCGTGTCGACGCCGGTCGCAGTGAGGCCTGCGACGTATGCAGCCTCGGCTGCCCCGAGCCCGCCGGGGGTGGGGCTCGCCGCCGCCACTGCGGCGCCCCCCAGGTAGACGAGGGTCACGGCACCGGGGTCCACCGTGGCCCCAACGGCCCAGAGCGAAGCCTGAAGGGCGAATACATAGCCGGTGTTCAAGACGATCGACCCGGCGACGAGCTGCACCAGCTTCGCCGGACGCCGAGCTTCGGCTCGCAGCGCCGACCATCCCTCCAAGATGTTGCGCGTTGCCGCCCGACGCCAGGGTCCCACAAGCAGCAGCACGCCCGCAGTCACGAGAGCCACGCAGCCGACAACGACCACCACGACCTCGCTGGGCAGATTCAGATTGCTGAGCACCGAGCCGCCGAAGACCAACCCAGCTGCAGCCAGCGCCGTGGCGTGTACGGCGATACCCCCCACAGCGTTGATGGCCTCTGTAGCAGCGGCCACGGTGCGCGTGCCCCCGCTTCGCTCCACGTACCGCATGTCGAGGCCGACCCGACCGAGTCCTGATGGAGCGAAGCGGTTGGCGAAGGACCCAGCCATGGCGACAACGACGGTCCTCAGATATTGCAGCCTGATCGGGCAGGCGGCGACGAGGCTGAGGCCGGCCCCTGCATAGGTCAGAGCGGAGGCGAGCGCCACGATGGCCAGCCAGTCGAGGTGCACTGCGCGGCAGAGAGTCCATCGTCGCAGGGAGCTGTCCGACCAGCGGGAGGAACACGTGGAGCGCGAACCCTGCGGCGAGGACGAAGAGGATGCTGCGGGGTCGGACGCGGAGGAGTGGAGCTCCGGGGACGGGCGTCTTCGCACCAAGTGCCTCAAGCACACGGGCCCGCAATTCGCCGAGCTGCTCGCTCTCGCTGCCGATGCGTTCTCGGGTTGCCCGTGAGAGCGCGCCAGGCTGGAGAAGCGGAGGGCATAGGAGCAGGAGCTCGCGATCGATGTGACGCAACGCCGGGGCGACGCTGCGTTCGATCCCGACGATCGGCGTCAGCGATGCGAGCAGCTCGGCGACGTCGCGCGCCATCCGCCGCGGAGACGCAGACGCCTCGGCGAAGCCGAAGTCGACGATCCACGGCTCGGCCGTGTCGTCGAGCACGACGTTCGCGACACGCAGGTCGCGGTGAGCGATCCGATGTGATTGCAGGAGCGCTAGGTCGTGCCAGAGCAGATCGAGAGTGTCATCGTCGATGCGGTCGGGTGCGGCAGCGAGGTCCGTACCGGCCACCCCGTCCATCACGAGGAGGGCGTCCCGACGGGCGATTGCGACGACTTCAACCACGGCGGGGACGCGGGCGCCTGCTCGGCGGGCCAGCATCGCCACATACGCCTCGTGCTCGAGTTGCTGTTTGGGTGTGGCAAACGGCGATTCGTCCTCGAGATCGCGGTAGAGGAGGAAGCGGGTCGCTTTGAACAGCCAATCGGCGTCGCGCTGGTCCCGGCTGAGCGCCTTGACGAAGAGCCGGCGGCCCGAGGGGTCCTCGACCGAATAGGGCGTCGAGCCGCGGGCGTCGACGTGGAGCGGGGTCGCGACGGCGTTGGGGAAACCGAGTGTTTCCATTGCTGCGACGATGGCCGACCTCGCAACGACCCAACTCGGCGACCCGAACACCAGGTGGATCGCCGATCCGATGGTCCAGCCGAGGAGCCACCCCCCGACCACGTCGAGAGGGAGATGGGCACCCACATAGATGCGCGCTGATGGCGACGACGAAGACGATCGCCCACATGGCTCGCCGGACCGGGCGAGACAGGTACGGACCGACCGCCATGGCGAGCGCCGCAGCGACGGCGGTGTGGCCCGATGGGAAGCCGGCGCCGCTCGCATCGCCGCGGAGCACGACCTCGGTGAGGACGGCCGTCGGGCGGCCGTGGCCCACGAGAGCTTTGAACAGCTTGGCGCCGAGCCAGGCGAGGCCGCCGCTCAGCAAGAGGTCGCGCGCTACCCGATGTTTTCGCACGAGGAGGGCGATGGTGACGACGACGCCGACGAAACCGACATTGCCCGCCTGCATCACGATCGTCAGGGGCGGCTCGACCAGAGAAGGGAGATCGTCGACGAGTCGGAAGAGGTCGCGTTCGAATACCGACACGCCGGATCGCAACGCAATGACCGTTGCGATCGCAAACCCGGTCGCACCCGCAACCAACCGGAACAGGTCGGCAGGGTGACGATGCGGCACGCCCCGCTCCAGGGCGGCCCGCGTATCGCTGCGGAGCCAGTTCAGCGTGTTGGGCATCGTGCCGATGGGCGGCGTGTCGTCAGTGATGCCGCGTGAAGGGGACCTCGGGCAGCGCTTCGATCTCGTCGCGGGTCGCGCGCAGCACGACCTCGTCGTTGTGGACCCGGCGCACGAGGTCGATCGGGATGGCAACTTCCCGCCTGCCCCATAGGTGCCCGTGCTGGAGAACGACGTGGGTGATGTGCTCGTCGTCGACGATGAAACCGTCAACGGTGCCCAGGTCGTGGTCGTCCGACGAGGTGACGCCGCTGGATCGCCGAATCTCGACTTCGTCCTTGGGCACCCGGTCGTAGGCGATCACTGCGCTTTCGCTGACGTCTGTGGCGTCGTACTGGACCGAGTAGTACGGCAGGGTCATCACGCGTTCGATACCGACATCCCACCCGTCGTCGGTTTCGATCGGCTCATCCATGCTCACGTACGCGCGCTCCTCGACAAAGGGGTAGCGCCGAAGTTCGTCGACGGTGCAGGCGAGCCGCAGACGGCCGCGGCTGGGATCGGCTTCGAGGTCGCCTACGGGCACGAGCCGCGCAATGGCGTGGTGGCGCCGCGGGGCGACGACGAGATGTGTCAGCGTCTTGGTGCGAGGGTCGATGACGGCATCGGCAATGTGCCCGCCTTCGCCGTCGGTGCAATCGACGGGCGACCCGATCTCGATCCTCATCTCGTTCTCCTCGCTGGTGAAGGGTCAACTGGCCCAGTGTATGGACAGCGCTGGCCAATGATCTCCGCGACGCCGACGCCGGCCAGGCAGCTCGCTAGTTCTGCCGCCTCCGCTGACGCATCTTCTTCGTCGTCCGTATCACGTCCGAGCTCGAGGGAACGATGCTGATCGTTCCGTCGACTTCGAGAACGGCTTGGCGGACATCGCTGATCTCTGCGATCCCGTGTTCGCGAGCAGCTTGTTCGAGGTCGGCCGCCTCCAAGCCCAAACGACGCAAGCGGGATTCGAGCACCTTCCCGTCGCTCACGAGCAGCACCGGATCGCCCTCGGCGATGTGCCGAAGCCATGGGAGACGCCGCCGGAATCGACTGAGCATCGTATTCATGCCGAGCAGCACGGCGGCTGCGATGAGGCCGCCGGTAACCGATGTGTCGGGGCCGACCATGGCGTTCTGAAGCGCGTTGGCGATCAGAAGTATCACAACGAGGTCGAAGGGTGTCATCTGTCCGAGCTCTCGGGTTCCGGCAAGGCGCAGACCACCGAGGAGGGCAAGGTAGACGATCGCGGTGCGGGCAACGATGGACCACCACTCAGCACCGAGATCGAACATCAGCGAGCCGCTTTCATGTCGTCGAGCGCGCCGCCGCTCGCGCGCTCCGAATCACGGGTACTCGGCGGCAGCGATCGCCACGTGAACTCTACGAGCACCAGCATCAGCGTGCCGAGTCCGGCACCACCCACGATGCCGGAAAGGGCGCTCTCGGCGGTCACGAGGTCGGCAACCCCCACGATCGCAGCGAGCATCGCACCGACAGCCGCAACGATGACCGCCCATCGCCACCCGAGCTTTGCGGCCGCCGCGGTTGCGCCCGCAACGGTTGCGGCGATCACGGTCTCGGTGATCGACGGGAATCGAGTGCCGGGCAGGGTCACGGGCAACACCGATCGGAGTACCAGCGCAATGGCGAGCGACATGGCTACGGCGAGCGCCAGCCGTGAGGCGGACCCAGACGAGACGAGCCGCCAGGCAACGGCGGCTGCGAGCAGGGGGAGCCACAAGCCGAGAGGTGGCGAGAAGAGGGCGACAACGGCTTCGGCAACGGCGGTGAGCGTCGGCGTCGTGTGGGTGGCGATCCAGCGCGCAGCCGGCGCATCGAGCAGCGCCAGCTCCTCGCCGGCGAGCAGATCTTGGACTGCGATGCCGAAGACCCATCCTGCCGCTGCGGCGAACAGCGCGCTGATGGTCCATCCGAGCCCGCGGGCAGTCCCGGGTGTCAATCGCAGCGCAAGCCACCGGAGCTGCGCCCCGAACCTGCGCACGAACCACGAAACGGCGCGGATCCTGCCCAGTCGAGCGAAGGCGGCGCGCACGCCCTGCTCGTCTTGGGCGATGCGATGCGCCGCCCACCGCAGCGCCACGCCCAGCAAGATCAGCCCGAGGAGGATCAGCGACGCCCGGCCGGCAATGGCTTCTACCCGGCGCCACGATGCTCCGGCGGCGTAACCGGCGAGCACGAAGGTGCACCCCCATGCGACGGCGCCGAGCACGTTGAACAGGAGGAACTGGCCGTAGGGCATACGTGCGATGCCTGCGATGCTCGGGATGAGCGCGGCGGAGGACCGACGTCCACCTGCCGAGGAACACCGAGCGGCCGCCCTTCTCCGCGAGGTAGGCGGTGGCCCGCTCCACCTTGTCGCCGAAACGGCGATGGAATCCGGGCCGGGCGAGCAGCCGCCTGCCGAAGACTCTCCCGATTTCGTAGCCGGCCGAATCGCCGGCGATCGCAGCGACGACTACGACGAGCATCATCACCGGCAGCGAGACGCGGCCGGTCGCTGCGGCAACGCCGCCGAGGAGGACGGCGACCTCCCCCGGAACGAAGAGGCCGATGAATGCTGCGGCCTCGCCGAAGGCCAACAATCCAACCACCGCGTAGGCTGCCGGGCCGCTCAGGTTGAGCAGTGGATCGAGGAGCCCGCTCATGGCAGCGCCGATTCCGTTCTCACGGCGTGTGCGGTGCGGCGTCCGCCGCCGCACGCTGGATCATCTTCGGCGAGACAGGGATGGCTGCGGCGACATCCCGCTTGCCGGCCGAGACCTCTGATGCCAACACTTGCTCCAGCCGGGCGGGGCCACGACCGATTCCGGACCGGATGGCGAATCTCCCAGCCGCGTTGCAGATCGTCCGCGGCAGGAACGCACCGCGGGCGCGGCGTGCGGTGGCGCGAATCCGGGTACCGCCTCCCGTCGGCTCGAGCTCGATCTGGATCTGGATCAGCACCGTCGTTCGAGGGACCGGCGTCGTGTCCTCAGTCGTCATGCTGAGGAAAGGTTGCCAGTCGACGACGGTTTGTGTGGTGATTCGGCCGCTGCCGTGAAAGCACCGGAACACGCTGCCCGTCCCGAGCCTGACCTCTCCGCGTTCGGCGACTTCCTGGCGCTCAGCGTGCATGAAGACGGCGCGGTACTCGGGTCTGGCGAGGACGTCCCAAGCGGCGGCAACGGGGACGGGCAGGTCTCCTTCGACCATGACGAGCACGTCGCGCTCGGGGATCGTGACCCGTACCGACTCCTTTCTGGCGTCCCACAGCGGGTGCATGTCCTGAACCCACAGGGATACCCGACCGATGTCTTCGTACTCCTCCGCATGTGGAACCAGTTCCGTGAGGAAGTCGCGGAGGTCGAGTGCGTCGATCGCCGACTGGGAGTAGATGGTGTAGGCGCCGATACCCGTGCTCGCGACCACGCCATTCCCGAGGAGTCGGTGCACCGCAACGACGGCCGGGCCCAGCACCTCGTTGCGACCGGCCACGTTGTGCTCCGCAAACTCCCCGTGGTGAACGACGAACTTGAGGTCGAGGTGCGAGATGTTGGCGCATGCGTTGCACGAGCAGGTCGTGTTGAGCACCATCAGCTCGATCGTGCGCTTGAACGCAACGTACGTGTCCTCGATGATCTCCACCAAGGTCTGCCCTCTCAGGGAGCCGTTGCCGCGCTCGTGGCCGAAGACGGCATCTCCCTCGAGTTGCGCCACGACGAGCGGGGCCCGCGCTTGGTCGACGAGCAGCTCGATCAGCGTTGCGAGGACGCCTCGTGCGTGCTCCAGCTCCGATTCGTTGAGATAGCGCGTGTAACCGCTGATGTCTGCGATCAGCAGGAACCCGGTCCGCGGCGGCGTCATCGATCGTCCTTCGTCAGTGTGCCGATGCTACGGACGTTTCTGGGGATGCGTGAGTCACGGGGCACCAGTTCGTGGCATGCTCGACTTGCCGGCGAGCGGGGCGACGCGCGGCACAATGCTGCGATGAGCAATCATCGCCATCCACCTGTCGATACCAGCCAAGTGGTTCGGATCCTCGGATCTGGCGAAGGCGCCCTTCTTCGCAACGTCGCACCCGGCGTCTTCGACAATCCCTTGGACGCACACTGGAGCGCCGAGTTTCTGGACGATTCGCGCCATCACCTGGCGGTTGCGGTCCACGACGCGGTCGTCATCGGGATGGCTTCGGGCGTCCACTACGTGCATCCCGACAAGCCCCCCGAGCTGTGGATCAACGAGCTTGGTGTCGCACCCTCCCACCAGGGGCGGGGCATAGGCAGGGCGCTGCTCGACGCGCTGCTGGCGCACGGACGGACGCTGGGGTGTGATGAGGCGTGGGTGCTGACGGACATGGCCAATGCGCGTGCGCGTCGCCTCTATGCCGGTGCCGGCGGCGAAGAACGAGAGCCGCCCGTCTACGTCACGTTCCGGTTGGGCCGGGAGCAGTGATCCCACAGCCGTGAACGGATCGATCGCAGACGTTTCCTGCCTCAGCGGGCCGGTGGTGCCGCGCCGGCTGCCTCCGCGGCGGCGAGCACCCGCAATGTGTTGTCGCCGAGCACTTTGCGGATGTCGGCTTCCGACCAGTCCCGCCGGAGCAGCTCCTCGGTGATGGCCGGGTAGCACGAGACGTCTTCGAGCCCATCGGGCGTCAACGTCATGCCGTCGAAATCGGATCCGAGCCCGACTGCATCGACGCCGGCTACTGCGGCGATGTGCTCGATGTGGTCGACGACGCCGGCCACGGTGCCGCGGTCGACGGCGAGGCCCGACTCGATGCGGTCCATCTCGTCGGCGATCGCCTTCTCGTCGCCGTCGAACTCGGCCCGCACCCGGCGCCACGTGTCGAACATCTCCACCATCTTCCGCGCCGTCGAGGCAACGACGAATCCCGGGAAGAAGACGGCCATCACGACGCCGCCGCGGCGGCCGATCTCGGCCAGCACGTCGTCGGGGATGTTGCGGGGGTGGGGGGCCAGTGCTGCCGCGTTCGAGTGGGAGGCGATCACCGGTGCCTCGGACACGGCGAGCGCTTCGCGCATGGTGTCGACCGAGACGTGGGAGAGGTCGACGAGCATCCCGAGACCGTTCATCGCCCGCACCACGTCGCACCCGAAGTCGGTGAGCCCGCCGTGCCGGGCATCGTCGGTGGCCGAGTCCGCCCACGGCAGGGTGTCGCTGTGGGTGAGGGTCATGTAGCGCACGCCTCGCTCGGCGAGTGCTGCGAGCTTGTCGAGCGATCCCTCGATGGCGTGGCCGCCCTCGGCGCCGAGCAGGCACGCTATTCGGCCGCCACTTCGGATCCGGCGCGCGTCGCTCGCGGTCCTGGCCATCTCGAGGCGAGCGTCTCGCGCCGCGATGTGCTCGACGAGGTCGATCTGCGCCATCGTCTCCGCAAAGGGCTCCGGGATGTCCGCAGGCACGTATACCGACCAGAACTGACCCCCGACGCCGCCCTCGAGCATGCGGGGCACATCGGTGTGGAAGCGGGGGAGCGGACCGCGCGGATCGGCAGCGTCGAGATCGCCGCCAGCCTCAGTGCGCAACGCCCACGGCAGGTCGTTGTGACCGTCTATGACGGGGAGATCGCTGTGGATCCGGCGTGCCGCAGCGGCAACATCGAGGGGCGTCATGACCTGCGACAGTAGCGGCGTTACCCTCCCCCGATGAGACCCGCTGCCAAGATCCTGCTGCTCGAGGCTGCTGCGCTCAGACCGGTTGTCGATGCCGCCGATGAGGCCGGCTTCGCCCGGCCCACAGCTCCTCGCCGGTGCGGTCAGATATCGGTGACGCAGCTCTCGTCTGCGACGTCGTGGGGCGTGACGACGGCATCGGCCGGCTGGTGGGCGGCCTCGAGGAGGCCACGCACGATGCCCTGGTCGAGCTTGCAGACGATCTCGGGGTGGTTGGCGGCGGTCTCGCCGAACGGACAGAAACGAGTGACGAGGGTGCGGGCCCCCGGCGCGGCCTCAGTGTCGAATCCGACGCCCATCATGGCCCTGGCGACCGCCTCAACGGCGGTGTCGAACCCGGCATCATCCGGCAGCCCGATCTCGGCCGCCAGCTCTCGCCCGTACTCCCGCCCGATCTCCTCGGCGACGGCCGGTGCCGCATCGGGAGCGATCCGCTCGACGACCCGCACGAGCAGCTCGGCGAGCAGGTCGTAGCGTCGCGCCGGGAATTGGACGGACACCTCTTGAGCCGACGGCTCGTAGTGTTTTGCGGGTCGCCCCGCCCCCGGGCCGCGGCGATCGTTGCGGCGGCGATGAGTCACCTGAAGCCACCCGTCGGCGACCAGCCGGTCCAGGTGATGGCGTGCGACGTTGGGATGGAGGTCGAATGCTCCTGCGATGTGGGCAACGGTGACCGGCTCCGGCGCTTCGCGCACGGCGATGTAGATCCCGCGACGCGTCGTATCGCCGAGCGAGGCGGCGAGGCTGGCGACTTGACGGTCGAATGTGCTGGTATCCACGGCTCGATCCGGTTCGGGTCGGGGCGAATCTCTGGGCTCCGGCCCCTCACTATAGTTTCTATCTACTACGCAGATAGGAGTTTGAAGACTCATGAGTGTCGATGTCGAAGCCGTACGGAGCGCAATCGGCAAGGTCGAGGATCCAGAGATCCACCGCTCGATCGCCGAGCTGAACATGCTGCGGGAGCTCGACGTGCGGCCGGATGGCTCCGTGCGTGTACTCGTTGCGCTCACCATCCCGGGCTGTCCTCTCAAGGACAAGCTCACCGAGGATGTGACGGCTGCGGCTCGGAGCGTCTCCGGCGTCACCTCCGTGGCCGTCGAGTTCACCCACATGACAGACGAGGAGCGGGCTCAGCTGGTCGCCGACGTGCGCGGCGCCCCCACCCGTGAGATCACGATCGGCGGTGCCGCCAGCAAGACACGTGTGATCGCCATTTCGTCCGGCAAGGGCGGTGTCGGCAAGTCTTCGGTGACAGCCAATCTGGCCGTCTCTCTCGCCAGGCTGGGACGTACCGTGGGAATCATCGACGCCGATGTCTGGGGCTTCTCCATCCCCAAGATGCTCGGCGTCGACCGAGTGCCGACCGTGATCGACGACACGCTGCTGCCACCCGAGGTCCACGGTGTGCGAGTGATGTCCATGGACTACTTCGTGCGTCCCGACCAGGCCGTCATCTGGCGGGGGCCGATGCTGCACAAGGCCCTGGAGCAATTCCTGGCAGACGTGCATTGGGACGACCCCGACTACCTGCTGATCGATATGCCTCCAGGGACGGGCGACATCGCCATTTCCATGTCGCAGTTCTTGCCCCGAGCCCAGGCCATCGTCGTCACCACGCCCCAGGTGACCGCGCAGCGGGTCGCGAAACGGGCGGGTCTGATGGCCCGCAAGGTCAACCAAGAGATCCTCGGCGTCGTCGAGAACATGTCGTGGTTCACCGGCAACGATGGGGTGCGCTACCCGATCTTCGGTGAGGGCGGTGGAGCGGTGCTGGCCGAGGAGCTCGAAGTGCCGTTGCTGGCACAGGTGCCGCTCGTCCCGGCCCTTCGTGAGGGGGCGGACAGGGGGCACCCGGTTACGATTGCCGACCCGGGCGGCGAAGCCGCTACTGCTTTTGAGCACCTCGCTGCGGAGGTCGAAGCCCGGAAGCCTCGGGTGCGCACGCATCCCGAACTCGTCGTACGTTGACATGGAGGCCATGAAGAGTGAGTGACACGACAAAGGTGCGAGTTGGTGTGCAATCGGCTCGCGAGCTGGAGCTCGACGTCGACGAGCCCGAGGCCGTGCGGAAGGCAATCGAAGCGGCGGCATCCGCAGGTGATCACATGGTGTGGTTCACGGACAGCCGCGGCCATCAATATGGTGTCGTTGTCGACAAGCTGGCCTTCTTCGAGGTCGAGTACGCCAAGGGCAAGAAGGGCCTCGGATTCGCCTCCCACGGCCAAGAATCCGCCTAGAACGCCAAGGAGCCCCGGCTGATGCCGGGGCTCCTCGGTTGGGGGGAGTTCGGTTCGGTTCAGCTCGCCTGGCGCTGGCGACGGCGTTCCGCCAGCCAGCGCTTCCGCAGCCTGCGGCGGTCGTCCTCCGCATACCCGCCCCAGACGCCCGCTTCTTGGTTCGTCTCGAGTGCGTACTGGAGGCACGCCTCTTGCACGGAGCAGATCGAGCAGATGGCCGTCGCCTTCTCGATCTGAGCGACGGCTGGACCGGTCGTTCCGATGGGAAAGAACAGGTCTGGGTCGGTGTCGCGACAGGCGGAGAGCTCTCGCCAGTCGGTCAGGGTCAGCATGGCAGCTCCTCGGCGGTCGGTGAGGGTTGTGAACGTGAATCTTTTCACAAACGTGGTCTGAAAAATGAGCCGACGACCGGCTCCGAATAGGACTGTAGACCTAGGTGCGTTCTCCCGCAAGCACTTTTTCCGTACAAATCGCAGAAGTCGCCACGCGGCCTGGTTGAATGGTTGGAGACTCGAGGAGGGCATCCGATGAGCATTCAAACGGAGTTGCGTGACGAACTCGCCGATGCGATGCGAGCCCGCGACAAGGCCCGCATCAACGTGATTCGACAGGTGGAAACCGAGGTGTCGGTCGCCAAGTCCGCACCCGGATTCACCGGCGAGATCGACGACGATCTGTATCTGCGGACCATCGCGGCGTACGTCAAGAAGATGGACAAGGCGCGCCAGGAGTACGAGGCCGTGGGGGATCGGGGTCGAGAACGCGCCGACCAGCTCGCGTTCGAGATCGACTACCTGGCACGGTGGCTCCCGAAGACGCTCGGAGAAGACGAGAGTCGCAGCCTGGTGCGCACCGCAATCGCCGAACTCGCCGCTGATGACCCCAAGATGGTGGGCCGCGTGATCGGCCACGTCATGAAGTCCGCCGACAACCTCGATGGCGGCCTCGTGAACCGCCTCGTCCGTGAGGAGCTCGGCACATAGGTGCCGGGCTGCCCGAGTATTCGCCGATGCTGGCGGTGCGGCGGCTGAGCCCGTTTGTCGACCCGGAGTGGGGCTTCGAGGTGAAATGGGATGGGGTGCGCACGATCCTGTCCTTCGACGGTGATGAGGTGCTGCTCCGCAGCAGAGCCGGGAACGATGCGACTGCGAAATACCCGGAGCTCGCCGGCTTCAGGTCTGGAAATCCGATGATCCTCGATGGGGAAGTGGTCGCTCCGGACGCCACCGGTCGGCCGTCGTTCGAGCGGCTCCAGCAACGGATGAACGTCACTGCGCCTCCCCAGGTCGCGAAGTTGTCGGTGGCGATTCCCGTCACCTATGTCGTATTCGACGTGCTCTTCGACGGCGTGCCGTTGATCGATCAGCCTTGGACGGCGCGCCGAGCCCGTCTCGCCGGTCTGGAGCTTCCCGCCTCGTTCACCCGAGTCGAGCCCGTCGACGAAGACCCCAGCGCCCTGTGGGACCTGGTGCGCGCCAGGGGGCTCGAAGGCATCGTGGCCAAGCGGCTCGACAGCCTCTACCGACCCGGCGAGCGATCGCCCGACTGGCAGAAGATCACGGCATTCCGGACCGTCCGAGCGGTCGTTGGAGGCTTCACCAAGGGCGATGGCGGGCGCTCGGGTTCGTTCGGTGCGCTGCTGCTCGGCCTCCGGGATCAAGATGGTTTGCGCTGGGTTGGGGCGGTTGGCTCAGGGTTCTCCGACGCGGCACTCGGCGCCATCCGCGCTGCGCTCGACCAGATGGTTGTCGCCGAGTGCCCCTTCGTGCCCGACGACCAGATCCCAGCGGCAACGTGGGTGCATCCGCACCTGGTGGCTGCGGTGCAATACAAGGAATGGACCGGGGCAGGCAGGCTGCGTGCCCCCTCGTTCAAGGGATTCACCCAGGACGACGCCGGGTCGGTGACTTGGGAGACCGAGGGCCCAGGGGCTCCGGGCTGACCTACCTCCATCCAGCTCGTGCGCTTGTCTCGTAAGAAGGGTGTACGTGGCCTCAGGGTCGCAGAGACACAGACTTCACTCAAAGAGGTGATCCCAAATGTTCCGTATCCGTATTTGGCTCGTTGCGCTCGTAGCGCTCTCCATGCTGGCCGCAGCGTGCGGCGGAGATGATGATGCTGCCGAAACAACGACCACCGAACCGACAACCGACACCACCGAAGCGGCGACCGACACCACCGAAGCCATGACCGAACCCGGCACCATCGTCGACGTTGCGATCGCTGCCGGCACGTTCTCGACGCTCGTCACGGCCGTCCAGGCGGCCGACCTGGTCGACACGCTGAGCGGTGACGGCCCATTCACCGTCTTCGCCCCGACCGACGACGCTTTCGCTGCACTGCCCGAGGGTACGCTCGACTCCTTGCTCGCCGATCCTGCGGCACTGAGCGACGTTCTCCTCTATCACGTGGTGCCCGGCACCGTGATGGCTGCAGACGTCGTGGGCCTCACGTCTGCGACGACGGCGCAAGGCAGCGACATCACAATCTCGGTAGCGGATGGTGTTGTCACCTTGAATGACTCGGTCACCGTCACCGCGACCGACATCGAAGCTTCGAACGGCGTGATTCACGTCATCGACGGAGTGCTTCTGCCTCCGACCAGCTGACAGAAGCTGCAGTCGTAAGAGATCGCGACGAGGGGGGACCTGGCCAGGTCCCCCCTCTGTCGCGTACCGTCCGGCCGGAGAAACGCGGGTCGGGTGTCCGCATCCGGCAGTGTCAGCCGGCCTTCTTGGCTTTTGTCGCTTCCACGCTTGCCTTGAGGGCTTCCATGAGATCGACGACACCGCTCGGCTGTGGCGCCTCGGCGCTGACGATCTCCTGACCGTCCACCTTCTGTTGGGCGGCCGCCTCGACCGCCTCGCGGGAGACGTCGATCCAAGCGGAAGGGTCGAATGAGCCGGCAAGGTTGTCGATGATCATCTCGGCCATTTTCACTTCCTCCGGTCGCACCTCTGCATCGCCCTCGAGCGTCTCGAAGCGTGGCTCGCGAATCTCGTCGGGCCAATACATCGTCTCCATGACGATGACGCCCTCGTCGGCTCGCAAGGTGGCCGGGTACTCACGCTCCCTGATAGCGACCTTGGCGAGACCGACCATCTTCTTGTCCTCGAGCGCTTCGAGCAGGATGCGGTATGCCTTCACGCCGGTCTTCTCCGGGGCCAAGTAGTACGACGAGCGGTAGTAGATCGGGTCGATCTCGCTTTGATCGACGAACTGGATGACGTCGACCATGCCGCCCGTCGCTTGCTTCATGATGCCCTCGAGCTCGTTGCCCGTGAACACGACATACCGGCCCTTGTCGACCTCGTACCCCTTGACGATCTGCTCGTAGGGAACTTCCTGGCCATCGGTCTCTGCAACCCGCTTGTAGCGGATGGGACTGTGGTCTGACTCGCGGAGCTGGCGGAACTTCGGTCGCTTGTCCTCGGTGGCGGCATAGAGGCCAACCGGGATCGTGACCAGCCCAAATGAGATGGCGCCCTTCCAGATGGGTCGCATGGATACCTCCAGCAGTACGCGAAAAACGATAGCCGCCCCGGCGCTCGCGCGTAACGGTTCCGTTGCGGCGCCGTCCATCGCCAATACACTCGCCGCCGTGATTCTCGACAGGTTGCGGCGCACGACAGGTGAGCTCGAACTGAGCGATGAGGATCGTGAGGCGGCGATCGTGCTCGTGTCTGCCACTCTCCTCCTCCTGCTGTTCGAGTATTGGGGTCGCCCGTCCTTCTACACGAGCTCTGGGCTCGTGGCCTGGGTCGGAGACGTTGGTGACGGCGCCTACGCAGAGCTGGCAGATGCGGGTGCGTATCTGTGGTGGGGCATCTCCTCGCTCCTGTGGCGCGTCGGAATACCCCTGGCCATCGGCCTCCTCATCTTGCGGCGCCGGCCCGCGGAGTTGGGCTTCCGGCTGCGCGGCGTTTCGTCGCACGTACCGCTGTACGTTGCGATGTACGTCGTGATGCTGCCCGTGCTCATCTGGGTATCGGGCTTCGACTCGTTCCTTCGCTACTACCCGTTCTATGACCGTGCAGCCGAAGGCGGTGCCGGCTTCTGGGTCTATGAAGTGGGATACGCGCTGCAGTTCGTCGGGGTGGAGGCGTTCTTCCGCGGGTTCATGGTGTTCGGCCTGGCTCCACGCTTCGGACTGCTCGCCGTCCCCGTGATGACGGTGCCCTACACGATGATCCACTTCGCCAAGCCGATGCCCGAGGCCACCGCGGCGATCGTGGCCGGTCTCACGCTCGGCTGGCTCGCCCTGCGGACCCGGAGCTTCGTCCCCGGCGTGTTCCTCCACATCGGGGTGGCGATCACCATGGATGTCTTGGTGCTCGCTCGCACCGGGGGCCTCGCCAACATCATCTAGCGCAACGCATCGGCGGACCTCGGCTGCCCGACGCCTCTCCGCTGTAGCTGTAGTGCCGCGAGGTTGTGCCGCGCAACTGCCTACGATCGTCGACCCCCATGCGATCATCTCAGCGCCCCTTGCCGACCCGTCTCCGCCGTGCGATCCATCGCACCGGCCGGATCGCAGCGAACGCCCTGATCGACCTCAGATATGGGTCGCTGCTGTCGCTCGACACGCGTCGGGGCATCCGCGTGTCCCGCGCGAACTCGGACTACGCAGCGCTGCGCCAGATGTTCGACGGCCAGATCAGCCCGGATGACGTGCTCGTGGACGTTGGATGTTCGACAGGCCGCGTGATCAACGCGTGGCTCCACCAAGGGCTGACCAATCGCATCATCGGCATCGAGATCGACCACGACGTTGCGGCCCGCACGCGCAACCGGTTGCGCCGTTTCCCCAACGTCGAGATAGTGACCGGCAACGCCATCGAGCACCTGCCCGAGGAGGGCACGATCTTCTACGTGTTCAACCCATTCGGCGCTCCGACGATGGCAGCGTTGGAGAAACGCCTCCGGGAACTTCGCGCCAACGGCATCCGCCCGCGTGTCATCTACTACAACTCAAAGCATCTCGACGTGTTCGACGACGACCGATGGTCCGTCGAGCGGGTCGTGCTCGACGCACCGCTCTACGCTCCGCTGTCGCCGCTCGCCATCCTGACGCACCGCTGAGTTCACGACTCGTCTTCCGCAACGGCAACGAGCAGATCGTCGATGGCGGCGAGCGGGACGCGCGGCACGCCGGCGTCGACGATTGCAGAGAAGAAGACCCGCCGTCCCCCCGCGGTGGTCATGATGCCGGACAGCGAGCGCAGCCCCGTGATCGAGCCGGTCTTGGCTCTCAAGTTGCCCTGCGCCGCAGTGTCGACGAATCGGCGTTCCAACGTGCCCGTCTCGCCTGCGATCGCGAGGCCGGCAACGAAATCCTCCCACCACGGCCTGCTTTGGGCGGATTGGAGGAGGCGCCGCCAGTCGCGCGCCGACCGCGCATTGCCGTGGCTGAGCCCCGACCCGTCCTGCTGGAGGATCGAACGCGGCATGCAGAGCGCCTTCACCACGCCCGTCATCGCGCGGATCCCGGCCGCGGTGGACCCGATGCCCTCGGTGCGGTATCCGATCTCCTTCACCAGGAGCTCGGCGAAGGTGTTGTCGCTCTCCGTGAGCATCTCGGCAACGATGGCCCGGATCGGCGCAGAGTCGAGCGAGGCGACGGTGGCAGCGACGGCAGGGAGTACGCCGCGGCGCACGTGGCCGGCGACTGTGACGCCTGCGGCAGCGAGCGCGGTCTGTGAACGCGGTGCCGTTGGCGGTCGCCGGATCAGCGATGAACGACCAATCGGCTGAGTATCTGTTCTCGTCGACGATGAGTGCCGAGAGTGAGCCGACCCAGGCCGGGATCGGCATGCCGCCCCATCCCACCACAGTGCGATGATCGTCGTACCGGGATTCATCGACGACAACGGAGCCCGTGATTCGTGCGATCCCTGCGCTGCGTACTGCTGCGGCCAGCGTTGCGAGAGAATGGTCGCCATCGGCGGTGAGGGTCGGATCCCCTCCACCCACCAGATAGAGGTCGCCGTCCAGGACACCACTCGTTGCGAGCCCGTCTGTTGCGACCACGGTTTCCAGCACCGTGTCGGGGCCGATCAGCTCGAGTGCCGCCATTGCGGTCAGCAGCTTCTGGTTGCTGGCCGGCCGCAACCGCAGGTCTGGGTTCATTGCGACGACCTCGCCGTATCCCTCGATCCAAACTGACATGCCGAGGCCGGCACCGCGGAGGCGGTCGTCTGCGAGGGCGGCATCGAGTGTTGCGAGCAGCTCAACGGGCGCGGGCTGCTCTGGAAGCGAGCGCACGTCTGGGTGCGGGCGGCACGACCTGATGGCGGCGCCTTCGGGCTCGAACGGCGCGGCGACGAAACCGGAAGGCACGACGATCAGTGCGATCGAACATGCCGCGATGAGGCGCCTGGCGGTGGAAGTGCGAGTTCGCATCGAAGGTGTAACGCCGTAGCGGGCGTGTGCGTGCCCCAGGCAGGATTCGAACCTGCGCACCCGGCTCCGGAGGCCGGTGCTCTATCCCCTGAGCTACTGGGGCGCGGTCGGAAGTGTACCGCCGCGTTGAGATCGCTCGGCCTGCGGCCTCGCGTGCAGACAGCAGGGAGTGAAGTCTGTCGTCTGTCGTCTGTCGTCTGTCGTCTGTTGTCTGTCTGACTCCTATCCTCGCTTCATGCCCTCCCTGACCACCCGCTTGTCATCGATCCTCGGCGATGCGTTCACTGCGCTCGGGCTCGACGCAGGGTTCGGTGATGTCGTCGTGTCGTCGCGGCCCGAGCTCGCCCCGTTTCAATGCAACGGGGCACTCGGCGCAGCAAAGGCCGCAGGCCGCAACCCTCGAGAGCTCGCCGAAGCCGTCGTCGCCGCCGTCGATCCCGCCGGAATCATTGCCGCCATGTCGGTGGCGGGCCCTGGCTTCATCAACGTCGACGTCTCGGCAGACCACCTGGCGGTCGCGGTGGGGGAGATGCGATACGCTCCGCACCTCGGTGTCGCCCAGCCGCTCGAAGGCAGGCGTGTCATCGTCGACTACGGCGGTCCCAACGTGGCCAAGACGCTGCACGTCGGCCATTTGCGTCCGGCGATCATCGGTGAGTCCGTGAAGCGAACCCTGCGCTACGCAGGAGCCGACGCAGTTGGCGACGTGCACCTGGGGGACTGGGGCACTTCCATGGGGCAGGTCATCGCCCTGCTCGAGCAACAGCGGCCCGAGCTGCCGTACTTCGATGCTGGAGCTACCGGCCCCTTTCCCGACGAATCTCCCGTCACGGTTGCCGACCTCGAGCGGCTCTACCCGGAGGCGGCAGCCCGCTACAAAGTGGATGCGGACTTCGCCGCAGAGGCGCGGCTCGCCACTGTGAAGCTCCAGGAGGGCCGGCCGGGGTACCGAGCGCTCTGGCAGCACTTCCGTGACGTCTCGGTCGACGACATGAAGGTGCTGTTCGGCGACCTCAACGTGTCGTTCGAGCTCTGGTACGGCGAGAGCAGCGTGCACGACAGGATCGCGGCCATGATCGAGCGAATTCGCAGGGAAGGGGTGCTGCAGGAGAGCGACGGCGCCCTGATCGTCGATGTCGCCGAGCCCGGTGACACCAAGGAGATCCCGCCGCTCCTGCTCGTGAAGTCAGACGGTGGCTACCTCTACAGCACCACTGACCTCGCCACCGTAGAGGAGCGTGTCGACGATCTCGGCGCCGACGCCGTGTTCTACGTGGTCGATGCCCGCCAGGCGTTGCACTTCGAACAGGTCTTTCGCGCCGCCCGCAAGAGCGGCATCGCGCATGAGGCCGTCATCCTCGAGCACGACCCGTTCGGCACCGTCAACGGCCCGGACGGGAAGCCGCTGCGCACCCGCGATGGTGATCTGCCCGGCCTGCGAACACTCATCGATGCGGCGGTGGATCGTGCGACCGCCCGCCTGGCTGAGAACGACCTGGCGACGGAGTACCCGGAGGCCGAGCGGCAGGCCATCGCGAAGACGGTGGGGATCGCCGCGCTCAAGTACGGCGATCTCCAGAATCACCGGACCTCCGACTATGTGTTCGACCTCGACCGCTTCGTCTCATTCGAGGGCAAGACGGGGCCGTACCTGCTCTACAGCGCGGTTCGCATCCAATCGATCCTGCGCAACGCAAGCGCGCGAGGGGTCACGCCCGGTGACGTGCTGCCGCCGATCCACACAGCTGAGCGGGGCCTCATGCTCCGCATTGCCCGTTTCCCGGACGTGCTGGCGAGATCGGTGGAGTTCCGGTCGCCGAACCACATCGCCGAGTATGCCTACGAAGTCGCGACCGACTTCAACCGCTTCTACGAGGCGTGCCACATCCTCAACGAACCCGACCCGGCACGGCAGGCGTCGTGGTTGGCGCTCGTCGCCCTGGCGTTGCGCCTGCTGCGGACGCTCCTCGATCTGCTTGCGATCGACGTCCCGGAACGCATGTGACCGCGCTGCCGGCGAGCGTGCTCCCCGACACGGCCGTCGTCGACGGTTTCGGGCATCTTCACATCGGCGGCTGCGATGTGCTCGACCTCGCCGCCCAGTTCGGCACGCCGCTGTTCGTCTACGACGAGGCGCACCTACGGAGCCGGTGCCGAGAAGCGGTCGCGGCGTTCGGCGACGGCGTTGCGTACGCAACCAAGGCGTTCCTGTGTGCTGCGATGGCGAGGCTCGCCGCCGAAGAGGGGATGCATCTCGACGTGGCGACGGGTGGCGAGCTTCATGTCGCCCTCAGCGCAGGCGTTGGCCCAGAGCGACTGGTCTTGCATGGCAACAACAAGTCGCCTGTGGAGCTTGCTCTTGCCCTCGAGGCCGGCGTCGGTCGGATCGTCGTGGACTCGTTCGACGAGCTCGATCGCATCGAGCGGCTGGTGTCCGAGGGCGCCTCGGTCCCAAACGTCCTCATAAGGGTGACGCCGGGGGTGGAGGCACACACCCACGAGTACCTCCAGACCGGCGTCGCCGACTCCAAGTTCGGCTTCGGTCTTGCGTCTGGTGAGGCGGCGATGGCGGCCGATCGGGCGGCGGCCTCGCAGGCGATGCGGCTCGTCGGCTTCCATGCTCATATCGGCAGCCAGGTGTTCGCCGTGAGCTCGTTCCGGCGGGCGATCGAGCTACTGGCCCCCTTCGTCACCGATCACGAATTGCCCGAGCTGTCCATCGGGGGAGGGCTGGGTGTCGCCTATGTGGCAGGGGAGGCGGCGCCGACGATCACTGAATGGGCCGGTGTCGTAACCGCCGCATGCCGAGATGCCGGGATCCGGGCACGGGTCACGGCTGAGCCGGGAAGGGCCATCGTCGCTGCCGCCGCGGTCACCCTCTACACGGTCGGCACCATCAAGGAGCTGGCGGTGCGTTCTTACGTCGCAGTCGACGGTGGCATGAGCGACAACCCGCGGCCCGTGCTCTACGGCAGCGGCTACGAGGCATTCCTCCCCCGGTCGACAGCAGCCGCCCGCCCGAAGCAGGTGCGCATCGTCGGCAAGCATTGCGAGTCAGGAGACGTGATCGTCTCCACCGCACACGTGCCGGCCGACATCGCCGTTGGGGACGTGCTCGCCACTCCGGTGACTGGGGCGTACGGCCATTCCATGGGCTCCAACTACAACATGGTGCTCAGGCCTGCCGTCGTGTTCGTCGCCGAAGGCGAGGTCCGGCTCGTCGTCCGCCGCGAGACCTACAGCGATCTGATCAGCCGAGATGTCGGCTGATCCTCATCGCTCCAACGGGTAGCCGGCCTCCGCCCAAGTGATGACGCCTCCGCCCAACTCGTAGACCTCGGAGAAGCCGAGGTCGCGCATCGCCTGGACGGTGCTCGCCGAGCGGTTGCCGGATCGGCAGTACACGAAGTAGGGCGTGTCCTTGTCGAGTGTGTCGAGACGATCGAGGAAGTCGGCTGCGTAGAAGTCGACGTTGGCAGATCCGGCTATGTGGCCGTCGGCGAACTCCTCGGGGGTGCGCACGTCGAGCACCACGAGCCCCTCAGGCGGTGTGGCAAGCAGGTCTTGCGCTGCGGGAGCGTCTACGAGATCGAACGTGGGTGCTGCCGTCGCCGAGCCGCACGCACCGAGCGCGAGGGCCCCTGCCACGACCAAGGCGGCGATGCGTCGTTTCATCGGTTCTGTCCCTTCCCTTTCGAGCCGGCAAGCGGAAGATCGTGGCGTCGCCATGCGATCATCCCACCTTTCACGTTTCGTGCGGAGATTCCGTGGCGCCGCAGGAGCGCAGCGGCCTGCGCCGAGCGGCGGCCCGAACGGCAGATGACGAGGACATCCTGGTCGCGGAAGCGATCGAGCCTTTGTGACAACGCACTCAGCGGGATGTGCCGTGCATGGGCTGCCCGCCCGTCCAACTTCCACTCCTGTGCGGTCCGGACATCGATGAGCGCGAAGCCGTTGTCTGCCGCAGCGTGCGCCTCGACGACGGAGACGCTCTTGCGGGTGAACAGGCTCATGGTGTGTGGGCTCGTGTCGTGTGCATTGCGGGTGCTCCTCCTGCAGAGCGAAAGTCCGTACTTTTTACCACAACGGTCCACCTGTGGGAACTGCAGGTCAGCCGGCAGCGTCCTCGATCTCCACCGGGTCACCGGGTGCAACGTCGCCGGGTACGAGCACTCGGGCGTACCAGCGGCTCCAGCCTGGGTGGAGATCCTCGCTCATCCGCCGGTAGTCGCCGTCTGCGAACCAGCGAGCGTTCTTCGCGCACGGTGTTGCCGGCCATGTCACCTCGGCGACGGCGTCGGAGCCGAGTCGGAGACGTACGCCAGGGCGCATCACCGACCAGTCGAGCCCGGTGAGGGTGAGGTTCTCACCCGCTGCGCCAGGGGTGATCGGGTGGCCTTCGCTGCGCAGTGCTTCGATCACTTCGAGCGAGTAGAGACAGAGGTCCTGGTCGGGCCCCCCGTGATGCTCGAGGTCGGCTTGGGCGTCGCCGACGACGCCGCCGACCTCGAGCCGAGCGCGTCCGACGGGGAGCTTCGGCACGCCTCCGCCCGACGTGCTGATCTGGTGGATAGACGTGTCCCGTCCCATCTGCGGATCCTACCGGCAGCCCCCGAGGCGGATCGTTGCCGTCTTGCGTCTACCATCGCCGCCTCATGAGCAGCGGAGACCCCACCGTCGGGATCGGGATCCTCGGAGCCGGGACGGTGGGTGGCACCCTCGTTCGCCGGCTGGTCGAGGATCGAGAGGCCATTCAGGCCAAGACCGGCTTGGACCTTCGCGTGCGGCGAATCGCGGTGCGCGATCCCGGCAAGGCGCGGGCCTTCCGTCTTCCCCTCGAGCTCGTGACCGACGATCCCCATCTCGTGGTCGCCGATCCCAACGTGCAGCTCGTCGTCGAGGTGATGGGTGGCAGAGACCCTGCTGGTGCGCTGGTGCATGCGGCGCTGGATGCCGGGAAGCCGGTCGTCACGGCGAACAAGGAGCTCATCGCCGCCCACGGGGCCGAGCTGATCGCTCTTGCTGAGCGACGCGGTGTGCCGCTGCTCTTCGAAGCCAGCGTAGGAGGCGGCATTCCGATCATTCGTCCCCTAGCCGAGACGCTGGCAGGTGAACAGATCGAGCGGGTTGCCGGCATCGTCAACGGCACGACCAACTACATCCTCACCCGGATGAGCGAGGGCCACGACTACGCCTCTGCCCTGGCGGAGGCCCAGGAGCTCGGCTACGCAGAGCCCGACCCTACCGCCGACGTCTCCGGCGCCGATGCAGCCGCCAAGGCTGCGATTCTCGCATCGCTGGCCTTTGGCACGTGGGTGGGTATCGACGCCGTGCCACACGAGGGCATCGACGGGCTCGCGCTGGAAGACATCGAGTTCGCGCGATTCCTCGGCTACGAGGTGAAGCTGCTGGCGATCGCTACGCGCACCGACGCAGGTGTCTGTGCGAGGGTTCATCCGGCGATGATCCCTCTCGGCCACCCTCTGGCCTCCATTCGGGCCGCCACGAACGCGATCTTCATCACGGGCCCGTCGGTCGACGAGTTGTTGTTCGCCGGACCGGGCGCCGGCGGGGAGCCCACGGCCACCGCGGTGCTCGGCGACGTCATCGACGCCGCTCGCGAGATACTCGCCGGTGCGGTGGTGGCGCCGCGCATTCGATTCTCGCCCGGCGAGATCGCCGAGTTCGGCTCGATCTCGACGAAGTGGTACGTGCGCCTCCAGGTCGAGGATCAGCCGGGCGTGCTGGCCCAAGTAGCTGCGGCGTTCGGACAGGAGCGTGTCAGCATCAAGTCCGTGTGGCAAGAGGGAAAGGGCAGCGGTGCCACGCTGTTGATCGTCACCCATCGCGCACCGGAGGCTCGCCAGAGGGAGGCCGTCCGAGCCGTGAGGGCACTCGACGTGGTCCGCTCGGTGGCGGCAACGCTGCGAGTGGAGAGCCCGGAGCTCTGAGGTCGAGGACACCGTGCGGGTTGGGTGTTGCGTCCGGCGAGAACGCGGGTAAACTGAAACTCGTTCTCCATCCCGCCGCCGCGTTTGCGCGTGCAGCCCAGGGCGTGGCGAATCCCCACCGGAACCCGTTCAGCGGGCTTGCCCGGGTCACAGGGGGAGTTCTCAGTCCGGTCCTAGCGGCCGGGTCACCGAAGTGCCGAAAGGGGCGTCAGGCAACATGACGACACGGGCCAAGCTGCAGGAGTTGGGCCTCGATGAGCTGCGTGCGATGGCTACCACGGTTGACGTGGACCATCAGGGGCTTCAGAAATCGAAGCTGATCGCTGCCATCCTCGACTCCGAGAAGTTCGATCCGTCCATGGTGCCGGAGCCGCCGGCGGATACGGCAGGCAATGGTGGGCCCGACGCCTCGAGCAGCGACTCCGATGGAGCTGCGGCAGGCGAGCCGAAGAGCGGCGAATCTCGGAGTGGCGAGTCGCGGGGCGGCGAGTCGCGGGGTGGCGAGTCGCGGGGCGGTGACGATCGGAATTCCAACGACGGCGACGATCGCGGGCAAGGCGGAGACCGGTCGGGCAGGCGCAGGCGCCGCCGTGGTCGCGGCACTCCGCAGGAGCCCATCGATGAATCCGAGCTCGAGGTGCGCGAGGGAATCCTCGACATCCTCCCTGAAGGCTACGGGTTCCTTCGATGCACCGGCTATCTCCCAGGCGAGAAGGACGTCTACGTGTCCGCGAACCAGGTGCGCAAGCACCGGCTCCGCAAGGGTGACATCTGCACAGGGCCGATCCGTCCCGCCAGGGCACAAGAGAAGTTCCCTGCTCTCGTCCGCGCGGTGTCGGTGAACGGCGTCGACCCGGAAGAGGCCAAGAAACGGCCCCGTTTCGCCGACCTGACGCCCCTGTTCCCAGACCAGCGGCTTCACCTCGAGGTCGACGGCCAATCGGGCCACATCCTGCCGCGGATCGTGGACCTCATCGCCCCGATCGGCAAGGGTCAGCGTGGCCTGATCGTCTCGCCGCCGAAGGCCGGCAAGACAACCGTGTTGAAGGAGGTCGCCAACTCGATCACCGCCAACAACCCGGAATGCCACCTCATGGTGGTGCTGGTGGACGAGCGACCTGAAGAAGTCACCGACATGCAGCGCTCGGTCAAGGGCGAAGTCATCTTCTCGACCTTCGACCGCCCCGCCGAGGAGCACACGCAGGTTTCCGAACTGGCGATCGAGCGTGCAAAGCGCCTCGTAGAAGATGGGCTCGACGTCGTGATCCTCCTCGATTCGATCACCCGCCTGGCCCGCGCCCACAACCTGGCCACGCCGGCGAGCGGCCGCATCTTGTCAGGTGGTGTCGACTCGACGGCGCTGTACCCTCCGAAGCGCTTCTTCGGCGCAGCTCGCAACATCGAAGAGGGCGGCAGCCTCACCATCCTCGGCACCGCGCTCGTCGAGACCGGCTCACGGATGGACGAGGTGATCTTCGAGGAGTTCAAAGGTACCGGCAACATGGAGTTGCGGCTCGATCGCAAGCTCGCCGACAAGCGGATCTACCCCGCCATCGATATCGAAGCTTCGGGCACGCGCCGTGAGGAGCTCCTGTTCCACAAGGACGAGCTCGTCGAAGTGTGGAAGCTCCGCCGCGTGTTGCTCGCCCTCGAGTCGGGGGCGGCCCTCGAGCTGCTCATCGATCGCCTCAAGAGCACCAAGTCCAATGCCGAATTCCTCGCCAGCATCGCCAAGAGCGGGCAGTAGGCGACGCCGTCCGAACCGCTAGAGTTCCGTGCCAGCTCAGGAGTGACCCGTGAAAAGCGAACTGCATCCCGAATACCGATATGTCGTCTTCCAGGACACGTCTTCGGACTTCCGATTCCTGACGCGTTCGACGATCGAAACCAAAGACACGGTGGAGTGGGAGGACGGCAAGACCTACCCGCTCGCCAAAGTCGAGATCTCGAGCGAGAGCCATCCCTTCTACACGGGCAAGCAGATCCTCGTCGACTCCGGCGGGCGGGTCGAGCGCTTCCGCCGCCGCTACGCCAAGGTCGGCTCGAGCGAGAAGGCCGCAAAGCCAACCGGCGAAGCGTGAGATCCGCTCGCCTGCGGCTCGCGCCGGATCGTTCGGCTGCGCCTCGCTCACCGATATCAGCGCGCCCGGCCTTTGGCCTCGCTTCGAGACATCAAGTGGGTGCGCCTGTCATCTGTCGTCTGTCGTCTGACGGCTCCGCAGTGACGGCTGCTGCGGAGCCGCCGAAGTCGGCCCGGGCGGCATCATGAGCAGGCCGCCGGGGGCGAGTGTTGGGGGACAGGCGGTGCTCGAGGGCGTGATGATGCGTGCGCCCAACCGTTGGGCCGTCGCCGTCCGCAGACCGGACGGGGTCATCGAGGCCATCCGCCACGAGCTCCCCAGGCTCACGGCTCGCTCTCGGCTCGCCAAGCTGCCCTTCGTTCGCGGCGTGATGGTGCTGGTCGAATCTCTCCAGCTCGGTTTCCGGGCCCTGTCGTGGTCGGCGCAGAAGGCAGGTGAGGAGGAGGACGAGCTCTCCCGCAGGCAGGTCATCGGGACGATGGTCGTCGCGATAGCGTTCGCCCTCGTGATCTTCGTTGGAGCGCCGGTGTTCGCCGCCAACTTCCTGAAGCGCTACCTCGCAGACTCCAGCCTCGGTTTTGTCGTACTCGACGGGCTGATCCGGATCGTCCTCATCGTCGGGTACATCTGGGCGATCTCACGCGCCAAAGAGATCCAAAGGGTCTTCGAGTATCACGGTGCGGAGCACATGACCATCCATGCCTACGAGAACGGTGATCCGCTCTCGGTCGATGCGATCTCCGGATACAGCCCGCGCCATCCGCGATGCGGCACCTCGTTCATCATCATCGTTGCGTTCGTTGCGTTCTTCTTCTTCCTGGCGCTCGCGCCGCTTGCATTCGTCTGGCAGGTCATCGCCCGCGTCGTGATGATTCCCGTGATCGCCGGAGCGTCATATGAAGTGTTGAAGGCCGCTGCCGGCAAGCCCTGGCTGGCGTGGGCCAGCCGTCCGGGCATCTGGCTGCAGCGCATCACGACACGCCAACCCGACGAGCGGCAGATCGAGGTGGCGGTTGCGAGCCTGCTCGCTGCCCTCACCGACGACGAGCGGACAGAGGTCGACGGGCGCGGCCCCATCGCGGCGGGTGCGCTCGAGACGGTCTTTGATCCCGAGTCGGCCTGATGGAACCCTCGCTCGCAGCGAAGCTCGACGACCTGAAGGCGGCCTACGACCAGACGCTCGTGCAGCTGGCCGACCCGGACGTACTCGGAGATCAGGATCGGTACCGGGAGATCTCGATCAGGCACTCGGAGCTGAAGCCCGTGGTCGATGCGTTCGAGCGGCATGCCGCAGCGGTCGAGGAGCTCGGCGAAGCCGAAGAACTGGCGGCCGCCGAAGCAGATGTCGACATGCGCGAGTACATCGAGGGCATCGCAAAGGAGCGGCGTGGCGAGATCGAACACCTCGATGCAGAGCTGCGGCGGCTACTCGTCCCGAAGGATCCGAACGACGAGAAGGACGTGATCGTCGAGATTCGAGCTGCCGCCGGGGGCGACGAGGCGGCACTCTGGGCAGGCGATCTGTACCGCATGTACGCCCGCTTCACCGAGCGCCAGGGCTGGGCCATCGATCCGATTGCCACGTCGCCGTCCGACGGAGGGGGCATCAAGGAGGCGACGTTTGCCGTCAAGGGCCGCGGCGCCTACTCGCGGTTCAAGTTCGAGGCCGGCCCGCACCGGGTGCAGCGCGTGCCCAAGACCGAATCGCAAGGGCGCATCCACACATCCATCGCCACCGTGGCGATCTTGCCCGAGGCCGAAGACGTCGAGGTCGACATCCACGACAACGACCTCGAGCTCGAGACGTTCCGGTCGACTGGGCCCGGCGGGCAATCGGTGAACACCACCGACTCCGCCGTCCGCATCAAGCACAAGCCGACCGGCATCGTCGTCTCGTGCCAGGACGAGAAGTCTCAACTCCAGAACAAGCTCAAAGCGATGCGAGTGCTCCGGGCCCGGCTCTACCAGGCTCAGGTCGCCGAACAGCAAGGTGAGAGAGCGACCGAGCGCAGGTCCCAGGTGGGCAGCGGCGAGCGCTCCGAGAAGATCCGCACCTACAACTTCAAGGAGAATCGGGTCACCGACCACCGTGTGGGGCTCACCGTGCACTCCTTGACCGAGATTCTCGACGGCGAGCTCACGGCTTTTCACGATGCCCTCAGCGCCCAGGAATCGACCGAGCGGCTGGCGGAGGTCGAGTGATCAGGCTCCCCCGTCGGTGGTGACCTTCGCCTCGCTCGTGGCCGAGGCTGCTCCCGTTCCTCGGCACGAGGCCGAGCGTCTGGCCATGACGGCGAGCGGGCTCACCCGCCACTCACTGGTGCTCGAAGGGGCGCTCGACGCCGAGATCGTCGATCGCTTCAGGGCCCTCCTCGCGCAACGCCAGGCCGGTCGTCCGCTCCAGTACCTCGAGGGAACGGTGCAGTTCGGTCCGCTCGAGCTGGCGATCGATGGGCGGGCATTGATCCCTCGCCCCGAGACGGAGCAGCTGTGGGAGATCGTCGTTGCGACCGTTGCGACCTCGCCGGCCGTCATCGTCGACCTCTGCACCGGCAGCGGCAACCTGGCGCTGGCCTGCAAGTACGCATGGCCGGCGGCCGTCGTGTACGCCGTCGATGTGTCGGGGGATGCAGTATCGCTCGCTCGTGAGAACGCGGCGAGGACGGGGTTGGAGGTTCACGTCCTCGAGGGCGATCTCTTCGCACCGCTTCCCCAAGACCTGCGGGGGAGCATCGATCTGCTCGTCGCCAATCCGCCGTACGTCGCCACCCACGAGCTCGCCGCGCTCCCCGCCGAGGTGAGGGATCACGAGCCCGAGACCGCACTGATCGCCGGGCCGGCCGGCGACGAGGTGCTCTCTCGGATCGCCGCCGAGGCGCCGGGGTGGCTGCGGCCGGGCGGAGTCGTTGCCTGCGAGATCTCCGAGTTCCGCAGCCGGCAGGTCCGAGGCGAGTTCGCCGCATTCGGTGCCGACATCCGGATGGACCTCGCAGGCAAGCCCCGCTTCCTCATCGGACGCCAGCCCTCCGTCGTGTGAGCAACGGCGCCGAGCCGCGATCGAGGCTCTTCGCCGCCCGAGGCGCCGTCGTGCACTAGCTTGGAAGCAGTCGACTCACGCGCGAGGTGCAGATGAGCATGACCGCTGCAGTGGAGGCCCTGCGAATGGGCGGAATCGTCGGTGTGCCAACCGACACCCTCTACGGCCTGGCCGCCGACCCGTTTCGAGAGGATGCCCTGGATGCGATCTTCGAGCTGAAGGGCCGACCCGATCAGAAGCCGCTTGCGATCTTGGTCGCCTCCGTCGAGCAGGGGATGACGCTGGCCTCGTTCTCTGATCGTGCGCTCGAGCTGGCCGAGCAGCACTGGCCGGGCGCGCTGACGCTCGTGTTGCCGCGCCTCGACACAGCCCCCGATTGGCTGGGCCATCGCGGGAGGCGCACGGTGGGCTTGCGCTGTCCCGACCATCAGATCGCGCTCGACCTGCTCGAGATCACGGGCCCGCTTGCGGTGACCTCCGCCAACCTCAGCGGCCACGAGGCGGTCGTCGACCACGAGGAAGCTCGGTCGCTGTTCGGTGATGCGGTTGCCGTCTACCTCGAGGGCAAGGCGGTCGGCGGACAAGCGTCCACCATCATCGACCTCACAGAACCCGCCCCGTTGACGCTCCGCCAGGGCCCCATCCCCGGCGCATAGCCTGCACGGCCCGCGGCCCGCGTCGGCACGTCACACCGGTGAGACGTCTGATGTCTGATGTCTGCGGTCTCTGTGCCGGGTGCTGGCTACGCTGGGGCGGCACCTGGCCAAAGGATTCCCATGATCGATACCCGTCCCATCGAAGCCGTCGACCCGGAGCTCGCAACGCTCATCGGGCGTGAAGTCGAGCGGCAGCGATCGCACATCCAGCTCATCGCATCGGAGAACCTGGTGAGCTACGCCATGCTCGAGGCGTCTGGCTCCGTGCTCACCAACAAGTACTCCGAGGGCTATCCCAACCGTCGCTACTACGAGGGATGTGCGGTTGTCGACGAGGTCGAGCAGCTGGCCATCGACAGGGCCACGTCGCTGTTCGGCGCCGAGCACGCCAATGTGCAGGCCCACAGCGGATCACAGGCCAACATGGCCGCCTACCTGGCGTTGCTCGATCCAGGCGACACCATCCTCGGCATGCGGCTCGACCAGGGTGGCCACCTCACCCATGGCTCACCGGTCAACTTCTCCGGCAAGCTCTTCAACGTGGTCGCCTACGGGCTCGATCCGGAGACCGAGCTGATCGACTTCGACGAGGTGCGCCGGCTTGCGGTCGAGCACCGGCCCAAGCTGATCGTTGCCGGCTACTCCGCATACTCGCGCCTCATCGACTGGTCGAAGTTCCGCGAGATCGCGGACGAGGTCGGAGCGGTCTACATGGTCGATGCGGCCCACATCATCGGGCTCATCGCAGGCGGCGCCCACCCCAATCCGGTGCCGCACGCCGACATCGTGACGTGTACCACCCACAAGGCGCTGCGCGGCCCGAGGGGCGGCCTGATCTTGTCGACCGAAGAGTACGGCTCGATGATCGACAAGGCCGTGTTCCCCATGGGACAGGGCGGCGCCATCAACAGCCAGATCGCTGCGAAGGCTCTGTGCTTCGAACTGGCAGGTCGTCCCGAATTCGCAGCGTACGCACATCAGATCGTCCGCAACGCCGCCGCGCTGGCTGAGACGATGGCTGCAGAGGGGGCCCGCATCGTCAGCGGCAAGACCGAGAACCACATGTTCCTCATCGACCTGCGCTCGATCGACGAGGAGCTCACAGGCAAAGCTGCGGCCAGACTGCTGGATTCGGTCGGCGTCACGCTGAACTCCAACGCCATTCCCTTCGATCCTCGCAAGCCATTCATCGCCAGCGGCATCCGGATCGGGACACCCTCGGTGACGACGGCGGGCATGACCGAGCCGGAGATGGAGCGGCTCGGCGCGCTCATTGTCGGGGTCTTGCGCAGCCACGACGATGAGACGGCCCTCAAGGAGTTGGGGGAGCGGATCGCCGATCTCGCCGCCGAGTTCCCGGGGTATCCGGCGGACTTCGCCGGTCACGTTTGAGGGCTAGGGCGCATTCCCCGGCCGGCGCCGAGCGATGACGTCACCCCCTCTCAGCCAACACCCATCACCCGCGACCGACCCCTCCCGCCTCTGGGTTCGGTTTCGGATCGAGATCCTGCTGTTTCTGTTCGTCGTCGCTCTCGTTGGCCCCGTGGTCCACGACTATGGGGCTCAACAGGCCTCTCGATATGCCCTCAGCGCGGCAATCTGGGAGGAGCAGACATTCCGGCTCGATGACTACCAAGAGGTCCTGGGCATCGACCGCGCCGTCCGCGACGGACACACCTACTCGGACAAGGCGCCGCTGCAACCGATGCTCGGCGTTCCGGTGTATGCCGTCTACGCGGCAATCGGCGGCGAGTCCGCCAGGATGCTCCGCATCGAGGAGAACCTCGGGCTGTGGTGGATGACGTTCTGGTTGGCCGCAGTGCCGCTGGCGGTGTTGGCGGTGCTCATGCACCGCCTCGTGCGCAGATATCGAGTGGGTGCACTCGCCGCGGTGCTCGCCCTCGTCGTCGGCAGCATGATGCTTCCTTTCGGATCTCTCCTCTTCGGCCACATGCTGGCTGCCCTGTTGCTCTTCGTTGCGCTGTTCTTGCTTTCGGACGACGCGCTCAGGCCGATCACCGCAATCGCGGCCGGCAGTGCTGCAGGGGCAGCGGTGGCGGTGGAGTATCCGGCTGTGATCGGCGTTGTGGTTCTCGCCGGGATGTTGGTGGTGACCGGACGACGCCACTTCGGTTGGTTCGTTGTGGGTGGTAGTCCGTTTGCTGCGTTGCTCGCCGGCTATCACGCCGCCGCATTCGGGTCACCGTTTGCGCATCCGTACCGGTATAGCGCGTTCTTGGGCGTCGTTGAGGAGGCCAGCGCACCCCTGAGCGTCTTCAGTAGCCTCCATCCCGAGCGGATCGTTGAAGTCTTCTTTGCGGGCCGCGGGTTCGCCGTCGCAATGCCGATCGTGCTCATCGCGCTGTATGGGACCGTTGCGTTGCTCAGGTCGAGCGACCGGCGGGAGCGAGTGCTTGCGTCGGTGACGCTGCTCATGTTCGCCGGCTACCTGGGGATCGTGATGTTGTGGACCAACCCATGGGGGGGTGAATCGCCGGGGCCCCGCTACATGATGCCCGTGATGCCGTTCCTGGCTCTCGGGGCTGCGGTCGGTTGGAGCCGATCTGTGTTCTTGAGTCGGGTAGCCGGCATCATCGGCGTGGTCACGATGGGCCTGGCGACGTTCACCAATCCCCTCATCACGCGGGAGGTGGGGGGAGGGCTCGGCAACTGGCTCGACATGGCCCGTCACGGCGAGTTTGCGTCGACGGTGTTCACGATCGCACTCGGCCCAGCCGGGTGGGTGGTGCATGGTGCGCTCGTTGCGTGGATCGGAGCACTGCTGTTTCGTGCCGGCCGCATCGAGAATGCGATGCAGTGACCGCTCTGCAGATCACGTTGACCCGCCCACGTCGAGCACGATGGTTGCGGCGTGGCTCGGTCTTCGCCGCAACAGGGGCGTTGGCGAGCGGCCACGGCAGTGTCTACGGTGCGCTGAGCAACCACGGCCCCACCCATGAAAGAAGCAGGGGCAACCCCGATCATCGCATCGACCACCCAAGGTTGCAGCTATGCGACGGCAGCGTATATTGTCACGCCAACGAGTGCTTGTGAACGCGTTCACAAGAGCGGAGTGAGTTACGGATGACCGATGAACCAAGCCAGGGCGGCGTGCCGGCGGCCAAGCCCGCCGACGAGTTGATCTCCGTCGCCAGGAACATCACCCAAGGTTCAGAGGCAATGGACTTCATCTCTACCGTCGTTGCCGGGTTGCTGCTTGGCCTTGGTCTCGATTGGTGGGTGGGCACCCCGCCGCTCTTCACGATCATCGGAATCGTCCTCGGGTTCGTTGCCGGGTTCTTCAAGCTCTGGCGTGCTTCGGGAGTGCTGGAAGAACAAGCGAAGCTGAGGCGCCGTGTCTGAGCTTCCCGAGGACCTCGCCGCGCTACGCACCGAGCCCGCACGACAAGGACGTCGAAGCGGTGCTCGCCAAACACACGGCCGTGCGCGCCGTGTGGGTGGCTCCCGTCCTCGCCCTCGTCTTCTGGCTCTTCCGTGGCCTCGGTGGTGCCGCGGCGTCTGTTGTGGGCGTGACCATCGTGGCCGCGAACTTCTTGCTCTCAGGCGTCGTGATGTCTCGATCTCCGCGGATCTCGTTGAGTCTGTATCATGCCGCCGCCCTGTTCGGTTTCTTCCTCCGCCTCGGTCTGATCATGGTCACGATGTACGCGATCGCGAGTGTGTTCGACATCGATCGGCTGGCCCTCGGAGTCTCCGTGGTCGTCAGCTACATGGTGCTGCTGAGCTGGGAAGCGCTGTCCGTCGCAAAGGGTGAAGAAAGGGAGTTGGAGTGGACTTGATCCTCGCTGCCGCGAGTTGCGAGCCGGCGAACGACATCATCTGCGTGCCGGAGAGCGTCAACGAGCTCTTCGAGTTGCCTTTCGTCGGCGGAATCAACCGCACCATGCTGCTCATGCTGCTGGCCGCCGCCATCGCCGTCGCCATCCTCTACTTCGGTCTTCGCAAGCGATCGGTCATCCCATCCAAGTTCGGCACCGCCGTCGAGAGCCTCGTCACCTACGTCCGCGACGAGATCGCCATCGGCATCATCGGCCCCGCAGACGGCCTCAAGTACTTCCCGTACCTGCTCTCGCTGTTCTTGTTCATCCTCATCGGGAACCTCTTCGAAGTGACGCCGTTCGTGAACTTCCCGATCACGTCTCGGATCGCGCTGCCCGGCTTCCTCGCCCTCCTCACCTGGGTGATCTTCGTGGTCGCAGGCTTCCGAAAACAGGGTGTGGGCTACGTAGGACATCTGCTGTGGCCGCCTGGCGTGCCCACGGCGCTCAAGCCCCTCGTGGGCATCATCGAGTTCGTCTCGACCTTCCTGGTTCGCCCGTTCTCCCTGGCCGTCCGGCTCTTCGCCAACCTCGTCGCCGGGCACGTGATGCTGGTGCTGCTGCTCGCCTCCGGCTGGGTCTTCATCAGCAGCGTCGGCGACATCGGGCTGCGCTCGGCGATCGGTCTCGGGTGGTTCGGCTTGGGGCTGGCGATCTACGTCTTCGAGATCGTCGTGGCAATCCTGCAGGCCTACATCTTCACTTTGCTGTCCGCGGTATACATCCAGACTTCGGTGCATCCTGAGCACTGAGGCGACCCTCAATATGGTTCACAATCGAGCCCAACGAAAGGAAGAAACGGATGAGCAACGTCATCCTGGCGGCCGCTGAGGCGGCCACAGGCCTCAGCGGCGACATCTCCGGCTCGCTCGCCCTGGTGGGCTACGGGCTCGCCGCGATCGGCCCGGGCGTCGGCATCGGCATCGTCGCCGGCAACGCAGTACAGGCTATGGCCCGCCAGCCCGAGGCGGCCGGCATGGTGCGCACCACGATGTTCCTGGGCATCGCCTTCACCGAGGCACTGGCGCTCATCGGCTTCGTGCTCTTCTTCCTCTCCTAGGAAAGGGAGCACCGACGCATGAACTTGTTGGCAACCGCCGTCATCCTCGCTGCCGAGGAGGAGGCCTCCGGAACCGATCTACTGATCCCGGAGATCTCCGAGCTCATCGCAGGGGTCATTGCGTTCTCGATCGTGTTCTTCGTCGTCTGGAAGTTCGCCGTGCCCGCGATCAACCAGACGCTCGAAAACCGGCGACAGGCCATCAAGGCCGAGCTGGACGAGGCCGAGAAATCCAAAGTGGAGGCAGCCAGCCTGCTCGAGGACTACAAGGCCCAGCTGAAGGGCGCCAGGGCCGAGGCCGACCGGATCGTCGAAGAAGCCCGTCAGGCTGCAGACGCGATGAAGGCGGACATCCTCGCCAAGGCAAACGCCGATGCGCAGGAGATCGTGGCCAAGGCCCGGGCTGAGGCCGACACCGAGAAGGACCGTGCGCTCCAGGAGGCACGCGTCCGACATGGCCACTCTGTCGCTCGACCTCGCCGAGAAGGTCGTCGGCGCCAGCCTGGACCGCAGCGCCCAGCGCAGCCTCGTCGACGCCTACCTCGCCGACTTGGACGGGATGTCGTAGCAGTGAGCGAATCGGATCGCATCAAGGGCTACGCAGCCGGTCTCCTCGAGATCGCCCGCGGCGAGGGCGAGCTCGATCGCGTCGAGCGCGAGCTGTACCAGGTCGCCCGAGCCGTCGAAGGCTCGGAAGAGTTGCGCGGGACGCTCAGCGACGTGCTCATCCCGATGGAGCGCAAGCGCGGCATCGTCGACGACCTGATCGGCGGACGAGCCGCAGACCTCACCATTGCTGCGATCGATTTCATCGTGGCGAGCGGGCGGGCCAAGGATCTCCCGGAGATCGCCGACGAGCTCGCCAGGGCTGCGGCAGCAACGCGGTCGCGCGAGGTGGCCGAGATCCGCTCTGCCGTCGAGCTCGACGACGAGACGGTCCGCCGCCTCGAAGCTGCGCTTGGCAGAGCAACGGGGAAGCAAATCGAAGTGAAGGTCGTGGTCGATCCCAGCGTCGTCGGCGGCATCGTCGCCCGCGTGGGTGACACCGTCATCGACGGCTCGGTGCGCCGCCGCCTGGAGACGCTGCGGCACGCGCTGCGGGCGGGCTAGCCACGAGGAGGCTTACGAACACATGGCAGAGCTGACGATCAGACCAGAAGACATCACCGCCGCTCTGCGGTCGAACCTCGAGGGGTGGAGCGCCGTCGGTCGACGCGGAGACCGTCGGATACGTGACGGCCATCGCCGACGGTGTCGCCAGGGTCAAGGGTCTGCCGAGCGTGATGGCATCAGAGCTGCTCGAGTTCCCCGGCGGCCTCATCGGCGTGACGCTCAACATCGACGAGGAAGACCTCGGCGTCGTGCTCATGGGCGACGCCTCCCACATCGAGGAGGGCGCCCCGGTGAAGCAGACCGGCAACGTGCTCTCGGTCCCCGTCGGCGATGCGCTGCTCGGTCGCGTCGTCGACCCGCTCGGCATACCCGATCGACGGCAAGGGCCCGATCAACACCACCGAGCGCCGCCTCCTCGAGACCCAGGCGCCCTCGGTGGTCGAGCGCCAGCCGGTGCGCGAACCGCTCCAGACCGGCATCAAGGCGATCGATGCGATGACGCCGATCGGCCGCGGCCAGCGCCAGCTCATCATCGGCGACCGCCAGACCGGCAAGACGGCGATCGTGGTCGACACGATCATCAACCAGAAGACCAGGACGTGAAGTGCATCTACGTCGCGATCGGCCAGAAGTCTTCGACCGTCGCCGAGGTGGTCGATGCGCTCGAGCGAGCCGGTGCGATGGAGTACACCGTCGTGATCAACGCCCCGGCGTCGTCTGCGGCAGCCCTCCAGATGTACGCCCCGTACGCGGGCTCGGCGATCGGCCAGTACTGGATGTACAAGGGCCAGCACGCCCTCGTCATCTTCGACGATCTCTCGAAGCAGGCCGTCGCCTATCGCGAGATCTCGCTGCTCGCTGCGCCGCCCGCCGGGCCGTGAGGCCTATCCCGGCGACGTCTTCTACCTCCACAGCCGCCTGCTGGAGCGCTGCGCCAAGCTGTCCGACGAGCTCGGCGCCGGCTCGATGACCGGTCTGCCGATCGTCGAGACCAAGGCGAACGACGTGTCGGCGTACATCCCCACCAACGTGATCTCGATCACCGACGGGCAGATCTTCCTCGAGAGCGACCTGTTCTTCTCCGGCGTGCGCCCGGCCATCAACGCCGGTATCTCGGTGTCTCGGGTCGGCGGCAACGCCCAGATCACGGCGATGAAGAAGGTCGCCGGTCCGCTGCGTGTGAACCTGGCCCAGTTCCGCGAGCTCGAGGCGTTCGCCGAGTTCGGTTCCGAGCTCGACGCCGCTTCGCTCGCCCAGCTCGAACGCGGACGCCGGGTCGTCGAGGTGCTCAAGCAGGGCCAGTTCACGCCCGGTGCCGGTCGAGGAACAGGTGCTCGCCATCTACGCCGTCACCAACGGCCTCATGGACGACATCCCCGTCGACAAGGTGAGCCGCTTCGAGCGGGAGTTGCGCGACTACTTCCGGACGAGAGTGAGCGACGTGCTCGACGGCATTCGCAGCACCGGCAAGCTCCCCGAAGGCGACGCACTGGCTGAGGGCATCGCCGCCTTCAAGGAAGGCTTCGTCTCCGAGGACGAGGCCTAGGCGGCCCGATGGCTTCCGCTGAGCTTCGCGACACCCGGCGACGGATCAAGTCCGTCCAGGCGACGATGAAGATCACGCGCGCCATGGAGCTGATCGCGGCATCGCGGATCCCCAAGGCATCGGCTCGGGTCAAGGCCTCCAAGCCCTACACCAACAAGCTGATCGAGGTCATTCGCAACGTCGGTGCGGCTTCCGGAGGCGCCAGCCACATGCTGCTCGAGAAGCGTGAGGTGAGGACGGTCGGCGTGCTGCTCGTCACCGCCGATCGCGGCCTGGCCGGTGCCTACGCATCGTCGATCATCCGAATCGCCGAGGCGGCGATCATCGCGCACCGCCGTGCCGGACGCGAGGTACGGCTCTTCGTCATCGGCAAGAAAGGCCAGAGCTACTTCGACTACCGCGGCTACCACATCGAGCAGGCTTTCCTCGGTATCACCGACACGCCGGGCTACGGCGACGCCCGCTCGATCGCCAACCTCGTGATGGATGCCTACGCATCCGGCCGGGTCGACGCCGTCGAAGCGTTCTACACCCGGTTCGACTCGGCGCTCACCCAGACGCCGGTGTCGTTCGAGCTCCTGCCCGTCGAGCCACCCGCCCCCGCCGAGGGCGTCGTCGTCGCGAGCGTCGACTACGCATTCGAGCCCTCTCCCGGCGAGATCCTCGACCGGCTGCTTCCCCGGTACGTCGAGGCAATCGTCTACAACATGCTGCTCGAGAGTTCGGCATCGGAGCACTCGGCGCGACGCCGGGCGATGAAGGCGGCCACCGACAACGCCGACGACCTGATCCGGATACTGACCAACGTCGCCAACCAGGCGCGGCAGGCAGAGATCACCACCGAGATCTCCGAGATCGTCGGCGGGGCAGAAGCCCTCAACCAGTAGATCACCAACAAGAACACACGAAGGATCGAAGGAGCACACCCGTGGCAGAAGCGCTGAGCACCGGACGGATCATCAAGGTCGCAGGCCCGGTGGTGGACGTCGAGTTCCCGCCCGAGCACTTGCCCGAGTTGCAGTTCGCGCTCGAGATCGATTTCGAGATCGGCGGCGAGAACAAGACGGTCGTGGCAGAGGTGGCCCAGCACCTCGGCCACAACCGGGTGCGCGCCATCGCCATGGCACCGACCGACGGCCTGCGGCGCGGCTCGACGGTGCGCAACATGGGAGCCCCGATCTCCGTGCCGGTCGGCGACCAGACGCTCGGTCACATCTTCAACGTGTGGGGCGAGTCGCTCGATGCCCCAGACACCGTCTTCAGCGGCGAACGGTGGCCCATCCACCGCCAACCACCGGCGTTCGAGGACGTGCAGCCCACGAAGCAGATGTTCGAGACGGGCATCAAGGTCATCGACCTGCTGTCGCCGTACCTCCAGGGCGGCAAGATCGGCCTCTTCGGCGGTGCCGGCGTCGGCAAGACGGTGCTCATCCAGGAGATGATCAACCGGGTCGCCACCCAGCACGGCGGCGTGTCCGTGTTCGCCGGAGTCGGCGAGCGCACCCGTGAGGGCAACGACCTCTTCCTCGAGATGAAGGAGACGGGCGTCATCGAGAAGGCCGCCCTGGTGTTCGGTCAGATGGACGAGCCACCGGGCGTGCGGCTGCGCGTCGCCCTGTCGGCGCTCACGATGGCGGAGTACTTCCGCGACGTGCAGCGCCAGGACGTGCTGCTCTTCATCGACAACATCTTCCGGTTCACGCAGGCGGGCTCCGAGGTGTCGACGCTGCTCGGCCGCATGCCGTCTGCCGTGGGTTACCAGCCGACGCTCGCCGGCGAGATGGGCCTCCTGCAGGAGCGCATCACCTCGTTGAAGGGCCGGTCGATCACCTCGATGCAGGCCATCTACGTGCCTGCCGACGACATCACCGACCCGGCGCCGCATACGGCGTTCGCCCACCTCGACGCCACCACGGTCCTCAGCCGGCCGCTGACCGCTATCGGCATCTACCCGGCCGTCGACCCGCTCGACTCGACGAGCCGGGCGCTCGATCCGCAGATCGTGGGCGAGGAGCACTACTTCGTCGCCACCGAGGTGCAGCGGATCCTCCAGCGCTACAAGGACCTCCAGGACATCATCGCCATCCTGGGTATCGACGAGCTGTCCGAGGAGGACAAGCTGATCGTCGGCCGCGCCCGCCGTATCCAGCGGTTCCTCGCCCAGCCGATGTTCGTGGCCGAGCAGTTCACCGGTCAGCCGGGCATCTACACCCCGCTCGAAGAGACGATCGAGTCGTTCAAGGCGGTCATCGACGGCGAGCTCGACCACCTGCCGGAGCAGGCCTTCTACATGGTCGGCGGCGCCGAGAGCGCCCTCGCCAAGGGCGCCGACATGGAGAAGGCGGCCGTCTGATGGCGAAGGCATTTCGCGTTGACATCGTGTCACCCGACGGGCTCGCCTGGTCGGGCGAAGCGGAGTTCGTCGTTGCTCGCACGCCCGACGGTGAGATCGGCATCCTCGCCGACCACGAGCCGATGATGGCTGCGCTCGTCCAGGGCGTCGTCTCCGTCGATGGCGTCAGCGGTGGCCGCACGTCAGTCGACGTGGACGGCGGGTTTCTGCAGGTGCTCGCCAATCAAGTGACGTTGATCACGGACCGGGCGAAGATCAGCGAGCAGTAGCGAGCCCGCTCGGGCTTGTCTGACGAGATTCTTCCGGAGGTGGGCGGGAGCCTGTCGTCCCCATCGCATCGACCCGCTCCGCGATCCCCCCTGTGAGGCGGGGGGATGACCCGAACCGCCCCGTGAGCCTGGCTCAGCCGAATGAGGCGGCGAAGTGCTCGACTTGGCTCGGGAGGCCACGGCCGACGGCTTCTGAGACGACGGGGAAGAACAGCGTCGACAGCATGCCGCGCGACACCACCTTCAGGGCAACGGTGACCTGCGTCGTGCCGTCCCCGTTCTCATGGAGGTCGGTGGTCAACGTGCCCGCCATCTCTCCCGCATCGAGCTCGAGCTGCATGGTGCGGGGCTCGTTCGCGACGATGACCCGTGCGGTGCCCTTGTAGCTGGTCGGGCCCACGGTGGTTTGCCAGCGGAAGGCCTGGAGCCGATCGTCGGTGTGGACGGGATCCCAGACCTTCTCGATCGGGCCGATGTTGGACCAGGTGTCGACGGCCTGAAGGCGTTGCCAGATGTCGGCGGCGCCTTGGGGGGCATGCGCTGTGTGGGTGAACGTCGCCGACGGCATCGGCGGAGGGTAGCGCGGCCGGTCGGTAGAAGCCCCAGCGATGCGCTCTCCCGGTCGGCGTCCCCGGTACACTCACCTCCCATGCGCAGACGGTTCATGCTGTCCGTCCTGGCGAGCGATCTGCTCGTGCTGGTGGCCGCGTTCTCAGTGGCATTGTGGCTCACGTTCGGCGAGCCGCTCCCTTGGGAGGTGCGGTTGCCGAGCACGGCCGCGACGTCGATCTGGCCGTTTGCCGGGATCCTCGTCGCCGGTGCGTTGATCGGGTCACTCATCAGCGTCAGGATGTGGGGCACGGCAACACCCCGGCCATCGTATGGGAGAGCCCTCGCCATCGTCTCCTTCACCCTTGCTTTCGGGGCCGTTGGCGTCGCGGTGCTCCGGCCCTATTACTCCAACACCGTCTTCCTCTCGACACTCGGTCTTTGGCTGGTGGGCGCCGTCGGCCACCGGGCGATCCGCAGACGGCGCCCTTGGACCGAGCGCATGGTGTTGATCACGAAGGAGAAGGGCCTCGTCGACGACCTCCGCGGCGCCGACCACGCCGATGTGATGGCGGTCTTCGACCCCGGCGACACGCCACCCGAGGGTCTCGAGCCGATCGGCACCTTGCTCGTCATGGACCTGCGGCCGGTGATGTCGGACAGGATGGCGCAGTACGTGTCGTCGTGGAACCTCGCCGGATATCCGGTCCGTTCGCTCACTGCGGTCTACGAGGAGCACACCGGCCGGTTGCCGATCGTTCACCTCGCCGAGGGGTGGGAGCTGACGGCGCCGGTCGAGCGAAACGAGTACGCCCCGTTCAAGCGGGCGATCGATGTCGTGTTCACGGCGGCGCTCGCTCCGATCTGGCTGGTCCTGATGGGCCTGATCTGGATTGCCGTCCGCCTCGACTCTCACGGGCCTGCGATCTACAAACAGGAACGCGTTGGGCGCGGTGGCAAGGTCTTCACGCTCTACAAGTTCCGCACGATGGGTCTCGATGCCGAGCTCGATGGACCGCAGTTTGCGGCCCCGGGCGACCGCAGGCTCACCGGGGTGGGTCGCTGGCTGCGCCGGTTCCGTGCCGACGAGATCCCCCAGCTCCTCAACGTCCTGAGGGGTGATCTGAGTCTGGTGGGTCCGCGGCCCGAGCGACCCGTGTTCACGAGGCGCTTCGAGCTGACGATCCCGTTCTATCAGTACCGCCATCTGGTGCGGCCCGGCGTCACGGGTTGGGCCCAGGTCAACTACGGTTATGCAGACGACGAGGCCCAGACGGTCGACAAGCTGACCTATGACCTCTACTACGTCAAGCACATGTCTCCGTGGCTCGACATGCAAATCCTCGGTCAGTCGATCTGGACGGTTGTGAGCGGCTTCGGCGCCCAGTAGCCGAACACGCGAGATCCCGGGACGTGATTCCCGTCGCACACTGGTATCTTGCTGTCCTCGCATCACGCGGCCCGATCCGGGCGCGCGTCTTCTCCAGGACTCGCTGATGGACGACAACGATCCCGCGTCTGGCCTCACCTCGATCAATGCATCGGTTCCGACGGCGCAGTATCTCGCCGCGATGTGGGATCGCCGCGAGTTCGCCATCGACGTCCCGCTCGAGCAGCTGCGGTCGCAACACCGAACGACGCTTCTCGGCAACCTCTGGCACCTGGTAAACCCCCTCCTCACCGTAGGTATCTACTATCTCGTCTTCGGGGTGCTGCTGAAGGTCGACAAGGGCATCGACCACTTTCTGGTGTGGCTGACCATCGGCGTCTTCGCCTTTCGGCACACACAATCAGCGGTTCAGGCGGGTGCGACCGCGCTGTCGGCCAACATGGGGCTGATCCGCGCTATCAGGTTCCCGCGAGCGCTCCTGCCGATCTCCGTGGTGATCACCCAGCTGATGACCTTCCTCGTCGAGCTCGGTGTGCTCGCTCTTCTCGACGGTCGCCGGTGGCGGCATCTCCCGCCGCTGGCTCCTTCTCCCTCTCGTGATCGCCATCCACGCGGCGCTGAACCTGGGGGGAGCCTTCATCGCCGCCCGTCTCAACGAGGCCTTTCGTGACATCCAGCAGATCCTCCCTTACGTCTTTCGCATCCTCCTGTACCTGTCGGGTGTGATGTTTCCCATCGAGAGGCTCTTGGCGGACAACCTGTCCTCGGCCGGCTGGGCAGCGCGCCTCGTCTCTCTCAATCCGGTGCTGCGCGTCATCGAGTTGTATCGCTGGGTGTTCCTCGGCACACCGCTCGACATCGGTGGAATCCTCAGAACCGCCGCTCTTGCTGCGCTGGTGCTGTGGTTCGGCTTCCGCTACTTCCGAGCCGCCGAGTGGCGATACGGCCGGTCATGACGCGACCGCTGTCCATCCGGGTGCGAGACCTCCACCTCGACTACGAGATCTTCGAGGACCGCCGCGCCGCGATCCGCGACCGTATCGTGAAGCGGCAGGGCACCGGGAAGTCCGTGGTCCGGGCGCTCAAAGGGGTCTCGTTCGACGTGGAGCAGGGCGAGTCGGTGGGCGTGATCGGGTCGAATGGATCCGGGAAGTCGACGCTCCTCAGTGCGATTGCCGGGTTGATGCCGCCGACATCGGGGGAGATCCTCGTATCCGACGAACCCAAGCTCCTCGGTGTCGGGGCGACGCTGATGCCCGCTGCGAACGGCTACCGCAACATTCGTATCGGGTGCCTCGCCCTCGGTTTGAGCGGCGCCGAAGTGGACGAGCGGATGGAGCAGATCGTCGAATTCGCCGGCCTTGGAGAGGCAATGGAGCGGCCGCTGCGCACCTACTCGTCCGGCATGCGGGCGCGCCTGCACTTCGCGATCGCAACGGCCGTCCAGCCGAGGATACTCCTGATCGATGAAGCACTCGCTGTGGGAGACCATGCCTTCAGGAGGAAGTCCACAGAGCGTATCGAGGAGCTGCTCGGCACCGCCGGCACCGTGATGCTCGTCAGCCATTCCCTGCCGCAGATCGAGGCGCAGTGCGATCGTGTTCTGTGGATCGAAGGCGGGCGGCTGAAAGGTGACGGGCCTGCCGCTCGGATGATCGGCAAGTACGAGGCGTTCTTCGCGTGACTTAGTGGTCGGTCGCCCGTCGTCTCGCCCTCAGCGAACCCCGGTCGTTGCTTCGAGTGCCGCCGTCACGGACTCCGCCTCGCCGACGAGGCCGTTCGACACCACGGCAATGCCGTAGAGGCGCGGGGTTGTCGTACCGGCGGTACCGGTCACGACGATCGGGCGGACCCACACCAATCCACCATCGAGCGGAATCGGGGTCATCGGCCCGAACTGCACCGCCGACCCGTTGGCGTTGAGGAGCGTGAAGAGCGCTGCCAGGTCGGAGTCCGTGTCGATGGCGCTCTGCGCTACGAGCGGACTGGAGATCTGACGTCCTGGTCTGGGCTCGATCCGAATGAGCTGGAGGTGCTCGGGGTTGTCGTGGTCGGCGACGGCAAGCGCCGAGAGCTCGTCGCGCGTCGACGTCGGGTTGGTCGACGCACCCGGACCGTACGGTCTGATGGCGACCCAGTGGCCGCCCAGGGGTTCTGAGTCGGGCATGAACAGCGACACGGCCGGCGCAGGGCCCGGCTGGGGGCGAGCGTCCGCTGCAGTATTGCGGGCAACCCCCTCACCTGCGGAAGCGCTCACGGCCCAGCTGTCCGAGCCGTTGAAGAGCAGCTCCGGATCCGAGACGTGATACCTCCCCAGCATGGCCGTCTGCACGGTCATGAGGTCCTTCGGGTAGAGGAGGTGGGCGCGAATCGCCACCGGCATGTTCGAGATCGGCTCGATGAGGCCGGGAAAGATGCCGCTCCATGTGTCGAGGATGGGATCGTCGGCGCCGCCGACGTCGGTGCGGTAGAGATGCACGGTGCCGTCGTAGGCGTCGACGGTCGCCTTCACCGAGGCGTGGAGGTAGTTGAGTGCCCTGCCTGAGAGGTCGCTCGACGCCGGGAGCCCGACGGCCCGGGCGTATTGGGCGTACGGGTACGTCGACGATGTCGTGTAACCGTCGATCACCCACGTCACCCGCCCATCTGCGACCACCGGGTAGGCGTTACCGTCGAAGGCGAGGAACGGAGCGATGGTACCGAGACGCTCTCGCAGCTCTCGTCGATACAGAAGTTGGGAGTCGGCCGTCAGCTCGGCCGAGACGAGCGGCTCGATCTCACCAACCGTCATCGCCAGCGCCAAGCGCCTCCATGAGCTCGAGAGGTGGATGCCGGTGTCGGCTGCAAAGGGCGCTCCTCCGACCTCGGTGCGCTGGGTACCGACGATTGCGTACCAGCCCGCAAGCCCCTCACCGAAATAGAGCTCGGGGCGTGCGGGAGCCAACACCGTTGCGAGGGCATCGACATCGGGTCGGCCGTCTTCGGCTGCGGTGTCTGCCGGAACTGCGACCACGCCATCGCCGTGGGTGTAGACGAGATGGGTTTGCACCCAGCCCCGCTCCGGCAGGTCGGCTCGGTTGGCACTGCGGGCGGCAATCATGACCGGGCGGGCGCGCCCATCGAGCTGATACCTGTCGAGGTCGACATCAGTGATGCGAGTGCCTGTGGTGCCCTGCAAGACCTGGAGGGGGGCGATCAGCTGAGCCTCGCCAAAGAGCGGCACGGTGTCGAGGCCGGCACTCGATGCGGGCGACAGGGAGCCGGTGAGGCCGTCCGTGAAGGGTTGCGTGATCTCGTCGATGTCTTCGAGGCTGTAGGCACTCCTGGTTGCTTCGAGGTTGCGGGCGATATGGGGGAGCTCGCGTTCGGCTTCTGCCGGCTTGACGACGAGCCACTCGGTCATTGCCGGGAGAAGGCCGATGACGAGCAGGTGGAGAACTGCCCACGCCCCAAACGCGAGCACGGCAGGTTTCCAGCGGCCGGTCCTCACCCCCCACGCCACCGCGATCGCGCACACCAGGGCGACCAGCGCGAGCACCAACAGGCCAGGCATGACGACGGTCACTTGCGTGTACCCAGGGCCATCGAAAGCTCCGAGCTCGTTCGTGGCATTGTTCGGCCGCTGTACGAACACGTAGTCCAGTGCTTGCAGGACCGCAAAGGCGCCTGCCAAGACGCCGAGGTGCTGGAGGGCTCGCACAGACGAGGCACGTCCTTCGGCGTGGGATCTTGAGGGCCCCGTTGGCCATGTGCGCAGCGACTGCGAACCCGGATGTCACCAGGAGCAGTTGTCGAAGCCATGAGCTGACCAGTGTCAGGAACGGAAGTTGGAAGAGGTGGTAGCCCAGGTCCCAGCCGACGTCAGGGACCGTTTGGCCGAGCGACCGGCCGTGGACGAAGAGCTGCCACGGTTGCCACGCTCCCATGGCGGCAAGGGCGATGTGGATGGTGAGGTACGACGTGGCAGCGAGCAACACCCATCGGTGGGCAGGTCCCATACGCTCTCGGTAGTGCCTCACCAGCCGGTTGGGGGTGTTGCCCGGTGCGGGATCCGTGCGCATCGCGAGCACTGTCGAGCCGATGAGGATCATTCCGGTCACAATGGCTGCTGCCGCGGCGAGCTCGAGTTGGGCGGATACCTTCGTTGTCCAGACGTTCGCCTCGGTGACCGAAGCGAACCACCATCGGTCGAGCGCGATACCTGCGGCCAGGCGCGCTACGGCCCACAATCCGACGACGGCGACGGGCACGAGCGCGAGCAGCCGCTGGCGGCGCGTTCGGCGTTCGAACCAGGCGACGATGGGGTACCGCGGAGCGACGGTCGGGGTGGTCATGGCGAACCGTCAGGTTAGGAGCCCCACGGCAGAACACGACGCTCCATTTGAGGCGGCTCCCTCCAGGTTGCACCCCTCCACTACGCCGAACTCACGGCCATTGTGTACCGGATCGGTACAGCCGAGCCTACGGTTCGGTTCTCTCCCGTTCGTCGGGACGCGCCACCGGGCGACCGACCGAGTGATACTCGATGCCGGCGGCCGTCATGTCGTTCGGGTCGTAGAGGTTGCGGGTGTCGACAACGACGGGTCGGGACAGCAGGCTCCGGATTCGTTCGGGGTCGAGCGTGGCGAACTCGGGCCATTCCGTGAGGATCACCAGCACGTCTGCGCCCTGCATGGCATCGTACGGGTCGCTTGCGTAGTCGATCCCGGCGAGCAGGCGGCGTGCGTTCTCCATGCCCTCGGGGTCGTACGCCCGCACCTTGGCCCCGAGCCCGAGAAGTGATCGCACGATCTCGACTGCGGGGCTCTCGCGGAGGTCGTCGGTGTTCGCTTTGAAGGCGAGGCCGAGGACGGCAACCGACGTATCGGCAAGGGACCCTCCAGCGGCCGCTGCGATCTTGTCGGCCATGCGCCGGCGTCTGGCCGAGTTGACGTCGACGGCAGCTGCGACGATACGAGATGGCGCACCGAAGACCTGCGACGTGTGGAGGAGCGCCTGCGTGTCTTTCGGAAGGCAGGAACCCCCGTACCCGGGCCCTGCGTTGAGGAAACGCGGGCCGATACGGACGTCGAGACCCATGCCCTCGGCGACGTCTTCGACCCGGGCGCCGGCGAGCTCGCAGAGGTCGGCGATCTCGTTGATGAAGGACAGTTTGGTGGCGAGGAAAGCGTTCGAGGCGTATTTGATCAGCTCCGCGGTCTCGACGTTCGTGAAGATGCTCGGTGCACCCGCAGTGAGGAGCGGCTGGTAGATCCGTCGCAACGTGTGCTCCGCATTCGCAGTCCCGGTGCCTGCAACGATGCGATCGGGGTGCATGAAGTCGTCGACGGCAGCGCCCTGGCGGAGGAACTCCGGGTTGGCGGCGATGTCGAACTGGAGATCAGGCCTAGCGTCTGCGATCCGTGCCGCCACCTCACCCGTCGTACCTACGGGGACGGTCGACTTGACGACCACGGTCGTGCCCTCCTCGAGCAGTTTCGCGAGCGCATCGGTGGCCGCCATGACCTGGGTGAGGTCGGCCTTGCCGGTGACGGACGACGGGGTGCCGACGGCGAGGAACACGGCATCAGCGCCGGGTATCGCTTCCGCATAGTCGGTGGTGAACGTCAGCCGCTGGGCGCCGGTGTTGCGCATCACCAGCTCCTCGAGGCCCGGTTCGAAGATCGGTATCTCCCCGGCCCTCAGCCGCTGGATCTTGTCGGGATCCACGTCGAGGCATGTGACATGGTGCCCAAGCTCGGCGAGGCATGCGCCGGTCGCGAGGCCGACGTAGCCCGTACCAATCATCGATAGTTTCATAGCGGTCCCCCCTGGGAGTCCGGACCCTGGTTGGCTGAGATTCTAGGGGTTGACACGTGTTGGCCGGATCGGCGGACGGCTCTGCTCGTACCACGTGATGGAAATCCCCGATCACCACAGGGAGAGGGGTGAGGATCAACTCGAGGTGACGACCCCGTCGCAGGGCAAGCTGGGCGGTGCTCCCTAGACTCACGCCACGTGCCGGATCTACGGATATCGCTTGTTCTTCTCGCCTCGGACGACCTCGCCATGACCGAGGCGTGTGTCGAGTCTCTCCGTCTTCACGCAGAGGCTCCGATAGAGCTCGTGGTCGTGCGCGAGGCCACAATCGATACGCCGGTCTCGTGGATTCGAGACAACGCCGACCGGGTAGTCCTGACGAGTGAGACGTCAAGCTGGGCTGGTGCGATGAACCGTGGCCTCGCTGCCTCGACGGGGACCCACGTCGCGTTCGTTGACGACGCCGTTCGGGTCAATTCTCCCTGGGTCGGGACTGTCATCGAGGACGCCGAGACACACGCCAACGCCGGTTGTGTTCTTCTCGCGCCCGCAGTTGGCGCCGACACGACGCCCACGATGGGCGGACTCGCGGTGGTCGGCCCGTTCTCGTTGGTGCCGCCCCTGTGCGTTCCCGTGGTCAGAACGGAGGTGCTGAGGCGGCTGGGGGGCTGGGACGAGCGATACTCGGCGTCAGGGGCCGCCACGCTCGATCTGGCGTTCGCGTTCTGGTGCAACGGTCTCGAGGTCCTGAGCGACACCCGGGTCGCGTTCACTCGTGAATCCCCGACGACGCCGCCGTCGGCCGTCGATCCGCATTCGGCGCTCTCGAGTGGTCTCGAGGAGTTCATCGAGCGGTGGACGACCGGTGACCGGGATGTGATGCGCCTCGAGGAGTTCTCCGAGGACCTGTTCCGGCACAACCTGGCGCACGCTGCTGAAGCGGCCTCGTGGCTTCGATCGGTGATGAGCACCCGAGGACCGAGTGCCGATCTGCCCGAGCTTGCACGGCGATATCTCGACGCTCGCGATGTCGCACGCCGCCTCGAGGAGAAGAACTCGGCGTTGATCATGGAGCGGCAGCAGCTGAAGGCTCAGCTGCGTGTGTTGGCCAATCCACCGGAGCGTGCGCCTTCCAGACCGCTCAACCGAGCCACGCGCCTCGATGCGCCGTGTCGGCGGCAAGATTCGCCGCTCGGTCGTGAGACGGAGCGCATCGGTCGGTGAGCAGGCGACCGCCCCGCCGCCCAGCGCTCAGTCTGTACCGGATCCGGGCGTAGCCGACTCGTCGGCTCGGGTGCGTTACGAGCGTGCCCTCGAACGATTGGACTTCTCCGGTGAGGCCCGGAGGTCGGTCGTGTTCGAAGTCTCGACGACCAACCTCGATGCCGGGAGGGGGGATTTGTTCGTTGCGCTGGGGCTCGGCCGCGAACTCGAGCGAATCGGCTACGA
>CAWBYA010000008.1:0-508036 GCA_963792895.1 uncultured Acidimicrobiia bacterium
CTATCGACGCGGGACCTCGCCGAGTATCTCGACGTGCCCGTCAGCACCCTCTATGCGTGGCGGCACCGGCGGGAGGGACCACCGGGCTTTCGAGTAGGGAAGCACATCCGCTACCGGCGAACAGATGTCGAGGACTGGATAGGAAGCCAGCTGCACGACGGCGGTGTAGCCACCCCTCTCAAAGACACGACGCCGAGACCCCATTCATCAACGGATGCCGCTAGCGCCAGGTGAACATCCCGACTGGCATCCCGAACAACACTCTGATGACAGGCCGATTCGAGACGATCGGGTGATGGAGACACTTGACCGCCTGCTCACCACCCAACAACTCGCCGACTACCTGGGCGTTCCAGTCGCCACGCTGTACGCCTGGCGTCACGAAGGCGCCGGCCCACCCGGGTTCCGAGTCGGAAAACACGTCCGATACAGATCCAGCGACATCGAGCAGTGGATCGCCGAACGATTGGGCACCCCCGATCGTCAGTCCCGGTAGCCGCACCTCGCGCCTCAGGCGTATCGTGGAGTCCACCACTCTCGAGGCACGCAGAGAGACCAACTGATGGCCCACATCCGGCGACACCCCAAATCTCCCGACCGCTGGCAAGTTCGCTATGTCGATCCCTACGGCAAGGAGAGGTCGAAGAACTTCGCCCGCAAGGTCGACGCAGAGAAGTACCTCCACACCGTGGAGGTACAGAAGATCAGAGGCGAGTGGACCGACCCTGCGGCCGGCAAGACCAGATTCGGCGAGTGGGCCATCCAGGTCGACGCCACGCGCCCCAACCGGCGGGATTCAACTCGAGCACGCGACTCCTCCTACCTGAGAAACCTGATCCTGCCGACCTTCGGGGACGCGGAACTGGGTGCGGTGCAGCCCAGCGAGATCAGGGCCTGGATAGCCGACCTGCAAGACCAGGGGTACGCCCCAGCGACGATCGCCAAGGCCTATCAGATCCTGTCCCGCGCCTTCCGGGTCGCCGTCGCCGACGGCCTCATCGCTCGCACGCCATGCAGGGAGATCAAGCTCCCCAAGGATGACCGCGACGAGAAACGCTTCCTCACAGCCACAGAGGCCGAACACCTCGCTGACGCTATCGACCCCCGATACCGGGTGCTGATCCTCACCGGGACCTACACGGGACTCCGCTTCGGCGAGCTCGCCGCCCTGCGCACCAACGACCTCGACATGCTTCGGCGCACACTTCGAGTCGACGAGCAGCTCAGCCGGCAGGGGTCATGGAAGATGGTCGCCGGACCGCTCAAGTCCAAGAAGGCCTACCGCACCATCGGCATCCCCGCCTTCCTGTGCGAAGAGCTGGCGATCCACCTCACCGAGTACCCATCCGGGTCGGATCTGGTGTTCTCCCACGCCCAGGGAGGTCCGCTCGACTACAACCGCTTCCGCCGCCGCCACTGGAATCCGGCCGTCGAGGCGTCCGTCGGCCCGCCGTGCACTCCCCACGACCTCCGCCACACTCACGTGGCGATGCTCATCGCCGAGAACCAGTCCCCCAGATACATCGCTGACAGACTCGGACACGAGAGCACTCGGACAGTCCTCGACGTGTACGGACACCTCTACGAGGGCGTCGATCAAGCTGCGATGGAAGGTCTCGACCGGCTCCGCTCCGAAGCTCAGACGGACACCAGACGGACACCAGACGGGTCGAACGTCGTGTCGATGAGAATCGAGACCGGGAATCGTCAATCCCCGTAAGGGATTTCTGTGGTGGGCGCTACTGGGATCGAACCAGTGACCTCTGCCGTGTGAAGGCAGCGCTCTCCCGCTGAGCTAAGCGCCCGAAGGCGCGGCAGGATACCAGCCCCGCCTCGCCGTCTATCGGCTCAGGCCGACGGCTGAACCAGGCCGATGATGTTGCCTTCGGTGTCTTCGAACCAGGCCGCCCGGGTGCCGTCGGGGGCGGTCATGATGGAGTTCTCCATCTTCATGCCCTCCATCTCGAACTCCTGGAACGTGACGCCCTTCCCCTTGAGCTCGGTGACGGCCGCGCCGACGTCGTCGACCTCCCACCCGGCCGCCGTAGCCTTGTTGGTGCCGGCGAACTGCGACGGGTACACGACGAACCACGAGCCGCCGGCCTCGAATCGAGCCCCTCCTGCCTCATCTCCCACCGGCTTCAGCCCCAGTGTGTCGCGGTAGAACGCAATGGCACGATCGATGTCCGATGCCGGCAACATGGGAACGAGTGGTTTCGGTCCGAACATGAGTCACCTCCACGGTGGTCACGGCGAACCCTACGCCTCGACAACAGTGAGGAGCGAGGTTCCTCCCCGCATCTGAACGAACCCTCGGCTCGATGTGCCGACCAGCAGGCGCTGATATGTCGAGTGCGGGACCATCACCGAAGGGTTGAAGACGCGTAGCTCCGCGTCCCACCTCAGACGAGTCCTCGACCCGACACCTCGCTATGCCACGCTCGGGCGGGTGCGACCGCGCGCCTCGACCTCAAGATTGCGGCGGGGCTCTGCCGCTCGCTCGGCGCGTTGGGCGCGGCAAGTCGAGCGACGGAGCCTTCCGCTTCTTCTCGCCGATCAGTCGATCAAGCGGTCACGTACGTGGTTGGGCTCGACGACCCGGCCAACAGTGCGGACACGAGAATGCCGAGGGGCAAGGCTCCCCAGTACGACAGGCCGAGCCCGAAGTTGCCGAGGAAGAGCATCAGCAGCCAGGTTGCCGGGAACGTCGCTATCAAGAAGATCGCACCTGCGGCTATCAGCGCACGTATCACGGGGAATCTCCAATCTGTTGCGCGGGTCCGAGCCTACAACGGCACCACCTCGGGCCCTGGTTCGTTTCGCGCACCAAGCCCAGGGACCCGCCGCCCTACTCGGCGGGGGACGCAGCTAGATGGGCTTCGAAGAACGCGAGCACCCGTCGCCAGCTGTCGTCGGCCGCTGATTCGTCGTAGCCGACATACATCGGCCACTTGGTCGAGTACCACGGCGGTGAACCCTCGACGTTCATGAATCCGTGACCAACGCCTGGATAGGTCACCACGTCGATGTCCTCTGCAGCCATTCCGCCGGCCTCGAGGTGGCCCACGAGACGGTCACCCCAGCTCCCAAACCAGTTGTCCCGCTTCCCCCACCCACCAACCACGGGACAGATCCCATCGAGCCGCCTCCCATTCCGCGGCACATAGCCGTAGAACGGCGCCGCAGCCTGCACCCCTGCCCCAGCAGCCCAGAAGACCGCAAAACCGCCCCCCATGCAGAACCCCGCCACCCCGATGCGGTCGAACCGCACATCGGGAAGCGCAGCAAGGTACTCCCGAGCCGCATCCAGATAGCGGTACGCCACACCGCTCCCGGTGAAAGACGACGTCAACGTTCGCAGAATGCAGAACGGGCCGGCGCCCTTATAGAGGTCGGGAGCGAGCGCCACATAGCCACCCTCAGCGAACCGTCGTGCTTTCTCTTTGGCGTTGTCGTCGAGGCCGTTGATCTCGTGGATCACGACTACGCCGGGAAATGGCCCATCGCCCTCTGGGCGTGCGAGATACGCCGGGAGGTCGACGTCGTGTGTCGGGAGGTCGATCATCTTTGGCGGCGGCATTGCGCTCCCTTGTCGTGACGCCCCCAACCTACGCGACTCACCCAGCGAGACCAGCGCGTGTCACACCCACGCCGTAACCTCACTCCATGATCCGAGATCCCGACCTGCTCACCGACCTGCTCGCCACCATCCGCCGCTTCGTCGCCGAGCGTCTCGTCCCGCTCGAGGACGAGGTGGCGCGCACCGATCACATCCCGGCGGAGATCGCCGACGAGATGCGCCGCCTCGGCCTGTTCGGGATGACGATCCCCGAGGAGTACGGAGGGCTCGGCGTCACCGCCGAGGAAGAGATGCTCATCGCCTTCGAGCTGGGCCGCACCTCCCCCGCCTTCCGCTCCCTCATCGGCACCAACAACGGCATCGGCAGCCAGGGCATCCTCATCGACGGCACCGAAGAGCAACGCCAGTCGTACCTCCCGCGCCTCGCCTCCGGCGAGCTCGTCGGCTCCTTTGCCCTCACCGAGCCGGACGCCGGCTCAGATGCGGCGTCGCTACGCACCAGCGCAGACCGGGCCGGCGACCACTTCGTGCTCAACGGCACCAAGCGCTACATCACCAATGCCCCCGAGGCCGACTTGTTCACGGTGATGGCACGCACCGATCCTGCTTCCAAGGGCGCCACCGGCATCACCGCCTTCCTCGTGCCTGCCGCCACGCCCGGCATCACCATCGGCGAACCGGAACGCAAGATGGGCCAGAAGGGCAGCCACGTCGCCGACGTCGTGTTCACCGATTGCCGGGTGCCCGAGTCGTCGATCATCGGCGGCCCTGCCCGAGAGGGCATGGGCTTCAAGACCGCCATGAAGGTGCTCGATCGCGGCCGGCTCCACATCGCCGCGGTGTGCGTCGGCGTCGCCGAGCGGCTCATCGCCGATGCGCTCGAGTTCGCCATGGGCCGCATCCAGTTCGGCAGGCCCATCGCCCAGCATCAGCTCATCCAAGCGATGCTCGCCGACAGCCGGGCGGAGGCCTACGCCGCCCGCTGCATGGTGCTCGACGCCGCCAGGCGACGTGACAACGGCGAGGCGGTCACCATGGTGGCGTCGTCCAGCAAGCTGTTCGCCTCCGAGATGGTCGGCCGCGTCGCCGACCGGGCGGTGCAGATCCACGGCGGCGCCGGCTACATCGCCGACTACGCCGTCGAGCGGTTCTACCGCGACGTGCGCCTCTTCCGCCTCTACGAGGGCACGTCACAGATCCAGCAGATCATCATCGCCAGGGAGATGACATCGGGGGCCACCGTGTGAGCGCACAGCGGCGGCCGCCCCACACGAGGACGGCCGCCGCATCGAGGCGAGCAGGTGACGGTGCTCAGGGCACGTAGGCGAGACCGAACGGGTTGAGCCCCACGGTCACTTCGCCCGCTGCCACCGGGACGGGACGGTTCGCCGAGACGCGGTACACCGTCACCTTGTCCGAGGTGGCGCCGGAGTGAGTGACGAAGACGTTCCGGGCCGGCGTGACGACCACGTTGTGGGGCACCGCATATTCGGTATCGACGGCGCCGAGCACGTCGGCGGTGCGGGTGTCGATGGCCCACAGCCCGTCGGCCCCGCCTCCCGGGAGGTTGGTGGTGTAGAACACCTCGCCGTTGGGGCTCATCCCCGCCCCGTGGGCGCCGGGGATCGGGATCTCGGTGAGCGGCGCCAACGTGCGCAGGTCGAGGAGCTGCACGACATTGCTGTTCTGCGCCGGCACCCACAGCGCAGAGCTCGACCTCGTCACCGACACGTGCGGGTCGAGACCGACCGCCGCCCGGTTCAGCTCGGCGAAGGTGCGGGTGCTGAATTGCACGACCCAGTCATGGTCGACGCCACCGACGAGGGTGACGTAGGCGAACCTACCCGAGGGGTCGACGATCACATCGTGCGGCTTGTAGCCGGCGGCCACGAGGTCGGGCGGGGTCGCCACGGTGGCCATCACCTCGAGGCGCGTTGGGTCGATGACGGTCGTCGTGTTGTCGATGTCGTTGTTGACCCAGAGCTGCCGGTCGCCGGGTCCCGTCCACATGTGGAACACGCCGGCGCCTGCTGGGACCGTGCCCACCACCGACCAGTCGCTGCTGTCGAAGACCACGACCCGATCGTTGCCGCGGTCGCCGACGAAGACTCGATCGCCTGAGGTCGAAGCCGTCACGTACATCGGCTCTGGCGTGTTGGCGGCGGCGGGAAGCGCATACGTGCCCACAAGCCGTGCAGTTGCGGCATCTATGACGGAGATGGAGCCCGACGCGCGGTTTGCGACGACGACCTCGCCACTCTGCCCGGCTCCCGCTGCGGGGCCTACGAAAAGCAGCGACGCAAGCAGCGCCAGCACGACGCTGAGCAATAGGTTCTTCTTCACCGGGATCCTCCCCGTCGACGATGGGTCGTGACGCTACGGCGCAGTCCTTGCGAGACCATGAACACGATCGGAACATATCGAGAATGCTCCAAACCGGACCCGCCGCAGGCCCGCCTCGCAGGACCCTCTGAACCAAGCCACATCTCGGCCGGCACCGGTACGCTCACCGTCATGAATCGCCACGAGTTCGAGCAGATCGTCGACGACGTGCTCGAGACGCTGCCCCAGTGGGTCCTCGATCGGGTCGACAACCTCCAGGTGATCGTCGAGGAGTGGCCGACCCGCCACCAGGACCCGCACCGCGAGGGTCTCCTCGGGCTGTACGAGGGTGTGTCGCTGCTCGACCGTGGCATCGACTACTTCGCCGCGATGCCCGACACGATCTACATCTTCCGCCAGCCGCACCTCAGCCTGGGGCTGCCCCGCAAGGAGCTACGAGAGGAGATTCGGCGCACGGTGCTGCACGAGCTCGGGCACCATCTCGGCATCGACGACGACCGCCTCCACGAGATCGGCTGGGCCTGATCTGGGCCCACGCGATTGCCACGGTTTTCGCGGTCTCTCCAATTATCGTCCCGGTGGGCAGGAGAGAAAGAGTGGTGGACTCATGCAAACGACGATCCGACCGTCGCCGCGGCGCGCGCCCGGCCGATCCGTGCGACCGCCGCAGGGACGGGCACACCGCATCGAACGGTCTCGACCGGTGGCCGGACGCCCGGCACCTCCCGCGGCGTGGCGCCGACCCGAGCCGATCGTCGTCAGGCGACGACCGGTCAGGCCGATGGTCGGACCGCGAGAGCGCATTGCCGTGCTCGTGCTCATCGCAGCATGTGTGTTGTCGGTGACCTTCGGCGCCAACCTCGCCGATCACGTCCAGCGAGCCCTCGAGTTCGGAAGCCCAGTCTCGACCGGCGCAGTAGCCGGCACATCTGGCAGCTGAGGTTCGAAGACGACTCGGGAATCGCGAAGCCCGTCGACCTGCGCCAACGGTTCCGGGAACTTCGGCGAGTGCGCCGTGTCTTAGGATCGATTCCTATCAGGTACCCGACCCAAGGAGAACACCATGGACGATCTCATCAAGCAGCTTCAAGAGAAGACCGGCCTCGGCGTCGACCAGATCAAGTCTGTTCTCAGCGGTGTCATGGACTTCCTCGGCGACAAGCTCCCCGCACCGATTGCAGGGCAGGTGAACAAGTTCCTCGGCGGCGACGGCGCGACGGACGCGGGCGGCGAGGGCGAGGGCATGATGGACAAGGCCAAGGACATGCTCGGCGGATTCATGGGCGGCAACAACTAGGTCGCCCCTCCCGGCGAGACCGACTTCCGGAATCGCCGCACGATCACCTCCCGGGGCGGCACAGGCCCCGGGGTTGCGCAGGGCCCGGGGTTTCCCGGGCCCGAGCGCGTCCGGCACAGCCGACCTTCGGTTTCCTACACTCGGCGCATGGACCAACGGAGCGCCTACGTAGGCATCGCCTTGCGCAACGAGCCGGCATGGCCCGAAGAGCCGGGGCCCTACCTCTTCCTCCTCGAGGTATCCGGACCGATCGAGCGTCGCCTGCTCGAGGCATGGATCACCCGCAATCGACCAGAGCACGTCGACCCGGGTGATGTCCAGGTTGCGCTCCTCCCCAACACCCGAAGGCGTCGGCGTGACAAGGTCGACCCTCGGCTCGAAGCGTTCCTCAGCCTGGACGCCGACCCGCTGCTCGTGCCCCTGCCGCGTCGTGTGGTTGGCGAGAGTGCGGGGCGGCAAACGTACGGTGGGCCTGCGGGAACTGCTGACGCTCGGCGATCCGCGCGACCCCGATCCCATCCGCCAGTACGCCATCTTCCACTTCGAGCCCGAGCGAACCCGCATCGTCGCCGGCGCCCGCGGGAGAGCGTCCGAGGCCAGGGCCGCATGGTCGGACCCGAACGGCCCATCACAGGCCGATGGCCGCAGCCTCGCCGACAGCGTCGGCCTGCAGGGTTGGCTCGCCCTCGAGCGAGCGGAACGGGAGCTTCGCGGCAGTCGCTACAAGGTGCCGAAGTTCCCCCACGAGATGCTCACCGAACGCAAGTCTTTCTCGAAAGGGGTCGCCAACCTCTCCCGCACCAGCGGCGTCCCTTACGAGGAGATGGCGCGGCGTACCCAACGTTATGTGCGGGAGATTGCCGCAACCCACAGCCCGTACGTCATCGACCTGGTGACCGGCGGCATCACCTGGCTGCTCCGCAAGGCATATGTGGGTCTTGTCTACGACGAGACCGAGCTGTCTGCGCTCTACACCCTCAGCCAGCAGTTCCCCCTCGTGTTCCTCCCGTCCCACAAGTCCAACTTCGACCATCTCGTGCTGCAATATGTCCTGTACGAGAACGGGCTGCCGCCGAACCACACCGCGGGCGGCATCAACATGAACTTCTTCCCGGTTGGTCCGTTTCTCCGCCGCAGCGGCGTGTTCTTCATCCGCCGCGAGTTCCGCGACAACCAGCCGTACAAGTTCGTGCTGCGCCAGTACCTCGACTACCTGCTGGAGCGCCGCTTTCCCCTCGAGTGGTTCATCGAGGGCGGGCGATCACGATCGGGCAAGATGCGGCCGCCTCGCTACGGCCTTCTCGCATACGTCGTCGAGTCGTACCAGCGTGGCGCCGCAGACGACGTCATCCTCATCCCGACCGCGATCGCCTACGACCAGATCCAGGACGTTGGCAGCTACGCCGCCGAGGCATCGGGTGGCGGCAAGGACCGCGAGAGCTTCGGTTGGATGCTGCGGGTGATCCAGAGCCTGCAGCGGCGCTACGGCGCCGTTCACCTTCGCTTCGGCGCTCCCATCTCGCTGCGCAACTACCTCGCCGAAGCCGCAGACGACGTTCCGGAAGATGCGGACGACACCGGCAGCGCTGCCATCCCGAAACTGGCTTTCGAGCTGTCGGTGCGCATCAACGAGGTGACGCCCATCACCCCGATCTCGCTCGTCACCCTTGCCCTGCTCTCGGAGGAGGACCGCAGCGTCACGTTGGACGAGACGATCAGGCGCCTTCGCCCCTACCTCGAGATCGTGGCGCGGCGCGACCTCCCCATGACGGAGAAGCTCGACATCACCAATCGGGCGCAGCTGGAGGCGGCGCTGCAGGAGTTGGTGACGCACGGCGTCGTCAGCCGCTTCCAGGGAGCCACCGAGGTCGTCTACCGGGTGGGGCCGGAGCAGCATCTCGCCGCGGCCTATTACCGCAACACCATCATCCACTTCTTCATCAACGTCGCCATCAGCGAGCTTGCGTTGCTCGCCGCCGACGATCGCGAAGTGCCGGTCGACCTCGCCAAAGCCGTGGTCGAGGAGGCGCTCGCCATCCGCGATCTCCTGAAGTTCGAGTTCTTCTTCTCGTCACGTGAGGAGTTCGAGCGTGAGATCCGCTTCGAGCTGAGTGACCACGACACCGACTGGCGAGATCACCTCTCGGCGGGAGAGGCCCGCAAGGTGCTGGCCGGGTTCGATCCGTTCTTCTCCCCGACGATCCTGCGCCCGTTCATCGAGGCCTATCGCGTTGTGGCCGATCTCATCGAACAGGCGGCGTATCACAGCACGATCGACATCGACCGGCTCCGCAAGGATGCGATGGCGCTCGGCAAGCAGTACCGGCTCCAGGGCAGGATCCGTTCGGCGGAATCCGTGTCCAACGTGCTCTTCGACTCCGCCATCGACCTCGCCGAGAACCGCAAGCTGTTCGCCGTCGGACCCGACATGGTCGAGCGCCGCAAGGCGTTCGCGGCGGAGATCCGGCGCATCGTCGGCTACATCGACTCGGTGAGCGCCATCGCCGTCGGGCGCGAAGCGGGCGTGCTGGAGTAGCGGCTACGACCCCGCATCGAACTCGACGAACGTGCTGTTGGTGAGCCAGCCGAGCACCGGACGGTCTGGCGTGCCGTCATCGGTGACGAACACGTCCTGACACCCAGGGATCTCGTTCATCGCCGCCTTTGCCGCGGCGATCGACGTGTCGGGGCCCACCACTGCGAACGACCCGGCAAACACCTGCTCCATCGTCTCGACCGCCAGGAGATCGGCAAGCGTGAGATCTGCGATCGAGTCGCCGTGACGGGCGCGTCGCGCCAAGAACTTCTCGATCATGCTCAAGTGGATGATGTAACGCGGGGTGCCCCCGTCCCCGAGCACCGGCACCCGTGTGCGATCCTCCTGCTCCATCTGATCGATGAGTGACCCGAGCGAGATCTGCTCGGGCGGGGTGTGGTCGAGCCGCTTGTGAAAGGCCTGGGACGTGGTGATCATCCGAGCGGTGACCTTCACCGGCGCTGCGGCCACGGGGATGAAGTACGTGTCGAACTGCATGCCACCATCCCGGTTCTTCCGGCTCCGGCTCACGTACGGAATCGTTGATCGCTGGGGATCCGATCGGTAGGGAGCCCACGGCACCCCGTCTGGATACCGGTCGAACACAGCCAAGGCGACTTGGTGAGCGAGGGAATCGAACCACAGCGGCTGGCCATCGGTCGACGAGGATTCCCACTCCGTGAGGACGGTTCCGATCGTCGTGGTGGTGCTGATGTTGAAACCGAAGAGGGATGCCGCGCGTTCGTGCTCGACGATGTACCCGTGCGTCCTCAGGGCCTCCATGGTGGCCACGACACGCTCCTCGTTGGGCTGCGCCTCCCGGATCGTGGCGACGCCGTCCGGGGGGAGCTCGATCCGCAGGAACGTCGACGATGCGAGGTCGGATGCTTCGCCCCCGAGCGATGCTTCGATCTCTTCGCTGAGATCGTCGAAGAGGTCTTGCGCAAACTCTCTCAGCACCGGATCCTCCGGCGCGTACCCGCTGATCTTCTCCCCGAGGCTGGGAAAGAAGTCCTCCGAGGTCAGCAGGGCCTTCGTGAACGAGACCAGCGAGTCGAGGTTGCGCGCATCGACTCGGAGCGTGTCGGCGAATGGCTTCGGTGCGGTCTTGCCGCACTGGAGAACCACGATATCGGTGGGGTGGGAGTCCCACGGATCGGTGGCGATGCCACATTCCCACATGCAGTATTGCCAGTCCTGATCCTCGCTGGTGTACACCAGGAGGACGACGTCCGAGTGAGCGAGCGCCGTCTTCAGCTCGTTGTTGAGGCTCTTGCCGATCCGCGGCCCCTCGAAGTCGGGATTGGACGAGTTGTGGATGCCGACCTGGTTGCCCGTGGCCTTCTTGATGAAGTTCGATACGACCTGGGCGATTGCCCTGTCGGCGTGCTTGTGGCTCACGAATATCTGCGTACGCATCAGAGCGCCCCTCTCCGCCTCACCGTAGGGTACGCCCTGGCCGGCGATCCCTCTAGAGCCGCATGGCGCCGGCTACCGGGCAACGCAAACGAAGCGGTGGCTCGAGCCCGCTCCAGCAAGCGACCGTACCCGCGCCCACTGGGGGCTCGTCACCCTACGTTGGAGCCGTTGCGAGACCCCGACAGATCATGGACGCTTGGGTCGATCATGACATCTCTGCACACGCCGGGCGCTGACCGCCAGACGATCGCTGTATGACACCGAGTACAGCGACGTCGGGCAATCCAACGAGGAGTTCGCACACGCAGATGGGGTTCGTTTCCCCCAGGGCGCTCCGCTCTGAAGGCGTAGCGCACCGGCAGACGGGGAGCGCGGCTTCAAGAGGCGCTGGTTGTGGTGGCTCCTGCCTGAACGCTTGCGATGGAGTCGTCCAGGTCTGGGGAGAGCATCGACGAGACACCACAACTCTGGCGCGGTCCCGGAGTCAGCTGTAGAAGGGGTTCTCCCCCGCCGAGTGGTTCGTCACGTCCACGACCTCGAGGATCTCCGGGACGTGCTCCTTGATCGCGGTCTCGATGCCCTGGCGCAGCGTCATGGCGGCGAGCCCGCACCCCTGGCATCCCCCACCGAGCTCGAGGTACGCGGTCCCCTCATCGACATTGACGAGGTGGGCAACACCGCCATGGGAGGCGATGGCCGGGTTGATCGCCTGCTCGAGCAGCTGCGCCACCCGCTCCTCGACGGTGCCCGTGAGCTCGATCTCCGGAATCGCCGGACCTCCAACCGTCGGCGAGGCCGGATTCGGGTTCCGCAATACGAGCCCGGGCGAGGCCGGGTCCTCCGACACGTCGAGGATGCTGCCGCGCAGGTTGTCGATCGAGTCGGGCGGGATGGCAACCGGCAAGTCCCCGTGCATCTCGACGTGGTGGTCGGCGTGGTCGACGTCCTCGGCGCGCAGGAATGCCGTCTCGTAGATGAACCCGTTGTTGCCGACTCCCGCGATACGCACACCGAGGGACAGCCCCGGTATGGACTCTTGGTCGCGCAGCGCCGTGATCTGACGGAGCGCCGTTTCGGTGATGTCGAGCACGGTGGTGGCTTCGGTTGAGCCTTGGAGCGATGTCATATGCCAGCCATGGTACCGACGACGCGACGCCTAGCGACACGTCGAGCGTGCCACGACACCACCGAACCCAGAGCCGGCATGGTCACCCGGCGTAGATGCCCTCGATGACGTCTGCGAAGTGCTCCGACACCTTGTTCCGCTTCACCTTGAGCGTCGGCGTGAGCTCCCCGCCCTCGATCGACAGCTGGCGGGGCAGGATCGCAAACTTGCGAATCTGCTCCACCCTGGCGAAGTTCTTGTTCAGCTCGTCGATCGCCGCCTGAAGCTCCTTGTGGATCGACTCGGACTCGTGCGCCGGACCGGTCTCGCCGCGCTCCGCCATCCATGCAGGCGCCGCCTCCTCGTCGAGCGTCACGAGCGCCGACAAGAACTTGCGACGATCGCCGATCACCACGGCCTCGGAGACGAGCCTGTGGTTCTTGAGGCCGCCCTCGAGTGGCTTCGGGGCAACGTTCTTGCCGCCCGCCGTGATGATGATGTCCTTCTTGCGCCCCGTGATGTGCAGGTAGCCCTCGTCGTCGAACGTACCGAGGTCTCCCGAGTAGAGCCAGCCGTCGATCAAGGTCTCAGCCGTATCCGCCGGTTCCTTGTAGTAACCGAGGAACACGTTGCGGCCCTTGACCAGTATCTCTCCGTCTTCGGCGATCTTCACCTCGGTCCCCGGATAGGGGATGCCGACAGAACCGAACTTCGTGCGGCCCGGGATCGTCATCGAGGTCGGCCCGGTGTCCTCAGACTGGCCGTACACCTCGTTGAGGACGAAGAACGCCGAGAAGAACTGCTGGATCTCCGGTGAGATCGGCGCGGCCGCCGTCAGGTACGTCCTCGTGTTGTCGAAGCCGAGAGCGGTGCGGACCTTGGACAGAACGAGCTTGTCGGCGATCCGCTCCTGAAGCCCAAGGACGCCACCTGGGGACCGACCCCGGTTCCGCTCCGCATTTGCCTTGCGGCCCACGTCGGTCGCCCACGCTGCGATCTTCGCCTTGGCGCCTTCCGCATGCTCGAGCTGCCCGATGACCCCGGCGTAGAACTTCTCCCACACCCTGGGGACACCTGCGAAGTATGTCGGCTTGATCTCCTTGATGTTGTCCGCGAGCGCATCGATCGACTCGGCGTAGGCGACGGTTGACCCGAGGGTGCTCGGGATGTGGATCGTGAACATCTGCTCGGCGATGTGGGAGAGGGGCAGGTACGAGAGCCCCTTCTCGTTCTCGTCCATGCCGAACGCTCCGATGCCCCCCGCTGCAGTCCACGCCAGGTTGTCGTGGCTCAGCATCACGGCCTTCGGCGGCCCCGTGGTGCCAGACGTGTAGATCAGGGTGGCCAGCTGGTCGGGCTCGATTGCGTCGAGCCGAGCCGTCAAGGCCTCGTCCGATACGTCGGCTCCTTTCGCCATGAACTCGTCCCACGTCATCGCCAACGGATCGGCGATGTCGGGAGCGTTCCTCATCATGACGGCGTGACGCAACGTCGGAACGTCGTCCCTGATCTCGGCGATCTTGTTCCACTGCCCCTCGTCCTCGAGCAGGATCAATGGCGCTTCTGAGTGGTTGATGATGTATTTGCACTCGCTGGGCGAATTGGTGGTGTAGATGCCGGCGGGCACGGCACCAATCGCCATTGCCGCCACGTCGACGATGACCCACTCCGGCCGGTTGAACCCGAGGATGTTCACCGGGTTGCCGACCTCGACACCCAGCGCCATGAGCGATTTGGCGGCCGTCTTGACCTGTTCGCCGTACGTGTGCCAGGTGGTGGGCGTCCACGTCCCATCGATACGTTCGAGGTACGCAGGGCTGTTGGGCCGCTCGACGCCGTGCTTGAGAACCTTGTGCGGAATCGACTCGAAACCCACGGACTTCCCTTCCTCCAGATCACTTTGAGACACAAGGGTAGTTGGTGCGCAGGCACTCCCGGAGTGGCAAAAGTCCCGAGCAAACACAGCGGCCGGCAGCGCGGCTCTCCGACCCCGAATTCGTCACACCCGCCCGATACGGTCGTCCCATGCTCCATAGACCAACCCGACACGGAAATCCGGGTGCTGGACCTCACCGACTTGCGCGTCGACGTCGCACCAAGGCAACCCTCGTATCGGCTGCCGGCGTAGTGGTGGCGGCCCTCTTGCTGGTGGCAGGTGCTCCCCTGCCGGGCCTGGTCGTACTCGGAGCTGCCCTTGCCACCCGATCCATGCTCAATGGCCGGGCAGAGCGTGCCGCCGCCGGCGGGCGTGCCGAGGCTCGCGTGGGAGCTCGCCTCGGACGGGTGCGGGCCGATGCGATCCTCTTCAATGCGCGATTACCCGGCGTCGGCGGCGACGTCGACATCGTCGTACTCGGGCCGATGGCTGCAGCCGTCGAAGTGAAGCTGGGCGCCGGTCGTGTACGCGTGAAAGGCGACGGCCGAGTCGTCGTAGGCGGCCGGACGCTGCCTGGCCGGCCACTTCGACAGGCCGTCGCCATGGCGGCGGCGACGCGGCGGGCCGCGGGGCTCGCAACACCCGTCGACGCTGTGGTGTGCGTGTCCGAGATGCGCCAGCGGCCACGACTGGCCGACGTCGACGGGATCCCCGTGTGGGTCGCGAGCGCCCGCCATCTGCGCAAGGTGCTGCGTCGCCTTCCCAGGGAGCTCGATCGCCCGACGGCACTGGAGGCTGCAGACAGACTGCCGCGGCTTCTGAACGAGCCGGAGAGGGAGGTCGGAGCGCCGCAGCCGGCAATGCTTCACTCTCGAGCGAGCCCGCAGTAAGCTCGAACCGCTGGCGCTGAGACCTGGACTGGGTGGGACGTCTTGGAGACCAAACGTGAAAAAGTACATCACATGGGGACTCGTGGCGTTTGCGCTCTACATGATCGTCCAGTTCCCTGACGATTCCATCCGCCTGCTCACCAACACCCGCGATCTGCTGGGTCGGGTAGCGGAAGGGTCTGCGGACTTCGTCCGCGGCATGTTTCGCGCATGACGTCGAGCTGGCGGCTGCCGGCTGAAACGGGCTACCTGGCGTTCAACGAACGTCCCATCCTCATCACCCGCTATCACCCGATCGTCGCCGTCCTGCCGTTCGTCAAGCTCACCGTGTTTGCGTACGCCTCGCTGCTTGCGATGGGGCTGTTCGGCACATTCGGGACTCTCGCCATCATCGCCATTCTCATCCAGTGGCTCCGCATCAACCCCGATGTGCCGACCTTTGGCGTGAGTTTCCTGCAAGGGGTGGGGATCTTCTTCCTCCTGGTCGTCCTGCTCGGGTTCTTCGACAACTTGGAGAGCGTGATCTACGTCGTGATCCTCGTTGCCCTCGCCAGCTCCATCTATCAGCTGTTCGAGTACTTCCTGGTCTCAGTGTTCCTCACCGATCGGCGGATCTTCGAGGTTTCTGGCATCGTCACACGGACGGTGGCGACCATGCCGCTTCGGGCACTCACCGACATCCGCTACGACCAAACGCTCATGGGAAGAATCTTCGACTACGGGCACTTCATCGTCGAGTCGGCCGGTCAGCAGCAAGCGCTCTCCGAGTTGCGGTTCATCAACAAGCCACAGCGCTTCTACCGGATCATCATGGAAGAGGCGCTCGGCGGAGAGCTGCCACCCGAGTTCTTCACGCAGGCGCCGCCGTGGGAGTGAGGCGTGCCATCGACCGGGGCGCGACGGGCCCATGCGGCCGCCGAGCGCTTCGACCCGTACAAGACCTGTAGAGGCGTTTGGCCGCAAGTCAGGGCCATCTGGCCCACAGACTGCTCGGGCGACGCCCGACAGAATCCCCCGAGTCAGGACCAACGATTCCCTGGGTACTGGAGATCGTGTCCGCCGGTAGGGGTGGACGAACCGAGCGTCACCATCTGGGTTGCTCCCCCCGGCGACCCGGATGGTGACGCTCAACTTCTTCGCGGCACGTTGCCAGGCATCCGTTCGATCAGCCGGCCTCGGCAGCGACCTCAGCCTTCGGCCGCCTCACGGTACAGCGGTGCAATCACCGACCAGGCCCGATGCGTGTTGGTGCGCCGTTCCTCGGCGGCGGACCCGAGCCGCTCCCATCCGGTTTGGGAGATGCGGACCGTGGTGCCCGGCTGGCTCGGCGTGAACGTGACCTCGACATGAGTTGCATCGCTCCGGTCGAAGAACAAGTGCCACAAGTACGCCACCCGTTGTGGCGGATCCCACACGATGACCTCGCCCCACTCGTGCTCTGCGCCGTCGGGGGCGCGCTCGTACACCCGGCCACCGGGAAACGACTCGAAGACGATCGTTGCGGATTGCTGTCCCGAGATCGTGTGACCGGGAGGCCACCACACGCCGGCCTTGCTGGTCCATACGTCGAACGCATGGTCCGGCGCGGCAGCGACGTCGAACTCGAGCACGAGCGGTTCCATCAGTGCTCCTTGGAGTGCGGCCGCGTATTCTCGACGACGATGCGGAAACGAGCAGCAGCGGTTCCCCACACCTCCTCCAGATATGCGGCGACGGCCTGCACACCCCGATCATGGAGCTGATATAGACGACGGGTCCCCTCTGCATGGTCGGTGACCAGACCCGCCTCCTTCAACAGCCGCAGGTGGCGGGATACGGCCGGCCGGCTGATCGGGAGACCGTCGGCGATCTCGCCGACCGACTTGGCGCCGGAGATCAGGCTCTCGACGATGGCTCGCCGGTTCGCATCGCCGAGGGCGTCGAACGGATCACGCTGCAGCGCCTCAGCCACCCTGTTCGGCCGCCGTTTTGAGGCCGTCGGCGAACTGCTCGAACGAGTCGGTCATGTCGGGTATCGACTTGGTGATGAGCGGCGCCATGAGCCCGGTATACACCTCTTCCATCGAGAAGTCGGTCGAACCGTCGGCGGTCGGCGTCAACGTGAAGGTGCGGGCGCCTGTGAAGAGCCCCAGCGGCATGCCACTCGCCCACACCATACGACTGGGCGCCGAGCACTCCTTGACACTGAGGGTGAATGTCCGCTTCGGGTTGACGATGGACTTCAGCTTGATCTTCTCACCCTCTGCGATGCGGCCGTCGATGCCGATAACCGCAGGATTCCATTGGGTGTAGCTCGGTGCGTCCGTGAGCAGTGCCCATACCTTGTCCCGATCGGCCTTGATGGTCCGTTGTACCGCAAACGTCTTCATGTCTACTCCTCCGCGTACTCCGTCACAACCCGGTTACTGTAACACTGCGGTTACGGATCTGGGCCGATACGCCGCCCGCCGGGCCGCGTCACGGGTCGTCGTCTCGCGAACGGCGTCGAGAGCCCCGTTCTTGCGTGGACGACCTGCCGTTTCCGGCACGACATCCACGCAGGAACGGTCCGATATGGGTGGACCGCTGATCCGTCGACAACGTCGACCTCGCTGCACGTTGGCAGCTCATCTCACGGCAACACTGCGACCACAGCGTGCATCGTGAGCGACATCGCGAATCGTTGACTTCGCGCCGCCTCGTGAATCGTCTCCACGAATCGGCGTACGGCGCCGGACTCGAGTTGGCCCGTCTCGACGAGGTCTTCGGCAAGGCTTGTCATCGAGAAGCACCCGTCGGGCGCGGGTGACTCATCCGGGTTCCACCTCGTCCAGGTTTGGGTGTCCGTCGTCTTCATCGTCACGCCGAGTCCAGCTGCCTCTGCGAGTTCTGCGAGTCGTCGCCCGACGTTCGACGGGCGATTGCGTTCGACGCGAAGCCCATCTCGAACCACCTTCGTGATCTCTGGGTCACCGACGTCCAGCCGCAATGTCGACCAGTCCGTATCGATCAGCGAGAGACGGCCTCTGGACCGCAGCACCCGTGCGAAGCCCGCAACGACGATCTCCGGATCGGGCACCCACTGCAGCGTGCGCTCCGAGCGGACGGCGTCGAAGGAGTCGTCGGCCTGCTCCAGCGAACGGGCGTCACCGACCAAGAACCGCACGGCACAGGGCGCCGCGCTGCTTCGTTGCCGGGCGACCTCGAGCATGGCAGCGCTCGCATCGACTCCCACCAGTTCTCCAGTCGTTCCCAGGTCGCTGGCGAGAGAGATCGCAGCATCGCCGAGTCCACAGCCGACGTCGAGAAGCCGCTCCCCGTGGACGAGTCCGAGATGCTGCCGCTCCCACGTCCGCAGCCGTTGCGTAGCTTGCCACTCAGCTGTCGCGTCCATGGTGGAAACCAGAAACGCCGTATGCGGATCACCGTCCACGTCGCGATAGCCGAGACCGTACGGCTCGGAATCCATGCACGAATACTATGCCGCGAGACTCAACTGGTCGCTGCAGTCGGCCGCACTGCGGAGGCCAAATCGGCGCCGATTGCTGTCATCGGCTTCGATCTCGAGCTGTCGAAGCAGGTCGTGCACGGATACGGCACAGCCGTTACGACGACGCAGGAGCTGCCGGCTTGCTCTTGATCCGATGACCGACGAGGGGACACGAGACGAGGGCGCCGACGACGCAGAGGCTCGGCGCCTCACGAGGAACGAGAAACTCGCGTTCTGCTGGGTGCCATCGCCACCTCGATCGGCGTGATCCGATTCGGTGTGGACACTTCGATGCATTCCTGTGGATGATGGGCACCGGTGCTCTCTTCGCGGCGGTGTTCAGATACAAGGCACAACGGCTGTGGCGATCGGATGCAGCATGGTCACGAGAGTCATCGGACACACACTGGGCGTGATCCTGGCAATCGCTTGGATCGCCTTCTGCTTCGCAACGTTGCTTCGAGTCACTGGGGCTCGCGGCGGGCCGCCCTCAACGTTTGGCGGGTGCGGTGTCCGCGAGGTGTCCGCATGACTCCGCCACTTCGGGCTGTCTCGCGCTATCACGCACCGCGAGGAGCGAGGATGCCAGAGCCGCCGGAAGCCCCTGCGCTGCAACGGTTCCGCTGCGCCGCAAGGGCTTCCGTATGGTGGGCGCTGGCAGGATTGAACTGCCGACCTCTTCCGCGTCAAGGAAGCGCTCTCCCACTGAGCTAAGCGCCCGCGCAGGGACATTGTATCCCCGAGGCGACGCCGGGAATCGAACCCGGGTACAGGGTTTTGCAGACCCTTGCCTAACCACTCGGCCACGTCGCCGGATCCGGTAAAACAAGCGGGCGGCCCAACGACCGCCCTCTGGAGCGGACGACCGGGTTCGAACCGGCGACCTCAACCTTGGCAAGGTTGCGCTCTACCAACTGAGCTACGTCCGCAACACACTCCATAGTAACCCGTACGGCAGGGGGTGCCGAACCCGTCAGTTCCCCGTAGATCCGAAGCCGCCGACGCCACGCGTCGACTCTGGGAGCTCGTCCACCTCGGCGAATACGGGCGTCGCGTGCGCCACGACGAGGAGTTGAGCGATACGATCGCCTCGGCGCAACGTCACCGGTTCTGCACCGTGGTTGATGGCAATGACCTTGATCTCACCTCGATACCCGGCGTCGATGACCCCTGGGGCGTTGACGACCCCCACCCCCAAACGAACAGCCAACCCGCTGCGCGGCGCCACCAGGCCGACGTAACCCTCGGGTATGGCAACCGCCAGACCCGTGGGAATGATTGCTCGCTCCCCCGGCTCGAGCGTCACGCCTTCGCTCGCGGTCAAATCGAGGCCGGCATCACCCGGATGAGCGGGCTCGGGCAGCGGAATCTCCGGATCCAGCCGGCGGACGGGTATCTTCATGCCCTCAGGATTGTCGCCCGCCAACGGAAGCGCAGCAACCTCGTCATGACCACGCCGCATCGCCCAGGAGAGGGGCCCCGACTCCCAGGGAACGACGGCTCGTGGTTTCTCAAGGCTGTGGGGGTCGCGGCACCAGCCACCAGCCTCGGTGACGTCGGGAACGATGGCGACTCGACAACCGAGCTCGTTCAGGAACTGTGGAACACCGGAGGCGCGCCGGACGCCTTCGAGGGGTGGACGCCCGGCGAGCTGAGCACGGCCGTCGACAGCAGCCGCCGGTTCCGCTGGTCCATCGTGGTCAGCGTTGCGCTCGCGGTCACGCTGCTCGCCGCGTCGGTCGTGTGGGTGGCCCGCTCGTCCGACTCTCGGGCCGCAGCGCGGGCGGACGACTACCGAGTTGCGCTCAGCGACATACGCTCGGACCTGCCGAACGCCCAGATCGTGCTTGCCCAGCTCACCGAACCAGCGGCAGACGCATCGCAGTTCCCCGAGCTCATCCCGGCGGTCACGGATCTGCGGGCCGACGCGGAGACGGCGCTCGAGATCGCCGCCGATCCACTGCCCCGTGCCTGGCCGCTTGCGTCGACGGCCCCCTTCGAGAAGCTCGAGCCGGTGCGGGCCGCAACCTCGCAGGAGGCAACGACCGCCCAGGCAATCGCTCGCCGACTCGCCGAGGTGCTCGACTACAGGACGCTGTTCTCGAGGTACCTGGACACCGGCGAGCTACCGGCCACACCGCCGGCCGACTTGAGTGCGCTCAACCTGCGCCTCGCTGCTGCCGCCGCCGACACGGCGACCGTACTGAGCGAACTGCCCGGTGACGCAGCCCTGGCGAATCACACTCAATTGGCACGAGCGGGTTATGAGCGCTTCGTCATCTGGCAGGTCGACTACGTCGATGCACTCCGCACGGGCGCGAGCGAAGACGTGGCCGCCCTCTTGGATGAGCTCTCCCGAATGCGCAGCGAGGTCGATCAGGCGCTCGTCGCTGCGATCGCCCGGATCCGCAGCGAGATCGATGCGTCGATCATCGAGCTGGCTGCGTCGCTGGATGCCACCGTTGCCTCGTTGCCCTAGGTCTAGGGCAGGTCAGGTGTTGCCCTCGAGAGCTGCGACCTCGCGTTCGAAGTCGCGGGCACCCGTGAACTCCTTGTAGACGGAGGCAAAACGGAGGTAGGCGACCTCGTCGAGCTGCCGGAGGCGGCTCAGCACTTCGTGACCGAGCTCGTCCGTCGTCGCGACTTCACCACGCGAGCTCACCATCGTGCTGATGTCCGCTACGAGGCTGTCGACGCTTCCAGGCGGGATAGGGCGGTCGGCGAGCGCCTGCTCGACGCCTCGGCGCAGTTTCTGGGCGTCGAAGGCCTCCAGGCCGCCGTTGCGCTTGCGCACCATGTGTGCGATCGCGGGCCGCTCATAGGTGGTGAAACGTCGGTCACACAGCGCACACTCGCGACGGCGCCGAATCGTCGCTCCGCCGTCGGCGGCGCGACTGTCGACGACCCTCGTGTCGTCTCCTGCGCAGAATGGGCAATGCATACCGAGACCGGAGGGTACCCGATGTCCTGGAACGAGCAGGTGGCGAGCTTCACGAAGACCGCGCATGCCGTTGGCCTGATCGCCGCCACCATCGACGATCCAACCAAGCCTGGGTTGGGAGAGTGGGACGTTCATGCGCTCGCAGCCCACACGTTGCGGGCCCTCGTCACCCTCGAGACGTATCTGGCCGAACCGGCACCGGCGGACGAGCCCGCGCTCGCCGATGCCTCAGCGTACTTCACGTCCTACCTTGCGGTCAGGAGCGCAGATCCGCAACGAGTCGACGCCGCCGTCGCCGAACGGGGTAGGACGACCGCCGCTGCGACGCCGATGAGCGACCTCGCATCGCAATTCGACGTCCTCGCCGCCGCCGTTCAGCCACTCCTCCTCGCCGCCGGGCCGGATCGCCACGTGGCGACGCCGTGGGGTCCGATGCGGCTCGGCGACTATCTCCGCACGCGGAGCTTCGAGCTCGTGGTCCATGGTCTCGACCTCGCGGCGGCAACGGGTACCCCGGCGGCTATTCCAGAGGCAGCGCTTGCAGACACGCTGCGCCTGCTCTGCGAAGTCTCGCAGCGACAGGGCATAGCGCCGGACCTCATCCGGGCGCTCACCGGCCGCACGGTACCGGACGTGCTCCCTCTCCTCCGATGACGAGTCAGCCGCTTGGGAGAACGAGCACTTGCCCGGCGTGGATCGTGCTGCCGTCGAGATCGTTCAAGACCTGGATGTCGTGGATGGTCGCTCGTAGGTCGCCAGGTGCGCTCGCGTGCGTCTCGGCGATCGACCACAGCGTGTCGCCACTGCGAACCCGGTAGTCGATGGTCGACTCGGGTGCCGCCCCGGTTGCCTGCACGGCGGAAGCCAGGAGGAACACCGCCAACACGACGATGGAAATGATGACCACCACCCGGTGCCGAGTGATGGGTGCCTGACGTGTCATCGGTGTCCCTCCTTTCGCGCTTCCTGCTGTGTGGGTGTGCACCGAATCGTCGATGCACGTGGCGTGTCTGGCGTGAGGGGTGAACCTCACGTCCCCGACGGTATCTGACGGGTGTGACAGATTCCGTCGGAGGTCTCGATCCACTTCGTGCGGTCGCTGTGCGCCGACCGAACGGGTGTTCGTGACTTTGTCCACCGTATCGAACAGGTGTTCCCCTGTCAAGTCGAACATATGTTTGGAGGAGCGCGAAATCTTGGTTACGCTGTCGGCAGCGGAGCGAAAGGGCTTTCCATGGACCGCAACACCTTGAGCGTGCGACAGCAGGAGATACTCGACTTCATCCTCGCCACCGTTCGGGGACGGGGCTACCCCCCGTCGGTGCGAGAAATCGGAGATGCCGTCGGGCTCAGCTCGCCATCGACCGTGCACAGCCATCTGTCGACACTCGTCCGGGAAGGATTCCTCAGACGCGACCCGACGAAGCCACGGGCGATCGAGGTGATCGACGACGGCATGGACCACGGCGGGTTCGTCAGGGCATCGGTTCGCGACGTGCCCCTCGTGGGACGCATCGCCGCCGGTTCACCGATCCTTGCCGAGGAAGACATCGAGGAGATCTACCCGCTCCCCACCGACCTGGTCGGCAAGGACCCCGTATTCATGCTCCGGGTGCGTGGCGACTCGATGATCGAGGCCGGCATCTTCGACGCCGACTACGTCGTCGTACGCCGACAGAGCCATGCGAGGGACGGACAGATCGTTGCCGCGCTCATCGATGGCGAGGAGGCTACGGTCAAGCGCCTGCAGCGGATCGACACGCGAGTGGTGCTCAAGTCCGAGAACCCCGACTTCCCACCGATGGTGTTCGCCGAGGGAGTGGAGATTCTCGGCATCGTCGTTGCTGTGCTCCGCAGGTTGGCCTAGGAGGCTTCCGCACCGGGCCGACCCGATGCGGGCTGATATCGAAGCGACACCTCGACGCTCCAATCGTGCTCATTCAGCACCTTGGAAGCGGCGCCCTACCATCGGGACGTCCCGCCACGAGGAGGCCACCCGATGAATGACAACGAGATCGCTCGCATTCTCGACGATGCCGACGCGGCGCTCCGAGGCGGCGGCACGGTAGATCTCGGCAAGCTGGGCTTCTGGCGAGCCGTGGCGGCCGTGAAGCGTGACCCGGCGCTCGCCGAGCGACATGCCGATCGCATCGGTGCGATCGACCGCGAGGCGTTCGTGCGCTGGGCCCTGCTCACCGTCCCCTTCCCGCTCGGAACGCTGATCGCCGCCCTCGGAGTGGTCGCCGGATTGGGCGTTGTTGCTTCCGGGTACTACGTCGACGCACCCGCCAACGGCCTCTTGCTCCTCGCCGGGACCGCCGTCGTCTTCACCGCCGTCCACAGCTTGACCCATGCCGTCGTCGGCATGCAGGCGGGAATGCGATTCAGTCACTGGTTCGTCGGCTCGCTGACCCGCCCGCAGCCGGGCGTGAAGGTCGATTACGCCACGTACCTGCGGACACCCGCCCGATCTCGCGCCGTCATGCACGCATCCGGAGCAATCGCCACGAAAGCCGTGCCGTTCCTCATGCTCGGGGCAGCGTGGGGCATGGGCGCACCCGGGTGGGCGTGGATCGCACTGCTCGTCACCGGTGTGGTCATGATCGTCACCGATGTCGCCTGGTCGACGAAGTCGTCTGACTGGAAGAAGTACCGGCGGGAGATGCGCTACGCAGGATCGGGCAATCGGCCCACATAGACGACGTTTGCCGGACCGATCATCCACGCCGCGCCGTCGACCAATTCGATCACGAGCTCACCGCCCGGAAGGGTGACCCGCACCGGCGCCGTGACGTCGCGGTGCACAGTCGCGGCGAAGGCTGCTGCGGTCGCGCCCGTGCCCGATGCCATCGTCTCACCGACGCCACGCTCCCACACCCGCATCGAAATCGTGTGCCGCCCGGTGACGGCGACAAACTCGACATTTGCCCGCTCCGGAAACGGGTCGCTGGTTTCGATCAACGGACCCAACGTGACGACGGGAGCGGATGCCGGGTCGTCGACGAACACGACGGCGTGAGGGTTGCCGACTACGACGGGGTGAACCACGGCGCCACAAGCGTCGAATGGCTGCCCAGCGACCCGGGGCTCCCCTACGCGCGCCCGGACCATGCCATCGTCCAGCACCTCGGCCGGGAGACTGCCGGCATCGGTGACGACCGTCATCGTCGGCGCGTCCACCCAGCCTCTGTCCAAGGCCAGCCTGGCCACGCAGCGCAGCCCGTTGCCGCACATCTCGGCTGCTCCGCCGTCTGCATTCCAATAGCGCATCCGGATGGACCGATGGTCGACAGGTGTGATCTCCAGAACGCCATCCGCGCCGATGCCAAACCTGCGGTCGCACCATCGTATGACGTCTGCGGTGGTGATGCCCGCAGGCCCGTCGACCACGACGAAATCGTTGCCGAGGCCCTCCATCTTCACGAAGTCCACGCCGGATCCTCCTCGAGCACGCTTCCCAGCCGCATCCACCGCACGTCGGGGTCATCGTCCCACGGAATCCACCGGATCCGCGGATCACGTCGAAAGAAGGTCCGTTGCCGCTTCGCCACGGCGAGCGTTGCGCGAATCGCGTCTGCTCTGGCAACGGCGAGACTGTGCTCGCCGGTGACGACTGCCAGCAACTCCTTGTAGCCAACTGCCTGGCGGGCGGTTCGACCCAACCGCCCTGCCAAGCCGGCCACCTCGTCCAGAAGGCCCGCCGCCAGCATGTCATCGAATCGCCCCGCCACTCGTGCCTCCAACTTCTCGCCGGGATCCACTCCGACGACGCGATGCGCTACGACGGGGCGGTAGCTGCGAAGCGCATCCGTCTCAGGTCGGGAGGCTCGCTCGCTCGGAGTCTCGTCTGCGAGTCGCAGGATCTCGACGGCTCGCACCACTCGTCGCGGGTTGGCGAGGTCGACGTGGTCGGCGGCGGCTGGATCCGCAGCGAGCAACTCGACCACCAGGTCCTCCAGATCGACCGCCTCGAGATCCATGCGCATCGCCGGGTCGGTGGGACCGAACGTCAGCGGATCGACGAGCGCCCGGTAGTGCAGACCCGAACCGCCGACAATCACCGCTGGAGTCCCGCGAGTGGCGAGCGTTGCGAGCACATGTCTCCCTGCGGCCTGGAATCGGGCGACCGAGAACTCCTCTTCTGGCTCGGCGATGTCGACGAGGTGATGCGGTAGCCGCCGGCGAGCCGCAGCATCCGGCTTGGCCGTCCCGATGTCCATGCCGCGGTACACCTGCATCGAGTCGACCGAGACGATCTCGCCGTCCGCCAACGAGGCCCAACGCTCAGCCAGCCCACTCTTGCCCGCTGCGGTCGGGCCGACAACCGCGAGGACCGTCAGGACGCCGGGCTCCCGATCAGGTGGTGGGGTGCCGCTCGGTCGACTCTTGCCATCAGGTACACCCCCGGCTCGTAGCTGCCGGGCAGGTGGATGGGCTTGTTCCCACGGGTACGGGCCGTCACCACTGCAGCGTCCTTGCGCGACGGTCCCTCAACCATCACTTCGACCAGGGAGCCGACCATTGCCTCGTTCTTCTCGAGCGAGATCTGGTTCTGCAGAGTCACCAGCCGGTCGAAGCGCTCCTGAACGACCTCGGGAGCGATCTGCCCCTCCAAGGTTGCCGCCGGGGTGCCGGGCCGGGGCGAGAACTGGAACGTGAAAGCACCATCGAAGCGTGCCTCTCGCACCACATCCATGGTGGCCGCGAAGTCCTCTTCGGTCTCACCGGGAAACCCGACGATGATGTCGGTCGAGACGCTGAGATTCGGGATGAAGCTGTGCGCCATCTCGAGCTTGGCGAGGAAACGCTCGGCGTCGTAGCCCCGGTGCATCGCAGCCAGGATGCGGCGGCTGCCTGATTGGAGGGGCAGGTGGAGCTGTTCGCACACCGCCGGCGTCTCGGCCATCGCCGCGGCAACATCCTCCTTGAAGTCCTTCGGGTGGGGGCTCGTGTAGCGGATGCGGCGGACCCCTTCGATCTCCCCGACGCGGCGCAGCAGATCGGCGAACAATGGCTTCCTGCCGTTCAACTCGAGATCGCGACCATACGAGTTGACGTTCTGCCCGAGCAGCGTCACTTCGCTCACCCCGCTGGCTGCAAGCTGGCCGACCTCACGGAGCACGTCGCCGGGGCGGCGCGAGATCTCTGCACCTCGCACGATGGGAACGATGCAGAACGTGCACGAGTTGTTGCAGCCGATCGTGATGGTCACCCACGCCGAGTGAGGGGACTCGCGGTGGCTCGGCAGCGAGGAGGGAATGTCGTCGATCGAGACCGTCTCGTCCCAGATCTCGGTGACCGAGCCCCATTCTGCGGCGTGGTCGAGGAGATCTACGACGCGATGGGTGTTGTGAGTGCCGAACACGACGTCGACCCACCCTGCCCGTTCCTGGATCGTCTCCTTGTCCTTCTGGGCCATGCACCCGCCGACGACGATCTGCATCGCAGGCTTGCGGCGCTTCACAGCCCTGAGGGAACCGAGATAGCCGTACAGCTTCTGGTCGGCGTTCTCTCGGATGGTGCAGGTGTTGAGCACGACAACGTCGGCATCTTCTGGTCCGTCGGCAGGCGCCATGCCATCCGCCTCGAGGAGCCCGCCGATCCGCTCGGAATCGTGCTCGTTCATCTGACACCCGAAGGTCCTGATGAAGTAGCGCTGACCCGCCCGCGTCTGCGGCCGCGGGGTCTTGACGGCTGGCATGCCGAGCATGATGGTTTCGGCCATGAGATGGGCTCCGGTGGGGCTGAGCGTCAGCGAGCGTAGTCCTTGGCGCGGTACTCCCGGATCACCGTGACCTCGATCTGGCCCGGGTATTGGAGCCCGTCTTCGAGCTTGCGGGCGATCTGGCGCGCCAGCTGGGTCGAGCCGAGATCGTCGATGCTCCCCGGATCGACCACCACTCGGATCTCCCTGCCCGCCTGCATGGCGAACACGCGGTCGACACCGGGGAAGGAGCCTGCGATCTCCTCGAGCTTCTGGAGCCGGCGCACGTACGACTCGAGCGCCTCACGCCGCGCCCCGGGTCGTGCCGCCGAGACGGCGTCCGCAGCCTGCACGAGGACTGCGGTGAGGGTTCGCGGCTCGACTTCGTTGTGGTGCGCCTCGATGGCATGGACGATCGACGCATCTTCCCCGAACCGTCTGGCGATCTCCGCACCCACGAGGGCATGGGACCCACCCACTTCGTGTGTCACGGCCTTGCCGATGTCGTGGAGAAACGCCGCGCGCTTCGCCTCGGTCGCATCGAGCCCGAGCTCGGCGGCGAGCATGCCGGCGATGTGCGCCGACTCGACCAGGTGATTGAGGACGTTCTGGCCGTAGGAGGTGCGGTACTTGAGCCTGCCGAGCAAGGTCACGAGCTCGGGGTGCAACCGTGTGGCACCCACTTCGAGCATCGCCCACTCGCCTGCATCCCTGATCGATTGCTCGACCTCCGCCTGTGCCTTCTCGTAGGCCTCTTCGATCGACGCAGGATGGATGCGGCCGTCCTCGACGAGACGCTCCAACGCCAGCCTTGCGACCTCTCGCCGCACGGGGTCGAATGTGGATACGGACACCGCCTCCGGCGTATCGTCGACGATCAGGTTGACACCCGTCACGGCTTCGAACGTGCGGATGTTGCGCCCGTCCCGGCCGATGATGCGACCCTTCATCTCGTCAGACGGGAGCGGGATCACGGAAACCGTCGTCTCCGAGACCACCTCCGACGCGAGCCTCTGGACTGCGGTCGCCAGGATGCGGCGGCCCCGCCGGTCCGCCTCTTCCCTCGCCTTGATCTCCAGGTCTCGCACGAGCACCATCGCCTCCCGGCGAGCGTCGTCCTCGACCTTCTGGAGCAGCTCCTCCTTGGCGGCACGAGAGTCGAATCCGGCAATGCGTTCGAGGTGGTTGCGGGCTTCCTCCTGGAGCGCAGCGAGCCGGCTCCGATCGTCGCCGATCCCGCGCTCCTTGTCGATGAGCATCTCTTCACGTTGGGTGAGGTTGGATGCCCGCTGCTCCAGGGTCGCCTCGCGCTGCGCAAGCCGTTCTTCGAGGGCCGACGCCTCCATACGCCGATGGTCGAGCGCCGCGTCCTCGCGTTCCTTGTACGTCAGCGCAAGCGCCCTCGATTCCTCCTCGGCTCGAGAGAGGATCTTCTGCGCCTCGACACGCGCATCCCCCAGAACGTCCTGAGCAGCGCCGGTGACCTGCGCCCGACTGCGCCGGCTGGCTTCTCGGCCCCCGAAATAGGCCGTCACGCCAACGGCAGCCGCAACGGCGACGGTCATGAGCCATTCCATGCTGTCCTCGCTTCCAGGATCCGAATGCACAATGCCGAGCCCACCGTGGGCTCGGCACACACACGTCACGAGAGCGCTCAACAGCGAAGGCCTACGGGCCCGTTGGCTGCAACCTCCCTCGGCTCTTGCGCTTCATCTCGTGTTCAGGTCCCGTTGATTGTCGGATTTGCAGTTTTCGTGTATGTGGTTCTTCGATGGTACTCGACGATCCCCCTGAGCGGAACGCGAAAACCACACATCTCTGGATTTTCCTCGTTCGCGCTCACTCCGCCGGCTGCTCCAACCCGTCGGCCGGCGAGGAATGACCCACGAAATCTCCGTCTTCGACAGACTGGCCGGCCCATTGCTGGGCCGGCCAGTCTGCATCGTGGACGATGCGTGGTTCAGCTCTCCTCGGCAGCCTGTTCCGCATCTGCGGGCTCGTCTTCGGCCTCGGCCTCCGTCTCGTCGACGATCACGCCGACGACGCGCATCACCTTGTCCTGCAGTTGCATGGCAACCTCGGGGTTCTCCCGCAGGAACTCCTTCGCCCGCTCCCTGCCTTGCCCGAGCTGGTCGGTGTCGAAGGTGTACCAAGCGCCGGCCTTCTTGACGACGCCGTGCTCGACGGCGACATCGAGGAGACTGCCCTCTCGAGAGATCCCCTCACCGAACATGATGTCGAACTCTGCGAGCCGGAACGGTGGGGCGACCTTGTTCTTCACGATCTTCGCCCGTACCCGGTTGCCGACATTCTCGGTGCCCTGCTTGATCGATTCGATGCGGCGTACGTCGACGCGGACGCTGGAGTAGAACTTGAGCGCCCGCCCACCCGGCGTCGTCTCCGGCGATCCGAACATCACGCCGATCTTCTCCCGAAGCTGGTTGATGAAGATCGCCGTCGTATCGGAGCGGTTGATGGTGCCGGCCAGCTTGCGCAGCGCCTGCGACATGAGGCGGGCTTGCAGACCGACGTGGGAGTCGCCCATGTCGCCCTCCAACTCCGCTCGCGGGACGAGTGCGGCCACCGAGTCGATGACCACGACATCGAGGGCTCCCGAACGGATGAGCATGTCGGCGATCTCGAGCGCCTGCTCCCCCGTGTCCGGCTGGGAGATCAGCAGCTCATCGACGTCGACGCCGAGCGCCTTTGCGTATACGGGATCGAGGGCATGCTCCGCATCGATGAAGGCGGCGACACCGCCGTTGCGCTGGGCTTCGGCCACGACATGGAGCGCAAGGGTCGTTTTTCCGGAGCTCTCCGGTCCGAAGATCTCGACGATACGACCACGCGGCAGCCCGCCGATGCCAAGAGCCAGATCGAGAGCCAGTGCCCCGGTCGGGATGGCCTTGACGTTGCGGACGCTGCTGTCGCTCAGCTTCATGATGGCGCCCTTGCCGAACTGCCGCTCGATCTGGGACATCGCCATCTCGAGGGTCTTGTCCCTATCGACGTTGTCGGTGCTCACTGGATCCCTCCTACGGGGTCGATCTCACTCTCGACGACCGTATCGCTCGGCTGTGACATGAACGCTACCCACGAAACGACACGAGTGTGATTCGGCACGGATCATAGGCGAACGTTTGTTCGATGTCGAGGACCTCGTGAGCGGTTGAGCAGCAGCCGGGCTCGGCAAACTCACAGGTCGATCGTATCGACAACGTCGTAGACGGCTCCCCCGGGGAGCAGCGTGCTCCGAAAGAGCGCAACGGCCCGCACGGGCATGGTCACGCCGAAGGGCGGGAGACGATCGAGGACTGCGGTCACGTTCTGGTGCGGGCGCATCCGGCTCAGGGTGACATGCGGAACGAACGGCCGCTCCTCGGGGCTGAAACCATGCTGTCTGGCCGCCTCCTCGCACGCCGCCGCCATCATCGCCATCTCGTCCACCCCCCGGTCGAGGCCGAGCCAGATGACACCCGGCACGCCGCGGCTTCGGGAAGGCGCCGAAGGTTGCGAAACGGGCGGAGAACTGCCTGGGCAGCTCGCTCTCGGACACGGCATGCACGATGCGGTCTCGCTGCACGTCCGTCACCCAGCCGAGGAAGCGCAGGGTGATGTGCCATGCGGGCGGAGCAACGGCTCGGCCGGGCAGCCCTGCAGCGGCGTGCTCGTTCAGGTGGGCCGCAAGCAGCCGGCGGGTTTCCTCGGCGAGCGCCACGCCGAGGAAGAGCCGCTCCTCACCCAGGCCGCTCATGGCCGGCTGCGCGGGCCCCAGCGGTCGGGCACGCTGCCCCACCAGTCACCGGCCACGGCCAGCCGCGCAAGATGCAGCGCAGCCGTGGTGGTGTACACGCGCACCCGTTCCCGATCGCCCGGCATGTGCAATGAGCGAGCGCCGGCGTGCTCGGGGGTGCGGACCGCTACGACCATGGTGCCGATGGAGCGCTCGAGCGGATCGGGGCCGGCAGAGCCCGTCACTGCGATCACAACATCGGCACCGAGCCGCGCAGCAGCCCCCTCGGCCATCGCGACGGCTACGGGCTCGCTCACCACACCGTTCGTTTCGATCAGCTCTTCAGCCACGTCGAGGAGCTCGACCTTGAGATCAGGGCTGTACGCCACGATGCTGCCGACGAAGTGACCCGAAGCTCCGGGAACCGCAGTGATGCGTTCGGCGACCATACCGCCCGTCGCCGACTCGGCTGTACCGATACTCCACCCGCGCGCCGCGAGCTCGGCGAAGAGCACCTGCTCCAGCGTCTCGTCGTCCGCCCCGAACACGAGCCGGCCCATCCGGCGGCGCACCTCGGCCTCGACGGGAGCGATCAAGGCCTCGGCTTTCCCAACGTTCTCCGCCTTGGCCGTGATGCGGACCTTTATCTCGCCCGAGCTGGCGAGAAAGGCAAGCGTCGGGTTGGCGCCGGCGTCGAAGAGGTCGGCCATCAGCTCACCGACTCGCGACTCCGACTCGCCCCAGGTGCGAATCAGGCGGCTGACGACCACGCCGGCAGCACCGGCTGCCGTGCGAAGGAAGGGGATGACATCCTCGTCCAACAGGGTGAGCATCTCGGCGGGTACCCCGGGCACTGCGAACACCCAGGCGTCGCCGATCTGCAACCGCAGCCCTGGTGCCGTGCCCTTGCGGTTGATCAGCAGATGCGAGCCCTCGGGATGCTGCGCCTGGCGGAGGTTGCTCTCGGGCATCTCACGTCCCCTGCGCTCCCACCACCGACGCAACCGGTCGGCATACTCGTCGTCGTAGGCCATCTCGACTCCGGCGGCGGCACACATGGCCTCGCGCGTGAGATCGTCCTGAGTCGGCCCGATGCCGCCCGTGATGATGAGCGCGTCGGAGCGACGCACTGCAAGACCGATAGCGGCTGCGATGCGGTCGACGTTGTCGCCCACAACGGCTTGGTGATAGTGGTCGAGACCGGCGTCGGCGAGCCGCGCGCCGATCGTTGCCGCATTCGAGTTCACGATCTGGCCGAGGAGCAGCTCGGTGCCGACGGCGAGTGTCTCGACGATCACGACGGCGAGCTCACGGCACCGATGAGATCCGTCCCGTACCCGCCTGTGATCGTGGCCGTCACCCACTCCCCCGGCGTGCCGCGATCGAGCACCACCACGCCGTCGATCTCCGGCGCCTCGCGGTAGGAGCGTCCCACCGGAACACCGTCCTCCACCTGGTCGACGAGGACTTCGAGGTCCTTGCCGATCTGGTCGGCGTTGCGTACCGCCGTGATGTCCTCTTGGAGGGCTTGGAGATGCCGCAACCGTTCTCCTCTGGCTTCCTCGGGCACCTGATCGTCATACCCGGCCGCCGGCGTGCCCTCCTCGGGCGAGTAGGGGAAGAAGCCCGCCCAATCGAGTCGGGCAACCTCGAGGAACTCGGCGAGCCGGTCGACATCGTCATCCGTCTCGCCGGGGAAGCCGACGATGAACGAGGACCGCAGCGCCGCTTCGGGCGCCGCCGTGCGGATTTCGTCGATCAACGCAAGGTGCCGCTCACCACTGCCGGGCCGCTTCATCCCGCGCAACAGGCGCTCACTGGCATGCTGGAGCGAGAGATCGAAGTAGTCGGCCACGATCGGATTGCCGGCCATCTCCTCGATCAGAGCGGTGCGAATCTCTCGCGGATAGAGGTAGTAGAGGCGTAGGCGCCGCAAACCGTCGACGTCGCTCACGAAGCGAAGCAACTCGACGATGCCGCCTGGGGCGTCGATGTCCCGCCCGTAGGCCGCCAGGTCCTGGGCGACGAGCACGATCTCCCCGACCCCGGAACCTGCCAACTCGGCGATCTCGTCGCGCACGTTGACAGGAGGCCGCGACCGCTGTTTGCCGCGAAACAATGGGATGGCACAGAAGGTGCACGGTTTGTCACACCCCTCTGCGACCTTGACGTAGGCAAAAGGAGTCGAGGGGGTGGGTCGCTTGATCTGATACAAGATGTCCATCTTGGACGTAGCCGCCGGTCGGATGGTGATCGGCTGCCATTCGGTGAGATCATCGAGCGCAGTCACCAGTTCGCCGTACCGGTCCAGCCCGATGACCGCATCGGCCTCGGGCAGCGCATCGCGCAGCTCCGTCTCGTAGCGCTGCGCCATACATCCGATCACGACCAACCGTGCGTCGGTGCGCTTCGCCGCTGCCATCTCCAGAATGGTGTCGACCGACTCCTGGCGGGCCGCTTCGATGAAGGCGCAGGTGTTGACCATCACAACGTCGGCGTCCTCTGGTGAGGCGGCGTCGACGTACCCGGCGTCGCCGAGCATCGACGTCACCTTCTCCGAGTCGACCTGATTCTTGGAGCAGCCGAGCGTCGTCAGCCACACGGTGGGAGCGGAAGGAGGCATGGGCGGCAGTCTACGGGCGCCTCGCCGGCGCAATGCGAGCGGCGATGCGCTCCTGCACTGCGGCGACGTCGTTGTCGATGACGTCGTAGCGCTGTGGGCGGTCGAGCAGACCCGCAAACCGTGGCGGCACGGGTGGCGGTGCACCGAGCGCCTCCTCGATGGTGGCGGCGAACTTGACGGGCTGTGCCGTCTCGAGGCAGACGAGCGGTACCTCGGGATCGCGGCAGCTCGGTCCCCACCTTCACGCCATCTGCGGTGTGCGGGTCCACCATGATGCCGTGCTCGGCATGAAGCCGCCGAATGGTGGCGATGCGGTCGGCGTGGGTGGAGCTGCCGGACACGAATCCGGTCTCGCCGATGCGGGCGAACGCGGAGTCGTTGGAGAGGTCGATGGGGTGATCGGGGCTCAGTGTCTCGAAGAGTGCCGCCGTGCGCGACGCGTCATCGCCCAGCAGAGCATGGACGTACCGCTCGAAGTTCGACGCCTTGGAGATGTCCATCGAGGGACTCGACGTGGCGGCGACGGCCGCCGCGGGACGTACCCGATAGCGTCCCGTTCGGAAGAACTCGTCCAGGACGTCGTTCTCGTTCGTGGCGACGATGAGCCTGCGAATGGGCACGCCCATGCGGCGGGCGACGAAGCCGGCATAGACGTTGCCGAAGTTGCCCGTCGGCACCGCAACGTCAACCGGGTCTCCCACCGCACCGGCCACTGCGAGGTAGAGGTACACGTAATAGACGGTCTGGGCCATGATGCGGGCCCAGTTGATCGAGTTCACGGCGCCGATGCGATAGGTGGCCTTGAAGGCTGCGTCGGCATTGACTGCCTTCACGAGATCCTGGCAGTCGTCGAACACACCGCGCACCACCAGGTTGTGGATGTTGGGTTCGTCGAGGCTGTACATCTGCGCCGCCTGGAACGGGCTGGTGCGGCCGAGCGGCGACAACATGAAGACATCGACGTTGTGGGCGCCGATCATGGCGTGCTCGGCGCTCGACCCCGTGTCGCCTGAGGTCGCTCCAAGGACGGTGAGACGCTCACCCCGCCGCTCGAGCTCACGCTCGAAGAGCCTGCCGACCAACTGCAGCGCCATGTCCTTGAACGCCAGCGTCGGGCCATGGGAGAGCCCGGCGAGGAACATCCCGGCCTCGATCGCACGAATGGACATGACGTCGGGATGATCGAAGCGGGCTCGGTCGTAGGCCGCACCGATGAGGCGCCGCAGCTCGTCGCCGGGAACATCCGCCACGAAACGGCTGACCACGGCGAATGCCACCTGCTCGTACGGCGCACCGCGCAGAGCGGCCAGATCGGCGGCGGCGAGCGTCGGGAACGTCTCTGGCACGACCAGCCCGCCATCAGGAGCGAGGCCGCCGAGCAGCACGTCACCGAATCCGGCTGGCGCCATGCCGCCCCGGGTGCTCACATACCGCACGGGCTCAGGTCCTGAGGTGCCGGTATGCGCCGCGGAAGTAGACGAGGGGATCGTCGAGGTCGTCGAGGACGACCTCCTCGATTCGCCCGGCTATGAGAACGGAGAAGCTCTCCTCCCGTCCTTCGACGAGGGTGCACATGGCGTAGCTGCCGAAGCCGTCGAGCAGCGGCCCGTAGGGGCTGTCGGTGAAGGCACGCCCCGCGAACAGTCCCCCCGGACTCGGGCGCAGTCCGGCGAACACATCGGAAGCCTCCCGTTGTGTCTGGTCGCACACGTGCACGATGAATCGCCCGGTCTCCTCGACCACGTCGAGGAGATCCGTCGTCGCACCCACCAGGCCGTACACCAACGCTGGATCGCCCTCTGCGACAACGAGCGAAGACACGGTGAGGCCCGTGCGGCTCTTCTCATCCCCTGCCGTGAGGATCGTCACCGGGACGGCGAGCCGCCCGCGCAGCTGCCTCACCGGGTCACGCTGATCGGGCGGTGTGGTGAAAGGGTGTTCGTCGTGGATCTGGCCGTGGTCCATAGCTCACCCCTCCAGGGGCACGAAGGTGCGGGATCTCTGACGGAATCTCAGCCGATGGCTGTATCCCGCGGTGCGGGCCGCGGCGACGAGCTCGTCCCGATCCCGACCCGCATCGGGAGGGTAGTGCGCATCACTGGCGAGAGTGATCGGCACGGCGGCGGCGGCGAACAACCCGAGCAATCCCGGCGAGGGGTAGATCTCGCCGGCCGGGCGGTGAAGACCTGCGCTCGACACCTCTACTGCTGTACCCGACGAGGCGGCGGCAGCGACGACCTTCCGGTAGAGGTCGTCGGGCACCTCGTCCGGGCGATGGCCGTACTTCTTGACGACGTCGACGTGGGCGAGCACGTCCACCGCTCCTGAGGCAGCCAGCAGCGTCTCGAGCTCGAAGTAGTCCTCATAGGCCCGCCGCACTCCTCGTCTCTCGAACTCGAAGGCGGATTTGCCGTGATCCACCGCCCAGCCGCCGATCCAATGCACGGAGCCGATGAGGAAGTCCCAGGGGTACGGGGCGATGAGCTGCAGCACGGCCTCGATCGTCTCCGGGAAGAAGTCGACCTCGAGGCCGAGGAGCACCGGCAGACCTCGCTCCTTGGCAGCCACGACCGCACCGACGTACGACTCGAGCGACAACGTCAGATCCTCGGCAACCATCTGCTCGGACAGCCGGGCGAGATCGGCGCGAGGCTCCCGTTCCCAGAACCTCCCGAGCACCGAGGCCGCCTCGGTGCATCGATACAGGTGCTCGGTGAACCCCACCTCGGTGGCACCATTGCCCGCCGCTGCCGCGACATACGCCTCGATGTGCCCGGCGGGGTAGACACCTGGGCGCGGGCCCGTGCCCCGATACGGGCCGTGCGGATGGAGGTGGACGTGGTAGTCACCCATGCGGGCAGCGTAACCCCGTCCGGTCAGGGGCCGAACGGCTCGAGGAGGGCGTGAAGCGGTCCCGGCGGCACCGCGTCGCGCAAGACCCTGCGAGTCTCCACGCCGACGGATCCCGACGTCTCCAGGTCGGCCGCAACGGCAGCGATGGCATCGGGTAGCGCTGCATAGACACCGACCTGATCGAGCTCAGCGGCCTTCTGGGCGTTGTGTCGCGCTCGATGTGCATCGCCATCCACGAGAGCGACGAGGGCTTTCTCGGCTGCGGTGAGGGCGTTGCGCTGACGCTGTCCGTCGAGCTCCATGGCGCCAGCGTACGCCTCGATCCGTCCGTCCGACGCCCGAAATGCGAGTGACCGAGCCATCGGGCATAATCCCCCGATGCACAGCATCACGTGGAAGGGCCGGCTCGGCCCCATGGAGCTTCAAGCCTCGGACAACACCTTCCAACCCTCCACCATCTCGCAACTCGTTGCCAAGGTCCTCGAAGTCGAGGAAGGCGACGTTGTCATCGATGTGGGCTGCGGCACCGGAATCCTCGGGATCATCGCTGCCAAGCTCGGCGCCGCCCATGTGTACGGCATCGACGCCAGCCCAGACGTTGTCGAAGTTGCGTCCGCGAATGCCGCGGCACACGGGGTCGCGGACAGGATGGAGTTCTTCCAAGGCGACCTCTTCTCGCCACTCCCCGACGACGTTCGCGCCGATGTGATCATCGGGGACGTGTCCGGGATCCCCGACCAGCTCGCCGCCGAGAGCGGTTGGTTCCCATCCCGAACGGGCGGCGGACCGCGGGGCGCCGAGCTCCCGATGCGAATGCTGCGCGAGGCTGCACGCCGCCTCAAAGAAGGCGGCAAGCTCCTGCTTCCGACGGGGACGCTCCAAGACGAGAACGCCATCCTCGACGTCGCTCGCTCGGTGTTCGGCAGCCTGAAGCAACTCGCCGACCGCATGATCCCGCTCGCCGGACCCCTTGCGGAGAGCAAGAGCCTGCGCCAGCTCGTTGATGCGGGCATCATCAAGTTGCAGGCTCGCGGCTCTCGCCTCGTCTGGGAAGCCCGCGTGTGGGAATGCGAAGAAGTCGAGCCGGTCTAGGTATTCGGCAGCGACGGCCTCGTGTCGCTCATGGCGCCGGTCCAGTGGCGGCCGTCACGACGCCAACGACCTCGCCCGACGCGTCGTCACGGCACGGGCGACGAGCCGCCAGCCGATGAACCCAAGCGCGAGGAATGCGGTGGCCACCACGACGAACGTCGTCGCGGTACCTTCGGCGAACACCGTGCGGCGAAGCACCATGCCGACCACGACGGTGACCACGAGGACACCGACGCCGGTCATCGGGGCAGCAGGAGCCCGCCACGCCTTCGTCACCATCCAGCCTGCGGCGAGCGCAAGCATGAAGGGGGCCGCGGTCCTCAGCACTCCGGCAAACGTCTCGGCTTCTTCGTGGGTGCGGCGGCCGAGTATCACGAAGCCGAAGACAACGGCCACGTCGAGCCACAAGAGTGTCGGCGATCTCACCTCGGGATCGTAGGCACGCCCCTGCCGCTTGTGGCATCGGGCGGCGCCGACTCGGTCGACACGTGACGGAAAGGGCGGAAGAACCCCCTCAACCCGGCAAGCCGGGCAGCTCCCCCCTACCCGTCGGACGAGGGTGCCCCGCCCCCACAATCACGCCGTCAACAGCATCCTCCCGGCGGCCACCAGCGCTGCGGCGACCAGGATCCAGCGCACGAAGCCCGCGCCCCTCTGCAGCGCCAGGTGGGCCGCGATCCACGCCCCACTCACTTGCCCGATCGACAACACCGCGCCGACGGCGACGTCGACCTGGGCGGCTGCGGCGAAGAAGACGAGAGCGACCGGCGTGTAGGCGGCGATGATGAGCACCTTTGCGCCGTTGCCTTTCACCAGATCGAGGCCAGAGCCGAGGACGAGGCCGGCGAGGAGCAGGAAGCCGACTCCGGCCTGGACGAATCCGCCGTAGAACCCGATCGCAAAGAAGATCAGAAGCCGCCATCCCATCGGGAGGATGGTCTCCCGCCCGTCGACCCATCGCGACGGCTTGAGCAGCACCGAAGCCGCAACGAAGACCAGAACGAACGCGAACACCCGTCTCGTGGCGCCGGCCGACAACAGCGTTGCCAGCCACGCCCCGAGGCCTGCACCGACCATCGCCGCCGGCACGACGGGGAGGACCCGCCGCCACGGCACCGCCTGGCCGCGGGAGAAGCGACCGAGCGCGGCGAGGTTGGCGAGCTGGATGGCGATCCGGTTGGTCCCGTTGGCGGCATTCGGACCGATCAGCTCCGTGAGGATGGGAAGGGTGATCGCCGACCCGCCACCGGCCAGGGTGTTGATGAAGCCAGATGCCAATCCGCCGAACACCACCACCAACCCCTCGACGAGCGTCATGCGCCCGCCGGGGCTTCCAACGCCTGGATCAGGGCCGCCATGAACGCACGGCCCGTTGCCCCGTCGATCGCTCGGTGGTCGTACGAGAGGCTGAGCGGCATCTCGCGCCCGATGACGATCTCGTCGTTGCGCACGACCGGCCGCGGGTCGGCCCGTCCGACGGACAAGATCGCCGTGGTGCCGAGCGGCACGATCGGAGTCCCGTACCTGCCGCCAACTGCACCGATGTTCGACAACGTGAACGTCTGGCCGCGCAACTCGTCGGGTGAGGCGCTCCGGTCCCGCGCCGCCGCAGCCAATCGTACGATCTCAGCCCCCAGACCGGCGACGTCGAACGATGGCGCATCGTGAACGACGGCCACCATCAGCCCCTCCGGCGTGTCGACGGCGATCCCGACGTCGTAGTGGAGCTTGTGAACGACCGTATCGCCGTCGACGCCGGCGTTGAAGTCGGGAAACTGCTCCAGCAGCGGCAGGATGCGGCGAATCAGCACCGCCTCGAGCGGTGGCTTGCCGAGCGCAGCGCGCTCGTCGAGCACGGCGACGGCGTCGGCCTCGCCGTACGTCGTGACGTGTGGGATCTCTCGCCACGCCCTGGCCAGCCGATCTGCGATCGTGCGCCGCATCGGTGACATGCGGATCCGCCGGACGGGACCGGTCGTCGCCGCAGCCGCCCTGATGTCATCCTCGGTCACCCTGCCCCCGGGGCCCGAGCCGGCAATCGTCTCCGTATCGACCCCGAGATCGGCGGCCAGCTTGCGCACCATGGGCAGCATCTGGGCCGGCCCACCGGGCGCCGTCACGGTCTCCACCGCCGCTTCGAGCCGGCCGACGATCGGAGCCGCATCGCCGCTCACCCCGGGCGGCGCGACCGCTCCATCTTCCTGGGCATTCGGCAACCACCGCTCACCGGGTGCGCCGATGACGGCGAGGAGCGCCTCGACGGCCAGGGTCTCGCCCTCTCCTGCACCGCGATGAAGCAGGACGCCGGCGACCGGCGCAGGTATGTCGATGACGGCCTTGTCGGTCTCGACTTCCACCATCGGACCGTCCATGGCGACCTCGTCGCCGACGTCGGCGTGCCACGCAACGATCACGGCCTCCGTGAGTCCCTCCCCGACATCAGGCAGATGAAACTCGGTCGCCACGTCAACCCTCCATCGTGTGCGAGACGGCGGCCACGATCCGCTCCACCGTCGGGACGTAGTGGTGCTCGGCGCGTCGCAGCGGGACGACCGTGTCCCACCCGGTCACCCTGGCGATGGGAGCGCGCAGGGAGTACAGCGCACGCTCCTGAACCGACGCAGCGATCTCGCCGGCCAGGCCGCCGGTACGCGGCGCCTCGTGGACGATGACGAGCCGCCCGGTGCGCTCCACGGATGCGATTACCGGATCGAGATCGAGCGGAGCCAGGCTCCGCAAGTCCACGGCCGCTGCACTGATGCCGGCTTCGGCCAGCGTCCGGACGCTGCGCCGCACTTCGCGCATCATCGCTCCGTACCCGACGAGAGTCACGTCGCTGCCGTCTGCGACGAGCTGCGCGGCCCCGAGTGGCACGGTGTAGCGCTCGTCGGGCACCTCGCCCTTGACGGCGCGATACGAACGGATCGGCTCGAGGAAGATCACCGGGTCGGGATCCTCGATGGCAGCAAGCAGCATGCCCTTCGCGTCGAAAGGCGTCGACGGCACGACCACCTTCAGCCCCGGCGTGTGTGCGTAGATGGTTTCGGTCGACTCGCTGTGGTGCTCCGCTGCGCCGATGCCCGCCCCGTATGGGATGCGGATGACCATCGGGGCTGTGAACCGGTGGCGCGAGCGGTTGCGAATCCTGGCCACGTGACTGACGATCTGGTCGTAGGCCGGGTATGAGAACCCCATGAACTGGATTTCGGCGATCGGCCGCAACCCGGCGACCGCCATCCCGAACGCGGCACCGACGATGCCGGACTCCGCGACGGGCGTGTCGACCACCCGATGCCCGCCGTGGCGCTCCTGCAGCCCGTCCGAGACACGGAACACGCCGCCGGTCCGACCCACGTCTTCCCCGAGAAGGACGACGGAAGGGTCCGCCAGGGCGAGATCGAGAGCGTTGTTGATGGCCTGCGCCAGGTTGCGCTCGGTCATGCTCCGCCCTCCACGGCCATTCGGCGCTGTGCCGCCAGGGCATCCGGCGTCACCGCAAACATGCCGTCGAAGATCCCTGCTGCGTCGAGTGGCGGAAGGGCTTCGGCCTCCTCGACGGCCGCCTCCACCGTGGACGCCTCCCCTTCCTCGATGCCGTGCTGCCAATCGGCCGTCCATGCGCCATGTGCCTCGAGGTAGCGGCGCACCCGCTCGAGAGGATCGCGCTCGACCCACTCGCCGACGTGCTCAGGCGAGCGATAACGCCCCGCGTCGTCTGCCGTCGTGTGCGGGCCCATGCGGTAAGTGACGGCTTCGATGAGCGTCGCTCCCCCGCCCGATCTCGCTCTGGCAACGGCGGCTTCGGCAGCCGAGAAGACGGCCAGCAGGTCGTTGCCGTCGACCAGCGCGCCGGCCACGCCGTACGCATCTGCCTTCTGTGCGATCGTGGCCGACGCCGTCTGGCGCTCGCGCGGCATCGAGATGGCCCATCCGTTGTTCTGGCACACGAACACGGTGGGCGAGCGAAAGACGCCGGCGAAGTTCATCGCCTCGTGGAAGTCACCCTCCGACGTCGCCCCGTCACCGAAGAACGTCATCGCCACGGCATCCTGGCCCCTGATCTGCGACGCCCAGGCAATCCCGACGGCGTGGATCATGTGCGCCCCAACGGTGATCGAAGGAGGCAGCACGTTGACGCCCTCAGGAGCGTGGCCGCCCCTCTCGTCCCCCGTGCGGCCAAGGATGAGGTTCAGCCAGGGATACCCGTGAAACCACATCGCTGCGGCGTCGCGATACGTGCCAACTACCCAGTCGCGGGAAGCGAGGGCGGCAACGGAGCCGATTTGGGCTGCTTCTTGGCCCTCGAACTGCGCATAGGTCGCCAGGCGGCCCTGACGCTGCATGGCGGAGCACTTCTTGTCGTAGGCCCGAGACGCCACCATTGCTCGGTACAACTCGGTGATGCGGTCGAGGGGAAGCGGGCTGTCTGCCACGAGCCGACCCGAGTGGTCGAGGATCTGGAGCGGCGTAGCTGGGGTGGTGGAGGCGGGCATCCGCGGGAGGCTAACCGACCCCCTCTGCGTCGGAAAGCGACGCCCCCGCTCGCGGCGCACCCACCGCCAGGGGAACCGCAGGACGCCATCCACGCACGGAGTTGATGAAGGCGATCTGCGCCGCACGGGCCAGATCAGCCCTGGTGATCGTGTCCTCGATGATCTCCGCTCTGGCCAACAGGTGAGCACGGAACACGCCGCCCAGCAGACCCGCCGACACGGGCGGCGTGACCCAGACCCCGTCGAGCTCGACGACCACGTTCCCATTCGTGAACTCCGTGATGTCGCCCTGCGTGTTCAACATGAGCACCTCATCTGCCGCCGCGTGGCGCTTGAGCCGCGTGTCGTAGGCGTGGCGGCGCGTCGTCTTGTGGAACATGAACACGTCGTTGGCGTTGACCGGCACTTCGTCGATCGAGAACCACACGGGATCGGCTGCGGGCACCATGACGAGATGCAGCGGCGCCGTCAGGGTTCCGGAGGCGATGTCGATCGCACCGTCGCGCCCGACGACCAGCCGGACACGGTGCGGCTCCGTTGCGCCGGACATGTGGCGCTGGAGCGCGGCGACGACGGCGAGATGGTTGACGGGGAAGCCGAAGTAGGCGGCGGACGCCGCCAGCCGTTCGAGGTGCAGGTCGAGCCATACGAACCCGGCATCGGGCTCCCACCGCAGTGTCTCGACGAGCGAGAACTCTGGTCGGCGCTCGCCGAGCACCCTCGCCTTCGCCCGCGCCTCCTCGTACTCGGCGGCCGGATCTGAGTCCCACGTGATGCCGCCGCCTACGCCGTACGTCGCAGTCCCTTCGTCGCAGTCCACGGTTGCCGTCCTGATAGCGACGTTGAAGGACGCCCGTCGCCCGGCGGTCATGTGCGGGCCGACGAATCCGACGGCTCCGCAGTAGACGCCGCGGGGAGATGTCTCGAGATCGCTGATGATCTCCATGGTGCGCGGCTTGGGAGCACCGGTCACGGACCCCGAAGGGAACAAGGCCGTGAAGACGTCGGCAAGGCCAACGTCATCCCCGAGCTCTGCCGAGACCCGCGACGTCAGCTGCCACACCGTTTCGTAGCGTTCCAGGGCGAACAGCTCGTCCACCCGTACGGTCCCAAACCGAGCGATCCGACCCAGGTCGTTGCGCAGCAAGTCGACGATCATGAGGTTCTCGGCCCGGTCCTTGGTCGAGGTGGTGAGGGCGGCAGCCATCGATTCGTCCTCCTCCGGCCAGCGTCCCCGTGCAACGGTTCCCTTCATCGGTCGGACCTCGATGCGGCCGTCGGCGAGGTGGAAGAACAGCTCGGGAGATGCGCTGGCGACACAATGACGCCCCGTATCGAGGTAGACGCCGAAAGCCCCTCGCTGGGCGAGGATCATGTCGTGATACAGCTCGAAGGGATCACCCGAGAATGCGGCCCACAACCGAAACGTGTAGTTCACCTGGTAGGTCTCGCCATCGGCGATCGCGGTGCGGATGCGGGCTACAGCTGCTGCATGTGACCGCCGGTCGACCTTGGCCCGCCAGGCGGACATGTGATAGGGCGCAGGCGAGACAGAGCGTGGGACGAGCGCTTCGACCGGAACTCGGTTGCGGAAGATGCCGAACCATGCCGCTGGGAGGCCTGCCGGCGTGGCCGGCCGAACGACGAGGGCCGTATCGAGACCAGGAGCAGCCTCGTATCCCACGAATCCGGCGGCCCATCGCCCGGCGTCGGTCGCACGCTCGACGCGGCGCAGCACATCCGGCACCTGGTCGGGATCGCGAGCGACCATCACTTCGTCGAGCCCCACGAGCTCGAAGGAGTGCTCCTGTCCAGCCGTCAAGTCATCGAACCGTGCGCGTGGCATGCGCTTTCGAACCCTACCGATCACCGACCCGTCATGGCCGCCTCCGGCACACTAATTGGTCAGTCGGACACCAGAATCGAGTCGAGCTCCTCGGGGCCGATCAGCACGGTTCGCGCCTTCGACCCTTCGGAGGGCCCAACGATTCCCTTGCGCTCGAGGATGTCCATGACGCGCCCGGCTCGGGAGAAGCCGATCCGCAGCTTGCGCTGAAGCATCGATGTCGACCCGAGCTGGGACCGCACGATCAGATCGATGGCCTGCGTGATGATCTCAGGATCTTCACCCTCGAACTGCTCTTCCATGGCAGCCGCCTTCTGGGCAGGCTCGAAGACTTCCTTGTCCCGGTAGCGAGCCTCGCGTTGATGCTTCACCCAATCGACGACTTCGTGCACCTCCGCCTCGGACACGAAGGCGCCCTGGATGCGCTCAGGCTTGGGATCCCTGGCGGTGACGACGAGCATGTCGCCGAGGCCGACGAGCTTCTCGGCGCCGGCACTGTCGAGGATCACCCGTGAGTCTGTTTGAGATGCCACCGAGAAAGCCAGCCGCGACGGCACGTTGGCCTTGATGACGCCGGTGATGACGTTGACCGACGGACGTTGCGTGGCCAGCACCAGATGGATGCCGACTGCTCGCGCCATCTGAGCGATACGCACGACCGAATCCTCGACGCTGCGCCCCGCCACCATCATGAGGTCGTTCAGCTCGTCGACGATGACGACGATGTACGGGAACCGATCGAAGCCGTCCTCGTCGATCATCCCTGCGTCCCACTTCTCTCGATAGCTGATGATGTCCCGCACCCCGGCTTCAGCAAGCAACTCGTAGCGCCGGTCCATCTCGTGCACCGCCCACTGCAGCGCCTCGGCTGCCTTCTTCGGGTTGGTGATGACCCGGGTCAAGAGGTGGGGCACGCCGTTGTATTGCCCCAGCTCGACCCGCTTCGGGTCGACGAGGATGAGCCGGACCTCGTCGGGCTTCGCCCGCATGAGCAGCGACGTCACCAGGGCATTGATACAGGATGACTTCCCTGCGCCGGTCGCACCGGCAATCAGCACATGGGGAAGCTCATCGAGCTTGAGGAAGCGGGGACGGCCGCTGATGTCGGTGCCGAGCGCAATGGTCATCGGGTCGCCATCGGTCGTGGCCTCCCCGGACGAGAGGATATCGCCGAGCGTGACGAGCGACCGATGGCGGTTGGGGACCTCGATGCCGATGGCGCTCTTTCCCGGGATGGGCGCCAAGATCCGCACGTCCGCACTCGCCATCGCATAGGCGATGTCGTGGGACATGCTCGTCACTCGCGAGACTTTGACGCCGGGAGCGAGCTCGATCTCGAAGCGCGTCACGGTGGGACCGGGGACGATGCGGACGAGACGGGCATCGACGCCGTGCTGATGGAGCGTTTCCTCGAGCTCCGCTCCAGCCTGCTCGAGCACCTTCCGATTGTGCCCGCCGGATTCGCTCAGCTTCAGCAACTCGAGCGGCGGCAGGTGGTAGCCATCCCCTCCGGGCGGCGCCGGCGTCGGGCGCTTTGGCTGCTTCGGTCGCGAGCCCTTCGGGGCTCGCTTCGCCGGCTCGGCGTCGATGGTCGGCGGACCCGACCGCCCACTCGGCTTGGCGTCGGGGCCCTCGATAGGGGTTGCGTCACGTACTGCAGGGCGTTGTGGGACGGTGACGGGACGGTGGCGCAGCCGGCGCCATGCATCGGCGACCGTGTGGCCCACGTCGCGAATCGTCGCTTTCGTCATGACGAGGACGCCGACACACAGCAAGGCAAACAAGACCAGGAACGCTCCCCAGAAGCCGATCAGGCGGCGGAGCGGGAAGGCGACGAGCGACCCAACGGCGCCGCCTCGAGCCATGACCCGTTCCATGCTCTCTGACAGCGACAGGGTGCCCGTCGTCAGGTGGAAAAGGGCGAGGGAGCCGATGAAGACGGTGAGGAGGCCGAGCGCCAATCGGGCGTAGTCGGCTCGCGGCATCGTGCCAACCATGGCGACACCCACCGCAACCAGCATCACCGGGACGAACCAGATCCACACGCCGAACAGGAACTGAAGTCCATGCGTGGTGACGTCGCCCGCTGGTCCCGAAAGGCCGATGAAGGCGAGTGCCAGAAGAACGCCGACAACCATCAGGACGATGCCCCAGACATCGTCCGTCTGGCGCCCAAGCCGGTCCCGCACCCGATCCTTCGTCGCTCTCAGCGCTGCGACGAAGCCTCGTTGCGGTTGTTTCGATTGCCGCTTCCTGGCCGTGCTCCGCCCCTTCGCCCCACGGGCCTTTGTCCGTGATGCCATAGGGTTCTCAAACCTTACACGGGCCAGCGCGGCGCAAACAACCCAAGATCGCTCGCTCCGCTCGCATCGAGAGGCGTGCGCACATGCCTCATCTCGAAGCGAGGCGCAGGTCGAGCGATCTTCTACAGCTCCAAGCGAGGCCACAGGCCGCCGAGCGATCTTCTACAGCTCGATGAGGATGGGGAAGACGACGGGTCGGCGGTTGAGCGATTTGCGTACCGCTTTGCCCGCCACGCTGCGGACATGGCGACGGAGGCTGTCGGGGTCTACTGGATGGTGGGCGCCCTTGACGGCGGCAACGACGGCGGCCCTCACCTCGTCATGGATGTCCTCGGTGTTCTCGGTGACCCCGTGACTGTCGACCTCAGGACCGGAGACGATGTCGCCGGAGCCCATGTCGACGGCAACCGTGACGATGAGCACTCCGTCGTCGGCGAGGTGGCGGCGATCGCGGAGGACGTCCTCGACGTCACCGATGCCGTAACCGTCGAGGTACACGTAGCCGGCGGGAACGGCTGCCCGCTCGACCCGCAGGGCGCCGTTCTCCAGCACCACGCGGTCGCCGTCCTCACACACCTCGACCTCGTCGATACCCACCGAACGTGCGAGCTCGGCGTTGGCTCTCAGGTGGCGGTATTCGCCGTGAACGGGGACGACGGCCTGCGGGGTCACCACGTTCATGAAGGTGCGCAGCTCGTCTTGGGCAGCGTGGCCGGACACGTGCACCTGGGCGTTCCTCCCATGGTGAACCGTGACGCCCAAGCGAACGAGGTTGTTGATCACCCGATAGACCTTCGTCTCGTTACCGGGAATGGGCGTCGCAGAGATGATCACGGTGTCGTCTGGGGAGAGAGTCACCGAGCGATGCTCGCCTTGCGCCATCAGCGACAGCGCGGCGAACGGCTCGCCCTGACTCCCGGTGCAGATGACGGCCGTCTTCTGCGGCGGGAGGTCGAGCAGCTCCTTGAGCTCGACGGTGAGGCCCTCGGGTATCCGCAGAAGCCCCAGGCCTGAAGCCACCTCGGTGTTGCGGAGCATCGATCGGCCGATGAATGTGAGCTTCCGCCCCGAGGCCGCCACCGCATCGATGGCCTGCTGGACGCGGTGAACATGACTCGAGAAGCAGGCGATGATGACCCGGCCCTTGGCGTGGCCGGTGAGGTCCTCGAGCGGACCTCCGAGCGACGCCTCAGACGGTGTGAACCCTGGGACCTCGGCGTTGGTCGAGTCGATGAGCAGGAGGCGAACCCCCATCCGTCCGAAACCGGCGAACGCACTGAGGTCGGTCGGGACGCCGTCGATCGGTGTTGGGTCGAGCTTGAAGTCCCCCGAGTGCACCACCAATCCCTCGTCGGTGTCGAAGACCACCCCGGCTGCATGAGGCACGCTGTGGGCAACCCTGGCGAGCGCGAAACGGAACGTCTCGTGACTCACCCACTCACCGGGCTCGACGGCACGGAGGTCCGCAGGAATCCCGAGTTCCTCGATCCGCCCGCGAGCGAGCTCGACGCTGAGCGCGGTCCCGTACACCGGCACGTTCACCTCACGAAGGAAGTACGCAAGGGCGCCGACGTGATCCTCGTGGCCGTGGGTGAGGACGACGCACGCGACGTCGTCGGCACGATCGACAACCGACGAGAAGTCGGGTAGGACGAGATCGACCCCCAGCATGTCTTCTTCGGGGAACATCAGCCCACAATCGATGAGCGCCAGCTTGCCGCCGACCTCCACGACCGCGCAGTTGCGGCCGATCTCGCCGAGCCCACCGAGGAACGTGACGGCAACGCTCATACGGAGCTTGCGGCCTCCAGCGCAACTTCGATCTGGGCCAGCGTGCTCTCGGATGCCGCAACGAGCGGCAATCGGGGCTCACCGACAGGTTCCCACAGGCGGTTCATGGCTGCCTTCACCGGCATCGGGTTGGGTTCGAGGAACAGGGAGGTGAACAGCGGCGTCAGCGCATCGTTGATCTTGCGAGCGAGCGCCTCGTCGCCGCTCTTTGCGGCATGGATCAAGCGCTTGATCTGCCGCCCCGCGAGGTGAGACGCCACGGAGACGACACCGGCGCCACCTGCCGAAACGATCTCCATCGTCATCGCATCCGACCCGGCATACACGGCGAAGTCTGAAGGCAAGGCATCCAGGCTGCGCCGCGTGAATCCGATCTCGTCGACGGCATCCTTGACGGCGACGATCTTGGGATGCGCTGCCAGGCGCACCAGCGTCTCGACCTCGATCAGCCGGGCGGTCCGCCCCGGGATGTTGTAGAGAAGCACCGGCAGGTCCGTTGCGTCGGCGATCGCCACGAAGTGGCGATACAGGCCCTCTTGGGGAGGCTTCGAATAGTAGGGAGTCACCGCCATGACGCCTGAGCAGCCTGCGTCGGCAGCACGCACCGTGAGCTCGATCGACTCAGCAGTGTTGTAGGTCCCCGTTCCCGCCACCACCTGCATGCGACCACCGACCGCATCGACGGCCGTAGCGAACAGCGCAGCTTTCTCGTCGGCCGACAACGTCGGCGACTCACCGGTCGTGCCGCTCACGACGACGCCATCGGATTCGGCGTCGGCGAGATGGCCCAGAAGCCGCCAGAACGACTCGAAGTCGACGGCTCCATCGGGTGTGAAAGGCGTGATGACAGCAGTGAGGAGCTCTCCAAATGGGGTGGGTCGCTCATCCATGATCGGGACGGTAGCAGCACCTTCGACCACTACTATGACTCGCTGGACCGTCGACCCCAGGACACACATCCGATGACCCAGCAACACGACCACATCTCCGATGTCACCGCAGACGACTTCCCCCAAGCCGTGCTCCAGCGCAGCCACGAGGTGCCCGTCGTCGTCGACTTCTGGGCGGAATGGTGCGGACCGTGCAAGGTCCTCGGCCCGCTCCTCGAGAAGCTCACGGTCGAGGCCGACGGCGCGTTCGAGTTGGTGAAGGTCGACGTCGACGCCAACCCTCAGCTTTCGGCGTCGTTCGGGGTTCAAGGCATCCCGACGGTGATCGGATTCCGCGACGGCGCCGTTTCGGGCCGCTTCACGGGAGCGCTGCCCGAGTCCCAGCTGCGGACCTGGCTCGAGGAGATCCTGCCCTCCGAGCTCGACGAGCTCTTCGAGCGCGGCCGCGATGCGGCGCTTGCCGGCGACGTCCTCCAGGCGGAGCAGATCTTCCGCATGGTCCTCGATCAGCAGCCCGACCATCCCGAAGCAGGCGCCACGCTCGCAAGCCTGCTGATCTCGCGCGGAGACACCGAAGAGGCCCTGATCGTGCTGGGGAAACTCGCACCGAGCCCCGAGGTCGAGCGGCTTCAGGCTGCAGCCCGGCTCACCGCCTCCAGAACCGAAGATCTGTCGCCGCTCGAGGCCGCCGTCGAAGCCGACCCTGCCGACGCCGGCGCACGCCTTGCCTTGGCGCGGGCGCTTGCGTCCAGCTCAGAGTTCGAGCCTGCGCTCGATCACATGCTGGCCGTCGTGCGCACCAAGGGGGAACTCAAGGACGAGGCCCGCCAGGCGATGCTCGACATCTTCGAGGTGCTGGGCAACGAGCACCCGCTGACGGCCACCTATCGCCGTCAGCTCACCAACGCCCTCTTCTGAGCCGGCGAGCACATCGGTCCCTCAACCGTCTGAATCGCGGTCCGGGAGGGGCGGAATCACGACCACGGGTCGATCGCTGAGGTGGATGAGCTTGGTCGACGTGCTGCCGGCGAGCAGACCGCGTAAGCCGCTCAGCCCCCGGGAACCCACGACGATCAGGTCTGCCTCCTGCTCGGCGGCGACGGCAACGAGCACGTCGGCCGGATCACCCTCGGTGACTCGGGTCTCGAACTCGACGCCGAGCGCCGCACACGGGCTGCACCAGTCGTCCCCGAGACGGCGTCTCGCCGCCTCTTCGAGCGCGGCGAAGTCGACGTTCGGCGTCACCTCACCCAGGTGGGCGAGCGGCTCGAACACATGGACGAGCAGCAGCCGTCCCTCAGTCTGGGCCACGAGCTCGGCCGCCCAGCGCAAGGCCCTGCCGGCGTTCTCCGAACCATCGACACCCACCACCACGAGGTTCACCATCACCGACCTCCCTGGTCGTCCGAGACGTCTTCGCTCGCCTCTGCGGACGCCGCCGTCAGGCGCGTCGCACGCAGCGAGGCCACCACCGTCACCGTGAGGATCACGGCGATGACGCCGAGCGAGATGAAGGCATCGATGTGGTACCACTGTGAGACGATCATCTTCACCCCAACGTAGGCGAGGATCACCCCGAGGCCGCGGTTGAGATAGACGAGCCGGTCCCGGGCGCCGGCCAGCATGAAGTAGAGAGCGCGCAGCCCGAGGATCGCGAAGGCGTTGGAGCTGAAGACCACGAAGGGGTCGCGGCTCACGGCGAGGATGGCAGGCACCGAGTCGACGGCGAACACCACGTCGGTGGCCTCGATCAGGACGAGCACCACGAACAGCGGAGTCGCCAGCCGGCGACCATCGATGCGGGTGAACAAACGTTGCCCGTCGTAGCCGGCGCTCACCGGCACGAATCGCCGCACCAGCTTGAGCACCGGATTGCGTTCCGGATGGATGTCGCCGGGTTCGTGGGAGTACACGCGAACGGCAGTGAAGAGCAGGAAGCCACCGAACACGAACAGCAGCCACTCCAGGCGCTCGAGCAGGGCTACGCCGGCGAAGATGAAGATCGCCCGCAGCACCAGCGCTCCGAAGATGCCCCAGAACAGCACCCGGTGCTGGTACTTGTTGGGTACCGAGAAATAGCCGAAGATCACCGCCCACACGAAGACGTTGTCGACCGAGAGTGACTTCTCGATGATGTAGCCGGTGATGTACTGCCCGGCCGCAGTTCCTCCGAGCGTCGCCCACACGACCAACGTGAAGGCAACGCCGAGACCGATCCAGCCGATCGATGTCACCGTCGCCTCGCGCATGCTGATCTCGTGCGACTCACGGTGGAGCACAAGCAAGTCGATGAGCAGAAGCCCCATGACGCCGACGAGGAACGCAACCCAGAGCCACCCTGGGACGTCGAAGCGGCGCAGCGAGTCTGACGACGCCTCAGCAGCGGAGAGCACGTCGAGGCGTACCGTCACAGGCCGAGCAAGCCTTCGAGGCCGACCGTGACCGGTTCGGACAGGCCTGATACAGCCCGGATACCGAGGAGCACGCCAGGCATGAACGCACTTCGCTCGGTGGTGTCGTGACGGATGGTGAGCCACTCCCCCGGGTTCCCGAGCAGCACCTCCTGATGGGCAACCAACCCCGGGAGCCGCACCGCATGAACGGGGATACCCGAGGCCGCAGCGCCCCGAGCGCCGGGCACGAGCTCGGCGCTCTCCACCGTCCGGCGCTGATCGGGTGCCGCAGCGGCGATCCGGGCAGCGGTGGCGAGGGCCGTCCCCGACGGCGCATCCGCCTTGCGGTCGTGATGCAGCTCGATCACCTCGGCGGCCGCGAAGTGAGGAGCGGCGATCTCAGCCAGCCGCATCATCATGACGGCGCCGATCGAGAAGTTGGGCACGATCAGGCAATGCGGCGGGGCATCGGGCCACGACCGACGGAGCCCGTCGAGCCTGGCATCGTCGAATCCGGAAGTTCCCACAACTGCATCGACGCCGAGGCTGCGCCAGCGTGCGAGGTTGTCCATCACCACATCCGGCCGAGTGAACTCGACAACGACCTCGGCGTTGCCGACCGTGGCGGGGTCTGCGGAGATCGGCACCCCGGATGCGTCAGCGCCGCCCATCGGGTCGTAGGCGGCGACGAGCTGGAGATCAGGTGCGGCTGCAACGGTGTCGCACACGAGGCGACCCATACGACCGGCCGCACCGGAGACGGCGACGCGGGTCATACGACGTATGGCTCCAGCTCACCCATCTCGAAGGGGCCCACGGCACCCATCACATAGGGGCCTGCGTAGCCTTCACGGACGACCTCGAGGATGTCGTCGCGGGTGACCGCTTCGATCCGGGCGACGATCTCGTCGACGGAGAGCTGCTCGACTCCCGTGATGGCATTGCGCCCCAGGCGGTTCATGCGGCTGTTCGGGCTCTTCGAGCGACAGCGCGAGCGATCCCTGGAGATGGCCCTTGGACCGTTGCAGCTCGTCGTCGGTGAGGCCGTTCTCCATCATCTTGTCGAGCTCGGTGCGGACGAGCTTGAGCACCTGTGGGGCCTGGCTGGGAGTGGTGCCGACGTACACCGCCGCTGCCCCGGTGTCGGCAAACGGCATCCGGAAGCTGTGCACCGAATAGGCGAGTCCGCGCTGCTCACGGATCTCGCGGAACAGACGCGAGGACATGCCCCCGCCGAGGATGTGGTCGGCTACGAGAAAGGCATGGCGGCGCTCGTCGTCCCGCTTGAGGGCGGTGGTACCGAACACGAGGTGCGCCTGTTCGGTGTCGCGGGCGCGGAGATTGACGCGGGCAACGAGCGTCGGCTCGACGAGCGAGCGCTCCTGGACGTGTCCCTCCCATGAGCCGAACCGTTCGGCGACACGACCCACGAGCTCGGTGTGGTCGACCCGGCCCGCCACCGCCACTACGACGGAATGCGGCGAGTACCGGCGTGCCCAGTAGCCGGAGATCGTGTCCCGGCTCATGGCGAGGATGGAGTCCCGGGTCCCGAGGATGGGCGGCGACAGGGGATGAGACGGCCACAGTGCCTGCACGAAGAGCTCGTGCGCCACGTCGGTCGGATCGTCCTCGTTCATGTTGATCTCTTCGAGCACGACGTTGCGTTCAGAATCGATCTCGTCCTGACGGAACGCCGGCTTGATGACCATCTCGGAGAGGATGTCGAGTGCCAGCGGCAGGTGGGCGTCCCGCAGCCGAGCCCAATAGGCGGTGTACTCCTTGGACGTGAACGCGTTGTTGCGGGCGCCGACGGCGTCGAACGCCTCGGAGATCTCTTGCGCCGACATCGTCTCAGAGCCTTTGAACAGCAGATGCTCGAGGAAGTGGCTGGCGCCTGCCTCGGGGCCGTCCTCGTCCCTGCTACCCGTGTCGACCCAGCAGGCGACCGCAACCGATCGGGCGGATGGCATGTCTTCGGAGATGATGCGCAGCCCGTTCGGCAGCGTCGTGAGGTCGTAGTGCATCAGCGGATGATAGGACGGAGTGGAATGCTGGCCCGGAGGTGTCCTCAACCAAGCCGGGCGGTCAGCTCGTCCCACAAGGGCGCCACCACCGCCTCCGGCCGGAAGTCATGCTCCGCCAGGCGCCGCGCTCTGCGCCGCATCTCCGCCAGGCGCTCCCGATCGGCAGCAAGGCCCGTCAGCACGTCGGCCAATGCCACCGGGTCGCCCGGCCGCACGTACAGGGCATCATCACCGAAGGTGGAACGCTGCGGTTCCGTGTCGGAGGTCACGATCGCACACCCGGCTGCCGCCCCCTGGTAGACCTTGGTCGGAACCACCCGCTGCGCCTTGTCCCCCTGCCCGAAGATTCCCAGGCAGACGTCGTGGCCGGCAACCACACGACGCAGCTCTGATGGGTCGACCCAGTCGAGCCACCGGACATCAGGTGCGTCACCTGCCGCATCTCGCGTGTTCCCGCTTTCTTGACCGCTCCCGATCATCGTGAACTGGACGTCGCTGCCACACCGTGCGATGGCCGCCCCGATAACCGGCGCACCCTGAAGCGGCGTATAGAGGCCGTAGAACACCACGCGGAGCGAGGATCCTGGATTCGCTGCCTCCGCATCGCCCGCATCGCCGAACCAATCGCGAGACGCCCCGACGGGAACCACAACTCCTCGCCCTCGGTGTTGCTCTGGGATCAACCGCACGTTCTGCGCCGTGTCAACGAGAACGACGTCGGCACGCCTGATCGCCGCAGCGTCCACCGAGTCGAGCCAGCCGGCAACCCTTCGCCGCCCCAGCCCCCGATCGCGGGCGATGTCGCCCACGAACGCCATCTGGTCGAGGACAACTATGGCCTTGGGCCAGAGCCGCCGAGCGAGACGCACGTCGACGACTCCGAGATAGCCGACGACCACCACATCCGGCACGGAGAGCCTTCGAGCCTGCCGCCACAGACGGCCCCACGCACCCATGAGCCGGACTCCCAGAGGAATGAGCCGCCATGGCCGGCGCAAGGCGGCAACTCGGGCCGCCGTGTCGACATCCAGCGGGGCGTTGCATTCCGTGACCACCGCCCCGCGTGCCCGCAGCCCCTCGATGAGAACGCCGACTCGCGGATGACGGCGTGCGTCGTAGGTGCCGAAGGCGACGATGTTCACGGGCGGCGCCTTCGCGTGATGGCGACCAGCACGAGATCCGCGACGATGGCGAGCAGCCGCAGCGCAATCGAGGCCGCGATCACGACCGCCGCCGTGCCATCGACCAGGACTACGAGCGCCGCTTCGCGGACCCCCAGCCCGGACGGGAACGGGATGAGTGCGAAGCCGACCGCCCACGCAAGCGCAAACGCAACACCTGCGGAGACCACGCCGAGACTGGAGTCGAGATCGTGGACCAGCGCACCGTAGGCCAAGCCGAATGCTGCGATCGGGATGAGCGCCCAGAGCCATGCGCGAACGATGGCGCCTTGCGGTGGCGGCGAGAGTTCCTCCGGGTCGCGCCGGGTCCAGCGGGCCACCCGAACGAGGAGCGCCGCCATCCACGCGCGGTGCATGAGAAGCGGGGTGAGCAGGGCGCCGAGAGCGGCGAACCGCACCCACGGCGCGGCACTGCCGCTGAGAACCGTGAAGCCGCCCAGGAAAGCAGCGGCGGTGAGCTGGACGACGGCGTACACGCCAAAGGTCCCTGCCACCTTCGACGCCGTGTACCCGCTCTCCGTCGCCAGGCCGATCTGGCCGGCAGCCTGCCACAAGCCGCCGCCGGGTATGTACTTCCCGAGCTGTGCCATGTAGAAGTCGCTCAGGAGACGCCGCGGAGCGTTGTCCCCGAAGAGCGCCAGCCAGCTGAGCCCGGCACCGACGAGCCCGGCGACGAGGAGCACCTCCGCAATCGCCAAGGTCGGCAGATCGGGAAACACGGTTTCGCGAGACCGGTCCCACGTCTCCGAGAGGGCAAATGCCATGAAGATGAGCCCGGCGAGGCCGAAGCCGTATCGGAGGATCCGCCGCCGGGTCGGCCGGCTCACCACGGCCGGTGCGCCGCCGCCACCCAACCGGTCCCCCTGTCCGATGCGGCGAAGGGCCGCTGGAGGTACGCGAACGGTGCAGTTGCTGCACGGATCGGCCATGCCAACCGCTGACCTGGTTGGAGCACTCGCCCACTCGCCGCCGTCCGGGCCTCCATCGACCCCGTTGCGGCCATCCTCCTCGTTGCGATCCGGTTGCGACCCCACTCGAGTGCGTATCCGAGCGGGAAGCCGTACGCGACAACATCGACGTCGACCAAGCCGGCCCCCGCCATGAGGTCGTGCAGCCCTCGTCTTGAGTACCTCCGAAAATGCCCCACCGCTTCGTCCCATGGTCCGAATCGGTGCTGGTGCGCCGGGACGCTGACGATCACGTGGCCGCCGGGCCGCACCCAGCGCACCCAGGCGTCGAGCGCACCGGAGTCGTCTGCGAGATGCTCCAACACCTCAAACGCTCCGAGCACGTCGAAACTACGCGACGGGTTGTCGGGCAGGGCTGCATTGACGAGCCTCGCAGTTGGATGCCCGGCGAGGCGATCGTGCGCCACGGCGTAGGCCGTCTGGTCGGGTTCGTACCCCTCGTAGACGAAGCGGTCGGCCAGCGTGGTCGCCAGCGCCCCTTCACCACATCCCACCTCCACGAAAGTCTCCGCACCCTCGAAGCCGGCGAGAAGGCGATCGATCACGTCGAAGCGCAGCCTCGCGTGTGGTGGCAGCGGTGCGGGCACGGTGTCCCTCACCCGATCCCGGGGCGATCGCCGACCGTTGCCGGCATCACATCGAGCCGGCGGCGATTCAGCTGGACGAGGAGGTCGGCGAGCAGGCCGACGAGCACGAGAACGCCGGCCAGGCCGAGCAGCACCAGCGTGTTGGTTGCGATGCGGAAGTCCTTCCCGACCACGTCGTAGAGGAGCTTGAGGACTCCGGCGAGGCCCACCAGAGCGGCGAGCGGGCCGAACACGCGCAATGGCTCGTACATCAACACGAGACGGACGACCTGGAGCATGAACCTCCGCGTGTCTGCCCACCAGTGGAATTTCGAGGTGCCGCTTCGCTTGGCGTAGTCGATCGGGACATAGCGAACCGAGTAGCCGTTCGAGAGGAACGTCATCGTGAGCGTCGTGACGCAGGAGAATCCGCGCGGCAGCAAGTACAGGAATTGGTCACCGACCTCTCGCCGGAACGCACGGAACCCAGAGTTGAGGTCGGGGATTCTGTCTCCGGTCAAGTACGAGGCGAGCTTCCGAATGAGCCACTTGGCGGGCGTGCGCAGCAACCGCAGGGTGCCCTTCTCGGAGGTGCGGGCGCCGACTACCTGGTCCCAGCCTGCCAGTTCGTCGACCAACTCGGGGATGCGGTCGTTGGGATACGTCATGTCCACGTCCGTCCACACGACGACGTCCCCGACTGCGGCGGCGGTCCCGGCGCGCCTGGCAGATCCCGATCCGCGATTCTGGGCGAACTGGAGGAGCCGGATGTCCTCGATGCTGCGCAGCCGATCCGTCGAGCCATCTGTCGAGCCGTCGTCCACGACAATGATCTCGTAGGAATAGTCCGACGCATCCATCGACTTCCGGATCCGGCGGATCTCCTCGTCGAGGTGCCCGGCTTCGTTGAACACCGGAAGCACGATCGAGACGTCGACCGACTCAGCCGGCGTCGCGGCCGGCGATTCGAGAGCGCCCACCGGGAAGCCTCCTTGGTGCCAGAAGTGAGTCGGCGACAGGATACCGGCTCGGCCCCCGACCCAACGCTTCCCGGCTGCCGATACACTCCACTCCCCCCCTTCGAGGAGATGATGACGCGGACCCGCCGCATCGCCCTCACGTTCGTCGGCGCCTTTGTCCTGGGATCGCTGGCCAACGTGGTGATCGAGGTCGGCCAACCCCCCGGCGCCCGCATGGTCGCGATCAGTCCCGCCGGCGACCTCGCCACGCTTGCCGCAGTGACCCAGCGCACGGTGAGGAACTCGTACTTGTTCACGGCCACGCTGCACGACGTCGCCAGGGGTGGCGTGCTCGTGGTGGCGGACCCCAAGGTGATTGCTCGCGACGAGATCGAGAACATCGCCCTGATGGAGATCTCCGTCGAGGAGTTCGACCCGAAGATCCCGGCTCGCCTCGCCGTCGACCTCGCGGCACTCGCAGACGTCGAGGGCGAGGGTGCATTGCGTCGGGAGGGGGAGAACACGACATTCGCCATCGTCACCGACGGTGACGTGGAGCCGGGGACACGTCTCCGCTTGCTGTTCTTCGAACAGGCCGCGTTCGTCGTCGACGAGGGCCTGCTGGCCGGGTTGACATCATGATCGAGGTGGGGCTCGCCCTGTGGATCGTGGCCATCGGGGCGGTCGCGACGGTCCCCGTTGCGGTCGTCCGCAAGCCGCTGCTCCACGCGGTGAGCATTCTGCCCGCCGGGTACGCCGTGTACGTCGTGGCCGCCCTCGGGCTCACCATCGCGGGCCGCTTCTCGGCGATCACCGCCTTGATCCTCGCATCGACGCTCGCGGTCGCCGGTGCGAGTGGATGGCTGGCAAGAGTCGGGCGCACCGCCGTTCCGTGGCGACGAGTCGGTGTCGAGGTCGCCGCCGTTGCCGCCGCCGCCGCAACGATTGCCGCCCTCGCCCAGGTCATTCACCTCACGAGGATGACGCCCGACTCGATGACGTATGTGCTGTCCGGCGGTGGCCTGGAGCGCACCGGTGGGCTCGAGGCGTTGGGTGTCGCTGCCGTCCTCAAGCGCCTCCTCGTCGTCCCCGCCCTGGAGGCTCCCGGTGCGCTCACTGGTCGCGGCTATGTGGCTTCTGTGATGCCGCTGTTCGGCGCTGCCGGATTGGCGCTGACGGGTCGGCTGGCGTACGCGGCACTGCAGATCGTCTCTGCACCCCGGCGCTGGATCTGGCCGTTGTTGGGGACTGCAACAGCGTTCCTCGTCACCACCAACCGCGTGGTCTTCAATGTCGCCTACATCCATACCCACATGGTGTTTGCGACGTTCCTCCTCCTCGGAGCCGGCATGGCGTGGCTTGCGCTCCAACTCCGCCGCTGGGAGTTGCTGGTTCCGGCTGCGCTGGGATTCGCCGCGCTGCCGATGATCCGGGCCGAGGCCGTGATCGTCGTTCTCATCTTCCTGGTCCCCCTCGTGACAGAGCTGGCCATCCCGGCGAAGGGCCGGTGGGCGCTCGCCGGTGGCGTTGCCCTCACCACCCTGGCGTGGTTCGGTCTGGCCGCTCCGCCGCACGTCGCTACCTCCGATCTCACGATCACCGGGCCCGTGCTCAGCAACCTCGGGGGCGTCATCGGCCTGCTGGCCCTGGTTGCGGCGACGCATCTCCGATCGCTGCGGCGCCTCACAGCTGCGGCACCGCTCCTCGTCGTTGCCGGGCTTGCCGCCTTTGTTGCGATCGGTGCCGTGAGGAACCCCGAGCTGTTCCAGGCAACCGTGGCAGCGATGGCGGCCAACCTCTCGATCCTCGGCGGCTGGGGGACCTTCTGGCCGATCGCAGCGACGCTCTTCGTTCTGGCCGCCGTGACGCTCCGCGTGCCGGGAGAGCGGTTGCTGCTCTACCCGGTCGTCGCGTACGGACTGGCCATCCCTGCGTTCGCGTTTCTCCGCGACGGCGGCTATCGCGACGGGCCCGGCGACTCGGGCAATCGGATGATGATGCACGTCGTCTTCATCATCATGGTGTACCTCGTTGCTGCGGCGGGTGCGGCCGCTGCCGAAGCTGCAGCCGAGACGGCCGATGCCGAGGATTCGGTTGCGAGCCCTGACACAGTCCGAGTGCGATAGGCCGTCGCCGCGTTCCACCTTCGGCCTGGAACCTCAGCCGTCCGGACGGTGTATTCACGGGCAATGAGGAAAGGAGTGGTGATGATCCGCAGATCCGCAATCGTGACCCTGATCGTTGCCGCAGCCATGGCGCTCGGCCCAACAGCATTCGCCAAAGGACCGCTCGGCGCGATGATCGAAGGAGAGGGCATCACCGGTTCGCTCGTCATCGACGAGCCCGGCGAGCTCGGTCAAGGCACTGCGATGAGCGCATTGGTCGAGGCGGCAGGGTTCTTTCCCCTCGTCTTCGGCGACGGCGCCGTCACGACCGACCCGCCCACCAAGGCCATCGGCAAGCAGCGCATCGTCATAACGTGGGATCTCGGCGGCGGCGACTCGGTCGTCGAGGAGATCTATCACCGTGCCGCCGGCGGGCCACTCGCCTACGTGGCACCCGGTCAGGCTTTCTGGGAAGACACGGCAGCCGCGGCCGGCGGCTGGTTCAGGCTCACCGGCGACATCGCGACTCCCTTGATCGAATTCGGCGTCGAGCGCGATGCCCTCGCACACCTGCTACCCGCCGCGCCGCCACAAGGGCCGGAGACCACGCCGACGGCCGCGCCTCCCGCTGAGTCGGCATCGCAGCCGGGACCGCCCGCACCCGCGGCAGTTGTCTCGGCGGCGCCGGCTGTAGAACCAGCGCGTACCGTTCCCGTGGGGTTGGTTGCGACAGTGGCCGCCGTCGCGGCAGCGTTGGGAGCCACGGCATGGCGCAGCAGGCGCCGGCCCAGGACGCAGTGATCGAAGGAGGGTGGTGGACCGACCACCTGACACCACGGAGATCGAGCTGGCGGCACGTGCTCGACACGGGGATCTCGTTGCGTACGCGGAACTCGTGCGGCGCAACCAGACGATTGCCTTTCGTGTCGCCTGGCTGCTCTCCGCCTCCGCCGCCGAGGCCGAGGACGCCGCCCAGGAGGCCTTCATAAAGGCCTATGAAGCGCTGCCCAGGCTCAGAGAGGGCGCACCGTTCCGGCCGTGGCTGCTTGCCATCGTCGCCAACCAGGCGAGGAACCGGCGGAGGGCTGCAGGACGACGCAACCGATACGAGTCGACGGCTGCGCTCGCCGTCTCGGGAGATGCGGTCCCATCCCCCGAGGCGGCGGCGCTCGCGCACGATCGCCGGGCGCGGCTCCACACGGCCGTTGCCGACCTGCCGGAACATGAGCGGATCGTTGTCTCCTGTCGCTACTTCCTCGAGCTCTCCGAAGCGGAGACCTCGGGTGTGCTCGGGATACCAGCCGGCACGGTGAAGTCGCGGCTCTCGCGGGCGCTGGCGCGGCTGCGCGTTGTGATGGACGGAGAAGGCGATGAGTGAAGACCAGTTGGTCGACGAATTGACCGCACTCGGCGGCGATCTCCGGTATCCAGAGACGCCTGCGCTCACAGCCGGTGTGCTGGCCGGCATCGCAGGGCGACGTCGCAGGCGTCAACGGCTCATCGTCGCTGCTGCTGTTGTTGCCGCCACGGCCGTCGCCATCGGGATCCTTCCCGGCCCGCGGCAAGCCGTCGCCCGCATGCTCGGGATCGGCAGCGTCCGCATCGAACAGATACGGTCGCTGGATCTGCCGCCCGCCACACCCACCGATGCGATGCTCGGCCGCAGAACGACCTTTGCCGAGGCGGCCGATGCAGCAGGCTTCACGCCGCTCGTCCCTGAACTCGCCGGCTTCGACGATCCCGAGGTGTTCGTGAGCAGCGGTTTCGGCGCCGCGATCATCACGCTGCGCTACCCGGCGCCCGATGGATCACCGGGGCTCGTGATCACACAACTCGCTTCCGACCGGCAGATACTCGTCAAGCAGGCAGGCGAGGCGACCAGCGTCCGCGAGACGCTGGTGAACGGGTCCCCGGCCCTGTGGGTGGAAGGCGCCCACACCATCTCCCTTTACACGGGCACTGACGGCTCGTTCCTCGAGGATCGCTCACGGCTCGTCGGCAACACACTGATCTGGGAGACCGGCGGCGTGACTCTCCGCCTCGAGTCTGCGCTCACGATGGAGGACGCGCTCACGATCGCCACCTCGATGGGTGACCGCAACGAATGACCGGGCTCCCCGACGCGTCCTGAGAAGCGAATACCGCGACCAACGGGCCTTGGATCGTGTGTCTCCGAGGCCATCGGGGGTGGCACACACCTCCGATGGCCTCGAGTTGCACTGATTCAGCCCTCCCGACTCTCGCGCACGGCCGTTGCCCGCTCGTGCGGCTCGTACACGAACTCTCCGCTGCGCGTCACCTCTGCGATGAGCTCCTCCCGCTCCTCGCCCTTGCGAGACGGAGTGATGAGCATCAACAAACTCGGCAATACGAGCAACGACACCAGCAACGAGAAGGCGATCATCACCGCCGTCAGCACACCGAACGTGGCGAACATCGGCATCGGCGCCAAGGCCATCACCAAGAAGCCGGTCATCGACGTGGCCGCTGAGATGGCGAGCGCACCGCCCGTGCCCTCGCCCGCGCGCCGCAGCGCGGGGAATCGGCTCGGCTCATGCTCGAACTCCTCGATGAACCGCACAGTGAAGTGTGTGGCGTAGTCAACGCCGACACCAATCGAGATCGCGGCAATCGTCGCCGTGACCATATTGATCCGATAGCCGACGAGGTACATGAATCCATAGATCCACGCCACAACGAGCAGGATGGGCACCATCGAGATGAGGGCATAGCGCCCCGACCGCTTCAGCACCGATGTCATCCTCCGCCCGAAGCGGCGGAAGATGAAGAACAGCGTGACGAACACGAGCACCGACGTCAGTGCAACCGCAATCGGCAGCGACGTGAGCATCGCCTGCATGAACGAGTCGAGGGTTTCCTGGGTGGTGATACCGCCTCCGGACACAGTCGCAGTGACGCCGGCAACCTGCTGCTCGATCCCCTGCGCCGTGTCCTCCAGCACCGTCCTGGCTCCCAGGATGATCTCGTCGTCGGTGAACGTCGCAATCGCAACGGCGAGCGTCGTTGCCTGCGTGCCGTCGCCGACGAAGAGGAAGGTCTCGGTTTGGTCCGGCCGGAACACCACCGCGCCTTCGCTGTTCGTCACCTCGTTGTCGTGCACGTATTCGTAGATGGCGGCGACCTGCTCACGACTATCGGCGAGGCCGTCGTTGTTGGCATCTGTGATCGCCACGCCCGTTGCGGCGAGAATCGCGGACCGCATCGACTCCGACGTCGTCGCCACGCGAACCACCGTCATCGCCGAAGCGTTGAATTCGACATCACCGTTGAAGTCTCGGACGAAGCCTGCGTCGGATGCGTCGATCGCGGCCTGAGCGGACTCCAGCGCAGCAAGCGTCTCGGGAGACGTGAGGTCTCCTTCGACCAAGATGTAGTCGATCTCCCCTCCACCGCTTCCCCAATGCTGCTCGAGCTTGTCGAGGCTCATGACGAAACCGGTCTTGGACGAGAGGAAGTCCTTGACCTCGAAGCCGCTTTCCACCTGCGACGCCGCCAGGAGCCCGAACACGGCCAGGACGGCAACCGCCGGCAGCGTGAACACGCGCCAGCGGGCGAGGAAGTGCACGATGGTGCCTGCTGCTTTGAACCCGTGGCCTGCACCTTTCACCTCGTCGGTGAGTGGACGACCTTCCTCAGCCGCACGTGCGTTGCGGCGGCAGGTGAAGCGATACGGCACGTAGATGAAGAGCGCCAGGAACAGCAGATAGACGGCCCAGCCGATTGCAGGGAAGACAATGGCCGCCGTCACCGCAGCTCCTGCGATGAACGCCGCACCAACGAAGCCGATCTTCTGGCTGACGAGCCGCGTGTGGCTGAGGTCCGCCGGCCGGGGGCCCATGCGCTCCTCCATCGAAAGGAGGAGCTTCGGAACGACCCAGCCGAGGACCATGTAGGCGACCAGCAAGCCGACGGCCGCGGCAATCCCGAACTCGATGATGGCTGGGATGCCGGACACGGTATTCGACAGGAAGGCGGCGGCGGAGGACAGCGCAGCGAGCAACAACGCGGCGGAGACCGCCGTCATCCCAAGTGGGTAGGCGCGTGCTCGCGAGTGTCCCTTCACTTGCATCTCCCGAGCGCGGCCGCTTCCGTGGATGAAGAAGTCCACGCCGAAGCTGATCAGGGCGATCGGGACGATCATGATCAACAGGGGAGACCCGGTCTTCAGGCCGAGCAAGGCGTTGAGCCCGTTGTACCCCATCATCGTGATGCCGAGGCCGGCGCCGACGAGCATTGCCGCCCAGTACGAGCGGAGCAGTGCGCCGACGAAGATCAAGATGAAAACGATCGCATAGAAGATGAACGGGCCGGCGGCGGCTCCCTGCTCTTCACCGACGAGCCCGCCGTCAATTGCGACGCCGATCGCAGTGATCGACTGCTCGTTTCCGCGCAGCATCGTCTGCACTTCACGGAGCCATCGCTCGGCATCGAAGTTGGTGTCGTCGCCGAACGACTCCTGCGTTTGCTCCGGATCGAATGTGTCGATGTCATAGAGCAACCGGGAGAAGAACGCGGCCGATTCCCAGACGACGAGGGTCTCGCCATCGATCGTCGTCGGCTCCCGCGTCGTGGACGTCGGCGACAAGAGGAATCGCAGCGAGCTTGTCGGGGCGTCATCGGCGAGCAACGTCGCAAGCGCTGCCGTCACGTCGGCGTTGGACGCCGCCTCGAGGCCGCCCGGCAGCGCTGCGTCGACGGCGTCGGCGATCGAGAAGACGCCGTTGATCGTGAGCCCGAGCTCTCGATCGAAGGAGGACACCAGGTGCGTCTGCGAGGCGGGGTCCGCGAGGACCGCATCTTGATTCTGTTTCAGCTCGAGGAGTGACTCCCGGGTGAGCACGTTGCCGCCGTCTGGGGTCTCGACGATGAACGAGACGCCGCGGACGGGCGATGTTGTCGCAAACATGTCTTCGACGCGACTCTGTGTTTCGTAGATCTCGCCACTGGGGTCGAACGATGGCTCGCCGTCGTCGGCGAGCACGGGGAACAGCCCTGCAAGCACCACCGCCACTCCGACCAGTACGGCCGCAAGCGGCCAGGCGTGTCGATCGATCCACTCGTACACGGCGTATCCGCGTTGCGGGCCGGCGGTACTCAAGGCTCACCTCCGAACTCGGGATGCGCCTCCAGCTCGTCGTGCCCTCAATCGACGCCGGCACGTACCTCAGTCCGGTGCCGGCACCGGTTCGATGGCTCCTCTCGCCGTGGGCGCATGGCCTTCTCGCTCCATGGCACCCGATGATCCGGAATGGCGATAGTGCCCTTTGGCACTGTTGGGGATCTGGTCTCGGTGGGGAAGCTGATGAGGTGGTGCGGGCAGCTGTTCACGGCGACGGGAGGTGACGATGGAGATGACCCTGCGTTGGGCAGGATTCACCTTCGGCGTCATTGTGGGTGTCGGTACGGTGATCGCCGTGATGAAGACGCTCATCGTGCCGCGGCGGTCCTGGTCGTTCCTCGCTGCGGCCGTCGGTCGATGGGGTTACCGCGTGTTCCATGGCATCGCCGTTCGATTCCACTCGTTCGATCTCGCCGATCGCTTCCTCGGTTTCCAGGCCCCGACGGTCGTGATCCTGACCCTGGCGTCACTCCTCGGCGGCTTCGCGTTGGCGTTCGGTCTCATGCTGCTGCCGTGGGCTGACCTCACTCTCGGCGAGGCGTTGCGCGAATCGGGATCGTCCGTGTTCACGCTCGGTTTCGTATCGAGCGCTGAGCCCGTCCCAACCACGCTCGACGTGCTCGCCGGCGCAACCGGGATGATCTTCGTGGCGCTGACGATCGGCTACCTCCCCTCGCTGTACGCCGAAGTCCGGCAGCGCGAGGCTCTCGTCAAACAGCTCGAGGTCTGGACGGGGAAGCCATCCTGGGGACCGGAGATTCTTGCGCAGTTCACGTTGCTTGGTGCCCTCGACCGGCTGCCGCGCCTCTTCACCACCTGGGATGCATGGTCTGCCCGGGTCGCCGACTCGCACATGAAGTTCCCTGTGCTCACACATTTCCGGAGCCCGCGAGCCCGCAATCACTTCGTGATCGCGATGCTTGGCGTTGCCGACGCCGCGGCTCTCGATGTCGCTGCCCGGCCTTCGATCGACCACACGGACGCACGACTTCTGCTGCGCCAGGTGTCGTCGTGCGTGCGGGATGTTGCCTACCCGATGCGGCGGATCGACGTCGAAGCGTTCGATCCGCAGCTGAGCCGGGTTGAGTTCGACGCTGGTTGGCGGCGCCTCAACGAGGTGGGCTACCCCGCCGAGGCTTCGGTCGCCGACGCGTGGCGCACCTTTGCCGCCTTGAGGATGAACTACGCCGCCGTTGCCCGCGACGTGCTCTACTGGACGATGGCACCGCCGGCGCCATGGAGCGGAGCGCGCCAGGGATTCCCAGGCCCGATAGACCAGCCCGAAGCGCAGCGGTCTTGGTCAACGGTGTGATATCGGCGGGACTTTGCGGCTCGGCTTGATCCGAGCCGCAGCATCGCGCCTCGTACTAGGTTGCTCCCAATGATGGTGGTAGCGATTCTGGTGGGCTCGGCGCTTGCGGTCATCCTCGCAGCCTTCGGCTGGGGTATGTCCCGTGGCACGCTCGGGGAGACGGATCGGGAGCGCATCGACCGGGAGTTCGAGAGCATCGTCCGTCGCCTCGACGGCCCCTAGCCCGACCTGGGCGCGGCGCATTGTTCTCTGCGAGCATCGTGACGTGAGTGCCACCTTGCCCTGTGGACACCCGTGGCGCATCAGTCCGGCTCCGGAGGCTTGCGGAGACGCTTGATATCGCCTCGAGCGCGCTTCTCTTCGAGCCTGCGGCGCCGCGCCGAGGCGCTCGGCCGGGTTCTACGGCGAGGTGGAGGCGGCGGACGCAGCGCCTCTTCGAGCAACAACCGGAGTCGACGCCGAGCGACCTGCCGGTTACGCCATTGCGAGCGCGATTCGTCGACCTCAACGCTCACCACCCCGTCGCGCAGTCGCGACGCCAAGTGCTTCGCCATCGTCCGTTTGAGGTCGGGGGTGAACACCTCGGTGGCGTCGAGGTCGAAAGCGAGGATGACCCGAGTGGCCGACCGGTTCGCATGCTGTCCGCCCGGTCCGCCAGACGTGTCGAAACGCTCGACCAGCTCGCTCGCAGGGATCACGAAGCGGTCGGCGATGCGGAGGTCGTCCATTCGGCAAGCGTAGGAGGTGCGCGAGGCACCGACCGCGTTCGCCGCGGCCGGTGCTGTGAGAGAATCGACGGTTATGCGCCGCCGCAACGAGACAGTGCTCCAGGGGATCCTCCCTCCAGACGAACGTGCCATCGAGGCCGTCGTTGCCCGCTATCAGCGCGTTGCGCCCGCCATCACACGCTTCGCGCGATCCATCGCCGGGAACGACGAGCTTCAGGTGCGGCTCGGTTCCCAGGCGTCGGCGACGAAGGACGAGATCATCCTGGATCCAGGTCTGTTCCAGTCCGCGTACTCCCGCAATGCTCCCGTGACCCCGACCGAGGTGGCGCTCACCTCTGCACTCCACGAGGCGATCCACCTGATCGCAACGGATTTCGACGAGCGGCGCGCCCTCCCGACGAGTTGGGCGGCACATCGGCCCGCAGCGGCAACGAAGGCTGCAACGCCTGAGCCGCTCGGCGGACCGCTCGGTCTCTTCCCGGACGAGAAGGATCTGGCGACCGAGCTCGACGACGTTGCCGCAGCAGAGGTGAGGGACGCGGCTCCCGCCGCCGTCTTCACCCTCCTCGACGCCCTGCACGAGGCCGGGGGTGAGGCCGCAGAGGCGCTGTTCATGGGCATCGAGGATGCCCGTCAAGAACGCCGCCACCTCGCCGCATATGGCGGGGCACGATCGGTGCTCACCGACCTCTATCGCGCCGCCGTGCCAGACGCGATGCGCAATGCTCGCCCGCTCGGGCAGTTTGCACTCGGCTGCTTTCTCGTCATAGGCGGCTACTACGAGCGTGAGGAGGTCGAACGGCGGGTGGCTCCCCACGTCGCCGCCGCGCTCGACGACGCCGGCGCCTTTCTCGGCGGGGTGCTCGAGACGGAAGACCCCTGGGAGGTCGGCACGATTGCGCTGCAACTCTTGGAGATCGCAAGGCTCCACCGGCTCGTGTCGGACAGCGGCCGAGTCGACACGGCGACCACCCGCAAGCTGAAAGACGAGGCGGACAGCGCATCCATCTCCGAGACGGTGGATGCTGTTCGTATCGTGTCCCCCCCTCTGCGTGATCGTGATTCCTACGAGCAGACCCGCCAAGCTGCGCAAGCGGTGAGCGCCGAGTCCGGCCGCTACGGAGAAGCCGACCATGCCGGCGACCCGGGCACCGAGCAGGTCGTCCGCGTGAGCGAGGCGCCCACCGTCTACCTCCCGACGGGCCAGGCAGGCAAGCTCGTCGTCGGTGACTTCCCGGCACGCTTCAGCGTGTTCGGCGGCTCAGGCCGCACCCTGCTCGAAGAGGCCGCAACACGATGGTCCGTTGCGCAACGCCGGGTGTCTGGTGAGCTCTACCCGCTCTTCCTCGCCAACCAGCGCCGCGGGCTGCGCAGCGGGTACGACGCCGGTGACCTGTCGCCCTATGCCGCCCTGCTCCTCGGAGCAGGCATCTACAACCGCATGTTCGAGCGTCGCGACCTGCCGATGCGGCGGTCATATGCCGTCAGCCTCCTCGTCGACGGCTCGGCGAGCATGCTTCAGCCGAGACCCGGGCCCGGCGAACGCAAGAGCCCGTGGGCGCTCGCCGCCGCCTCTCTCGGCGCGTGGACGCTCGCCCACCTGTGCGATGAGCTCCAGATCGAGTTCGAGGTGGCCCTCTTCAACCGGGCGTTCGCCGCCGTCACCGACGACACCGAACGATCCTTCAGCGACCGCCGCCATCGGGCCACGGGAGCGCTGCGCCGCAGCCAGGGCGGTGCAGCAGAGCGGCTCACACGAACGGTGAACCACTACCTGGTGAAGCCGTTCGACCGGCGATGGCGCGGTGCCGACGACGTCATGGCGGGGCTCTTCTGGACGGCGGCGGCGCCGGGCGAAGCAGCACGAAGCGCCCGCCAGGACCCGGAGGCCGCGCCCCCCGTTTCGATGTTCGACAAGGCCGCCAACGTCGACGAGTTCAACCTCGCCTACGCAGCTGGCCGGCTCGGCGGCCGGCGGGTCGCCACCCGCATCCTCGTGGTGCTGGCGGACGGCATGACCCGTGGCTCCGTCCAGGCGCTCGCCGACTCCGTCGATGCGATCGAACAGGCAGGTACCGTCGTCCTCGGCATCGGAATCGGCGACACCACCGTCCAAGCCGCGTACGCACGGAGCCAGGTGGTCGAACAGCCCGACGAGCTCGCACGTGCGATGGTCGAGGGAGTCCGCTCCACGCTCTATCGAACGCTTGCGGCAACGGGCGGCCACGGCTGGTGGTCCCATCCGGAGCGAATGGTCCGAATGGGGGGCACTTCATGACATTTCGATCACGCGACACAGGAGAACGCACCAATGCCTGAGACAGTGACCTTCCACGACCCCAACGGGGAAGGGCCTGCCATCGAGCTGATGACGGCCGAGGTTCCTCGTGACGTCCCCGATTACGAATTGCGGATGGAGCACATCCCGGAGACCGACCCGTACTACGTCGACCTCGGGATGCTCTATCGCCTCGCCCAGCTCGAGGCGGTGCGCAGTCGTCACATGGCCGACACGCCTCTCCACCTCGCGCTCCGCGGTCACATGGGCACCGGCAAGGACCACGACCTCGAGCAGTTCGCCGCCCTGATGCGGCTCCCCCACTACCGGATTCCGCTCACCGGCGAGGTGCGCGACATCACGCTCATCGGCTCTGTCAAGCTCCACGGAGACGGCAAGGGGGGCACCGAGAGCCGGTGGGAGGACGGCGACATCACACGAGCGTTGCGAGGTCCTGCGCTGCTCAACCTGTCCGAACTGAACGCGGCCGGTGCCGAGACGCTGTTTGCCCTCCACGGCCTGCTCGACCGCCACCGTGCACTCGAGCTGCCCACGGGCGAGATGGTGCATTTGCGGCCGGATGTCCGCATCTTCGGGACGTTGAATCCCACCGACCTCCGTGACTATGCCGGTACGCAGACGCTCAACAAGGCCTTCGCCGACCGATGGATCATCTGGGAGAAGTCGTTCCCGGGCGAGGACGACCTCCGGACGATGTTGCAGCGCCGTTATCCGGAACTCGGCCGGGAGTTCGTCGAAGCCATTGCGACGCTCGCCGTCGAGGTCAATGCATCGTTCACGTCGTCGGACGCCCGAACGCGTGTGGAGACGCCGATGAGCCTGCGATCGGTGCTCGAGCGGGTGCCAACGGGCCTTCGCATCATGAACGACGCGGCCGACCCGCTGCGGAGGGCGTGGGACGAGTTCGTGCTCCCGCACATCGAGGCGTACGACCGCGACCATTACGAGACCGTGTGGGCGGCCGTGGTGCGACGCGGGCCGAAGGGACCGGCCTTCCGCTGATCAGGCCCTGCGGGGCGCGTGGTCAGCTGCGCCGCGAGCCGCCGTCTCGCTTCGATGGCTTCTTCTCCGGCCGGGGGCCGATGTTGTGGGCGTGTGCGAGGTGGATCTCCAACTCGCTGCGGCGGACCTGCATGTTGCAGCTCGTGCACCGGGTGAACCCAGAGTCGGTGCGGTCAAGGGGAGGCGCATCGGGCAAGCCGCTCGATGCGTCCGTGGCACTGGTGTCACTCGTTGTCATGATGGTTCTCGTCTCGTTCGATGATCGTGGCTGAGCGAATGGCCCCTACGCCGCAACGAACGAGATCGATGCCGACTCCGGAGAGAACACTCGGACCCGTTGCGACCGGCGATGCGGCGCAGTCCTTCGGGCTCGTCACGGTAGCAGCGTGCCGCCGCTCAACCTCACCTCATGGACGGTGGCAGCTCACAGATGTCGGGCAGCGTGCGATGTCGCTCGGCGAAATCCAGGCCGTAGCCAACGACCCAGACATCTGGGATGGTGAACCCGAGGTGGTCGACGACGACGTCGGTCACCGTGCGATCCGGTTTGTGGAGGAGCGCACATGTGCGCAGGCTCTTGGGTGAGCGAGCGCCCAGGAGCTTGAGCAGGTAGCTGAGCGTGTGGCCGGTGTCGACGATGTCCTCGATGACCAATACGTCCTGACCGGCTATGTCATTGCGCACGTCCATGAGCAGCCGCACCGCACCGGGCTCTTCGCTGGCAACCGCCCCGTAGCTCGTCACTGCAAGGAACTCGACACGATGCGGGACGGTCAGTCTGCGCGCCAGGTCGGCCATGAATATGAATGAGCCCTTCAGCACGCCAACGAGCACCAGCATCTCGGTTGCGGCGTACGCCTGATCGATATCTTTCGCCAACTCGCCCACTCGCCGTTCGATGTCGGCGTCGGAGATGAGTACGGGAAGCGCAGGAACGGCCACAGCACCACGCTAGTGGAGACGCCAGGCGAGCCTTCCCTATCTGACGTCTCAAAGCGAGGCACCAGCCGAGCGATCTAACGTGGTCCCATGCCAAGTTTCGATGTTGTCTCTCAAATAGATATGCAAGAGGTGCGCAACGCCGTCGACCAGGCGATGCGCGAGATCGTCAATCGTTTCGACTTCAAGGGCACCGATACGACCGTCGCGTTGGGCGATCGGAGCATCACCATCGAGTCAGCCGCCGAGGGTCGGCTCGATGCTGCCGTCGACGTGCTGAAGGGACGCCTCGTGAAGCGAAATGTCTCTCTCAAGGTGCTCCAAGGTGGCGAGGTGAAGCCGGCATCGGGAGGCCGCGTTCGCGCCGAGTACAGCCTGGTGGAGGGCATCCCCCAAGATGCGGCGAAAGAGCTGGGGAAGACAGTGCGCGACAGCAAGCTCAAAGTCCAGATCCAGGTCCAAGGAGATCAGTTGCGCGTCCAGGGAAAGAAGCGGGACGATCTCCAGCAAGTCATCGCCCTCCTGAAGGGCCTCGACTACCGGCTGCCTCTCCAGTACGTCAACTTCAGGGATTGACCGGCTTGCGGTAGTCGAGAAGGTTCCGTGTGGGTCCGCTCCACCGCCCACACGAGCGCCGCCGTCACCATGCGGCCGCCGCGAGATCGACCGCTTCCACGAGGGACGAGGCGATGGGGACCTCGAGTGCGGCCAACTCGTGGCGGTGGTGCGAACCGCCGTCGTACAGCACACATGGAACACCCGCCTCGCGGGCGGCCCATCCATCGTCGAGGCTGTCGCCGATGACAACCACCCGTGGCATGCGGAGCGCACCGAGATGCGTAGCCAGGTGACGGAGCTTGGTCTCCCCCGCCTCGCCCCGGTTTCCGTCGATCCGCGTCATGTAGCGATCCACGGCGAACCGTCGTGCGGCTGGCACGAGCTCGTCGTGCCACCACATCGAAAGGAGCGACTGGGTGCCGCCCAACGCGACGACGGCGTCGAGCGCGGCACGAGCGTCCGCGACCAAGCGAGCGCTGTCGAGAGTCGCTCGATACGTGCGATGAAACACGTCGTCGATGTGCGCCCATTCCCTTGGGGCAATCCTCCGGCCGAGCAGCCGCTCGTAGAACAGCCAGACGGGTCGGGTGTAGTGATCGCGGTATCCGTCGGCATCGATGGCCGGTGCGTCCATTGCGGCGAGCGACACGTTGACGGCAGCGACAACGACATCGAGGTCATCGAGCAGTGTGCCGTTCCAATCCCAGACGACGTGGAGATCCATCCGATCCTCAGGTGCGATCGCGCACCTGGTGGACCGCGTCGATGTATCGGTCCATCTGAGAGGCATACGCCTTGGCGCTGTCTTTGGCCTCCGGGAAACGGCGAGACATCGCAACCGCCGCGAATTTCGCACCGCGGTAGTAGGCCGTCAGCGAGTCGAACGGCATTGCGTTCGGGCCCGGCTCGGCCACTCCCGGTGTCGGGACCTCCTGCTCGGTCGGCGGCCACTGCATCGTGCGGAGCACATCGATCACCTCGTCCTCATCCGGCCGGTCGGCGAAGTCGAACGACGGACGCCGCCAGACCTCCGCGCCGTCAGGTGAGACCACGACGGTCGTGGGCAGAGCGATGCTCCTCGGATCTTTGGGATCTGCTACGCCGTAGGCAGTGATTGCCTCGCTGCGGTCCGGGTCGGACAGGATGGGGAACGGCAGACCGAGCGCGTCGACCATCGCTGCGTTCGCACCCACCGAGTCGACGCTCACGGCTGCGACGACGGCGCCGGCGCCCGTGTACTCGTCATGTCGGATCGCCACGCTGACCAGCTGGCCGTTGCAGTACGCTCACCAGTCGCCGCGCAGAAAGAGCAGCACGACACCACGGCCTCGCTGGTCCGCCAAGCTCCATGGCCGGCCGGCCTGATCGGGCAACGTGAAGGTGGGTGCCGCTGTCATCGACCTCAAGCTAGCCGCTCACCGGGGGACACCGGGCCGCTGTTCCGCAGTGAAAGCACCCACGCACCGACTAAGTTCGCGCCATGCGCCGCTACCGCTTGGGTGATGATCTCGACCGCCGCCTTGCCGAGTTGATCCGCGACGCCATCTCTGATCAGGGGCACACGTCGCACGACCACGACGAGGACCTGATCGCCGAGATGATGGTGAGTGGCCTCAAGCTGTTGCGCGACGACACCGAGCGAGGGGATCTCAAGCTGGTGAACACCGCGTTGAAGGAGATGCGGTACTCGTTCCTCGTCTTCTCGCGATACCGCGACGTGCCCAAAGTGACGATCTACGGATCCGCTCGCACGCCGCCCGACCATCCCAACTACCTGATGGCGGCCGACTTCGCCAACCGGATGGCCGATGTGCACCAGTGGATGGTGATCACCGGGGCAGGACCCGGGATCATGGAGGCCGGCAACAAGGGGGCGGGAACCGAGTACGGGTTCGGCGTCAACATCCGTCTTCCGTTCGAGGCAGAGGCGAACCGGTACGTCCACGAGAGCCGGCTGATCAACTTCAAGTACTTCTTCACGCGCAAGCTCATGTTCGTCAAGGAGTCGGATGCGTTCGTGATCTTCCCGGGGGGCTTCGGAACCCAGGACGAGACCTTCGAGCTCCTGACGCTGATCCAGACCGGCAAGTCCGACCTGCACCCCATCGTTCTGATCGAGGCGCCGGGAACCGGATACTGGGAGGCATGGATCGAGTTCGTGGGCAGCGCTCGAGTCACGCGGGATGATCTCGCCCCACGACCGCAACCTGTTCCACTTCACGACCGACATCGAAGATGCGTGCCGCGAGATCCGTCGCTTCTACGGCAACTACCACTCGCAGCGCTACGTGGAGGGCAAGCTCATCCTTCGACTGAAGCACGAACCGAGTGCAGCGCTCGTCGCCGAGCTGAACGAGGATTATGCGGACGTGCTGGCGAGCGGAACGATCGACAAGGTCGCAGCCAGCGACCAGGAGGTCGCGGACGGCGACCACCCCGAGTTGCCGAGGTTGCGGCTCCATTTCAACCGCCGCAGCCTCGGCCGCCTGCGAGCCCTGGTCGACCGCCTCAATGCCGAGGCAGACATCACCGCCTCGGGTTGAAGCACGGTCGGCCGCTTGCTCCCTGCTCCGGCACCATCGGCACGACGATGGCGCGCGAGGAAGCCCCCTCTCTCCTCTCGCCTCCCCTCACCGTGCGCTGAGGGTGGATCGGGTCTCCAGTGGCCCCGAGTTCCCGTACGCCGCCCGAATCGACGGAAACAAGGATTCGCGTTTTCGGCGTGAAGCTCCGCTTGGGCCAGTAGAATTGCCACCTCTATGCGTGAAATCCTCTCTGACCTCGTCGCCGAGCAGCAATCGCTCGACCAATTCCTCCAACGGATTCACGAGCGCGACTGGAAGCTCCCCACGCCGGCCAAGGGCTGGTCGATCCACGACACGGTGAGCCACCTGGCCTTCACCGAGACGTTCGCCGCCCAGGCCATTGCTCGTGGCCAGGAGTTCATCGACGAGATGAACGTTTCGAACGTCGACGATTGGACACAGCAGGGCGTGGATGAAGGGCGTTCGAAGCGGTACCAAGAGGTCATCGAATGGTGGCGGAATGGTCGAGCAGACGTGGTCGACGCGCTGTCCCGCATGGATTCGCGGGACAGGATCCCATGGGTTCTGAGCTCGATGAGCGCCAAGGCGTTTGCGACGTTGCGTCTCATGGAGACCTGGGCGCACGGGCTCGATGTCCGAGCTGCGATGGAGGGGCGTCTACCTGTGGCCGAAGACGAAGAGGTCGAGGGCGACTCGCCGCGCCTCCGTCACGTGGCATGGCTGGCGCACCGCATGCTGCCGTTTGCTTTCGAGCAGGCCGGCGAGCCCTTCCCCGAAGGCGGTATCCGAGTCCAGCTCATGGGGCCACGCTACGCCAGCTGGGTGTTCGGGCCTGCGGAGGCCGAGAACACCATTCGCGGTGTCGCATCGGAGTTCTGTCGAGTGGCGGTTCGCCGCCTCGATCCGTCAGCGACTGGCCTCAAGGCGGTCGGCGATGCAGCCGAAGTCGCGCTGCGCGTTGTCCGTGCCTACTGAGTCGCAGGTGACCGCGCTCCCTCCACTCATCGGCATGGTGCATCTTGGGCCGCTCCCGGGATCACCCAGGTTCAGCGGCGACATCGACGCGGTCATCGCCGCTGCCGTGCTCGACGCTGAGCGACTGGAGCGGGCAGGCTTCGATGCCATCGGTGTAGAGAACTTCGGCGATGCTCCCTTCTTCGCCGACGACGTACCGAAAGCCACCATCGCGGCGATGACGCGGCTGATCTCCGCCGTGGCGGGTTCCGTCAGCGTGCCGATCGGTGTCAACGTCCTGCGCAACGATGCGTGCGGGGCACTCGCTATCGCGGCGGCCACGGGAGCTGCCTTCATCAGGGTCAACGTCCTGGCCGGCAGCATGTGGACCGATCAAGGCCTCATCATCGGAAAGGCGGCCGAGGTCGCCCGGCACCGAGCGGCACTCGCTCCCCGCGTCAAGATCTTCGCCGACGTCTTCGTCAAACACGCCACGCCGCCTGCGGGCACACGCCTCGAGCAAGCCGCCGAAGAGCTTGCCCATCGCAGCCTTGCGGACGCTCTCATCGTTTCCGGCACCGCCACGGGCAGGCCGCCCACGCTGAGCACGATCCAGGACGTTGGGGATGCGGTGCCCGCCACTCCCTTGTACGTGGGTTCCGGGGCGAGCGCCCTCAACGTCGCGCAGTTCCTTGCGGTGGCCGATGGCGTGATCGTCGGGACGACGCTCAAGCAGGATTCAACCACGACCAATCCGGTCGATGAGGATCGAGCACGAGCCTTCGTCGCTGCGGCGCGCAAGGCGATCGACGGCTGACTCACCCTGTCTGATCGGGCCGAGGCTCCTTGTTGATGGTGAAGCCGGCCTTGAGCAGAAGCCGCAGGAACCCCGGCGCGGCCTGTCGGAACTGGACGGGCCGGAACGCATCCTCGTACTCCTCGAAGAAGGCAAGCATCGTGGAGACCACATGATCGAGGGAGATGACCGTCTCGCTCGACGCCTCTGCCCTGCCGAACGCCACCAAACGCGTCCTGACCGATCCGCCACCGACCGAAGGCGAGCGGTGCACCAGCCGGGCCTGCACGCCCGTGATCACGTCGTCGAGATCCTCGCCGTAGAGCCACTCGACGCGACGCAACATCGAGTGCAGCGCTGCATGGTCCTTGATGCCAGGGTTGAGCTCGGCATCACCCTGTTTCACCTCGCCGATGATCACATCGATGGTGTCCCCGTCGTTGGCCAACACGGGATCGTCGAGCTGAACCAGCGCACAGTCCTCAACGCTGTGCGGGTCCCCTACATATACGGCGCCGGGCAGGCGCAATGCCATGATGTCCACGTCGGTCACCGCCTTGTAGCGCCCGGTGGAGTCGCGGCGCTGAACCTCGAACTCGCTGAGCGTGAGATAGCCGGTGAGACGAAGGTAACTCTCGACCAGATCGACGGCGATGTCCATCGCGTCACCGTAGCCGGGAATGCACCCCCGGCCTCGCCTCTCAGGACGTCGCTGCGGACCAACCCTCGACGAGTCTCAACCCAAGGTCGAGGGCTGGGGGCCGCTCCCCGGCCCGCGAGCCGCGAAGGCCCTCTCCCCGATCGCCACTGTTCACAACGACTTATGTAACGACTGTGGGTAAGACGATTTTGTCATTCACTTGCACCTCGACCCATGGTCGAGGGTTGTTCCGGCCTTGCCACTCGAGGGTGGTTCAGCGACGATTCAGGCGCCTCCACGAGGCGCTCGGGTTCACCGCACCCTCACCCGGTCCTTGCCGCGATTCGTGTCACCGGCACTGGGTACCCTGTCCCGATGACGGCGCTCGAAGGCTTCTCCTCGGCAACCTCGGCATGGTTCGAGGCGTCCTTCGCCGCTCCCACTGCGGCCCAAACAAGTGGATGGGCTGCCATCCGCGCCGGCGACCACACGCTCATCCACGCCCCCACCGGATCCGGGAAGACCCTCGCCGCCTTCCTCTGGGCAATCGATCGGCTTGCCGCCGAGGAAACACCGCCGGAGCGAGCGCGCTGTCGAGTGCTGTACGTCTCGCCGATGAAGGCCCTCGCGTACGACGTCGAGCGCAACCTCCGGGCCCCGCTCACCGGGATCCAGGTGGCAGCGCACCGGCTCGGGATCGACACCCCGAAGATCACCACGGCGCTGCGCACCGGAGACACGCCGGGGTCGGAGCGCCAAACGTTGCTCCGCCATCCGCCGGACATCCTCATCACCACCCCCGAATCCCTCTACCTGATGCTCACCTCGCAGGCGCGGGAGATCCTCAAACCGGTCCGCTGGGTGATCGTGGACGAGATCCACTCCGTGGCGGGAACGAAGCGGGGATCACATCTCAGCCTCAGCATGGAGCGCCTCAGCAGGCTCACCGACCAGCCTCCGCAGAGGATCGGCCTCTCAGCCACCCAACGGCCGCTGGAGGACATCGCAGCCTTTCTCGGCGGCGGCACTCCGCGGACCGGAGGGTGGGACGCTCGCCCCGTCACTGTGGTCGATGCGCCGTGGGACAAGGAGCTGGACCTCGCAATTGTCGTCCCTGTCGCCGACATGACCAGGCCCGAGGAGACCGTTGCGGCCGGGAGCAACGATGACGGGGCGCGCCGCTCCATCTGGCCGGCCGTCTATCCCAAGCTGCTCGAACTCGTGCTCGCCAACCGCTCGACGCTCCTCTTCGTCAACAGTCGCGGCCTTGCCGAGCGACTGGCCGCCGAGCTCAACCGGCTCGCAGGAGAGGAACTCGTGCAATCCCACCACGGCTCCGTTTCGAGGGAGCAGCGGCTCGAGATAGAGAACCGCCTCAAAGCGGGCGAGCTGCGCGGCGTCGTTGCCACATCGACGCTCGAGCTCGGCATCGACATGGCCGCCATCGACCTCGTTGTGCTCGTCGAGGCGCCACCTTCGGTGGCGAGCGGGCTCCAACGGGTAGGCCGGGCCGGGCACCAGGTGGGCGCCCCCAGCGTTGCCCGCATCTTCCCCAAGCACAGGGGTGACCTGCTCGAGACCGCAGTGGTTGCCGACCGGATGGTCCACGGCGCCATCGAGTCCACCCGCATCCCCCGCAACCCGCTCGACGTGCTTGCGCAGCAGCTGGTGGCCACGGTTGCGGTCGCACCCGCCACCGTCGACGGCCTCTACGAGATGGTGCGCGGCGCCTACCCGTATCGCGACCTCGGGCGAGCGAGCTTCGAGGCCGTGCTCGACATGCTCGCCGGCCGATACCCGTCGGACGAGTTCGCCGAGTTGCGGCCGCGCATCGTCTGGGATCGGGTCGACGGGACGGTCGAGGCGAGGCGCAACGCCAAGCTCCTCGCCGTGACGAATCCAGGCACGATCCCCGACCGCGGTCTGTACACGGTGACCCTGCCGGACGGCGGCAAGGTCGGTGAGCTCGACGAGGAAATGGTCTACGAGAGCCGCACAGGCGACGTGTTCGTCCTCGGATCCACGTCGTGGAAGATCAACGAGATCACGCGCGACCGGGTAGTCGTCACGCCTGCACCCGCCGAGGGTGCCGCCCGGATGCCCTTCTGGCACGGCGATGCACCGGGACGCCCCCTCGAGCTCGGACGTGCAGTTGGTGCGTTTGTCCGCGAGGTCGGGTCGCTCGGACCGGACGAGGCGCGCGCCGTCTTGCGCGACCGATACCGGCTGGATGAATGGGCGGCCGACAACCTGGCAGCGTTCATCGCCGAAGAGCGGGAGGCCACAGGCACGCTGCCGACCGATCGCACCATCGTGATCGAACGCTTCCGGGACGAGATCGGCGACTGGCGCATGGTGCTGCTGTCACCGTTTGGCGGCCGCATCCATGCCCCGTGGGCGCTTGCCGCCCGACACCGCCTCCGAAGCGAGGTCGGGAGCGAAGTCGACGTCATCTGGTCCGACGACGGCATCGTGTTCAGGTTTCCCGACGTGGACGAGCCGCCCCCACCAAGCGCTCTGATCCTGTCGCCCGACGAGGTGGACGACCTGTTGCTGGAGGAAGTGGCCGACTCGGCACTGTTCACGTCTCGCTTTCGGGAATCGGCGGCGCGAGCCCTCCTGCTCCCGCGGAGGCGTCCAGGGTCCCGCACACCACTGTGGCTGCAGCGCCGGCGAGCCGCCAGCCTTCTACAGATCGCGCGCGAGTTCTCCTCATTCCCCATCGTGCTCGAGACCTACCGGGAAGTGCTCCAGGATCACTTCGATGTGCCTGCGCTCACCGAGGTGCTCGGCGACATCGCCGCCCGCCGCATCCGGGTCACCGATCTCGAGCTCGCTCACCCGAGCCCGTTCGCCTCCTCACTCATGTTCGATTTCATCGCCTCGTTCATGTACGAGTACGACGCACCGGTGGCCGAGAAACGCGCCGCCGCCCTCACACTCGACCGCACGTTGCTCAGCGACCTCATGGGCGACCCACAGTTTCGCGACTTGCTCGACCCACAGGTGATCGCCGACGTCGAGGCCGAGCTGCAGCGACTTGCGGACGACCGCCGCATCCCGACGTCCGACGGCCTGCACGACGCGCTCCGCGACCTCGGACCGCTCACCCGGGCGGCGATCGCCGCGAGGTCCGTCGGAGGCACCGACATCGATGAATGGCTCGCCGAGCTCCACCGCACACGACGTGTTGCCGAGATCCGTGTCCAAGGTGAGGCCCGGTTCGCAGCAGTCGAAGACCTCGCGAGGCTGCGCGATGCCTTGGGGGTGAGCCCGCCCATCGGCACCCCACCGGCGCTGCTCGAGCCGGTGCTCGACCCTCTCGGCGACGTAGTCGGGCGCTTCGCCCGCACCCACGGTCCGTTCTCGGCCGGCGCGGCAGCCGCCGAGCTCGGCCTCCCGATCGCCGCCGTCACCGAGGTGCTCCAGCGCTTGGGCGCTGCAGGGCGAGTGTCGGCCGGCGCCTACCGGCCGGGCGGCGACGACCAGGAGTGGGTCGATGCCGACGTGCTGCGGCGCATCCGTAGGCGGTCGTTGGCTGTGCTCCGCGCCGAGGTCGAGGCGGTCGAGCCCGAGACGCTCGGCCGGTTCTTGCCCGCGTGGCACGGCATCGGGAACGAGTCGGGCCATTCGCTGCGCCTGATGGAGGTCGTGCGCCAGTTGCAGGGCGCCGCCCTACCGGCGGCTGTTTTCGAAGACGAGATCCTGGGCGCACGCCTCGCCTACTCCCCCGCGATGCTCGACATGCTGCTCGCATCGGGCGACGTTGTGTGGGTGGGCCGCGGTGCGTTGGGCAACGCCGACGGCAGAATCGCGCTGTATCTACGTCACCAGGCTCCGCTCCTCCACCTCCCCTCACGAGAGGAACCGCCTGACGGACCGATCCACGAGGTCATCCGCCACCACCTCGATGCTCGCGGGGCGTCGTTCTTCACCGACCTCTACGTTGCGGCCGAGGGAGGGCCACCCGACGACGTGTTGACGGCGCTCTGGGACCTCGTATGGGCCGGCGAGGTGACCAACGACACGCTGGCACCGCTTCGAGCCTTCGTCACGGGTGGGAGAGCCCGGCGCCGCGCCGGCCGCCCCGCACTCGCCACTGCCACACCCCCGGCCGCAAGCGGTCGGTGGTATCTGGTGCGAGACCTCCTCGCTCCGGGCGACCCGGTGGTCCCCGAATCGCGTGCTGCGGCACTCGCCGAGCAGCTCCTCGAACGCTGCGGCGTCGTCACCCGAGATGCCGTTCTCTCCGAGTCGGTGCCGGGTGGCTTCTCGGGCCTCTACCCCGTCTTCAGCGCCATGGAGGATGCGGGCAGGGTGCGGCGCGGCTACTTCATCGAGGGTCTCGGTGGCTCCCAGTTTGCCCTGCCCGGAGCGGTGGACCGGCTGCGCGCCAGCCGAGATGCCGGCCGGTTGGTGCTCGCAGCATCCGATCCTGCGAACCCCTACGGTGCCGCGCTGGCGTGGCCGCCGCACTCCACCGGGCGACCGTCGCGACGGTCTGGTGCAGCGGTGGTGCTGGTCAACGGCTCACTGGGGGCATTCGTCGAACGTGGCGGACGAACCGTGCTCACGTTCGGTGACACTCTCGAACAGGTCGCAGATGGTCTGGTCGACGTCGCCGCCCGCCGCGGCGGCCGGCTCACGATTGCGACGGTCGACGGCGAACCGGCCACGTCGGGACGCATGGGTGATGTGTTGCGCAGCTCGGGCTTCACCCCCGGCTATCGCGGGCTCACCTACCGCACGGGGCAGCCGCGCCGTGCCTGAAGGCGACACGCTGCACCGGGCGGCGGAGCGGGTAGGCGCCGCCTTGACCGGCGAGCGGCTGATCGCGATCGAGGGCAGCCATCGGTCGGTGGCTCGCGAGGGGCGCAGGCTTCGGAGCCGCAGGGTGACATCAGTCGAAGCGGTCGGGAAACACCTACTGATCCACGTCGAGGGCGGCTGGACCCTCCGCACCCACCTCGGCATGACGGGACGGTGGGTCGTGATGGCGCCGGACGCGCCGTGGCGGATCTCACCCGGCAAGGCAAGGCTCGTTCTGCGGACTGCCTCGGCCGTGGCGGTGTGCTTCTCCGCGCCCACCGTCGAGATCGGGCCGACGGCACACGTCCAGCGTGGCATCGATCGGTTGGGGCCGGATCTCATCGACGACGATTTGCCGCTCGCCGATATCGTTCGACGGGCGCGAGCGGTGCATGCACCGACGGTTGCTGACATGCTGCTCGACCAGCACGTCGCGAGCGGAATCGGCAACGTGTACAAGAGCGAGGTGCTGTTCTTGGAGGGCACGTCACCACAAACGCCTGCCGGGGAGCTCGACGACGCCCTCATCGGCGCCCTCTACCGGCGAGCGCACCGCCTGCTCAGGGCCAACACGGTCGGCGGGCCGCGCTCGACGACAGGGAGCCGGAACCCACGGGCCAACCTCTGGGTCTATGGCCGGGCAGGCAAGCCATGCCGGCGCTGCGGGACGCCCATCGCCTCGGCCCCCCACGGCGCCTTCGACCGCATCACGTATTGGTGCCCGTCCTGTCAGCCCCACCGCTCGGCGAGCTCGCGCAGCACCGCGAACGGATAGATGCCCGTACCGTGCCCATCGGGCTCGAACGTGAACCGGACTGCGTACCCGCCGACGAGGTCGGTTGCGGAGATCGTGACGGGAGTCTCGCCGGACAGCACCGCCTCCGTGGCCGACTCACCGGCCGGCTCCCGGCAGGTTGCGCACATACACGCCCCGCGAAGGGTGGCAGCATCGAATTCGGTTGTGGTCTCGTCTTCCCAAGTGATCTCGACGCCGGAACCCCCCGCGGCGACTTCGATCCTCTGTGGCACGTGCGTCACGGTCGTGACGATAGCCCCGCCACCAGGGCCACCCGCCGATCCGCTAGCGTCGTGGTCCGCGTCACCACGACACCGATGAGCACTCCCACCCTCTCCATCCGGCCGGGCCACCCGGCGTTTCTCGATCTCGATTGGGACCGACCACTCGAGGAATGGGACACCCCTCGCCTGGTTGAGGTCCCGACGGGGATTCACCGCCACGTCGTGCGATTCGTCGCCTACGACGACGAGATCTACGCCATCAAAGAGCTGCCCCTCCGTACGGCGCGGCACGAGTATCGCGCCCTGCGTTCTCTCGGGCAGCGCCTGAATCCTGTCGCCACGGTCGTCGGGCTCGTCGAACGCAACTGGGTCTCCGAGGACCGCGAGTGGAGCGCGGCCGTCATGACGCAGTACGTCAAGTATGCGTTCACCTACCGGGAGTTGATCTCCGGCGGCAACTTCGGACCCCGACGCAACCAGATGCTCGATGCAGTCGCCGGGTTGCTCGTGGAACTGCACCTCGCCGGCTGCTTCTGGGGAGACTGCTCGCTCTCCAATCTGCTCTACCGCTACGACGCCGGTTCGATTGAAGCCGTCATGATCGACGCCGAGACGAGCGAACTCCACGATGAGCTGAGTGACGGGCAACGATCGCACGACCTCGACATCATGACGGTCAACCTCGCCGGCGGCATGGCCGACATCGCCGCCGAGCAGGGGCTCGACCTCGACGACGCCGACCTACGGCTCGGCGAGGATGTCGCCTCGCGGTACGAGGCGCTGTGGAGCGAGCTCTCGAACGCCGTGCTTATCGGCCCTCACGACGGCTACCAGGTCCGCGAGCGCGTCGAGCGACTGAATGCGCTCGGATTCGAGGTCGAGGGCATCGACCTCCTCCCGGTGGGTGACGACCAGGAGGAGCGGCGCCTCCAATTCCGCGTCACGGTTGGTGGGCGCAACTTCCATCGTGGCCGGCTGCGCGAGCTCACGGGAATCGACGCCTCAGAGCACCAAGCGCGGTACATCCTCGCCGACCTTCGTTACTACGAGGCCTCCGAGGCGGGTGCGAGCGCAACCGGCAAGGCCATTCGGGCCATCCGGTGGCGAGTCGACGTCTTTGAACCGCTGCTCCTCAAGATCGCCGCCGACACAGGGCCGGACGGCGACGTCGTTCAGCGCTACTGCGACTACCTCCATCACCGATATCGCATCGCCGCGGCTCAGCAACGAGACGTTCCCAACGACGAGGCCTTCACCCATTGGCTCGAAGCCGGGATGCCGGGCTACGACCTCGAGATCGCAGCCGCAGAGCAAGGCCTGGACGCTCTCGACTGAGCGGGCATATCAGTGCCCTCCGCGCTTCACGCCTCCGTACTTCATGCGGGTATCTTCGATACGGGCCACCACCGGATCGTCGTCTTCGCTGGAGAACGCCGCGTCGACGACCTCACCGATGAAGAGATCGTGTGTGCCGCACTCGACCCGCTGCCACACCGTGCAGTCGAGGTAGGCGACGGCCTCGGTGAAGATCGGTGCTCCCGTGCGCCCTTCCCGAACGGGCCGGCCATTGAGAGTCATGCCTTCTTTCGTTGCCGGCTTGGAGAACTTGACGAACGGCCGGGTGTCCTCCCGATCCCACAGGTTGATAGTGAACGCTCCGCTCTCTCGGATGAGGCGGTTGGTGACCGCCTTGACATCGATCGAAGCTGCGACGAGAACGGGATCCATGGCGACTTGCGTCACCCAGCTCTGGGTCATCCCGTTCCACTCGTCTCCCGACCTGGAGCCGACGAGGCACAACACGTTGGGGATCTTCCACAGCACCTTGTTCAGCGTCTCGGCCGACACCTCGTCGCTCACTGCACTCTCCTCGCATCGGGGCAGCCGAGGTTAGGGCGCTTGCATCGCCGCCCGTCTCGGCGGGCTCGGCAATCCGGAACACGCGAGATCTGCCCTGGCGAGCCAGCGCAGGCTCGCAGCGTCACTGGGTTGCGATCGCGGGCGGCAGCCGGAACCCAACCCTGCCGCCCGGTCCTTCCTCCGCCCAAATCGATCCGCCGTGTGCTGCAACGAGGCCGCGGGCGATGGCGAGCCCAAGCCCTGCGCCACCGTTGGAGCGGGAGCGCGCCGGGTCGCCGGTCACGAACTCGTCGAAGGCGGCATCGAGCATGGCTACCGAGAAGCCCGGACCTTCGTCGGCCACGACAACGGTCACGTCCGATCCGTTACTCACGTGAACCACCACAGACGAGTCCTGCGGGCTGAACCGGATGGCGTTGTGGAGGAGGTTCCGCATGACTCTTCCGAGCGCGGCGGCGCCACCGACAGTCGTGACTCTCCCATCCGCATCGAGGCGCAAAGCGACCCCCTTGCCCGCCGCAACCGGCTGCAGAGCCTCGATCGACTCGTCGGCCAGCTCGGCGAGGTCGAGTGGTTCCCGATCGAACTCGAGCTTGCCGGCCTCGATCGTGGCGAGAAGGAAGAGGTCATCGACGAGATGAGTCATCGCATCGAGATCGGCGCGCATCGACCTGAGATAGCGAGCCGGGTCGGGAGCGAGACCGTCTTCCATCGCCTCAACGGCGGCGCGCATCGCGGCGAGCGGGCTGCGAAGATCGTGCCCCACGGCAGCAAGGAAGTGCCTCCTGGCTGCATCGTTGCGCTCCCGCTCTGCATCGGCCGCCGCCAGTTTCGCCGCCATCTCATCGACGGCAGCCGCAGCCTCACCAAGCTCGTCGGATCGCGAGACCCCTGTCCTGGCGCCCAAGTCGCCATCGGCCACTCGTGCAGCCGTCGCCCGGATCTCGCTGAGGTCGCGAGTCAACTCACCTGCCAGTGTCGTGGCCAGGACGACGCCGAGGCCGACCCCGAAGCCGAGCACGACCGTGAGCAGCTGGAGATCGTGGCTCTCGAGGAACATCATCCGAGCGGCCACACCAACCGCCGCAGCAACGGCCAACACCGACGCAACGGCCATCACCAGCACCGATGCCTTCAGGGATCGCAGCCGCCCGGTCGCCCTCGGGAGGAGCCAGCCGAGCAACGATGTCCCTGCCGCCATGGCCACGAACAGCAACAGGAGCTGGGTCCGCTCCGAGCCGCTCGGCCGCATCGTGACCTCGAAGAGTGCCACCGCGGCGAACACGGCCACAGCAAGCGCAACGAGCGACCTCATGGCTCGAACCTGTACCCAACACCCCAGACGGTGTGGAGCCATCTCGGATGTTCTGGATCGACTTCGATCTTCATTCGCAGGCGGCGAACGTGGACGGTCACCGTCGACGGGTCCTGGTAGTCGGCAGAGGAATCCCACACGTGCTCCAAGAGCTGCGCACGGGAGAAGACCTGACGCGGCGACGTGGCGAGAAAGGCAAGCAAGTCGAACTCTTTGGGAGTCAGCTCGAGAACGTCACCACGGCAGATGACGTCGCGCGTCGTGCCGTCGATGACGAGGTCGTCGTACTCGACACGCGAGCTGGCCGAAACCGGTCGGCTGCGGCGCAGCACCGAGCGGACTCTCGCAGAGAGCTCACGAGGCGAGAAGGGCTTCACGACGTAGTCGTCGGCGCCGAGCTCCAGGCCGAGGATACGGTCGGACTCCTCGGTGCGCGCTGTCAGCAGTATCACCGGGACGTCGCTGGTCCGCCTGAGCTGCGTGAGCACCGACAGGCCGTCGAGCTCGGGCAGCATGACATCGAGGACGACGAGATCCGGCGCCGTCGCCTGGAGGGCGTCGAGCGCAGCCCTTCCGTCCTCGGCCACGGTCACCCGACAGCCGTCCCGCTCGAGGTAGGCGGTGACCACCTCGCGTACCATCGGCTCGTCGTCCACGACGAGCACGCGCGGCGAACTGTGTGTGGCGACCATGAGGCAATCGTACGACACCTACCCACGGATCCCGCCACACGAGCCCGCTTTTCACAGATTGTTCATCGCACATGCCGACCAAACCGTCCTACCATCAGCGTCCATGCACGTGCTGATTGCCACGTCGGGGGTGTTGAACCCCGCTTCCGTGGTCGAGTTCTGTCGCAGGCTCGTGGCACCGGAGGGGCACGTCACCGTTGCAACGGTGATCGAGGTGCCGCGCACGTTCCTCGACGAACTGCGCTCCGACCGCTGGCACCCGCTCGACGACGACGCACCGAAGCCGTGGGCGGCTTCCGACGAGGTTGTTGTGGAGCGGTACGTCGAAGAGCGAGGCCGACGAATCTGTGAACCGCTCCTCCGGGCCCTGGTCGCCGAGGGCGTCGCCTGTCAGGCCGTCTACCTGGAAGGGGAGGATCCGGCGGCAACCATCTCGGGCCTCGCCAACAAACTCGACATCGACATCGTCATCCTGGGCGCCACGCGACCCATCTTCGACGAGGGATCGTGGGAGAGCGTCTCGGCACGCGTCACTCTCGAGTGCGCCAAGCCCGTGCTCGTGCTGCCGCCTCCGCCGAAGCCGGGCATCCCCGTAGCCGACGACTCCGAGCAAGTGTGACGGGAGCAACAGGCGGCGAAGGCTCGAATCAGCCCAGCGCAGCCCGCAGCATCGCCACGGTGTGCCACACGAATGCATCGGGGTCCGCGTCGAGCAGCGCCAGCACTTCCCGGACCTCCCACCACCGAGGGTCTGCGACTTCACCGGCCAGAGGACGCGGCCGTCCTTCCCCGTAGCACTCGAAAAGGACGTGCAGCGAGGGGTACGCGCCGTCGACGCCGGCCACCACCGCAATCGGTCGCGCGGCGATGGTCGCGATGTTGGCTTGGTGATCCATGCGCTCGACGGCTGCGGCGACTGCCGTAATCGTCACGCCTGTCTCTTCGGCGACCTCTCTCACGACCTCGAGATCGGGGGACTGCCCGGCACGCCACCTGCCTCCCGGCAGCTCGAGACGTCCCCGCACTGCCTCGCCGGGCTTGTCTCGACGCTGCAGCAGGATCCGGCGGCGCCCAGGCGAGTCGTACACGATGGCATTGACATTGGGCACTACGACGGCCTCTCCGCCGCTCTCAGGCACGGGAAGCTCGATCCATGCGTCACCGGTCCACACCGGTCGCGTTTGGCTCACGGCGCAGAGGGCACGGCGACCTCTGCTACCGCCCCGCACCACCCTGCGACTGAGTCGTGCGCCGCGATCACCACCGAGTTCGCGCCGGCAGGGATCGAGACGCCCGCCAGCGATCGAGTGAACGGTTGCTCCGTCTCGTGGGGATGCGTGAGGATTCGCTCGCCGAGCACGGTGCCATCCTCCGCGCGGACCTCCCAGCGGTCGGCGTACTTGTCCCATCCAGTGTCGGCCGAACGAACCGTTGCCGAAACCGTGGCGGTGTCGCCCGACCACTGGATCGAGCCGGCGATGACGTCGGCGCATCCGGCCGTCGCGCCGGCGGCAACTGTGGTGGTGTCCGCCGGATCGATGACGGTTGGTCCCTCGGCCGATGTCGACGCGCCGCCTGCGGTCGAACAGCCGCCGAAGAGGAACGCGGCCGCGGCGACCGTGCCGACGAACGAGGCGGACCATCTACCCCGCAACACGATCGATGCCGCTCGGGCACTGGAGGTCGACCTCGATACCTTGCGGCGACCGCAGCTGCCTCGAGATTCTCACAGGCGAGCCCGAACCGCTGAGCCGCCACCGAGTACGCAGTTCCCTCCAGCGTCTCTTGGAGTTGCTCGATCGAATCGAGGTTGCGAATCGCCTCGATCGAGCTCGGCATCGCCGCAGCCAACGCCTCACCCGAGGCGATGGTGTCCTGATGCTCGACAACGTACCCTTCGGGCGGTTCCAGCTCCTCGAGCGAATCGAGCAGACGGCGCAGTTCGGCGCCGACATTTGCGAGGAGATCGGCTGTCTTCACGATGGCCACCTCCTTGGCTTGGACGAAGTACTCGTCGACCGCAGCGGTGTCGGTGAAGTCGGAGCGATCAGCGAGTGAGGACAGCTCATCCGCCATGTCCGACGCATACGCTTCGCGAAGCGACTGCACCGTCGTCGCATAGGATCTCGTGTCTTCGCCGATCGCGCCGAAGTAGTCCTCGGCGCTCGGAGCGCCGCTACATGCTGCGAGCACGAGAAGGAGGCTTGCTGCCGCAAGGGCCCGGCGATGAGGACTGTGGCGGAGCGTCACGAGGGTCAGGCTACTGCGTGCGAGTGTCGAACCGCGATCACCGGTGTCGCACACGCTCAGCCGGCCGTGGCGGCGAACTGCGTCTGGTACAGCGATGCGTACAACCCGCCCTGCCGGATCAGCTGCTCATGCGTACCGGTCTCGACGAGCTTGCCGTGGTCGATCACGAAGATCTGGTCGGCTGCGAGGATCGTCGAGAGTCGGTGGGCGATCACGAGCGACGTCCTGCCGTGCATGACGCGCTCGAGCGCTTCTTGGATGAGTGCCTCTGAGTGGGCATCGAGGTGCGAGGTCGCCTCGTCGAGGATCAGGACCTTCGGGTCTTTCAGGATGACCCGGGCGATAGCGATCCGTTGCTTCTCACCGCCCGACAATCGATAACCACGTTCACCGACGGCGGTGTCGTACCCGAGCGGCAACTCCTCGATGAAGGCAGCGATGTTGGCGGCTTCGGCGGCCGCCCGCAGCTCGTCATCCGTGGCGGAAGGCCTTGCATACCGGAGGTTGGCGGCGATCGTGTCGTTGAACAGGTAGGACTCCTGGGTGACGACTCCGACGGTGTCGGCCAGCGTCTCCATGTCCATGGCGCGGACGTCGATGCCGTCGATGAGCACCCGTCCCCTCGCGACGTCGTAGAGCCGGGGCACGAGGTAGGTGGTGGTGGTCTTACCTGCTCCGCTTGGGCCAACGAGGGCGGCAAGCTCGCCGGGTTCGACCGTGAAGCTGAGATCCTCGAGCGCCCAGCCCGTGACATCACGGCGAGCGGAGAGATCCTCACCCTCGCTCATGCCGCTCCAGCCGTATCGGCGCACCGACTCCAACCCGGCAACCCCGCCGTACGAGAACCACACGCCTTCGAGCTCGATTCGGCCACGCACCTCGGCGGGGCGCACGGGTGCCGCCGCCTCGACGATGTCGTGACCCATGTCGAGCACCTCGAAGACCCGCTCGAAGGAGACGAGCGATGTGGCGAACTCGACGCGTGCGTTCGTGAGCGCGGTCAGCGGACCGTAGAGATTCCCGAGATAGGCCGACAGTGCCACGATCGTGCCAATCGTGAGGCTGCCGTTGATGACGAATACGGCACCAAACCAGAACACCATCGCCGTACCGATCGCGCTCATCACGCCGAGCGCCATGAAGAACCAGCGCCCGATCGTCGCCTGTCGCACCCCGAGGTCGCGCACCTGCCCCGCATGCCCGGCGAAACGCTGATCTTCGTCACGAGTCCGCCCGAACAGCTTCACGAGCAGGGCGCCGGACACGCTCAGTGTCTCTTGCATGTGCGCCGACATCTCCGCGTTCTGCTCCAGCTGTTGGCGGCGAATCACACGGAGCGTCTTGCCGACGCGGCGCGACGCAACGACGAACATCGGGAGGATGACGATCGCCAATACGGTGAGCCGCCACTCGAGACCGAGCATGATCGCAAGCGTCAGGATCGTGGTGACGATGTTGCTGACCAGAGTGACGAACGTGCCGGTGACGGCTTGCTGGGCGCCCACGACATCGTTGTTGAGCCGCGACATGAGCTCTCCGGTCCGGGTGGCCGTGAAGAAGCCCAAGGACATCCTCTGGAGGTGGCCGTACAGCTGACACCGCAGGTCGAAGATGATGCCTTCGCCGATCGCGGCGGAGGCCCATCGCTGGAGAACCCCGAGCACACCGTTGATGAGGGGTACGGCGATCATTCCGACGCCCAACAGCGTGACGAGGCGCAGATCCTCGTCCGGAATCGCCGTGTCGATGAGCGTCCGCATGATGAGGGGCGGCACGAGGGTGAGCCCAGAGATGACGAGGATCGTCAACAAGACGATGACGATCTTGGCCGTGTACGGCGCCCCGTAGCCCAGCACGCGGCGCAGCAACGCCCTGTCGAGCGACGGACGGTCCTGGTCCTCGTCGTACCGCAGATACGACCACCAGCCTCCGGAGTGGATGATGAGCACCTCCTTGCCGCGCAGACGGTACTAGATGCCCGACTCGGTAATCCCGATTACGCCGAGAAGCCATGTCGCCGGCGAGGGAAGACGTGCGGCTCCTCGACCCGATCCAACCGTTGTGGCCACGCGGTCGCCGCTCTCTGCTGGAGACCGAGCGTGCCGACCGTGGAGTGTCTACGCTCTGTCCGGCTGCCACTCGAGGAGGGAGTTCGATGCGTCGACCTGTGATGATCGCCGTGCTCGCAACGGTGCTGGTGGCGCTGACAACGGCGGCGGGCCAGGCCGCAGACGGCGAGACGTGGCTCGACGAAGGCTTCGAAGACGGCACAGACGACATCTTCAACCCCGAGGCATGGGGAATGGAGGAGCTGAGCGCCGGTCACGTTGGTGCTGGGCTGCGCTCCGTGATTCCGGTCGGCGAGCACTGGGGATCGTCAGGGCATTGGTACTTCGACAAGAACACCGGCGAGGAGCCTGAGGCGTTGTATTGGCGGTACTACCTGAAGTTCCCGGTCGGGTTCACGGTCACGGCGCCCGATCGGGGCAAGCTGCCCGGGCCCGCCAACCTCTACACCTACAACTGCTTGGGCAACCGGGTGTCGACCCCGGCGGAGCCGTGCTGGAGCGCACGCATGCTCTTCGGTCGCGATTACAGCGACGACGACGGCAACTACCAGGACGGGCCGGCCGACAAGACCGTGATCGGTTTCTACACCTACCACCTCGATGGCCCGACGAACCGCGGCGATATCCTGCCGTGGTCCGAAGACGTGGCGACGCTCGACCATGGCCTCTGGTACTGCATCGAGGGATACATGGACCTCAACACCCCGGGGTTGAACGACGGCGTTCTCATGGGCTGGGTCGACGGCGTGGAGGCATTCTCACGGTCGGATTTCCGGTGGCGCAGGACAACGGAGGACTACCTCGACATCAAGAGCTTCTGGTTCGATGTGTACTACGGCGGCGAGAACACGCCGTCGAAGACCCTGGAGATCGACTTCGACTCGCTCGCTCTCGGGCCCGAGAGGATCGGCTGCGACGACGCACTGGTGTGGGACGGGACATTTGCCGATGACGACGGCAGCATCTTCGAGGCCGACATAGAGTGGCTCGCTGCCGCAGGGATCACCGCAGGATGCAACCCCCCGGCGAACACCAACTACTGCCCGACCTCGTCCGTCACCCGCGGCCAGATGGCCGCCTTCCTCGTCAGGGCCCTCGATCTTCCCGCATCGAGCACCGACCCCTTCGACGACGATGACGGCACTCTCTTCGAGGCAGACATCAATGCTCTCGCAGCGTCAGGCATCACGGCGGGCTGTGCTCCCGACCGCTTCTGCCCGACCAGCCACGTGACGCGCGGACAGATGGCCGCGTTCCTGCATCGCGCCCTCGACGGCTCGCTGCCGCTCGGCACCCCCGAGGTGTTCACGGACACTGCTTCCAGCCAATTCGTCGCCGACATCGAATGGCTGAGCGCGACCGGGGTGACGGCCGGCTGCGGACCGACGACCTTCTGCCCAACCAACCCGGTGACGCGGGCTCAGATGGCTGCGTTCCTCCATCGCGCGCTCGGATGAGACTGCCGCGTCAGCGGCCTACAGGGACCTCGGGCTTCTCCGAGGCACTCTCGACGCGATCGTTGTCCCGCTGCCGCTTGCGATACGCCGCAAGGGCAAGCCCACCAACGACCAGCATGACGCCGATCGAGACGAGGAAGCGGCGTGGGTCACGCACCGAGACGCCGAGCGTGCCCGAAAGGGCTGCCCCCAGGAAGCTGATGAGCGCAATGGTGAAGCCGACGGCGCTCGACAACAGAACTCCGGGAACGCTGCTCCACAGCCGCACGGCTGGAGTCTGCTCCGTCGTGGCTGCAAGCCCGTTGAGCGCGAGGGCACCGAGGGCGAACCCGACGGTGCCGAGGTACCCGACGGCGAGCTCGTTGGAGGCGACCGCCACTACGGCGAAGACAACTGGCGCCAACACCATCGCCGCCGTCAGCGCCGCGAACGGAACGGCCCATGCCGTCCACGCCGCTCGGCTGGACGCCCGATGCTCCCGGGTGTGCTCAGCTGCAGAATTGCGATCGTTGTAGCGGTGCTCCAACCAGGTCAAGACGAAGCCGCCTGCGATGACTACCGCGGCCGGCAGCAACACATAGCCGGCGACGAGCGCAATGGTGTCAACAGTCTGCATCTTCATCCAGGGTATCGCTTCTCAGCCGATCGTGGGAACCGGATCGGATCGGCGGCGACCCAAAGGCTGCACGCAACGCGACTTTCCGCTTGAATCCGGGCCATGTGCTTGGCGACCTCCAATCGTTCCGACCCGACTCGGACAGGCAAATGACTGCGGAACTCCGTGATGTGGACACGCTACCCGAGGCCGTCGTTCGCCACCTTCTCTACTCAGGAGTTGGAGACGCTCCGATTCCGGCGACCGTGCGGCTTCGCCAGACGGGCGAGATCCGCCTCCGCCCCGACCAACGATGGGCGCCCCATGTTGCACTCTTGCGCTTCACAACCAACCCTCCGGGGTTCGTGAGGGAGGCCCGGGTCAAGACGTCGCCTCTGGTCACCTTGCGCGCCCACGACGAGTTCGATGACGGTGTGGCTCGCGCCCAGGTGTGGCCGTTCCGCGCGTGGAAGTCGGTGGACGACGCAGGCCCGGAGGTCGACCAGGACGCCGTCGTGCGCTTCATGAGCGACATCGTGTGGTTCCCCATGGCGATGCGCATGCCATATGTGTCATGGGAATCCGGCGACCGCAACAGCGCCACGATGTCCATCACGATCGGCGGGACCCTTGCCCACGCGTCGCTCACGTTCGACGAGGCGGGTGCGCTCGTCGCGTTCGAAGCGGATCGGTTTCGTCGACCTTCGTCGAAAGAGTGGGAGCTCGCCACCTGGACGATGGCCTATGGCGAAACCGCCGTCATGAACGGTGTGCGGGTGCCCACGAGCGCCCGTGCCTCCTGGGACCTCGCCAGAGGCTCGTTCGCCTACATCCGATTCGACATCGAGGACCTGTCGTATTCGTGACCTCTCGACCGGTCGGGCTCAGCCTCGATAGGCGATCAGGCTGACGCCCTGGGTCTGGCGGTGGTTGTCGTAGCCGATGAGCCGAACGTGATGTCCGGGATTGGCGTCGCGGCACCGTCGTAACTCGGCGACGACCGCATCTGGATCCGTGACACCGAAGAGCGGGAGCTTCCACAGATACCAGTAGGTGGCGGTGGCCCTCGCCGGCTCGACGTGCTCGATCGCAGGCGTCAAACCCTGCCGCACGAGATACGCCACCTGCTGACGCAGGCCCCCGTCGTCCATCTCAGGAAGGTACGAGAAGGTGCCGGCACGCCGGCTCCCCGGGTCACCTAGTCGCGACGGGTAGTCGCGAATCTCACTCATCAGCGCCTCCCTCTTCGACGGCGAGCTTGTCGACGGTGTCGAAGTCGAATGTGATCTCCCGCCAGGTGTCCATCGCAGCCTCGAGTTCGGGGCTGTGTTTTGCGGCCGCACGCAGGATGTCGCCACCCTCGCGCTCGACGTCCTTTCCTTGATTGCGGGCCTCGACGCACGCCTCGAGCGCAACCCGGTTGGCTGCCGCCCCTGCAGCGTTGCCCCACGGGTGGCCCAACGTCCCGCCGCCGAATTGGAATACTGCGTCGTCACCGAAGATGGACACGAGTGCCGGCATGTGCCACACGTGGATGCCGCCGGACGCAACGGGGAAGAGCCCCGGCATCGACCCCCAGTCCTGGTCGAAGAAGATGCCACGCGACCGGTCCTCCGCCACGTAGGGACTTCGCATCTGGTCGATGACGCCGAGGGTCGTTGCCCGATCGCCCTCCAGCTTGCCGACGACGGTGCCGGAGTGGAGGTGATCGCCTCCCGAGAGCCGGAGACATTTGGTGAGCACCCTGAAGTGGATGCCGTGACGCGGGTTGCGGTCGATCACCGCATGCATCGCCCGGTGGATGTGGAGGAGCATGCCGTGCTCGCGGCACCAGTTGGCGAGCGACGTGTTCGCCGTGAAGCCGGCAGTGAGGAAGTCGTGCATGATGATGGGCATGTCGAGGCTGCGTGCATACTCGGCGCGGCGATACATCTCTTCGACGGTGGGGGCCGTCACGTTGAGGTAGTGACCCTTCCGCTCCCCCGTCTCGGCCTCAGCCTGACGGATCGCCTCGGCGACGTAGGTGAACCTCTCCCGCCACCGCATGAAGGGCTGGCTATTGATGTTCTCGTCGTCCTTCGTGAAGTCGAGACCGCCCCGCAACGCCTCGTACACGGCCCGCCCGTAGTTCTTGGCGGACAAACCCAACTTGGGCTTGATCGTGCAACCCAGGAGGGCTCGGCCGTACTTGTCGAGCTTGTCTCGCTCCACCTGAATCCCGTTGGGCGGCCCCCCGCACGTCATCACATAGTGGAGCGGGAAGCGAATGTCCTCCAGGCGCAGCGACCGCAGTGCCTTGAAGCCGAAGACGTTGCCGACGAGTGACGTCAGCACGTTGACGACCGACCCCTCTTCGAACAGATCGAGCGGGTACGCAACGAAGGCGTAGAAGGCTTCGTCGTCTCCGGGCACGTCCTCGATGCGATACGCCCTGCCCCTGTAGTGATCGAGATCGGTGAGGAGATCGGTCCATACCGTGGTCCAGGTGCCGGTCGACGACTCGGCGGCGACCGCCGCGGCCACCTCCTCTCGAGGGACACCCGGCTGCGGCACCGTCTTGAAGACCGCAAGCAGGTCGGTGTCCTTGGGCTGGTAGTCAGGCTCCCAATAGGTGACCCGGTAGTCCTTGACCCCGGCTTCGTACTGGCTGGTCATGTCAGAGCCTCCTCATACGGCCTGGACGCCGAGCGCGGCCTTGACCATGTGATAGGTGATGAGCAATTGGCTCAGGGCAAGCGGATGGCTTCGTGCGGGTTGGTTGTCCAAAGTGGTGAACGCTCCGACGTTGTCCCTGAGGTGGCTCGCCTCGGGGATGAGTCCCCACAAGTAGTCCTCGAGTTTCGTCGCACGCTCGTCGCTGACCTGCCCGATCGTGAGCATGTCCACCGGTTTGCCATCCGGTCCCCGGATCAGATCGAGCGACACGCCCTCATCTTGGTCGGCAAACTCGGAAAGGTCCGGATGCGGCAACGTGGGACGAAGGAAGTGCCGCACGTGGAGATGCTCCCCGGATTCCTCGCAGTCGTCCGGCGGCGGGAAGAAGCTCACCACCATGTCGGCATAGGTGCGCTGCGGGCTGATGAACCGTGGGCTGTCATCCTTGCGCTTCTCCAGCGAGGCGAGAACCTGCTCCTCCGTGTAGCCCCGCTTGGTCGTGTCGCGCGTGATCTTCCAGCGGATCCGCAACTCCTCGACGGGCTCGAGATAGACCTTCACATCGAAGCACTGTCGCATTGCCCGGGTCGTGTAGCCGAGCAGGCCCTCGATGATCACATACGGCTTGGGGGTCACATACTCCGGCGCATCCAGCGTGCCGCCGTCGTGGTTGTAGACGGGCTTGAGGATGGACTGGCCCCTGCACAGCAGATCGAACTGCTGCTCCATGATGTCGACGTAGTTCGCCGCCGGATCGAGGGCCGAGACGCCGCGAGCGGACCGTTCCGCTCGCGAGTAGCTGTGGTAGTCGTCGCTGCAGATCACGGCTACTCGATCCGGGCCGAGTATCTCGGCGATACCCCTCGAGAGTGTGGTCTTCCCTGCGGCCGAGTCTCCAACGATGCCGAGGATGACTTGGTCTTTCACCCGCTGCTTCGGCACGGTGCACCTCCCGCTGCGACGACGTCAGGCATCGTCACACCCGAACCGTGGCACTGCCAGTGCTGGAGGTCCCTGCATGGCGAACCAACGAGCCTGGCCGCGGTCAGCAGGCAGTGCTCGTGAGAGTCTCCCTCGGCCTGTTCGAGGCTCTGGAGCCCCACATGCGCCAACCACGCCGCACCGGCGTCGGCCGGAGGGAAGCCGTGGCAACCGCCGCCGTTCTCCACTCGCGGTCAGTCTCGTCCGCCGAACGCTCCGCGGTCACCAGGTTGGGCGCCCTCGCCGGGCTCACATCGAGGCGCGCCGCTTGCGGCACCTTCATCGTCGGTCGCACCTTCACCCCGTCGAGCCAAGTGAGCGATCCACCTGCCGAGCCCGAGCCCTGGGCGATCACGCCCTCCAGCCGCCGAACTCCTGCCCGGCCGCATCGATCCGCCACGTCGAGATCGGGTAGGCAGGATCGCCGGTGGCTGACGACGAACGGCATGGGTACGGGAGACCGAGTTGCCTTCCTGGCCGGCAACACAACGGATGCCTCCGAGGCGCTCTTCGGTTGCGCCACGCTCAACGCGATCCTGGTCCGGCTCGACTGGCGGCTCACTGTGCCGGAACTCCAGCTCACAGACTCGTCGAGCCGTATGAGGACACCCAGGCGGGCGCCAGGGGTGGGTGCGGGAAAAAGCGAGGAACCACCGACACCGCGGGTCGACGTGCATGGGTGTCGTCGCCGCCCAGTTCGGCGAGCCGTCCGAACTCGACATGGTCGATCTGGGCAGCATGCTGCGCTCCAACCGCCGACGCCACCTCCCGACCTCAGCCGCTGGCTTGAACGACCACCGCATCAGGTGCAACCACATCGAGCGGCGCAACCGACTCCACCATCTGCCAGCACATGTCCTCTGGGATTTGTGCAACGCAGAACAGTTCGTAGCGGAAACCGCCGTCCGTCCACGACAGGCTCAGCCCATCCTCGACTCCCGATGAGGTTATGCCGCCGCCGACCTCGGCGGTGCTCGCAGCCTGGCCGACTCGGAGCACTGCGAGCCTGCCCTCATCGTCGCTGTACGGTTCGACGGACCACAATCCGAATGCCGCAGAGGTCTCGATGTCGAGAATCCCCGACCCAGCGTCGAAGACCAGCTGGCTCGTGACCCAGCGCGCCTCTTCGGGCACGACGGATGGAAACTCGACGCCGGGCAAGGCCACCCAGATCTCCCGAGGGCTCGCCTGAATGAATCGTCCGTCGTCACGCCCTCGCTGCCATACGCCGGAGATCACGACTGCTTGCTCGGGGCTGACGTACTCGCCCTCGATTCCGACGTTCGCCCAATCGAGGGTCTGTGCAGCAATCACCCCTGCCGTGGCAACAGGCGTGATCGTGACCGAGGTTGCGAGGGTCGTGGTCGTCGATCCCTCGACGTACTCATGGGACCGTTGGCCGAGCCCGTCGAGAATCCCGCCCTCGCCACACGCGGCAAGGACGAACATCATCGCCGCAAGAGCAGCCAATCGTCTCACAAAGCTCCCGGGTTCATCGGCCAACCAGACCGGCAAGAGCCTACCGGCGTCTCCGCACAAGCCGTGGATCGTTAGCCTGCCCTGATGAAGCACGGACGGACCATCAGGATCGTGCGGGAGGACTTCGCACATGATCCGCCCGTCGACACGGCGATATCACGCGCCCTGTTGCTCCGAGCATCCGACGGCGAGATCCCGGAGACGTTTCGTCTTCACGTGCCGGGTCGCATCGTGGCGTTTGGCAAGCGTGACACGCTCGAGCCGGGCTACGCCCGAGCCGTGGCCGCGGCGCGCGGAGAGGATTCGTCGCCATCGAACGGCTGGCCGGAGGCAGGGCCGCCGTCTTCACCGAGCGCACTCTCGCCTTCGCATGGACGATCCCCGATCCCGATCCGAGGTCGGGGATCTACCGGCGTTTCGCTGAGCTGTCAGAGCTCATGGTCGCTGCGTTTGCGCGGGTGGGCGTCGACAGCGCCATCGGCGAGATTCCCGGCGAGTACTGTCCCGGGGAGTACAGCGTCCACCACAGTGCCATCAAGCTGATGGGGGTTGGCCAGCGGCTCGCTCGTCACGCGGCACACGTGGGCGGCGTGGTCGTCGTCGACAGGAGCGATCTCGATCCGCGACGTTCTGGTGCCCGTCTACTCCGCCCTCGGCTTGGCGTGGGACCCAGCAACTGCAGGTGCCCTGACCGACATCGTCCCCGGGTTGTCGCTGCACGACGTCGCATCGGCCATCGTCGCTGAGCTCGGCACTCGGGGTGCGGTCGCCGATGGCGCCATCGATCCTGCAACCGTCACGCTGGCCCAAGCCCTGGCTCCGGACCATACGCCACGGGGGGCGGCGGCGTCGTGAGGGTGACGGCTGCGGCTGCGCTCCTCGCCATCGTTGCCGCCGCGTGTGCATCGACATCGTCAGCTGCGCCTGGCAGCGGCTCCTACTCCACCCTGGCTGCCGCCGTCTGCCCGCTGTTGTGGGATTGGCAGCGGGGCGCAGGCGCTCGGATCAACGAGATGAGCGCCGCAGCAACGGCCGAGGCGAGCCCGGGGGTGCGCCAGACGCTCTACCTCGATACATTCGCCGACATCGACGCAACGCTCGTCGAGCTCGACGGGGTGATTGCCACTCTCCCGGCGTCGCTGCACACCGAAGCGATGCGGAACGAGGTCGCATCCGGCATCGCCACCGCACGGAGCGAACTCGAGGAACTCGCAGCCGACGTGGCGTCGACAGCTCCCGAAGACGAGCCGGACGGCCGGGTGCGGGTACCCAGCTTCTTCGGCGAGTTCGAGAAGGTGATCGACGTCGTGAAACCGGAGATCGCCGGCTACGGAGACCCCGACCTCACCTCCGCGTTTGCTGCGCTGCCCGCCTGTCAGTTCGGTGTCAAGGACGTCGACGACGGCGTCGCCCGCTCCAACGACTGAACCTCTTGCCGGGCGAGATCGGGCTCGCTCAGGACACCCTGGCCGGGTCCAGTGACTGGTAGTCGCCCGTCCGCAAGTGGCACGCCGCGCTGTGGCCCGGTTGCCCCTCGACGGAGCGCAACTCCGGCTCATCGACGGCACAGATCTCGGGCCGGACGATGGGGCAGCGCGTATTGAACCGACAGCCCGTTGGCGGGTTGAGCGGGCTCGGAATGTCCCCTTGGAGGAGGATCCGGCTGCGAGTCAACGTCGGGTCGGGGATGGGGATCGCCGAGAGCAACGCCTGCGTGTACGGGTGGGTCGGTGCGTCGAAGAGCTCCTCGCGCGTGCCCATCTCAGCGATCTTGCCGAGATACATCACGGCGATGCGGTCGCACACATGCTCGACCACGCTCAGGTCGTGTGCGATGAACAGAAGCGTCAGGTTCAACTCCTGCTGGAGCCGCTTCAGGAGGTTGAGGATCTGCGACTGGATCGAAACATCGAGCGCAGATACCGGCTCGTCGAGCACGAGGAAACGGGGGTTGACCGCCAACGCCCGGGCGATACCGATCCGCTGCCGCTGGCCGCCGCTGAACTCGTGTGGGTAACGCCTGGCGTGATAGGGCTCCAGACCGACGAGGTCCAGCACCTCCTCTACCCGGCCGCCTCGCTCGTTGCGCCGCACCCCGTGCACCCGCAACCCCTCGGCGATGCTCTCCCCCACGGTCGTGCGGGGGTCGAGGGACGAGAAGGGATCCTGGAAGATGAACTGCATCTCACGCCGCAGCTCGCGCAACTCCTTGGGCGCCAACCCGATGATGCTCCGTCCGTCGTAGATCACGTCGCCGCTATCCGGCTCGTCGAGACGCAACAGGGCCCGGCCGAGCGTCGACTTCCCGCAACCCGACTCGCCCACGAGGCCGAGCGCCTCGCCCTCGTGAATGGTCAAGTCGAGATGGTCGACCGCCTGAACCCGGCCGACGACCCGCTGGAACGCCCCGCCCTTCACAGGGAAGGTCTTGACGAGGTCGCGCACCTCCACGAGCGGCCTGCGCTCGTTCATTCCACACCTTCGTGGTAGAGCCAGCAGCGCACCGCGTGCCCCGGCGCAACCTCAGCGAGCGGCGGTCGCTGTTGGGTGCAGATCCGCAACCCAGCCTCCTCACGCGCCCGGCACCGGGGGGCGAACCGGCAGCCTTCTGGGAGATCGATGAGGTTCGGCACTCGTCCAGGGATGACGTCGAGCCACTCGCGACGAGACCCGGCGACGGGAATCGAGCCGATGAGGCCGACGGTGTATGGGTGCTTGGGCTCGGCGAACAGGGTGCGGGTGTCGGTCTGTTCGACGATCTCGCCCGCGTACATCACCGCCACCCGGTCGGCCGTCTCGGCAACGATGCCCAGGTCGTGGGTGATGAGGATGATCGCCATCCCGAGGTCTCGCCGGAGCTGCATCATGAGCTCGATGATCTGCGCCTGGATCGTGACGTCGAGTGCCGTCGTGGGCTCGTCGGCGATGAGCAGGTCCGGTCCGGCGGCGAGCGCCATGGCGATCATGACCCGCTGCGCCATTCCGCCCGACAGCTCGTGGGGGTAGGCGGCGAGACGGCGCTCCGGGTCCGGGATCCCCACGAGCTTCAGCATCTCGACGGCTCTTTCCTCGCCGACGGCATGCTTGAGGTGCTCGTGGACCTTGTAGACCTCGGTGATCTGGTAGCCGATGCGAAACACAGGGTTGAGTGACGAGACCGGCTGTTGGAAGATCATCGAGATCTGGTCGCCACGGATATCCCGCATCTCCGAAGCCGACTTCTCCAACAGGTTCTCGCCCCTGTAGCGGACCACGCCGTCAACGATCTCGCCCGGCTCCGAGACCAACCGGAGCACCGACATGGACGTCACCGACTTGCCACACCCCGACTCACCCACGAGACCGAGGACCTCGCCCTGATTGACGACCAGGTCGACGCCGTCCACGGCCTTGACGGTCCCATCACGTGTGAAGAAGTACGTCTTGAGGCCCTCGATCTCGAGCAAAGGCTCCCCACCATGCTGTGTGCTCATCGTCATCGATTGAGCCTTGGGTCGAGGGCATCACGCAGGCCGTCGCCGAGCAGGTTGAAGGCGAGGACGTTCCACATGATCGCCAAGCCGGGGAAGAACACGAGGTGTGGCGAGGTGAACACCTGGTTGCGCTCGGCGGCGAGCATCGAGCCCCACTCTGCTGCGGGCGGTTGGACGCCCAACCCGAGGAAGCTCAGTGCGGCAATCTCGAGAACGGCGGTGGCAACTCCGAGCGTTGCCTGCACGACCAGTGGGGTGAGCGAGTTGGGGAGGATGCGATGCCACAACAGGCGGACCGGCGTGACCCCCAACGCCCTATCGGCGGCAACGAAGTCCTGCTCACGGACGCTGAGGACGCTCGACCTGACGACGCGCGCGTAGGCAGGAATCGTGACGATCGAGATGGCGAGGATGGCGTTGATCAACCCCGGCCCGAGCACCGTTACGACGGCGATAGCCAGCAACAGCGCGGGAAACGCGAGCAACACGTCCATGACGCGCATCAACACGTTGTCCGTAGCCCCCCCGAAGAACCCGGCGACAAGCCCGATCATCGTGCCGAACGCAACCGCAAACACCACTGCACCGAACCCCGCCAGGATCGAGATGCGCGAGCCGTAGAGCATGCGACTGAAGAAGTCACGCCCGTTGCCGTCGATGCCGAGGATGTGCTGGGGTAGCTCCTCGTCGCACCCGAAGATGTGGACACACGGCTTGTCACGAGGCGAGACGCCCTCGGCGAAGAGCACCTCGCCGGGGTCGTACGGAGCCAGCAGCGGGGCGAAGATCGCCACGAAGAAGAGCACGGCGAGCATCACCATGCCGACGACCGCCGAGCGCTTGCGCCGGAGCTCGCGGAAGGCGTCGCGCCACAGACCCGACGGGGGCAGGTCCGGTCGGATTCCTTCGGCCAAGTCGGCCTCGAACTCGGCGTCGAACTCCGAGCCGCGTTCGAGGTCCATCAGCCCACTCTCACCCTCGGATCGAGGTACGTGTACAAGATGTCGACGATGAGGTTCACGACAACGAAGCCAACGGCGACGACGAGCGTGAACCCCTGTACAACCGTGTAGTCACGAGAGGTGATCGCGTCGAACAGCGTCTTGCCGACGCCCGTGAGGTTGAAGATCGTCTCGGTGAGGATCGCCCCACCGAGGAGGCCACCGAGTGAGAGCCCGATGATCGTCACCACCGGCAGCATGGCGTTGCGCAAGCCATGGCGAAGCACGACGGACCGCTCCCGAAGGCCCTTGGCTCGTGCGGTGCGCACGTAGTCCAGGCCGAGCACGTCGAGCAGGCTCGACCGGGTCATCCGGGCGATGATCGACATCGGGATGGTGGCGAGCGCGACGGCGGGCAGGATGAGGTGGCCCACTGCGCTGCGAAACACCTCCCACTGCCCCGTCATGAGCGCGTTCAACACCTCGAAATTGGAGATGAACTCCCACAGCCCGTTGACCATCCACCCCCATTGCTCGTAGAACGGCGTGGCGATGACACCGGCGTCGAGCCGGCCCGAAGGAGGTAACGACAGCACGGTGTCGCGCAACACGACGGCAAACAGATACTGCAACATCAGGCCGAGCCAGAACACCGGCATCGAGACACCGACGTTGGCCCCGATCATGGTTGCGACATCGACCTTCGAGTTGTGCCGGTAGCCGGAGATGATACCGAGCGGCACCCCGACGAGGATGGCGAGGAACAGGGCAAAGACCGAAAGCTCAACGGTGGTCGGAAGGCGCTCGATCAGCAGTTCTGAGACTGGACGGTTGAACCGGAACGACATGCCGAGATCACCGGTGAGTGCGTCGCCCGCATAGATCCGGAACTGGGTGAACATCGGCTCGTTCAAGCCGTAGCGCTCGTTGTACGCGTCGCACAGCTCATCCGTCGCTCGTTCTCCGAGGGCGGCGCGGCACGGGTCGCCGGGAATCGCCCTGGCGAGGAGGAACACGACAAGCAGAATCCCGAACAGCACCGGGATCGCCGAGAGCAACCGTCTGATTATGAAGCGTCCCAAAGTCGCCCCACCCTACTCCGCACGACGCGAGGAGGGCGGGGTTCGCACCCCGCCCTCCTCGGTAGTCGTAGCGTGCCTCGTCTTCGCTCAGCTCTCCGGGGCGTTCAGGAAGCCGTTGAAGAAGGCGCTGAAATACGTGAAGTTGCCGTCGCGGCCAACGTGGAGCGGGTTCGCCGCATCCCATTGGACGTCGTACGACATCACCACGTCGTTGGCGTCGAACTCGGACCCGTCGTGGAACGTCACACCGTCACGCAACGTGAATGTCCACACCGTGCCGTCGGCGTTCGGCTCCCATGCCGTCGCCAGCGCAGCCTCTACGGCCGTGCCGCCGATTTCGTACGACAGCAGCGACTCGTTGATCTGCTCGCAGGCCCGAAGCGACTCGCCGTCCGTCTCGTCTGCGCAGTAGAGGCCGATGGGCTCGGCGTTCTGCATCCACACGAAGGTGTCCCGGCCGCCCGGGTCCATGACGGCGAAGTACTCGTTGCCGAGCGGGCTCGCCTGGGCATTCGTGACGTCCGCTCGGTAGGCGACACCGGAGCCGCCGTGAGCGATCGGCACCATGGGCACGTGCTGCTTGAGGAGCTCCGTCACCTGCTCGTAGATGCCGAGCCGGGCATCTTGATCGGTGTTGGAAGCGCCCTGATCGAGCAATGTCCAGATGTCCTCGAAACCCGCTCCGAACTGCGCCGAGGCGCCGCGCCCGAAGTGGAAGTCGAGGAAGTTCGTGGCATCCGGGTAGTCGGCGCCCCAGCCCAGCAGGTACATCGTGAGCTCACCGGCATCCGACGCGTCGAGGAACGCACCGGACTCCATGACCTCGATGTTGACCGTGACGCCGATCTCGGCGAGCTGGGCCTGGATGTCCTGGGCAACCGTGCCGGGGCTCGGCAGGTAGCTGCGCACGACGTCGCGATAGTTGAGCGTCACCTCGAAGCCGTCGGCCAGGTCGGCCTGGGCCAGCAAGTCGCGAGCGGCTTGCGGGTCGTAGTCGTACCACTTGGGCTGGTCGGTGTAGCCAAAGATCGACGTCGGCAGGAACTGGTCCGCCACCGTCGAGCCGGGCGGGTAGAAGTTGTCGACGATTCGCTGGCGGTCGATCGCCATGCCGATGGCCTGGCGTACGAGCTCGTCGTCGAACGGCTCCTTGTCCCGATTGAGCCCGACGTAGAAGATGTTCGTTCCCTCGCGTTCGAGGAGCTGGAGATTCGAGTCGCCCTGGATCACGGCGAAGTCGTCACGTCCGGGGTTGTCGATACCGTCGACGGTTCCGGCCTGCAGCTCGACGAGCCGCTGTGCGGCCTCCGAGCTCCAGCGGAACACGAGTGTGTCGGCGACTGCAGGGTCGCCCCAGTAGCCGTCGAAACGCTCGAGAACGAGCTGGTTGCCACGTTCCCACTGGTTCAGCTTGTACGGGCCGGTACCGATCGGGTTGTCGATCAGTGTGCCGCCGCCGCCGGTCGACTCCAGGTACTCGGACGGATGGATGTTGAGCGCCGAGAACGCCACCTTCGAGGGGAAGGCAACGTCTGTCGTGCACAGCGTGAACTCGACCGTCAAGCGGTCGACCGCCTCGATGCTCGAGATGTTGCCCCCGTAGTCGCAGGACGGTGCGGCCACGGACATGCCTTCGTACGCACCCCCGGCGTCGGCGGTCGTGGTGGTCTCTTCGCCGCCGCCACCTGCCGTTGTTGTGGTCTCGGCGCCGGCCGCGGTCGTGGTGGTCTCGGTGCCACCTGTGTCGTCGTCTCCTCCGCACGCCGCCGCAATCAAAGTGAACACGAACAGCAATGCGAGGAGTCGTTTTCCATACTTCATGGAGGGAGCCTCCTTCCCTGAATGGCGAATGGTGGATCCGCCACCCCACCAAGCTAGCGCCTCTGGCCGGGGGGTGCGTTCGACTGCTCGGTGTCGCGGGGATCGGTGTGCACTGTGCGGCGGTGGACTCCTCGCATCCCCTTCACTGCCCGCAAAGCTGCGGCCCCCATCGGCCCGGATGGGGATCCCAGCTCCCGTGCTCTCGAGTCCTCGGGTTGACGAGCGGTGCAACGCCAATAGCCTGCGTCTCGTATGCGACAGATCCTGCTCGTCAACGGCCCGAACCTGAACCTCCTCGGCGTCCGCGAACCCGAGCGCTACGGCACAACCACCCTCGCCGAGCTGGAGGGCTTGGTCACCGGCTGGGGGGCTGCGCTCGGCGTCACGGTGACGCCGTTCCAATCCAACCACGAGGGCGCCATCATCGACCGCATCCACGAGGCGCGCACGGAAGTCGACGGCATCGTCATCAATGGCGGTGCCCTCACCCACTACAGCCGAGCGTTGTACGACGCGCTCGTCGCCGTCGCTCTCCCTGCCGTCGAAATCCACATTTCGAACATCATGACCCGCGAGGCGTGGCGCAGGCAGTCCGTCACGAGCCCTGCGTGCATAGCGACCATCTACGGCCGTGGCATCACCGGCTATCGCGACGCCTTGCGCGCCCTGCTGAACCTGACGACGGCACCGCCGCAGACGATTCGATATGGCGCTGGCGACGACGAAGTCATGGACGTGCGCGTCCCCCTCGAGAACGGCCCGCACCCGGCAGCGCTCCTGCTGCACGGCGGCTTCTGGCGAGGTGAGTGGGGGCGCGACACCATCGATTCGCTCGCCGTCGACCTGTTCGAGCGGGGCTGGTTGACGGCGAACGTCGAGTACCGGCGGCTGGATCGTGGCGGGGGATGGCCCGTCACCGGCGTCGACGTGCTGGCCGCCCTCGAGACCGTGCTGGCGCGAACCGACATCGACCCCGACCGCGTCGTGTTGATCGGCCACTCGGCGGGGGGTCAGCTCGCCCTCGTCGCAGCCGAAGCCGCTTCGACCGCCCCTGCCCTCGTTGTCGCGCTGGCCCCGATCACCGACCTGATCGCCGCCCACGACGAGGGGCTGAACGACGGGATCGTGGAGCGGTTCATGCACGGCACCCCGGAGAGTCGACCCGCGGCCTATCGGGCGGCCTCGCCCATCACTGCGTTCTCAGGATCGTTCCCGCGGGCCCTCGCCCACGGCGACGAGGACACCGTCGTGCCGCCATCGCACAGCAGCCGATACGTGGAAGCGGCAGTGGAGGCCGGGATCGAGGCTGACTTGCTCGAGTTGCCGGCAACCGGCCACTTCGAGATGCTGGATGCCGGGCGGCAGCCGTGGCGACGCGTCAGGGACCGCCTGCTCAGCTGAATCCTGCGCCTCAGCCGGACACGAGCTGCTGGAGGCGCACCAGACCCTCGACGAGGTCGTCGTCGCCCAGCGCATACGACAGACGAAGGTAGCCGGGGGCGCCAAACGGCTCACCAGGCACCACCGCGATGTGGATGGTCTCGAGCAGCAGGGCCGCGAGGTCGAGCGTCGTGGCGGCGCTGCGGCCGCGGAGCCGGCGGTCGAGCAGCCCGGCTACCGAGGGGAATGCATAGAAGGCTCCCTGCGGCTCTGGGCACACGACGCCCGGGATGGCGTTGAGCATCTCGTGCATCGTGCGCCTCCGCCGGTCGAAGGCATCCCGCATCTCGTAGACCGCATCGAGCGGTCCAGACACGGCAGTGAGCGCCGCCACCTGGGCGATGTTGTTGACGTTCGAGGTGGTGTGCGACTGCAAACGGATGGCCGCTGCGGCCGCGGGTCTCGGCCCGATGAGCCAGCCGACGCGCCAGCCCGTCATGGCATAGGTCTTGGCGACGCCGTTGACGATGAGGCATCGATCTGCGGCCTCGGGCGCCACGACGGGAAGCGACTTCGCCGTCACCCCGCCGTACGTCAGGTGCTCGTAGATCTCATCGGTGAGGACCCAGATGCCGTGCTTGGCAGCCCACACTCCGATGGCGCGGACCTCGTCCTCGGGATACACCGCGCCACTCGGATTCGAAGGTGAGACGAACACGAGCATCTTCGTCCGGTCGGTGCGCGCAGCTTCGAGCTGATCGACCGTCACACGAAACCCCGAAGCGGCGTCGCTGGGAACGACCACGGGAACCCCGCCGGCAAGTCGAATCGCCTCCGGATACGTCACCCAATAGGGAGCCGGCAACAGCACCTCGTCGCCGGGGTCCACGACCACCTGGAAACCGGCGTACACGGCGTGCTTCCCGCCGTTGGTGACGACCACTTGGGAAGGATCGACCGTGAGGCCAGAGTCCCGCAGCGTCTTCTCGGCAATCGCCGCTCGGAGCTCGGGAAGGCCGGCGGCCGGTGTGTAGCGGTGGTACCGGGGATCCGAAACGGCTTCACGCGCCGCCGATACGATCTCCGCCGGCGTGGGGAAATCGGGCTCCCCCGCGCCGTAGCCGACGACGGCCACACCCGACGCCCGCATCGCCTTCGCCTTTGCGGTGATCGCCATGGTGGCGGATTCGGCGAGAGCCTCCACTCGCTGTGACAGCTCGCTCATCCTCACTACCCTCCGGCGGGCTCTCGGCACTTCGCGTGCCGCACCCTACTCATCGGACCAGCCAATGACGCCACAGATCACGCTGCCACCCCACCTCGTTCCCAGCGACGGGCGATTCGGCTCGGGACCATCGAAGGTCGACCCTTCCGCGGTCGCCGCACTCGCCACAGCGGCCGGCGGCTATCTCGGCACCAGCCACCGCAAGACCGGGGTGCGCAGCGTCGTGGGCAGGATCCGCACGGGCCTCGCTGCGCTGTACGACCTGCCCGACGGGTACGAGGTGATGCTCGGCGTGGGTGGGGCAACGGCCTTCTGGGATGCCGCAGCCTTCGGGCTCATCGAGCGGACGAGCCAGCACCTCGTGTTCGGCGAGTTCTCGAGCAAGTTTGCGGCTGTGGCCACGGGCGCGCCGCACCTCGGCACGCCCCAGATCATCGAGGCTCCGCCGGGTACGCATCCGCTTCCCGGGCCCGACGAGATCGTGGATCTCTACGCCCTCACCCACAACGAGACATCGACCGGCGTGATGATGCCGGTTCGGCGCCCGGCCTCTGTGGCAGGGCTCGTGGCCGTTGACGCGACCTCGGCGGCAGGTGTCGCCCCAGTCGACCCAACGGAATTCGACGTCTACTACTTCTCGCCGCAGAAGGCGTTCGGCTCCGAAGGAGGGCTATGGCTCGCCCTGTGCTCACCTGCCGCCGTTGATCGAATCACGACGATCGCCGCCACCGATCGGTGGCGCCCCCCATTCCTCGACCTGGCGCTGGCCCTCGACAACTCGCGGAAGGATCAGACGTACAACACGCCGGCCCTCGCCACGCTCTTCTTCCTCGCACACCAGATCGACACGATGCTCGAGCGCGGCGGTTTGGCGTGGGCTCAGGAGCGCTCTGGGCGGTCATCCCAAACGCTCTACGAGTGGGCATCATCATCCGAGTATGCGGCGCCCTTCGTGCACGAACCGGCCATGCGCAGCATGACGGTTGTCACGATCGACCTCACCGACGAGGTCAGCGCCGACACGGTCGAGGCCGTCTTGCGTGCCAACGGCATCGTCGACACGTTCGGCTATCGCAAGCTGGGGCGCAACCAACTCCGGATCGCGTGCTTTCCGAACGTCGAGCCGGACGACGTCGCCACACTGACCGGCGCCATCGACCACATCGTCGAGCGTCTCGGCAGCTGATCTGCGGCCCGCCGCCGTATAGTCCTTCAAGGTCGGCAGACTCGGTACTTCATGCATCAGCGCGAGCCCACCAGCGAACAGCACGTCCTCCAACATGTGCTGTTCACCGATCATCCGGGGGCGGTGCGGATTGCCCTGTGGCTGTGGGCGCTCTCAGGGACATTGTTCGTCCTGATGGCCGTCCCCCCGCTGCGGGACTTCGTCGACTCGGTCGATCAGTCCATCTACGACGTCGTGTACCCGCTGAAATGGGGCCCGCTCACTGCGCTGGCCCACACCCTTGCTTTCCTGGGGAGCGCCGTGTTCCTGTGGCCGCTGCGGTTGGCCGTCGCGGCGTACCTGTGGGTGCCGACGGCGCTACGTCGCCCTGGCTGCCTGGCTGGTACCCATCGTCGTGTCGGAGCCGCTCATCGGCATCCTCAAGGCCGCCTACGACCGGCCGCGACCATCCATTGCGTTGGTGACCTCGACCACGGGTGCGTTTCCGTCGGGGCATGCCGTCGCCGGTTCCGTAGTTGCGATCTCGCTCGTCTTCGTCTTCGTGCCGCCGGGCCCGGCGAGGAGGAATCTCGAGCTCGTGGCCGCCGGGTTTGGGTTCCTGATGGGGGCAAGCCGCATGTACCTCGGCGCACACTGGTTCAGCGACGTCGTTGCGGGGCTGGCGCTCGGTGCCGCTGCTGCCATCGGCGGCGTCGCGTTGGTCCAACGAATCGCCGGCGAGATGCGCCTGCGGGCGCGACTCCGAGTGGGTCAGCCAGACGCAGACTCGTGAGCATCGCCGGCGAGCTCGGAACGCTCGCCACCGCTGAGGCGCCAGGAGCGGTTGCGTCGCCACACGACATACGACGCAGCGCCAAGCGGTACCGGCACGAGGTACGTGATCGCCCGAAACACCAGGATTGCAGCAACGACCTGTGCTTTCGTCAGCTCGTCGACGCCAATCGTCAACGCCGCCGCATAGCCGAGCTCGACCACCCCGACGCCCCCGGGAGTGATCGGCAGCGCCGAGATGAGGCGGACGAACGAGAAGGCTGCGAGCACCTCGATCCAGCTCACCTCTGCCTGGGAGACCCCCACGTGCCGGAGCGTGACGAGCAGCACGATGTAGAGCGAAACGTGGCTGATGACGGAGGCGACGGTGAGGGCAATCCAGCGATGCTGGACGAAGCCAACCGTATTGACCCGGAAGGCGGCGGCCCGATCCCCGACCTGAGCGATAGCGTCCTTGCCGACGAGCTTCCGCACCCAGTTGACGGCAGCCCCTACGCCGTCACCAATCCGGTGCGCCAACCGCTCGCTGCGCAGCACCAGTGCGAACCCGACGATGGTGGCGACCAGGACCCCGATCCCAGCGGCTGCCGCTGCAACCCGTCCCGGAGTGACGCCGCCCTCGAGGGCGAGCAGCGCGAGTGCGACAACGGGCATTCCCATCTTGACGAAGTTGTTCCATATCCCGCTCACGAGCACGGAGCGCGTGATGGCACCGATCGTGAAACCCCACGAGGTGAGCATCGCCACCGTCACACCGACGCCGATCGCCCCCCCGCCCGGCAGCGTGTTGGCAACCGCGGTCGACGCCTGGTTCACGACGGCAGCTTCCCGGAATCGCAGGCCCGGCAGCGCCGCAACCATCACAAACCAATAGGTCGCCAGGTTCCAGAGGGCGAGGACGAGAAGCGACGCAGCCTCCCAGCCCGTCAGCGCACGAATCGTGTCCCACACATCGCCGTAGCCCGCGATCTGCGGCATCACTCCAACGAAGATCCCCACAACGATGACAAGCGACACCACGCCCTGAACGACCCTCCTCCACGGAAACCCCGACCCGTCGGTCGGGGAGCCCGTCGAAGAAGTGTCGCTTGGAGGCTCGGTATCGGAGTTCAATCGGTGTCCTGCATTTCGCAGCGGCCCACGACGTGCGTCATCGCCCGCCGTTGCTCATCGCATGCTACGGCAACACGCCCGGGGTCCCTCAGCGCAGCGCGTCGAGCAGGGATTCCACGTCCCATAGACCGGAGAACTCGTAGCGATGCTCGCCTGCGGACATGAAGAAGCTGAGCCGGCTCGGGCGGAAGATCCCGCCCTTCACGAAGGCCACATTTCCGACCTGCGAGGTCGGAAACGACGCCAGCAGCCGCGCCGGCTTTCCCCAGCTCCGTGGCTCGAACACGATGAGGCGCCGGTCCGTGACGCCCACATAGACCTGCAGGGCCTTCGCATCCACCGGATGGTCTCGCGCAGCGCGCACGGCGAGCCTCCGGCCCACGAATGCGCCGAGCGCCGCCCCCAAGGCAACGACCACGAGGCGGTTCACGGCGATGGCGGATGCCGCAGCAGATGCCGTCGCAACGCCGAGGACGATGCTGCCGAGGAAGGGGACGTAGGTGCCGCCCAACCACATGGGAGCTGCCTGAACCACACGCTCGCCCTTGCGCAGCTCGTCACCGACCATGGCCTGGAGCCGGGTGACCGAGCGAGGGATGGGATCGATCGCCATCAGGTTGCTCCCGACTGTCGGTTGTAGTTGCGGAGCATCACCGCAGTTCCAGGCCGGAGACCGAGGTGCTGATAGAACGGCTGAAGATCGGCATCGCACATGGCATCGACGGCGTAGATGGGGCCTATGACATCGAGGAGGCGCCGGACGAGCTCGCTGCCGATGCCGCGGCCCTGGTAGTCGGCGACGACCTCGAGGAAGGGGATGTAGGCGGCAAGCACCCCATCGGTGATCGCCGTGATGAAGCCGACCACCCGGTCGTCGGCTTCGTGAACAGCGAGCACGACGTAGTCGCTGCCGCGGAGGAGCTCGAGTTGCGTTGCAGCGTCCGGCGGGTTCGGCCATCCCGCAAAGAACGGTCCGGCCAGCTCGGCGACATCGATCCCTTCGAGGGAGGTGGTGTACCGGATCATGCGCAGGTGAGGCTACTCCCTCGACGGAATGGACCCTTGTCCTCCGCATGACGATGAGCCAGCGAGCGCCGCCGCAGCCCGGTAACGTCGGCATCGTGAAGCGACTCCTCGTCATGCGCCACGCCAAGTCCGATTGGCACTCGGGAGCAACCTCGGACCACGAGCGGCCACTCAACGAACGCGGCCTCGACGCGGCGCGCACGATGGGCGTGGTCCTGGCCCGCATCGGCGAGGTGCCAGATCTCGCGATCACCTCGTCGGCCGTGCGGGCGCGCACCACCATCGATGAGGCTGCCCGCGCCGGGAGATGGGCGTCCGAGATCAGGGTCGAGCGAGGGCTCTACGGCACCTCGCCAGACGGCGCACTCGGCATCATCAGCCGTGCGCCGGATGAGGTCGAGCGACTCATGGTGGTTGGCCACCAACCCGCATGGGGTGGCCTGGTCTTTCAACTCACGGGTGCCGCAACCCAGATGAAGACCGGCACGATTGCGATCATCGACCTGATGCTCGGAGGCTCGTGGCGTCCCGACGATGTGCTGGCGGGCGAGCTCGTCGCTCTCCTCCAGCCACGCCACTTCGCCGATGTCGACTGGCGCCTCACCGCAACCGAATAGCATCGGCCGCCGGACCTACAGCACGCCGGGAGGACCAGATGGCCAAGATCCACGGAGGGCGACTCATTGCACGAGCCCTCAAGGCCGAGGGTGTCGATACGGTCTTCACGCTCACCGGGGGCCACATCGTGCCCATCCTCGACGGCTGCGTCGAAGAGGGCATCCGGCTTGTCGACGTCCGCCACGAGGAAACCGCCGGGCACGCCGCCGAGGCGTACTCGCGGCTCACCGGCCGGTTGGGGGTCGCAGCCGTCACGGCCGGGCCGGGTGTCACCAACACCGTCACGGCGGTGATGAACGCATCGACGTCGCACACGCCGATGCTCGTGCTCGGCGGACGCCACCCCGTGCGACAGGAGCATACGGGCGGCCTCCAAGAGATGGACCACCCCCGCCTCTTTGCGTCGATCACCAAGTGGGCGACGACGGCCTGGGAGACGGTACGCCTCGCCGACTACATCGCCATCGCCGCCCGTCATGCCTTCAGCGGTCGCGGAGGCCCGGTGTTCATCGACGTGCCGCTCGATGTCCAGTTCGGGATGGTCGACGAAGCCACGCCGCTTCCGACCGGATATCGCACCACCGAACCACGAGGCGCCGACCCGACGGCAGTCGAATACGTCGCCCACCTCCTCGGCTCAGCGGAGCGGCCTGTCATCTTCGCCGGCGGCGGGATCAAGGGCGACGGGGTCAAGGGCCTCGTCGCCGTCGCCGAGGCGCTCCAAGCGCCGGTCTACGCAAATGCAGGTGCCCGCGGCGCGATGCCGTACGGGCACCCTCTCGTCGGCAGCCGGACACGAAGCCACGCCTTTGCGTCTGCCGACCTGGTGCTGGCGCTCGGCGTCGATTGGGATTTTCGCACCGGGTACGGGGCAAAGCTCGCCGAGAGCGCCGCCGTGGTCCAGGTCGACGAAGAGGAGCTGCGGCTCGGCTGGAACCGGCCGGCACAACACGCTGTCGCTGCCAACCCCGGCCGGTTCGTCGTCCAACTCTCAGAGCATGCGGGAGTCTACGAACAGGCAGGCACCCGGCCGTTTGCAGCCGAGATTCAGACTGCCGAGGCCGAGAGGCTCGCCGCCGCCGAGGTGGAGGCAAGCACTCCCGGAGAGCTGGTCAACCCCCAGCGGTTCGGCAGGGAGGTCGGAGCGTTCTTCGGCCCGGAGGCCATCGTCGCCGTCGACGGCGGGGACATCGTCGCCACCACGGCCAAGTGGCTCCAGACGTCGATGCCGGGCCATCTGCTCGAGCCGGGCCCTTCGGGGACACTGGGCACAGGTCCGGGCTTTGCGCTGGCCGCCAAGGTGGTGCATCCCGGTTCGACCGTCGGCATCGTGTTCGGCGACGGCGGTTTCGGCTTCAACGGGTTCGAGTACGACACCTTCGTCCGCCACGGCTTGCCGATCATCGGAGTGATGGGGAACGACGGCGTGTGGAACAACATCAAGGGTTTCCACCGCATGTTCTTCCCGGAGAGGGTGGTCGCATCCGACTTGGGCAGGCGCCCGTATCACGCGGTCGTTACGGCACTCGGTGGCCATGGCGAGCTGGTCACCGATCCCGAAGAGCTGCGGCCGGCGCTCGATCGGGCCGCAGCGAGCGGCAAACCTGCGCTCGTCAACGTCCACATCGACGAGACCTTCCGGCCGTCGAGCAACTACGGGTGAGCAACGACGCCCGCTTCCCGTGGCGCCGGATCGGCGATACGTCCCTGACGCAGGAGCACCGCCTGTTGCGGAGCGCTGCGCGCACCTTCGTCGAGGCCGAGATCGTTCCAAGTGTGGATGTGTGGGAGGAGGCCGGTGCGTTCCCCCGCGAGCTCTACCGCAAAGCGGCTCGTGCCGGGCTCCTCAGCCTCGGCTATCCCGAGGAGCACGGTGGCATTCCCGCCGACTTGTGGGCTCAGATCGTCGTGTGGGAGGAGCTGATGCGTCCCGGCTCGGGTGGTCTCAGCGCCGGGCTCGGCTCGCTGCACATCGCCCTCCCACCCATCGCCGCTCTGGGCACGCCAGAGCAGCAACGCCGGTTCCTGCCCGACGTGCTGGCGGGCGAGAAAGTCGCCGCCCTCGCCGTCACCGAGCCCTCCGGCGGCTCGGACGTCGCCGCCCTGCGCACGACTGCGGTGCGCGACGGCGATGACTACGTCGTCAACGGCTCGAAGACCTTCATCACTTCGGGGGTGCGCGCCGACCAGCTGACCGTCGCCGTGCGAACCGGCGGCCCGGGCGCCCACGGGATCTCGCTGCTGGTGATCGACGGCAACACTCCCGGTCTCAGCCGGTCGGCGCCACTCGGGAAGATGGGATGGTGGGCGTCGGACACCGCCGAGTTGTTCTTCGACGACTGCCGGGTCCCGGTGGCCAACCGCATCGGGGAGGAGAACCAGGGCTTCTACGCGGTCATGGCGAACTTCCAGAAGGAACGCCTCCAGATGTCGATCGTCGCGACGATGACCGCAGAGCTGGCCGTCGAGGCATGCCTCGCCTACGTGGCGGAGCGAGAGGCGTTCGGCAGACCGCTGGCCGGCCACCAGGTGATCCGCCACACACTCGTCGACATGGCCACCCGCCTCACGGCAGCCAAGGAGATGGTGTACGCCGTCGCCGCCAGGATGGCGCGGCAGGAGGATCAGGTCACCGAGATCTCGATGGCCAAGCTGTTCTCCACCGACGTTGCCTCGTTCGTCACCGACAGGGCCGTGCAGATCTTCGGGGGCTACGGATACATGCGCGGCTACCTCGTCGAGCGACTGTACCGGGACAGCCGCATCCTCGGCATCGGAGGCGGCACCAGCGAGATCATGAAGGAGATCGTCGCCAAGCGCATCTTGTGAGGAGAGGAGCGGCGACCGCTAGCCTCCCGTCGATGATCGACCTCCGCTCCGACACGATCACGCATCCGACCGCCGCCATGCGCCGCGCGATCGCCGCAGCCGAAGTCGGCGACGACGTGTATCACGACGACCCGACGGTGCTCGAGCTCGAGGCCGACGTTGCCGAGCTGCTCGGCAAGGACGACGCGATGTACGTCCCTACCGGCACGATGTCGAACCAGGTGGCGCTCCGCACTCACACCGAGCCCGGCGATGTAGTGCTCGCTGCCGAGCAGGCGCACATCCACATTCACGAGATGGGTGCGCCGTACGCTCTCTCGGGCATCACGATGCGGTTTCTCCCCACGGACCGGGGCACGTTCACCGGCAACGCCGTCTCCGAGGCAGTGCCTGAGATCCCCAAGTCGTTGCCTTCGTCGCTCTTCCAGCCTGTGACCCTCGTCTGCACCGAGAACACCCACAACGCCGCAGGCGGTGCGTTCTGGTCCAAACGCCAACTCGACGACGTTGCCGCTGCCGCCCACCACCACGGCATCGCCGCGCACATGGACGGTGCGCGGTTGTGGAACGCATCGGTGGCAGCCGGAGTCCCGGAACGGGATCTCGCTGCAGGCTACGACACGGTGAGTGTCTGTTTCTCGAAGGGACTCGGGGCCCCGATGGGCTCGGCGCTCGTGGGGAGACAGGACCTCATCGATCGGGCGCGGCGGTTCAAGCAGATGTTCGGCGGTGGCTTCCGCCAGGCGGGGATGATGGCGGCCGGTGCGTTGTATGCCCTTCGCAACCACCGGGAGCGCCTCGCGGACGATCACGCCCATGCGGCTCGCCTCGCCGCGGGCCTCTCCCAGGTCCGGGGGGTCGACGTCGATGCCGAGGCGGTCCTCACCAACATGGTGTACTTCGACGTGACATCGGTGTCGGCCAACCAGTTCGCCGAGCGCTGCGCCGACGCCGGCTTGCTGCTGCTGCCAACGGGTTCTCACCAGATCAGGGCCGTGACGAACCTCCATGCCGACCGCAACGACATCGATCGCGCCCTCGCCATCTGCGAACGGGCCGCCCAGCCATGATGATGTACCCGGTGCCCATCGACACCAAGGGACGGCTCAGTCTGGTGACCTGCCCCCGATCAGCCACGCTCGACACGAACGTGGAAGAGCTCGCCGCAGCGGGAGTGACTCTCGTGGTCAGTGCGCTCCCCGAGGATGACGAGTTCGACCTGGGCTTGACGGCCGAAGCCGCCGTCTTGAGAGATGCGGGGATCGAGTTCATGAGAATCCCGGTCGAGGACTTCGATGTGCCGGTCGAGTTGGGGCCGACCATTGCCGCACTCGAGGCCGTCCTGGCTGCGCTCGACGACGATCGCCAGCATGCTGCCATCCACTGCCTCGGCGGTTTGGGGAGGTCGCCGATGCTGGCGGCGGCGCTGCTCGTCCTGACGGGCGACGACGCCGAATCCGCGTGGCGTCTCGTCGCCGCGGCGAGGCGTCGGCCGGTGCCGGAGACGCCCGAACAGCGGTTGTGGGTCAGTCGACTCGACCGCGACTGACCCGGAACCGCCCGCCGGGAACGCGCAACCTACGGTTCGGCTGTACCGCTACGGTACGGAATAGCCGTGAGTTCGGGCGCAGGCCCCCGGCGCCGGCACCGGTGACGCACCGATCCGCACACGTGCTACGGCGTGGTGCCGTACTTCTCCTCGTGCAGGCGAGCGGCCGACGTCATCCAGTCGTCGCGCTGAATACGATCGGGGAAGGATTCGAGCGCGGCCGCAACGTAGGCGATGTCGTCGTGCTGCAACCGGGCGATCTGGCGGAACGAAGTGATCCCCATGCCCTTGAGCAGGCCGTCGATCACAGGCCCGATGCCATGGACACGCTTGAGGTCGTCTTCGACCGGCGACTCGCCACCACGGGTACGTTCAGCGATCTCGGCGACCTTGCGGGTTGCCGCCTCCTTGCCGAGCGGTGAATCCGCCGATGGTGGCTCTTGGGTGGGCTCAGACGCAACAGGCTCAGGCTCAGGCGCTTCGGACGCGATCGGCGCTTCAGGAACGGGCGGCGCGACCGGCTCGGCTGCCAATAGTGTCGGCGCGGGCGCCTCGGGTGCGGGCGGCCGTGGTGCGAGGATCTCACGAGCGGCCTCGTCCCGCAGTGCCTGGGCCTCCAGCTCGGCGATTTGCGCATTGCGATCGGCCAGCTGCGCATCGGCTGCTTCCTGAGCCTCACGCGCCGCAGCGATCGCCACCCCTGCTTCGGCGAGCTGCGACTCGAGGTCGACGATGCGCCCCTCGACTGCGGCGATGCGGTCGTCGCGCTGCGCGACCTCGGCCTCGCGTGCTGCAATGCGCGCATCGCAACTCTCGTGGGCACTGCGCAGACGCGCTGCTTCGCGCTCTGCCACTTCGAGCTGGCTCTCGGCGCTGCCGATTCGACTCTCCAACGCCGCCATCCGCTCTTCGCGCTCAGCGCGGTGGGCGGAGGCCTCGGCCATCCGGGCGTCGTACTCGGCGAGCTTCGCATCGCGTACTGCAATCTGGGAATCGCGCTCGGCAACCGCTACCTCGAGGCCACCCACCTTGCCCGCCTCGGCGCTGAGGCGCGCGATCTCAGCGTCTTTTTCGGTGGCCAAGGCTGCGATTTGGTCCTCGAGCTCGCGTGCACGAGCGGACGCCGCAGCGAGATCGGCTCGTGCCCGAGCATGGTCGGCTCGTGACGAGTCGAGGTCGGCCTTCGTGGCAGCACGCGCCGCCGTCGCTGCCTCGAGTGACGCCGTCGCTGCGTCGAGGAGACGCTGCACATCGTCGAGGCGACCTTCGTACTGCTGGCGGAGCCGGTCGGCGACGAGCCACGGGCGCAGAATCCATCCGACCGAGAAACCCACCACAAGAGCGACGATGCCCCAGGCAACCAGCGTGGTCGCCGTGTACTCCGCTGCGAAGACCATGAAACCTCCTGTTCGGGGTGCGCGCGACCCCGATCCTACGAGGTCATGTGAAATCCCGCAGGCATGCACTACGGCGCGCGATGCCTGCTCGTGACCTCTCGGGTTGAGATCGGCCAAAGGGGCTGACGGCCCGTCCGGGCCGAGAGCAGGCGTGTCCCGGTGGGTGTACGACTGAAGGGTCACCGAAAGTCTCGGCTGCGGACACCAGCGACGGGCCAGTCTTCGAAACGATGGGCGACCAGGTTGGTGACGCCATCGCGAAACTCGAGTACGCCCTCGATGACGACGCCGATCGCCTTACGGGCGATCTCGTAGTGCGCCTCCCACACCTGCGGCAACACCACGACATTCAAGAGCCCGGTCTCGTCTTCGAGGTTGAGGAAGCGAACCCCTTTGGCCGTTCCGGGACGCTGGCGATGGGTGATGATGCCGCCCACTCGGGCGCGGGTCCCGTGCGTGCGGAGCCGGAGCGCATCCCCGACCGAGAGACAGCCCGAATCGTCGAGCCGATCGCGCAGGAAGACGACAGGGTGGGTCGCCGAGATACCCGTGGACCACAGGTCTGCCTGGACGGCCTCGACTGCATCCATCGCAGCAAGGCGAGGCGCCGCCGTACCCGGCGCCAGCGGCAGCCGGTCGGGACCGAGCCCGGCCATGGCCCCTGCCGCCCAGATGCCCTCCCGCCGCCCCAGCCCGAGCGGCGCGAGCGCACCTGAAGCCGCCAGCGCCTCGATCGAGTCGAGCGTCAGCCCGGTCCGCTGGGCGAGATCCTCAGGCGACACGAACTGTCCCCGCACCGCCCGGGCTGCCTCGACCCGGGTGATCTCGGCCTCGCCGAGGTTGCGGACGTATCGCAGTCCGATACGCAACGCAACCGCCGAGCGCGGCGCATCGTCCACCGCTCCCCTCCCCCGCCGCCACCGCATACCCAAGTACTCGATGATGTCGTCGTCCGCTGCGTCCTCGAACTCGATGGTGCAGTCGTACGCCGACTGATTGACATCAGGCGGAAGCACCACGACCCCGTGGTGCATCGCATCCTGGACGAGTGAATTGGGGGTGTAGAACCCCATCGGTTGGGCGTTCAGCAAACCGCAGAAGAATTCGGTTGGCCAGTGGAGCTTCAGCCATGAGGCGGCGTACACGATGTAGGCGAATGACACCGAGTGCGACTCGGGAAACCCGAACGACGCAAAACCTTGAAGCTTCTCCCAGATCTCCTCTGCGGGCGCCCCTGTGATCCCGGTGCGGCGCATCCCCTCGAGCACTTCGTCACGCAGTGTGCCCATCGCCTCATCCGACCGCTTGTGCGTCATCGCCTGCCGCAGCCGGTCGGACTGGCCCGCAGTGAACCCGGCGCACACCCGCGCCAGCTCCATGAGCTGCTCCTGGAACACCGGCACTCCCAGTGTCTTCTCCAGGATCGGTCGCGCAGACGGGTGGGGGTAGCGAATCGGCTCCTCGCCGTTGCGGCGTCGCAGGAAGGGGTGCACCGAGTTGCCTTGGATGGGGCCGGGCCGGATCAGGGCTACTTCGATGGCGAGGTCGTAGAAGGTCGTCGGCTTCATCCTCGGCAGCGTCGCCATCTGGGCACGGGATTCCACTTGGAACACCCCAACCGTATCGGCCCGCGTGAGCATGTCGTAGACGACCGGCTCTTGCGGGATGGTGGCGAGGTCGATGTCTATGCCGTGTGCCTCACGTATCGCATCAACGGAGAGATGGAGGGCGTTCATCGCACCGAGCGCCAGCAGGTCGAACTTGACGATGCCCATCGCAGCGCAGTCGTCCTTGTCCCACTGGAGCACCGTACGATCCTCCATCCTCCCCCACTCCATGGGCACCACCTCCCACAGTGCCCGCTTTGCGACCACCATCCCGCCCGAGTGGATGCCGAGGTGGCGAGGGAAGCCGTCCAGCCGCCGGCAGACGTCGTAGATCAGCTCGGCGGTGAGCCCCTCGGGGAGTGCGACCTCGTTGCGGATCGCCTGTGGGCTGCGAGTGTCGAGATACTTGGTCAGCGCATTGACCTGGGCCTGGGTGAGCCCGAACGCTTTGCCGACGTCCTGGAGCACCGAGCGGGCGCGGTAGGTGATGACGTTGGCCACCATCGCGGCCCGCTCGCGCCCGTAGCGGCGGTAGCAATACTGGATGACCTCCTCTCTCCGCTCCGCCTCGAAGTCGATATCGATGTCCGGCGGCCGGCCCCGCTCCTGCGAGAGGAAGCGCTCGAATGGCAAACGGAGGCGAATGGGGTCCACCCGGGTGAGCCCGATGCAGCGACACACCGCCGAGTCGGCTCCCGACCCGCGGATCTGGCAATAGATGTCCTGCGTGCGCGCAAAGCGGACGATGTCCCAGGCAACGAGGAAGAACCCGGCGAACCCGAGCTCGGCGATCACGCCCAACTCGTGCTCCAGCCTGCCACTCGCCTGCGGGTCGATCCCTCCCGGCCCGTCACCCGGGTACACCTCACGCGCACCGGTCATCACCAGATGTCTGAGGTACTCATCCTCGCCTGTGAACGCACCCGGCATGGGGAAGTCAGGGAGCTGAGGGGCGAGGAGGTCGAGGTCGAACGCAAGCGCTTCACCGAGATCAGCGGCACGCTCGACCGAGCCGGGGAACCGGGCGAAACGCCGTGCCATCTCCTCGGGGCTTCGCAGGTGGCGTTGATCGGTGGCGGGGCGGAAGCCGTCGGCGATGTCGAGGTCACGACGTCCGCCGATCGCCGCCAGCACCTCGGACAGGTCGGCATCGCTGCGAAACGCATAGTGCACGTTGTTGCTGGCGATCGTGGGCAGCCGCAACCTGGCGGCTGCCTCGGCGAGCACCTCGTTACGGACGTCGTCCTCGGGCATGTCGTGGTGCCACAGCTCGACGTACAGCCTGCCGGGGAACAGCTCTCGCAGCCGGGCAGCAGCCGACACGGCCCCCGCCACATCGGCCCTCTGAGCGGCACGTGGCACGGCACCTTGCCGGCACCCGGTGAGCGCAACGAGGCTGCCGTGGCGTGCAGCCTCGCCCAGCTCCTCGTACTCATAGACCGGGCGGTCCTTCTCCCCTCGATATTGACCTCTCGTGACGAACCGGCTGATTGCAGCGTACCCGGCAGGGTCGGGAGCGAGCAGCACGAGATGATCGGTCGGTTCCTTCGCCACCGGTTTCGACCCGTGCATCCGTCGGATGCGACCCCGACGCGGTCGCGACTCCACAGCGTCAGTATCCCGCATCCCCGATCTGGTGTCTGACGTCTGACGTCTGACTCCTTCAGCGCGTGCCATCCCGACTTCGGTGCCGTACACCACGGGCATTCCGACGGCTCGCGCCGCCTGGTGAACCTTGACGGCGCCGCGGAAGCCATCGTGATCCGTCACCCCCAGGGCGGTGTAGCCGAGCTCGGCCGCCCTCGCTACGAGCTGCTCGGGGTGCGAGGCACCGTCGAGGAAGCTGAAGTTGGTGTGGCAGTGCAGCTCGGCATAGCGGGACATACCCGAGAGCGTAATCGAACATGTGTTCGATGCTCAAGGGGGCGCTCGACCCATCGCTCAGCCCTCGACGACCACCCGGACGGCGAACGTTCACTCCGGCGCCACTTCGATATCCCACGGCCGCCGGTAGCCAAGTGCGCTGTCCTCCGCTCCTGCCCGCACCGCCTCGAGAGCGACCATCGACAGGCCACCACCTCCCACGAGGTCGACCAGCACCATGAACGTCAGATCCCCCGCGCCGCGCCACGCACACAGGCTCGCCGCCAACCTCCCCCGTGTCCCCCGTCGATGGGTTCGCAGGCACCGTGACCTCCAGCACGTCACAGACGGTCAGGCCACTGTCGCACCGCATCTGTGTGCAGCGTCGAAGGTCACGACATCCGACGGACGCGGTCCATTCCAGGCCGTATGCTGTGGGGTATGACCGAGTTCACCGTGCACCTCGCCAACCGACCGGGGCAGCTGGCAACCCTGGCGAGAAGACTCGCAGATGCGGGTGTCCACCTCGAGGCGTTTGCTGCGTTCGCAGCAGGCGAAGAAGGCGTCGTCCGGCTCATGGCAGACGACGAAGCTGCTGCTCGCCGCGTGCTCGACGAGGCGGGCCTGGCGTTCGACGAGCACCGCGTGCTCGCAACGGTCGTCCCGAACCGTCCCGGGGCGCTCGCCGGGCTCACAGAGTCGCTCGCAGCGACGGGAGTCAACATCGACGCCATGTACCTCCTCCACACCAACGGAGAGACGTTGCATTACGCACTCGCCGTCAACGATCCGGATGCAGCCGCTGCACACCTGGCGGTCTGAGCGATGGCTCTCGGCTTCGGCCTCCTCTCGGCACAGATCCCGCCCGCCGCTCCACCGGACTGGCGAGCGGCGTACGCGGCTGTGCTCGACCTGACCGAACATGCCGAGCGGCTCGGCTACTCGTCGGTGTGGACCACTGAGCACCACTTCGTGGACGACGGGTACATGCCGTCGCTCCTGGTGACGAGTGCGGCGATGGCGGCGAGGACAGAGCGCATCGAGATCGGTACCGGCGTCCTGCTGGCGCCGCTCCACCACCCGCTTCGCATCGCAGAGGACGCAGCAACGGTGCAACTCCTGAGCGGAGGCCGCTTCACGCTGGGTCTCGGGTTGGGCTGGAACGACGCCGAGTTCGCAGCCTTGGGCGTTCCCCGCCGCTTGCGCGGCCGCGCCATGTCCGAGGTCCTCGACATGCTCCCCAAGGCATGGTCGGGCGAACCGTTCACCCACAGCGGCGACGTGTACGAGTTCCCGACCCTGGCCGTCCGCCCCACACCCCACGTCCCCATCCCCATCGTCATCGGGGGCGGGGCGGAACCGGCGGTGCGCCGCGCCGCACGGCACGCAGACGGCTTCTTCTCGAACGCACCCCCCCACAAATTCATCGAGCAGGTGCAATGGGCACACGACGAGATGGAGAAGACCGGGCGCGACCCGGCGACGTTCCGTTGGATCTACTACTCCATCATGTGCCCGGGCGACGACGCCGATACGGCGTGGAGCGAGTACGCCGAGCACGTGTGGGCACTCACCTGGAAATACTCGGACATGGAGGCCTCGGCAGAGCGCGCCGGGCCGGTCGCCACACCCCCGACGCCACCCGCCGACGTCGTCGACAAGATCAGGTCCCGCAGCGTCGTGTTGGGGTCGCCGCAGCAGATCGTCGAGCGCTTGAACGGGATCCGCGAGGAAGCCGGTGTCCCCGTCGAGTTCATGGCACGGTCGTACTTCTCGACGCTGGAGCATCACCGGCAGATCGAGCTGATGGAACAGCTCGCTGCGGACGTCCTGCCGCACGTCTGACGCCTGCAACCGCCCGGCTCGTCACCCTCAGCGAGCGTCCACGGCGCTGACGGCCCACGCCATCTCCACCTCGGGATCCTCGACAGCGAGGTGGAACGCCCAGCCGCCCACCTGGTCGCCGGGATCCCATGCGAGCCAGCGCAGCCCTGCTGCTTCTCGCCCCAGCTCGCCGGGGTCAACGGGCCATCCCTCGTCCATGCCCAGGACGACCGCAAGCACCCACCATGCGGCGGTCCGGCCTGCCGGAGTGCCCCGGCGTCTCCCAAACGCACCGCCGCTGGCACCGGCGAAAGCGATGATCGCAAGCGCCGTCTGCAGGTCGACTTCTGCCAGCCGCACGCGGTGCGGTCCCAGGGCTCGGATCGCCGCCTCTGCGGAGCCCTCCACGGCTACGGCTTCGCCACGCCCGCTCGACTCGTCGAGCCACGGGCGAACGACGTCGAGCAATGCATCGCACGTATCGGGATCGGCGACGACCTCGCCTGCGTTGACGAGGTCGGACCATGAGAGGTCGGGGACCTGCGGTGCGGGTGTATCGACACCGTCGTCGCGGTAGGTGGCGAACGCATACTCAGGCTCCCACTCCTGGGGCGTGAGCGGGACCTCGGCACCCCGTCCTGCAGCATCGGGAGGAACCTGGTCGCCGCGCAGCGCCCGCTCCTGGGCCACGAGGCTCCTCACCTGTGGCTCGATGAGGTGCGGTCCCAGCTCCTGCCACGTGTGTGAGGAAGCGGCGACCTCCCACAGCGGACCTGCGGCGAGGCGCCCTGCGCCTGGGGTGACCACTGCGGCAGCCTCAGCAGCCGGGGCGTCGAGGGCGAGCCGGTACTCCGCATAGTGCACAACAGCCCACACCTGCTTGCCGCGTTCGACCGCCTCGTTGCAGCGGTCGATCAGCGTGTGAATCGCCGGCCAGTTGCGTTCCCGGGAGAACGCGTCGATGCGCCGTACCAGCCCGTCGAGGTCGCTGCCCTCGATGAGGTCTGCAATACCTGCTGGTGGTGCTTCGTCCATCGGCGTGACCCTACCGCTGTGGATATCCTGCTCCCGTGCAAGAGCCCAGATCCGCTGCAGCACTCGACGCCGAGGACCCGCTTGCGGGCTTTCGCGACCGCTTCGTGTTCTCGGATCCCGCCCTCGTCTACCTCGACGGCAACTCACTCGGGCGGCTGCCCGTGGCAACGGTTGATCACGCGGAAGACCTCGTCCGCCGGGCGTGGGGAGACCGGCTGATCAGGTCGTGGAACGACTCCTGGTGGGAGGCGCCGCTGCACATCGGCGATGCGATCGCACCCCTGATCGGGGCAGACGCCGGTGAAGTGGCCATCGCCGATTCGACGTCCGTGAACCTGTTCAAGCTCGTCGTCGCCGCGCTGCGCGCCCGCCCCGGCCGCACCCGCATCCTGACCGACGACCTCAACTTCCCCTCGGACCTCTACGTGCTTTCCGCCGCCGCCGATCTCTCGGACCGCGAGGGTCGAGGTGGTGGCATCCCCCGACGGTATCCACGGTCCTGTTGCAGGACTGCTCGATCGTCTGGACGAAGACGTCGCCCTGCTGAGCCTGTCTCACGTGGTGTTCAAGAGCGGGTACCTCTACGACATGGAGACGCTCACGGCGGCCGCACACGCGGCGGGCGCGCTGGTGCTGTGGGACCTCAGCCATGCCGCCGGGGCCGTCCCGATCGACCTGAGCGGTGCTCGACGCGGACCTCGCCGTCGGCTGCACCTACAAGTACCTCAACGGTGGGCCCGGAGCCCCGGCATTCCTCTACGTGCGCGCGACCTCCAAGCGGGCCTCGACAGCCCGATCAGCGGCTGGTGGGGCCACACCCGCCCGTTCGACTTCGAGCTCGGGTACGCCCCCGACCCGGGCATTCGCAGATTCTTGACCGGCACGGCACCGGTCGTGTCCATGGCACTCATCGAACCAGGCGTGGAGATGCTGAACGCCGCAGGGATGACCGCACTTCGAACCAAGTCGGTAGCGCAGACCGAGTACCTCATCGCTCGCTGGGAGGCCGACCTGGCTCCACTCGGCTTCACGCTCAACTCTCCGAGGGATGCGGACGTGCGGGGCTCGCACGTCTCGCTCGGCCATCCAGCCGGCCTCGGCATCGACCTCGCCCTCATCAACGACCACGGCGTGCTGCCCGACTTCCGGCCGCCCGACAACCTCCGTCTCGGCGTGGCGCCCCTCTATACGCGTTTTGCGGACATTGCGACGGCTGTCGACGCGATGGTCGACATCGTGACCACCGGTCGGCATCGCCACTACCTCACGTCGCGGCCGGCGGTGACGTGACGCGTGTTCGGGCCCGTCTAACCTCCCGCCGACCCCTCCCCCCTTTTCGGAGCGCTCCCATGGGCTTCAAGTGCGGCATCGTCGGCCTTCCCAACGTTGGCAAGTCCACTCTCTTCAACGCGCTCACCGCGGCAGGGGCCCTCGCCGCCAACTACCCCTTCGCCACGATCGATCCGAATGTCGGGGTCGCCGGCGTGCCCGATCCCCGTCTCGACCGCATCGCGGAGATCGTGAAACCGCGTTCGGTGGTTCCCACCACGATGGAGTTCGTCGACATCGCAGGTTTGGTGGAGGGGGCATCCCAGGGCGAGGGCCTCGGCAACCAGTTCCTCGCCCACATCCGGGAGACGCAGGCCGTCGCTCACGTGGTCCGGTGCTTCGAGAATCCGGATGTCGCCCATGTGACGGGGCGCATCGACCCGGCCGGGGACATCGCCACCGTGAACACCGAGCTCGCACTCGCCGACCTGGCGACGCTGGAGCGGGCACTGGATCGGCACACGCGCCGTGCCCGGTCGGGAGAGAAGGACTCGCTCGGCGCCGTCGCCGACCTGAACCGCATCCGCGAGCATCTCGAAAAGGGAGCTCCGGTGCGGTCCATGCGCCCACCTGCCCCCAGGAGCGATGCGGTACGCGAGCTCCAGCTCTTGACGGGGAAGCCGCTGATGTACGTGGCCAACGTCGACGAGCTCGGCGTCGCCAACGCTCACCTCGAGGCGGTGAGCGCCATCGCCGAAACGGAGAATGCGGCGATGGTGGTCATCTCCGGCCGTTTGGAAGCCGAGATCGCAGAGCTCGACGAGGACGACAAGAAGGACTTCCTCGTCGAGATCGGTGAGACCGAATCCGGCCTCGATCGGGTCATTCGCGTCGGGACACGAGTTGCTGGGTCTCGGCACCTTCTTCACTGCCAGCGACAAGGAAGCGCGGGCCTGGACGTTCAGCCGCGGCATGACGGCACCCGAGGCGGCAGGCATCATTCACACCGACTTCCGCAAGGGGTTCATCCGGGCCGAGGTCATCGCCTACGACGACTTCGTCGCCTGCAACGGTGAGGCCGGGGCCAAGGAGGCAGGCAAGTGGCGCCTGGAGGGAAAGGACTACGTGGTCCAGGAGGGGGACGTGATCCACTTCCGCTTCAACCTGTAGGAGACGTCGAGCCCGGTCCCGCCGCGGCCCTCACACTCCTGCCCCCGCTGCACCGAGGAGCGTGATGGCCGCAACGAGGCACCTTCGCCCATTGAGTAGGCCGGCCGCCTGTGTGGCCATCCTCGCCGGACAGATCCTGCATGCGGCCCACCGTCCCGACATGCCGGGTCTCGAGAACCAGGACCCTTCCGGTGTGTTCGGTGACCCGCATGCACCATTCGTGAGGATCGCGCTATTGGGCGACAGCTCGATCACCGCTCCGGGGGTTGAACCGCTCGATGCTGCGTGGCCCCGCCGCATGGCCACCCGGATCGGCGATCGGCATTGCGTCGAGCTCGTCAGCGTCGCCAGGGGCGGCGCCAAGGCGCGCGACGTGCTGGCCGATCAGGTGGGTGCGGCGATTGAAGCGGCGCCGGATCTGGCACTCGTGTCTGTTGGGGCCAACGACGCACTACGTGGCACGTCCGTCGCTCGGTTCGAGCGGGAGATGGTCGCCATCCTGGGCACCCTCTCTGCCGCTACGAAGGGGGTCGGTGTGGCTGGGATCGGTGACCTCTCGACCGTGCCCCGTTTGCCAACGCTCGGCAAGGGTGTCGGAAAGGTGCGCGGTCGTTCCCTCGATCGAGCGACGCTCCGTGCTGCATCTCGGTTCCCCAACGTCGTCAAGGGGCAAGCGTGGGGGCCGTCGTGGAGGTTCTTCGACGAGGGCGACCCCGCGTCGTCTTCGCCGCCGACCGGTTCCATGCGTCAGCCGTTGGTCATGCGACCTTCGCCTTCGCCGTCGAGCCGGTCATCGACGAGCTGCTGCGTCGCTTGGCGAGCGAACGAGAGGGCCCTGCGGAGCGCTCGACCGGCTGAGTGCCACGCCGTCGCTGCCTCAGGTGGCGAGCACGTTGCGAATCATGGAGGTCACCGTGCCGACGGCGTTCTGGTTGTAGCCCTCAGGCACGATGATGTCGGCATAGCGTTTCGACGGCTCGACGAACTGAAGATGCATCGGCCGCACCGTCAACAGATACTGGGAGATGACCGACTCGACGCTCCGCCCCCGTTCGAGCAGATCGCGCTCGAGGCGGCGCAGTACGCGCAGGTCGCCATCGGTGTCGATGTAGATCCTCAAGTCCATGATCTCGCGCAGTTCGCGCTCGATCAGCACGAGGATCCCCTCGACGATGACGACGGGCTCGGGATCTACCCGCACGGTCGCCGTCGTCCGGCAGTGGCTGGAGAAGTCGTACACCGGGCGATCGATCGGCTCGCCGGCTCGGAGCCGCTGCAGGTGGGCGATCAGCAACTCCGTTTCGAGAGAGTCGGGATGGTCGAAGTTCGTCTTCACCCGGTCGTCGAACGGCAGGTGCGCGAGATCGCGGTAGTAGGCGTCTTGCTGGATGAGCACTACCCGATCGGAGCCCACCGACTCGACGACCGCTTTCGCGATCGTCGTCTTGCCGGAGCCGGACCCGCCGGCGATTCCGATGATGAGGGGGCGGCCGCCGTGGGCGGGCCAGCCTGCCTTGAATGAAGTCGCGTTGCGGGAGGTCATGGCAGGCAAACCCTACCGTCGACAAGCCCAGCTACGATCGTGACCCACAGGAGCGCCGCACATGGTCATCCACTCGGTGAGGGGGCACCGTACCCGGAGTGAAGTGAAGACTCCTACACACAGCAGCGCGCCATGACCGCCACATTGATCCGATCAGTGGAGTTGCCAACGATGCCTGAGGCCCCACAGCCGAGCGACGCCTCGCTGGTGCTGGCCGTCGCCCGATTCGACGAGACTGCGCTCTCCACGCTCTACGAGCGCCATGGCGGCGCCGTGTTCGCCCTCTCCCAGCGCCTGCTGCGGCGGCGGGATCTCGCCGAAGACGTCGTCCAAGAGATCTTCTTGCGTCTGTGGACACGTCCGGAGCGTTTCGATCCCGAACGGGGCTCGCTCCGCACCTTCCTTCTGTCCGACACCCACGGCCGCAGCGTGGATCTGCTCAGATCGGAGATGGCCCGTCGCGCCCGTGAGGAGAAGGAGGGCATGCTCGCTCCCGCACCGGCCGCCGACCTCGAGGGCGAGGTCCTCACGCGTGTGACGAACGATCAGATCCGCAACGCCCTCGACACCCTCAATGAGAACGAGAAGAAGGCCATCGCGCTCGCCTACTTCGGGGGTTACAGCTATCGCCAAGTTGCCGAGGCGCTCGGCGAGCCCGAGGGCACGGTGAAGAGCCGGATTCGCGCCGGCATGCAGCGCCTCAAGATCGAACTCTCTCGCGTTGGGGTGGTTCCGTCATGACCAGCCTCCCTGGCTTCTTGCCCCCCGAGGAGCTGGACAACCTCATCGCCCTTCACGCCATCGATGCGCTGGATCACGATGAGCGGGTCCTGGTGGAGTCGGCCATTGCCGACGATGCGCGGCTTGCCGCCGAGCTCGACGGGTACCGCGCCGTGGCGGCTGCGCTCGCCGAGGCCGTCGAAGTGGCTCCGCCGACCCCATCGCCCGACGTGTGGAAGGCCATCAGCTCTGCCGTGCAGGGTCGCAACCTGGCAACGCCCGACTTGGCTCCGGTCGTCGAGCTGCGGCGTCAGCGTCGGTGGTCTCGCATCTCAGCAGTCATCTCGGTCGCCGCCGTGACCGTATCGATCGGTCTCGCCGTTCGGGTCCTCGACCTGCAGAACGACGCATCGCAGTCCGACCTCGCTCGCCTTGCGGCCGAGAAGGTGACGGAAGCGGGCTCCGAGGTCGTCACGCTGGCTGCCGCCGAAGGCCACGCAGGCGAGGAGGCGCGCATCGTCCTCGGCGCTGACGGCGTCGGCTACGTGCTCACGGACACGCTGCCCGCACTGCCTCCGGACCGCACCTACCAGTTGTGGGCCATCGTGCCCGACGCGGGCGAGCCCCGCGTCATCTCGGCGGGCGTACTCGGCAACGATCCAGGCGTTGCGCCCTTCCAGGCAGTCGGCGACGTCGTCGGTTTCGCCATCACCGACGAAGTCGCAGGCGGGGTGCCGGTGTCTGAGGGCGAGACCGTGGCGGTGTGGCTCGCCGACGCCTGAACGGCGACCGGCAAACCTTGACGCCCTGGCATTCCGCGGGGTAGCGTTCTTTCCGACGCGCTCATCCAGAGCGGTGGAGGGACAGGCCCTACGAAGCCGCGGCAACCGACGATGTACCCGTACGGTGCCAATGCCTGACCGATGAGATGCCGACAGCGGGTCCGACCGCTCGCGGCGCTCGAAGAGCGCGTGGAGATGCGAGACGGGGAAGCGCGTGGTGATGACATCGAGAGTCTGGTCATGGATCGAATCTGGTAGGCGCCGGCCATGAAGGACTACGTTGCCGCCGTACGCGATCGTGTCGTCATATTCGACGGAGCGACAGGGACGACGCTGCAAGCAGCGGAGCTCACGGCCGACGACTTCGGTGGGCCCGATCTCGAGGGCTGCAACGAGCTGCTCAATATCACGCGTCCCGACGTCATCGAGCGGTTCCATGCCTCGTTTCTCGAGGTGGGAGTCGACGTCGTGGAAACCAACACCTTCGGTGCGTTCGGCGTACCACTCAGCGAGTACGGGATCGCCGAGCGTGCCTATGAGCTCGCCAGGGCGGGAGCCTCGATCGCCAGGCGGGTCGCCGCCGATTACTCCACCGCCGAGCGGCCCCGCTGGGTGGCCGGGTCGATCGGGCCCGGCACCAAGTTCCCGTCGCTCGGCCAGATTCGGTACAGCACACTGCGCGATGCGTATGAAGTGGCGGCTCGCGGCCTGCTCGACGGAGGCGTCGACCTCTTCATCATCGAGACGATGTTCGACCTCCTCGGCCTGAAGGCGGCCGTCAACGGGTGCCGCCGGGCAATGGCGGCTGCAGGGCGTGAGGTGCCGCTCCAGACCCAGGTCACCATCGAGCTCACCGGGCGCATGTTGCCGGGCACCGAGATCGGCGCGGCGCTCGCCGCCATCGCCCCGCTCAAGCCCGCCGTCATCGGGCTCAACTGCGCCACCGGACCCGTGGAGATGTACGAGCCGCTTCGCCATCTCTCCCAACATTCCCCCGTCCCCGTCTCGGCAATCCCGAACGCCGGCCTACCGAGCGTCGTCGACGGCGCAATGCACTACGACCTGACCCCGGAGGCGCTGGCAGACCACCACGAGCACTTCATCAGGGAGCTCGGCGTGACGGTTGTCGGCGGCTGCTGCGGGACCACGGTGGAGCACCTGCGGGCCGTCGTCGAACGCTGCCGGGACCTCACGCCTGCGCCCCGCTCCCCCGTCGTAGAGCCGGGGGCAGCGTCCATCTACAGCTTCACGCCGTTTCGACAGGACACGTCGTTCCTCATCGTGGGCGAGCGCACCAATGCCAACGGCTCGAAGAAGTTCCGCGATGCGATGCTCGCCGAAGACTGGGACACGTGCGTGACGATGGCCAAGGACCAGATACGCGAGTCTGCCCACCTCCTCGACCTGTGTGTCGACTACGTCGGTCGGGACGGCGCCGCCGACATGGACCTCATCGCCTCTCGCCTCGCGACCCAATCATCGGTTCCCCTCGTCCTCGATTCCACCGAACCGGAGGTGATGGAAGCCGGTCTCGAGTGGCTGGGTGGGCGGGCCGTGCTCAACTCGGCGAACCTCGAAGACGGCGATGGGCCCGGCTCGCGCGCCGACCGGGTGTTCCGGCTGGCCGTCGAGCACGGCGCCGCGGTCATCTGCCTGCTGATCGACGAGGACGGCCAGGCTCGCGACGTCGACTGGAAGCTGCGGGTTGCGCATCGGCTGTTCGCACTCGCCACGGAACGTTATGGGCTCGCCCCCGGCGACTTGATCTTCGACGCGCTGACGTTTCCGCTTTCCACGGGTGGCGAAGATCTGCGAGGCGACGGCATCGCCACACTGGATGCAATTCGCCGCATCAAGGAGGAGATGCCCGGCGTGTTCACCGTGCTCGGAGTCTCCAACGTCTCCTTTGGGCTCAGCCCTGCCACGCGCCATGCCCTCAACTCCGTCTTTCTCCACGAAGCGGTAGGAGCGGGCCTCGACGCCGCCATCGTGCACGCCGGGCGCATCATGCCGCTGTCGAAGATCCCGGACGCCCAGCGCGAAGCGTGCTTCGACGTGGTCTACGACCGGAGAGCTCCCGGCTACGACCCGTTGGAGCGGCTGCTCGAGGTGTTCGCCGGAGTGAGCGAGGACAAAGCGGTCGTCGAGGACCGCACCGGATGGCCGGTCCAGAAGCGCCTCGCGTCGCGCATCATCGACGGCGACCGCGACGGCCTCACCACCGATCTCGACGAGGCCCTGCAAGGAGGAATGGGGCCCCTCGACATCATCAACGACGTCCTCCTCGAAGGTATGAAGGTCGTCGGTGATCTGTTTGCCTCCGGAGACATGCAGCTCCCCTTCGTCCTCCAGTCGGCGGAGACCATGAAGGCGGCCGTCGCCCATCTCGAGCCGCTGATGGACACGGCGGATACGCGGGGCAAGGGTTCGATCGTGCTCGCAACGGTGAAGGGCGACGTCCACGACATCGGCAAGAACCTCGTCGACATCATCCTCACGAACAACGGCTACGACGTGCACAACCTCGGCATCAAGGTCGGCATCCACGAGATGCTCGAGGCGCTCGGCGAGACCGGGGCAGACGCCATCGGGATGAGCGGGCTGCTCGTGAAGAGCACACTCATCATGCGCGAGAACCTCGAAGAGCTGGAGCGTCGCGGGCTCGGCCACGTGCCGGTCCTCCTCGGCGGGGCGGCACTCACCCGTTCATATGTCGAGAAGGACCTGCGCGCCGTGTACGGAGGACCGCTGTTCTACGGCAAGGATGCCTTCACCGGACTCCGCGTCATGGACCGGCTCAGCGAGATGCGTCGCAGCGGGGAGAGCGATCCCGACTTCGGCCGCATCGCCGAGGGCCGTACCTTGCCGCAAGTCCCGCGCCGCTCCGCCACCGCCGACGACGCACTCGTCCCGGCCCGCTCCCCGGACGTTGCCTCCGACAACCCCGTCTTCGTACCGCCGTTCGTCGGAACACGAATCGTGAAGGGTATTTCGCTCGACACGATCGCGGGCTACCTCAACGAGACCGCACTGTTCCGCAACCAGTGGCAGTACCGTCCCACGTCCGGCGAGGCCGACGCCGACTTCAAGCAGCGCGTCCGCGAGGTGCTTCGCGAGCAACTCCACATCGCCAAGGAGCACGAGCTGCTCGTGCCCCAGATCGTGTACGGGTTCTTCCCCGTCGGCGCCGACGGCGACGATCTCGTGGTCTTCGAGGACGCCGGCCGCCGCACAGAGCTGGCACGGTTCCGCTTCCCGCGCCAGCAGCAATCGCCGTGGATGTCCATCGCCGACTTCCACCGCTCCGTCGACGGGCCGGACGCCGACTACGCGGCGTTTCACATCGTGACTATGGGCTCGCGGGTCACCGAGCGCACCGGGGAGTTGTTCGCCGCGCACCGCTATCAGGAGTATCTCTACCTCCATGGCCTGGGAGTCGAGATGGCTGAGGCGCTCGCGGAGCTGTCCCACCGCCGCATTCGCGAGGAGTGGGGGTTCGCAGACGAAGACGGGCCAACGTTGCACGGCCTGTTCCGCCAGCAGTATCGCGGCGGCCGCTACTCGTGGGGGTACCCGGCGTGCCCCGACCTGGCCGACAACGAGACGGTCGCACACCTCCTCGGCGCCGAGCGAATCGGTGTCGACGTCGGCGAGCACACCTCGTATCAGTATCAGCCTGAGCAATCGACGTCTGCCGTGATCTGCCACCATCCGCAGGCCAAGTACTTCATCGCATGACGAGCCACCCGATCATCATCAAGGAGCACCGTTGAAGGTCACCGAGCACCTCGAGCGCGCCACCGGCCCTTTCATCACTTTCGAGATCATCCCGCCTCGCCGTGGTGGCCAGCTCTCCGGCCTGCTCGAACTCATCGAGGACCTCGTTCGCCGTCACCCGCCCTACATCGACATAACGAGTCACGCGGCGGAGGTCGTGTACGAAGAGACGCCCACCGGGTATCAGAAGCGGATCAAGCGCAAGCGGCCCGGAACGCTCGGGGTCTGTGCACTGGTGCAGAACAAGTTCAACGTCGATGCCGTGCCCCACATCCTGTGCGAGGGCTTCACCCGCCAGGAGACCGAGGACTTCCTCATCGAGCTGCGTTACCTCGGCATCGACAACGTCCTGGCCATCCGAGGCGACTCGTCGGGCTACGAGAAGCCGCTCGATCACGGAAGGACGCGCAACCGCCACGCCACCGACCTCATCACCCAGATCGCTGAGATGAACAAGGGCATGTACCTCGAGGAACTGCTCGATGCCTCCCCGACTGCGTTCTGCGTCGGAGCGGCCGGCTATCCGGAGAAGCATTTCGAGGCTCCCAATCTCGTGGCGGACGTGGGCTGGCTGAAGCGCAAGGTCGAGGCAGGCGCCGACTACGTCGTCACCCAGATGTTCTTCGACAACGCCCACTACTTCCGATTCGTCGACGAGTGCCGCCGCCAAGGCGTGCACGTACCCATCATCCCGGGCATCAAGATCCTCTCCACCAAGAACCAGGTGACGAGCATCCCCCGGACCTTCCACTGCGACATTCCACCGGAGCTCGCCGACGAGGTGCTGGCGGCGGACGACGCCCATGTCGGTGACATCGGCGTCGCCTGGGCGATCGAGCAGACTCGTGTGTTGCTCGAACGCGGCGTTCCGTCGGTGCACTTCTACGTCATGCAGAGCTCCCGGCTCGTGACTCGAGTGCTCACCCAACTGGACGTCTGACACCGTTCCTGCGTGGATCGGGCGCCGTTTCCGGCACGTCGTCCACGCACGAACCAGGACTCACGCGTTGCGGGCGGCTGCGTAGGCACCGAGGACGCGCTCGCGCGCCATCGCATGATCGACGATGGGTTCCGGGTAGGTGTCGCCGAGCGTGACGCCAGCCGCGGCCAGTTCCAGGGGACCGATATCCCACGGTGCGTGAATACCTGGAGCAGGGAGGTCGGCCAGCTCCGGCACATAGCGGCGGACGTAGTCCCCCCTGGGATCGAACTTCTTACCCTGGCTGACAGGGTTGAACACCCGGAAGTAGGGTGCGGCGTCGGCGCCGGTACCGGCAACCCATTGCCAGTTCCCGACGTTCTGGGCGACGTCCCCGTCGATCAGCCGGCTCCGAAACCACCGCTCGCCGAGCCGCCAGTCCACGAGGAGATCCTTGACGAGGAACGACGCAGCGATCATGCGCACCCGGTTGTGCATGAAGCCCTCGGCGAGCAGCTGCCGCATGCCGGCATCGACAATCGGATACCCGGTGCGGCCCTCCTGCCATGCCGTGAGCTCTTCGGGATCGTTGCGCCAGGCAACGCCGGCATAGTCGGGCCGCAGCTCGTGGTCGAGCGAAGCCGGGTTGTGAAACATGACCTGGAGGTAGAAGTCGCGCCACGCCAGCTGGCGCACGAACGCCGCCCTGGCCGCAGTTGCCTCCCCGACCTCGTGGCGCACGCGCCGGGGGTCCAGCGTTCCGAAGTGGAGATCGGAGGAGAGGCGCGACGTGGTGTCGAGGTCGGGCCTGTCCCGTTCCTCCGGGTACGCATCGACCCGATCCATGAACTCGGCAAGCCTCTCTCTTGCAGCCACTTCCCCAGGTTCGATCAGCGGCGACGTCTCCCCCTCCGGAAGCCCCATCCCGGCATCGCCGGCGATGCGAACGTCGGCGGGGGCGGGCCACAGCCCCCAGGGCTCCTCGGCCCAGCGGCGGTGGTAGGGCGTGAACACCTTCGGCGGCGTACCGGCCGCTGTGAGCACGTCGCCTGGGGCGTGCACCACGAGCCCGGGGAACCGCTCCATCGGCACGGCTGCCTCGACCGCGGCGTCGCGGCGGGTGGCATATGGCGTGTAGTCGTCGTTGAGGTAGAGGGCATCGGCACCGACGCGTCGGGCAACGTCGGGCACCACCATCTCCGGGTCCCCGCGCTCGATGCGAAGCCGGCCGCCCCACTCGGCCAATCCGCCGTCGAGCGCCGCGAGATGTCCCGCCAGCAACGAGGTACGGATCGAACCGGGCCGCCACAGGGCAGGATCGACGACGAACAGCGCAACCACCTCGTCGTGGGAACGCGTTGCCTCCGACCACGCAGGATTGTCGGAGAGTCGAAGGTCACGTCGGAACCACATCAGGGCGGGCATGGCGACATGATGACCGATCGGGACCGATAAACGAAGCACGTGCCCCAAGCCCGATCTCGCAACGGCACGAGGAACGCTACCTTTCCGGCCGTGAGCCGTACGTTCCAGGCCGAACCGCGCAGCGACATCATCAAGCGGCGCCTCGTGACCATCCCGCGCTCGATCGCGCTCCTCGTGGCCACAACAGCCCTGCTCCCCGTCCTGCTTGCCTGCGGCTCCATCGTCGACGCGACCCGCTGGCTGGTACACCGCCGCCCCTGGATGTCGCTCCGACTCATCGCATTCGGCTGGGTGTTCCTCGCTGCTGAGAGCTGGGGTTTGGTGCGCTTCTTCTCGCATTGGGTCGCAAGCGGGTTTGGCGCGAGGCGCGAGTGGCTGATCGCCCGAGCGTGGCCGGTGCAAACGTGGTGGGCACGCACGCTACTGAACACCGTGCGACGCCTGTTCCAGCTCCGGCTGAGCGTCGAAGGAGCTGATCTCGCACGACCCGGGCCCATCGTGGCGATGTTCCGCCACGCCAGCATCGTCGACAACCTGCTCCCAGCAGCGCTGCTCACCGACAACCAGGGCATCAGGCTGCGCTGGATCATCAAACGCGAGCTGCTGACGATCCCGGCCCTCGATGTCGGCGGGACACGGCTTCCGAACTACTTCGTCGACCGCGACTCTCCGGACCCTCGTGCGGAGATTCGCCGCATCAGGGCGTTGGCCGCCGATCTCGATGAGGACGAGGGCGTGCTGATCTACCCCGAAGGCACCCGCTTCACGGAGAAGCGTCGGTTGCGAGCGCTCGCTTCACTCGAGCGGCGCGACCCCAGCCTCTATGGTCGCGCCCGGCGGCTGCGCAACGTGCTGCCACCCCGCATCGGAGGGCCGCTGACGTTGCTCGACTCCGGATACGACGTGGTGGTGTGCGCCCACGAGGGCCTCGGCGGCTTCGCCAAGATCCGCGACCTGTGGTCGGGTGCACTCGTGGGTCAGACCATCAATGTGGTGTTCTGGCGCATCGCCGCCGCCGACATCCCATCGGGACGCAAAGCACGGATCGAGTGGCTCTTTGACCAATGGGACCGGGTGGACGACTGGATCGATGCGACAAAGGGCAGGACGCTCATGCCCCCTCGAGCGTCACATCCCCCGACACCGTCTTGAGGCGCAGGGAGACGGACCGCTCCGGGTCGGAGCCGTCACCATCGGGAAGCCGGTTTCGGAGGTCTCCGGTCAGCGTCTGGAGGTCGACGTCGAGGATGCGTCGGGCCGGGAGCCCGATACGGACGTTGCCCGACAACGTGGTCACGCGAATGTCGCCGCCGCCGAACCGGCCGACGCTCACGTCGCCGCTTGCAGTCTTGAGTGTTGCGCTCTCCCCGATGAAGTCGACGGACACGTCGCCGCTCGCGCTCGTGACGGTGAGATCGCTCCCCACGCTGCCGATGCGCACCGTGCCTGACGCCACGGCCACGTCGAGACGTTCGCCGACATCATCGAGAGAGACGTCGCCGGACGCGGACTTGATCTGAGCAGTGTGGGCAACGGAACCCCCTCGCACGTCGCCGGACGCGACGGCAACCGACAACTCCGCCACCGGAGCATCGACGATGACGTCGCCCGAGCTGGCCGCAAGTGACACCGACGCTCCGGCCGGTATCTCGATATCGATGTCGGCCCCTCCGAGCCAGCGCCGCATCCCCCGCTCCGGGCCAACGACGATCACGTCACCGCGCTGCTCGATGCGAAACTCGTCTGCCTTGCTTCCGCTCACCCGTACCCGCACCGACCGCGGCGGACCCTCGGTGACGACGATCTCACCAGCCGTTGTCGACGCTTCGATACGGACACGATCAGCAACTGAGAACGTCTCGCTTCGATCGCTCATGTGCGGAAGGTCCCCGTGATGCGCTTGCTCGTGCGGCTCGCCGCACGTTTGCGGCTCGCCAACGCTTTGACGACGTAGGCATTGATGGAGTCGCCTGCTGAACCTGCCGCCTCCTCCAGTTCGGCCTTGAGGACCGTAGGGAGCCGCAGCGTCAGCCGCGCCTCGAGATCGTCTGCCGTGAAGGAGACCGTGGGCTCCGTGGAGCGAACAACGAGCGCTGGTAGGCCTTCCCGGACGACGACGTCAACCTCATGGTCGGGGAGTTGGGCGGCGACCTCGATCGCGGCCTGTTCGGCCAGGGCCAGGGTCGCCTGCGTCACTGCCGGCCCGAGTGCAGCAATCAGAGCGTCGGCGGCGAGCACCATCGACTGGTCGCCGCCTGCCAGGCTCACCTGGTCGGCGAGGGCCGCTTCGAGATTCGCGATGACGCTCGTGGTGTCCATGTGCACTGTTCCCGTTCTGCCGGTGTTCAATGGCGGCCGTCCGGACCGGACTCCTTCGCCAGCCGAAGCAGCGTACGCCGACGCCGGTCCGCATATCGATCTTCGAGAACCTGCCGGTGAATCGCCGCCACTCCATCGGGGTTGTTGTACCACAGCATGGTGTCCTCCTGACACTGTGTCACTGTCTACTTGATGTCATCATGATGTCACATCTCCGCACGCATGTCAACCCCCGACCTCCGGTTGCGAGGTACACTGCGATGTACTCACCCGGGGAGTTCGGGCACGCCGAACTGAGAGGGTGGCCGGTGCGCAACCGCGCAGACGCCACCGACCCGTGGAACCTGACCTGGGTCATGCCAGCGGAGGAAGCGTGGACCACTTCCAGGGCACCTTGCCCGTCATTGCCGTCATCGTTGCCGGAGGCGACCCGATCGTGGCCTCGCTGCTCGGTCGCATCCCGCCGGGAGCGCTCGTCATCGCCGCCGACTCAGGTCTCGACGAGGCCGCCCGCCACGGCTTGCGCGTCGACATCGTGATCGGCGATCTCGACTCCGCCGATCCGGCGCTGGTTGCGAGCGCCCGAGCCGATGCAGCGGTCATCGAACAACACCCGGTCGACAAGGACGCCACCGATCTCGCCCTGGCCCTCGCCCGTGCGAAGGAGGCCGGCTGTGCCAGAGCCCTCGTGTTTGGCGGTTACGGAGGCCGCCTCAGTCACCTTCTCGGCAATGCTCTGGCACTGACCGCCCCCGACCTCCAACCGATGAACGTCGAGTGGCACGTCGGCGAAGCTGTTGTGACGGTCGTGCGTCCGGGCGATCCGGCGACGGTCGAAGGCACGGCAGGCGATCTCGTGTCGCTGCTGCCGGTCGGCGGCCCCATCGGCGGCGTGACCACCACCGGACTTCGCTGGCAGCTCACCTCCGACAGCCTCGTCCCGGCCTCGACGCGGGGGATCAGCAACCAGATGGTTGCCGATACGGCCACCATCGAGCTGCGTTCCGGCATTGCGCTCGCCATCCACGAAAGGTCCACCGCATGATGCGTCTCCTCCGCACGGCCGCAATGCTCTTCGCTCTCGCTGTGTTCGCCGGCAGCTGCGCAGACAGCCCCACGTCCGAGGCGACCTCGACCATCGCACGCGGGCGTCAGACGATCACGCTGCTGACCCACGACTCGTTTGCCGTCTCCGACGATGTCCTTGCGAGCTTCACCGACCGCACCGGGATCTCGGTCGAGATCCTCCAAGGGGGAGATGCCGGGACCGTGGTGAACCAAGCCATCCTCACCAAGGACAATCCGATCGCCGACGTGCTCTTCGGCATCGACAGCACCTTCCTCTCTCGGGCGCTCGACGAGGACATTTTTTCGCCCTATACGGCACGAGAACTCGCCTTCGTGCCCGAAGAGCTCCAGGTCGACCCCGACCATCGGGTCACGCCCATCGACGTCGGTGACGTGTGCATCAACTACGACAAGGCGGCGCTTGCAGAGCTCGGGCTCGACCCACCTGCAACACTCGCAGACCTCGCCCTCCCAGAGTTCGCCGGCCTGCTCGTCGTCCAGGATGCTGCGGTGTCTTCGCCCGGCCTGGCCTTCCTGCTGGCCACGATCGCCACATTTGGAGAGAGCGGCGACTACACCTGGATCGACTACTGGCAGGATCTGCGGGCCAACGATGTGTCGGTCGCCTCCGATTGGGAGCAGGCATACTTCAGCGCGTTCTCGGGCGGTGCGGGTACAGGCGACCGGCCGATCGTCGTGTCCTACGCCTCGTCTCCCCCGGCCGAGGTGGTGCTCGCAGATCCACCGGTCACCGAGGCTCCCACCGCCGGCATGGCGGCCGGCTGCTACCGCCAGATCGAATTCGCCGGGGTGCTCCGCGGGACGACGCACCCGGAAGCAGCGTCCGAACTGATCGACTTCATGTTGTCGCTCCAGTTCCAGGAGGACATCCCGCTGTCGATGTTCGTCTACCCGGCGAGGAGTGATGCCACGCTGCCTGATGTGTTCGTCGCCAACTCCACCGTGCCGGTGGACCCGGCGATCCTCGCACCCGATGTCATCGCCGCCAACCGGGATGCCTGGCTCGCCGCGTGGACCGACACGATGCGATGACGATCAGCACCCGCCACCGACTGTCGGGCGCAATCCTGGCGAGCGTCCCTGTGGCCTTCCTGGGGTACTTCTTCTTCTACCCCCTCGTCGCAATCCTCTTCACTGCACGTGCCGCAGCCGAGAACGGCCAGCCCCTCCTTTCGGTGCTCACCCGGCCTGCGCTGCTCGGCGTGGCGTGGTTCACGATCTGGCAAGCGGTCGCCTCTACGGTGATGACAATCGTGGTCGCTGTGCCCGGCGCCTACGTGCTCGCCCGCTACGACTTCCGGGGCCGGCGCCTCATTCGGGCTCTCACGATCGTCCCATTCGTGTTGCCCACGGTGGTTGTCGGGGCCGCATTCCTCGCACTCATGGGTCCCGGCGGCGTGCTCGGGATCGATCTCACCCGCTCAGTAGCCGCCATCCTCATCGCCCACGTGTTCTTCAACTACGCCGTCGTCGTCCGCACCGTCGGCGGCTTCTGGGAGCAGCTCGACCCCCGCGTCGAGGAGGCTGCGATGGTTCTCGGTGCGTCGCGCTGGCGGGTGTTCCGGGAGGTGACCCTGCCGCTCCTCGCCCCATCCATCGCATCGGCAGCATCCATCGTGTTCCTCTTCACCTTCACGTCGTTCGGCGTCGTGCTGATCCTGGGTGGCTTCGGCCGTGCCACCATCGAGGTGGAGATCTGGCGGCAGGCACTTGGGCTCTTCGACCTGCCGGCGGCCGCCGTGCTCGCCATGGCCCAGCTCCTCGCCGTCGGCCTCACCCTTGCGTCATACGCCCGCTACCAGCAACGCCGCTCCCGACAGCTCGACATCGTTGCGGCGCGACCGCGGATCCTGCCACGCGGCGGCCAACGCTGGCTGCTCGCAGGGAATCTGGCGATCATGACGGTGCTGCTCGGCAGCCCCATCGCCGTGCTCACCTGGCGATCTTTGCGCACAGGCGACGGCATCAGCGTCGACTTCTACCGTGGTCTGGGCGGACGGCTCGAGGGGACGGGTCTGTTCGTCGCACCGGCAGCTGCGATCGGGAACTCGCTGCGTTTCGCCGTCGCCGCCACCGTGATCGCCGTCGTTGTCGGTGGACTTGCGGCCATCGTGATCGCATACCGCTCGGGGCCGGCGAGTCGGTTCTTCGACGTCATGCTCATGCTCCCGCTCGGAACCTCTGCAGTCACGCTCGGTTTCGGCTTCCTCGTGGCACTCGATGCCCCGATCGACCTGCGCACATCGGCATGGTTGATCCCCATCGCTCACGCCCTGGTAGCGATCCCCTTCGTCGTACGGACCGCGGTGCCCGTCATGCGCCGAGTTCGCTCCCGGCTGCGCGAAGCGGCGACGGTGTTGGGGGCGTCACCCGCTCGCGCCTGGCGCGAGATCGACCTGCCGCTCATCGCGCAAGCCGCTGCTGTGGGCGCCGGTTTCGCGTTCGCCGTCTCGCTCGGAGAGTTCGGAGCTACTGCGTTCATCGCCCGGCCCGACACGCCAACGCTGCCGATCGCCATCTTCCGCTTGCTCGGGAGGCCGGGCACCGCCAGCTACGGCCGGGCGATGGCGTTGAGCGTGATCCTGATGGCACTCACGGCGTTGGCCGTGCTTGCCATCGAGCGGCTGCGCCGCGGGAGGAGTGAGGGCTTCTGAGCCTCGTCTGCACCTCGCTCATCGTCCGCTTCGGTGACGTCACCGCACTCGACAGCGCCGACCTCGCCGTCGCCGAGGGCTCGGTGTGCGCCGTCATCGGCCCTTCGGGCTGCGGCAAGTCCACGCTCTTGCGAGTGATTGCCGGGCTGCAGCCTCCCCAGGCCGGCAGCGTCCGATGGCGAGGCAGGGACGTGACGAGGGTGCCCGTTCACCTGAGGGGCTTTGGGCTGATGTTCCAGGACTATGCCCTCTTCCCGCATCGGACCATTGCGGGCAATGTCGGTTTCGGGCTCCGCATGGCCGGGCTTTCCCAGGCGGCCATGGCTCAGCGGGTCGACGAGGTCCTCGAGCTCGTCGGGCTCGGAGGCGAGGGTGGCCGAGACATCGAGGGATTGAGCGGCGGTGAGCAGCAACGGGTGGCGCTGGCGCGCACCTTGGCCCCGAGGCCCGAGTTGGTGATGCTCGACGAGCCCATCGGGTCGTTGGACCGTTCGCTGCGCGAGAGGCTCCTGGCGGAGATGAGGGCGATCTTCTCCAACGTGGGCGTCACCGTGGTCTATGTGACCCATGACCAGGACGAGGCGTTCTCGCTCGCCGACGACGTCGCTGTGATGCGGGAGGGCAGGATCATCGCCCACGACTCGGTTGCCGCACTGTGGCGCAGACCGGGATCGGCCTGGACGGCTCGGTTCCTCGGTCACGACAACATCGTTTCGACGACGTCGCAGGCAGCGACGCTCATCGCAGGACGGGCGGCCGCAACACTCGAGACACCCCTGGTGGCTCTCCCAGCAGCGGCGCTCGAGGTCGAGGCGCACGCCACGGGGCCCGGGACGGTGGTCGCCACAGCCTTCCGCAGGGGCCGCCACCTGGCGACGATCGCCATCGGCGGGCTCACGGTGTCGGCCGACATGCCTGCCTCGCTCGCCGTGGGCACCCGCGTCACGGTCGGTATCCCATCCGACGGTGTGGTCCCGCTCGAGAATTGAGCCCCGAGCTCAGTGCTCGGCCACGTCCGCCCACACAGCGTCGGTGGCAGCGATGAGCCTGTCGAGCTCGATCTCGAAGACGGTTGTAGGCGTGCCCCCGGCAGCCCACACGGCGTCGTTGCGGCGCAGGCTCTCGTCCGCATACATGACGAGGGGCTCGGGGTGCCCGAAGGGCGGCGTTCCCCCGGCCACGTAGCCGGTGTGGGCCCGCACCTCATCGAGGGTGGCCCTCTTCGCACGGGTGCCTCCTCGAAGCGAGGCGAGCTTGTTGGGGTCGACTCGGAGATCTCCCGACATCAGCACGAGTACCGGCTCGCCGTCGACCATGAAGAGGAGAGACTTCACGATCGCCGACACGTGGCACCCGATCGCGGCCGCAGCGTCCGCAGCCGTCTTGGTGCCGTCCGGATAGACCACCGGCTCGACGACGATGCCGAGCCGGGCGGCGTCGGCGAGAAGCCGCCGGGTCGCGTCTGGCAAGTCCATGGGTTGGATGGTATCGCTGTCAGGGGGACCCCGCCCGCTCGATCCACGATCGCGCACGCGAGGCACGGCCTCTGTGTTCTCCTCCCTCACACGGACGAAGCACCACGACGCCGTCGCGATGACGCGCCACAACCGATCCAGGTCTCAGGGGCGCTCGATGGGAACGCCCACCAGGTTGCCCCACTCGGTCCACGAGCCGTCGTAGTTGCGGACCGCGGGGAACCCGAGAAGCTGGGTCAGCACGAACCACGTGTGCGACGAACGTTCGCCGATCCGGCAGTAGGTGACCACCTCGTCGTCCTTGGCGAGGCCGACCTCGTCGATGTAGAGCGCCTCGAGCTCGTCACGGCTCCGGAAGGTGCCGTCGTCGTTGGCGGCTCGCTTCCATGGAACGCTGGATGCTCCCGGGATGTGCCCGCCCCGCAGCGCGCCTTCCTGGGGATAGGCGGGCATGTGCAGGAGCTCACCGCGGAATTCCTCCGGCGACCGAACGTCCACGAGTCGGCCATTGGCCTCGATCTGGTCCATCACGTCATCACGAAACGCTCGAATCGGGGCATCGACTCGGCCGACGACCGGATACTCCGTGCGGGGACGACTCACCGGTTCTGTCGTGAGTTCGCGTCCCTCGGCAACCCACTTCTGGCGCCCGCCGTCGAGCAGCCGCACGTCCTCGTGGCCGAACAGGCGAAACACCCAGAGCGCGTAGGCGGCCCACCAGTTGAAGTTGTCCCCGTAGAAGACGATCGTGTCGCTGCGGGCGATGCCCTTCTCAGACATGAGTGCGGCGAACTGCTGGGCGTCCAGGTAGTCACGGGAGAGCTGGTCCTGGAGCTCGGTGTGCCAGTCGACCTTGACGGCGCCCGGGATGTGGCCCGTGTTGTAGAGCAACACGTCCTCGTCCGACTCGACGACGACGAGACCAGGGGTCGTCGAGGTTGCCAGCAAGCCAATCGGTACCGACGAGCCGCTCGGGATGTACGTAGTCGGCGAACCTCGCTGCGGGGTCGGTTGGGACTGAAGCCATGCCTATTCTCCTCGAAAGGGGGCGATCTCCCGCCCAATTTACACTATCTGGATAGGACTTACAGCCGACGATGGGTCTTCCCGCCAAGCTCCAGCAGCTCGTAGACCTCTTCGCCGCCAGCCCGAAGCAGGTCAAGGTGGAGGCGCTGGTCGATTACTCCAAGCGGCTCGCCGATCCGCCGCCGCACCTCAGCTCCGACGGGGCGCTCGAGCGGGTTCACGAATGCCAGACGCCGTTCTTCGTCGCAACCGAGATCGATCCCGACGGGCATGTCACCCTCTACTTCGACGTCCCCATGGAGTCACCCACCATGCGCGGCTACGCCGGGATCCTCGCAGACGGTCTCGACGGAGCCGACCGTGGATGAGATTCTCGACGTGCCTGATACGTTCTACGTCGGCATGGGGATCGAAGAGGTCGTCAGCCCGCTGCGTATCCGAGGCATGGGCGCCATCCTCGCTCGCATCAAGGGCCAGCTCCGCCAGGCGTCGCCCGCTCAGTAGACGACGCCGACCACACCCTCTTCTGAGGCGAGCCACTGGACGGGGATGTCGTGCTGCTCCTTGGGCAGCCGGTCGGCAACCAGCACCGTCGGGATGATGCCGACGCGGACGATCCCGGGACGCAACTCGGCGAGGAGCTGGTCGAAGTAGCCCATACCGTGCCCAAGCCTGTTGCCATAGAGGTCGAAGGCCACACCCGGAACCAGCGCAATGTCGATATCGCTCGGAGGCACCCACGGGGCCGTGGCAATCGGCTGGGAGAACCCGAAGGGATGCGTCTCGAGCGGTCCACCGAGCTCGTGGATGGTGAGCGGACCTTCGTCCGGCGTGCGCGTCGCCACCCAGCGCACGGGGAGCTTCGACTCCGTCAAGCCGGTCAAGTCGATCTCGTCCTCCATGGGAAGGTACAGCAGAGCCGTCGTTGGATAGCGGAGAGGCGGAAACGCGGCGAGACCCTTACAGACCTTTGCCGAGATCACCTTCAGGTCGAGGGTGCGGCGCACGGCTTGCGCCCAGTCTCGCCATGCGTCTTTGCTTGCCTCAGGACCTGGAGGCGGCGACACGTCAGCCAATGAGCTTCGGGCCCAGCTTGGCGAACTCGTCCTGCGACGAGAAAGGAACGATGTACCCGTCCTCGTCTCTGATGTCCCTCACGTTCTCGGCGACATCTTCGATGGTGAGCGGCCCCTGCCGGTCGGGGTGCTTGAAGTACCCGGGTGTCAGACCGATGAAGAAGCGGCTGACCGAACCGCCGCCCACCGACCAGATCTCGCCATTCACCGCACACTCCTCAGAGGCGAGGTAGCCAACCACGGGCGCCACGTGATGGGGATCGAAGTGCTCGACGGCATCTCCGAAGATGTCCTCGGTCATCCGGGTTCGGGCGATCGGGGCGATCGCGTTCACCTTGATGCCGTACTTGGCGCCTTCGATCTTCAGCACGTTCATCAACCCGACGAGACCCATCTTCGCCGCTCCATAGTTGGCTTGGCCGAAGTTCCCCATGATGCCAGAGCCACTGGACGTCACCACGATACGCCCATAACCCTGCTCCTTCATGTGCGCAAAGGCAGGACGGCTGACGTAGAACGCACCCCGCAGGTGGACGTCGAGAACGGCCTGAAGGTCTCCCCACTCCATGTTGACAAACGACTTGTCGCGCAGGATGCCGGCGTTGTTGACCACGATGTCGACACGGCCGAACTCGTCGATCGCCGTCTGGACGATCGAGCCGGCAGCGTCGGGATCCGAGACCGATCCGTAGTCGGGGACGGCCACCCCGCCGGCGGCGCGGATCTCGTCGACGACGGCGTCTGCCGCGCGTGCACTGGCACCCTTGCCGTGGACATCCCCACCGAGGTCGTTCACGACCACGGCGGCTCCCCGCTCAGCGAGCAGCAGCGCATGCTCGCGCCCGAGGCCGCCGCCGGCACCGGTCACGATTGCGACCCGATCTGCGAAATCCACCATCAGTTTCGATCCTCTCGCTACACGCCAGGGCGGCAACGTTAGCGCCGGCAGGTGCGCCGTCCGCTCCCAACGAAGCGTGATTGCCTACCATGCGCTGCAATGGAGGCAAGGGACGAGCCGGGCGGGGTGCGACCGCTACCACCCGACGAGCCCGAAGGTTTGCCGGTCGCCGCAGCCGCACCGCCGCTCCCGGATCGCCGGTGGATTCCGATCGCCGTCGCCGCAGCCGCACTCGTCTTCTTTGGTCTCGTTGCCGGTCTCCTCGCCCGCACGACCGAAGACGGGCCCGCGGCAAGGCCAGCAGACGGCGCCACGGATACTACGGTCGGGGGCCTCGGGGCCCCTCCCCCGCCTCCAACCACGACCACGACGCTGCCGCCAACCCTCGCCGAACGCGTGCCGGTGCTCGATCGTTCGGCCCGCATCGTATACCGAGGCACCGACGGCACCTCAACGAACCAGCTGACGTGGCGCCTTGCCGACGACACCCCGAACGCACCATCTACGACCGGCGCCGCAGCCGTCGAGGCCGTGTTCGACGCCTCGCGTCAGGAGCTCTTCTGGACGACCACGGGCCAGCGCGACACGTTGTGGGTGGGATTCCCACCGATCGCCGAGCCAGCGTTCGTCGACGTCGCCGGGCCGGCGTGGCACCCGACGACTCCGCTTGCGTTGGCATGGCTCGGACGCCCGCCCGGCGAGGAAGCCTTCCACCTCTACCGGGCCACGGTGTTGCCCACGGCGGGCCTCGACACTTTGACCGACCTGGGGCCAATTCCCTCCGGCAGCCGTCTCGTCGGATGGGGCGACTGGGGCTTCGTCCTGGAGGTTTCTCCACCCATCGGGGCCCGCCAGTGGAGGATTCCCGACCTACTCGATCGGTCGGGCCAGAGCACGTTCCAGCCACTCGGCTTCGGCCTCGTTCTCGACCCGCTCGGGACAACAGTTGCGGGGTTCGTCGGAACCCCGCGAGCTGTCGGCCCCGACGGTCATATCGTCGTACAGCCTGCGCCTGAGGCGTTTGCGCTCGCCACGGAGGACGGCCTGGACGCCGCGTCCCTCGTCGGTATCGACAGCACACTCGTCGTCATTCCGCGAGGCCCGGCCGAGGAACCATTTGTCGTGTTACGCCCAGACCTGACACCTTCGGGAGTCACCTTCTCCCCGTCGTCTCCTGCGACGACGTTCCGGTTCACGCCCGACGGGCAGCACGTTGCTGCGATGGGAGCGAGAGACGCCCGCTTCGCCATAGTGACCGAGGCGCTCGACGGCTCCCAACGCCGGTTGACGTCTGTCAATGGCGTTGATGTCTCGCTTGGGTACAGCAGGGACGGCTCGCTACTCATCCTCCATGGGGTTGGCACAGGCGACATCGTCTTCCACGATTGGAATCGGGGGGCGACCTTCCGAGTCCCCTTCACGCTCGGGCGGGTCCTCGCGGTCGACGTGTAGGACCGAAGCGACGCATCTCACACGAGGTCGTGCAGGGTTGCCGAGAGGTTGCCTTTGCGCACCACCGTCACTGCGTCGAGATCGAGCCAGGTCGCCATGAGGTGCAGCTCCGGAGCAAGAGCGCCTGCGACTCGGCGATGATCGCGACCCGCCTCGGCGTGGGCCGCTTGCACGCGGAGCACACGGGCCTTGCGGTCGGCCTTGAGGTCCACCCTGCCGACGAGCTCACCGTCGAGCAAGAACGGGAGGACGTAGTAGCCATGGACGCGTTTGGGTTGCGGCACGTAGATCTCGATGCGGTAGGAGAAGTCGAACAAGCGCTCCACCCGGTTGCGATGCCACACAACGGGGTCGAAAGGGCTCAGCAGCGCCGCACCCGTGATCCTGCGGGGAAGCCGGGCTTGCGGATCGAGGAACACCGGACCGGTCCACCCTGCGACCTCGACCCTGGAGAGCGCGCCGTCGTCGGCCAGCGACTCGAGGATCGGTCGTGCGTCGGGAACGAGCAGCCGGTAGTAGTCGGCCAGATCACTGGCTGTGCCAAGCCCGTGGTGGCTGGCAGCCAGCAGGAGCAGGATGCGGTAGGCGTCGTGACGATCCGGCGCCTCGATCCTGCGCACCCTTTCGGGGATGACTCGCTCGGGGATGTCGTAGACCCGTGTGAAGTTGCGGTCGCGCCACGCAACGATCCGACCTTTGGCGAACAGCCACTCGAGCGCGATCTTCCCGCGCCCGTACCCCCACCAGGGTCCCGTCCTGCTGCCCGGATCGGACAGATCGGAAACCGTGAGCGGTCCGCGCCCGGCGATTTCGTCGTACACGCTCTCCACATAGCCGGGATGCTCCTCGTCCAGCTCACGGATAGCCCGCCATCGCCCGATCGCGTCCATACGGTGCCGCCACAACGGGTACGTGTCGACCGGAAGAAGCGATGCCGCATGCCCCCAGTACTCGAACACCTCGTGGTGGTTGGTCGTGAAACGATCGAGGCGAGCCCTCTCGTACGAACCGAGTCGGGCCAGGACGGGCAGGTAGTGAGAGCGTGCAACCACGTTCACGGAATCCAGCTGCAGCAGCCCGAGAGTCCGGAAGATGCGACGGTAGTGGCGCGCATCGATATCGCCGCTCGGTCGCTTCGAGGCGAACCCCTGGGCGCCCAGGGCGATCCGGCGTGCCTGTTCGATCGTGAGTCGCTTCACAAGAGGTCGTCCATGGCGGAGCTACGCTACCCGTATGCCCTTCAAGCTGCGCGCCGCGCTGCGTACCGCGGTTGCCGTGCCGAGCTTCTATCTCTTCACCATCGGCTTCGCAGCCGTAGTGCTGGCTGCGAGCTTCGTGCGGCGCGACTCGCCGCTGGTCGACCGGCTCATCAGATTCTGGTCGCGGTTGTTTCTGACCACGGGGCCCGTAACGCTCCAGATGAGCGGGCAGGACAACATCGACCCGTCCCAGCAGTACGTGTTCGTGGCGAACCACCTGTCCAACTTCGACATCCCGGTGATGTTCCTGTCGATACCCGTCCCAATCCGCTACCTGGCCAAGAAGGAGATCTACAAGATCCCCGTCGTCGCCCAGGCGATGAACTCCATCGGGATCATCAAGACGGATCGCCAGGCCGGGCCCGCCAGCCACGCCCTCATCAACGAGGGGGTTGCCAAAGCGAAGTCGCGGGGTCACTCCCTCATCATCTTCCCCGAGGGAACCCGCAGTCGCGACGGCAAGCTGGGCACCTTCAAGAAGGGAGCATTCCGCATCGCTATCGCCAACGAGCTCCCGGTCGTGCCTGTGTCGATTCGCGGCACGTGGGAGGTGTGGATGCCCGACGCCAAGGTCTTCTATCCCGGGCATGCGGTGGTCGTCGTCCACGAACCGATCCCCACCGAGGACATGGACCTCACCCAGATAGACGCCCTGCGCGACCGCTGTCATGGGATCATCGCTGCCGATCTTCCCGCTGACCTCATCCGCTGATCAGGGAGATCTCTGCCGGCCGAGCGCACCCGGCGACCCGGCACCTGCGATCAACCGACCAGCGTGACGACTTCGGAGTAGCCGCCGTTCTCGACCGCACCCGGAGCCCTGAAACTCGACGATCATGATGTCGGCCGCCGGCACGCCGGGAACCGGACGAATCTCGACGTTACCGTCGCCTGCCTCTTGGAGTGCGACCTCGGCGATCCATTCGCCGTCGCCGTAGAGCCATACGTGGGCGTCCTCTGCGACATCGATGAGGGTGACGTCGCGCCGATGGACTCTGTGCCAGGTTGAAGCGCTTCGCGCCTGCATCCTTGCCATCGGCGACACTGATCTGCCCCCACCCTCGCCAACGTCACCGGCCACGGCACTAGTCGTAGACGCCCGTCAGATAGGTGTGGCCCTCACGCACCTCACACAAGAAGGCACCTGCCGAGGTGACGATCTGATAGCGATCGGCGGGAGGGCCTCCATCCCACCATCGGCCAAGCTTGCGCCACGGGCCCGCCCACGACAGCACGGACACCCACCTGCTCCCCAGTCGGATACGCACCGGCATTCCCCCATCCCAATCGACCTCGAGCCGGGGAGGGTCGGGCGGGGCGAGGGTCGGGGACGGCGTCGGGATCGCTCCCGGCCACGGGGCGGAAGGATCGCGGGCGACGGCCGGTGGTTCGTCGCCCCAGCGATGCCACATCACCCGCTCGCCGGGGTCACGTCCGCCCTGCGGCATTGCTTGCACGACTCCCTCGAAACCCACGATGGCCTGGGTCTGCACCAGCGTGCGGTGCGCCTCGGCGGCGCTGCGCGCATCCTCGTGCAATGCAACCTGGCGTCCCCTATCCGACACATCGGCAGGAGCGAGCCGCAGCCTGATGACTCCACCGCGGATACCCGGCCCGCTGTGTACTCGCGCCTCGTCGAGCCAGGCGCGCAGCTGCCATCGCACCCGCTCGGCAAGCGTCGTCTCGTCGAAGGGGTCTGCATTGCGCCACGTTCTCGTGCGCACCGTGCCATCTGCTGCCTCTGCTTCGACAACCACCCGATGCGGGGTCGCCCCCCGAAGCCCTGGATCCGAAAGCAGACGATGGGTGAGGGCTCGCCCAACGAATGCAGCCTGCTCCAAGTTCTCGAGCGGCGGGGAGAACCGTTCCTCGACCGCCAGGTCGGGCGGCACTCGGCGCACCTGGGGGCTCCGATCCTCGCCGGTGGCCAGGCGATGCGCGCTGAGGCCGTCGGTACCGAACCGCGACAGCATCGCCTCACGGGGCAGCGCAGCGAGCTCGCCGAGTGTGGTGATCCCCAGCCAGCGAAAGGTCGCCGCCAGCTCCTCACTGCCCACAGCCGTGACATCGAGCGAGCGGAGGAACGCGGCGTCGTCGGTGATGCGGCACACGGGAGCTTCCCTCGTCGATTGCTCGGCGGCGCGGTGGGCGGCGAAGGGCCCCGCAGCCACCCCCACCCGATATCCCTCCCCCGTCGTTGCGTCGAGTGTTGCGACGATCCTGCCGACCAGAGTCTCCTCGTCGCCGTAGTACTTCACCGCACCGACGATGGGGGCGAAGAGCAACCCAGGAGCTGAGATCTCGATGCGGGGGACCAGCGTTTCGATGGCGACGGCAACGGGCTCGAAGGCTGCCGCCTCGGCACCCGGGTCGGCAACGACGGTCACCACGGTGGGACAGATCGCCTCGGCTTCCCTACGGCGCATCCCCACTGCGATCCCTGCGGTGGCTGCAGCGGTGTTGACTCCCACCACTCGCCCGTCGACGCCGACTGCTTGCGCAGGCTCAGCCGGCGGCGCGTCCGGCCGGCGTAGCGCCCAGCCCGGATACCACACGCACAGCGTGCGTTCCATGGTCCTCCACCTCGATGATTCGAGCCATCCCTTGCATCACCTTCCCGGACGCTTCCATCACGAGGCGACGTCGAGTCAGCCGGCCAAACCCATCCCCGACTCCCTCCCACACGATCTCTCGGGCCGTCAGCCGCAGATGCGCCACACCTCCCGGCAACTCACCCCGAACCGGACGCAGCACGAGCGGGGTGCGTCGCGTACGCGAGGTCGCTGCCAGCTTGCGGAGATGTGCCTCCTTCACCCGTTGCGGCACCTCGGCGAACACCGCCTGCATGCCGTCGAGGAGGCCGCCGACCACCCGGCCCCACATGACAGTGTCATCACAGCGCACCACGACGAGACGTTCGGGAGGAATCCCAAGCTCCCATGCTGCAGGCGGGCAGAGCCATCCCCTGACATCGACGTAGGCGATGGGGCCACGACGTGCCGCCTCCACCATCATCGCCAGCCCCAAGCGGGTGAGCCCGAAGCCGGGCGGCCCTTCCAGCCCCACCACCCTGCCGGGGGGCAGAGCGAGGGGGTCAACGACGGGTGCGGACGCGGGCGAGGGCATCGCACCGACGATCGTTTCCGCCCTCGCCACCATCGTGGTCCTCCAGCTCGCTCTCCCTTGGGGAGAACGGCTACTGTATCGAACATATGTTCGATCAGCAAGTAGGGCGGGCCACCCAAAGGGACCTCACGGAAGGGACACACCCAGGGTTCCCCCTCATCGCCAAACCGTTAGCCTGACATGTGCGCCCCCAATTCGGGCGCAGCGACAGGCCCACCGAAAGGAGTCGCTTCGTGTCCGTAGCGAAGGTCATCGAGATCACATCCACCTCCCCCGGCTCGTTCGAGGACGCCATCCGAAAAGGTCTCGCCAAGGCGCAAAAAACCATCGACGGCATCCGGGGTGCGTGGATCTCCGAGCAGAAGGTGGAGCTGGCTGAGGACGGCACCATCAAGCATTTCCGCGTCGACATGAAGCTCACGTTCCTCCTCGAGGACTGAGCGCCGCCACCCCACCCCAAACTGAAGAGGGCCCTCCCAACTGGGAGGGCCCTCGGTACTCTTCCTCCCTCGAAGGGAGGGGAAGCCGATTCGGGACCACAGGTCCCGGATCGAAACCTCCTAGAACCCGCTCTCGAAGTCGTCCTCGAAGGACACGACCTTGCGGTCACCCGACTGGCCGCCCTGGCGGGACTGTCCGCCGCTGCCGCTGCCGCTGTCGCTGCTGCTGCTGCGGTCGCGACCCCGATCACGGTCACGGCCATCGCGTCCGCCACGATCTCGGCTCCGGCCGCGGTCGCCGCCGCGTCCGCCACGATCGCCGTCACGGCGTCGGTCGCCACCCCGGCGCTCACCGTTGTCGCCGCCGCCACCACCGCCCCCGGTGCCGAACGACGCACCGGGCTTGAGCTCGAGCTCGACACCATCGGCGAGGTCGAGCGACACCTTGCCGCGATCGTCGATCTCACGAACGACAACCTGAACCGAGTCGCCGAGCGACAACACGTCCTCGACCTGGTTCACCCGGCGCCCGCCACCCATCTTCGAGATGTGGAGCAGACCGTCGCGACCCGGAAGGATGTTGACGAAAGCGCCGAACTTCGTGATGTTCACCACCTCGCCGTCGTAGGACTCGCCCACCTTTGCCTCCGGGGGGAACCCGATGGCGAGAATGCGCTCCTTGGCGAGCTGCATCGAGGAGGTGTCGGCAGCGCCGACGCGCACAGTCCCGTCATCGTCGATCTCGATGGTGGCCCCGGTCTCCTCCTCGAGCTCACGAATGACCTTGCCCTTGGGCCCGATGACCTCGCCGATCCTGTCCTTCGGGATCTGGATCGACTCGATCTTTGGTGCGTTCGGAGCGAGCTCCGCCCGTGGTTCGGCGATCACCTCGGCCATCGCATCGAGTATGGAGAGCCGTGCGTCTCGGGCTTGACCTATCGCCTCGACAAGAACCTCGGCGGGCAGCGACTCGATCTTGGTGTCGAGCTGGAGCGCTGTGATCATGTCACGGGTCCCTGCCACTTTGAAGTCCATGTCGCCGAGAGCGTCTTCTGCACCGAGGATGTCGGTGAGAGTGACGAAACGGCCGTCATGGGCGATGAGGCCCATGGCGATGCCGGCAACGGGCGCTGCGATCGGGACGCCGGCGTCCATGAGCGACAACGACGAGCCGCAGACGGACGCCATCGACGACGATCCGTTCGACATCAGCACCTCGGAGACGAGACGGAAGGCGTACGGGAACTCCGTGGCTTCCGGGATCACGGGCAGCAGCGCCTTCTCGGCAAGTGCGCCGTGACCGATCTCGCGCCGCTTCGGGCCGCGCATGAAGCCAGTCTCGCCGGTGGCGAACGGCGGCATGTTGTAGTGGTGCATGTAGCGCTTCGACTCTTCGACCGAGATCGTGTCGAGCATCTGCTCCATACGCTGCATGCCGAGCGTGGTCGCATTGAGCACCTGCGTCTCGCCGCGCTGGAAGAGGCCCGAGCCGTGCGCCTCGGGAATGATTCCGACCTCCACCGAGATGGGGCGGATGTCCGTGAGGCCTCGACCGTCGAGGCGTACGCCGTCGTTGACGACCCGCTCGCGCATCACGGTCTTCTGCACCGAGCGGAATGCACGCTTTGCGGCGGTCTGAGTGTCGGCCTCGTCGTCGGGGATGGCGAGCTCCGCCATCACTGCCTCGGCGATCTCCGCCTCAGTGCGCAACCGCTCCTGCTTGTCGACGATGGTGCCCATCGCTTCGAGCTTGGGGCGGGCGATGGATTCGACCCGGCCGTACAGATCGGCTGGATAGTCCTCGACGAGCGGCCACTCGACGGCCGGCGGCTCACCGATGTGACCCGCGAGCTCGAGCTGGAGGTCGATGATGGTTGCGATGTGGCCCTTCGCCACCTCGAGGCCCTGCGCCACGGTCGCTTCGTCGCTCGGCGCTTGGCCGGCAGCAACGTGGCGATAGCCATTCTCGGTCGCACCCGCCTCGACCATGGCGATATCGATCTCACCGGAAGCATTGCGCTTGCCGGCAACGACGAGCTCAAAAACGGACTCCTCGAGCTCGTCGAACGTCGGCATGGCAATCCACTCGCCGTCCTTGAGCGCAACACGAATCGCGCCGATGGGGCCGAGGAAAGGGATTGGACTGAGCGTCAGTGCGGCCGATGCAGCATTGAGCGCAGGCACGTCGTAGGCGTTGACGAGATCGGCCGACAGCACGGTTGCTACAACGTGGGTCTCCGAGCGAAACCCATCTCGGAACGATGGGCGCAACGGGCGGTCGATGAGGCGGCATGTCAGCGTCGCCTTCTCGGTCGCACGGCCCTCGCGCCGGAAGAACGAGCCGGGGATGCGTCCAACGGCGTACATCCGCTCTTCGACGTCTACGGTCAGGGGGAAAAAGTCGACGCCCTCTCGCAGCCGCCTGCTGGCGGTTGCGGTGACGAGAACTTCGGTACTGCCGATGGACGCAACGACTGCGCCGTCGGCAAGTTGGGCGAGTTTGCCCGCCGTGAATGCGACGTCTTTGTCGCCGACACGGCCACGTACGGTGGTCTCTGCCACGCGTTTCTCCTTCGATTGTCGAAGGAGGCTCGCCCAATTGGCAGTCGTCGAGGCTCTCTCGAAGCGGGAGCATCGGCCACTGACAACTGGGTGTCGGCCTCCTCCGGTCTGATATCACAGAAGGCGGCCGGAGGGCCGCCTTCTCACCGACTCACCGACGCAAGCCGAGCTTGGCGATGAGCGATCGGTAACGCTCGACATCCTGATTGCGCAGGTAGTTCAACAAGCGTCGCCGCTTTCCCACCATCATCAGCAGACCCCGCCGCCCGTGGTGATCCTTCTTGTGGAACCGCAGGTGTTCGGTGAGGTGATTGATGCGCTCGGTGAGCAGTGCGACCTGAACCTCCGGCGAACCGGTGTCGGTCTCGTGCGACCCGAACTCTTCGATGACGGTCTTGGTTTCTTTCACGGCGAACGAGTTTCCTTCGCGCAGAACGGAAGTGGACGAGCGTCCGAATGCAAGTGTACCACCTTTACGACGGGGGCCAAGCCGAGACCCGTCATGGTGTGCCCACCATGGCCTCGACCTCGATCTCGACCATCCAGGAGGGGTTCAAGAGCGCGGCAACGACGACCATGGTCGCTGCAGGCATCGCCGCTCCGAACACTTCGCGATGGGCCCGTCCGATGTCGTCGGCGTCGCCGGCATCAGTGATGAACATCCGCGTTCTCACCACGTCGCCTGCCGAACCGCCGAGCGCCTCGACTGCAGCGAGAGCGATCTCGCCGCATCGCCGCATCTGGGCGTAGGCCGTCGGCGCCACCACTCCGCCGAGCGGGGGTATCGGTGCGGTGCCGGCAACGAGGATTCGATCGCCCACTCGGACGGCGCGGCTGAACCCGTACCGCTCCTCGTAGGGAGAGTCTGACCGCACCGTTCGCCGCACCATCGGGGCATCATATCGAGAGACGCGCGTGCGCTATCGTCGCCGGCATGCAGCCCATCGTTCCGCAAGTCCCCACCATCACGGTCGTAGAGGCCAAACGCCGTCGCGCCGCAGGGGCCCGGCTGATCGATGTCCGGGAACGGGTCGAGTTCGACGCCGTGCGGGTGCCGGATTCCGAGTTGATGCCGATGTCGACCATCCAGCAGTGGTACACCGAGCTCCAGCCAGACGAGGAGCTGCTCGTGCTCTGCCGTTCCGGCAACCGCTCGGCGTCCGTCGTCAACGCCCTCATCGAGCAAGCCGGCTTCACCAACGTCGTGAACATCGAAGGCGGCATCATCGCATGGTCGGAGGCCGGGCTCGGTATCGACGTCGAGCCCTGAGCTCGGGTCTCGAGCCGAACCCGCGAGGGCAGCGAGGGACGCCCGCGCGCCCGCGGAGGAATCGCCGCCCGCTCCCCGCCTTTGGCCGGGCCGCCCAGGCCCCGGCGTAGCGGTCCGCAATCCCAGAGCATCCTCCGTCAACTGAGCCTCTCAGGCGCCGGTGTACTGCGGCGGACACACCGGCCGAGAGATCGTCACGCGCTACGCCAGGACCTCGGCAGCAGCCTCTGCGTCTCGAGCGATCTGGGCGACGAGCTCGGCGACGCCTGCGAACTTCCTCTCGCTGCGGATCCGAAAGACGAAGTCCACCTGGAGCTCTCGGTCGTAGAGGTCGACGTCGACATCGAGCACGTGAACCTCGACCACCTCGGTGACCCCGTCGAACGTGGGACGCACCCCGACGTTGGCGACGGCGGGCAACTCGGGCGCACCGACGCCGGCGCGCACTGCGTAGACACCACGCTTGGGCAGCGCCTGATGAGGAGCCAAGCGCAGGTTGGCAGTCGGGTAGCCGATGGACCGGCCCCTGCCGTCGCCCCGAACGACCAGACCTCTCAATTGGAAGGGTCGCCCAAGTGCGTGATTGACGCTCTCGATGTCCCCCGCCGCCAGCGAGGCTCGGATCTGGGTGGCGCCGAACGGCGACGACTCCCCCACGAGCCGCACCGGATCCACGACGAACCCGTGGCGGCGGCCCAGCTCGGTGAGGAGCGCGACATCGCCCTGCTGCCGGTACCCGAAGCGAAAGTCCTCCCCAACGGAGACGAGCCCAACACCCAGCGCATCGACGAGCACGTCACCGACGAACGCCTCAGGCGAAAGGCGCCGGGTACGCTCGTCGAAGTCGAGCAACGCCACGCAGTCGACGCCCAGCTCGGCAAACAGCTCGAGTCGCTGAGCCCGCGTAGTGAGCTGCGGTGGCACTCGGTCGGGAGCGAGCAGCGTCGCCGGATGATCCCGGAACGTCACAACCGTCAAGTCCATGCCGAGCGACGTCGCCCGCTCTCCGAGCCGGCTGATGACGTGCCGATGACCGCGGTGGACGCCGTCGTACACGCCAATGGTCGCGGCGCGTTCCCTCGCGGGACGTGACCACCCCTCGAACGGGCCTTCGAGCAGCTTCACGTCAGGACGACCTCGGCCCTCGCCCGACCGTCGTCGATGCGATAGACGGCGAGAAGGGCCCCATCGGCGTCGAGCACCCGAACCGGCCCGGCCGCGGGCACGCCGGCGCCCAGAGCACCCGGACCGAGCGGCACACCGTTCCCGACGGCCGCAGCGGTGCCTGCATCAACCGTGACCGATGTCACGTCGGGAAGGCCTTCTGCTGGGGAGATGAGCGCCGTCGCGAAACGTCCCTCACCCGCCAGCGCTTCGAGCTGCTCGATGGTTGCCGCCGACCCCACGTGCAGGCTCCCATTGGCTTCGCGGCGCAGCGCGATGAGATGGGCGCGCCCGCCGACGGCTCGGGCGATGTCGTCCGCGAGGGTCCGCACGTACGTCCCTGTCGAGCATGTGACGGCGAAGGTCACCTCTGGGTAGTCCGACGGGGCGAAGTCGACGATCTCGAGGCGGGAGATGGTCACGGGACGGGCTTCCCTCTCGACCTCGGTGCCTTCTCGGGCGAGCTCGTAGAGGCGCCTTCCCTCCACCTTCCGCGCCGAGACCATGGGGGGTACCTGCAGGATTGGCCCGGTGAACCGACCCAGCACGGCGAGGACGTCCCGCTCCTCGACCGGCATCGGCTCGCGTGACAGCACCGCGCCGTCGGCGTCCAGCGAGTCGGTGGCAACGCCGAACTTGGCGGTGGCGAGGTAGCGCTTCGGCGCTCCTTGGACGAAGCGGAGAAGACGGGTGGCACGTCCGACGCCCAGCACCAGGAGACCGGTCGCCATGGGGTCGAGCGTCCCGGCGTGACCGATCTTGCGCTCACCGGAGAGGCCACGGACCTTCCCAACGACGTCGTGCGACGTCCATCCCCCAGGTTTGTCGACGAGCACGAAGCCGCTCAGCGCAACACCAGTCATACCAACGCCTTGCGAACCCGCTCGATCACCTCGTCTGCGGGTACTCGCAGCGTGAATCCGGCTGCGTTGTGGTGCCCACCGCCGCCCAACGTCGCGGCGATCGAGCCCACGTCGACGGTTCCGCGTGACCGCAGGCTCGCTTTGGTGCGGCCGTCGCCGAGATCTCGTAGCAAGCATGCCACCCCTGCTTCCTCTGCGACCCTGATCAGGTCGATCAACCCGTCGGCAGCTTCGTAGGTGATGCCTGCCTCCTGGAGATCCTCTTTGGTCAGGGTGGACCACACCAAACCCAGCTCTGGCTCGAGCGTTGCCCGAGACAGCACTGCGCCTGCGACGTGGAGGTAGGCAAACGGTGACTCTTCGTACACCCTGCGGTTGACCTCGTCTGGCTGGACTCCTGCGGCGAGCATCTCGGCGGCGATGCGATGGACCTCGGGGCTCGTCGACGAGTATTGGAACCTGCCGGTATCCGTCACGAGTCCGGTGTAGAGGGCCTCGGCCACGTCGGTTGCCACGGGCCAGCCGAGATGAGCGAGCAGGCGATGGACCATTTGGGCGGTGGCGGCAGCGTCGGGCTCTACCCAAGCCAAATCGCCGAAGCCACCGTTGGTGCGGTGATGATCGATGACGGCTACTTGGCCGGCATGCTCGACCAACGCGCCTGCGGTACCGAGGCGCTCGAGGTCGCCGCAGTCCACCACAACGAGGACGTCGAGCGGGAGGGGAACAGATCGAACCGGGACGAGGGCTGCGTCGCTGAGAAACCGCAGCTGGTGAGGCATGACGAACGGCTCGCCGAACGTCGCGTAGGCCTCCTTGCCGGCGGCTCGTGCGGCTCGCACCAACCCGATCATCGACCCGAGCGCATCGCCGTCGGGGCCGATGTGACCGGCCACGGCAATACGCTGCGCACCTGTGAGCACCTCGGCAACGGCGGCGAGGTCCGCTTTCACTCTTCCTCCCCGGCATGGTCGTGCTCCTCCGCGAGGTCGTGGAGGATCTTGCTGATGCGCACGCCTTGTTCGATCGACGCATCGACCTCGAACTCCAGGAGGGGCGTGTATTTGATGCGGACTTGCCGGGCCAGCCGTGACTGGAGATGGGGTGCAGCATGCTCGAGCGCCTTCGCCGTCGCCACCTGCTCCTCTTCCGATCCGAGCACCGAATAGAACACGGTTGCCCTTCTCAGATCCCGGGAGGTCTCGACTCCCGTCACCGTGACAAAACCGACTCGGGGATCCTTCAACCGCCCGATCTCATCGGCCAGCACCTCGCGGATCAGCTCATCGACCTTCCGCATGCGTGATGTCTTCGCGCGACTCATTCGGGTGCCTCCAAGAACGAGCTGCCGATACGGAGCACCTCGACGTCGTCCCGAACGTCGAGCGCCCGCTCGACGGAGTGCATGACCCTGACGAGGTGGGAGTGCTGCGGGGCAACCAGGGCAACACCAAGCGTCGCCTTCTGCCACTTGTCCTGGTCATCGACCTCGGACACGGCCGCACCGAACGTGCTCGTGAGCTGTGCGATGACCGACTTCACGGTGTGACGCTTCTCCTTCAGCGACTGCGCCCCGCGTATGCGAAGCTCGACCCGCAGTGCGGCAACGTGCATCGAGTTCCCTAGGTGCGCGCTACTTCCCTGACGGCGTAGGACTCGATGGTGTCGCCTTCCTTGATATCGCGGAAGTTCTCGAGACCGATGCCGCACTCGAATCCGACGTTCACGGTGGGAACGTCGTCCTTGAAGCGGCGGAGCGATGCGATTCGACCGTCGTACACAACCACCCCGTCACGCACCAGGCGAGCTTTGGCGTTGCGGTTGATGGTCCCCTCGGTGACGTAGCAGCCGGCGATCATGCCGTAGCGCGGCGCACGGAAGGTGGCCCGCACGCTGGCAACGCCAAGGAAGGCTTCTACCTCTTCGGGCTCGAGCTCGCCGATGAGCAACGCCTCGACGTCTTCGAGCAACTCATAGATGATCGCAAACGTCCGGATGTCGATTCCGCGGTCTGCAGCCGCTTTCCTGGCGCCGGCGTCCGGGCGAACGTTGAAGCCGTAGATCACGGCTTCGGAGGCCTCCGCGAGCATGACGTCGTTCTCGGAGATACCGCCGACCGCGCCGTGGATGATCTGGATCCGCGGCATCTTCGCGCTTGATCTTGACCAAGGCGTCGCGCAGCGCCTCCAAGGAGCCGTGGGCGTCGGCTTTGAGGATGACGCGGAGCTCCGCATGCCCTTCGGTGCGCAATTGCTCGAGAAGCAGCCCGAGGCGCTCGGTTGCCGTCGGCACGACGAGTTCCTGCGACCGCAGCTCGGCCTGCTTCTCCGCCGCCATCTTGCGAGCATTGCGCTCGTTGCCGACCGCTTGGAACATGTCGCCTGCGACCGGTACGTCGTCCCAACCCATCACGAGGACGGGGCTGCTTGGCGGGGCTGCCTTCAGTTGCGCGCCGTTCTCGTCGAACATCGCTCTGACTCTTCCCGCCACGGCGCCCGCGACCAAGGCATCGCCTCGCTTGAGCGTGCCCCGCTGGACGATCACCGTCGCCACGGGGCCACGGCCAACCTCGAGCTGGCTCTCGATGACGGTACCGACCGCTTTCGCTGCGGGATTGGCTTGGAGCTCCTCGACCTCGGCGACGAGCGCTACGAGCTCGAGCAGGTTGTCGATGCCGGTGCCGTTCAGCGCAGAGATCTCGGCGTCCGGCACGTCGCCACCGAGCTCCTCGACGACGATGTCGTACTGCGTCAAGGCAGCCCGCACCGCATATGCGTCTGCCCCGGGCAGATCCATCTTGTTGATTGCCACGACGATGGGGACACCGGCTGCCTTGGCATGGTTGATCGCTTCGGCGGTCTGCGGCATCACCCCGTCGTCGGCCGCAACCACGAGGATCACGATGTCGGTGACATTGGCGCCTCGAGCTCGCAGCGCAGTGAACGCCTCATGGCCTGGGGTGTCGATGAACGTGATCTTCTGCCCGCCGGCGGTGGTCTGATAGGCCCCGATGTGCTGAGTTATGCCACCCGCCTCGTCTGCTACGACGTTTGCCCGGCGAATGGCGTCGAGGAGCTTCGTCTTGCCGTGGTCCACGTGGCCCATGACCGTGACGACCGGGGGTCGCGGCTTGAGACTCGCCGGATCATCCTCGTAGTCGACGGTGTACGGAGTGCGCGCCTCCTCGGGAGGTGCTTCCGGCGCCTCCTCGACCAGCACGGAGTAGCCGAACTGCCGACCCAGCGGCTCGATGGCATCGACGGGGATCGCCCCGCCCCCCGGAACCATCTCCCCCATCCCCATCAACGTGCGAACCACTTCACCGGTCCGCTCACCGATGAGGCGGGCGAACTCTGCAACCGTGATGCCTTCGTCCACGGTCAGGATGTTGTCGTCGTCTCCCGCCGGGAGCGGGGTATCGGCCGCAGGGGCAGGTGTGGCAGCAACCGGCTCGAGCGCTTCGGGCTCGAGCCCCGTTGGCTGCGGCTCCGGCGGCGCTTCCGCCGCTGCCGGCTCGGTTGCTTCAGCAACCGCAGCAGGCTCTGCGGCGGCCGCAGCAGGCGTCTCGGCAGCTGCCTCGGCAGGCTCCGTGGCCGTTGTGCTCTCGTCTTCGTAGGAGAGACGGACGAGGGCAGCACCGTCCTCATCGAGCCCCGAAGACGCTGTCTTCACGTCGAGACCGAGCTCCTGGGCGCGCGCCAGCACGTCCTTGGAATCCAGACCAAGTTCTCGAGCCAGCTCGTACACCCGTTGTTTCGCCACCGTCACCTCCGAGAGATCATCACCGTCGTATCACGCATCCAGCACCGGCGGCTCCTCACCCACGTGGCTCGCCACGTCCGCCGCCACATTCTCTTCGTCTGCCCCATCGGCCTCGTCTCCGTCACCGTCGGTTGGCGCTGTTGCGCTCTCTCCGACGGTGGGCGGTGCGGCGACGGCGGCTGGGCTCCCCGCCTCGTCACCAACCGGCGCCGTTTCCGCAGCGGCCGGCTCTCCGCCGGCAGTGTCCTTCGGCTCCTCGGCCTCCGCAGCCGTTCCGACCTCAGGCGCCACAACCTCAGGTGGCGCAGCCTCAGGCGCCACAACCTCAGGTAGCGCAGCCTCAGGCGCCACGACCTCAGGTGACGCGGTATTCGTCGCAGCAGCTGTAGGCGCCGCTGCCTCTTCTTCCTCCAGGTCGAGGCCGAGGTCTTGGGTCTCTGATCGGATGTCGACCTTGTAACCGGTGAGCCGCGCTGCCAGCCGGGCGTTCTGCCCTTCCTTGCCGATCGCAAGCGACAGCTGGTGATCGGGCACGATCACCGTCGCCACCCGCGACTCGTCATCGAGGCGCACTTCCTTCACGCGTGCCGGGCTCAGCGCCTCGGCGAGGAACGAAGCCGAGTCGTCCCTCCACTCCACGATGTCGACCTTCTCGCCACGCAGCTCGTTGACCACCTGGCGGACACGGGATCCCCGTGCCCCGACACAGGCCCCGACAGGATCGACGTTCGGGTCGTTGGAGGCCACGGCGATCTTCGTGCGATGCCCAGGCTCGCGGGCAATGGCCTTGATCTCCACGTCGCCGTCGACGAGCTCGGGAACCTCGAGCTCGAAGAGTGACCTGATGAACTCTGGATGGCTCCGGCTCACCACGATCTGAGGGCCTTTGCCCTCACCGCGCACCTCGAGGATGTACGCCTTCACCCGATTGCCCCGCTCGAGGCGCTCATACGGGATGCGCTCGGACGAGGGCATGATCGCTTCGGCGTTACCGAGGTCGAGAATGGCATAGCGATGGTCGGATTGCTGGACGATCCCGGTGACGAGGTCGCCCTCGCGACCGTCGTACAGCTCGAACACCTGCTCCCGCTTTGCGTCACGCAGCCGCTGCATGATGACCTGCTTGGCGGTCTGCGCAGCAATACGGCCGAAGTCGTCCGGCGTGTCTTCCCACTCTTTGATGACGTTGCCGTCTTCGTCGAGCTCCTGGCCGTACACCAAGATCTCTCCGGTGTCGGCATCGATGGTCACTCGTGCCTCCTCGGCGGCGCCCGGCGTGCGCTTGTACGCCGAGACAAGGGCGTTGGCGAGCGCGTCGAGGATCGTGTCGGCGGGGACACCCTTCTCGCGCTCGAGCAATTCCAGCGCCTCGAGCAGGTTGTAGTCCATCGTGCTTCCTCTCAGTGCTTCGTGGCGCCCGGCTTGCCGGCCTTCTGCCAGACGAAGATGGTCTGGGCCGTCGCAACGTCGGTGAACGCAATGCTGCGGTCACCGTCCTCAGCCGAGATCGTGAAGTGGTCGGCGCCTACGTCGACCAACACGCCGCGGTGGACCCGGCGGCCTTCGACCTCGTCGCGCGTCTTCACTTTGACCTCGCGGCCTACGGACTTGACGTAGTGGCGCGGGCTGCGGAGCTTGCGTTCGAGCCCAGGCGACGACACCTCGAGGGTGTAGGCGCCCGGGATCGGATCGGTGTCGTCGAGCAACCGCGACACACCTCGCGAGATGCGAGCGATCCGATCGACGTCGATCGGGTCGCCGGCATCGATGACGACGCGCACGATCGACGCCTTGTCGCCACCAACCACCTCGAGGTCGTCGAGCTCGATGCCTTCAGCGGCGACGTACGGCTCGATCACCTCCCAGAGGCGGGTTGCCGCATCGCTCACCCTGCTCCTCCATCCTTCCGGTTGCTTCCACCAACAAACGAGGCGGGCACAGGCCCACCTCGAGACGAACAATCTCAATTGGAAACGCAGTATACCAGCCATGCGAAGGGCCTCGTTGAGGCAGCTGGGTCGATCGCCCTACGGCTGGCCACTCGCCTTCGGTGCACCGCCGAACGTGCTCATGATCGCTGTCGACATCAACGGTGAGAGCGCACCCGGTCGGCGATCACTCGGGCGGCGTCGGCGAGCGCAACGGGCTCGGTCTCACTCGTGGCACGCGCGGTCAGCTCGACCTCACCTGCGGCGAGGCCGCGCGGCCCCATGGTGACCCGGTACGGAAACCCGATCAGCTCTGCATCGGTGAACTTCACTCCCGGCCGTTCAGTGCGGTCATCCAGGATCACGTCGATGCCGGCACCACGGAGCTCCTCGTACAGCCGCTCGGCGGCGTCGACCGTCGCCGGATCGTCGACCTTCACAACTGTCACCACGACCTCGTACGGAGCGATCGAGAGCGGCCAGGCAATGCCCTTCTCGTCGCTGTGGTTCTCGACCACGGCGGCGATGTTGCGACCGATGCCGATGCCGTACGAACCCATGATGATGGTGCGTTCGACGCCTTCCTCGTCGAGAACGGTGGCCCCGACAGCCTCGCTGTATTTCGTCCCCAGCTTGAAGATGTGTCCGACCTCGATCATCCGCCGCACCTCGAGCGGTGCCCCACAGCTCGGGCATGCCTCGCCTGCCCTCACCAGACGGAGGTCGAACCAATCGTCCACGGCGATGTCACGGCCAACGTCGACGCCGCGCACATGCCAGTCGTCCTCGTTCGCCCCGGTCACCATGTTGCGCCGTCCCGCCAACGCGTTGTCGGCCACGATGCGGACACCCTTGACGCCAACGGCGCCGAGGCTGCCCGGATCCGCGCCGAGCAGCGGCCGGATCTCATCGGGATGTGCCGGGCGGACGTGCGCCGTCCCCATAGCGTCGACGAGCTTCTGCTCCATCAGCTCGTGGTCCCCACGCAACAGCACGAGGACCGGGTCGGCATCGACCATGTAGACGAGCGACTTGATCTGACGATCCGCTGGAGCGAAGTCGAAGGCATCGGCGAGCGCAGCGATCGTGCGAAGACCCGGAGTCGCAAAACGTTCGACGGCACCGTCCCCCGGCTCATCGACCACGGCCGGCAAGGTGGACGTGGCCCGCTCGACGTTGGCGGCGTAGTCAGCGGCCGGGCAGATGGCGACGTCGTCCTCCCCCGACTCCGAAGCCACCATGAACTCGGCCGAGTCGCTGCCGCCCATCACGCCGGAGCTCGCCTCCACAGGGATGGCCTCGACGCCGAGCCGAGCGAAGATTCGCGTGTAGGCGGCGAAGTGGCGATCGAACCTCTCGTCGAGACCCGCCTGATCGATGTCGAACGAGTACGAGTCCTTCATGGTGAACTCCCGCACCCGCAGCAGGCCGGCCTTGGGCCGCGGCTCGTCCCGAAACTTGGTCTGGATGTGATACCAGATCTGCGGTAGCTCCCGGTAGGAGTTCATCTCACTCGCGAGAAGGGCGAAGATCTCCTCGTGGGTGATCGCGAGGAGGAGATCTGAGCCGCGCCGGTCGCGGAACTTGACGAGGATGCCCTCGACGTCATCCCACCGCCCGGTCTTCTTCCACACCTCGGCCGGGTGAACGACGGGGAGCAGGAACTCCTGACCGCCGATTGCGTCCATCTCGTCGCGAATGATCTGCTCGACCTTGGCAGCAACGCGTTTTCCGAGTGGGAGCAGGGAGTACGACCCGGCCATGAGCTGTCTGATGAATCCGCCTCGCACCAGGAGGCGATGGCTGGTGGCCTCGGCATCGGCCGGGTCCTCACGAAGCGTTGGGATGAAAGCCTGGGACCAGCGCACGTTGCTCCAAGATTCCGTTGCGGGAACACGAGGATAGACCGTGCCGGCGGCGGCAACGGCTCGGCGCGCCGCCCACCTCTCGGCGCAGGTCAGCTGAGATCGATCACGTAGGTGCCGAACTGGGCGGCGATGTCCTCCACCACGACGACGTAGCTGCCCGCTGCGAGGTTCTCGACCACCAGCGGCGGGTCATCGAAGAAGAACCCGCGCTCGTTGACGGTCTCGGCGACGACTGCAGCCGTCGCCCGGTCATAGAGCGTGACCCGCATTCGTGTCTGAGCTTCGACATCCACTGTGAGCGACCCAGCAGGCTCGTGATCGAGGAAGTACCAATCGCGATCGCCCGGGACGTCAACCAGCCCAGACACCGAGCCGCCCGAATCGAGGACTCGTCCATCGTCTCTATCCGGGACAGCGATGAGGGGAGTGTCCGACACGACCCTTGCTTCCATCGGTCCGCCGGCCGACGCGTGGAAGATGCCGGGCGTCCCCAGCAACCACAGCACGTCCACGCCTCCCGAGCTCTCGCCGAGCGGCACGCCGTAGGGATCCAGGGCTCGCCAACTCACCGTCTCCGGGCCCTCCAGGTGCGAGACGGTCCCAGGAGCCACCCAGATGACGAACGTCGCCTGGCTCCACCGTCCATCGAGCACGACGTCCTGCTCGAGGGTTCCGCCGCGTCGCGGCGGGCGCCGGCTCTCGAGCACGTTGGTGCTCAGGGTGAGGGTCTCGGCGATTCTGACGGCATCGCCTCCCTCCACGGCGAACACCTCGACTGGACTGCCAAACGTCGTGATCCCCATCAGGCGGCCCGCCGCATCCACGAGTGCGCCGCCGCTCTGCCCGCCGACGGCCGGCGCGCCCGCCGCCAGCCAGCCAACGCCGGAGAAGTCCCAGTCGAACGCACCGAGGAACGATGCGGCGGCAACCGTCGGATCGGGCCTTTGTACGGCAGCATCGGGATACCCGACGAGGAAGAGCTCCTGCCCGGGGCTGAGAAGGTCGGGGACGCCGACCTCCAGGGGCGGCGGAAGCCCAGCGCCGGACACCTCGAGCAGGGCCAGGTCGGCCCGCGGATCCACGCCAAGGACGCGCGCCGGCAGCGGCTCGCCACCCGGGAACAACACGCCGACTGTCTGGAACGGCCAGACCACGTGGGCGTTGGTGACCACGAGCCCTTCCGAGACGAGGACACCGCTCCCTGTGCCGTTGAGCGTCGTCACGAACGCGATCGAGCGGGAGACCTGCGCGGCAACCACAGCGCCGGGCTCAGCCTTGGTAGTGACCGTCGTAGCCGGCGCCGACGGAGCGGCGGCGTAGCGCCGCGACGGGAGTGGCGCCGGACCCAACACGACGGCAAGTGCGGTGGCCAATGCTGCGAGTGCCAGGAACGAGGTGAGCACGACCAGTTGCCGGCGAGGCTCCGGGATCATTCTCCAGACGCAACCTCGGCCACGGCCGCCCTGCGCTCGGCGGCGTGGTTGGCGTCGCCTTGGAGCGTTCGCAACTCGATTGCCGTCTCTGTGGCGACCGCCGCAGCGCCGACGTCTGCGGCGGCGAGGCGTGCTTCGACACCCTCGGCGACGAGCTTGCGGGCCTCATCGACCAGCGCATCGACCATTTCCGCCTCGGGGACGACCCGTACGACTTGGCCCTTGATGAACAGATGGCCCTTGCCCTTGCCTGCAGCGATGCCGATGTCCGCTTCCCGAGCCTCTCCTGGACCGTTGACGACGCAGCCCATCACGGCCACCTGGATCGGGAGCTTCTCGGCCTCGAGCGCCGTTTGGGCCGCCTCCGCAACTGCGATCACGTCGACCTCCGCCCGGCCGCACGACGGGCATGCGATGAGATCGAGACCCTTGCGCTCCCGCAAGCCGAGATACTCGAGGAGTGCCCTGCCCGCCTTCGCCTCCTCGACGGGATCGGCGGTGAGGGAGAAGCGGATGGTGTCGCCGATGCCTTCGAGCAGCAGCGTGGCGATTCCTGCAACAGACTTGATGAGCCCGCCCGGTGGCGGGCCGGCTTCGGTGACGCCGAGGTGCAGCGGATAGTCGACCGTGTCGGCGAGCAGCCGATAGGCAGCAACCATCGATGGCACATGGCTGTGCTTGACGGAGATCTTGATGTCGGTGAATCCGACGTCCTCGAGGTACCGGATCTCCTTCACAGCCGAGTCGACGAGCGCCTGAGGTACCGGCGCGCCGTAGGTCTCGAGGAGGTCCTTGTCGAGCGACCCAGCGTTGACGCCGACCCGGATGGGCACACCGGCATCGGCTGCAGCCCTCGCCACCTCCTTGATGTGTTCCTCCTTGCGAATGTTCCCGGGGTTCAGGCGGAGACCGGCAACGCCCGCCTCGAGTGCGGCGAGAGCCAGCCGGTACTGGAAGTGGATGTCGGCGATGATCGGCACCGGCGAACGTGGCACGATCTCTGCGAGGCCTTGGGCAGCGTCGACGTCATTGCACGTGATGCGCACGATGTCTGCGCCCGCACCGGCGAGGGCGTATACCTGAGCGAGGGTGCCTTCGACGTCGGCCGTCTTCGTCGTCGTCATCGACTGCACGCTCACGGGCGCGCCACCGCCAACCGGCACGGTGCCGACGCTTATGCGGCGCGTCCGCGGCGCAGCGGCTTCGTCACATGTCCCTCCTCAGCCCGGCAGCTCGATGGGTCTGACGATGTCGAAGTAGAAGCCGAGGATGCCGAGGACCACGATGAATGCGAACACGGCGGCGGCGACCGGCAACAACTTGCGTACGTCGGCGTGCCGGCCCCTGATCTTCTCGTACAACGCCACGGCGAAGTGCCCGCCGTCGAGTGGGTAGAGCGGCACGACGTTGAGCAGCCCGACGAACACGTTCACGAGAGCAAGGAGAAAGAGCGCCGTCTGGAGGTTGGTGGCCACCCTCGTGAGGCCAATTGCGCTGATCGGACGCACCTCGTCGAGCACGGCGTTGTTGTCGACGTCAACGGTCGCACCGAGCAGCGAGCCGAAGTTCGTGACGAGCCCCACCAAGCCGGTGGCACTTTGCTGCGTCGCCGTCACGATGTCCCCGGCGGCGATGCCAACGGCTTCGATTGGCCCTGCCCGGGAGAGCACGAGCTCGGGAGCGACACCGAGAAAGCCCTGCTGCTCGCCTGCAACGGTGCGCACCGTGAGGGTCGTCTCGATCGTGATCTCTTGGCCGTCGCGGTCGAGCGTGACGGTCGTCGGCATGCCCGGGCGTGCGTGGGTGAGGTCGACGAACTCGCCCCAGGTGGTGAAGCGGACACCCTGGACGGCAACGAGCATGTCGCCGTCCTGGATTCCGCTGAGGATGGCAGGAGTGGGCACAACCGTATCCGTGGTCTGAAGTGTGACGAGCGATCCATCACGGTCGACCACAACGTCCACGAGCGAGCCAGGGTTGCGGCTCTGCGGATCGATGGACTCTATGGGCACCCCACCAACGCTCACGACCCGGTCTCCCTCTTCGAGCGCGAGCGGGACGGGATCCGACACGGCGGAAGACGAAACCAGCACGTCGCTGACGGCGGCCACCGTCACGGTGGGCTCGGCCGTGTCGTAGGCCACGGCCAACGCATAGAACAGGAAGAAGGCGATGACGAAGTGGCTGGCGATGCCGGCCAGGACCACGATCGCCTTCTGCCAGAACGGCTTCTCGCGGTACGTGCGGCCCTCGTCTTCTGGTGCGACCTCTTCGAACGGATTCATGCCGATGATCCGGACGTATCCGCCAAGCGGAAGCGCCTTGATGCCGTACTCGGTTTCGCCGCGCTGCGTCGACCACAGCTTCGGTCCGAAGCCGAAGAATGCTTCGGTTGCCTTCATATTGAAGGCTTTCGCTGCGACGAAGTGCCCTGCCTCATGGATCACAACCATGAGAAGGACGCCGCCGATCATCACGACCGGGCCCATGCCACCTCGATCCGGGGAATTGCGAGGCTCACGCTACTCGCTTGGAATTGCTACTACCCACGCCCTGTCGACCATCTGATGGCGCCGTGTAGCGCCGCCGTCACGGTCGACGGGCGATCGCTTCGGCAGCGACAGCTCGGGCATTGCGATCCGCTGCGAGGACGTCCGCCACCGTTTCGGGATCGGAATCCGGGGTGGCGTCGAGGCATTCTTCGACGACGGCTGCGATGTCGAGGAAGGACAGGCCGCGTTCGAGGAAGGCTCCCACGGCAACCTCGTCTGCTGCGTTGAGCACCGCAGGAGCCACACCCCCTCGTCGACCGGCCTCGTAGCCGAGCGCAAGGCAAGGGAAGGCGTCTCCGTCCGGTGCGTCGAACGTGAGGCGCCGTCCGGCGAGGTCCAACGGGGTGATCGATGTACGAGCCCGATCTGGAGCCGTAATGGCGTATTGGATGGGGACGCGCATGTCCGGCTCGCCGAGCTGTGCCTTCACGCTGCCGTCGACCATCTCGACGAGGGAATGCACGATGCTCTGAGGGTGCACCACGACATCGATTCGGTCGTACGCAACACCGAAGAGGTAGTGGGCCTCGATGACCTCGAGCGCCTTGTTCATCATCGTGGCGGAGTCGATCGATATTCGCCGGCCCATCGACCATGTCGGGTGTGCGAGCGCCTCTGCAACCGTCACCGTGGCGAGCTCGGCTCTTCGCTTGCCGCGAAAGGGACCGCCGGAGGCAGTCAGGATGAGCCGGGAGACCGCATCCGGCGGCTCTCCGACGAGGCACTGCCAGAGTGCCGAATGTTCGGAATCAACGGGAACGATCGCCCCGCCGTGGCGCGTCGCCGCCGCGAGCAGTATCGGCCCCCCGGCAACGAGGCTCTCCTTGTTGGCGAGCGCCAGCCGGTTGCCGGCGCTCACCGCTGCTACGGAAGGGGCAAGTCCCTCCGCGCCGACGATGCCGTTGACGACGGTGGTCGACGGCGTGGCGGCGAGCGCAGCGACGGCGTCCGCGCCGCGGCCGAGGCGTCGCTGTACCTGGCTGGGCACGTCGCCGACGGAATCCGCATCGGAAAGAGCGAGGGATGCGCCCGGGTGATCGGCCGCCAGTGCGAGGAACTCGTCCGATCGGCGCCGGGCTGCCAGCCCGGCCACCGGTATGCCGAGACGGGCGGCCACATCGAGCGTCTGTCGCCCGATCGAGCCGGTGGCGCCGAGAACGATCAGAGGGTTCAGCCGACGAGTCCCGTCGCCCTGAACACCAACCACGCCGCCGGGATCACGAACAGAAGGGCATCTATCCGGTCGAGGATCCCACCATGACCCGGCAAGACGGTGCCCATGTCCTTCACACCGATCGTCCGCTTCACCATCGAGATAGCCAGGTCCCCGATGGGGCCGAACACGATGGCGGCACCGGCGAGGAGCAGGGCGCTCATCCGATCGAACGGGCCCAGGTAGCTGAGCGCACCTCCAACGAGAAGTGCCGCAACCAGTCCGCCGATCCAGCCTTCGACGGTCTTCTTCGGGGAGATGACCGGAGCCAGAGGGCGCCGCCCGAACCTCCGCCCGGCGAAGTACTGGGCGACATCCGTCGACGCAACGATCACCACGAGGCCGGCAACGAGCCAGCGGTAGTCACCGTCGGTGATGACCGGCATGGCAAACGCACCGAGCCCACCGACCCACGCAGCGACGACGACCGTCATCGAGGCATCCCGCAAGGTGTCTTCTCGGGGAGCTGCAAGACCGTAGAAGAGCGCAACAGCGATCACCGTGGCGATGAGGGCGATCGGAATGGCAACCACCCCCCAGATCCAGGCACCGATCAGGCAGCCGGCAACGCCGAGGAGACCGAAGACCGACAGTGGGTGAAAACCTCTGCGCACGAGCACCGCGTAGAACTCGCCCGCCGCCAGCCCGAACACGGCGAGGGCGAGCACGGCAACGCCGGCAGACCACAACAGGCTGAGGAAGAAGAGTGAGAGCAGCCCGAGGCCGGTCGCGATCCGCAGTCCCAGTTCGGCGACGCCGTGGTGGGCGGCAGACTCCTCGGCCGGCGTCTCGCCGGCCACGTCGTCGAGGCCCACCACGCCTGTGTCGACGCCGGGCATGCTCGCCGACACGGCAATCTGCTCCGTGTCCTCGAAACGGCTCGCCTCGAGCTCGGCGGCGAGGCCGAGGTATTCCTGGGTGGACGAGCCGACGTAGTCCTCGCCGGCGAGCTTCTCCCAGTCGACTTCGTCCGGAGGCGGCGCCGGACCGGGATGGGGAGGTTGCGCTTCGTCACGTTCTCCCGCATCCTCATCGGCGCCGTCGACGCCGATGTCGAGCCCGGCGGGCACCTCAGGAGGTGCGGCGCTGCCGGGCTCCCATCCTTCGGGCAGGTCCCATTGCAGACCACCTTGCGGCACTTCATCCTCGAAACCGGCCATATCGGCCCTGGTGAATCCGGGGTCGGTGGGATCCGGGAGATCGAGCTCGGGGTCGAACGGCTGTGGCGCACGGAGCTCTGGGGGAAGGGCCTCCCCCACCTGGGGCTGAAGGGCAAAGCTCGATCCGACGTCCGGGACCGGTTCCGAGACCTCGTGGTCGGCCGGCTCCTCGACCTCGCCCGAGGCCTCGACCTCGAACAAGGCATCAAGAGGCTCGCCGGTGAAGACCTCGGCGTCGGTGCCGTCGTCGTTCCGATCTCTGCGCCTGGGTTCGTCTGTCACGGGTGCTTCCGATCGGGGTAGAGGAAGACGGGCGGTGCATCAGACTTCGAGCAGCTCTTCTTCCTTGCGAAGAACCAGGTCGTCGAGACGCTTGACATGCTCGTCGGTGAGGTCCTGGAGGTGTTTCTCTGCGCGCCTGACATCATCTTCAGAGACGTCGCCCTCCAGCGCCTCGAGAGCGTCCTTCGTGTGGCGGCGCACGTTGCGAATCGCGATGCGACCTTCCTCGGCCAAATGGCGCACCAGCTTGATCAGCTCCTTGCGCCGCTCCTCGGTGAGGGAAGGGAAGGACAGCCGGATGATGTTGCCGTCGTTCGAGGGGTTGAGACCGAGGTCGGCGGCCTGAATCGCCTTCTCGATCGCCGTGATCGAGGTACGGTCGTAGGGCGACACGACAAGCATCCGTGCATCTGGGACGCTGAAGCCGGCAAGTTGCTGCAGCGGCGTCTGAGTGCCGTAGTAGTCGACGGTCACCCTGTGGAGCAACGCAGGGTTGGCGCGGCCCGTTCGCACGGTGGCGAACTCACCCCCGGTGTGGGCCACGGCTTGGTCCATCTTGGCCTCGGCATCGGCCAACAGCTCATCGATCACAGCCCACCTCGCTCAGTGCACTAGCGTCCCAACGGTTTCCCCACGTACCGCCGAGGCGATATTCCCAGGCTGCATCATATTGAACACCCTGATGGGTAGCGCGTTGTCCATACACATCGTAATGGCGGTGGTGTCCATCACCTGGAGTCTTTGCGAGATGACGTCCATGTAGGTGACTTTTTCGAGCAGCTTCGCATCGGGGTCGGACACGGGATCGGCGCTGTACACCCCGTCGACCTTTGTCGCTTTCAGCACCGCATCGGCCCCGATCTCGGCTGCCCGCAGCGCCGCCGTGGTGTCCGTTGTGAAGAACGGATTGCCCGTCCCCCCGGCAAGCACGACGATCCGCCCCTTCTCCAGGTGGCGGATCGCCCGCAGCCTGATGTACGGCTCAGCCACCTGCTGGATCGAGATCGCCGTCTGCACGCGGCACGGCGAGCCGGCGCGCTCGATACCGTCTCGCAGCGCGAGTGCGTTGATCACGGTTGCCAGCATGCCCATGTAGTCGGCGCTGGCGCGATCCATGCCCTTGGCCGCCGAGCTGAGACCCCGAAAGATGTTGCCGCCACCTACGACGACGGCGATCTCGTGACCTTCCCGGTGAACGGCAACGATCTCACGCGCCACCTGGTCGACCGTAGATGGGTCGATCCCGTAGTTGGTGGTGGGATCGGCGAATGCCTCTCCCGAGAGCTTGAGGACGACTCGCCGGCTCACTCTCCTGCGCTCTCGCCCACCTGCAGCCTCGAGAACCGCGCCACGGAGATGTTCTCGCCCATCGAGACGACGAGCCCCTGGACCATCTCACCGACGGTGCCCTCGAACTGCTCGGCTTTGACGAATTGCTGGTCGTACAGGACATTGTCCTTGTAGAAGGCCGTCAGCTTCCCTTCCACGATCTTGTCGAGGATGTGCTCCGGCTTGCCCTCGTTGCGTGCTTGGGCGACGAACATCTCTCGCTCTTTGGCCACGACGTCCTCGGGCACTTCCTCGCGACGCACCCAACTCGGGCGGGCTGCAGCGACGTGCATGGCAACGTCGTTGGCCGCGGCCTGGAAACCCTCGCTCTTGGCTACGAAGTCGGTTTCAGCCGCGAGCTCGACCAGCACGCCGATCACCGGGCGACCTGCCTGCATGTGGAGGTACGAGCCGATGGCACCTTCGCTTTGCTCGCGCTCGCCGCGCTTGGCAGCGGCTGCCAGCCCGCGCTCGCGCAGCAGGTCTTTGGCGCGGTCCATGTCACCTTCGGCATCTTGAAGCGCGCGCTTGGCGTCCATCATGCCTGCCCCCGTGGCTTGGCGGAGGGTTTGGACGTCTTTGGCGGTGATCTGGGTCATGACTCCCCCTGTGCAACGACTTCCTTGCGGCCGGCCTGGAAGAGCTCGCGACCGGACTTGGCGGCATCCGCCATGATCTCAGCCAGCAGTTGCGAGGCGCGGATGGCGTCGTCGTTGCCGGGGATCACCATGTCGACGTGATCCGGGTCACAGTTGGTGTCGACGACGGCAACGATGGGGATGCGCAGCCGAGCCGCCTCCGTCACGGCGATGTGCTCGGTCTTGACGTCGATGATGAAGACCACGTCCGGGATTCGATGGAGGCTACGGACCCCACCGAGGACGGGCTGCAGCTTGGCGAGCTCGCGCCTCAGTCTGAGTCGCTCCTTCTTGGGCAGCGCGTTCATCTCACCCGACGAATCCATGCGCTCGAGCTCGATCATGTAGAGGATGCGCTTGTGGATGGTCTGGAAGTTGGTGAGCATGCCACCGAGCCAGCGGTGGTTGACAAACGGCATTCCGGCCGCCTCGGCAGCCTCCCGGATCGGTGCTTGGGCTTGCTTCTTGGTCCCGATGAACAGAACCGTGCCGCCACCCGCTGCAGTGTCCTTGATGAGCGCGTGCGCTTCCTCGATGCGCTCCAGGGTCTGGCGGAGATCCACGATGTGGATGCCGTTGCGTTCCGTGAAGATGAACGGGCGCATCTTGGGGTTCCATCGACGCGTCTGATGGCCGAAGTGGACTCCGGCCTCCAGCAGCTGTCGCATGCTGACGACTGCCACAGATTCCTCCTGTGTGGGTTGTGCTCCTCCGCCCACGCTGGGGAGGGTGCGAGCGGCTTCGAGCCGGTCCGCTCCCTCGCCGCCCCCGCGCTGCATCGATGCTGCGACCCCGGGGATTGCGGTGGACGTGCGAATTCGGCCCGAGTGTACCGGTTGTGCGGACCCGTCCAAATGGGCGTGACGAAGCCGTCCGCTAGCTGAGCCGTGTGGAGCGCGTCAGCCGATTGCGCAGGCTCAGGACCGCCTTGGCGTGGATCTGCGAAACCCGAGACTCGGTGACACCGAGCACCTCGCCGATCTGGGCGAGGGTCATCGCCTCGAAGTAGTAGAGGGACACGACCGTGCGCTCTCGCTCACCGAGTCCGCGAACAGCGGCGAGAAGGGCGTTGCGCAGTTCTGCCCTCTCGAGCGCGCCGCCGGGTTCCTCGGGGCTTGCGTTTCCGAGCAGGTTGCGCACCGAAAGGCCGTCGCCTTCCGTCCCCAGCTCGTCGAGGGCGACGAGACCACCGGCTGCCACTTCGCCGAGGGCGCGGCGGAGCTGTGCGACGTCCATGTCGAGGTGGATGGCGAGCTCGGCTTCGGTCGCCGATCGCTGCAATCGGTGCTCGAGCTCGGCAAGGCCTTCCTTGACGAGGCGGGCACGGGCCCGCACGGCTCGCGGCACCCAATCGAGGCTGCGGAGCTCGTCGAGGATTGCCCCTCTGATCCGCTGGGCGGCATAGGTCTCGAACCGCACGCCGACCGCGAGGTCGAACTTGTCGATGGCGTCGATGAGCCCAAAGGTTCCGTACGAAACGAGGTCCTGCGACTCGACGGCGGCTGGGAGCCCGGCGCCGATCCGACCGGCAACGAACTTGACGAGCGGTGCGTAGTGGACGATGAGCGCATCGCGGGCGGAAGAGTCGTTTGCGATGCGTCGTTCCCACAGTTCGTTGAGAGCAGCATCGCTGCGGTCACGCCCGGGGGTGGCTGCGGTCATAGGTGGCCCTGAGGTGTCGGCGGGAGACGGCAGTGTATATCTGCGTCGTTGCGAGCTCTCGATGCCCCAGCAGCTCCTGAACACTGCGCAGGTCGGCCCCATTCTCGAGCAGGTGGGTGGCGAACGAGTGGCGCAGGGCGTGGGGGAAGGTCCCCAAGCGCCGCCGCACAACGCGCCGAATGCCCCGGGCATCGAGCGAACCGCCCCTCACACCGACCCACAGCGCGGCACCTGTGTCGGGCGTGCTCAGCTCGGGGCGGCCCCGAGCGAGGTAGGCGTCGAGCGCTCTCCTGGCCGCACCGGCGAGCGGCACGTCGCGCTGGCGATCTCCCTTGCCGCTGATGCGAAGGAATGCCGCCTTCGGGACGTCGGCGAGTGTCAAGCTTGCGAGTTCGGACACGCGCAGCCCGGTCCCGTAGAGCACCTCGAGCAGCGCACGGTCGCGCAACGCCACAGGGTGGTTCCCATCGTCGATGGCATCGAGCGCGGCGGCGACGGCGGCAGCGGGCAGCGCTTTCGGGAGCGTCTGCGGGCGCTTCGGCCGGGCGAGGGGGGCGGCCGGGTTCGCTGCGATCACGCTGTGAAGCACCGCGTCGTCGAGAAACGTGCGCACCACCGACGACTTCCGGGCGATCGATCGTGGTGCATAGTTGCGGGTCGAAAGCTGGGCGAGGTAGCGCCGCACGGTGCGGCGATCGATCTCTTTGGGCTCCGTCACTCCCAGCCGGGCGCAGAACGCAGCGAACTGAGCGAGATCAGAGCGATACGCCGCGACGGTGTGCGGGGAGAGCCGACGTTCGCCTGCGAGCCGGGTGAGGTAGGCCTCGACGGCGGTAGCGAGGTCCGGGGCGGGTGCTTCCATCTGACGAATGGTCACCTCATGGCGCCGGTTCGTCAACGACCTCCGGACGCGCCGCCTCACGACCCCATCTGGGGAGGCAGCGAGTCGAGCACTTTCCTTGCCGGCGCGAGCTGGGGGAAGGCCCGTGCGGCGCGAGCCGCCAGCGCCTGCACCTCTGCGAGCGCATGGTGCGGCGAGGCCAGCGGGTGGAACGCAAACGGCGGCCCCGCATGGCCGCTGGAGCCCCCTCCCATGGGCTGCGACATGAGGAACCGGGCCAGTGGGCCCAGCACGTCCTTCATCACGGCATAGAGCCGTCCAACGACCTGCGGCTTGTCGGCCGGCTCCAATGGCTGGTACAGCTCGTCCATGGTGACGAGCAGCAAGCTGTAGGTTGCGTTCGAGAGAATCGCCACGTCCCGCAGCGGCTCGGACATGTCCTCGACGTTCGGATTCGCAACGACCGGCCACAGCTCGCCGACCGGCGTGGCACGATCGCGGAGGGCAACGAACTTGTGGTAGTGCGTCAGCTCTTGGTGGGAGGGGTCGGCCCACTGCTCGTCGGACAGCCCTTCGCCCTGGTGGATCACCGTCGAGAGGGACCGCCGCACCGAAGCCATGTCCGTGATGAGCTCGAGCCCGCCGCTGTCGGCGGCATCGAACTCGACGGGGGCGTAGTAGCTGGGGTCGGCGAATTGGCACTCCGGCCGGTTGTGCGCAAAGAGATCGTCTTCGGCGAAGCGCTCGAAGGCCAATTCGATGGCGTGATAGAACTGGCCTTGCGTCTCGTATGCGTCGTCCTCCGGCGGCGCTTCTCTTCCCTCCGGCCGCTCGATGAGGCAGAAGAGATCGAGCACCTCTCGCGACACCGCACGCAACTCGAGCACCACCGGCGGATCGTGGTGCGGCATCGGCATCGGATACGAGGGAACGAATGCGGGCTCGTAGAACCGCGGCTCGCCGCCGACGGCCACCAGCAGGTTGGCGGCGATCGCGCTGTGCAGCATCTCCTCCGCGGCGACGCTGATGATGAGCTTCGCGGCCGCTGAGTCGGGGTCGCATATCGAATAGGCCGCATAGAGATAGACGGGCACGAGGGACATCTCGACGCGCATCGCCCATTGCAGGTGCGTGCGCAACTCGTCGATGGTGTCGATCGCCATCGCATCCTCCTGCGGCCCATTCCTGGCAGAGAGACTACCGAGTCTCACGCCGCGACCAAGGGCCGGTCTGGTTGGTTGTGTCGCACGCCAGCGGTGGCCCGAGGACGAGTGACAGCTCCTCGATGAGGTCGGCCGGGTCGAACACCGGGTGGGCGCCGTCGCGGATCAGCCTGTTGCACCCTTCCGAACTGGCACGGCGGACATCACCCGGCACCGCAAACACGGGTCGCCCGTGAGCAAGCGCATATCCCGCCGTGATGAGCGCTCCGCCCGTGACCCCGGCCTCGACAACCACCACCGCCTGCGCCAAGCCCGAGATGATGCGATTCCGCGGAGGAAAGCGCCACCCTTCAGGCGGCGTGCCCGGCGGGTACTCACTGACGATCGCCCCACCGTCAGCCACCAAATCGCCCGCCAGCCCACGGTGTTCGGCCGGATACATCACGTCGATACCCGACCCCAATACCGCAACACCAACTCCCCCGGCCGCAACCACGCCGCGATGCGCCTGCCCATCGATGCCGCGAGCCAGACCCGACACGACACACCAACCTGCCTCAGCAATGGCAGCTCCGTACTCGAAGGCAAGCTGGCGCCCGTATGCCGTGCACCGCCGCGTCCCGACAACCGCAACCGTGGCCCGATCCGGCAACGCCCCCCGCACGAACAGCACCGGCGGCGCATCCGGCAGCTCACCCAAGGACACCGGATAGGCGCCATCGCCCCGCACGATCACCGCGACCCCCTGCGACGCGAGCTCCGCCCGCCTGACCCGCCCCGCCGGGCCAACGGCTGCCGCCACCCGCGGTGACACCTCGACAACACCCTCCTCGATCCGCCGCAACGTCCCCGCAACCCCGTACACGTCCACCAACGACTTGACCCGCTCCGGATGCAGACCCGAGAACGCCAACCGCACCGACCCATCGCTCACAACTCACCCCGAAACGACAAGGCCTCTGCGACGTGCTGCTCACCGATCACCCCAGACTCCTCCAGATCCGCCACCGTGACCGCCACTCGCCGAACCCGATCCCACCCCCGCGCCGTCAACGCCTCCCGACGCACCGACCGAGCCAGCAACAGCCGTGCCTCCTGGGTCCATGCCAACGCATCCAACGCCGGCCTCGTCAACCCGCGGTTGAGTGAACCCCTCGCAAGCTGACGCTTCCGCGCCGCCACCACACGCCGCCGCACCGCGTCACTCGACTCTGCAGGAGGACCACCCAACTCGTCTGGCCCCAGCCGCGGGACCTTCACCCGCAGATCGAACCGGTCGATCAGAGGACCAGAGAACCGACGCCGATACCGCTCCCTTCCCCGCTCCGTACACCGACACGCAACCAGCCAATCCCCCTCATACCCACACGGACACGGATTCGTCGCGGCCACCAATTGGAACTCACACGGAAAGGACACCGACGCCCCCTTGCGAGCAACCACAACCCGCCCATCCTCCACCGGCTGGCGCAGGGCATCCAACAACGACACCGGGAACTCACCCAACTCGTCCAAGAACAACACACCGCGATGCGCCAGCGTGACCTCTCCTGGCACCGGTACGCCGCTCCCCCCTCCGATCAGCGCCGCAAGCGTCGCTGAATGGTGGGGAGCACGAAAGGGGGCGAGATCGGAGTGGACTGCGTCCCGACCGGCCGCCCCCCACGCCAACGCCACCTCGAGCACCTCGTCGCTCTCGAGCGGCGGCAGCAACCCGGGAAGGCAACGCGCCAGCATGGTCTTGCCGGCACCTGGCGCGCCCGTCATGAGGAGGTGATGCCCGCCGGCCGCCGCAAGCTCGAGTGCTCGTCGAGCCTCGGGCTGACCCCTCACGTCGCTGATGTCGTGCCCGGTGACGTCGGCGATGTCGGGCACCGCCAGCGCCCGGCCCGTCGGCGCTCCCAAGGCGCCGGCGACGGCCTCGGTGAGGTGATCGGCAGGAATGATGGACACCCGGTCGGCGACGGCCGAGGCTCCGGAGGATTGTGACGCGAGCACACACGGCAGCCCGAGTTCGGATGCAACGAGGGCAGCCCCAAGCGAGCCCACGACAGGGCGAACCCGGCCGTCGAGCGCCAGCTCCCCGAGGGCGACGACCCGGGTGACCGGATCGTCGACCTGGCCGGAGGCCACGAGCACACCGAGAGCGATGGGGAGGTCGTACGCAGACCCCGCTTTGGGCAGGTCGGCAGGCGACAGGTTCACGATGATGCTGCGGCTCGGGAACGTGTAGCGAGATGCGGCAATGGCAGCGCGGACCCGCTCCTTGGCCTCGCGCACCGACGCGTCCGGAAGGCCAACGATGATGAAACGGCTGCCCCCGCTGCCGATGTGGACTTCGACCCGGACCGGGCGAGGTTCGACACCGACGAGGGCGACGGAGGTGACTGAAGCGAACATGGCCACACCGTATGGTGCGGGTGCGACACGACACGATCCCAGGCATGGTCGTCACGTCGTGAGCGGCGACCCTCGAAACTCGAGGACCGCCGCTCACCCTGGCGTTATTCGATTCCGGTTGCGATCACCGGCGTCACCGGCTCACGACTCGTCGGGTGCTCCGAGTAGGTACACATCCGGATTCTCGGCCACGATCACCGGCTGAGTCTCCGGCGGAATCACGGGCTGAAGGAGATCGGGAGGACCCGTCACCGGCTGAGTCTCCGGCGGAATCACGGGCTGCAAGAGATCAGGAGGACCGGTGACCGGCTCGACATCACCCGCAACCGGCTCCACATCACCCGCAACCGGCTCAACATCACCCGCGACGCCGACGACGGGATCGCCGGTCTCGGTGGGAGGCCCACCCGCCTGTATGGTCCGATAGGCCCGGATCACCTCGTTCACTGCGGCCCGCAGCGAGCCTTCACCCATGCCGTTGAGGAAGTTCTCCTGAAGCAGCGCGATCTCACCCGCAAACTCCTCGCCGAGAGGCTCGCCGAGCCTTCGAACGAGCCGGTCGATACGCGGCTGCATCTTCTCGATGTGCGCTTCCAACCTCGCCGTCGGATCCATGGCTGCGGACCGCTCCTGCACGGCGCCCGCAGCCGCCTCGGCAGGGGCCTCAGCGGGGCGCTGGGTTCGCTCGCGCACCGCGCCTTCGCCGGCGTTGCGTTCGGTGCGGCGCGTTGCGCTGCGTTCTGCGTGGGCGCCCCAGTCGATCGGGGGTGTGCTTGCGACGTGCATGGGGTGGATCCTTCCGCCTGTGGTGGATCACCAGTCGGCCACTGGGTCGTTCGGCTTAGAGGTCCAGCACACGAGCGAGCCTCACCCCGAGGCGGCTGCCCGGGAAGGGGGCCTGCCCCACACGGGCACGGGCAGCCGCTCGTGTTCTTACCCTGACGAGGCTCTCCAACGCTTTGCCGAGGGAATCACCACGCAGCGGCGAGCGTTGGCTCCGGCATGGGCACATTCACCGAGACGATCGCCATTCGGGCGTCCTTGCCACAGGTGTGGCAGACGCTTGCCGACATCGGCTCGATCCACGAATGGAATCCCGGCGTGGCCGCATCGCACATCGAGGGCGAAGCCGGCTCCGGCCTCGGCGCTCGCCGCCACTGCGACCTCGGTGGCAACAACTACCTCAAGGAGTCGGTGGTGTCGCTGTCCGAGCACCAGCACATCACAATGCGCATCGACGAGACCAACCTTCCTTTCACCCACGCGGACATCAGATTCGACCTCGACGCCGCCGGCACCCTGACCATCGTCTCGGTGACTCCGCTGTACGCGCTCAAGTACGGCGTCGTCGGCCGGTTGATCGATCGTGTTGCCGTCCGGCGCACCTACCGCAGAGGCATGGCCAATCTGCTCCGTGGGTTGAAGCAACACGTCGAGGCGGCCGCGGCGTAGCCTGGGTCGCATGTACATCGGATTTCAAGTCACGTTCGACGCCGCAGATCCTGCCGCGCTCTCCCGTTTCTGGGCGCTCGCCCTCGACTACATCGAACAGCCGCCTCCGCCGGGCCACGAGACGTGGGAGGACTTCGCCCGCACCGTGGGCATCCCCGAGGACGAGTGGGACGACCTCGCTGCGATCATCGACCCCAAGGAGGCCGGTCCGCGAATCCTCTTCCAGAAGGTCCCAGAAGGGAAGACGGCGAAGAACAGGGTCCACCTCGACGTGAACGCAGGAGGCGGTCACGCCACACCGCCCGAGCAGCGTCGAGTCGCGGTCGATGCCAAAGTGGCTGCGCTCGAGGCGGCGGGAGGCGCGCGTGGCGAGACCTTCGACCTCGCAGACCGCGGCGACTACTGGGTGGTCATGCAAGACCCCGAAGGCAACGAGTTCTGCGTCCAGTAGCCGGCGGCTCCGGACGTCCGCTCCGGTCAGTCGATGGGGATGTCGGTGAGGTGGCCGGCCCACAGGTGACCGGGCGTGGACTCGACCTTGTGGATCACCTCGCGCATCGCATCGAGCACCGGCGCCTTCTCCCGGTCGTACACCTCGCCCTGGAGCAGCTGGAGGATCTGGAGACGGTGCTCCTTCGACGAGATGAAGTACGTGAAGAGGTGCATCAGCTTGTAGTAGAGCCGGATGAACTCGTACCAGATGCTGACGCCCGCCTTGACCCGATCCTCGTACGGCTGGAGCGCAGCCTCGCTGCGATCGCCCGACTCGACGGCGCGAACCACCGCCTCTGCCGCGTACTTGGCCGACTCGGCGGCGATGGAGATCCCTGACGAGAAGATCGGATCGACGAATCGTGCGGCATCGCCGACGAGCATCCAGCCGTTCCCGACGAATCTCCGCATCGCATAGCTGTAGTCGGCTTCGGTGTTGAAGTCGTCGAGCTGCTTGGCGTTCTCCATGGCCCTCGCCAGATCAGGAGCGGTGCCGACCTGCTCGTAGAACCACTCCTCCTTGCGCTGCCGTGACTCCTGGAACACCGACTTCTCGGTGACGACGCCGATCGAGGTGGTCTCGTCGTCGATCGGGATCTGCCACGCCCAGCCCCGCTCGACGGGGAGGAAGTAGATGTGGATGTAGTCCCGGGTCTTCGGGTCGTCGCTGCGGTGGACATTGTCGAAGTGGGCGGTGACCGCAAACTGGTTGAAGAGTGGGTCGTTGTCGCGCAGACGCCGCTGATTGCCGAGGATGGCCTTGCGCCCGCTGCAATCGAGCACGAAGTCGGCATACAGCTCGGTGGTGGCGCCTTCGATGTCGACGACGACGCCCTTGGCGAAGTCGTTCTCGTCGAAGAGCACTTCCTTGACGCCGACGCCTTGGATCACCTTGGAGCCGAGATCGCGCGCATGCTGCAGCAGAAGGTGGTCGAAGGTCGCACGATCGACGTGATAGGTGTAGTCCTGGTTGACGCCTTCCTGCGGGAACTCGGCGAACTCGATGGCGAACTCACCGCGCCCCTGGGTGGGGTGCCACGCCGCACCGTATTTGCGGATGAAGCCTTGCTTCTCCATGATCGGAAGGAAGTCGAGCTCGTCGAAGATGCGGACCGTTGACGAGACGAGCGACTCGCCGATGTGCGGTCGCGGGTGCATCGTCTTCTCGACGATGATGTTGCGTATCCCCGCCTTGGAGAGGTAACAGCCGAGGACTGAGCCCGCGGGTCCCCCACCAATGATGATCGCGTCAGCCATGGATCGTTCCCCCTGATGTTCGATTTTGCCGCAGGCCGTACGCACCCAATGGCGTACAGGTTCCCACACCACCTGCATTGCCGGCAGAGGTCACGATAGACGTGCTTCTTTGCCTCGGCAACGGTTCGGCATGGCCCGATCGACCCCTTTTCTTGCGAAGCCGACGCAGGAGAGTGCGCTCGGTCGCTACGCGATCAGCGGCCTTCGAAGCGTGGTGGACGCTTGTCGGCGAACGCTGTCACGGCCTCTTGCAGGTCGGCCGAGCCGCCGAGGACCGCTTGCGCCTGGCCCTCCATCTCTACCGCCTGCTCGAAGGTGAGGTCGAATGAGCGGTCCAGAGCCATCTTGATGAACCGATGGGCGAGGGGGGCACCGGCTGCCAGAGGCTCTGCAGCCTCGGCCACCGCGTCGTTGAGGCGTTCGACCGGTACCACCCGGCTGACAAGCCCGATGGCGAGCGCTTCGTCGGCTTCGACGATGCGGCCGGTCAATGCCAGCTCCCGAGCCCTGGCAAGGCCGACGAGGCGCGGCAACAGCCACGACCCGCCGAAGTCGAGCGTCAAGCCTCGGCGCACGAAGATCTCTGCAAACCTGGCTCGCTCCGTTGCGATCACGATGTCGCACCCGAGGGCGAGGTTCATGCCTGCCCCCACCGCCACGCCATCGACGGCGGCAATCGTCGGCTTCGGCAGCCGATGGAGGGCGAGCGCAGCCGACCCCGTGTGCGCCATGGCGTGAGCCGCAGCAGCGACCCCACGGTCGAGTCCGGACAACGACGTCACGTCGGCACCCGAGCAGAACTCGCCGCCTGCACCGGTGACGACGAGCACGCGTGCGGCGGATTCCCCAAACTCGACGAACGCGGCAGCCAGCGTGTCCCAGCCGCCTGCCGGGATGGCGTTCTTCGTCCCGGGACGGTTGATCGTTATCCAGCGGACGGCACCGCGATCTTCGATGGAGAGGAGGTCGGACATGCGCGGCAGCCTACCGGCCGTCCGCTCATCGAATCGGCTTCGCGCAGGCGCTGCCAAGGGTGCACGGGAATGCCGGCTGAACGCCCGGCCGTTCTACCATCGCACTCATGGGCTTCAACCCCTTCCGCAAGTCACGCACCTCGATACTCGACATCGCCCTCGTGGTCGGCTTTGCTGCGCTCACCCTGGCGTTCGTCGCCTGGGGATTCTTCGGATAGCCGGGCGATGGCGTTCGGTGACGAGGTGGTGACAGCGGTCCAGCCGTATCAAGCGCGCAAGACGTACGTGTGTCCGGGGTGCGTATCGGCTATCGGTCCTGGTGTGGGACACGTTGTCGTCGTTCCGGAGCTCGCCCCCGACCTGCGCCGCCACTGGCATCATGGGTGCTGGCACAAGGAGCAGCGCCGCAGGCACGGCGTCACGCCACGTTGCGCCGCCAATTGACGACAACGCCCGCTTCCGCAACAGCCACTCCGACGAAGTCGACGCCGACGCTGCCGTAGCGAGGCGACAGGCAGTTTGCGAGCCTGCGCACCTGAGCCAGTTTCGCCGCGGACATCCGCTCGATGGGGCTGTCTGCCACCGCCCACCGCCCAACGGTCTTCACCTCGACGGCGACGTGCCGGCCGCCGAACCGCACCAGGAGATCGATCTCACCTCGGCCGACGGACAGGTTGCGGGCAACCACCGCGGCGCCGCGGCGAGTGAGGAACGAGGCAGCAACCGATTCGCCGAGCTGCGCCAGTCCGGCGCGGCCGGTCAGATAGCGGTCGTCGGCTCCAACTCCTCGATGTTGACGTCGCGGAACGTCATCACCTTGACCCGCTTCACGAAGCGGGCGGGGCGGTACATGTCCCAGACCCATGCGTCTTGCAGCTCCAGCTCGAAATAGACGGAGCCGTCGGCCTGGCGGGTGTGGACGTCGACCCCATTGGCGAGGTAGAACCGGCGCTCGGTCTCGATCACATAGCGGAACAACGGGAGGACATCCCGGTACTCCTTGTAGATCTGGAGCTCGACGTCGGTTTCGAACCGCTCGAGGTCTTCTTCACCCATCGGTCATCTCCTCCGCGGTAGCGGCACCCGGCCAGACGAGCCAGTCCGCTGCCGCATGTTACGCCGGGACGGCCCGGACGACGGCTTCTTCAGTTCTACCCGCTGAGTGCGACATCTCGCACGTCGCAGCATTTCCCGCTACAACCCGCTCCATCGGCTCGGCGGCCAGAGCACGACGAAAGCCTTGCCCACGATTGCGTCACCGTCGATCGGTCCGAAGAATCGGCTGTCTTGACTCGAGTTGCGATTGTCGCCCATCACGAAGTACATCCCGGGGGGCACCGTCTCAGGCCCGAAGTCGGGCATGCTGGTGCGTGGATGGAGGTAGCTCTCGGCGAGTGCCTCACCATTGATGTGCACCGCACCGTCGCGAACCTCGACCGTCTCCCCCGGCAGCCCGATCACCCGTTTGATGAACTCGGACTTCGGCGTCGACAGTCCCACCGACTCCGCCAGATTGCGCAGCACCGCTTCAGCCACCGATTCCCGTTCCTGGACCCCGCGGGGGTCGTCGAACACGATGACGTCGCCGCGACTGACGTCCCCGATGTCGAAGGCGAGCTTGTTCACGAGCACACGGTCGTTGATCTGGAGGGTGTTCTCCATCGAGCTCGAAGGGATCCAGAACGCTTGAATCACGAACGTCTTGATGACGACGGCGATGACCAGGGCGATGAGGATGAGAAGTGGCAGCTCCCTCCAGAAGGAGCGCCCTTTGCCCGACTCCTGCTCCTCCGGCGGAGCCGGCTCCGCGGCATCCTCCGAGGAGGGAGCGGTCTCGATCGGTGGCTCCGTCACCTGGTCCGCCGCAGCGACCGCCTCGCCCGAGCCGGGTCGGGGCGCGTCGTGGACAGGCTGATGCAGATCGGAATCGGTCACGTTGGCACGTTACTCCACATGGGTTCAAAAGCCGGATGAGTCATAGGAACGGCCGCCGAGGTAGTCGTGCCACAGAAGGCGAGCGGCGACGGCGCGCCAGGGACGCCATAGATCTGCCATCTGATCGGCCTCCTCGTAGGTCGGCGGCGCGTCCGTTGCGAGTGCCCGACCAAGCGACACGACGAGGGCGCGATCTCCCGTCGGCCAGACATCGGGCCGCCCAAGAGCAAACAGCAGGTAATTGCTCGCCGTCCACGGGCCAACGCCGACGAGGCGCTGGAGGTGAGCGACTGCCGCCTCGTCGCCGAGCCTGCCGGCAACGTCGAGGTCGAACTCGCCGGTGACGAGCGCACCGGCGAGATGCCGCACATACCGGGTCTTCTGCCGGCTGAAGCCGACGGCGAGGAGCGCAGCGTCGTCGAGCGTGAGGAACGCGTCCGGCGTCACGGCGCCGAGACGCTCTTCCAGTCGGCGATAGGCCGCGGCTCCTGAAGCGAGCGAGACCTGCTGCTCGAGGACCAACCGCACCAGGGTTGCGAAGCCGGGCTCACGACGCCACAGCGGCGGTATGCCGTTCCGTTCGAAGAGCTCGCGCGAGGACGCCGTCCCGCTCGGCGAGCGCGCGGCAGCCCGTTGCGAGGGAGGCGGGATCGAGGCGCACCTGTTGCGAGGGGCGCCGCACCGTCAGGTGCGCTTCTCCTTGATGCGGGTGGCCTTGCCAACCCGATCGCGAAGGAAGTAGAGCTTGGCGCGCCGGACGTCGCCGCGGCGCATCACCTCGATCTTCTGAATGATGGGGGCGTGCACCGGGAAGATGCGCTCTACCCCCACTCCGAAGCTGATCTTCCGAACGGTGAAGGTCTCACGGAGACCGCCGCCGCTGCGACCGATCACGACGCCCTCGTACACCTGCACCCGCTCTCGTCCACCCTCGACCACACGGACGTGGACGCGCACGGTGTCGCCGGGACCGAAGTCCGGCACGTCGTCGCGCAAGTACGCAGCCTCGATCTCATCGAGCGTGTTCACGGGGTCCTCCACGAGGAAACGAAGTGAGGAAGCCGGGATTGTAGACGACCGCCGCCCATCCGCGAAATCGCCGGTGCCGGCGCTTCTCCGGCCGCTGGCGAGCTCGTGTCAGTCCTCCTGTCCAGGCGGTGCCATGAGATCAGGACGCCGCTCTGCGGTGCGACGCTGCCGTTGCTCCTCACGCCATGTTGCGATCCGTCCGTGATCGCCGGACAGCAGGACGTCGGGAACCGTCCAGCCCCTGAAGTCGGCAGGGCGGGTGTACTGCGGCTCTTCGAGCAGGCCGTTGCGGAAGCTCTCGGTGACGACCGACTCGGGGTTGCCCACCACCCCGGGAAGCAGCCGGGTGACACCCTCGATGATCGCGAGGGCCGCCACCTCGCCGCCGAGCAGCACGTAATCGCCCAGCGAGATCTCCTCGTCGATGAGGTGCTCGGCAACTCGCTCGTCGACGCCCTCGTACCGGCCGCACACGAGGGTGAGCGCCGGCAGGCCTGCCCACCGGTCCAGCGTCGCCTGGGTGAGTGGAGCGCCCACGGGGGTGAGCAGCACGCGATGCGTGCTCGCCAGCGGCTCGAGCGCTTCGGCGAGCGGCTCGACCATCATCACCATCCCGGCGCCGCCACCGAACGGTGCGTCGTCGACTTGACGATGCACGCCCCTGCCCCATCGCCGCAGATCCACGATTCGGACGTCGATCACGCCATCGGAGCAGGCCTTGCCGACCAGGCTCACGCCCAGTGGGCCGGTGAAGAACTCGGGAAAGATCGTCACGACGGCGATGCGCATGATCCACAGAGTACGGCGCTTCCGTATAGTGACGAAGGCACATCCCTGGGGATTACAGAGAGAAGGGACCATCAATGCGCCGAATCATCATGCTCGTCGCCGCGCTCACCCTCATGGTGACCGCGCTCACGGCAGCACCCGCCACAGCAGCAGGCAACGACACCATTCCGCTTCCCAACGGCTTCCAGCCGGAGGGAATCGCAGTTACCGACGACGGGACGTTCTACGTGGGCTCCCTGAAGGACGGATCGATCTATCGCGGAGACGTGGTCACGGGTGCCGGCGAAGTCATCTTCACCCCGTCGGACGTTCGTACAGCTGTCGGACTCTGGTACGACGAGCTGTCCGGCCACCTCTTTGTTGCCGGCGGCCCCTTCGGTGCCGTCCATGTCTATGACGGCGCCACCGGTGCTGAGCTCGCCAGCTACGCCATTGCTGCAGGCTTCATCAATGACGTGGTCGTGACGCGTGACGCCGCCTACTTCACCGACTCGTTTGCGCCCGTCATCTACAAGCTGCCCTTCGGTCCGCACCGGTCGCTGCCCTCGGGGAACCCGGTCGAGACCATCGCGCTCGGTGGTGACTACGTCTTCGATCCAACCACCTTCAACGGCAACGGCATCGAAGCCTCCCCCACCGGTGCGCTGATCCTCGCCAACTCGAGCAACGCCACGCTGTATCGCGTCAACCCGGCAAACGGTATGGCGCGGGCGATCGACCTCGGCGGAGCGACGCTGCCGAACGCCGATGGCATCCTGTTGCAGGGCAACACGCTCTACGTCGTGCAGAACTTCCTCAACCAGATCTCTGAGATCAGGCTGTCACGCAACCTCAGATCCGGGGTCATCACGGACGTGATCACCAGCCCGGATTTCCGTATCCCAACCACCGTCGGCTCGTTCAGGGGCTCGCTGTTCGCCGTCAATTCCCGATTCGACGTCGCACCGCCGTTCCAGCCAGGGGTCGATCCCAACCTCGACTACGACGTGGTGCGCATCGCGAGGCGCTGAAGTCGCCACTCACTCGTCGACCGCAGTGGGGTCCGCAGGGACCCCACTGTCGCGATTGCATCAGACGGGATCGAGGTCCTTCAGCCACAGCTCGCAGTTGAACCTCTTCTCGAACCCCATTGCGAGGTAGAAGGGCTGGTCGGAGCCGACCCACGCGACGTCCGCACCCTCGGCTGCCGCTCGGCGCAGCGTCTCCATGACGGCAACCGTCCCGAGGCCCATCCGGCGGTAGTCGGGATCGGTTGCCACCGGTTCGACGTACGCCACGCGGTTGTCCGGCACGACCCACATCCCGGCATAGGCGACGTAGTCACCGGTAGGGGCGACGACCACGATGGTGAGGTCCTTGCGAAAGTGCGGTGCTCCCTGGGACCACCGCCTCGCTGCGGCGTCGTACACAACCGGGTCTTGGTGGTTGAACCCGCGCCACAGAACGCGGTCGATCTTGGCGAGGTCGTTGTCGTCGTCGAGGCTGTGAAGGCCGAACCCGGCAGGGAGGGGCCGCGGTGCGATCTCGCGGTCGAGGAGGAACCGCGACTGCGGTTCGGCCCGATCGGGCAGCCGTGCGAACCCGCGCTCGGCGAGGATCTTCGCGAAGGCGATATCCATCTCGGAGACGTACATGCCGAGCACGTTGCGTCCCAGCGAGCGTGGCACCCCGCCGAAGTGAGCCTCCGCCCAGTCGACCATCGCCGGCTTCACGTGGTCGTGGCCCGGGCGCACCTGCGCATAGACGAATGCGGGGGTGTGCTCGAAGTGCACGATGCCGACTATGCGGCCCGCCTCCTCCACGACCCCGAAGTCATCGATCGGCATGCCGACGATCAACGGGTGCCAGTGCATGTACTCCCACCGGGGCTCGAGCCAGTTGGCAAACGTGTCGCCCGGCGCGTACATCTCAACGAGAAAGCGGTCGATGCGGTGGTAGTCGACCGTGCGGTCGTAGGGCCTGATCCGGAACGTCATGGTCGCCTCCAGGAGCCGCCCTCTGCCTACCCGGTACCCTCAGACGCTATCTGCCGACCGGGATCTCCGAGAAGGGCCGGTCGGTGTCGACGCGCAGGTCTTTCGGGAGGCCGAGCACCCGCTCGCCGATGATGTTGCGCTGCACGGCGTCCGTACCTCCCCCGATGCGGAGCCCCGGACCGCCGAGGAACGCCGTGTGCCACTGCCCCTCCCATGGAGCTCCTCCGCCACTGACGAGCGCGTCGGGGCCCATCAACTCGAGTGCGAGGTCGAACACATCGGTGAGCAGGGACGTCACGGCCAGCTTCATGATCGAGCCCTCGGGTCCCGGCATCCGGCCCTGGGACAGCGCAGTCATCAAACGGAGCATCGTGAACCGCAGCGCGCCCGATCGGGCATAGATGTCGGCGTAGCGCTGCCGCACCGATGGGTCGGACGCTGCCTCCCGTTGACGAATGAGGTCGCCGAGCGCATCGATGAGCCGTGCGCCGCCGGCAATCGCGTTGAAACGCTCCCACATGAAGGTTGCGATGACAACCCGCCAGCCGTCGCCCACCTCGCCGATGCGCATCGAGTCGGGGACCCGCACGTCGCGTAGGAACACCTCGTTGAAGTTCGCCGAGTCGGTCATCTGGCGCAGCGGCCTGGCCTCGACGCCGTCTGCCCGCATGTCGACCATGAACGCCGTGAGGCCGCGATGTTTGGGGGCGGACGGGTCGTGGCGGGCGATGCACAGGCCCCAGTCGGCATGGTGGGCGAACGTCGTCCACACCTTCTGGCCGTTGAGCACCCACTCGTCGCCGTCGCGGCAGCGCCCTGGTACTGAGCCCGGCGAGATCGGAGCCGGCGTCCGGCTCGGAGAACAACTGGCACCACACCTCGTCGCCCCGCAACAGGGGACGCAGGAAACGATCCCGCTGCTCTGCCGTGCCGTGTTGCATGACGGCGGGGCCGCACCACCCGAGGCCGACCACGAGAGCATCGTGGGGAACGTCGAACTCGGCTTCCTCCATCTTGAAGATCAGGTCCTCGACGATCGATCCGCCCCGGCCGCCGTACGCCTCCTGCCAAGCGATCCCGGCCCAGCCCGCATCGAACTTGGTACGCTGCCACGCCTTGGCCTCGGCAAGCCGGGCGGCCTCCTCCTCCACCGACCACTCGGCGACGATCGCAGACAGCGTGACGACGGTCGATGGCAGCGGCTTTGCGTTGGCTGCGAGGAAGGCCCGCGCCGCAGCACGAAACGCGGCCTCGTCGGGAGAATCGTGCGGGTCCATGCGGCGCAGGGTACCGCAGCTCTCGAGAGCTCAGACATCAGACTTCTGCTTCAGGCCTGGGTCGTCGATTTCGCCGGCTCGTACAGCGTGGTGCGCCGCACCGGGATGCGCCCGGCCCCGATGATCGCCGTCTCGAAGTCGGTGGCGTCGAGGAACGTGCCGTGGGATGCCCCGGCGGACCGCGAGATGATCTCGTCCATCAGCGTGCCACCGAGGTCGTTGCAGCCGGCGTCGAGCAGCCGCACCCCCGCCTCGATGCCGAGCTTCACCCACGAGGCCTGGATGTTCGGGATCAGCCCGTCGAACGCGATGCGGGAGACGGCGTGGATCAGCACCACCTCGTCCCATGTGGGCCCGGGGCGGCTCTTGCCGCGCACGTAGATCGGGGCCCCCATGTGCACGAACGGGAGCGGGACGAACTCAGTGATGCCGCCCGTCCGGCGCTGGACCTGACGCAGCACCTCGAAGTGGTTCGCCCACGAGGCGGCATCGTCGATGTGGCCGAACATGACCGTGCTCGTCGACTTCATACCGAGCTCGTGGGCTGTGATCATCACCTCGGCCCATTGGGCGGTGCGGATCTTGTCGGGGCACAGGTGGATGCGTACGCGGTCGTCGAGGATCTCGGCGGCAGTTCCGGGGAGGGTGCCGAGGCCGGCGTCACGCAGCCGGGTGAGGAAGTCGCGTACGGGGACGCCGAGTGTCTCTGCCCCCTGCCAGACCTCCAGGGGCGTGAAGCCGTGGATGTGCATGTCGGGAAGCTGCGCCTTGATGGCTTCCACCACCGTCACGTAGAAATCGCCGGTGAACTCGGGGTGGATGCCGCCCTGGAGGCACACCTCGGTGGCGCCCCGCTCCCACGCTTCGACACTGCGCTCGACGACTTGGGGGATGGTCATCAGGTACGGGTCCTCGCGCAGGTTGAGCGACCGAGGCCCCTTCGAGAAGGCGCAGAATCCGCAGCGGAAGTAGCACTGGTTGGTGTAGTTGATGTTGCGGTTGACGATGTAGCTGACCGTGTCGCCGTTGACCCGGCGCCGCAACTCGTCGGCGACCGCGGCGATGGCATCCACCTCGTCGCCACGCGCTCTGAAGAGCCGCTCGATCTCGTCACGGGACGGGGGCGTACCGGCGAGCGAGCGATCGAGGATGGCGGCGATCTCCGCGCCGACGCGGCCGGGAGTATCGGGTGAGCTGGCAATCCACGCCGCATCAGCCCAGGCTGCGGAGAACCGTCCCTCCGGCATCGGGGCGTGCATGTCTCGGCCCGGCGCCCACTCGTAGCGAGGCCGGGCAGCACCGCCGGCATCGGCCTGGTCGAGATAGGCGGTGAAGAGGTCGGCGTCGAGCGCTGCGCGAGCGGCATCCACTGGTAGCCCGATCGGAAAGGCGGTGCGCTCGATCAGGCTCCGGGGTGCAAGCCCGTCACGGAGGGCGCCGATCCGATCGGTATCCCAGTCGCGCAGCAACAGGTCTCGGGCCCCGAGCTCGACAGCTTCGACGGCATCCTCCACCGAGTCGACAAACACGGATACGCGGGTTGTGATGGCGGGAAGGGCGGCGAGGTTCGCGGCCTCAGCCACCCTGCTCCGCCCGGTGCGCAAGAACGCTGCGCCGGATCGTGCAAGCGCATCGAGCACCGCGGCCCTGTCGTCATCGTGGGTCACCGTCAGCCGCCACCCCGGTATCGCCCTCTCCGCCGCCTCTCGTGCTGCCGTAGGCGAGACGACCCATGCGGCCGCGTCACTCTCGAGCGACGCGGCCACCCCCAGAAGTCCGCCGTGGTGTGCAGCACTGCGATCGGCGGCCGTCAAGGTCGGCACCTCGACCGCGGTCGTGCCCTCGCGGCGGCGAGTTGAAGCCCACAGCTCGTTCACCGAGTCGGCAGGGCGCACGCGGAGGAAGGTGATCTCGTTCATGGTGCAGCATCCTCCAATTGGGGCGCGAGCGCATAGCCGTCGTCATCCGTTGCGGCCTGCGCTTTGGCCAGCAGGCCCGGATCGATCCAGTCGGCCGTCAGGTACTCGGGGTACACCGGGAGGCGGGGGCGGAGAGCGAAGCCCGCAGCTTCGGTGACCTCCCGCAGCGTGTCGAGATGGGGCCACGGCGCCTCCGGGTTCACCCAGTCGATGGTGAGCGGCGAGACCCCTCCCCAGTCGTTGATGCCTGCGCCGAGGTAGACGCCGAAGTCCTCAGTGAGGTTGGGGGGGACCTGCAGATTCATCTCCGGACCGAGTATCCATCGCGCCGCGGCCACCACGCGTGCGAAGTACTGAACGGTCGGCTCGGCGTCCCGGCGCTTGCGGGTGTCGTCTTTGGCCCGGAAGTTCTGGACGATGGTCTCCTGCAGGTGGCCGTGGCGGGCGTGCAGATCGGCGAGGGCAAAGAGCGAGTCGACCACCTCGCGCGGCGTCTCTCCGATACCCACGAGCACACCAGACGTGAAGGGCACACGATGCCTGGCTGCAGCTTCGATCGTCGCCACTCGCACCGCCGGGTCCTTGTCGGGGCAGTTGTGGTGGGGCATGCCCGGGTTCCATGAGCCGCGGCGAGATGTTCTCGAGCATCAGTCCCATGCTCACGTTGGACGGGCGCAGCTCGCCGATCGAAGCGTCGTCCATCACGCCGGGATTGGCGTGCGGGAAGAGCGCGGTCTCGGCGACGACCCGGTCGCTCATCGCCCGGACGTAGTCGAGCGTCGTGGCGTGGCCGTGGGCATCGAGGAAAGCCTGCGCCTGCGGCCAGCGGTCCTCTGGGCGGTCGCCGAGCGTGAAGAGGGCTTCGGTGCAGCGATGCGCCTCCCCCGCCCGGGCGATGGCCATCACGTCGTCCGGAGTGAGGTACTCGCCACCCGCACCCGGCGGCTTGGCGAAGGTGCAGTACGTGCACGTGTCGCGGCACAGTGTGGTCAGAGGGATGAACACCTTGCGGCTGTACGTGATGGTGCGGCCCTTGCCGTCGTCGCGAAGCCGGGCGGCTTCAGCCATGAGCGGCGCGGGATCGCGCCGGCCCGTGATCAGCTCGACTGCCAGGTCTGGTTCAGGTTCCGGAAACGCCATCGCCGGAACAGTATCAGCAGTCAGAGACCTGCCGTGACGGCGGTGTCGAGCGGCCTGCGCAGCCTGGTGATGGCCCGTGGCGACCTGGCGCCAAGTGCATGCCAAGCCGGTGACGGACCACAACCACGTCGCGACTTCGTCCACTTCGGGAGGCTCCAACACCCGCCCGCGGCTTCCTTCGAAGTGGAGGGGCCCGGATCCCTCGGGGAGATCCGGGCCGACCCACGCTCATCTGCACCCGTCAGGGCGTCGCCGTCTCCAGCGGGCAGACGCCCAGTTCGTAGAGGTCGCTCACCTCGTCCGCCAGCAAGCCGTGGTGGAAGATCTGGATGTCGTCGAGCGCACCCTGGAATGGCCGGCCGTACTGCACCAGCCGTCGGACCACCGATGGTCAGCGGATCCGAGTTGTCGAGGAGATAGTTCGTGGTCCGCCAGCGTCGCAGGCGTTCGAACCAACCCCTCGTCCAGTGCCGATCGAGCTCCCAGCTCGTCGACGCTCTGATCGCCGTCGCGGTAGACGTCGAAGCTCTCTGCTCCGCGCCGTAGAACGTGATCGTCACGTGGGCCCACCGGATCACTGGCATGACACCGGGATCGGTCGTGCGCTACGAACGTGTGCCACTCGTCGTATGATCCGTGCACTCCAGTCCCACGTCGGCCCGAGTCGCTTCACGTGGGTCTACCGTCGCAACGTGTACGCAGTGCGCCGTCCTCGGTAGACGAGCACACGGAAGGTCGCCGAGTCGTCATCACCGCGCCCTTCGCCACGATCGTCTGGTACTCGTCTGCGACGCGTCCGGTCCATTCCAGTAGACCCAGAAGGAGACGGTCAGCGGCTTGACCGGACTCACGCGATTCGTCGTCGCGCGACCTCGATCGACTGGTCGGCTTGGTCGGCGCCCGGGTTGAACGTTGAAGACGGTCTTGTCAGGGTACGGGTTGGGTTCGGTGTTGTCCTCGAGGATCATCGACGCACGGATCGTGCAGCCACGCATCGCGCCATTGCTCGCTCAGCGCCTTCGGGCTCCGGCCCACACGTCGATCGCCGTGTACGCTCCAGCATCCTCCCGGAAGTGCCGTCCCACCAGGTCTCGAGGCCGAGCAGATCGCCCCGCTCCGGCACGGCGCCGCCAATGGATAGGAGTCGATACAGGTCGTTCGTCCCGTCACCGTCGGTGTCCGCCGAGTACGGGTCGGTCGCCTTGGCACGTTCGTTCTCGTCGTTCACGCCATCGACATCCCAGTCGTCGTACCGGGGATCGGGGAACACCTGGGCCCGCTCCGGCCCGTAGATGGGAACCTCCCACCCGACCTTGGCTTCGTCGAAATCGCTGAGGTCGTCGCCGTCGGTGTCCTTCGCCTCGGGGTTGGTCCCCAGCAGGTACTCCTCACGATCGAACAGGTCGTCGCCGTCCCGGTCGTCGAGGTAGGTCAGCACGATACGGTCACCGGTGTTGAGCGTGATCTCGTCGAAATCGCCGAGCACCTCGCTCCCGAACGACGGGCCGTTGCCGGCGAGCAGCCAGAAGCCGTTCGCCGCCGTGGCGTCGCATGCGTCTGTGTCGTACGCATCCGAGCGCTCGTCACATACGTCGTAGGTGGTCGTGCCATCGATGGCGTGCACCACGGCATGGGCGGGATCCCCAACGATTCGTGTCTCGTGGTCGACACCCATGATGTCGTTCAGCACCTCGCCGAGCGTGACGCCACGCGCCGAACCGTCCGGATTGCGGTAGACGTTGGTCGCCACGGAATGCCGCTCGACTCGTCCGTCGCCGTGGTCGATCACCACAACGCCGGTTCGCTCCAGCACCCACTCACTCAACTCGGCAAACGAGACGCCGAGGGTGAGCTGGGTGAGCTCGTACGAGCCGACATCGAACACGAGGCCGGTCGGGTTGGCGATGAGGTTGCGCATGGCAGCCGCATCGACACCGGTCGATTCCAGCGTCATCGTGATGCTCGACTGTGGCGCGAGTGTCTGACCCTCACCCCACAGCTCGGGGTCGGGCACGAGCAGCGAGACGAACTCATAGCTCCCGCCGAGCTTCAGCCGATAGGCGACGATGCGTAGCTCGGACAGGTCGAGGGCGAAGTTCGACTCGTTCTTGACCCGCATGGCGACGTCGATAGACCCTCGACTGAAGTCGTAGTTGTGGTTTGTCCAGCACACACGCTGCTCTTCAGACTCGGTGAGCGACGCATCGGTCCAGTTCTGCGTCGTCTCCTGAGCCCAGCTGTGCTTGAACTCGGTCTCCGTCTTCAACGAGGCGTTGGCTCCCCACCCGCCCGTGCCACCATGCAGACTCGGTCGAGAGGTTCACGGTGTTCTCGATCGACATCTTCGTCGCTTCGGTGTCGGTGCGCACGTGCTCGTAGGTCTCCCGTTCGAGCGTCGTCTGGGTCTCGGTGCACTCGGCGGTGTCGGTCTGCACGACCGAGATCTTCGGATCCGCCGCCAGCTCCAGGCTGATGGCGGGGAGATCGGCGAGACGCGGGTTCGACCCGCCCACCACGATCTCGTGGTAGTCGGTGAGTCCATCGCCGTCCGTGTCCGCGAGCGTCGGCGAGGTCTTGGAGATGAGCAGCTCGTAGCCGTCCCACAGGCTCGGGTTCGACACGCAGGCGCCGCCTCCGGGGCACGAGTCCCCGTCGGAGTCGGCAACCGTGGGCAGGCTCTTGTACACGTTCATCTCGCCGAAGTCGCCGAGCAGATCAGCGTCTGTGTCCGGCCGCGTCGGGTCCGTGAGGACGGCCTTTTCCACGCCGTCGTGCAGGCCGTCGTCGTCGGTGTCGTAGACGAGCGGGTTGCTCGTGACGTGCCTGGTCTGCCGGGTTCCGTTGCCCAGGGTGATCGTCACGTCCCAGCCGCTCATCTCATCGGCGTTCGACAGCCCATCACCGTCGAGATCGACAAACGTCGGATCGGGTTCCGGACATCCGGACGGCATACCCGGGGTGAGGTCGCCGAGGTCGTGTGTCACGCTCTCGACGCCTACGAAGCACAGCGTGCACATCACGATGTCGTCCTTGACAGCCGTGAGCTTGTGGGCACCAGGCTCGAGCTTCGCCATGAAGTGCCCGTATGCATCCGTCGTGGCGACGACCGGATCACTCGTGATCGTGACAACGGCGTTCGCCACGGGATCACCAGACGTATCCACCAGTCTGCCCATGACCGTCACATTGTCTGAAGGGGGCGGCGGAGGGGGCGGCGGTGGCGCCACGCTCCCGCTGCCCATGGCACGGTGCAAGAACGCGGCCATCTGCCCGCGCGTCACGAAGTCGGCGGGGCAGAAGCGATCGTTGTCCGGAGGGTTACACCCGAACGTGACGCCGGCAGCGCCAAGCCGATCGATGTCGTGAGCGAAGACCGTCGAGTCATCGTCGGTGAAGAGGTCCCCACCACCGTCATCCGTGTAGCCCATCGCCCGCACGAGGAACGCAGCCATCTGGCCCCGCGTCACGTAGCCATCAGGGCAGAACTCGTCGTGATAGGGCGGGTTGCACCCGAAGGTGACGCCTGCAGCGCCGAGCCGGTCGATGTCGGCCGCAAACAGCGACGCGTCGTCATCCTTGAACAGGTTGCCGCCGCCATTGTCCGTGTATCCCATCGCCCGCACGAGGAACGCAGCCATCTGACCGCGTGTCACGTAAGCGTCCGGGCAGTACTCGGTGTTGAGCGGCGGGTTGCACCCCTTGGTGATGCCCTCGCTCCACATCCATTCGATGTCGTTCTCGAAGATGGACTCGTCATCGTCCACGAAGACGCCCGACGGCTGCCATTCCGCGGCAATCGTCGACACGGGCGCCACGGCGGCCACCATTGCAAGTGCAAAAGCGGTGACCAAAACGGGACGTAGCTTGTGCCAGTGTCCACCACGCATGCCCGATTCCCTCCTCTCAGAGGGAGGGCAGCGAGCACCATCGACGAACGACCGACAGCGCCTGGCTTGTCCTGCCGCACCTGTCGCTCGGTCTCGAGCGCCGGTAGCGGAGTCCCGCGACTCTCCCCAAAAGCGGTCGTCATCGCAACCGTATTGAGGATTGCGGCGAACCGACAGGCCCCGCGGTCCCAAATGGTGCCCGACGGGTCCCGATTCCGAGGTAGCCAGGGCTCGCCGGATGGTACGCCGAATCTCCCCTATTGCCGCTCGATGGCCTGCGATGGATCGAGCGCATCGCGCAGGCCGTCACCCACGAAGTTGACGGCCAAGACCGTGGCGGTGAGCGCCGCCCCCGAGAACACGAGCTCCCACCAAAACCCGCGTACGGCGACCCCACCGCCCTGGCTCACCATGCCGCCCCAGGTCGGGGTTGGAGGACGAACACCGAAGCCGAGATAGGAGAGCGTCGACTCGGCGAGAATGGCGCCGGCGATGACCAGCGTGATCTGGACGATGATGGGACCGATCGCATTGGGCAAGATGTGACGGAAGATCACCCGTCGGTCCCGTGCGCCCGCCGCCCGCGCCGCCTCGACGAATTCCTTCTCACGCAACGACAGGAACTCGGCTCGAACGATCCGGGCGAGACCGGCCCATGCAAGGAACCCAATCAAGAAGGCGATTCCCCACACACCTTCCCTGACCCAGAGCGGCAGGAAGCCGAGCTCAGGGAGCAGCCGACCGACGATGATCGCAACAGGAAACACCGGAAGGCCGAGCACGAGGTCGGTGAACCGCATCAGCGATTGGTCGACTGCGCCCGGGTAGTAGCCGGCCACGGCACCGACCGTGGTTCCCAGAACTGCGACGACGACACCGGCGATGATCCCGAGCAAGAGGCTCGCACGCGCGCCGTACACCACACGGGACAGCACGTCGCGGGCGAGCTCGTCCGTGCCAAACGGTATCTCGCCGCGCGGGGCGATGTTGACGAGCAACCGCCCGTTGCCATCGACCAACTGCTGGGCGTAGTGCTCGAGCGGTTTCCCGCAGAACTGGTGCTCATCCCCCTCCGGGCACGTGAAGAGAGGCGCGATCAAGACGGCGATCGAGATCGCTACCAGAAAGACGGCAGATGCCATGGCCAGGTGGTGATGTCGCAGCCGCCGCCAGAAGAGCCCCCATTGCGTGATGGGCTCGGTCGAGATGCCAAAGGCGGCGCGGTCGGAGAGCGATGCGTCGGTAGCCGCGGCGGGCACCTCGGGTTCAGTCGTCACCAGGTCGCTCCGGTCTATCGGGGAGTTTGCCCCGCTCCAGCGACCATACGCATTGCGTCGTGCAGGTGCCGCTGCCCCCACCTCCACGACGCTGCCACCGCGTGCCGGACCGGGCACAATGCGGCGAACACACCACAGGAGGCCGACCGTGCCCATCGCAGATCCGCCCGCCTTCCAGATCACCTTCGACTGCGGTGACCCCGATCGGATGGCGCGGTTCTGGGCGCAGGCACTCCACTATTCGCTTCACGAGCCGCCGCCGGGGCACGCCACGTGGCAGGACTACTGGCGTTCGGTGGGGGTTCCCGAGGAGGAGCTCGGCGACGTCGGATACGACGCGATCGTCGATCCAAGAGGGGTTGGCCCGCGGATCTGGTTCCAGCATGTGCCGGAAGGCAAGACCGTCAAGAACCGGATGCACTTCGACGTGCTCGCAGGGGGAGGGCGCACGGTGCCGATCGACGTGCGCAAGCAACGTGTGAGCGAGGCGGCGGATCGACTCGTCGCTGCCGGAGCTACCGAGGTCCGGATCGTCGACAGCCCGGAGATAGATCACTTCTTCGTTGCGATGCTGGACCCCGAGGGCAACGAGTTCGACGTCGTGTGAGCCGCAACGCGGCGACAAACCGAAGGTGCCGGGGTAGCCTGCCCGACGCGATCTCGGAGCGCGGTGCAGGGCATTTCGGTTCCGTTCAGCTCGCCGGCCTGGGTGTTCCTCACCCTCATGCTCGTGGCGCTCGTCTTCCCGATCGTTGCGGAGCGGCTGAGGCTGCCCGGCGTGCTCGGCCTGGTCATCGGCGGCCTGATCATCGGCCCTCAGGTTCTCGGGCTCCTCGAGCTGCCGGGACTGGTGGCCCAGCTCGGGGGATTCGGCGTCCTGTACCTCATGTTCCTCGCCGGGCTGGAGCTGGATCTCGATGTGCTCGGGCGCAACAGGCGCCAGGCCGGGGCGTTCGGGGCGCTGACATTTGCCCTCCCGCTCTCGGTGGGGGCAGGCGTTGCCCTCATGGTGGGGTTTGCGCTCCCTGCGGCGCTGCTCATCGGCTCGTTCTGGGCGTCGCACACCCTGGTCGCGTACCCAACGGTGCGTCGCCACGGCCTCGCTCGCGACCCGTCGGTGGCGGCGACCCTCGGCGCCACCGTCATCACCGACACTCTGGCACTCATCGTGCTGGCAGTGGTCGTTGCCGTGGAGAGCTCCGGCAGCCCGCCACTCATCCTGGGGATCCGACTCGGGATCGGGCTCGCCGCACTCGGCTTCGTGGCGTTCGTAGTGGTGCCGCGGATCACCGTGTGGTTCTTCCGTGGTCTCGGCCAGGACGGCGTGCTTCGCTTCCTCTTCGTGATGTGCAGCCTGCTCGGCGTGGCAGCCCTCGCCGACCTCGCCGGTAGCGAACCCATCGTCGGCGCCTTCTTCGCGGGCCTGGCCCTGAATCGCCTCGTGCCCGACTCCGGCTTCCTCATGCGCCGGATCGAGTTCGTCGGATCGTCCCTACTCATCCCGATCTTCCTGATCTCGGTCGGCATGCTGATCGACCTGTCGGTCGTCACCGAGTCACGGACGCTGTCCCTCGCTGCTGCGTTCACCGCCGTCACGGTCGGCACGAAATACTCGGCGGCGTGGATCACAGGGAGACTCTTCGGATTCGATACTGCGCAAGTCAACGTGATGTTTTCGCTGTCCGTCGCTCAGGCCGCGGCAACGCTCGCGGCGGCTGTCATCGGCTTCGAGGCGGGCGTCATCGGCGAGACGACCGTGAATGCTGCGCTGCTCGTGATACTCGTGACCGTGCTCGTCGCGTCATGGTCGGCGGGTCGGGCAGCGCCCAAGGTCGTTCCTCCGCCTGCCGTCGTCCAGAAGCTCGGCCGGAGCGTATTGGTGCCGATCGCCAACCTCGACGCAGCAACGCACCTCATCGAATTTGCCCTCTCCGTGGCGCGCGCCGACGGAGGCTCGGTGGTGCCGCTCCACGTGGTCACGACGGCGACCCCCCAGGCGATAGCGGCTGGCCGAGCCCTCCAGGCGACCGCGGAGCACATGGTGGCGGCACACGGCGCCGAGGTCGAGGGCATCGTGCGCATCGACGCCTCGGTCGTGCGGGGGATCGCCAACGCCGTACTCGAGGCGGATGCGTCGCTCGTCGTGATCGGGTGGACCGAGACGTCGCAAGCCCGGCGGGCCGTGTTGGGATCGGTCGTCGACGACGTGGTGGCCAGGGTCCCCGCACCGGTTGTGGTGGCCTCGCTCCCCCACCTGGATCTCGACCGTGTGGTCATCGTTGCGGCGAAGGGTGCGTCACCCGTCGAGCTCACAGCTGCGGGCGAATTGGCGACGCGCATCGGCCGCAGCCGTGGCATCCGGATCTTCTCCTCGCTCGACGCTGATCATCCCGCGGGCGACATCGCCCTGCTTCCTCGCCTTGCGAGCGGTGAGCTCACGCAACACGACCTGGTCATCGTGGCGGCACCCGGCGGCGCAGAATTCGCCCGAACCATCGGGGACCTCGTCGACGCGCACGCCGACCGCCCGCTCGCCGCGATCCGTGCCTTTGCCGAGACGCCGAACGGGTTCACCCCGATATCGGAGATGTTCGGCGAGTGACCCACGGCGGAGCCGCCTCTTCGTTCGTGCGTGGATGACCTGCCAAGAACGGCACCCGATCCACGCCGGAATGGCTGGGCCGGCCGACCGACGCACCCGTCAGACGTTGTCGAGGTTGATGACCATCGTCTGGAGGTCGGTGAACTCGTCCACCTTGCCGCGGCCCCATCCGGTGTCTGTGCCCGCGGCGCCGCCGAACGGCTGGAACGTCTCCCAGAAGTCGGTGGAGTCGTTGACGATGACCGTGCCGGAGCGGATCCGGTCGGTGAACCAGAACGCCCGCTCCAGGCTCGACGTGAAAACCGCCGCCTGGAGACCCAGCCGGGTGCGGTTGGCCATCGCCACCGCCTCGTCGTCGTCCGCGACGGTGAGTACCGGCAGCACCGGTCCAAACGACTCTTCCTGGGCCACGGCCGATTCCTCCGGCACCCGGTCGAGCAGCGTGAAGTCGTAGTAGAGGCTCGTCGGGAAGCTCGGCGCACGGCCGCCGCCAACCAGCACATCGGCGCCGCGCTCGCGGGCATCTGCGATGTGGCGATCCATCTTCGCTGCAGTCGGCTCGTTGTTGAGCGGCCCCATGTTGACGCCCTCGGCGAACGGATCGCCGAGGCGCACCTCTTTGGCGGCCGCCAACGAATGCTCGATGAACTCGTCGTGGACCGAGTCGACGACGATCACGCGCTCGGTTGCACAGCACACCTGGCCGGCGTTGTAGTACGCCCCGTACACGGCGGCCGCGGCCGCTGCCGCGATGTTGCCGTCGCTCGTGACGATGGTCGGCCCATTGCCGGACATCTCCATGATCGAGCGCTTCACCCCCATCTGAGAGATGATGCGCTTCCCCGTCGCCGACGAGCCGGTGAAGCCGATGGCGTCGACCCCGTCGTGGGTGACGAGCTGCTCGCCGATCTGCGCCTCGCCGGGGATGATCGACACGAGCCCCTTCGGCACACCCGCAGCATCGAACGCTTGGGCGAGCTTGAGCAGCGCCCAAGAGGTGTGGACGGGTGGCTTCACGATGACGGCATTGCCGGTGGCCAGCCCGGGGCCGATGTACTCGAGCGGGATGGTCACTGGGAAGTTCCACGGCGTGATCGCTGCCCACACGCCGACGGGGCGGCGGAACGTGAACATGCGGACGTTGCGGTCGGTGGTTGGGATGACACTTCCCAAGAGCCGCTTGACGTCCTCGGCCGACTCGGTGAAGTAGGTGTTCGCCTCCTCGATGTCGCCGAGCGACTCCTCGTGGTAGGGCTTGCCTTGCTCGAGGGTCTGGGTGCGGGCGATGTCCGCGACCATCGGCTCGATGGCGGCGGCGATGCGATGGTTCATATCGGCTCGCTCGATCGCAGACCAGTGGCGGTAGTCGTCCTGCGCTGCTCTTGCGGCGGCAACGGCGCGGTCGACGTCGGCCGGGCTGGCGATGGGCACGTCTGCGATGTGGTCGCCGGTGACGGGCGAGACCAGCGTGTGGACCGAGTCCCCGGTCCCTTCCGTCCACTCGCCTGCGATGTACAGCTTCACGGTCTCGACCATCGGTGCCCTCCCGTCACGGGCGGATCTTTCTACAACACTGTTGCGTGACAGTGTTATATTACACGACGTGACCACGACTTCGCTCGACACCGCCACGACTCGGCCCTTGTGGTGGGAGGGTCTCGACGACCAACTCGGCACTCGCGACCCGCTCCCGACCGACCTCGACGTCGATGTCGCCATCGTCGGCGCCGGCTACACCGGCCTGTGGACCGCGTACTCGCTGGCCGTCGCCGACCCTTCGCTGCGCATCGCCGTGCTCGAACGCGCTCACGTCGGATTCGGAGCCTCGGGTCGCAACGGCGGCTGGTGCTACGACGGCTTCGCCGGGGGTCTCTCCAGGCTCGAGAAGATGTCAGACCTGGAGACGACGCAGGCGTTTGCCGCCGCGTTGCGCGAGACGGTCGCCGCGATCGGCAAGGTGGTGGCGGACGAAGGCATCGCCTGCGACTTCCACAAAGGCGGCACCATCGAGTACCTCCGCAACGAAGGCCAACGCATACGCGCCGAAGAGGATGTCGCAGAGGCACGGCGTTACGGCTGGACCGAGGAAGAGCTTCGTATCCTCTCCCCCGCCGAAACCCGCGAGATCGGCAACAGCCCCCACCTCGTCGGCGGCCTCTGGTCGGCGCACACCGCCGCCATCCAGCCGGCCAAGCTCGCCCTCGGGCTCGCCGAAGCGGCAGAGCGTCGCGGCGTTGCGATCTACGAGCACACCGCCGCCACGAAGATCACCCCAGGACGGGTGACGACCGCCTCGGGCGCCGTCGTGAAGTCGCGGGTGATCGTCCGCGCCACCGAGGGCTACACCGCCGATCTCGTGGGCCATCACCGCACGCTGGCGCCGCTGTACTCGATCATGCTCGCCACCGAGCCGATGCCAGACGCGATGTGGGACGACATCGGGCTCGCCGACCGCCAGACGTTCGGCGATCTCCGCCATCTCGTGATCTACGGCCAGCGCACCGCAGACGGCCGTGTCGCCTTCGGGGGCCGCGGTGCCCCGTACGACTACGGCTCGCGCATCCGCTCCAACGCCGACTTCCCCGCCGAGACATTCGCACCGGTCCGTGAGGCGCTCATCGAGGTGTTCCCGCAGCTCTCCGACGTCACCATCACCCATCGCTGGGGCGGCGTCCTCGGTGTCGCGCGCACCTGGCTCCCGACCGTCGGCCTCGACCGCGCCACGGGCATCGGCTGGGCCGGCGGGTACGTCGGTTCCGGCGTCGCCGCCACCAACCTCGCAGGACGCACCCTCGCCGACCTCATCACCGGCGTGACCAGCCCCCGCACCCGCTTCCCCTGGGTCGACGTCCGCACTCGCAACTGGGAGCTGGAGCCCTTCCGCTGGCTCGGGATCAACGCCGCCCTCAAGGTGATGACGAGCGCAGACGCCGCCGAGCAGCGCACCGGCCGGCCTGCCAAGCGGGCAGACGCCATGTGGTGGCTCGCCAAGCATTGACCGACAGGATCAGGAGACACGACATGACCACCAGCGCAGTGTCCGGCCGCTTCGCCGCCTTGCTCGCCGCCGGCGGCGTCGAGACCATCGAGAAGCTGTACGTGACCATCGAGGAGCAGACATGACCATCCAAGGACCCAGGACAACCGAGTGGTTCGACCGCGCCTGCGCAGCGATGGTCAACGGCGTTTCGAGCGGATGGCGCTACTGGGGCCGCGACGAGACCTTGGTGCTGTCCAAGGGTGAGGGCGGCTACGTCTACGACTCCGACGGCAAGAAGTACATCGACTACCACTGCGGCTTCGGCCCGATCATCCTCGGCCACGGTGACCCCGATGTCGCCGCCGCCGTCGGTGAAGCCGCCGCGGCAGGCACGACCTTCGCCTTCACCCAGGAACGCGAGATCGTCGCCGCCGAGACCATCAAGCAGGCCGTGCCGTGGGTGGAGCGGCTCCGCTTCACCAACACGGGCACCGAGGCGACGATGCACGCCGTCCGGCTGGCGCGCGGGTTCACCGGCCGCGACGTCATCCTCAAGTTCGAAGGCACCTATCACGGCGCCCATGATTACGTGATGTTCTCGACGCCGGGGAAGCCCGTCGGCGCCTTCGGTTCGCCGTACCGGCCGCTACCGATCCCGATGAGCTCCGGCATGCCCGACGTCGTGACGTCGTTGATCCGCACCCTGCCCTACAACGACCTCGCGGCGGCGCAGCGGATGTTCGCCGACCAGGGGAGGCGCATCGCCGCCATCGTTGTCGAGCCGATGCTCGGAAACGCGATGGGTGTCGAGCCCGTCCCCGGCTTCCTCCAAGGCCTGCGCGACCTGTGCGACGCCAACGACACGATCCTGATCTTCGACGAGGTGAAGACCGGGTTCCGCATCGCCGTTGGCGGTGCCGCAGAGGCATACGGCGTGACCCCGGACCTCGCGGCGTTCGCCAAGGCGCTCGGCAACGGCGTGCCCGTGGCGGCCATCGCCGGACGGGGCCCGATTCTCGACGGGCTGGGCCAAGGGCGGCATCGTCCAGGCGGGCACCTACTCGGGCAACGGCATCGCGGTCGCCGCAGCCCAGGCGACGGTCGCCAAGCTGATGACGGGCGAGCCGATGGCACAGCTCGATCGGGTTGGTCATGCGCTCATGGAGGGCACCGCCAAGATCCTCGCCGAGCATGGCGTCCCGTCGACCGTGCAGGGCAAGCCTGCGATGTTCGGCTTCTACTTCGGTGAGGGCACGCCCCACGACTACCGCGGGGTCGCCGACCACGACGAAGCGCTGTACGAGAAGCTGGTGATGGGAATGATCCGGCGCGGCGTCATGCCCAGCCCGGATGCGCTCGAGCCGTGGTTCCTCTGTGCCGCCCACTCCGACGACGATGTCGCCACGACCCTCCAGGTCTTCGAAGAGGCGCTCGTCGAGGCGTTGCGCTGATGCCGATCCAGGTCGACGTCGCACAGCGCCGCGCCGACATCGCGGAGGCGACCTTGCGGGTCGCCGCCCGCAGCGGTCTGGGTGGGGTGACGATCCGGTCGGTGGCCGCCGAGCTGGGGGCGTCCACCACCGTCATCACCAACTACCTCCCCACCCGCGCCGACCTGCTCGCCAACGCGATGGAGATGATGGCCGATGAGTGGATCGGAGAGCTCGATGCGGCCAGCGCCGATCTCGATCCTGCAGATGCGTTGGGCGAGGTGATGCGCGAGGCCGTGAGCTGGGACGAGCAGGAGCGGATCCGCAACCAGTTCTGGGTGGCCGTACTCTCGGAGCCCAATCGCCCGAAGGCCGTCGCCGACCAGTTGCGCGCCGAGAGCGATGCGGTGCGCCACCGGCTGGCGAAGCTCGTGGAACAGTGCGGCCACTCCGATCCCAACGCCGCCGCCGACCAGCTGTTCTTGTTCGCCCAGGGCGCATTCGTCTCGATGGTCGAGACACCAACGAAGTGGACGCCGGAACGACTCGGGGCTGCGGCGACGGCGATCACAGAGAGCGTGCTCGGCAGCAGGCTGAGCGGGATCGTGAGCGGGTTCGCCTGGCTCCACCCCACCGCGACGCCCATACAATCGCCCGGTGATGCCTGAAGCGGCGACGCCCCAGCACTACGTGCTCGAGATGCTGAAGACCCGGCGCGGCGCGACGACCTCGGACAAGCGATATCGGATCGTGAGCCGCAGTACCGGCCTGCGGTTCGAAGGGCACGCGCTGGGCAACTACCTGGTCAGCCCAACCGAGTTCACCGCTGCGGACGGCTCGATCGCGTTCACGCTCGGGGCGAGCCGTCGTGTTGCGCCGAGCCGCTGGTCGCTCACGGCGCCGGATGCTTCTGAACTGGCGAGCTTCAAGGTGGGTCGCATGAGCCGGGGAAGGACCACCGTGAACCTCGCAGACGGCAGGCGCCTCACTTTCGGGCCGGCAGAATCCGTATCTCGCGACTACCTGCGGGCGAGCGTGCTCCTCGACACGGCCTCACACATCCTCCACGACGCCGAGCACGTCTACGCCTCGACCACGACGCCCGGACCGCCGGAACGATCACTCCGCCGTATCGCCACGTCCGTTGCTGGAATCCCCAAAGCGATCTACGAAGCAATCGCCGCCGACGACTTTCTTCCCTGTGGCCACCTCCATGTCTTTGAGAACCCCACCCCAGGTGACGAACGCCTGATCGCGGCCCTCCTGGTCCTGAGGAGGGAGGTGGTCGACAGGCATCGCGCCCCGTGACCCGCAGGCCCGGTGGAGGGGCTCACCTGCGTGCGCCGTTGGCCCATTGAGGCCAACGTAGGCTGGGCCGGACACTCACCCCTTTTGGAGCCGGCGATGACCGACACCGCGATTCGAACCGAGAGCCTCGTCAAGGACTACGGCAAGACGCGTGGCCTCGACGGGCTCGACCTCGAGGTGCAGACGGGTGAGGTGTACGGCTTCCTCGGGCCGAACGGGGCGGGCAAGAGCACGACGATACGGCTGCTGCTCGACCTCATCAGGCCAACGAGCGGCCGGGCGGAGGTCCTCGGCCTCGATCCGGAAGCAAGCGGCGTCGCCCTGCGGAGACGGCTCGGCTATCTGGCAGGCGATTTCCTCGTCGACGGCCGCCAATCGGGTCGGGAGCTGTTGACCTATCTCGGCCGCTTGCGAGGGGGCGTGCCGAAAACCCGGATCGAGGGCCTCGCCGAACGCCTCGACCTCGACCTCGACCGGACGATCAAGGGCTTGTCGCGCGGTAACCGGCAGAAGATCGGCGTCGTACAGGCCTTCATGCACGACCCCGAGTTGCTGATCCTCGACGAGCCGACCAGCGGCCTCGACCCATTCCTCCAGCAGGAGTTTGCGGCGCTCGCCCGGGAGGTGACGGCAGCTGGGCGCACCGTGTTCATGTCGTCGCACGTCATGAGCGAGGTGCAACAAACGGCTGATCGCGTCGGGATCATCCGCGATGGGAAGCTGGTGACGGTCGAACGGGTCGAGGACCTGCGCGAGCGGTCGATGCGCAGCGTCATGATCCACTTCGAGGACTCCGTGTCCGCCGATGAGTTCGCTGCGGTCCCGGGCGTGAGAGAGCTGCGCGTCGACGGGACGGTCCTGCGCTGCAAGCTCGACGGACGAGCCGATGCCCTCGTCAAGGCTGCGGCGCAGCACACGGTCCTCGCCCTCACCGTCGAGGAGGCCGATCTCGAAGAGCTCTTCTTCCACCACTACGCCAACGATGGCGGAGCCAATGATGCTGCGTAACCCGTTCGCCAAGTGGCTGTGGGACGCCCGCCGCTCGCTCCTGGGTTGGGCGATCGCGATCGTGGTGCTCGGGGCCGGCTACGCCGCCTTCTGGCCGACGATCGACTCCCCGGCCATGCGCGACGCGCTCGCCAACTACCCGCAGGCCCTGCTCGAGGCGCTCAACTACACCGACATCACGACCCCGACCGGCTACCTCAGCGCAACGGTCTACGGATTGATCGTGGCGATTCTCCTACTCGTGTACTCGGTTGGGGCAGGAGCGCGCAGCATCGCCGGCGATGAGGAGGCCGGCACGCTCGACCTGATGCTGGCCCACCCGGTGAGCCGGCTGCGGCTTGCGTCGGAGCGGTATGCGGCGATCGTCGCAAGCATCGTCCTCTTCAACCTCGTCCTGCTGGGCGCCCTCTTGGCGATTGCCGGGCCGGTCCGGCTCGACGGTATCGCCCTCTCGCAGTACGCCGCGATGCACGTCCACTTGGTGTTGTTCGCCGCGCTGTTCGGCGCGATCAGTTTCGGCATCGGCGCCGCCACGGGCAGCAAGGCCGCCGCCATCAGCTCCGGCGCCGCCGTCGGCTTCTTCGGATACCTCGCCAACGGGGTCCTGCCCCAGGTGGAGGGCCTCGAGTGGACGCGCAACCTCTCGCCGTTCCACTGGCTCACCGGCGGGAGCCCGCTGCGCAACGGGCTCCAAGCCGGCAACCTGCTCATCATGCTGGGCCTGATCGTGTTGTTCGTCGTGCTCGGCACGTGGCGCTTCGAGCGCCGCGACGTCGCGGTGTAGAGGGGTTACCGAGCTAGGGAGTGCATGGCTCGTCGTACGCACAGCCGTTGACCTCGAGGAAGGCCGCGTACTCGTCGGCATAGGTGAGCACCACGGCTGCGCTCGCATCAGCCGCTTCGACGCTCGACCACTCCAAGAAGCCACCGACTGCGTCAACGGCTTCAGGATGGGTGCCCCGCAGCCACGCCTTGAAGGGAAGAATCACAAAGCTCGGGTTATCGGTGGCATCCTCGAAGATCTCGGCGATCCCCTCGGGCGTCACCCGCATCGTCACCGTCGTCTCGAATCCAGCCGCGCCTACGGCGCTGTAGAGCGGGTCGACCCAGCGTCCCACACACTCGACGGCGACCTCCGTTGCGTCGCCCGACCCGGTGCATTCTTCCGGTGTCCGGGTCCACCCGGCCGCCGGGATGAGAATCAGCCTTCGCTCGATCTCCGCACCTAGACCGGCGCGCAGCTGCGCGGTGAGGAGCGCAAGCGCTGCGTCGACGTCGCCCGCCCTCTCGGCCGCCAGGTACGACTCGGCCGTCAGGAGCGCCCCATCGACCCCAAAAGGCGTGCACGTCGTGTCGTAGGAGCAGCCGTTGGCGACGAGGTAGGCGGCGTACTCGTCGGCATACCGGACGACAGTCTCGCCTGCCTGCTCAGCTCGTGCGACTGACGGCCAAGCGAACATCGAGGAGAGAAGCAGCGCGTCCTGTGGATGAGTCCCGTCCATCCACTCTTGGAAACGGTCAAAGACCGGGTCGGACGCGCTTTCGGTCGGAGCTTCGAAGATCCGGGCAATACCGTCGGGCGTGACTGTCACTGTGAGGATGCTCTCGGTTCCGGGAGCAGCCACGGTGCGATCGAGGTAGGAGGTTGACGCTCGTGGACATTCGACCACCACTTCAGTTGTGTCGCCGGATGCTGCGCACTCCTCGACCGAGACGATGACCTCAGCCGCTTGCTGGTATGTGATCAGCTGCTCGACGTACCCCCCGAGACCCTCTCGCAGCTCGGGCGTCATCAGCGCAAGGGCGCCGTCCAGGTCTCCGCTCGTCTCGGCGACGAGATACGCATCGGTTGTCTCCAGCGCCGATTCGATGCCGAATCTCGGTTCCTCTGGCTCGGCTGCCACGTCCTCGCCACCCCCCAAGTTGACGGCGGCTATCACCGCGCCAACGATCCCAAGGACGACGACGAAGGCAAGAGCAGCCACCCAAGCAGCCGACCACCGCCGCCTGGGCCCGCCGGGCGCCGCCGATCCTGTTGCAGCCTCGTCGGTCCGCTGCGACTCACGCATCGTGTCTCTCGTGTCCATGCCGATCCTCCGTTCGATCTCGCGGAGGGCGTCGGCGCGACTCCACGTTGACTCGGGCAGCGGCGAATCGGGCACGAACAGGTCCGTCTCCGCAATCAGCTCGAACAGCTGGACGTCGTTCATCCGTCACCCCCCTCCTGAATCGCACGGGTTTCGTTGATCGTCGCCACCGGTTCGGCGATGCCGGCAGCCTTACGAAGCCGGTGGAGCGCACGGGAAAGGCGCTTCTTTGCGGCTTCATGACTACACCCGAGTGCGGCAGCGATCTGCGCCGTCGGCAAGTCCTCGTAGGTGCGAAGCAGGATGACCTCCCGGTCGCCCGGGGCGAGCGACCGCAACGCCTCCACCACGGCATCGTGCTCGGCACCCCGCACGACCACGGTGTCTGGGCCTGGGGCGACGACGTCGCCGACGCCCTCGAGCTTTGCCCGCAGCGACGCAAGGCGCCGCCCGGATCTCCGCACATTGGATACCTCGAAGGAGGCAACGCGGTAGAGCCAGGGCAGCGTTCCGTCGCCGTCGGGCATGTCGTCCACCTTTCGCCACGCGACCGCAAACACCTGCGCCACCGCGTCGTTCGCATCGTCGGTGGGAAGCCTGCGCAGGCAGTACCGCATGACGGCCTCGAAGTGCTCGTCGAACACTCGACGGAACCTCGCATCCGATGAGGCGGGTGTCCTCACGCCGACTTCCCTCCCACGAGAACTCTCACCTGTATACGGCCGCCAAGAGATGTTTGGGGACACCCCAATGTCTACCTGTCACGTTGCGCCGGTGGTGGACGTAGATGGTCGGAGCCCGGGTTCTCGCACGGGAACCGGTCGAGGAGGGTGGCACTGGCCGCCCTCTTCGACCATGCCTCGGTCGGAGCGACCGCCTGCGGCCTACTCGAACTAGGCCCTTCGATGTGCTCTCCAAAGACCGGTCGGTCGCACACGATCGTTCTCGGTCATGAACGCAGTGTCGCGGGCCCGCCGTTTGCGGCGCATGCTGCGTGGTCGTATGTCGCCTTGCCAGAATGGAACGGTGGAGTTTCAGCCCGACCCCGACGCCATCGTGTGGCGCCTGCACCTGCGATCGGCACCAGAGCAGGTCTACGCACTCATCGCATCTGCCGACGGTCGGGCGTCGTTCTGGGCGGAGGAGGCGCTCGAACACGACGGCATCGTCCACTTCCGTTTCATCAACGGAGTCCGGTATCGGGGCCGAGTCCTCGTCTCGGAACCTCCCGAGCACTGGGCGGTCGACTACTTCGGGAGCACTGCCGAGTTCATGCTCGTACCGGATGGTGACGGCGGCACGGACCTGACGCTGACGAACACCGGCGTCGCAGCAGCCGACCGAGCAGAGGTCACGGCAGGCTGGTTGAACGTGCTCCTCCCGCTGAAAGCGTATGCCGACTTCGGGGTCGATATCCGCTCACACGATCCACTCCGGACGTGGGACCAGGGCTACTGCGACCAGTGATCGCCGCGGACAGCGCATCGGGTTCCGCAGCTATGCGAGGGGGTTGTGGCGAGGCGTGACGGACCCTCACGTTGCGTGCCGTCGCCCCGCCCACCTCACCAAAGCGCCGCTCCCCGGGTCTTTCCTGTCACTACCCCAAGGTACGTTGTCCACATGGCTGCACTCGACACCGACATCACGATCGACGCCCTCGAACAGGAGCTCATCGCCTGCGAACGGGTGATCGGCAAGCTGCGGGCCCGCCAGGTCGAGATCATCCGCTCGCTCGACGAGGCGCAGGTAGCCACGGCAGATGGCGCCCGATCGATGGTCGAATGGACGGCCTCTCGTGTCGACGTGGATCCGGACGTCGCCCGCACCCTCGTCAACGCTGCTGCGCTATTCGCCGAGCACCCAGAGATCGCCGGACGACTCGAAGCCGGGTCCACAGGCTTCGATAGGGCCGTCGCAACAGCTCGTCTCGCCGCCGCTGGGGCGTCGCACGAGACGCTCGCAGCAAGCGAGCGCTACGACCTCGCCGGGCTGCGCAGAGTCGCCGCCCGCCATCGCCGTCTCACCAAACGAACCGAGCGTGAGACGTTCAAAGACCGCTTTTTCGCCACCCAGTTCACGCTCGACGGTACCGCCGGTCGCGGCTGGTTCCGCCTTGCCGGCTTCGAGCTTCGCCTTCTCGAAGACGCCATCGACCTCCGCGCCGACATGTTCCGCGACCTGCCCGGTCCCACGGCACCCGCCGGCGCGCGGCGGGCGGATGCCCTCGTGTCGGTCGCCCAAGACTCACTCGAGCCGCCGCAGGGCATGTTGGTTGCCGACACCGCCGGATACGACGACACGCCGCCGCTTCCGCCGGCCCGACGCGAGCCCTTGGTGACGGTCTTCGTCGATGCCGCACTCGCAGCTGAGACCAACGGCGAGGCAGGCGTCGAGGTCGCCGCCGGCGCCAAGGCCGGGCCGGCCACGCTCGAGCGCATCCTCTGCGGCGGAGCCGTTCAGCTCGTGGGCCTCTACGAGGGAACACCAGTCACCATTGGTCGTACCACGCGGGCGATCGCCCCGGCCGTACGGCGTGCCGTGCTGTGGCGCGACGGCGGATGCACCATCGACGGTTGCGGCAGCCGGTACCGGCTCGAACCGCACCATGTCGTACCGTGGGCGAGCGGCGGGAGCCACGATGCGGAGAACCTCACAACCTTGTGCTGGTATCACCATCACGTCGCAATTCACGGCGAGGGCCATTGGCTCGACCAGGAATCCCCGCCGGGCAGACGACGGTTCACCAGGAAGGCAGCGCCGGCGACGGTCCCGCCGTGACGAGCGAACCAACCCGGTCGTCCAGACCGCTCGTCGGCATCGACGCTTCCCACTCAATTCGTCCAAGCCCGAGGCGTCTCGTGGATCATCGTCGCAGCGCCAGTCGCGATCGCTCCCCGAACTCGAGAGACGCGGCTTGGCGGGTCGCGCACGCCGCGCGGACGTCTACTTGCTCGTACGAAACGCCTCCAACACCCCGTCGGGACCTCGCGCCAGCTCGACGGTGAACTTCACCGTGTGTGCGACGATGCCGATCACCACGCCGATCATGCCCAGGATGAGGGCGACTCGCGCCACGCCCGACCAACCGAACTCATACGCCGAGAAGTCGAAGGGGAAGACATCGAACGTACGCACCATCACGGCGAGACTGACCCCGGACAACCCGACCTGTGCGACCGCCGTGAACCAGCGGGGATCGAACGCGAGAAAGACGACGTTGACAGCGATCGTTGCGACGATCGACACATTCAGCAGCGGCAGCACACGATCGAAGTCTTCGGTGAGGAAAGGCGGCCAATGCCAGGACGGCAGGTTGTTGACCACGTAGAGCAGCACCGCATTCACACCGATCGCCACGAGGTACCCGGGCCTCCTCGCCGTCATCGACGGTCGCAGCTTGTGGACGACGCAGGCCGGTGACGTGTGGGTGACGGACATGCCTCTCCATCTCAGGATTCCACCCCAGGCAACGCGATGTGCCACCGCCTCGCCAAGACCGGAGGTCACTGATTCCCCGCATCGCCGCCCGGCACGCAGACGAAGAAACCCGGCGGAGACCCTCGTCACTCCCTGCCTTTGCGTAGGGTTCACTCGGGAGCGAGTGAGGAGAGGCATGATGATCTACGTCGTGAAGCGCGGCGACACCCTGGGGAAGATCGCCAAGGAACACGGGACGACGCTCAGGGCGATCCTCGCCCTCAACCCTCAGATCACGAACGCCGATCTCATCTCGATCGATCAGGAGATCACCATCCCGGGGAACGGCGCCGGATCCGATGGCCCAGCACCGCCTCGGACCGATACCGGCACCGCACAACCGAAACCCAAGGTCCCGCCCGTGAGTGCGCCGCCCAAGCCCACGCCGAAGCCCAAACCCAAGGTCGCACCCAAGAAGCCACCGCCGGGGCCCACGACCGGACCAGCTGCTCCCCCATCGACCCACAAGGTCGAGTCGGGCGAGACGATGAAGGTGATCGCCGCCCGGTTCGGCGTCAGCCTGACCGACCTCATCGCGGCCAACCCGCAGGTCCCCAATCCCGACCTCATCAGAAAGGGCCAGAAGCTGAACCTTCCGGCCGGCAGCCGCGGCAGAACAAGAGACCGGAACGCCGGCTGGGCCCAAACCCAAGCCAAAGCCTCCGGCCCGCACGACGCCGCCCCGCCGGGTGCGCAACTGGTCGCGGGTGCCAATCGATCAGCGAATGCTCTACGCAATGGAACGATTGGTCGAAAGGGGCTATCCGCTCAATGGCGCCGCCGGGATCCTCGGCAACCTGTTCGTCGAGTCCGGCGTCATTCCCAACCGGCTCCAAGGCAGTTCGGCGCGAACGCCGATGCGCACGAGAGACTTCGACGGATCGTTGGTCGACTTCGCCCCGGAGCACGTGATGGGGCGCGACTCTGCGTCCTCGGCGGGCCCGCTCCTCGCCGGAGTAGGACTGGCACAGTGGACGTCGGCGAAGCGTCGCAGTCGACTGTTCACCCACGAGTTCAACGGGCGCGTGCTCGGGCCCGACATCTTGTTCGACATGGACGCCCAGCTCGACTACCTGGTCGCCGAGCTCACCACGGGCTATCGCGCGGTACACGAGATCCTCGCCAACCGACGCGTGACGGTGGACGACGCAACCGACGAGGTGCTCTACAGCTTCGAGATCCCGGGCTCGATCATCGCCGGCGGCAAGAAGCTGCCGCGAACCAACCCGAGGGTGCAGTCCGTCTTCGCCGAACGACGTCCCCACGCGCATCGGGCCCATCGGGTCTACACCACCACTCACGGAGCTTGAGCAGGCGCTGCCGGCGCACAGGCTCAGTCGTCCGGGGCCACCCACCAGTCGGACGGGGCGAGATCGCCGGCTGCTTCCGCGCCCAGCTTCCCCAATGCGTGGTTCGACCACGACCGCCATCGAGTGGGCGTGATCTCGATTGCCACGTCGTCGATCGTTCCCCACGCAGCACCGACCGTGTCGACGGCGGGCGTAGTCAAGTACTTCCGGCGAAGCTTGCTGTTGAGAGCATGTGCCTCGGCGCCCTCGATGACGCGCCCTATCCCCTCTGCCATAGCCATGAAGCCCTTCCCCTCGAAGGCGAACGAGGCGGTGGGTCGGGCAGCGACGTTGCGTGCCTTTTTCGTCATAGAGGCGGTCTCGAAGTAGAACTTGCCGTTCTCCCAGAGGAAGAGCACGAACGCGAGGTGGATCGAGCCATCGGCGTTGAGTGTGCCCACCGTCGCGTTGATGGGTCTGCCGAGGTGTTCTTCGATCGACTCAGGCGGCGGTTTTGCGAGGTAGATATCCGCTGCGTCCATCGGCATCCTCCTGACTCGACGGCCGGCGCACGCTACCAATCCCCCTCCGTGGCAACCAGCGGGTCGTGAATGGCGGACGTAGCCGTGTCACCCGGACGCGACGAAGTCCGGGTTCGGCCACACGATGAGCGCCGACCAGTTGTCCGTCGCCTCGTCCGCGAGGTAGTTCTCGAGTGCGGCGCGGATCTCGAAGCCGTTGTCCATCTGGAAGGTCAGCGTCGCGTCGTAGATTTCTCGCGCCGCCACCTTGGCGAGATAGTCGTGCGCCGACAGGTCGCCTTTGTGGTCGATGAAGTTGTGCATGTGGCCGCCGGCGATGATGCCCCGCTTGTTGTCCCGGCGCACCAGGTCCTTGCGCAGCACGTACAGGCGCCCGCCGATCCCGCGCCTTCGCCACTCGGGATGAACAACGATGTCGGTGCCGTAGTACCACGCACCGTCCGGATCGTGATTGCCGCACTGGTGCTCGCCGGTGATCTCGACGATGGTGTGCTGCGGCTCTTCGAAGTCGAAGTCGAGATAGATCCCGGCCCCTTGGCCCACGACCCTGTCGCCGTCGAGGCACACGAAGAAGCCTTCGGGGAACGTCGCTGCGTACGCCCGAATGTCTTCTTCGGACAGCAGCTCATCGGGGTCGGCGTGCGGAAAGGCGACCAGTTCGAGCTCGGCGCACTGCGCCGCGAGATCCGCCGTCAGATTGACATACCGCAACTCGCTCATGCGGGCGCGCCGCCCCGCAGCGGCAACTGGAAGTGCTCGTACTCGTTCTCCGAGGGAACCCCCCAGCACGCCCAGAAGTCGCCGGTGGCCGGGCGCATGATGGCGGCGCCGCACGACTCGTAGTCGAAGGGCGGTTCCGGGTGGCGACATATCGAGCGCTCGTCCCTCGTGAGGGCGACCAGCCCATCGATGGTGACGGGCCTGTTGCCGAGCAGCTCTGGAGCATGGTCGAGACGGTCCATCGAGGACGTCTGCAGTGCGGCAGGCCGGGCTCCTTCAACGGCTCGGGTTGCCGCCACGAGGCAGTGGTTCGTGTGGACGAGCACGTCCGCACCGAGCTCTGAGAGATAGGTCACCGTCGGCATGGCCTCGATCGAAACTCCCCGTCCCCCTGCGTCGAAGATCAGGAAGTTGTGGCCCCCGGCCAGCCGGGCATCGAGCACGCAGCGGACGGCAGCGTCGAACGATGTCTGGCGCAACGCCTTGCGCACGACGAACGGCCACGTGACCCCGATGCGTCCGTCATCCGCCGTCAGGTTGTTGATCCCGATTGCGATGCCCGCCTCGTTCATGCCGATCTGCCCGAGCGTCCCCACGGTCGTGAAGATGAGCGATCGTGGTCCGTCCTCCGGGGCGACGTCGAGCATCACGATGCGCGGTGTCGCGGTGGCGTGCATATCCCAGGTCTGGGCGAGGAACCCGGCGCCCCCGGCGGCAGCATCCGGCACCATCACCGCAGTGCACGCATCCTCGACTGCCGTACCGCCGGCGACGGCTCGCACCGTATCGATGAAGTCGGTGTACCCGCCGACGATCACGGCCTCGGCAAGCGTGATCTCGGCAGCGTCGGCCATGGCGCTCATCTCTGCATACAGCGCAGCGTCGTATGCCTCATGGGCCGGCAGCATCCGAGCGGCCAGTCCAAGAACCTCGTCGCGGCTCAAGTGGGTACCTTGCGGTGAACGAGCAACCCGGTCGGCCGTGTAGGCCCGGATCTCCGCTCCGAAACGGGCGCCGTGCGCCTCTCCTATCGCATCCGGCGGCCCGGCGACCGCCAGCACCCGAATCGGCTCCCCCCTCACGCCAGACCGCCGATGTACCGGGTCTTCGTCTCCACGTACTCGTGCAGACCCTCGAGCCCTGATTCTCGACCGAGGCCCGACTGCTTCATCCCGCCGAACGGCGCTTCCGGCGTCACCGGGTACCAGTCGTTGACGCCGACGAGCCCGAACTCGAGCGCATCGGAAACCTCGTAGGCGGTACGGAGGTCACTGGTCCACACAAACGAGGCCAGCCCGAAGTCAACTGCGTTGGCGAGGGCAATAGCCTCGTCGGTCGTGTCGAACGGGATGATGGGGAGCACAGGCCCGAAGACCTCCTCGGAGGCGACCGGGGCACCCTCGGGCACGTCGGCCACCACCGTCGGACGGTAGAAGTATCCCGGCCCATCGATGCGGGTGCCGCCAGTGACGACCCGCGCCCCGGCGTCGACGGATGCCGACACCAACTGCTCGACTCGATCGCGCTGGCCGGCATTGATCAGTGGGCCGAGAGTTGTCGCCGGGTCGAGCCCGTTGCCGACCACCTCACGATCGGAGGCGGCGGCCGCCGCACTCGTGAACTGCTCGACGATCGAGGAGTGGACGAGGAAGCGTTGCGGGGCGATGCACACTTGCCCGCAGTTGCGGTACTTGGCGGTGACGCCGCCTGCGGCGACGGCTTCGAGGTCGGCGACGTCGGGGAACACGATCACCGGAGCGTTGCCGCCGAGCTCGAGGGCGAGACGAGTGACCGTCCGCGATGCCCCGTCCATCAGCAGCTTCCCAACCCGAACGGAACCGGTGAAGCCGATCTTGCGGACCCTGGGGTCGTCGAGGAACGTCTGGCCCATGTCGTGGGCGCTGCCGTTGATCACGTTGATGACCCCGGGAGGAACGCCCGCGTCGTGCAAGGCGGCGCCGTACAGCATCGCCGAGCGGGCCGTGTACTCAGACGGGCGGACCACCGCCGTGCAGCCCGCGGCCAGCGCGGACGACACAGCCCGGTTGATGTTGTAGATCGGGAAGTTCCAGGCGGTGACGACGCCAACGACGCCGAGCGGCTGGTACGTCACGTCGATGTGCCGGCCCTTCACCCGGGCTGGGATGATCCGGCCCCCGAGCCGCTTCGCTTCCTCGGCGGCGTAGACCAGGTAGTTCGGTGCCGACAACCACTCGCTGCGGGACTGAGCGAGCGGCTTCCCCGACTCCTCGGTGGTGATCCTGGCGTACTCGTCGGCGCGGTCGACGAGCAGTTCGGCCGCCCGCATCAATGGCGTCGCCCTTTCGTACGGCGTCAGCGCTGCCCACGCGGCAAGGGCGGCTTCCGCGGCGTCGATCGCTGCGGAGGCATCGGCAGCGCCGCCGAACGGCACCGAGTCCACGATCTCCTCGGTCGCCGGATTCACGACGCTCTTCGTGCCACCATCGACGGCGTCTCTCCACTCGCCGGCGATGAGCTGGAGATGAGGTCTCACGACGGTGCTCCTCTCAACGGGTTCCCCAGTCGTACGTCTGTTTCACCAACTCGATGTACCCGAACACCTCGACGTCCCCCACCTGCTCGATCGACCGAATCTCGTTGACGGTCGCCAGCAGATGCTCGTTGGTCTCGCACACCACCTCGAGCAGCATGTCGAACCTGCCGGTCGTCACCACCACATAGTCGACCTCATCGAGCGCGGACACGGCCTTGGCTGCGGTGTCGATCGTGCCGGCGACCTTCACTCCCAACATCGCCTGGATGCCGAAGCCGAGCGTCGTCGGATCGGTCACGGCAACCACCTGCATGACGCCGTTCTCGATGAGTTGGAGAACACGCTGACGTACGGCAGGCGCCGAGAGCCCGACGAGCGGGCCGAGCTTGGTGTACGGCATCCTCCCATCTTCTTGGAGGGCGCGGATGATCCGCTTGTCCGTCATATCGAGCCGTACCCCGGCCGGGTCGGCGGCGCTGTTGCCTGGTCTATGTGCTCGCTCGCGCATTACACATCCATTGTCGACAGGGCTAGGGAGGAGCGTATCAGTTGCAGCGGGCTGCTGCACGAGTCATACTTTCGACCCAGCTTGTTCGGACAACCCGATCGTAACTGGAGAGCTATGACCGCCGGCATCCACCTCGTGACCGAGATCCCAGGACCGAAGAGCCGGGACATGGTCGCCAGAAGGGAAGCCGCAACACCACGGGGCGCCAGCAAGCTCACCCAGATCGCCGTCGCCTCTGCCCACGGAGCACTCGTCACCGACGTTGACGGAAACCGCCTCATCGACCTCGCCGGCGGCATCGGCGTGCTCGCCGTCGGCCACACTCCGCCTGCCGTCGTTGAAGCACTCCAACGCCAGGCTGCGGACCTGGTCCACATGTGCGCCATCGTCGCGTCGTACGAGCCGTACGTCGCGGTAGCGGAGGCGCTCAACGCGGCGGCGCCAGGCGACTTCCGGAAGAAGACCGTGCTCATGAACACCGGCGCCGAGGCGGTGGAGACCGCCATCAACATCTGCCGGTCGGCCACGGGGCGCCAGGGCATCGTCGTCTTCGACGGCGCCTACCACGGGCGCACCAACCTCACCATGGCCATGACGTCGAAGTTCAACCTCTTCAAGAAGGGCTTCGGTCCATTCGCTCCGGAGGTCTACCGGTTCCCTTTCCCCAACGTGTACCGCCGCCCCAGCGAGCTGACCGAGGACGAGTACGTGGCGTGGCACGTCGCCAACCTCGATCATTGCTTCACCGCAATCGTCGACCCCTCGCACGTCGCTGCCGTCGTCGTAGAGCCCGTACAAGGCGAGGCCGGGTTCGTACCCGCACCCCATGCATGGCTGCGACGGCTCCGCGACCTCTGCGACCAGCACGGCATCCTGTTCGTCGCAGACGAGATCCAGTCTGGATTCGGCCGGACCGGGCGGCTGTTCGCCATCGAGCACTCAGGCGTCGTGCCCGACCTCGTCACCATGGCGAAGTCGCTCGCCGCCGGCATGCCGCTCTCGGCGGTCACGGGCCGGGAGGAGATCATGGATGCCCCCCATCCCGGCGGGCTCGGCGGCACATACTCCGGCAATCCGCTCGCATGTGTGGCGGCTCTTGCCGCGATCGAACAGATCTCGCAGCCGGCCTTCCTCGCCAGGGCGACCGAGATCGGCGATCACCTCCGCACCAGGCTCGAGGCGATACAGAAGAGGCACCCCGACCTCGTTGGCGACGTGCGCGGCGTCGGCCCGATGCTCGTGATGGAAATGGTTCACGACCGGGCGACCAAGCAGCCATGGATGGAAGCGGCGTCGGCCACCACTGCGGAGACCGTGCGTAGCGGCGTGATCACCATCCGCGCAGGGCTGTATTCCAATTGCGTTCGCTTCCTCCCGCCGCTCGACATCTCGGTCGAGCTCCTCGACGAGGCGCTGGCTGTGGTCGATGCAGCCGTCGATCGCGTGGCCGCGGAGCCGGCGCTCGCGTGATGCAGATCCGCATCGCTGAGCCCGGCATCGAAGGGGGCACTCTGTCTACTCTGCAACGCTGTCCGCCGGCCCATAGCCGTGGAGGTGCCCGGGCATGACCGACGCAGTCACCCTGCACGGTGTGACGAAGCAATTCGGCGACGTCGTCGCCGTCCGCGACCTCGACCTGAGCATTGCCGACGGCGAGTTCTTCTCGCTCCTCGGCCCGAGCGGCTGCGGCAAGACCACGACGCTGCGCATGATCGCCGGATTCGAGTTCCCGACGACGGGCTCCCTCAAGATCCACGGGCGTGAGATGGGTCTCGAGCCGCCGAACAAGCGACCGGTCAACACGGTGTTCCAGTCGTACGCCCTCTTCCCGCACATGACCGTCGAGGAGAACGTCGGTTTCGGGCTGCTCATGAAGAAGCTCGGCTCCGCCGACATCGATGCCCGGGTGAAGCGGGCGCTCGACATGGTGCAGCTCGGCCACCGCGCCGACGCCACGCCGAAGCAACTCTCGGGAGGCCAGCAGCAGCGGGTCGCCCTGGCTCGGGCCCTCGTGAACGAGCCCGAGGTTCTCCTGCTCGACGAACCGCTTGGCGCCCTCGACCTCAAGCTCCGCCAGGCGATGCAGCTCGAGCTGAAGGACCTCCAAGAGCGTGTGGGCATCACGTTCGTCTACGTCACCCACGACCAGGATGAGGCGCTGACGATGAGCGACCGCATCGGCGTGATGAACGAGGGGTCGCTCCTGCAGGTCGGCGAGCCACAGCAGATCTACGAGCACCCCGCATCGCGGTTCGTCGCCGACTTCATCGGGGAGATCAATCTTCTGCCTGCGGTGGTCATCGACCACGAGACCGTCCGGCTCCTCGGCAATCATCCCATCGCCGCCTCGACCGGCGCCGCTTCAGGCGAGGAGGTGACGGTCGCCATCCGCCCGGAACGTTTCGAGCTCTACGACCTGGATGAAGCCATTCCCGACGGGATGAATCGCATCGAGGGCACGGTGACGCGCCGCATCTATCACGGGGACGTCTTCTACTACGACGTCGACACGCCTGCGGGGATCGTCGAGGCCAAGGAGGAGAACCGGCCCAGGGTCGAGCTCTACGAGGTGGGCGAGCAGACCATCGTGGTGTGGTCACCCGAGGCGACGTCGGTGGTGCAGGACTGACATGACGGCCCAGCCAGACGCGCAGGAGGTGACCCCGGAGCTGGAGGCAGCTGCCGAGCGTGCGGCCTCCCGCCGGGGCGTGCTGATCGCCCTGCCGTCGTGGTTCTATCTCACGCTCTTCTTCGCCATCCCACTCGTCATCGTCCTCGTCTACTCGTTCGCCACCCGGAGCTCCACCGGGCTCACTCAGCTCGAAGGGCTGGAACCTCGACAGCTACGCCCGCCTGTGGGACCCGCTGGTCGGCGAGATCGCCCTTCGCTCGCTCGTGCTCGCCATCGCCACCACCGTCATCTGCCTCGTCGTCTCCTACCCGTTCGCCTATTACATCGCCACCCGGGGGCCGAGGGCGCGCAACATCATGCTGGTGCTCGTGATGATCCCGTTCTGGTCCAACTTCCTCGTCCGCACGTATGCCTGGCGGGTGCTGCTCGGCACGGATGGGCCGCTGTCGCAGCTCACCCAGTCACTCGGTGGCGAGCCGATCCGACTCCTGTTCACCAACACGGCCGTGCTCATCGGCCTCGTGTACGGCTATCTGCCGTTCATGGTGCTGCCGCTGTACGCCGCGTTCGAGCGCATGGACTGGCGGCTCGTCGAGGCGGCCCGCGACCTCTATGCAGACGGATGGACCGCCTTCCGCAAGGTGACGTGGCCGCTGTCGCGACCGGGCGTCATCGCAGGCTCCATCCTCGTCTTCATCCCGACTCTCGGTGCGTACGTGACACCTGCGATCCTCGGCGGCGCCCGCACCACGCTGCTCGGCGACTACATCGTCAGCCAGTTCCTCGCCGCCCGCAACCAGCCGTTCGGCTCGGCGCTGTCGATCGCGGTGATGTCGGTGATGCTCGGCGCAACGATCCTGTACTTCCGGTCCGGGGCGAAGAACCTGTGAGCATCAGCACCGGCGTCCGTCCCAAGTCGCCCACCGAGCGGCTGCTCGCCGCAAACTCGTGGCTCGTGTACGCCTTCTTCTATGCCCCGATCCTCGTGCTCATCGTGTTCTCGTTCAACGACAACAACAACGTGGGCATCTGGACGGAGCCCTCACTTCGCTGGTATCGCGCCATGGTCGACAACGACGACGTGCTGCGGGCGATTCGCACCTCGCTCGATCGTCGCCGCCGTGTCGACGGTCGTCTCGACGATCCTCGGCACGATGGCAGCGATTTCGCTCGAGCGGTTCCGCTACCGCGGCCAGCGAGCCTACGACGGGCTCGTCTACCTGCCGATCATCATCCCGGACGTGACCATGGCGGTGATGCTCCTGCTGTTCTTTGCGCAGAGCTTCCGCATCCTCGACGGGCTCATCGGGTGGAGCCCCAATTTCGGCATCGGGACCATCTCGCTCAGCCACATCGCCTTCAACATATCGTTCGTCGCTGTCGTCGTCCGCGCCCGCCTGGGCCAGCTCGACCCGCGGCTCGAGGAGGCTGCAGCCGACCTCTACGCAAATCAGTGGCAGGCATTCCGCAGGGTCACCTTGCCGCTGATCTTGCCGGGTGTGCTCGGCGGGGCGCTGCTGGCCCTCACGCTGTCGCTCGACGACGTCGTCGTCACCAGCTTCGTCGCAGGCCCGGGCTCCACAACCCTGCCCGTCTATGTCTTCGGCCTCGTTCGCCGCGGCGTCACCCCGCTCATCAATGCGGTCAGCACTGCGATGCTCGTGGCTTCAATGGTGCTGGTCGTCATCTCGCTGGGCTTCCAGCGAGGTTCGTCGCGCACCCCGGCAACGACCGACTCATGATACCACATCACGACCAGGAAGGGACTCAACATGCACCACTCGAGGATCTGGCGATTGGCACTGCTGGTGCTCGCCTTTGGGCTCGTCGCCACTTCGTGCGGTGGCGACGACGACGTCGCCGCCGCCGACTGCACGGCCGGACAGGTCGACGGTGACCTCAACTTCTACAACTGGTCGGAGTACATCGACCCCGACCTCATCACTGCGTTCGAGGCCGAGTACGGAGTCGACGTCGTCGAGTCCTTCTACGAGTCGAACGAGGCGATGCTTGCGCAGCTCCAGTCGGGCGTCTCGTACGACCTCGTTGTTCCGTCCGACTACATGATCGGCATCATGATCACCGAGGGTTTGCTGCTGCCGCTCGACAAGGACGCCATCCCCAATCTGGCGAACCTGGCGGACGACTTCAAGGCGCCTCCCTACGACCCGAACCTCGAGTACTCCGTTGCCTACCAGTACGGAACCACCGGCCTTGGCGTCAATCTCGACCTCGTCGGCGATGCCTTCAGGCCGAGCTGGGCGCTGGTGTTCGATACCGCATTGACGGCGAACTTCCCCGGCGGCGTCTCGCTGCTCAATGACCCTCGTGAGACGATGGGGGCGGCGCTCGAGTACCTCGGCTACTCGCTCAACGACACAACTGCGGAACACCTCCAGGAAGCAGCCGACCTCATCAAGGCGGCCAAGGAGAACATCGCAACCTTCGACTCGGACCAGTACGACGAGTCGCTCGTCAATGGCGAGGTGGCCGTGGCCCACGGCTACTCGGGCAACATGATCGTCGCCATAGGTGAGGCCGACAACCCTGATCAGTTCACCTACGTGCTGCCCGAGGAGGGCGCCACCTTGTGGATCGACAACATGGCGGTTCCCGCCGGCTCGCAAGCCCCGTGCACAGCGTTCACGTTCATCGATTGGCTGCTGGATGCCGAGAACGGTGCCGCCCTGACGAACTGGAACTACTACGGGAGCCCGAACGCTGCCGCAGAGGCGTTCCTCGATCAGGAGGTGATCGACTTCTACAACGACACCGCCAACGCAAAGACGGAGGTCATCACCGACACGGGCGACTACGAGATCAACTTCACCGACAAGCTGGCTGAGGCGAAGAGCTGAGCAAGACGGCGGAGCCCTGCCGGCGGGCGGGCCTCCGCCGGTCGCGTCTGGAGCGCACATGAACCGAGACGCCGACCTCGTCTTCCGCAGCGGTCCTGTCTTCCGCAGCGACGCCGCGCGGAGCTGGGCGGAGGCGGTTGCGGTGCGGGCTGGTCGCATCATCGCCGTCGGGTCGAACCGCGACGTGACGCGGGTGATGGGCTCGGGAACCGAGGTGGTCGAGCTGGAAGGGCGAATGCTCTGCGCGGGCTTTCAGGATGCGCACGTGCATCCCAAGTCCGGCGGAGCGGCGATGTCGCACTGCGACCTCCTCGATATCGACGACCTCGAGAGCGCCCTGGTCGACATCCGCAGCTGGGCCGCCGAGCACCCAGACGAGCCTTGGGTGCGCGGGCGTGGGTGGAAGTTCGCCTGGTTTCCGCGCGGGTGTCCGTCCGCCGAGCTGCTCGACGAGCTCGTACCGCACCGCCCGGCCTACTTCGAGGTGGCGGACGGCCACGCCGGCTGGGCCAACACGAAAGCGCTCACCCTCGCCGGCGTCACGGCGACGACACCCGATCCAGCCGACGGCAGGATCGAGCGACTGGCGGACGGCCGGCTGCAGGGCACCCTCCACGAAGGTGCGATGCAACTGGTCGAGCGAGCATTGCCGCCGGAGACTCCCGCTGACGTCGAACAGGCAGTTCTCGCGGGCCAAGAGCATCTGTTCTCGCTGGGGATCACGGCGTGGCAGGACGCATGGGTTGGACCCGAGCTGCACCATGCCTATGTGCGCTTGGCCGCCGAGGGCAGACTGCGCGCCACCGTGCGCGGCGCGATGTGGTGGGACCGCTCACTCGGCATCGAGCAGGTCGACGCCTTCATCGAGCGCCGTCGCGACTCCTCGGATCGGTATCAGGCCGGTGCCGTCAAGCTGATGCTCGACGGCGTCTGTGAAAACTTCACGGCGGCGATGCTGACACCCTACCTCGACGATCACGGACGGCCGACGGGCAACTGTGGCATCGACATGATCGACCGCACCGCGTTGCCGCGCATCGTCGCCGAGGTCGTCCGCCATGGCTTCCAACCCCATTTCCATGCGATCGGCGACGCCGCCGTTCGCAGCGCGCTGGATGCCGTGGAGGCAGCTTGGGTGCAGCACGGACGAGCCAATGTGCGCCCGCACGTCGCCCACATCCAGGTCATCGACCCCGCGGACGTGCCTCGCTTTCGCATGCTTGGTGTTGCGGCGAATGCCCAACCACTGTGGGCTCACAACGAACCGGCCATGGTCGACCTGACGATTCCCTACATCGGCCCGCAGCGCAGTGTGCTCCAATATCCGTTTGGCGACCTGCTGCGGAGCGGGGCCACGTTGGCGATGGGCAGCGACTGGCCCGTCTCCACACCAGACGTGATGGCCCAGGTCCACGTCGCTACGACGCGCTGCGGGCCGGGCGCATCCGGCTCGGATCCATTCCTTCCGGAGCAACGCGTGACCCTGGCAGACGCGCTGGTGGCCTTCACCGCCGGATCGACCCACATCAACCACCTCGACGACCGTGGAACGATCGACGTCGGGAAGGTCGCCGACCTCGTGGTGCTCGATCGCAACCCGTTCGAAGAGCGCGACGTCTGGCGCACCAAGGTAGATCGCACCGTGGTCGGGGGAGAGACGGTCTACAGGCGGGGATCGTGACAGCCGACGTGGTCGTGATCGGCGCAGGCGTCGCCGGGCTCGCTGCCGCCGCGCTGATCGCCGATGCCGGCCGTACGGTCACCGTGCTCGAGGGCCGCAACCGCATCGGTGGGCGAACGTGGACGGCCGACATCGCGGGCGCCGCCGTCGACCTCGGCGGTTCGTGGATCCACGGACCGGTCGGCAACCCTCTCAGCGACGTGGCTGCCGAGCACCATCTCGCAGTTCGCACCGATGCTGACTGGGACGCGGGTCTCGACATATTCGTTGCAGGTCGGGGATGGGTGGATCCCGATCTCGTCGCCGACGTGATCGCCGTCCGCAACACCTGGGACCCCGGCGCCGCTGCAAACCTGCTCGGCGACCAAGCGTCCCATCACGAGGGTGTGGTCCGGCATGTTGCCGCAGCCGCCCTGAGCCCAGGCGCTGCCGTGGTCGCCACGTTCGTGCTCGACTGGCTCGAAGGGGCCATGAACGTCGGTGGAGACCCATACCGGATCTCAGCGGCGGGTTCCGGCCAGTACGTCGACCTCCCCGGGGGGAACGCCACCATCGTCGGCGGATATCGGGGCCTCGTCGATGCCCTCGCAGCAGACCTCGACGTCCGTCTGGGTCACACCGTGAGAGCGATCCAGCACGGTGGCCGTGGTGTGACGATCGACGTTGCGCGAAACGCTGATCCGGTGGCGAGAGCCACCATCGAGGCTGACTTCGCCGTTGTCACCGTCCCGCTCGGCGTGCTGCAGTCCGGCATGATCCGGTTCGAGCCCGAACTCGCAGTCCGCGCCGCGATCGATCGCCTCGCCATGGCCAATCTGGAGAAGATCGTTCTGCGTTTCACCGAACGATGGTGGCCCGTGCATCGCCGCCGCACGATCTACGTCTCGGACGATCGGCGTTTTGCCAGCTGGGTGGACATCACGGACACAGCAGGGGCGCCGACGCTGGTCGGCTTCTACAACCCTCTGTCGACGCCGGGCCTCGCCGAGCTCCGGCTGCCGAGCCGCATCGCCATGGCGGTCGCCACTTTGCGCACGATGTACCCGCACGCGCCCGACCCGGTTGCATCGACGGCTACCGACTGGACGAACGACCCGTTCAGCCTTGGGTCTTACAGCTACATACCCCTCGGCGCCGCTGCGACGGACATGGAGGCGATCGCCGGTTTGTTCTCGCCAAACCTGATCCTGGCAGGCGAGCACACCGTCCCTCAGTTCTTCGGCACGGTGCATGCGGCTCTCATCTCGGGTAGGAGAGCGGCGGGGCGGGTGCTCGACCTGCACCGGGCCCGCGAATAGGCGGCGGTGGGCGCTACCGGCCTGCCAGGCGGCCGACGACCGGCGCCATCTCCTCCATTGCTCCGCCGGAGAACACCACATACGAGATGCCGTGCTCGGCTCTCCGACGTTCGAGCGTCTCCACCACTTCGCCGACGGTCCCGATCGCGACGTGAGGCGACGCCAGCACGCGCTCGGCCGGCCCACCGAGGGCAGCGGCCGCCGATCCGGCGTCGTCGGTTATCGCTGCCTCGTGGGCGAAGACGTTGATCTCGAGATCGTCGAACCGCGGTCCGGCAGCGCGACGGATCCACTCGATACGTTCGACCAGTCCCTCACCCGCAGAGATCATCGCATCTCCGAAACCGTGACGGGTCGAGACTCCCACGGTTGCGGTGACGCTCACGATGTCGGCGCGTGCAGCGGCGAGGGAGAGCATGCGCTCCCCACTTCCGGCGAGCAACAGAGGCGGGCGTGGATGCGCCCACTCGTCCCAGGATCGGCCCATGACGTCGAGTGCGGCCTCGAGGCGGCGCAACCGCACGCCACCGCGATCCAACTCGATGCCCAACTCCTGGTAGTCGTCCTTCAACCACCCGGTGCCGAGACCAAGCTCGAAGCGACCGCCGGTCAGGGTATGGAGGGTCATCGCCTCTTGAGCGACGATGGGGGGTGGGCGAAAGTCGTTGCCGAGCACGAACGTGCCGACCCGCAGATCGTCGACGGCGTCGGCAGCGGACATGAGCGAAGGCATCGGCGCCAACCGCGCCCCCATGTGGTCGCTCACCAGCAGGATGTCGTAGCCGATATCGGCCGCCTTGCGTGCTGTGGCTCGCCACTCTGAACGCGATTCGGCTTGTGCCAGCACGCCAAAGCGAAAGGGCCGGCTGAAAGGAGTCGTCACACCGCGGATTCTACCGAAGGCTGCCGGTGCCCTCTGCAACTCGAAAGTCTGCGAGACAGCCCTCAGCGGCTGCGCACCACGATCTCAACCCGTCGGTTGAGCGCTCTTCCCTCAGGATTGTCGCTGCCGTCTGGGTTCGTGTTGGGCGCCACCGGTTGCCGTTCGCCAAACCCAACGGCGACGATTCGGAACCCGGCGAGCGCAGGATCCGCCTCGAGGAGATCCGCGACGTTGTCGGCTCGACGTTGCGACAGCTCGAGATTGGACGCCGCATCACCGATGGCATCGGCGTGACCGAGCACCTGTATCTCGACGCCGGGGTCGAAGCGTTCGATGATCGACGCGACGACCTCGGCCAGCTTCACCTGGGCTTCAGCGCTCAGCGAGTCGCTGTTGAAACCGAACAGGACATCGTTGGCGATCGTGTATGTGGTGAGGCCATTTCCCTGGCGGACCGTGATGTCCGCATCGCGAATCTCGTCGAAGTCGACCTCGGGAAGATCGAGAGCCGTGCGGCTGCCGAGGCAGGTACCGCCGGCGACTTCGCTGTTCACCCCATTGGGACAGGTGGTGTTCGCCCACCGCACGTCGAGAAGCTCGCTTGTCGTGATGTCTGCGCCAATGAGGTTGGCGCCACGGAACCGCACCGCTTGCATCACCGTGCCCGCAAAGCTCGTCCCGACCAGCGCGGTCCCGTCGAAGAGGACATCCGTCAGCGTCGCACCGTCGAAGACGGCTGCCGACGCATCGAGTGCGGAGAAGTCGACTCCCGTCACCATGGCATCGTCGAAGCGGGCGCACCGAAGATCCGCTCCGAGCAGGTCCCGGGTCTCGACCGTTTGGTCGCGGAAGTCGGGACCGGAATCCGGAGCACAGAGCGGCTTGATCTCGACCGGCGCCAGCGCCACCACCTGATCGCCCGCATCCACCTCGACCGGCAGCGGCGTCAGGTGGTCGTCGCAGGTACCGCCCGCATCGTCCGATGAGGTGCCGTCTGGGCACGTGGTCTGATCCCAGCGCACGTTGCCGAGCACCGCCGTGGTGAGGTCGGCACCAGACAAGTCGGCACCGCCGAACCGAACCTGATCGAGGGACGCACCCGAAAAGTCGGCGCCGACGAGCACGGCGCGGTCGAAGCGGGTACGAGAGACCACGGCATCGCGAAAGCTCGTTCCGGTTGCATCCGCAGCGATGAAGCTGCCGCCGGTGATCTCTCCGTCGTCGAAAGTCGCACAACGCAGGGCTTCGTCGTCGAAGTCGGGATCGGCCTGGATGAGCCCGGAGAAATCGGGTCCCGAGCCCGGCATACATGTGATCACAACTGCGGGGAGATCGACGGCCGCAGCAGTGGAGGTCGTCGCCTGGTCCGTTGTCGTCGTCGAAGAGCCGGCTCCGGCCGTCGTGGCGACGGTGGTCGGCGCCGCATCATCATCAGACGAGCATGCCCCGAGTACGAGGAGCACCACAGCGACAATGACGGGCATTCGCGATCGTTTCATCTGCAGCACAGTAGGAAGGCTGGCGCAGGACGCAATCCGCCGTGCGCCTCATGACCGGGCGGGCCGGCACACGCAGGTCGGTGCCCGCGTCAGCCCGGAGACGGGCCTCCTCCCGACGCAGCCACCCGGGACTCGCCGTCCACCTTTGCGGTCGCGGACCCGACCGCCGGTAGTGTCGCGAGCATGACGCGTGCGAGCCTGCCGATGGCGGTCCTTCTGCTGGCTACCGCTGCGTGTTCGGCGGGTGTTGCTCCTCCGAGCACCGCCCCCTCTACGGTGCCCACAAGCGCAACCACCACCGCCACGTCCGTGGCTGCCCCGCCATCGAGCCCGGCGCCGAGTGCGGCGTGCATCATGGGCGACGTTCCTTTCGGCGCCGACGGCGTCGTCGGGTCGTTCGGAGACACCAGCGGTGACGCCGCGGCCATCTCGGGCTTCCGCTGGTCGGCGGAAGAAGAATGCGAGCGGTTCGTCATCGACCTCGTGACCAGCGGAGGGTCACCCGCTGCGACCCTGGGCGACACGACCGTCGAGCTGCGGCCGGCGTCCGGCTTCGTTCGCATCACGCTGGCGCCCGAGGTGCTGACGACGTCGATCGCAGACACGATCGTCGATACACCCCTCGTCGTGGCGGCGTACGTCGTGCGACTCGAGAGTGGGAGCCTCGCGGTCGACCTCCACCTGGACGCCGCAACCGGAGTTCGAGCACGAGCGTTCGCCGTCGGATCGCCTGCGAGAGTCGTCGTCGACCTGCGCCCAGCCAACTCCGACCCGCCCGTCGAACCGCCGCGCAGCACAGCCGACGTCGTGCTCCTTGGGCCCCTCGCCGGGCCCGCTGAATATCCTCTTCGGGTGAGCGGCTACGCGCGCTCGGCCGGCCGAGGCCTCGTCGCCGTGCTTGCCCCTGCCAGCCCGGACCGTGTTGTCGAGTCGATCGAGCCGGTCGACGGCCTCGATGCCTGGGGTGAGTTCACGACGGTGTTCGACGATGGCCCGACGGGCACGGTCGCGCTGCTGGTGGGCGACGATGCAGCTGAGACCGGGGGCTCCGCCGGCCTACGGACGATCCTCGACCTCCGTTGACGACCCGTCGGCGAAGAGACCGATGGGTGGCGTGATGACGATCGTGCCGCCGTGCGGCTCACCGACGAGCGCTGCCACGAACGGCACCTCTACGGCGGTCTCCTGCGGCGTCGTCACAACCAGGCGGTCTTGGGCGGTGCCCAGGACGACGTCGGTGACTTCCCCGAGGGTGGCTCCGTGGGGATCTACGGCGGTCAGGCCGATGAGGTCCTCGGGCCAGTACTCGCCCTCTTCGAGGGCGCGGCGTTCCGCTGCGCTGATCGAGAGCGTTGCTTTGGCGAGCAACTCTGCGGCGTTGCGATCGCCAACTTCGTCGAGCCGAAGGAGAACCCCTTCGCGGTGACGCCGCACCTCGCCGACGGTGACGAGCGAAGGGGTCCCGTCAGTGGTGAAGCGGGCACCCACCACAAACCTTCCTGGATGATCGGAAAGAGGAGCGACGAGCACGTCACCTCTGATCCCGTGGGCACGCACGACGAATCCAACCGGAATCAGATCGGTCATCGGGTCGTCAGTCGAGGAACTCGACCTGAACGTCGATGCCTTCCTCGTCCCCTGCGGCACCTGCGAGTGTGCGGATCGCCCTGGCGACCCTTCCGCGACGCCCGATGACGCGTCCCATGTCGGACTTGGCCGTCCGTACCTCGGCCATCATCGAATCCTGGCCATCGTCCACCATCTCGAGGACGACTTCGTCCGGCTCGTCGACGATCTCGCCGACCACGTACCGGACCACTCGTTCTGCGATCTCGCCCTTGCTCATGTCGTCTCCTCAGTCGCCGCGTCATCGGCCACCGGGGCCGACGTCTCGGCAGTCGTGGCCTCGCTCACCACGGTCTCGGTGGTCGCCTCAGGCGCTGGATCCACCTCTCCCTGTGCGTCAACGTCTTCGATCGTGGCCTCTGGATCCGGCACCGAACCAACGACGTGGATCTCCGGCTCCGGCTTGGCCGGCACCTGCGCCTCGATGGTGTGGATGTCGCCTTTGGCGATCCGGAACCGGGTCCAGGCTCCCGAGATCTCCAACAGCTTCTTGGCCCGGTCGGTTGGCTGAGCGCCGGTCTGCAACCAATGGAGCGCACGATCATTGTCGATCTCGATGAGCGAAGGCTCCTGCCGAGCGTCGTAGCGGCCGATCTGTTCGATGTACGCCCCATCGCGCGGCCTGCGCGAGTCAACCACCACGACGCGGTACGTCGGCTGCTTCTTCTTGCCCATCCGCGTCAGGCGGATCTTGACTGCCAAGTCGTCACCTCTTCTTGTTCCGACCCATCCCCGGTAGTGCGAGACCCGGTATCGGGCTCTTGCCACCGGCGATGGCTCTCATCATCTTCTGGGCCTCGGTGAACTGCTTGAGGACGCCGTTCACGTCCTGCGGGCGGGTCCCCGAGCCTGCGGCGATGCGGCGCTTGCGGCTCCCGTTGATGATCTTCGGGTTGCGCCGCTCCGCCGGCGTCATCGATCGGATGATCGCCTCAACCCGGTTCAGATCGCGCTCATCCACCTGGACGTCGCGCAGCATCTGACCGGCGCCGGGCAGCATACTAACCAGTTGCTGCAGCGGCCCCATCTTCCGGAGCTGCTGGAACTGCTCGAGGAAGTCCTCGAGGTTGAAGCTGGCCGTCCGCAGCTTCTCGGCCGCCGCCATTGCCTCTTCCTCGTCGTAGGCCTGTTCCGCCTTCTCGATGAGGGTGAGGACGTCCCCCATTCCCAGGATCCGGGACGCCATCCGCTCCGGATAGAACGCATCGAGGTCGTCGAGGCCTTCGCCGAGGCCGACGAATTTGATCGGCCGGCCTGTGACCTCCCTGGCCGAGATGGCTGCCCCGCCCCGGGCGTCGCCGTCGAGCTTGGTGAGCACGAGCCCGGTGAGCTCTGTGTGCTCCAGGAAGCCCTTGGCGACGTTGACGGCCTCCTGTCCGGTCATCGCATCGACGACGAGCAGCACCTCATGGGGGTCTGTCGCCTTCTTGACCTCCGCCAGCTCCTTCATGAGATCGCGGTCGATCTGGAGTCGCCCGGCGGTATCGACGATGACGACGTTGTTGCCCTCCTGCCTGGCCTGTTTCATCGCTGCTTTGGCGACCTTGGGCGCCTTCGACCGGCGATCGACGAAGACCGGCACGCCGATCCGCCTGCCAAGCGTCTCGAGCTGGTCGATGGCTGCCGGCCGCTGCAGGTCCGCTGCGACGAGCAACGGGCGGCGACCCTTCGACTTGAGGTGCTTGGCGAGCTTGGCGGCGGTGGTCGTCTTGCCCGAACCCTGGAGCCCGGCCATGAGGATGACGAGCGGCGGCGCCGCAGGGCGGGCCAGCGGCGCTTCACTGCCGAGCGTCGTGATGAGCTCCTCGTGGACGATCTTGATGACCTGCTGGCCCGGGGTCAGGCTCTTGGTGACCTCGGCGCCGATGCGCGCGTTCCTTGACCCTGCCGAGGAAGGTCTTGACGACGGCAACGTTGACGTCCGCCTCGAGAAGGGCGAGACGCACCTCGCGCAAAGCCGCCTCGACGTCACCCTCGGCGAGACGGCCCTTCGACCGCAACCGGGAGAAGACGTCGCCGAGTTGGCGGGAAATGTTGTCGAACATGGGCCGGAAGTGTAGGCGAGGCGCGCAGTTCCATTTGGGGTGGTCACCTCTTCGGTGCGAAGGGTCCAGTAGCTTTCGAGCCGTGGACGATTCTCGGCTTCGTGATCTGCGCGCTGCGTACGACGCCGATGCCTCCCGGCGCGACGGCATGGAGCCGGAGCAGTGGCGACGCGATCTGGTGAACGGGCTGGCCGCGAGGGTGCTCGCCGGGGGCGGGCGACGAGTCGTCGAGCTCGGGTGCGGCACCGGACGCATGGCGGTCCAGCTCGCCGCTGCCGGGCTCGAGGTGGTAGCAGTCGATCTCTCTCCCGAGAATGTGGCTCGCGCCAAGGGCAAGGGCGTCGACGCTCACGTGGCCGACTTCGCATCGCTCCCGTTCGAAAACGCCTCGTTCGACGGGATGCTCGCGTTCAACAGCCTCCTGCACGTGCCGAAGGCCGCGCTTGCGCTCGTCGCGGCGGAGTCCCGACGCGTGCTGCGGGAGGGGGCATCGGCGCTCGTCGTGGTCTGGGGTGGCGTTGAGCACGAGGGTCCGCTCGAGGACGATCGGCTGTCGCCTCCGCGCTTCTTCTCGTTCTTCACGGACGAGGGCTTGCTGGCACTCCAACTCCCCGGTTTCCGCCGCATCGAGACGCGTTTCTTGCACGAGCACGAGGAGCCGGGCAGGCACCGGCTCCATCCCCAGGCGATGCTGCTCGACGCCGTCGCGGGCTGACTGAGGTCTCAGAGTTGGGGCGCCGATCTCGTTCGAGGCCGCAGCGCCCGATGACGGTGCGGCCATGCATACCTGCCTGGGCGCGTAGCGCATGAGTACGACCTGATCCTCGACGCAGACGTGATCCCGATCGCGTCGCGGCGTGGCTCAACCGAGGATGATGTCGGCGCCGCTCGCGGCGATAGCGACCCGACGCACCCCGGCGCCGGCGCCGACGAGGCGTATGTCGAGGTCGTGATGGCCGAGCCACTGCGCCACGCGCTCCGGATCGCCGCCGAGCTCCACCCATGCAATGCCCTCCGGCGATGAGATGTGATCCGCCGTGGCGCCACCGGGATGGTCGGTGCCGGTGACCTCCCACTGGATGAAGAACGGGACGCCCTCGTTCACCATCTCGTCGAGACCGGCGAGGCGCCAGGCCAGCACGACGCCGTCGGGTCGTTGCCGCGACATTGCCCGCACGGTGAGTCCGAGCCGGGCGGCGACGACATCGATACTGCTCGTACGGAGACACAGCCCACCAGGCGCCTCGCCGGTGTCGCCCCGACCGGCTACCCACCGACCCATCGCGCTCTGGGCCGCTTCCCGAGCGTCGACGACCGCCATCAGTTCGAGATAGTCGGGCCCCAACGGCACGATCCGGTTGGCCGTGCCGTGGCCGGGGTGCCGCCCACCTGGCACGGACGTGAGGCCGTGCCGGGCCGAAAGACCCGCGGCGGCCCTGTCGAGGTCTCCTACCGTGAGGATGACATGATCGAAGCGCAGCATGCCGTGGAGCTACGAGAGACGGTGCTCCGATGCTGAGCCAGAAGTCGGCTCCACATCGTCTGCCGTGATCTCGATGTCCCATCGATCGAGGCACTCCACGCACCGGTACGCGACGATGTCGCCGGGACGGAAGCCGCCATATGGCTCGGCGCTCAGCAGGCCGCACCGTCCCCCACAGTCGATGCAGATGATCTCGGTCGCAATCGGCATGCGAGGACGGTAGCCGCCGGAACCCTGCACGCGCCGCCAGATGCGGCCGCTAGAAGGGGTCCGGCGCCCCGGGGTGCAGTCGTTTGTAGAGATCGACCGCCGCGTCCAGGTAGTTGACCCCGCATACCAACGCAACGCTCGAATACGCCGAGCACTCACCGGTCTTCACATACACATAGGCCCTGTCGGCCATGTCCGCCATGAGATCGGCGTGAGGTTGGGCCGACGGCTCGACCGGCAGCCGGCCGGCGACGTCGGCGTAGACATCGGGGTTCCAATCGGCGAACTCGGTGGCGACCATGGCCGCCTCGATCACCAACTCACCGGCGACCGCGTCCACGACCTGCGCCATGGTGGGGACACCACACGCGATCGCGAGGTCAACTCGGCGGTGACCCGTCGGAATCCGCAGCCCGGCGTCGGCTACCACGATCACGTCGCCGTGACCTGCCGCCGCGATGACCTCGAGGAGTTCAGGATGAAGGACTCCGCTGTGCTTCATGATCGGTTCTCCGTCCTTGCCGCTCCAGGCCCTGCACAAATGTGCTGGGCTGGACAGTTGCTCGTGGGGCGATGATACTTCCTGAGAATGGCTGAGAACAAAGCGCGTCGCGAGCTCCTGATCCGTGCCGCCTGGCTCTACCATGAGCGAGGATTGAATCAGCAAGCGGTCGCTGATCGTCTCGGGACTTCCCGCTCGACGGTCAGCCGCCTCCTCGCCGACGCCGAGCGCGAGGGCATCGTCCGGGTGGTCGTCACGGAATCTCTTCCTGAGACGGCCCGACTCGCCGAGGCGCTCATCGAGCGCTACCACCTCGAAGGGGCGACGGTCGAGCCGGCGCTCGAGGGGGAAACGCCGATGGACGCTGCAGCCACGGCTATGGCCCGACGGATGGAGTCGATGGTTGCCGCGGGGTCGATGACCATCGCCGCCGGATGGGGACGGACCCTCGGCCGATCGGCGCAGGTAGCGAGAAGCATGCACACCACGGGGGTCACCCTGGTCGATGCGTTCGGGCACACCACAACAGACGAGATCGCCCCGGCGGTCGAAGTGTCCAACAGTCTGGGGAACAAGTTCGGGGCGCGTGTCATGCACATCCCCTCCCCCGGGTTCGCTTCGAGCGCCGCAATCGCTGCGAACTTCTATGAGTCTGAGCCGGTTGCAAAGGCCTTGGACCGGGCCCGTGAAGCGGATGCCGTCATCGTCGCCGTCGGCGTCGTCGGCCACGAATCCCTGCTCTTGACGGCCGGCTACCTCGAACCAGAGGTGATGGAACGTCTCATGGAATCTGGCGCGATCGGGGAGGTCTTCGGGCGCTACTACGACGCTGCGGGCTCCGCAGTCATGCCGGACGCTCTGCATCCCGTCTCGTTGAGCCTCGACGATCTGCGAGCTGCGCGCCGGGTGATTGCCGCGGCCGGCGGCGCCGAGAAAGCAGCCGCCGTGAAGGGCGCGATAGCTGCCGGAATCATCGATGAGCTCGCCGTCGACGTGAGCCTGGCTGAGGCCCTTCTCGCCTGACGGCAGAGAGAACCAGCCGGGAGCAGAGCCGGGAGCGCGACGGCGGCCCGCAGGGGCGGCGCCGACCGGATCTCATGCCCAGGGAGACGCAACGCCCCCAACCTGCGCCGCACCTACGCCTCCACCGCCGTGCGAAAGGACGCCGCCGTCGCGGCGAGGCTGTCTCCACGGTGGAGATCGCCGCCGATGAGCAACGCAACGTCACTCCCATAGAACTCCACGATCTCGGGGACGCGGCGCAGCGTCATACCGCCTCCTGGGGCAGGGAGAGCCGGAGGGACCGTGCCGAGCGGCGTGCGCAACGCCTCCGCTACTTCCCGGCACTCGCTGGGGCTGAAGCTGAACCTCCCGCCGTAGCTCGGGAAGATCGAGAGATCCGCACCTGCCAGCCGCATGAGCTTCCCGTAGAGAGCGCCGTGGCTGATGCCGTTGGTGGGAGAGGAGGTGTACGAGCCCAGGAATGCAGGGTGACCCATGATGGGGATCGCGAGATCGTCCCTGCGAGCCAACTGCTGCATGTGGTCGAAGCCGGTGATGCCCGGCAGCACCAGCAGGCCGCCCGCCCCTGCGTCCACTGCGATCTGCATCCGTTCTTCCAGCACGAGATGCGGAGCATTGATGCTCGGCATGTAGACGCAGTTGAACCCAGTCTGCTCGTTTGCCTTGGCCACGGCTTCCGCACACCGGCCGACCCGCTCTGCGAAGGGGGCGAACGGCTGATTCGCCAAACTGTGGTCGTCCTTGATCATGTCGATACCGCCGAGGGCGAGCTCATATGCCGTCGCCGCAAGTCGATCGGAAGACAGACCCATCGGCTTCAGCGCCGTGGCCAGGAGTGGACGGTCCTGGGCGTCGAACAGCGCACGTAGACCGGCAATTCCGAACCTCGGCCCGGCGAGCGCGTCGAGCAACGACCCGGGAAGGGTGAAGTCGACCAACCTGATCCCCGGCAGCAGGGCGCTGTTGCCCCACAGGACGTTGAGCAGTTGAGGAAGCTCGTGGCCGGTGGTCTCCACGGCGTAGCTGACTGCCACGCGGGCCCGATCTCGCGCCACCGTCTCGATGGACTCGATGCGTCCGACGACCTCGCGCTGGATGTCGTCGTCGGGAACGAGGTCCGCCGGGAACTCGATGGTCTGTTCCACACGGAGAGCATTCGCCCGCTGCTCGACGTCGGCCGGGTCGCCGGTGAACTCGTAGATCGCATCGATGCGTTCTCCCGATACCGAGAGCGACGTGGGCTCGATCATCAGAGAGCCTCGGCCTTGGACATGCTGTGGACGGCTTCGATCCGCACCGTCTCCAGGTCGGCTTCCGTGACGCCCGTCGGGCGGCCGGCCAACTCCTCCACCCCTCGAACGAGGGCAGCCGCATCGAGCCCGTACTCGCGCATCAGGTACTGGCGGCTGGCACCGTGGGCATAGGTGTCCTTCAGCCCGAGCCGGAGCAGACGCTTTCCTACCCCCCGGTCGGTCATCAGTTCGGCAACCGCGCTGCCGAGGCCGCCGATCACGCTGTGGTTCTCCAACGTGATGACCCCATGTGTGGTGCGCTCGATCGACTCGATGATGAGGGGATCGCGCAGCGGCTTCAACGTCGAGACGTGGAGATGGGTCACCCCGATCCCTGCGGCGGCGAGTGGAGCCCCGGCACGCATCGCCTCCTCGGTGGTGATGCCGGCCGTGATGACGGTCACGTCGTCGCCTCGGCTGAGAACCCTCACCTGATCGAGACGCATCGGCTCGTCGCGGGGAAACAGGCGGGGCACCTCGCCGCGCAGCATCCTGATGTACACCGGACCGTCGATGGCATGTGCCACGTCGAGCACGCTCTCGACCTCGGTGGCATCCCCCGTATCGAGGACGGTCATGTTTGGGGTTGCCCGCATGATCGCGACGTCCTCTATGGCTTGGTGGGTGACACCACCCGGCGTGGTGATACCGGGGAGAAACGCAACGAACCGAACCGGCAAGTTGGGGTAGGCGATCGACATGGCCACCTGGTCGTACGGGCGTCGATATACGAAGACGGCGAAGGTGTGGATGAATGGCGTGTAGCCCTCCCGGGCGAGCCCGGCCGCAAAACCCATCATGTTCTGCTCTGCCATCTTCATGGGAAAGAACCGATCCGGATAGGTGTCCCGCCACTGGCCGACCTCACTGGAGTTGGTCAGATCGGCCGTCAGCACAACAACTTCGGGCTTGTCCTTGCTCCAGTCGATGAAGTTCTGCACATGGGGACGATTGACGATTTCCATGTCAGCTCACCATCTCTTCGTAGGCCACCTGGTAGCGCTGCCGTTCGTCGTCCGACGTGAACCGGAGGTAGTGCAAGAGCGGGGCGCGTTCTCCGAAGATCGGCAACCCGTGGACGGGATCGGTTCGCGCGATCACGAAGTGAGGCTTGCCGGTTTCCATGCTCATGGCTTCGTCGAGTGCTTCGAGGTCGTGGCCGTTGGCTTCGATTGCGCTCGCACCGAACGAGCGGATCCGATGAGTCAGGGGGTCTGCCACCTCGACCTCGTCCACGCACCCATCACACTGCTGTCCATTGGCGTCGACGATCACCCTGACGTTGTCGAGCCCGAATCGAGCGAGGCTCTCGATCGCTTCCCACGTCTGTCCTTCCTGGAATTCGCCATCCGACATCATCACCCAGACCCGGCCCGAGTCACCGCGCAGCTTCCTGGCCAGCGCGATGCCGCCGGCTTGGCTGAGCGCCTGCCCGAGCGAGCCGGTGGTGGTCTCGACGCCCGGCGAGTGCTCGGCGCCGATCATCTCTACCGTGCTGCCGTCTTCGTTGAAGTGATCGAGGCCATGCTCGGCGAGACGCCCCACTTCGATGAGGGCCGCGTACAGAACGAGTGCATAGTGCGACGGGGAAAAGATGAATCGGTCGAGGTCGGGGGCCTTCGGGCCGTTGTATTCGCCGCCGCTGAAGAATTCGGCGCCGGGTGCGCCCGGGACTCCACCGAAGCGGCGGGGCACCATCGGCGCCGAGCTGGGTCCCAGCTTCATGGCTTTGGTGTAGAGCATCGCGAACATCTCGGCTGCCGAGCACGCCTGGCTCATGTATCCACCGTTGTTGCGAAGGACGTGATCGAGGACTCGCCTCCTGATGCCATCCGCCACGGCTTGGGTCCGGTCCTGCCACTCGGCGCTCATCGGCTGCCTCCAGATCTGAATGCGGCCTCGATCGACACCTCGTAGGGGGGCTTGAGGACCCCGACTTCAGTGACGATGCCCGTAATGAGCGCCGCAGGCGTCACGTCGAAAGCCGGGTTCCACACGGCCACGTCCTTTGGTGCGGTTGGCTCGGACCTCCACCTCGTCATCTCGAAGTCGGGCCGCAGCTCGATCTCGATGTCTGCACCGGTGGCAATCGCGGTATCGAAGGTCGAGAGCGGTGCCGCAACGTAGAACGGAATGCCGGCGTACGTGGCGTTGACGGCGTGGGTGAAGGTACCGATCTTGTTGGCGGTGTCGCCGTTGGCTGCGATGCGGTCGGCACCAACGATGACTGCCTCGACCTTTCCCAGCGCCATGGCGGCGGCACTCGCACCGTCCGGCATCAGCGTCACGTCGATGCCGGCGTCCTGCAGCTCCCACGTCGTGAGTCGCGCACCTTGGAGCAGCGGCCGCGTCTCCGCGGCAAACACCTTCACCGATTGCCCCGACGCCGCTTTGGCGTAGATGACGCCGAGCGCAGTGCCCCAGCCCGCCGTGGCGAGCCTCCCGGTATTGCAGTGGGTCATGATGTGCGAGACGCCGGCGAGCTCCTCCATGCCGGCGAGGCCGATGCGGGTGCACGCATCGCGGTCCTCGGCGATGATCTGCTGCGCCTCGTGCAATGCGAGAGCCCGAATCGCACGCGGATCCGAGCCACCCATTGCGACGTCGCGGACTCGCGACACGGCCCAGCTGAGGTTCACGGCCGTCGGCCGGGCCGAGCCGATCGTTTTCGCGAGTTCATCCAACTCGGCCCGGGCTGCTGCGGGGTCGATCGGATTGCGTTCATCGAGCCCGACAACCATCCCCAGTGCGCCGCACGCCCCGATCGCCGGCGCACCGCGCACCGCAAGCCGGTAGATGACATCGATGACCTCGTCGACCGTGCTCAGGGCAACGATCTCGAGCGCTTCGGGGAGTTTGGTCTGATCGATGATCTCGATGTGATCGGCGACCCACGCGACCGACGGGCGCAGACCTGCGAGGAACTTGTCGACAGTTGCCGTCTGTGTCATGGGCTCAACACCTCGGTGCGCACCCGATCGAAGACGGCGTTGGCCGCAGCCACCGTTCGCAGGCTCTTGCGCTCGCGTATCCACGTGCTGGCGGTCCTGAGCACGATGGTGGCAGCCTGCACGTGCTCGGCGGGTGGCAGCTCTTGAATGTCGGTGACCTTGGCGAGACCGATGATGCGCCGGTTCGCCTTGCACCCGCCGTAGCCGATGCTGTCCTCGGCAACCTGATCAAGCCAGGCTTCGAGAAACCCATCGGTCCATGTCTCGTCCCGTCGTTGCGGCCAGAGGCGCCGCATCTCGGCCGCAAATGCGTCCCACGTCTCGACCGCCATCGAAGCCAGCCACTCCTGGTACTCAGCCGGCCTTTCGAGAACCGCAGCTCTCGCGCGAGCTGCCAGGTAGTTCCCGATCAGCGCACCGAGGTCGAACCCAACCGGTCCGTAGTAGCAGAACTCGGGATCGATGACGCGGCACTCCCCGCCGCCGTCGGTCTGGCGAACCATGACCGATCCGGTGTGCAGATCGCCATGGATCAGCGCTTCCCCTGCGGTCATGAAACGATGCTTCAGCACGCCGACCTGGGCGCGAAGCGCAGAGTCGGCACGCATCGACGCAACCTCGGGGACCAACGCGTCGACGTAGCTGTTGTTGTCGACGTCGATATACGGCTCGGTGAACACCAGATCCTCGGTGATCTTGCACAGCTCCGGATTGATGGCTTCGGCCATCCGCTCCTTGACCTCGAGCTGGTCGATCGAGAAGAGCGATGTGAAGAACGCAAGGTTCGCCACGTATTCACCGAGCTGCGCACCAACACCGCGGTGGGCGTTGCCGAGGTTGAGCTGGGTCCTCCACATGTCCCAGCCCATGAGGTTCTCCATGGCGAGGACATACCGTTCCTTGTCGAGGCCGTAGTACGCGGGCACGAGGTGGGGCACGACCTTCGCTGCCGCAGCGAGGCCGCGGGCTTCAGCCACCACACGCTCAGGCGTCAGTGGCCAGCCCTCACCGACGAGGCGGACATACGGAAGTGACTGCTTGAGGCAGATCCCGTCGCCGTTGCCGTCCTCACACACGAACACGAGGTTGAGATTGCCGTCGCCAACCTCCGCAACATCGAGCGTGGCGGTGTCGACGATCCCTTCCAGACTCGGATTGCCTGCGATGTACGCGGGCACCCCCTCGGGTGTGAGGATCTCGTACTCCGGCACCATCGTCTTACCTCCGCTTCTGAGATTCTGGATCGAGGGCGTGACCGCCGAGCGCCGTCACCTCGATGTCCATCCAAGGGAACAACGGCAGCGAGCTGAGCACCTCGTGGAGCTCGTCCGGGCTTTCGACCCTGTACAGCGCCATCACGGCTCTCCTGCCGGGTATGCGCCAGATGCGGCGCAGCGTCCCCGCCGCTACCAACTCCTCCCCGCGCTGCCGCTCGGCTGCCTTGACCGCAGCCAGCCGATCCGGGTCCATCTCGGGTGAGATGTGCTGCTCGATGCGGGCGAGGAACTCCATCGGCTCACACCCCGACCGGCGTCTTGGCAACGAGCTCGTTTGCTTGTTCGGCGCTCGCACCCTCGTGGATCACCGATCGCAGGGCCTTGGCCACCCCGACTGGGTCGTGGTGTTGCCAGATGTTGCGGCCGAGGTTCACACCAATAGCACCGCGGTCGATGCCATCGCGCACAAAACGAAGTACCTCGAGGGCATCATCTGTCTTCGGGCCGCCTGCGATCACCACGGGCGCCGGGCAGGATTCGGTGACCTTCTCGAAGTCCTCACTCCAGTACGTCTTGACGACTCGAGCCCCGAGCTCGGCTGCGATCCGGCAGCTCAGCGAGAGATAGCGGGCGTCGCGCTTCTCGAGCTCCTTGCCCACAGCCGTCACGGCCATCACGGGAATCCCGTACCGCTCGAACTCATTGACGGCTCGGGCGAGATTGCCCAGCGACTCTCGCTCGTACTCCGATCCCACGAAGATCGAAACCCCGACGGCTGCCGCATCCATACGGATGGCTTCTTCGGCAGCAACGACGATCTGCTCGTTCTCGAGCGATGGACCGACGATGCTGGTGCCGCCGCTGATGCGCAGGATGACGTTGGGTTTCGACGTCGCCGGGATTGCGTTGCGCAGCACACCGCGCGTCACGAAGAGTGCGTCGGCGATCGGAGTCAGGTCACGCACCGTATCGGCGGGCTTCTCGAGCATCCTCGTCGGCCCCAGGAAGTAGCCGTGGTCGATCGCGAGGAAGAAACAATGGCCGGTCTCCGGCCGGATGATCCGGGCCATCCTGCTCTCCATACCCCAATCCATGATTCGAACCTCCGTTCGCTGAGACCTCAAGTGCTGTCGTGTCGTTGCGCACAATTGTGCAGAGTCGGCACTTTCGTGCAGGCAGCGTACCATCTGCCATCTCTCACCTCTACTCCGTTCTCAAATCACCCGATCGTTGCCGCCATCGATGGGAACGTGGGATCCCGTCACGGGGGCAAAGGCCGGGCCCAGCATCGTTGCCACGACGCCGGCTACGGCAGCGCTGGTGATCTCGATCCCCATGAGGTTCCGCCGCTTGTACTCCTCGATCGTCATGTCGTAGCGTGCGGCGCGCTCAGCGAGTAGCTCGGGCGTCCACAGCGCAGTGTCGAAGACGGCATCCGGGTGCACGGAGTTGACCCTTATGCCGTCGCCGGCCCACTCCAACGCGGCAACCCGTGCGATCTGATTCGCGGCGGCCTTCGATGCCGAGTATGCCGACGCCCCCGGTCCGGGCGCCGCAACGTTCTTCGAACCGATGACTACGACCCGTCCGCCGCGAGGCGCCGCCACGAGAAGGGGGTGTGCCAGCGACAGGAGCTGAACCAGACCGTCCACGTTGACAGACATTGCGCGGCGCCACGCGGCCGGGTCGTGGTCGGCGATCGGGGCAGACTCGGGAAAGAGCCCGGCGGCCGCCACCAGCATGTCTGTACCGCCGAACCGCTCCACGCCGGCATCCAGGCCCGCTGCCGCAGCTGCCGACGACGAGAGGTCACACCGCACGCCGAGATAGGCAGCACTGTCGGTCATCTCAACGACCGAAGGGTTGATGTCGAGACCGATGACGGCGGCTCCCCTCTCCAACAGCTCGAGCGCACACGCTCGGCCGATCCCTGAGGCTGCTCCCGTCACCACAGCCACCTCGCCGGTGAACTCACCGTCGCGGCGGACGCGGTCCAACTTGGCCTGCTCGAGCTCCCAATACTCGAGATCGAAGATGTCCGCAGCCGGAAGTGCGACGTAGCCCCCGAGCCCGGTGGCCTGCTCGATGACGTCGATTGTCTGCAGGTAGACGTCGCCGGCGGCCCGCAGGGTGGCGACATCGGGGCCGGCGCTGAGCATGCCGAGTGTCTGATCGAGTATCACCCGCGGCGCTGGATCGACCATGCGGAGGGATTCCCGCCCGTGGGCGTGCTCCTCGAAGTACGACTGGTAATCCTTTGCGTAGGCCGCGACGTCGCTCCCGAGCAGAGGGACGCGCTTCGTCCAGATGACGTGATCCGGTGTTGCCGGACCGGCGAGCGCCACATCGGCGAGATCGGCCCGCTGCGCGAATGCCCAACTCCTGTCGTCTCGATGGCGCCGAACCAGAAAGGGCCTCCCACCGGTGAGCGAGATGTCGTGGCGAAGTCTTGCGATCTCCACCCGGTCGACGTCCGGCTGGCGCCGGGGCGGTCGCGGAGACTCACCACCAATGGAGTGCCCGGCGAGGTAGTCCTCGGCGGCCGTCACGAGCTCGACCATGCGGTCGTACGCCTCATGGGTGCTCTCGCCGAAGGTGAAGATCCCATGATTCATGAGGACAACCGCGATCGTCATCGGCGTCACTTCGCTGCGATAGGCCAATGCAGCTGCGCGAGCGATGCGAAATCCGGACATGGCGTAGGGCACGACGATGACCCGGTCGCCGTAGAGTGACCTGATCCGTTCGTACCCTCCGGCAGTGTTCGATATCGCCAGCAGTGCATCAGGGTGGGCGTGCTGGATCGCTCGGTCGGGTATCACAGCGTGGAGAATCGTCTCGACGGAGGGTGTCGGCGCATCGGCGTCAAGGAGCGCACCGCGCAGCTCCTTCAGCATCGCGGTGTCCGAGAGATCGTTGAGTTCAACCAGGCGGCGTACTCGAGCAGCGTCCACCGGCGAGAAGCCTTCGGGCTCGATATCGACGAGATCCCAGCCACTCCCCTTGACGTAGAGCACTTCGACATCGTCGCCGTAGAGATCCTTCTCGATGACCTTCACCGAGGTGTTCCCGCCTCCATGGAGCACCAGCGAGGTGTCGGCGCCCAGCAGCCTCGACCCATGAACGCACTCATCGATGGCGCGTCGCCTGTCAGGGCTCTCGGTCTCGATCCACCGGTTTTCCATTACCGCCTGCCGTTGCTCGTTGTCCGCCGGCGATGGTCATGTTGCGGTTGCGAACTCCGGATACATCTGGAGGATCGCGTCTTCGCTCGCTGCACAGATCCCCCGTTCGGTGATGATCCCGGTGACGTACCTGCGGGGCGTCACGTCGAAGCCGAAGTTCGCAGCACCGGCACCCGGCGTTGCGGTCTGCGGCTCGACGTGTCGTCCGTCCAGCCAGCCGGTGACGCGGGTCACCTCGGTGCCGCCGCGCTCTTCGATCGGGATCTCGGCCACGCCGTCGTGCAGGTTGGGATCCAAGGTGCTCGAGGGAAGCGCGGCATAGAAGGGAACACCGTTTTCCTTCGCCACCACGGCTTTCATGTACGTCCCGATCTTGTTGGCAACATCCCCGCTGATCGTGGTGCGGTCGCTGCCGACGATGACGAAGTCGACCATGCCATGCTGAAGCAGATGGCCGGCGCTGTTGTCGGCGATGAGCGTGAACGGCACACCCGCCTGCTGCAACTCCCACGCCGTCAAGCGCGCTCCCTGATTCCGCGGCCGTGTCTCCGACACGTAGACGTGAATGGGAATGCCTGCGTCGTGAGCGGCATACATCGGCGCCGTTGCCGTGCCATGTTCGACGAACGCCAGCCACCCGGCGTTGCAGTGGGTCATGATGTTGACCGTGCGTCCGGTTCGGTCGTAGATCTCCTCGATGATTCGCAATCCGTGCCGGCCGATCGCAGCACAGGATGCGATGTCCTCTTCGGCAATGGTTTCGGCGAGCGCCTTGGCTGTGGCGACACGCTCTGCGCCGTTCTCGATCCCGAGGATCGCGGCGAGCTGCCGCCGCACCGCCCACGACAGGTTGACCGCCGTCGGACGGCTCGCCTCGAGCTCAGCGCCTGCCTTCCGGAGATACTCGTCGGCATCGCCGGCACGCATCTCGACCGACGCCAGGGCGGCCAGGTACATGCCGTATCCGGCGGAGACCCCTATGCAGCCGGCGCCCCGCACCACCATGTCGGCGATCACCTCGGTCATCTCGGCCGCCGTCCGGATCGGCACCTCGACGTACTCGAAAGGCAGCAGCCGCTGGTCGATGGCCACCACGACGGACGGATCGGCCTCGTTGATCCAGATCGTGCGACGGGCCGGCGTCCGGCTCACAGCGGCACCGCCGCAACGTGACGATGCTTCTTTCTCGAGAGCGTGAAGGAGAAGATCAGCGCAACGAACAGCACGAGGCCTTTGACGATGTCCTGCGTGTAGTAGGGGAAGTTCATCATCGTGGTTCCGGTGAGCAGGATCCCGATGAGGATCGCACCCAACGCAGTGCCGAAGGCATTGGCCTTGTTCGCACCGAGGACCGACGTGCCGACCAGCGCGACCGCGACCGCGTCGAGGAGCAGCGAGTTTCCTGCAGAGATGTCACCCTGGCCGATGCGGGACGCCAGGATGAGCCCGGCGATCGAGGCGTAGATCCCCGACAGCATGTAGGCGGCAGCTTTGTATCGGCCAACCCTGGCGCCGGCGAGCCGTGCCGCCTCGGGATTCGACCCGATGGCGTACATGACACGCCCCCATTTGGTACGCGACAGGAAGAACCATGTCGCAACGGCAAGGACGGCGAAGATCACGACCGGGTACGGGACCGGGCCAAGGGTCCCCCGGTTGATCTCCAGGAACCCGGGGGTGAACTTGCCAGGCGCCACCGTTCCGTCGCGCAAGATCAGGCCGGACGAAACGGATTGGCCGTCGACGGGTAGAAGCTTCAAACCCTGAATCAAGAACATCATCCCCAGGGTTGCCAGCAGGTCGGGGATCTTCATCACCACGATGAGCAGCGCGTTGACGGCGCCGATGATCGCGCCGGCAACGATCACCGCAATGATGGCCACCGAGCCTTGCTGTGCGTAGATGACCATCGTCATGGCAGCGATCGTGACGGACATCCCGGCAGTTGCCCCAACCGATAGGTCGAGACCGCCGACCACCATGGTGATCGTCACTCCGAGACCGGCGATCGCAACCACGGACGTGAACTTCAGCATCGAAAACATCGTCGATGACAGCCTGAAGGCAGGCAGCGTCGTCGCGAAGTACACGAAGAAGAAGATCGTGACGACGATGAAACCGTACCGAACCAGAAGATCGCGGTAGTCGATCTGACGCTTCCTCGCGATCGGATCTGGTCTGGTCTCCGGCTTCTTCACCGGCGTTGTCGTAGCCACTTACTCAACCTCCGAGAGTTTGCGAAGGATCTCGTCCCGATCGGTCTCCGACAGGTAGGCGTCGTGGCGGAGATTCCCGTCTGAGAGCACCACGACGCGATCTGCCACCTGCATGATTTCTTCGAGGTCCGTCGACATGACAACGACTGCCGAACCCGCAATGGCGACGGCACGCGCCTTTTCCGCAAGGTCGTACCGGGCGCCGACGTCGACACCCTGGAACGGCTCGTTGAGGATCATCACGGTCGGCTGCTTGCGCAGCCATCGCCCAACCACGACCTTCTGCTGGTTGCCGCCGGAGAGCTCGATGACCGGATCGTCGGCGCCCTGGGCGATGACGCCGAAGTCATCGATCACAGAACGGCCCACCTTCGACTCCGCAAACGGGTTCAGGACGCCGAGTCGGGAGACGTCCTGAAGGAACGGGAACGTCGACGTCATGGCGACGCTCCAGTCCTTGATGATCGTGCCGGCAACCCGGTCCTCCGGAACCATGAACACATCCTTGGCAATGGCGTCGGCAGGAGCCTTCGGCGCAAAGCGTTTGCCTCGAAGCGTCATCTCGCCGGCCTGGAACGGCTCCGCCCCAAACATGCCGTGGGCCAACTGGCTGCCGCCGGAGCCCAGGAGCCCGAACACACCCGTCACCTCGCCGGCGCGAAGTGCCAGGTCGAACGGTGTCGACTTCGGGAGCAGTTGAACGTCTTTCAGCTGCAAGACCTCATCGGTACCGCGTATCTCGACGGTGCGCTCCGGTCGCTCTGCTTCGTCGGCATCGAGCATCTGGTGGAGCGCCTCGGCCCAATCGAACGGTGGGCGGTGATCGCTGCGAATGATGCCGTCTCGGAGAACGAGCAGTCGATCCGCGATGTTGTCGATCTCGCCCAGCCGGTGCGAGACGTAGAGGATGGCGACGCCGTCATCGCGCAGCCTGCGGATCACTCCGAACAGCCGTTCAGCCTCCGTATCCGAGAGCGCCGACGTCGGCTCGTCCAGAATGAGCAGACGCGGCTCGTTGACGAGGGCTCGAGTGAGGAGCAGTAACTGCTGGTCGGCGATGGGGAGACCGTAGATGTCACTGCGCAGCAGCTCCTCAGACCAGTCGAGGTCGAGAACCGCTGCGATCTTGCTGGCCCTCGGGAGCAGAGCCTTGAGAGACGCTGCCCGAGGAACCTGGTTGTTGACGATCGCATCGAACAGGAAGTTCTCGGCGACGCTGAGGCCGGGTACCACCCCATCAGCGATTCTCTGGTGAACCGCTTCGATGCCGTAGCGGCGAGCCGTCGTCGGATGGTCGATCGCGACGGCGGCACCGTCGATGATGACGGTGCCGCCGTAGCCGTTGTACACACCCGAGAGCACTTTGATGAGCGTCGACTTGCCTGCGCCGTTGGCGCCGAGCAGAGCGGTGACCTTGCCGGGCTCGATTGCGAGGTCGATTCCCTTCAGCACTTCGTTCGTGCCAAAGGACATGGTGATGTCTCGCATCTCGATGGCGGTCGTCATCGTTGCCTCTCGGCCTCTCGCCGTGATCCTCCCGTCAGAAGGTAACCGAAGGAATCCAATCCGCCGACTGGATGTCGGAGAGGTTGAGCTCCGGCAATGACGCCCGCAGATCCACCATGTTGGTGATGCTGTTGTCGAGCAGGAACTGCTGGGTGACCAGCACGCCCGGGAAATCCACGAGCCGTGGCCCCTGCTGACCGGCAAGCTCGAGAGCCATGGTGCGCACCACTGCCGCACCGATCGCGTTCGGGTCGGTTGTTGCTGTTGCCCGCCATGGGCTGTTGGGTGCGGTCATCACCTCGATGTCGGCGTTCGAGATATCGATTCCGTAGGCGCTGATCGAGTCCTCGAGGTTGTTCTCGAGGATGGCCGAGACCGTGCCCTTCGTGAGCTCGTCGTACGGAGCGAAGATGCCCGTCACGTTCGGGTTGGCCTTGAGCGCAGCATCGACGAGCTGTGCGTTGTCGGTGGCAACCGCGTTCGTGAACTCGCCGACGAAGAACTCCTGCGCCCAAGCGTTCGAGGCAACGTAGTCCTCCCAGACCACATGCCTGCGATCGAGGGGAGCGATGCCGAGAACGTTGACGTAGCCAACTGGGATGTCCGAGCCGAGATCGGCCCGCATCTGCGTGAGGACGAGGTCGGCCAAGCTGGCGTCAGACTGCTGGGTCTGGACAGCATCCGGCGCACAGTCCTGGACGGCGATGTCGTAGATGACCACGGGGATCCCAGCGGCCAGCGCGTCGTTGATCAGCGGACACATGGTGTCGGTCTGGCCGTGGTCCACGATGATTCCGGCCACGCCCGAGCCGATTGCCGTCTCCATGTCCGTTGCTTGCTTGGCGTTGTCCGCCTGAGCGTCGTAGACCTGCACCTCGAAGCCGATGGCTTCAGCTTGCTGGCGAGCGCCGTTGGTCCACTGCTGGAAGTAGTCGCCTGCACCGCTGTTCTGCACGATGGCGATCTTGACCGGGCCGGCGTCGAACGGCGCCGGCATTGCGACCCCAGCGGCGGTCGTCTCGACCTCGCCGACGTCGGCAGCCGTAGTCGTCGTCGTGTCGGCAGTGTCCTGCGAGCACGCAGTTGCCAGTAGGGCAAAAGCCACGAGCACGATGGCGAATGCCACGCCCGGCTTCCGCGATAGCCTCGTCACTGTCTTCATCTCGCTCCTTCCAGAGGGCCTGCTCGAAGGCCGACCTCTCATGGCGCTTGACTCCTCCAAGAGATCCGGAGATCTCCATGACTGCACAAATGTGCAGCTATGCACACTCGTGCAGCCTACACCGTGCGGCATATGAGTGTCAACGCTGTCTGGGCGGCGATCCGCCACGGACCTCATCGACGCACCTCCTCGGCTGAGCGGCACGTGTGCGACGATCATGCAGATCCAAAGACAATAGGCGGACGCCGGTTGGCCCTCTCGATCGGCGTTCGCCCTAGCGGTATCGTCACCACGTGAAGCTCACTCCAACTCCCCCACCCAACGACTTCCGCACATCCCTGGCCGCGTCATACGATGCGGCCGCCGAACAGCGTGAGCGCATGGGTGAGGCGAACTGGCGCTGGCCCATCGCGGCGCGTTTCCTCGAGCTCATGAAAGCGGAGGGGAAGCTGCGGCTGCTCGAGATCGGGGCCGGTGTGGGGTACACGTCCCAGTGGTTCGCCGAACGCGGCCTCCACGTCGTTGCGACCGATCTCTCCCCTGCACAAGTGGCGCTGTGTCACGCGAAGGGGCTCGAAGCGCACGTTCGCGACATGTACGACCTCGGCTTCCCGGCGGGGAGCTTCGATGCGGCGTGGGCCATGAATTGCATCCACCACGTGCCCCCGTCGGACACGGCGAGCGTTCTGGGTGGCTTTCGAGAGGTCCTTGCGCCCGGAGGTCTTCTCTACATCGGGGTGTGGGGCGGCCGGGACATGGAAGGGATCTACGAGGGCGACTTCTATCCGCCGCCCCGGTTCTTCGCCATCCGCAGCGACGATGTACTCCGCGAGGCTCTGGCCGCAGTCTTCGAGATCGTCGAGTTCACGACCTTCCTTCCTGAGATGGAGCGAGACGATGACGGGCTCCACATGCAATCTGCAGTGGTGCGGGCCCCATGAGCCCGCAACGGGACTTCACCGACTCGGTGATTGCCGTACTGGAAGAGCTCGAGCCCGGCACGGTGATGAGCTACGGCGAGGTCGCTGCGGAGGCGGGGTTCCCCGGCGCCGCTCGCGCCGTCGGCAATCTGCTGCGTACCACTCCAGGCCTGCCGTGGTGGCGAGTCGTCACGGCAGCGGGGCGGCTCGTTCCGCACGCCGAGGAGGAACACGCCGGGCGCCTCCGCGCCGAAGGCGTGGTGGTCCGCAGGGGCCGCGTGGCACGACCGACCACGGGCGCGACCCGGTGAAACCCCCGTTGGCTCGAGAGTCGGCGACCACAGTTGCGCTCGTTGCGGTGACGGCGGCCTGGAATGTCCTCCAGAACCGGATCCTCCCCCGCTGGGCCTACGTCCCGGCCAACCTGGTTGGCACTGCAGGTGCCCTTGCTCTCGGCAGCTGCCTCGGCCTCGACGGGACAGCCCTCGGGACGAGCCGAGAGCGGATGATCCCGGGCGTCACCACCGGCTGCCTGGTCGGAGCGCCGGTGGCAGCGGCAATCCTCGGGGCCGAACGCTCTCCCCGTATGCGCCCGCTCTTCGCCGACGAGCGCGCCGCCGGCGTGGCCACAGGGGCGTTGGCGTACGAGACGGTCGTGCGCATCCCCCTCGGGACGGCGCTGTTCGAAGAGACGCTGTTCCGCGGTCTCCTCCTGGCGTGGCTGTGCCGCCGCACGACTCCCCTCCGGGCCGTGTCCGCGTCGAGCGCGCTCTTCGGCCTGTGGCACATCCTCCCAACGTGGGAGACCCTGGCCGGCTACGCAGGCGGCGTGCTCCGATCCCGATCCGGTGCGACCGCCGCCGCTGCGGCCGGCGGCGCGGTGGTCACAACAGGTCTCGCAGGAGCGGCCTTCTCAGCGCTCCGACTCAGGTCGGGGTCGTTGGCGGCTCCTGTCATCGTCCACGCGACCGTCAACGCCGCAGGCTTCGTCGCCGCATGGAGCTCGCTCCGACGGCGAAGCTGAAGCCTGCGCCGATAGGCTGGGAGCCATGGCGACTCATTCGATCACTGAACTCATCGAGCGCAAGCGCGACGGCGGCGACCTCACCGGCGACGAGCTGCGATGGATCATCGGCGAGTACACGGCCGATCGCCTCCCCGATTACCAGATGTCGTCACTCTTGATGGCGGTCTTCTTCCGTGGCTTCACCGGAGACGAGCTGGCCGAATGGACCGATGCGATGCTCCACTCGGGTGAGGTGCTCGACTTCTCCCATGTCGCAGCCCCCAAGGTGGACAAGCACTCCACCGGTGGCGTCGGCGACAAGGTGAGTATTCCTCTCGCGCCGATGGTGGCGGCGTGTGGTGTCGCAGTGCCGATGATGTCGGGGCGCGGTCTTGGCCACACGGGAGGCACCCTCGACAAGCTGGAGTCGATTCCCGGCTTCCGCACTGCGCTCGACCCCCCCGAGTTCCGCCGCGTCCTCGAGACACATGGGCTCGTGCTCGCAGGACAATCCGAAACGCTCGTCCCGGCGGACCGGCGCATCTACGCCCTCCGCGACGCCACGGGCACGGTGCCTTCCATCCCGCTGATCTCCTCGTCGATCATGTCGAAGAAGCTCGCCGAGGGCCTCGACGCCCTCGTGCTCGACGTCAAGGTCGGGCGCGGAGCCTTCATGAAGGACGAGGCGTCAGCACGAGCCCTCGCCGAGACGATGGTCGGCATCGGGGCAGCCCACGGCACCGAGGTTGCTGCGCTCCTCACCGACATGAACCAGCCTCTCGGCAACGAGATCGGCAATGCTTCCGAGATCGCAGAGTCCCTCGACGTGCTCGGCGGAGGCGGACCAGAAGACCTCGTCGAGATCACATACCGCCTCGGGGTCGAGATGCTGCTGCTCGGCGGTATCACGACCGATGCCACCGAGGCGCGAGCCCGCCTGCAGCGGGCGGTCGATTCCGGTCGTGCGCTCGAGGTCTTCGCCGACGTGATTGCCGCCCAGGGCGGCGATGCAAGGGTGATCGACGACCGTTCACTCCTCCCGGCTGCCGGCAGCATGCACGAGGTGGTCGCCGACCGCGAAGGGTACGTGGTGGCCTGCGACGCACTGGATCTGGGCCTCGCATCGGTTCGCCTCGGCGGCGGGCGGGCGAAGAAGGAGGACGAGGTGGACCCCGCCGTGGGGATACGCCTCGAGCGCAAGATCGGCGACGCGGTCGCCGCAGGTGACGTCCTCGCCCGCATCGCCTTCAACGACGAGGACCGGCTGAGATCGGCACTCCCACTCGTGACAAGGGCGTGGAGCATCGACGACGCGGCTCCCGAACCGCCGCAGATCGTCATGGGCGAGGTTCGAGCGTAGCCGGCCGCTCCCGGCGGAACCCGGCGGCGGCGTCCCGGATTTGAGCGGCTGCACGGGACCCGTAACATCGTGTCGTCACGACTCGAGAGGAGCCTGCGACTCATGAAGATCGCCGTCTGCGCCAAGCAGATCCCGGACCCGGCGACGCCCTATCAGCTCGACCCTACGACACATTTTGTGATGCGACCCAATGATCAGGTGCTCGATGACACCGATCGGTACGGCATCGAAGTGGGGCTTCAGCTGGCAGCGGCCGTCGGAGACGCAACCGTCACCGTGTTCTCCATGTCGCCGTCCGGTTCACTGCAGGGCATCCGCCAAGCACTGGCCATGGGCGCCGACAAGGCCGTCGTCATCGACGATGCATCGCTGCGGGGCGCCGACGCCCTCACGACAGCTCGCATCCTCGCCAAGGCGATCGAACTCGAAGGCTTCGACATCGTCGTTGCCGGCACGGAATCGACCGACGGGTACTCAGGGGTCGTTCCCCAACAAATCGCCGAGCTGCTCGGCGTGCCGTCGCTCACCTTCGCCCGCAAGATCGACCGCAACGGCGACGGGATCAGAGTCGAGCGGCAGACGTCGAACGGCTACGACGTCGTCGACGCCAACCCGCCGCTTCTGATCTCGGTCACGTCCGGCGCCGTTGAGCCCCGCTACCCGACCTTCAAGGGCATCATGCAAGCGAAGTCGAAGCCGGTGGAGACCAAGACGCCGGCGGATCTCGGGGTCGACGTCACCGCCGGGCAGGCCATCAAAGCGGTCGAGCCCGTGCCGGCCCGCCAAGCCGGAGAACTCGTCACCGACGAGGGCGACGCCTTCGAACGCATCGTTGCGCTTCTCGAACAAGTGAAGGTGATTTGACATGGGGTACCTGGTCTTCGCCGATGGCACCGGCGATTCGTTGCCGTCATCCGCACTCGAGCTGCTGACCAAGGCGCGGAGCCTCGGTGGTGACGTTGCAGCCTTCTACACGGGGCCGGCATCGGACGAGAACGTCGCTGCGCTCGGTGCTCACGGCGCTGCCACCGTCCATCACCTCGCTACCGAGAGCGCGTTGCCGTCCGCAGAGGCAGCGGCAGCGCTCGCCGGGCTGGCTGGTGGATTCGACGCAGTGCTCTTCGGGATGGGGTATCTCGACCGCGACGTCGCCGGGCGCCTCAGTGCCCGCCTGGGCAGTCCCGTGCTGGCGAATGCGGTCGACGTCTCTGTCGATGGCGGCTCGGTCGTCGTCACCAACGAGATCCTCGGCGGGACCCAGCGGGTGCTGACGACGGCGGCCAGCACGCCGGCGGTCGTGATTGCTCGCCCGAAGGCATTCCCCGCAGAGCCCGGCGGTGACGCCTCTCCCGAGGTCGTTGCGGTCGACTCGCCCGACGTCGGCCATGCGGGTTCGGCGACCGTGATCGAGCGCCACGTGGAGCAGAGCGAGGGACCCGACCTCGAGGAGGCAGAAGTCATCATCTCCGGTGGCCGCGGTCTCGGCGATTCGGCGAAGTTCACGATGATGGAGGAGCTCGCCGGACTGCTCAAGGGAGCGGTCGGGGCCACCCGTGCAGTCGTCGATGCCGGATGGGTGCCGTACTCGATGCAGGTCGGACAGACCGGCAAGACGGTGAAGCCCTCGGTCTACATCGCCTGTGGCATCTCGGGGGCGATGCAGCACGTCGTCGGGATGAAAGACTCCTCGACGATCATCGCCATCAACAAGGATCCGGAGGCGCCGATCTTCGGGCTCGCCGACCTCGGGGTAGTCGGCGACGTCAACAAGGTGGTGCCCGCCCTCATCGAGGCGCTCAAGGCCAGAAGCTGAACCCACACGGCATCAGTCAGGCAACAACGGGACGTCTGGTCGCACGACCGGGCGTCCCGTTCTCTGTTCAGGCGTCAGCGGTGTCGGCTGAGCGAGAGGCAGAACGAGCCGCCGACGACAGCACCGGCCGAGCCCATGACGATCGCAACGGTGAAGAGGGCAATGAAGCCGTCCTGGGCCAGTTGCGGCCAGGAGTGGTAACCGAAATGGCGGGCCAGCGGTAGGCCCGCATTCATGGTCACGATGAACACCAACAGTCCACTGAGCGCGACGTGCAGCCAGAAGGTAGCACTACGACCCACAACTCGACCTTCCCATGCCAACCGACCTCCCAATGCCGGTCTCCCCAGATGCATCATCGCAGATCGCGCCCGGCCTTCGCCACTGGTATCGGCGTGCAGATGGAGTGCCCCGGTCCTACGCGATCCCACGACCAATCGTCAGGCTGAACCCAAGCTCTCCGGGCCGAAGCTGTGGGGCAAGAGGTCGGCGAGCGGATGTACCCGCACCCTCCCCCCAGTGCCCTGCACCACTACGTGCTCGACGCCGAACTCGCGCATGAGCTGACGGCAGTTGCCACACGGATAGCATTCGTCCACATCCAGGCAACCGACGGCGATGGCGGTGAGGTCGCGAACCCCTGCGGCGGCAGCAGTCGAGATCGCATTCGCCTCGGCACAGATCGTGGCGCCGTAGGCGGCATTCTCGACGTTGACGCCCTCGAAGACACGGCCGTCCGATGTCACTGCCACCGCCCCGACGCGGAACTTCGAATAGGGGGCGTAGGCATGCTTGGCAACGCGACGAGCATGATCGACCAGGGCTCCGGCCTCGCTCGCAGTGGGGCCATGAGGCTCGCTCATGGCCCCAGCAATGCGTCGACGAACGCATCTGGTTCAAATGGCACGAGGTCGTGCATCCCTTCGCCAACGCCGATGAACTTGACCGGTATGTCGAGCTCCTCCTCGACCGCCACCGTCATGCCGCCACGCGAGGTTCCGTCGAGCTTGGTGACGACGATGCCGGTGACGCCAACGGCCTTGGTGAACGTTCGGGCCTGCTCGATGGCGTTTTGCCCTGTGGTCCCGTCGATGACGAGCAGCACTTCGTCGATGTCGCCGGCTTCACGCCGCAACACCCGACCGACCTTGGCCAGCTCGTCCATGAGGTTGGCCTTCGAGTGGAGCCGTCCGGCAGTGTCGACGATCACGACATCACAGTTGCGGGCCTTGGCGGCGTGGAGAGCGTCGTAGGCGACGGACGCCGGGTCGGCCCCCTCCTGGCCGCCGACGACGTCGACGCCAACGCGTGAGCCCCACGACTTGAGCTGGTCGCCTGCGGCGGCTCGGAAAGTGTCGGCTGCCCCGAGCAACACCGACGATCCTTGAGCTTGGAGGAGCGCAGCGAGCTTGGCAATCGAGGTCGTCTTGCCGGTGCCGTTGACGCCCACCACCAGGATCACGGACGGGGTGTGATTGTGCACGAGCTCTCGGTTTCGTCCCGACAGCGCACTGACGAGTCTGCGCTCCAACTCGAGGCGTGCCGCCTCGCCGTCTTCCGGCGATGCATCGCGGACTTCCGCAACGACGCGGCCGGCGGTCGCCACGCCGATGTCCGCCGCTACCAGGGTGTCCTCGAGATCGGCCCAGAATTCGGAATCGAGCTGCGACCGGCCAAGCACCGCAGCGAGGCGGCCGCCAACAGCCCGGCGTGTCTTGTCGAGCCTGGCGCGCAAACCGAGCGGCACCACGACTGCCGGCGGTGGAGCGGCAGCACCGCCGGCGCCGCGCCGCCGCTGCACGAACACGAGACCGACGATGGCCACCAGCAGGATGCCGACGACGATCGCAATGATGATGGGGTCCAACCACTACCTCCGTGGATGCCGGGCGCATGGTACCGGCCGTCGCTACCCGCCTCAGACCCGGGTACGTTCCAACCGCTTGGAGATCACCTTCGACGACTCTGCCGGCTCCATGGTCACCCCGTAGATGACATCGGCAGCTTCCATCGTCTGCTGCTGATGCGTGATGATGACGAGCTGGGCGCTCTGGCGCAACGTGTCGACCAACCGCAGGAAACGCCGCAAGTTGGCGTCGTCGAGGGCCGCCTCGACCTCGTCGAGAACATAGAACGGGCTTGGACGCGCTCGAAAGACGGCGAAGAGGAACGCAAGCGCCGCCAGCGACCGCTCCCCGCCGGAGAGGAGCGAGAGCCTGCCGACCTTCTTGCCCAGCGGCTGGGCTTCGATCTCGACGCCGGTTTCGAGCGGGTGCTCGGGGTCGGTGAGTCGCAACCGGCCGCGGCCGCCTGGGAAGACGAGCCCGAAGTTCTCCTGGTAGAGACCCGAGATCTCGTCGAACGCACCCATGAACAGCGTGGCCATCTCCTCGTCGAGCGCAGTGATGACCTTCTTCAACTCCCGGCGTGATTCCTCGAGGTCTGCGAGCTGACCGTCGAGCATCTCGACGTGCTCGGCGAGCTCGCGGTACTCGGCTGCGGCGAGCGGGTTGATCGGCCCCATCCTGCGCAGCTCGGCTTCGCGCGTGGCGAGACGCTCTCCAGGGTCGACACCCTCGTCCAACTCGGGCCGTGGAGCTGCCAGCGCCTGCTCTTCGCCTGCGTCGGCGTCGCGCCGCAACGCTTCGGCGACCGCCTCGTCACGCACCCGGAGCTCGGCGAGCTCGATGGCGAGCGTCGAGCTGCGGTCCTTACCGGTCGCGATCGCCCGCTCCAGTTCCCGTTCGCGCCGGTGAGCCTCATCGAGGGCGGCATCCGCCGTTCCGGCTTGTTGCCGCAATGATCGCTGTCGCTCCCGCAGCGTGGCGATGTGGGTGCGGATGATCCCGTCGGCGGCTCGGGCTCGTGCCTCGACGTGTGCAAGACGCTCGATGTCGGCGGGATCGGCGGGCGCTGCGTCGAGATCGCGCAACTCACTTCCGGCCTCTTCGAGCCGTCTGGCCAGCATGCGCCTTCGCTCGGTGGCGCCCGCCACCGCCGCAGCAGCCTCTTCTCTCAGCTGGCGAGCTTGATCACGCCGCCTGGCAACCTCGTCGCGAGATCTGCTGAGCGCCTCCCACGCCTCCTGACGTTCCCGCTCCTCGCCTTCGAACTCTGCGAGGCGGCGGCGCAGCTCTTCGAGGCGCTCGTCTCGTGCGTGGCCCGCCTCGGTGAGTGCCCGCGACCGCTCGTCGAGCCGCACGACCTCCGCCTCGCCCTCCGACCGGGCCCGGCCGTTGAGGGCGAGCGCTTCGGTGTGCCCGGCGAGCTTCGCCTCGCACCGCTCCAATTCGTCGAGCTCTGCGCGCTCGGCCGCGCGTGTCGCGTCGAACTCACGCCGGGCCGTGAGCAGCCGGCTGGCGGTGCGGGCAGCCTCAGTCTCGGCAATCTCTCTCGCAACTCGTGCCGCTTCGAGCGCCGCATGCCCTGCGCCGTCGACGTTGGCGAGCCTCATGCCGTGGATGGACACCAGATCGCCCTCGGGGGTGACGGCTCTGACGTGGGGATGGCGAGACACCAGGCGCCATGCAGCAGACCAACCCTCGACGAGAACGACGTCGCCGAGCAAACGCGCTGCGATTGCACGATCTGCGTTGGGGCCGAGTCGGTCGATCAGGGCATCGGCTCCCCAGCCGGACGCCATCTCGCGAGCAGGCGCATCGACGGGGCTGCTGTGCCCGACCACAAACGTGACGCCGCCGAACCCCTCGGACTTGAGCGAGGTTGCCGCATCGTTGAGCGCCGTGATGCCGTGGGTGACGAGTGCGTCTGCCCATTGTCCCAGGGAGGCGTCGACGGCGGCAGCGAGGTCTTCGGGAACGTCGAGAACTGCAACCAGCGGACCACGCACCCCCTCGGCGGCGGCGGCCCGTTGACGGGCCTCGGGGTCGCCGAGCCCATCGAGCGCTCCCTCGACAGCCTCGACCCGTGCGGTCGCGTGGGCCAGCGCGAGATTGCTTTCCCGATCGGCGTGCTCACACTCCTCCAACGCCGCTTGCGCTGCCTCACGAATGGTCGCGGCGTTCTCGTACCGCTCTTGGGCGGCGACAGCTGCGACGTCTGTCGTGCGGATCTCGGCGATGAGTGTCTGGGCCTCGGCTTTCTCCTCCGCGAGGCGAGCGGCAACGACCTCACGTCGGCGCTCCAGACCAAGGAGCTCGCGACGATCCCGGTCAGCGGCAGCTTCCAGCGCACGGAGGTCGCCGCGTACGTTGGCAACAACGCCCTCGGCGGGGAGTTGGATTTGATCGGCGAGTGAGCGCTCGTCGTCTTCGAGCCCACGGAGCGTGATCTCTCGGCGCTCTGCCAGCGCCTTCGTCTCGGCGAGGTGTCGATCCAGCGCTTCGAGCTCACCGCGGAGGTAGGTCCGCTCTCCTTCGAGGTCGCGCCTGCGCTCCCCGGCACCCTCGAGGCGGCTCTGCATCGCGAGACGGCGCTCTCTGGCCACCATGCCGATGCGGTGGAACCGTTCGACCACTGTCTCGAGCCGCGCCGCGGATGCGGTGTCTCGTTCGAGGGCGCGGCCCACCTCGCCTGCTGCGGCGCGGAGGTCTCCGAGGCGGTCGCGGAGCTCGGTCAGCTCTGTGGTAGCCGCAACGACGGAGGCGTCGATCGACGCCTTCTCGGTCGACGCTGCCGACAGCCTGCCCCTGAGGCTGCGGAGCTCCTCCCCTCCTATCCAGAGGCGAAGGGCCAGGATGTCTGCTTTGACGGAATCGTGACGTTCTGCATCATTCGCCTGCCGCTTGAGCGGACGGAGACGGCGCCGCTCCTGATCGAGGATGTCGCTCAGTCGCGCCACGTCGACGGCTGTCTGCTCGAGACGGCGCAGCGACCGATCGCGGCGGCTGCGGTGCTTGGTGATGCCCGCCGCTTCTTCGATGATCGCACGGTGCTCGTCCGGCCGCGCGTTGAGGATGTTGCCGATCTGGCCCTGGCCGACGAGCACGTGCTGGTGGCGGCCGACGCCCCCGTCGGACAGCAACTCATGGAAATCGAGCAGCCGGCACGGGGCGCCATTGATCTCGTACTCCGACGTGCCGTCGCGGTAGAGCCGTCGTGTCATCGAGATGTCGTCGAGGTCGAAGGCGAGAAACCGGTCCGAGTTGTCGAACGTGACCGTGACCTCGGCACGTCCCAGGGCGGGTCGGGTCGCCGTGCCGGCGAAGATCACGTCTTCCATCTTGGCGGTGCGCAACGTGCGGGTCGCCTGTGTGCCCATCACCCACGCAAGGGCGTCGAGCAGATTGGACTTGCCCGTCCCATTGGGCCCGACGACGACGTTCACACCCTCCTCGAATTCGAGGCGCGTGCGATTGGCGAACGACTTGAACCCAGCCAGCGACAACGTCTTCAGCAACACGGTGGGCAGGAGCTTAACCCGACCGGAATGACATCCATGGGATTCGAAGGACCCGCCCAGCCGAATCGAGGGGCCGCCTGGATCTTCCCCCACCGGCGAGATCGCAAAGCCCGGCCATACGAACGGGCCGTCTCGATCATTCCCCCACCGGGGGGATCGCAGAGCGAAGCGATGCGAGAGGGGGCAAGGCAGGCAACGCAAGCCGTCGCACCGCCACCGCGCCGCTACGACGCCCCCTCATGTAAGGGACGAGCCCGCAACGGGCTCCCCAACTCCCCCGAGGGGGAGCCATCCAGAATCGCCGCCTCGATCATCCCCCCTCCGGGGGGATCGCAGAGCGAAGCGATGCGAGGGGGGCGAGGCAGGCAACGCGAGCCGTCGCACCGCCCGCGTGGGGACGGGGTGCGCCCCACGATTGGGGCTTTGCCGGACTGTTGCCGGAGCGGCCAACACAGTAGGGTTGGGGCGCTGGGAGGAGGCACTCGTGGCTCGGAACGCTGGTCGCCACACGTCTCTCGTGTGCAGCGCCCTGGCCCTCGTGCTCGCCGCTGTCGGGTGCTCCGACAATGGGGCAGACCCGGGCACGACCTCGACGCTTCCCCCCGCCACGACGGGGGCGCCACCGCCGACCACCAGCACCGCGCCCTCGCCCACCACCGAAGCCAGGACCACCACCACCCTCTCGATACCGGCCGAGCCCGTGCGCGGCGGCACGGTCACGGTCGGCGTCGATGCCGACCTCGTTTTCGGCTTCGGTGGCGCAGAAGACGATCGGTTCTTGCCGCCGTCGATGAACCCACTGCGCGACGGCACCACCGCTCGAGACATCGCCCGTCTCGTCGTTCCCGGGGCATTTCGCCTCGACGGCGCCACGGGGGAGCTCGTGCCGTGGCTCGTCACCGAGATCCCGCGGATTTCCAACGGCGGCGTCGTCGTCGCCGAAGACGGCACGGCGACCGTCACGTACCGAGTGCGCGACGACGCGACGTGGGCCGACGGCACGGCGATCACGGCCGCCGACCTCGTCTTCACCCACGGCCTCATCGTCGACTCGGATCCCGCGTTTCCCGTCGCTAGCGAATTGCTGCGGGTCCACGAGGTCGTGGCGCCGGACTCCGTCACAGCCGACGGCAAGGTTCTATCCCTGCGCCTCACCGAGCCCAATCCCGCCTACGAGCGATTGTTCGAGTGGGTGGTACCTGCGCATGCGGTCGACCCGGCGACCTTTGGGGATGACTGGAACGACCGCATGTGGCTGTCGGGGGGTCCGTTCCAGTTCGTCTCGTACGATCCGCCCACCGACCCGGAGCAGGAGCCGGGCCGTATCCGCCTGGAACGGAACCCGGCGTACTGGGAAACCGATTCGGCGACGGGTGCCTCCCTTCCCTACCTCGACGCCATCGATGTCCTGGCGTTCACACCCGGGGCCATGGCCGGCACCACGATCGCAACCTGGTTCTCGACCCGGTCGACCGATGCGTTGCTCGGCTTCCTCGTCCCCGAATTCCGCCGCACCTACCTCGGCGATCCAGACGAGGCGGGATTCGCCTTCGCAGACGGCTGGGGCACGCTGATCGAAGTCATGGCGTTCGAGCTGCGCGACGACCGCTTCACGGTGAACCCCGGCTCACTCAACGAATACCTCGACTACCGACGCACGGTGCTGGCAACAATCAATCGAGCCGATGTCGGCGAAACGAGCCGGACCCTGCCCGTATCGAGCCTGCTCGGCACGGCCATCGACGCGCTCGACCACGACGCGTGGGCCCAATACGACGAGCCTGGACTCGCTGTCGACCTGGCCGAGGATCTCGGGGCGGCCCTCGGCCGGGACCTGACTGCCGAGCCGCCACACGCCGTGTACGTGTCCAGCTCGGGCGACGAGACCATCGCCGTCGGCAACGCGGTCGTCGATCAGCTGAATGCCGCCGGGTTCGATGCCGAAGCGCAGTTCGACGGCGACTTCTTCGGCACGCAGTGGCCGAATGGCCTCACCGACCTCTATGCGTTTCGGATGTTTGCCGGCACGGGAGGGCTTTCGTCTCTCGCCGAGAACATGCGCCTGTTCGATGCTCTCAACGAGGACACCTTTGGCGTGAATTGGGCGAGCCTCGGCGCACCCGCCGTCCGCTACCACGAGCTCATGGAGCAGGCGGCGGCAGCACTCGATAGAGATCGGCTCGCCGAGCTCCTCACCGAGGCGGAGACGCTCCTCGCCGACAACGCCGTCGTATACCCGCTCGCACGGCGGCAACACACCTACCAGCCCTACTGGCCGGACCGCATCCAGGGCATCGTCCCCAACCGTTACCAGGGGTGGGACACGTGGAACGCGGCGTGGTGGTGGAGCCCGCGCCGCAGATGACCTCTCAGGCTTGGCACTGCGGGCACCAGTGGGTGCTCCGCTGGCGCATGACGGCCCGCCGGATCGGCGTGGCGCAGCGAGGGCAGGGTGCGCCCTCCTTGCCGTAGACCCGCAGCCGTGACGCGAACTCGCCTGCCCTCCCGTCGGGGAGCAGATAGGCGAGGTCGTCGAGCGACGTGCCACCCCATCGCAGTCCCGCATCGAGCGTTGCACGAATCGCCCGGCGCAGTCGGCCCATCTCCTCCCGATTCAGCGAGCCGCCGGGACGATGCGGGGCGATTCCGGCGCGATACAGCGCCTCGTCTGCGTAGATGTTGCCGAGCCCGGCAACGATGTTCTGGTCGAGGAGCAGCGCCTTGATTGGTGCCGTCCGTTCGGCGAGGCGGGCCGACCATTCGGCGACCGTCGGCAGGTCGGTGTAGGCGTCTGGGCCGAGACGGCCGAGTGGAGATTCTGCGAGCTCATCGGGGGTGTAGGCGACGACGAACCCGAACGTGCGCGGATCGACGAGCCGCATCTCCACGCCGCCACCGACGCGCACGACGACGTTGGTGTGCGGGCTCTCAGCCTCGCCGTGCCGCGCCAGGCTGACCCTGCCGGACATACCGAGATGGGTCACCCACACGAGATCTCCGCTCAGGTCGGCCATCAGGAACTTGCCGTGGCGGCGAAGGCTCCGAATGGTGCGTCCCGTGATCCGTCCGACGAAATCCCCGGGGCTCTCCTGGCGGCGCACCATCCGGGCCCGGCGGACTTCAGCAGCCATGATCCTCCGGCCCGTGAGTGCAGGCTCGAGGAAACGCCTGGTGCTCTCGACCTCGGGAAGCTCAGGCACGCCGCTCGAACGCAGCGGCCGCTTGCTGCGCCGCCGCTTGCTCCGCCCGCTTCTTCGATGTGCCGTGGCCCTCCCCGAGCAGATCTCCGGCAGCGAAGACCCGTGCGGTGAACTGCTTCGCGTGCTCGGGGCCGTCCTCCTCGACCTCGTACCGTGGTCGCAAGCCGTTGCGGGCGAGGGTCTCCTGCAATCGCGTCTTGTAGTCCCTTTCGCCGGGCGCTTCGGCGCGGTCGGCGATCGTCTCCTTCCACAGCCCCAGGATCAGATTCTCGACCACGGCAAACCCGGCTTCGCGAAAAATGGCGCCGACCAATGCCTCTATCACGTCGCTGAGCAGAGAGTCCTTGTCTCGGCCACCGGTGAGCTCTTCTCCACGCCCAAGCAGCAGGGCCGGTCCGATCTCGATCGTCCGCGCAAGACGCGCCAGCGTTCGTTCGTTCACCACCGCCGCCCTGACCTTCGCCATCTCACCTTCGGCGAGATCGGGGTGCGTCTCGAACAGATAGCGGGTCACCGCAAGCTGCAGCACGGCGTCGCCCAGGAACTCGAGCCGCTCGTAGGAGTGATCGAGGTGCTGCTCACCCGCATACGAGCGGTGGGTCAGCGCCTCGACGAGCTGCCTGCGGTCCTTGAACACGTAGCCGAGTCGCTCTTCCATACGAGCGATGGCGGCGTCGTCGGGGCTCGCGTCAAACACGAGTTGGCGTAGTGGCGAGACCCTGCTCGATCTTGGCCGGCAGATCATCGTCGGCGCCTTCGCGAGCCATTGCGATCGCATTGGCGACGGCGAACCGAGACGAAGAGCCATGCGCGACGACAACCACACCATTGACGCCGAGCAGGTGCGCGCCACCGACTCCCTCCGGATCGAGCTTCTTCCTGAAGTCGGCGAGCACTGGTCCGAGTTTCTCGATGAGGCCGCTCAGGTCCTGACGGCCGGCAAACGACTCTGCGAGGAGCTTCTGCACCATCGCAGCGGCGCCCTCTGCCGTCTTGAGGAACACGTTGCCGGTGAAGCCATCGGTGACGAACACGTGGGCGTTCGACGTGCCCAGGTCCCGCCCCTCGATGTTGCCGATGAAATTCACGCCCGGGGTCGCCCCGATGAGGCGGTGCGCCTCCTTCTCGATGTCGCGACCCTTGCCGTCCTCTTCGCCGATGTTGAGGAGGCCGACTCTTGGGTGGGCGAGACCCAGGTGAGACGATGCGAGCGCCGCACCCATGACGGCGAACTGGGCCAGCTGATCCGGCCGTGCGCTGAGACCGGCACCACTGTCGAGTATCACCTTGGCCGTTGGCATCAAGGTTGCGAGGGCCGGCCGCGACACGCCGGGCAGACGGCCCACGATCAGCGCCGCTGCCGCCATTGCTGCCCCGGTTGATCCCGCCGACACGAAGCCCTGCGCATCGCCCGAGGCAACGAGCCGGGCGGCCACACACACGGAGGCGTCCTTCTTCTCGCGCAACGCAGTGGTGGGGTCGTCCGCCATGTCGATGACCTCGGACGCGTGGATGACCGGGAGTTCGGATCCCGCTGCGACGAGCAGAGCGGTGATGCGAGGCGCGTCTCCAACGAGGATGAGGTCGGCACCTGCGTCGGCAGCTGCGACCGCCCCGAGAACGATCTCATCGGGTGCTCGATCGCCGCCCATGGCATCGACTGCGATGCGCGACACGGTGATACTCAGGTCGTCGGAAGGACTTCGCGACGGTTGTAGGTGCCGCACTCGGCGCAGGCGCGGTGCGGGATGTGCATCGAGCCACACTGCTGGCACGCAACCATCGTGGGCGCGCTCACCTTCCACTGCGCCTTCCGGCGCCGCGTCCGCGATCGCGACATCTTCTTCTTCGGTACCGCCATGGCGAACCTCGCTTCGGGATCAGTCCCCGGACTCGAAGAGGTCCTCGAGGGCCGCAAAGGGCGACTCGGGACGACCGGCCGGTTCGGGGGTCGCCATATTCAAGCCGGTTTCGGAGTCCGGAACAAGTCGCTCACATGGCGGGTCACAGACGGGCAGGAGCGGCATCGCAAGCAACACCTCGTCGCGCAGCATGGGTTCGAGGTCGAGCTCGTCCCCATGCAGTTCATAGCCGTCGTCGCCGCCCTTGCGCTCGGCGATCTGGGCGATGTCGACCTCCAAGCGAACGTCGCGCTCGGTGAGGCAGCGCGGACAGGTGTATCTGGCGGTCGCGGACACGGTGCCCCGGACCACGACGCCACCAGACACGGCACTGAGGTCGAGATCGGCTTCGAGCGAAGGCTCCGGGAGCACCCCGGCCATCTCGATGCCCCAGTCGACTGGAATCGAGAGCCGATAGGGTCGCGCCGCGCCGCCATGACGGACGAGGTCGCCCACGTGGACCAGGAAAGGCGAGGCGTGCGGCATGGGGAAAGTGTAGGAACGTACGCGGCCGAATCAGCGCGACGTCACTCGGAGAGCGGAGGATCGGGGGACGCCGGCAAGGCGCGATGCAGCTCTGCCCGCGACTCCTGCACATACCGCAACAGCTCCCCGAGGATCGGCCTCTGCCTCGGCAAGATGGCGCTCGGCGAAGTCCTCGGCTTCGAGCCTGATGCGCTCTGCGTCGCTCTCGGCCTGACGCACGAGCCGATTCGCCTCCTCGACGGCCTCGGCCACGATGTAGCTCTCGCTGATGAGCTCCGCAGAGCGGGTTTGCGCTTTGGCGATCACGTCACGCGCCGTTTCATTGGTTCTGGCGATGTACGTTTCACGCTGCCTGACCATCCATCGTGCGGCGCGCAACTCCTCGGGCAACGCCTGCTGCAGCTCACGAAGCTCGTCGATGAACTCGTCTCGATGAAGCATCACGTTGCTCGACAGGGGCACGGGACGCGCTTCCTCGACTTCGACGATGAGCCTCTCGATGTCGTCGATCAGCTGACCGGGGATGGGCGGCGGTGGTGGGCGCTGCTCGTCAGTCACCGGCCACCCGCGCTTTCAGTGCTTGCAGAACAGGAGCAGGCACGAGTGAGTCGACAGACCCGCCGAGATTGGCCACCTGCTTGACCAGCGAAGACGACAGGTAGCCGAATTCGGGCTTGGTGGCTACGAACAGGGTCACGATGCCCGAGAGATGCCGGTTCATCTGTGACATCTGCAACTCGTAGTCGAAGTCCGTGATGGCGCGCAGACCCTTCACGATGACGTCGCTCTTCGTCTGGTGTGCATAGTCGACCAGCAGCCCGGTGAATGAGCCAATCTCCACGTTCGGCCAGTTCGCACAGCACTCCTTGAGCAGCTCGATACGCTCCTCTGCCGTGAACATCGGGTCCTTGGAGGGGTTGCGAACGACGGCGACGAGCACCGAGTCGAAGATGGCTGCACAGCGCTCGATCACGTCGAGGTGGCCCTTGGTTGGAGGATCGAAGCTCCCCGGCACGAGAACGGACGTCACGCGGTCTCCTTGCGGTATCGCCACAGCTCGGCGTCCCCGTACCGGCGACGATCCACGAGCGACAGCTCGCCAACTCGCTGCGGCGGTTCATCACCCTTTCGGCGATGCACGACCACGGTCCCACCGTCCGCCAACCTCGGCTCCAATCGCTCCAGAATCTGTGAAACGGACGGTAGTGGGAGCGCATACGGAGGGTCAACGAATGCGAGATCGGTCATGGTTGCCGTACGGGTGAGGTACCGATCGACGTCGTCTGCAACGATCTCACCACCGAGACCCACTGCGGCGACGTTGGTGCGCAGCGCGTCGAGCGCCTTGCGATCTCGTTCGACGAACACCACCGAGGCTGCGCCACGGCTCAAAGCCTCGAGGCCGGCCGAACCGGTGCCGGAGAAGAGATCGAGAACGCGGGCGGAGCGCACGTCGCTGCCGAGCGACGCGAAGACGGCCTCTCGCACCCGATCGGTGAGCGGCCTGGTGGTCGCACCCGGCGGCGAGGCAAGGCGTCGCCCCTTGGCCAACCCGGCGATGATGCGCATGACGTGAACCTTAGGACCGGTGCACTTCAGGAGTGCGGACCCCCGATGCGGCCCGAGGCTCCGCGGCGTCAGCGCCCGGCGCAGAGGGCACACGCCGTGTTCGACTTCTGCACGCACTCGATCCAGGTTGCACCATGTCCGTGCCTGGGGCCCAGCGCAGGGGCGCACAGCAGCTCAACTACGCAGCAGCCACTCGTCCTCGCTACCGAGAAGGATGCGGACCTCGTCCCGTATCTCGGGGTGACGGTCGAGCCCGGGGTCGGCTGCGACGAGCGCAAACGCCTCCCGCCGAGCGGAGACCAGTAGCTCGGCATCGCGGAGGATGTCTGCCAGCTTGAGGTCCTTCATCCCTGCCTGGCGCGCGCCGAACACCGTGCCTTGGCCCCGGATGCGAAGATCCTCCTCCGCGAGCCTGAAGCCATCGGTCGTCGCCACCATCGCCTCCATGCGCGCCTCACCATCTTCGGTTGTCGGCTCGGCGACGAGCACACAGGTCGCCGGATGCTTCCCTCGACCGACCCGACCCCGCAGCTGGTGGAGCTGGCTGAGCCCGAAGCGGTCGGCATCCTCGATGACCATCACCGTCGCGTTCGGGATATCGATGCCCACTTCGATGACTGTGGTTGCGACGAGCACATCGAGCTCGCCTCGCCGGAAGGCGTGCATGACCGCATCCTTCTCCGCGGGCCTGAGCTGGCCGTGGAGAAGTCCGAGCCGGAGCGGCGGAAACACGCCTTGGAGGCGCTCGTACTCGGCCGTCGCCGATGCCGCCTCGAGCTTGTCGCTCTCCTCGACGAGCGGGCACACGACGAACGCCTGGCGGCCTGCTGCAACTTCCGTGCGGATCACGTCGTAGACGGGCTCGAGATCTCCGGCCGTTTACCGACGAGCTGCGTCGCAACCGGCGTGCGACCAGGCGGCATCTCGTCGAGCACCGAGACGTCGAGATCGCCGTACAGGGTCATGGAGAGCGTCCGCGGGATGGGCGTAGCGGTCATGATCAGCAGGTCCGGGTCGTAGTCCGCCGCCTTCTCGCGCAACCGGACTCGCTGGTAGACGCCGAAGCGATGCTGCTCGTCCACGACGGCGATACCCAGGCGGTGAAACGCGAGGCCCTGCTGGATCAGGGCGTGGGTGCCCACCACGAGGTCAACGGAGCCGTCGGCGATCCACTCGATGACGTCACGGCGCCCGGTCGCGTCGGCGGGAGCGAAGTTGACAGCAGCTGCGCTCGAGGTGAGGAGCGCCATCCGCACGCTCGGCCCAGCCGGAGCGGCGGCCACAAACAGGTTGTCCTGGCCGGTGGCCGCCCCCGGGTCCTGCTGGGCCGGCTCGAGACCGGCCTCGGCGATCAGGTCGGCCATGCCGAGGAAGTGCTGCTCGGCGAGGACCTCGGTTGGGGCCATGACGGCGCCCTGGTAGCCCCCTTGCACCCCTGCGAGCAGGGACGCAAACGCAACAACCGTCTTGCCGGAGCCCACCTCGCCCTGCAGCAGCCGGTGCATCGGGTGCGGAGCGGCGAGGTCGGCCTTGATCTCGTCGATGGCGCGTTGCTGAGCGCCGGTCAACGTGTACGGCAATGCGCCGAGGAAGGCCGCCACCAAGGGACCTTCGACTTCATGGATGACCCCGGCGGCGTCGTCGATCTGGCGGTGCTTGCGAATGGCCAGGGCGACCTCGAGCCGGAACAGCTCGTCGAACACGAGACGTCTCCGGGCGGGGGCGACCTCCGCCAGCACCTCAGGGAAGTGGATGGCGGTGAAGGCGGTGTCTCGCTCGATGAGACCGAGCCGGTCGAGCATCGCCGCCGGCAACACATCGTGGATCGGCTGGGATCGCGTCAAGGCGTTGTGTATCGACACGCGGAGCTGACCTGGGCGGAGTCCAGCGACGCTGGGATGGATCGGGACCACCCTGCCGGTGACCAACGATTCGCCGCTGCCGTCGAGCCGGTCGACGTCGGGGCTCTTCATTTGGAGCTTGCCGCGGAAACGCTCTGCCTTGCCCGAGAGCGCCACCTCGCTGCCCTCGTCGAGCTTGAGGTACGGGTTGAACCACACCGCAGTGATCACGTTGGTGCCATCAGTGACGACGGCGTCGATCATGGTTCGGTTCCGAGAGATTCGGCGCCTGCGGACGGTCTTCACCGTTCCGCCCACCGTGACCTCTTCGCCGAGGGGAACCGAGGAGAGATCGAAGAGCTGACTTCTGTCGAGATATCGACGCGGGACGTGGAGCAGCAAGTCGGCAACGCTCGTGATACCGGCTCCGTCGAGCTTCTTCACCGTGCGCGGTCCGATCCCCTTGACGGCGTCTGTGGGAATCGACGCGAGATACGACAGGGGTCGGCCGGGCATGGCGAGACAGCTTACGGCGACGAGTCGCCCGAGGAGATCAGGTCCCGACCCCGCAGCGAGAGGACGGCGGTCGCCGGCTCGCTCCGCTCTGCGATCCCGGGGCGGTTGTCCCCACGGGTGGTGCCCGACGCATCGAAGTGCCCGGCACATCGAGCCGGTAGATGGGTGCGAGGGGAGCCGGAGAATGGACCGTCGGACCTCTCGCGCAACCCGACACCGCGAAAGGGGTCATCCACCCGCCGCCAGTGGTGCTGCGGCGAACGGGACGCCGAAGCGGAGGCACCAAATGAGGACTGTTTGGTGTACCGCAGGGTCGTAGTCCGCAGGAAGCTCGTAGTTCTGTCCCCCGACATTGCCCTTGATCTTGCCGAGGTCGACGTAGTCGCCCGGGTCGCCGCCTGCGTAGGTGTCGTCCGCCAGGACCCAGACGTAGAGGTCGGGGCCGTTCTGAATGTCGGTGTCGTCTTCGAAGCGGAGAACGAAACGTCCCTCCTGTTCGTAGACGGTGGCAGTGCCTTCGGCAGCGTGGTCGATGCCCGTGAAGTCTCCGACGAGCACCGCGACGGGTCCAGCCGCCTCTGGTGCAGACGTGGTAGTGGTCGTGGTGGTGGTGCTCGCCTCACCCGCACCCGGTCCCGCAGCGGGAGGAGCCGTCGTCGTGGTCGTGGTTGGGCTCGGCACGTCGGTGCTCGGGGGCGGGGCAAAGGCTTCGGCAAGTGACTCGTCCACCCGATCGTCGACGAACAGCTTGTCCGGCCGGAAGGCCAAGAAGCCTGCAACGAGCACGACCAAGCCGACGCTGACGATGACCGTCCGATGGCGCTTGAGGAAATCCACTGCTGATCACTCCTGGTATGGGATGCCCAACAGCCAACGCCGCCGGCTGGGCGCCCCTTCCTGATCGCGGGCGAGTTCAGGCATTGTTCACGTCTGTTGAGCCTCGTCGCCATTGCCGACCCGGGCGGGGGTGCTGCTACACTCCGGGCCCGGCGCGTAGGCCGGAGGCCATGCGTGCCATCGTGGCGCGAATTCGGGCACGGCCCGAACGCCCAGCCGCCCGAAACGGGTGTGCTCCTAGGAGGTTTCCCTTTCCATGTCATATCGGTGTGAAGTCTGCGGCAAGGAGCCGTGGTTCGGGAAGCAGGTCAGCTTCTCGCACAAGCGTTCCAGCCGCCGCTGGGTGCCCAACATCCAGAAGGTCCGGGTCAAGCACGGCAGCAACTCGAAACGGATTCGGGTCTGCACGTCGTGTATCAAAGCCGGCAAGATCGAGAAGGTCTGACTCGATGCAGGGTGTCGTCAAGGTCTACGACCCTACGACTGGCGCCGGGGTCATCGTGCGTGACGACGACCGGAGCGAGGTCATCCTTCGCCCCGGATCGCTTGCCGGATCCCTGTTCCGGACGCTACGCCAGGGTCAGCGGGTCGTCTTCGACATCGAGGAAGCCGACGGACGGCATTTCGCTAGCCGCCTCCGCTTCGGCTCTGACGGCTACTGAGATCGGCCCCCCGCCGATCTCCCCCGCTTCCCGCCGGCCCCGGTATCATTGCGAGCCAATCCCCCACATCTGGAGGCTACCCACATGGTCGAGGCCTACGTACTCATACAGACCGAAGTCGGGAAGGCGGCCGTCGTCGCCAGGGAGATCGCCCAGATCACCGGGGTGACATCGTCCGAGGCCGTGACGGGCCCGTACGACGCGGTTGTCCACGCTCAGGCAGACGACGTCGACTCGCTGGGAAAGCTCGTTGTCGCTCGGATTCAGGCTGTTGACGGCATCACGCGTACCCTCACCTGCCCGGTCGTCAAGCTGTAATTCAGGCCGCGCTCAGTGGCGCAAGGCTGCGTCGACGAGCGCATTGCAGAGCTCCGGGTAGCTCATGCCGCTCGCCAACCACATCTTCGGAAACCCCGAGATGGGTGTGAACCCGGGCATGGTGTTGACCTCGTTCAGCAGGAAGCCACGGCCGTCTGTCTCCAGGAAGAAGTCGACCCTCGCGAGACCGCGGCATTCGAGCGCTACGAACGTGCGGCACGCCAGTTCCCGTACCTGCTCCACCTCGGCAGGGGCCAAGTCGGCCGGTGCGACGAACTGGCTCGTCTGATCGTGGTACTTCGCGTCGTAGTCGTACCACCCGCCTGAGACGAGGACCTCGCCGGGAACGGATGCCCTGGGGCCGTCGAGCACGGCGACTTCGATCTCTCTTCCCCGAATCTCCTCCTCGACGATGACCTTGCTGCCGTGTTCGAGGGCACGTGCGATGCCTTCCTTCAACTCGACGTCGGAGGAGCACCGGCTGATCCCGACAGACGAACCAAGTTCGGCAGGCTTCACGAACACGGGCAAGCCCAAGTGATCGATCAGCCGCTCAACCGTCGTGGCGGGGTCATCGAGGTCCGCACTGCGAACAATGCGCCACGCTCCCGTGGCGATGCCCGCCTGGACTGCGAGCCGCTTGGTCAGGTCCTTTTCCATGGCGACGGCCGAGGATGCCACGCGGCACCCGACGTATGGGGTGCCGGCGATCTCGAAGACGCCTTGGATCGTCCCGTCCTCACCGTACGGGCCGTGGAGAACGGGGAACACCACGTCGAACTCGAGGCGATCGTCCCCAGCGACCAGCGTGCCACTCGGCAAGCGCAGGGATACGGGCCGACCTACGGCAACCATCGGGTCCGACGTCTCGGCCAGCCACCAAGCGCCCGACCGGTCGATCCCAACGGCGACCACCTCGTGCCCGGCGCCTTCCAGCGCTCCGGCCACAGCGACGGCCGACACGCAGGACACATCGTGCTCGGCAGAACGCCCTCCAAACAAAACCAGCACACGTGCCATGGCGGGGAGGATACCGCTGGGTGACGGGAGCGGCCCGGCAATCACATGTTCAATCGTCCTCGCCCGTGCTCGCTGCGATGGCGTGGAACCCCCCATCCACATGGACGATCTCGCCTGACGTCATCGGGGCCCAATCAGACAGCAGCACCGCAACCATCTGCGCTACCGGAGTGGGGTCGGTGGTGTCCCAGCTGAGGGGCGCCCGCTCGGCCCACACGTCGTTGAACCGGGAGAACCCAGGTATCCCCTTGGCGGCGACCGTCGCAAGGGGACCGGCGGACACGGCGTTGACGCGGATACCGTCGGCGCCGAGGTCCCTTGCGAGATAGCGGGTGACGGCCTGGAGTGCGGCTTTCGCCACGCCCATCCAGTCGTAGGCGGGCCACGCCTGGGTGTTGTCGAAGTCGAGCGTCACCAGCGCCCCTCCACCGGCCTCCTGCATCAGCGACCGCAATGCCACGGCGAGCGTCTTGTACGAGAAGGCAGAGGTGAGAAAGGCGGTGCTTGCGCTCTCGGCCGGTGTCGTGAGAAATCTCCCGCCGAGTGCATCCTCCGGTGCGAACGCGATCGCGTGCAGCGCACCGTCGACGGCGCCCCATCGCGACCGGAGATCGGCAACGAGCGCGTCCACGTGGCTCGGGTCGTTGATGTCGAGCTCGAGCACGTCGGGTGGTGCAGGGAGCCGCTTTGCGGAGCGCTCCGTGAGCCGCATCCCGCGTCCGAACCCGGTGAGCACGATCTCTGCACCCTGTTCTTGGGCGATACGCGCGGTATGCCACGCGATCGAGCCGTCCGTGAGGACTCCGGTGATGACGAGACGCTTTCCTTCGAGCAGCAACGCGCACTCCCTCCGTGGTGGGACGTCGATGCTAGGAGGTTCAGGGGGGCGGAGCCGCTCTCCCGTCAGCTGACGTTGGCCCACGCCCGCAGGCCGAGGCCCATGACGAACAGCAACAGGAGCCCGTACGAGAGCGCCGGCCGCCTCGCGAGGACGGCGCGATAGACGTACGCGAGAGAAAACGTCACGGCGATGACGACGCCGTAGAAGACGTGGAACGCGTTGCCGGGACGGAGACCTTGCCCGTACAGCCACAGCCCCGCTCCCACTTGCACGAGCATCACAGCAATTGCGCCACCGGTTGCATAGGCGAAGCTGCGGCCCGGCGATCGCTTCAGGGCGGCGAGCCCGACTCCCCACACACCCACCAGCCCCGTGGCGACGACGGCGACGTAGAACCAGTTCTGATGAAACGCCAGCATGCGGCGAGGTTAGAGAACCGCGTGCGCCAGTGCGTTGAACCGGGGCTGCGGTCGTGTCCCGCGGCCTCGCTTTCATTTGGCGGTCAGCTGGCGAGACCATCCGAGAGCTCGAGGGGTGACCGGCAGATTGCATCGCCCGCCTGATCTAGTGAGGGGTTCGAACTCCCGGATGTCCCGCCGCGACGCGGCCGGGGAGCAGTCGCCGCTTCGGCCCGCCGCCGAGCGGTCGAGACGAGTGCTGCCGCGCGCATGCGCACGTCGGCAGCAAACGTCCCGACGATGAGGGGAATGACAACGAGGAGCACAAGGGTGTGGGCGGGGGGTATCACGTACGACACTGGGATGCCGTTCGCAACCAGATGCACCACCAACATGGCCGCGACCACCACGAACAACAGCGTCGACCGTCCCACCACCCGCCGATCCTCTCTCTCCTCGAGCCACAGCGTATCCGCACCGCCGGCGGACACACACTCTCTCTGTAGTTAGACACACGAGCAGCCGATTTCTTACACTCTTCGACCGGATTTCTTTTTCGGCCGTTCTCCGAGCGATCGACGGGAGAAGCGTGCGCCGCCCTCACGCCCGACGTCAATCGACCACCTGGATGCACGAGAAGCGGCCGTAGAACCGTCTCTCGCCGCGACCAAAGGGGGTCCGTCGGAAGCCTCCCGTAGGGAGTGATGGTGGCGCATCGCCCGTTGCGGTGGGGGACCGGCAGCGGGCGATGCACCACGTGCGCACGGCCGGGGGGAGCGGCCGCGGTGCTTGGGGGATCTCAGAGAGGTGCGACCGGCTCCAGCGTGCGGTTGATAGCCGACTGGAAAGCGGGCTGGGCGATCAGAGGGGCCGTGCTGAGGTCCGGGACGACCGCAATGACGTTGCGAGCTCTACGAGTCGGCTCGGGGGCACGATCCATCACCGCCGGGCCTGGATCCGGTGCGATGACCGGCACATGCTGCGCCGAAGGCTGGCCGATGACGCCGACGAAGGCAGCTATGAGGATCACAGCAAGAACGGTGCCGAGAGGTGGGCCGGAGAAGCTTGGAACCGTGGAATCTGCGATGAGGATCCCGAAACCTGCCATTCCGGCAGCCACGGTGAAGCCTCTCACCGGCAAAGCGTCTCGTCCGTACATCTCCACACTCCCTCTCTACCACCACTGCGCCATTCCATTTCGATGGCGTTGCCCGGGGAGAACTCTCGCCGCAGCTCGGAGTGATCAAGAAGCCGGCACACACCTGCACACGATGCGATGTCGGTGTGCCAACCCGTGATCTCTCTCTCGTTGCACGGGTCCTACCTGACGCCATCGTGGCACATGGCTGAAGACGCCACATCATGAAAACTGATGATTGTCCACAACCCTCGAGGGCGTTCCCTGATCCTGGGCTGGCTCGAGAGTCGGGTATCGGCAAGGAGAGCCGTTGGGCCGACATAGCCATGAAGTCACGGCCGACCGGCGGCGTGAGACTCGTCGCTGCACTCGAGGGAGTACGTTGCCAGCCGCCGGCTGGATGTCGACGAAGAGGGCGCCGGTTCATGTGCGCTTTGCCGGCAACATCAGCCCACGCGTCGAACGAGCGCACGGGTACCAACTCCTGCAAATGCCACCATCACATTGACCAGAATCCCCGCGCTTCGAGGACCTCCCATCGACCTAGCCCGCCGGAGCCGCCCGCTCGTTCCGCACACCGTGCCTCCTGAGCCGAGCTGCGAACGTAGCCGTTGCGTCTCGCTCGCCGCGCGTGCGCGATACTGCGTCGGTGATCGAAGTGACCCCCCACGACGTAGCCCACGGCGGCGAGGCGGTTGCACGACGTGACGGCAAGACATACTTCGTCGGTGGAGCCATGCCCGGTGAGACGGTGGTTGGCGAAGTCGTCCACGACAAGGGCAACTGGGCGAGGCTGGCGCTGAAGACCATCAACGAGGCCTCGCCTGACCGCATCGAGCCACGCTGTCCTCACTTCTCCGAGTGCGGCGGCTGCCAATGGCAGTTCGCCGGCCGCACCGCCCAACTCGAATGGAAGCGGTCGATCGTCGCCGGACAACTCGCCCACCTCGGCGGCCTTCGCGACGCCGAAGTGCGCCCAACGGCGGCGCCTGGACCGGCGTTCGGCTATCGCAATCGAATGGACTTCCGCGTTGCCGCCGGCAAGCCCGCACTCTTCCGGACACGCTCGAGCAGCCTCGTGCCGCTCGACGAGTGTTCCCTCCTCCATCCTGAACTCGCCGACGTGTTCGCCACACTCGGACCACTCGACGGCCTCAAGCGGGTCACACTTCGCATCGGGGCTCGAACGGGTGACAGGCTGATCGTTGTGTCTGGACGAGTACCGCCACAAGCGCAGCAGTGGGATGCTGCGGTGGCGGTATCGGCGGGACGCAACGTGCGGGTTGTTCGGGGCAAGCCGACGCTCACCGAGATCGTGGCCGGTGTCACCTTCCGCATCGGTGCTACGGCCTTCTTCCAGAACAACACCGATGGAGCCGACGAGTTGGTGCGGCTCGTCGATGAGGCCGCAGCGCTGACCGAGACGGACGTCCTCCTCGACGGTTTCGCAGGCGGAGGGCTCTTCTCGGCGACTGTCGGCCGGGGTGCGGCGCGCGTCATCGCAGTCGAGAACGAACCGGTAGCGGTGCGCGATCTTCGTCACAACATCCAGGAGGCAGGAGTGGACGTCGCCGTCGTCGCTGCGGATTTCACGGAGGCGCCGTCCCGGATCGAGGAACCGTGGACCGCAGCGATCGTCGACCCGCCGCGGACCGGGCTGGGTCGCGACGGCGTTGCCGCCGTCACAGCAACCGACCCGACGCGCATCGTCTACGTCTCGTGCGATCCGGCAAGCCTTGCGCGCGACGCGCGGTTGCTCACCGAGTCCGGATACCGGCTCGACTGGGCGACGCCTGTCGACATGTTCCCCCAGACCTTCCATATCGAGACCGTTGCCCGATTCACGCTGGCGGGCGAGGACTGACGAGCTGCCGACCATGAGGCTCCCCGTTGCACTCGAGATCGGGAAGCGGCGGACGTTCGCCATGGCTCTCGACTGGCCCGGATGGTGCCGGGCGGGGCGGGGAGAGGAGGCTGCGCTGGCCGCGTTCGTCGCCTACGGGACTCGGTACGCCGCTGCCATGACTGCCGCAGGGATCGCCTTCGCTCCCGTCGAAGGTCCAGCCGAGCTCGAGATCGTCGAGCGGCTTCCCGGCAGCGCATCGACCGACTTCGGCGCGCCCGGGAGCCCACCTTCGGCAGACGCCCGATCCATCACCCGGGCTGACCTCGACCGGCTCGAGAGCATCCTCATCGCATGCTGGCGAGCGTTCGATGAGGCAGCGGATGCGGCGGCCGGCCAAGAATTGGCGACCGGTCCCCGCGGTGGTGGGCGGCAGCTGGTGGCGATCCGCGAGCACCTCGCCGAGGCCGAGGCCGCCTACGTCAGGCGACTCGGCGGCATGGTGGTCGCGGGCTGGAGCGACGTCGAGATCCGACGCGGGTTCGCCGATGCGTTGGAGGCGCGTGCTCGCGGAGAGCTTGCCGATGTCGGCCTGCGTGGGGGGAAGCGGTGGTCGCCACGGTTCGCCGTCAGGCGGAGCGCGTGGCATGCGCTCGATCACGCCTGGGAGATCGACGATCGGGTGGCGCCGGGCTGACGCCTGCCTCAGCGAAGGGCGTGCTCGAGGTCGGCGATCAGATCCTGGTGCGCCTCGATCCCTATCGACAGCCGAATGAGTCCCTCGGGGGCTTCGTGGTCGACCGAGCGGCGCCATTCGGCGAGCGACTCGACGCCACCCAGTGACGTCGCCGTGCGGAAGAGCCGCAGCCGTTCCACGATCGCAGAGGCCTCTCCACCGTTCTCCATCTCGAACGAGAGGACGCCGCCGAACCCTCGCATCTGACGCGACGCCACGGTGTGGCCCGGGTGGCCCGGCAGCGACGGGTGCCACACAACGGGAACCCTGTCCGCCAGCCACGACGCGATCGTCGTCGCCGACTCAGACTGGCGCATGACCCGCAGCGGCAGGGTGCGCACTCCTCGCAGAGTCAGCCATACATCGAGCGCTCCCGGGGTCGCCCCGTCTTCCATCCTGCGATACCGCAAGGCTTCCGCTTCGATGGCCGTGCTGGTGACGAGCACTCCGCCCATCGCATCCGAATGGCCGGAGATGAACTTCGTGGTCGAGTGCAGCACGATGTCGGCGCCGAGATCGAGTGGCCGCTGCAGTACGGGCGTCGCAAACGTCGAATCGACCACCACCGTGGCGCCGCGGGCGTGAGCTCGGTCGACGACGTCTGCGATGTCGACGACCTCGCAACGCGGGTTCGAGGGTGTCTCGACCCACCAGATGTCACCGTTGCCGAGTTTCTCGACCTGCACCACGGCCAGCGAGCCCGCAGCCGCCTCGGTGGCGACGAGCTTTCGAGTGCCGTGGTAGACGTCGTCCGGAAGTGCGATGCAGCCGGGGCGGCAGGATCGGAGTAGTGCGAGCACCGCCGCCATCCCGGATGGGTAGACGACCGCATCGCCGCCCTCGAGTGCGCCGAGCACGGCCTCGAGACGATCGGTGGTGGGATGCTCGCTGCGGCGGTAGACCAACGCATCCTGCCCGCTGCGGTCGTACGTCGTGGCGACGTGGATCGGCGGCGCAATCCCCGGTGCATCCTCTATCGCGTCGTCCGCATGCAGCGCAGTCGTGGCAGGATCGAGATTCATGACGGCGAGCGTACCGGTGTCACCGGCCTCCGCGGGGAAGGGTCAGCCCGTGAAGTACGGGATAACGTACTCGCCGTACGCATCCAGGGTGGCTTCCTGGTTGTCGTGCATCAGGTAGATGCTGAAGTGCGTGACGCCAAGGTCGTGGAGCTCGACGAGACGATCGATGTGGTGCTGGATCGGGCCGAGGATGCAGAAGCGATCGACGATCTCGTCCGGCACGAAATCGGTAGTCGGATTGCCGGCCTTGCCGTGATGGGCGTAGTCGTACTCCTCACGGGCCTTGATGTAGTTGGACAGTGCGCGGGGCACCTTGGACTCGTCCTCGTGGCCGTAGCGGCTGACCAGGTCGACGACGTGGTTGCCGACCATGCCGCCGAACCAGCGCAGCTGGTCCCGCTGGTGTGGCAGGTCGTCACCCACGTAGGCCGGGGCGACCACCGCCACCGACAGGCTGTCCGGGTCTCGCCCCGCCTCGGCGGCGGCTTCGCGGACCGTCGACAGTGTCCACTCGAGAATCTGCGGGTCCGCCAGCTGAAGGATGAAGCCGTCGGCGGTGCGCCCGGTCATCGCCAGCGTCTTGGGTCCATACGCCGCCATCCAGACGGGGAGATCCCATCCTCCGTCGATCCATGGGAACTTCACGGGCGTGCCGTGGTAGTCGACCTCCTTGCCGGCTACCAGGCCCTTGATGACGCCGATCGCCTCCTCGGTCTCGGCCAGACGTATCGGTTGCTTGCCGATGACGCGCAACGCCGAGTCTCCCCGTCCCATGCCGCACACGGTCCGCGGCCCGAAGTGCTGATTGAGGGTGGCGAACATCGACGCCAGCACCGTCCAGTCTCGGGTGCCGGGGTTCGACACCATCGGCCCGACGGTCATCCGCTCGGTCTCGGCGAGCATGAGGCTGTAGATGACGAACGGCTCCTGCCACAGCACATGCGAGTCGAACGTCCAGCCGAAGCCGAAGCCGTTGGCCTCCGCTCGCTTCGTGAGCTCGAGCACCCGAGAAACCGGCGGATCCGTCTGCAGCACAACACCAAAGTCCATAGAGCCAACCTACACGGTCGGCGAACGCAGCGGCGCCCAGCCTTAGGCCCGGCTGTACCAAAACGGTACGCAATAGCCGTGAGTTCGTGATCGAGACCCAGCCTTAGGCCCGGCTGTACCAAAACGGTACGCAATAGCCGTGAGTTCGTGATCGAGACCCAGCCTTAGGCCCGGCTGTACCAAAACGGTTCGCAATAGCCGCGAGTTCGTGATCGAGACCGAGCGCGGCTGCCGTCCATAGCGAGGCGTCGCATCAGACCTGAGTGGCACGACTCGGTCGAGGACTGGCGAGCAACTGGGAAAGGCCCCGTCAAGCGGCTGGTCGTGCAGGCAACGCCGACCGAACGGCCTGAATGACGTACGGCGCCCTTTGGATGACGTCTGCCCAGGTGAAGCGCAAGACGCGCCAGCCGGCGAGTTGAGCGAGGTTGTCCCGGCGTCGGTCGAACTCGAACGACTCGACCGACGTGTGCCATCGCCGACCGTCACACTCGATGATCAGCCTCGCCTTCGGGTAGGCGAAGTCGACTCGGCCCGTTGAAGTCGAGCGCCACGGCAGGCCGTGCTGGGCAACCGGCTCCGGCAAACCGGAGTTCCTGAGCAGCTCGAGGAGCCGCCGTTCGAGTTCGCTCTCGACGACGACCGGATCGCCGGACAGCTCTGTGAGGACGCCCCTCATCGCAGCCACGCCCGGTTTCCCACGTCTTGCGATCCCGGAGAAACAGGCCCACAAACCATCGAGCTCGACCGTTCGTTGCACGAGTGCGGACTCCACGACCACCCGCAAATGGCGTGGGCGAAGAACGGCCGCAAGATCCACCAGCGTGCGCTCGGGGGTGGTGACCGGCAGGTCGTCGACCGACATGACGTGCTCTGGCGCGAGATCCGTCGACTCGTGAACGATCACATCGTCGCATCGATTGGTCAGGCGGTGCGGCACCGTGACAACACAACGGCCGGGAGGGATTCGCGCGAAGCCGTGGATATCGCCGGCCGCTTCGTGGGACACGGTCGCTGTGAGTTTCGCGACAGCGATGGCGAGCGGGATGCGGTCTGGCGGGGTCGGGTAGAGCGCGTAGACCCCCGCGGCAACTCGCCGCCAGCGTCGCCGCTGCACCCTACGAAAGATCATCCGATCGGTCATGCCAGCGGCCATTGCCTGCCGACGCGTGATGATGCCAGCTTGCCGCGACGCGATTTCGATCACTTTGATGTCGAGGTTGGAACTCATGCCCACAGCGTCCCATGCCGGTACGACACGTCTGTGTTGGACGCACGAACTCACGGCAATCGTGTACCGAAACGGTAGTCCGGCCCCAAGTGCGCTGCGGGGCACGAACTCACGGCAATCGTGTACCGAAACGGTACGTCCGAGCCTAAGGCTCGCCGCTGCGCCGGCGCCCGTCAGCCGCCGTGTTGGGGGAAGCCGAGGTCGACGCCGCGGTGGATCGGGTCGGGCCAGCGGCTGATGACCACTTTTTGGCGGGTGTAGAAGTGCACGCCGTCGGGACCGTAGATGGCATGGCTCCCGAAGATCGAGTCCTTCCAGCCGCCAAAGCTGTAGAAAGCCAGCGGGACGGGAATCGGGACGTTGACCCCGACCATGCCGACCTGGATCTCGTTCTGGAACTTGCGCGCAGCGCCCCCGTCGTTCGTGAACACGGCGGTCCCGTTTCCGTATTGGTTGTCGTTGATCAGCTTGATGGCGTCCTCGTAGTGCTCGACGCGCACCACCGAGAGCACCGGTCCGAAGATCTCATCGGTGTACACGGACATCTCAGGTGTGACGTCGTCGAGCAGCGTGGGACCGACGAAGAAGCCACCCTCGTGGCCCTCGACGGCGAAGCCGCGGCCGTCGGCAACCAACGCCGCCCCCTCCTTCTCGCCGGCATCGATGTAGCCGAGCACGCGCTCCTGATGGGCCTTCGTCACGAGCGGCCCCATCTCCACTCCCTCGGCGTCTCCGGGACCGACCTTCAGCGCCGCAATACGATCCTGCACCTTCGGGATCAGCTTGTCGGCCGCATCGCCGACTGTGACCACGACCGAGATCGCCATGCAGCGCTCCCCTGCCGAGCCGTAGCCGGCAGACACCGCCGCATCGGCTGCAAGCTCCATATCGGCGTCCGGCAGCACGATCATGTGGTTCTTGGCGCCACCGAGTGCCTGCACCCGCTTGCCGTGCCGGGTGCCGGTCTCGTAGATGTAGTGGGCGATCGGCGTCGAGCCAACGAACGACACGGCGGCGACGTCAGGATGCTCGAGGATCGCATCGACGGCCTCCTTGTCGCCGTGGACGACGTTGAAGACGCCCTCGGGAAGTCCCGCCTCTGCGAAGAGCTCGGCGGCGAGTTGTGAGGCGGACGGGTCCTTCTCCGACGGCTTCAGGATGAACGTGTTGCCGCATGCGATGGCGAGCGGGTACATCCACATCGGCACCATCGCCGGGAAGTTGAACGGTGTGATGCCGGCTACGACGCCCAGCGGCTGACGCATCGTGTAGGTGTCGACCCCCGTCGACACCTGCTCCGAGTACTCGCCCTTCAGCAGGTGCGCGATGTTGCAGGCGAACTCGACGACCTCGAGGCCACGCTGCACCTCGCCGAGTGCGTCGTCGATGGTCTTGCCGTGCTCGGCCGTGAGCAGCTTGGCGAAGTCGAGTTTGTGCTGCACGACCAGCTCGCGGAAGGCGAACATGATGTTCTGGCGCCGCGTCAGCGACGCGTCGCGCCACGTTTCGAACGCCTGCTTGGCGGTGCGGACGGCGAGATCGACGTCGTCGCGCGAGGCGAACGCGACCTCAGCGGCCTGGGCACCGAGAGCCGGGTTGTAGACCGGACCCTTCCGAGCCGGCTCGACGGTTGCGTTTGCTCCGCCGATCCAGTGCGTGATCAGCTTCATCGTCACTCCCCGTAGCCGAGTATTGGAACGTTCCAGAGCCTACAGGACGAGGCACCCACGCGCCCATCAGATGAGCATCTGGCTCGGGCCGCGTCGCAGGTAGTGCCCATCCCCCTTCGCGCCGACATAGACATCGCCGTCGACGACGACCTTGCCGCGCGACATGACCGTCACCGGCTTGCCTGCGATCTCCATACCGTCGTACGCCGTGTAGTCGACATTCATGTGGATCGTGTCTGCGCTGTACGTGAACGATGCATCGGGGTCGTACAGGACGATGTCGGCGTCGCTCCCAACGGCGATGGTGCCCTTCTTCGGGTACATGCCGAACATCTTCGCCGGGTTGGTGCAGCACACCTCGATCCAGCGGTTGAGGCTGAGCCTGCCCTCGACGACGCCGCCTTGGTACATGACGTTGAGCCGCTCCTCCACACCGGGAAGGCCGTTCGGAATGAGCGTGAAGTTGCCCTCGCCGAGCCGCTTCTGACGCCCCAGCTTGCGGGGTCCGTTCAAGTCGTCGTCGTAGAAGAACCCGGCGTGGTCGGTCGATACGATCTGCAGGTCGTTGCGTGCCAGGGCGTTCCACAGGTACTCCTGGTGACCCTCCGCCCGAGGTCGAATCGGTGTCGAGCACACGTACTTGGCGCCTTCGAAGCCCGCGGCGCAAACGTGGTGCTCCCAGTCGAGCAGCATGTAGTGCGGGCACGTCTCGCCGAACACATTGGCGCCGCGATCACGTGCCCGGGTCAGCTCGGCGACGCCCTCCTTCGCCGACATGTGAACGATGTAGAGCGGGCACCCGGCCAGCTCCGCCAGCACGATGGCCCGGTGCACGGCCTCGGACTCGGTCGTCGGAGGTCGGGTGGTGGTGTGGTACTTCGGGTCGGTGTTCCCCCGTTGCACCGCTTGCTCGCGTAGCACGTCGATGGCGATGCCGTTCTCAGCGTGCATCATGATCGTCGTGCCGCTCTCTGCGGCCTGCTGCATGGCGCGGAAGATCTGGCCGTCGTCTGAGTAGAGCACGCCGGGGTACGCCATGAACAGCTTGAAGCTGGTCACGCCCTCCCCCACGATGGCGTCCATCTCCTTGAGCGACTCGTGATTCACGTCGCCGACGATCATGTGGAAGCCGTAGTCGATGGCGCAGTTGCCCTCGGCCTTCGCCATCCAGTTGGCGAAGCCGTCCATGATCCGCTCGCCCTTCACCTGGACCGCGAAGTCGACGATCGTCGTCGTACCGCCGTGAGCCGCCGCCCGGGTTCCCGTCTCGAAATCGTCCGAGACATACGTGCCACCGAACGGCAGATCGAAGTGGGTGTGGACGTCGATGGCGCCGGGAATCACGTACTTCCCGGCGGCGTCGATCACCCGGTCGGCGCCGGCCTCCCAGCCATGGAGGCCGCTTGCGATGCCGGCGATCTTCTCGCCGTCGATCAGGACGTCCGCCTGGGTCGTCTCCGTGGCGGTGACGACCGTGCCTCCTTTGATGAGCGTCCGCGCCATCGCTGCTTCCTCCCTCGGCTGGGCGATCGTTCGGTCCCCCGATACTACCGAGCGGCTGTGACGCCGGCCCGGCAGAGCTGCCCAGCGCCGGCTTTCACCTCACGAGGTCCACGCGGTGACGACCTCCTGCTCGACCGGGCACCGGGTGAGGTCGAAGTCCGCCGGCACCTCCACGATCATCTGACGGACACCGGGACCTGCGACGGTGGCGACGACGGAGGTCGCCGCCACGGCCGCGTCCACGACGTCGAAGAGGAAGCGGACTTCGAGCGTCGCCGCCCCCGCGCCGTAACGCCAACCTCCCACGACCTTGCTCGGGTCTTGGACCTCGTAGCAGAAGGTGGCTGCCGCCAACCCGCTCACTCCCTCCTCCAGATCGCCTGCTACCGCTGCGGCGCGGTACGTCCCGTCACCGGATCTCTCGAGGTAGTCGGTGGGCAACGACGTCGGCAGGATCACAGATCCGAGGGCCACGGGCTCCACCTGGCCGGAGAGCGTCACGGTGACCTCCCGCATGAGGAACTCGGCGTCGAGGCTGGCCGGGAAAGCGCCGCTGTCCTCGGTGGGTTCGGCCGGACCAAAGGCGACGGTCACGTCCGGCGGGTTGCCGAGCGGGAAGGAGCGTTCATCGTCCGAGAACGCAGTGAGCACCGTGGTCCCGGCGTAGTCCAGCGACGTCGACCCACTGCCCGACACTGCCACGGCGACTCCTCCACCGCCGATCGCAACCGCAGCAGCGGCAATGCCGATCTTCGCGACGAGAGCTGCTTCCGCCCAGGCACTGGAAACAGCGGAGAGGACCGATCCCGTCTGAGGAACCGTTGCGAGCATTTCGGGCGCAGCGGCATGGGCCACGAACGACGTACCGGAGCCGGTTGCGAGCGACGAGCCGGTCGTCGCCTGAGCAATTCCCAGCCCCGCGAGCACGCCAGCGCCGACCAGGCCGGTACCGACCAGGGCAACCGTTGCGATCGACGGATGTTCGTCCGTCGCTTTGATCCTCGACTCGACCACCTCGCTCGGCTGCTCAGCGCCCCCGACGACGATGGCGTCGGGCCACCTGCGGGCAGCGGCCCGCAGCCGTCGCGGGGTGACGAGGTAGGCGCCGGCAGCGAAGCGACTGAGCCGCTGCGCATCGATCGCCTTGCTCCGCTTGAGCTCCTCCACGAAGGCGTGGAGCGGTGCCTGCGCCTCGTCATCCCCGATGACCAGCACCGACCCCGGATGTTGGGTTCTCAGGGCCTCCCACACGCCCACGAGAAGATGCTGATAGTCCGAGCTCTTCGGCATGGCCAGATCGCCGTGCGTGGTACTGATGAAGTGGTGGTTGCCGAACAGCGGCTCAACCGAAGCAGGGAGGTCGGCAGGCGGCCCCTCGCGATCTACCAACACGGGCACCGGGATCGCCCGGCTCTCCTCATCCAGCGTTGCCGCAACCTCACTGCGCACGGGATCATCGTCTTCATCGATCCGGCGCGACCCGTCAGCCTTCTCCCCGACCCACTCCGGCCCGACGAGAAAGACGGCCGCGTCAGATTCCGCCAGCGACTCCTCGATCGCGTCACTCCATACCTGGCCCACGATCAGGTCGTCCTCGTCGCGAAAGACGTTTTGCGCCCCGATGTCTGCCGCGCAGCCGAGCCGAGAGCTTCGCAACGGTCTCTCGAGTGTCGTCTCTGCGATACGACAAGAAGACCTTGGGCGGCGAATCGACCCGACCGTTGGCCAGCGCAACCGTCGCTGGGGAATCGTGCTCGAGGTCGCTCATCGTCCGTCTCCAATCTCTCCACGGACTCGATCGCTGCGCGGGCCGCGTGATACCGACCATACGCGCGAGCACGGCGAGCGGCATGCCGCAGTGCGCCGCTCCCGAATGCACGGGAATCAGTTGCGCCGGCTCGGTGGATGGTCCATGCCCATGTACACGCCGCCGATCTCGAGCTCGTCGAGCATCTGGGTGATCCGCTTGTCGCGCGTCTCGACGCGTTGTGCGCGGCCAATCCATGCCAGGTAGTCGTTGCGCTGGTAATAGGGCCGCGCTGCATACGCGTCGAAGAGGCCGTGCTCCTCGAGCTCGCGTCGCACATCGTCCGGCATCGGCTGTTGGGGACGTCTCGACATCACCGGGATGCTACGGGCGGCGCCGAAACCCGCCGGGCACCGTTCGCGTCGCGGACGGCATCACTCCGCGGTCGCCCTCCGCACCGCATCGCTCAGCAGACCCAACCCATCCTCGGCCTCCTCTGCCGTGATGCTGAGTGGCGGGCGCGACCCGCAGCACGTTGCCGTGGAGGCCGCCTTTGCCGATCAGCAGCCCGCCGGCTTTTGCCTCCTCCATCACGCGCGCCGTCGTCGGGCCGTCGGGATCCTTCGTGCCGGGCACGATGAATTCGACTCCGATCATGAGGCCCTTTCCCCGCACATCGCCGATGTTGGCGACCTCCTCGGCGAGGTGGTGGAGCCCGTCCTTCAGCTGCTGGCCGATCTTGTAGGCGTTGGTCTGGAGGTCCTCCTCCAACACGTACTCCAGGTTCGCCAGCGCTCCAGCCGTCGAGAGCGGGTTGCCGCCGAAGGTGGAGATCGAGTTGGCTGCGATGCAGTCGACGATCGTCCCGCCTCCCTACCACGCCGGCCATGGCCAGGCCGTTGCCGAGACCCTTGGCGAACGTCAGGAGGTCGGGCGTGATCCCGTGGGACTGATAGCCCCAGAAGTGCTCGCCGGTCCTCCCCCACCCGGTTTGGACCTCGTCGCTGATGTAGAGGATGTCGTGCTGGTCGAGCACCTCCTTCAACCCGCCGTAGAAGCCGTCGGGCGGGGTGGCGAACCCACCGACGCCCTGGATCGGCTCGGCGATGAGACAGGCCACGTCGCCCGAGGTGGCGATGCGCAGCAGGTCGCGCAGATCCTCCTTGCACGCTTCGGTGTAGTCCTCGTCCGAGAGGTGACCGAACGGGCTGCGATACATGTAGCCGCTCTGCACGTAGACCGTGTGGAACGGCGTCAACGAGGTCGCCGACCACGAGCGATTGCCGGTGATGGCAACAGTCGAGTGGGACTTGCCGTGGTAGCTGTTGCGCATCGCCAGCACCTGGTTCGACTTGCGGTACTGGGTGGCCATCATCAACGCCGTGTCGTTGGCCTCGGTGCCGGAGTTGGTGAAGAAGACCTTGGCGTCGGGGATGCCGGACAGCTCGGCGATCTTCTCGGCGAGCTCGATCTGCGACTCGATCAGGTACAGCGTCGAGGTGTGAAGCATCTTGTCGGCCTGCGCCTTGATGGCCGCGACCACCTTGGGCACTTTGTAGCCCGACATGGTGGTGAGGATGCCACCGAAGAAGTCGAGGTAGCGGTTGCCCTCTGCGTCCCACACATGTCGACCTTCGCCGTCGACGATCGCGATCGGCTCCTCGTAGTAGAGGGCCATCCACGACGGCAGCACCGCCCGGTGCCGCTTCAACAGCTGTTCGTGCTTACCCACGTTCATCCCTTCCGTTCCCGAGCCTTTGCCGCGTCGACTCGCTCACGCGGTCTCGCGGACGCGGCATGTACCACTCGACGAAGTCGGCGCATCTGCCGTCGACGAATCGCATCACCCACAGATTCACGTAGCGCTTGCCCTCCGCCGGATAGTCGGTTTCGCCCTTCACCACCGCGGTGTCGCCTTCGATGACGAGAGGACGGTACGAAGCGTCCCATGACCCCGGTTCGTCCTGCTCCGCCAGCCATGCGTGGGCGATCGCCTCGGCGCCGACGACTGGATCATCCCACGGGCGGTAGGCGTAGCGGGCGTCCGGCGTGAACAGCGCGACGATCGCATCGCGGTCGTAGGACCGCCATGCAGCGACGTAACGATCGAGCCACCGCTGGACGTCTTCGTGGGTCACTGGCGCCTCGGTCAGGGTTGGACGAGGTCCTGATAGGCGTCTGGCCGACGATCGCGGTAGAACGCCCAAGTCTTCCGCACCTCGTCGACCATGTCGAGGTCGAGGTCGCGCACGACCAGTTCCTCGTCCTTGTCGGAGGCGGCGTCACCAACGATCTGGCCCCGCGGGTTCACGAAATATGACGAGCCATAGAAGTCGTTGTCACCGTACGGCTCGGTGCCGACGCGATTGATCGCACCGATGAAATACTCGTTGGCGACCGCCGCCGCCGGCTGCTCCAGATTCCAGAGGTACATCGACAGGCCTCGGCTGGTGGCCGACGGGTTGAACACGATCTTGGCGCCCTTCAGCCCGAGGGCGCGCCAGCCCTCCGGGAAGTGGCGGTCGTAGCAGATGTACACGCCAATGCGCCCTGCGGTGCGGGTGTCGAAGACCGGATATCCGCCGTTGCCGGGACGGAAGTAGAACTTCTCCCAGAAGCCGTTGACGTGGGGGATGTGCTGCTTGCGGTACTTGCCCAGGTAGGTGCCATCGGCGTCGATGACGGCGGCGGTGTTGTAGAAGAAGCCATCGTCCTGCTTCTCGAAAATGGGTACGACGAGCGCCATCTCCGTCTCTCGAGCGAGGTCCTGCATCAACTTCGTCGTCGGGCCGTCGGGGATCTGCTCCGCGTAGTCGAAGTGCTCGTTCTCCTGCACCTGGCAGAAATACGGCCCGTAGAACAGCTCCTGGAAGCACATCACCTTGGCGCCGTCCTGGGCTGCCTTCCGGGCGAAGTCGGCGTTCTTCTCGATCATCGAGTCCTTGTCACCCGTCCACTCCGTCTGGACGATGGCGGCCCGCACGACGTTGCCCATACGCTCTCCTTCTTCTGACTCTGAACAAAATGTACTAGGCGCCGGTCCTCGCGTCGGACGGGGGAGTCTGAGGGGGAAAGCTCCGCGCCTTCCCTCTCAGACTCCTCGAGGCGGCTTGCCTGTAGCGAAGCTGAATCACTCGCCGCCCGGTCGCAGCTCGATGGTGCGCCGCTCGTAGCCGGAGCCCTTCACGTCGAGCCCTGCGCCTTCGAGCGCATCCACCGCCGCCTGCGCGAGATCGGTGCGGAAGGCGTCTGCGCCGATCTCGACACCTTGCAGCTCGGGGATCTGTGAGGTCGCGACCTCGACGGTCTGGTCCCACAGACTCTGGTTCATGACCCCGATGCCGTTCGTGGCGGGGAAGATCAGACCCAGGATCTCGTTGAGCTGCCATTGCTGATGCGATTCGCCGAGCGTCGAGCCGTTGTCGAGCACGATCTGCGCACATTCGTCGAATCCGTCGATGCAGTCGATCCAGCCGCGGAAGCTGGCCTTGAGGAACCGAGTGGCGATGTCCTCGTTGCCTTCTCCAGCAATCCAGTCGGCGTTCACCCACACCGCATCTTGGAGCATCGCGGTGCCGACGGACGGATCGTTGAAGTCGATCACGGTGAGGTCTTCGGGTTGGTAGAGCTCGCCCGTCTCGGGGTTCTCTGCTTCGAGGACCTGGGCGTACTCGTTGTAGATCATCGCCTCCGCAGCATCGAGCTCGCCGTTGAGCAGTGCGAGCATGTCGAAGGACTGGCCGATGAGCTCGACGTTCTCGACGCCGAACTTCTCGATTGCGGCGGTCAGCTCGAACTCGTTCCCGAAGCCCCAGTTGCCGACCGTCTTTCCCGCCCAGTCGGCCGGCTCGGAGATCCCCGTGTCGGCGAACGACACCATCAGTGTTCCGGAGCGCTCGAAGACCTGGCCGATGTTGACGATGTCGGCGCCCTGCGTGCGGGATACGAGGGCCTTGGGCACCCACGCCAGTCCAAACTCGGCGCCGCCGGTCGCCAGGACCGTTTGTGGCACGATCTCGACTGCTCCCTCGAGGATCTCGACGTCGAGGCATTCGTCCTCGTAGAAGCCCTTGTCCTTCGCGACGAAGTATCCGGCGAATTGCGCTTGGGCCACCCACTGCAGCTGGACGCGAACCTCGTCGACGGTATCGCACGTGCCGCTGCCGAGCGTGTCGTCATCTCCCCCGCAGGCAGCTGCGACCAGAGCCAGCACCGCGAAGAGCACGGCGAGGCGCCGCCCTCGTTGCATGTTCATCATCATGTCCTCTCCCTCCCTCTCAGGCTGGTCAGCCTATCGAGTCGATACGACGGGTGCCGGGCGCAGTGCCGGCGAGAGAGTCGCACGCGATCACCCCCAGCACGCAAGCACGAGTCCCCGCAGCGAACCCCAACGTGACCGCCGCCACGCGACCACGCCCAGGGACACGCAAGCACGAGTCCCCGCAGCGAACCCCAACGTGACCGCCGCCACGCGACCACGCCCAGGGACACGCAAGCAGCAGTCCCCACAGCGAACCCCAACGTGACCGCCGCCACGCGACCACGCCCAGGGACACGCAAGCAGCAGTCCCCACAGCGAACCCCAACGTGACCGCCCCAGGCGATCGCCCCCAGCACGCAAGCAGGAGTTCCCGCAGGAAACTCCAACGTGATCGCCGCAGGCGATCACGCGTCGTCAGCCGCCCGGAACGAGACGTGCCACGGCATCACGAGGCGCTCGGTGAGAAGCACGGAGCTGTAGAGGGCGATGCCCATGATCGATGCGACCAGGATGGCCGCCCAGGCATCGGGGTACACGAAGAGGTTTGCCTTGGCGATGATGTACTGGCCGAGGACGTCTTGTGGCCCCCCGAAGTACTCGGCCACGATCGCGGCGATGATCGCAAGCGCACTCGCCACCTTCATGGCACTGAAGAAGTACGGCAGAGCGTGAGGAATCCGCACCTTCCGCATCATCTCGCGCGGAGCTGCCGCATACGACCGCAGCAGTTCGATCTCGGCAGCATCCACCTCGATGAGTCCACGAGTCGTGTTGATCATCACGGGAAAGAACACCACGACGGCGACGACAGCCATCTTGGAGACTGGGCTCGTTATCGAGAACCATGCGTTCATGATGGGGGCCAGCGCGATGATCGGCACCGAGTTGGCGGCGATGGCGAATGGCATCAGCCCTTCCCGGACCCTCACCCACCGCACCGTCGCCAGGGCAACGAGAACCCCGAGCACCGTCCCGGCGGCCAGCCCGCCGAGTGATTCGATGAGGGTGTTCCATCCCGCACCCCAGATCTGTGCCGGACGTGGCGAAGAAGCGCTCGACGATCTTGCTGGGCTTGGGAAGCACGAATGACTGCACGTCGAGCGCTCTCGTGAGGACTTCCCACACGACGATCACGGTGACGAACGCAACGATGGCAGGCGTGGCATGGCGCAGCCGACGGGACAAGGCTGCGGGAGTGAGCGTGCCTGCCGGAACGTCGCCCTCGAAGGCGGACAGCACATCGGTGTCGTGGCTCTCGAGTATGTCGAGATCCCGTTCGACGTCGTCGTGGTGGCTCATGGGGTCTGCCGTTCCCGACGCCGCAGCGCCTCACGCACCTGGGTGATCGTGTCGTAGTACGCCTGCGACTCGCGCGTGTCCTCGTTGCGGGGATGGGGCAGCCCTGTGGAGATGACGTCGCTGATCTGGCCGGGCCGCGGCGACATCACAACCACCCGAGTCGAGAGGAACACCGCCTCAGGAATCGAATGGGTCACGAAGATCACCGTCGTTTGCGTTTCCCGCCAGATGCGCAGCACCTCTTGCTGCATGAGCTCGCGAGTCATCTCGTCGAGGGCGCCGAAAGGCTCATCCATCAGCAGGATCGACGGGCGGAACGCAAGGGCTCGGGCGATGGCCACACGCTGCTGCATACCTCCCGACAGCTGCCACGGGTAGTGGCCTGCGAAGTCCCCGAGCTGGACGAGACCGAGCATCTCGTGGGCCCGTGCCTGTCGCTCGCTCACGTCCATGATCTCGAGCGGCAGCTCCACGTTCTTCTGCACCGTTCGCCAGTCGAGGAGCGTCGCCTTCTGGAACACCATGCCGTAGTCGCGATCGAGCCGCGCCTGGTGCGGATCCTTGCCGTTGACGCGCAGGGTGCCGGTCGTCGGGCGTCGTGAGGTCCCCGACGAGCCGAAGCAACGTGCTCTTGCCACATCCGGACGGGCCGATGAGGGAGATGAACTCCCCCGCCTCGATCGACAGGTCGATGCTGCGCAGCGCCTCGATCCTTCCGCCTCCGGCACCGAACACCTTGCCGACGCCCCCGCCTCGACGACGAGTTGCGGCGTGCCGGGTCGAGGAGCGCTCACGCCGTAGCCCCCACGATGTCGGCATCTTCCCGGGTGCGATGCACGACCCTGTGCTCGACGAGCGTGACCAGCCCGACGAACAGGATCCCAACGAGGGCGGTGACGAGGACCGTTGCATAGAGCTTGGCGGAACGGACGCCGAACTGCTGCGAGAAGGTCAGCAGCGCCCTGCCGAGCCCGGTCTGGAAGCCGGCGGGGAGCTCGCCGATCAAGCGCCCCGATGACGCTGGCCGTCGCCGAGACCTTGAGCGCCGTGAAGATGTACGGGAGCGCTGCCGGCACCTGGAGCTTCCACAGCACCTCGCTGGGCGCCGCCGCATACGAGCGCATCAGCTCCATCGCCGTCGGATCGGGTGAGCGCAGCCCCCGCAGCGTGTTGATCACGACGGGAAAGAAGGTGAGGTACGCGGAGATGATCGACACCGACAACCACTGAGGGACGTCGAGGCGCCCGCCCCACACGACCACCATCGGGGCGATGGCGATGATCGGGACGGTCTGGCTGGCGACCACGTACGGCATGAATGCTCTCTCGGCGAGGCGCTGGAGCGGGTGAAGAGCACGCCGAGCGTGAAGCCGAACGCTGCGCCGGCTGCGAACCCGACGAATGCCTCCCGAAGGGTCCAGAACGACCGGCCGAGCAGATCGAGAATCAGCAAGTCGCCGCCGCGGCGCACGGGCCGGAACAGCTCCCACACGATGTCCCACGAGTGCGGCATCGTGACGTTGTCGGGGCGCACGGGCGAGGTGAGGTCGAGTGCCTTGCCGACCACCTTGTAGAGCTCCCACATCACGACGAGCGTCGCAACGACACCGGCGAAGGAGACGACGCGACGACGCATGTGATGGGCAGCGTCGCGGCGGTGGGCACCGGCTCTGGAGAGGCTGGTTCATCGGGGCGACACTACCGGATGCGCCCCGGCGGCTCCCGGACGAGCCTTGGCGAGCATGGCTCAGTCCGCCGGCGCCGCTCCCTGTGCGATGTCCTTCTCGGCGAACGCGACCTCGCCGTCACGGATGCCGACCGTGAACCCTCGATCCGCCAGCAACGCCTCTACCGCCTCGTTCTCCGGCAGGTAGTAGGCCGTGAATCGCCGGATACCCCGACGGACGGCCGCATCTTCGAGAATCGCCAGCATGGTTGTACCGAGCCCGATGCCGCGCCACTTCTTCCTCACGACCACGGCGATCTCGGCAACGCCGGGCTCGGTGGTCTCGTAGCGCACGATGGCCACGCCTTCGCCCTCGGTCGAGAAGGCGGCCAACGCAAGGCGGGTGTCGTAGTCGAGGCGGGTCAGGTGATCGAGTTGTGCGGCATCGAGACGAACCGGCGCCCGAAAGAAGCGCTGGTAGATCGTCTCCGTGTCGGCCTCCTCCAACTCGCGCTTGAGCAAGGGAGCATCATCTGGAATCACCGGGCGAGCGAACACGCTTCGACCATCGGCGACATCGATCCAGAGCTCGAGTTCGGTGGGGTAGCCGGCGGGGCGCCGGTTGGGTGTGAGTGTTGTCTTCATGGCCCTACTACAAGTGTACGCACTTCGCTTGCGTTTGCAAGCACCAGGGGTGGGTCGGCCGAACCGGATCGGCGAAGGTGTCGTGGCGTCAGGTAAGTTCACGCCGCATGGTGGCCCAGACACAACAATTGCTCGATGCCGTGGCGGGACGCGCCATGGCCCAATTGGAAGAACCGGCCGGGTTCACGTCTCGTCTCATGCAGTACGGCCCGATAGCCATGGAGCACTTGGCCTCGCTCTACGGCGAAACCCCCCATGTGGAAGATCATCTCGCTGCGATCTTCGCCGCCGCCCTCGATGGACATGCGCTGCGGCCCGCTGCGCTCATCGCACGAGATGCAGATCGAGCCGACGACCCGGGCTGGTATCTCGGCCACCAGATGACCGGAGCCTGGGCCTACCTCGATCGGTTCTCCGGGACACTGAAACAGCTCCGGCAGCGCATCGGCTACCTGGAGGAGCTCGGGATCACGTATCTCCACCTCATGCCGCTGTTCGCTCGCCCGCCGTCTCCGAACGACGGCGGCTACGCAGTCTCGAGCTACCGCCATGTCCACGCGCCGTTCGGCACCATGAACGGCCTTCGCAAGGTGGCCGCCGCGCTGCACGATCACGACATGGTCCTTGCCGTCGACCTCGTTTTCAACCACACGGCCGACGACCACCCGTGGGCGATCGCCGCCAAGCAAGGCACTGCGGCCGACCGTGCCTGCTACCTGACGTTCGAGTCCGAAGCCGAAACGGCCCTTTACCAGCGCAGTCTCCGCCAGATCTTCCCGGAGGAGAAGCCTGGGTCCTTCGTCTACTCGCAGGAGATGGACCGATGGGTGTGGTCGACGTTTCACGACTATCAGTGGGACCTGAACTACCGGAACCCTGAGGTCTTTCGCAGGATGCTCGGCGAGACGATCTTCCTGGCCAACGTCGGCATCGACGTCCTCCGCCTCGACGCCGTTCCCTTCATCTGGAAGGAGCCCGGGACACCGTGCGAGAACCTGCCGCAGACGCACACGATCATCCGTGCGCTCAATGCCCTGGTTCGCATCGCCGCTCCCGCGACCATCTTCAAATCCGAGGCGATCGTCCATCCCGACGATGTACGCACGTACCTCGGGAATGACGAGCCCGGCGGCCGAGAGTGCGAGCTCTCCTACAACCCCTTGCTGATGGTCGAGGGCTGGGAGGCACTGGCCACCGGCTACGTGCACCTCCTGCGGCAGTCGATGGCAAGCCGGTACAGCATCCCCAAGCGGACTGCGTGGGTGAACTACGTCCGCAGCCACGACGACATCGGATGGGGCTTCGCCGACGAGGACGCTGCGGCTGTCGCTATCGACAGCCACGGGCACCGCGCCTACCTCAACCGCTTCTACACCGGCGAGCACCCTGGGAGCTTCGCCAGGGGCGTCCCGTTTCAGGTGAACCCGGCAACCGGTGATGCCGCGAATTTGCGGGACAACTGCCTCGCTTGCGGGTCTCGAACACGCCATGCTCCGCGCCGATCAGCTGGAGATCGACCTCGCCATCCGGCGCATCCTCCTCTTGTACGGACTGGCGATCGGGACCCCGGGCATGCCACTCCTGAACCTCGGCGACGAGATCGGGACGCTGAATGACTTGACGTATCTCTACGACCCGGCCCACGCAGACGACTCGCGATGGATTCACCGGCCCCGATTCGACTGGGAGCGGGCAGCGCGCCGCCATCTCCCAGCGACGATCGAAGGGAGGGTCTTCGGGCCCCTCAGTCACATGATGCGGGTTCGCACGTCGATCCCTGCGCTTGCTGCGGGCAACGACTACACGCCGATCGACGTTGGCAACGCCCATGTCTACGTCGCCGAGATCGCCCGTGGAGAGCTCGTCGTCGTCGCCAACTTCACGGGCGAGCCTCAGCATGTGAACCTGCCCGGAGACGGTCCATGGCACGACACGCTCTCGGCGCAGGAGGTTTCAACGCCGGCACTCACCATCGAGGCCTACGGACTGCTGTGGCTGACGCCGTCACGTGAAGCGCAACCCGCCGACACGTCGTGAGTGACCCGTTTACATCTGGTCGAGCAGGGCCTGCTTCTTCTGGGCGAACTCCTCGTCCGTGAGCACACCGTCGCGGTGCAGCCGAGCGAGCCGCTCGAGCTGCTCCATCGGATCCGCCTGGGCGGCTGGTACGGACGCCGGTCCGGCTCCCGCTGAGCCGGCTTTGCCAGACCTCAACTCCCGCGTGCGGTAGAGGAGTGACTGGAACTCCTCGGGGTCGGGGATGTCCGCAAAATGGCTCTGGCCGCTCTCCCCCGCCGACTCGATCAGCAGGTCGCCCGACTTCAGGATGCGCTCGAGCACGTTCTGGTTGAAGATCACGTTGTTGATGTTCTCGAGAGGGATCTCGATGCCGGCCCGGGCAATGACGCCCGATCTCGTGATCAAGCGCTCGTTGGTCAGCACGTAGGCCGTGAACCACCAGTTGACGACCGGCATGACCGAGAGCGGGATGAGTGCGGCGACGACCACCAGACTCGTTATGAGGTCGACCGTGCTGTCGTCAGGCGGGATCCATTGGTAGATCAGCACGATGGCGACGATCGCAGCCACCACCCACAGCACCGGGATGGCGAGCATCCGCCAATGCGGCCGGAATTCGCGGATGATCTCTTCGTCCTCGGTGAGGAGCTTGCGTGGGTATGCCATGAGCACATTGTGACACCCGATGGGCCGTGCTGCGAGCACATTCACCGCCAACTGGTGGGAGTCAGCCGCCAGACCGATCTGACGTCGAGTAGCGGGACGCCGGCCGAGCGATCTGGAAGCGAGACCCCAGCCGAGCGATCTCAGAAAGCAGAAACCCCGAGGGAGCTTTCGCCGAAGCTGCCGCCCTCTCGGGGTTCCCGATGGTAGGTCTCGCCTTGCGGCTCAACCCACCTGCCATCTTCAGCCGAAGCCGAAAACAGCCGTCCGCACGTTCGGCGCCGGCCCGAAAGCCTTTGCCCGGGACCCGAAGGCCCCGCCCACCCTTGCGGGTGGCGTCCGATTGGACAGGTCTTCCGCCCCTTGCGGGGCTTCCAACCGTGGAGACCCGAAGGCCTCCGAGTTACCGCCGGATCAGTTGCCCTCTCCAGCGACAACGGCAAGGTACATGCTTCCCGGCGAGGCTCGCAACCGAAATCGCTGGTCGGTTTTCGCGCCTCAGGAAGTTGTTTCGCGACATGGCCTGTCGGTAGCCGCAAACGGGTGCGAAACTCACCGCCAGGCCCGGAGGGACCGTGAAGCGCACCATCATCGCCGTCGTTGCACTGGGGCTCGCTGCGTCTGCCTGCTCCGTCCAAGACGCGACTGCACCCTCGACAACCACGACCGAGACACCGCCCCTGCTCGTGTTGACGCTCACATCCACCGGGCTCGGCGAGGTCCAATTGGGGGCCACGGCCGAGGCTGCGATCGTGGCCCTCACACCCGCAGTAGGGGCGCCGGACGGCGACACCGGGTGGATCGACGGCACGGACGGCATCTATGGACGCTGCCCCGGCGCGATCCGGGTCATCAACTGGGGAAGCCTTGCCCTGTTCTTCGGTCCCCAGGTGGACGACGGGCTCTTCGCCTACAGCTACGGCTTCGACTACACGTCGGCAGAAGCAGGCGTCGACCCACGAGGGCTTGCCTTGGAAACGGCAGGCGGTGTTGGCTTGGGAACGAACGTCGCCGACCTGTCGAGGGCTGCGCCGGGCGTTGCCATCGAGGGTGACCCGGCCATCGACGTCTGGACGTTCGACATCGACCCAGCAGCGCAGCCGCACCTGCGTGGCCAGGTGAGCGGACCCGGACCGACGGACACCGTCTTGTTCATCGAGACATCCACGGGCTGTGAGTGACTGCCGCCGACCGGCGGGCGCTCGGCGGGCCCGGGGTTGGGTGTTGACAGTGCGGGGGCGGTAGGTGGACGATCGAGTGGTGACGGTACCATCGAATGGGCGACATCTCGTCGCCTACGTACGGACGTCGAGGCTCACGGACTGGAAGCGCCGCGCCCTTCAGCACAGCCAGGATGCCGGTCACCCGGTATTCCTCTACCGCAGCGACCACGAGGTGTTCGGCCGTCACGCACGGCCGGGGGCGGTGTTGTGGATCATCGAGTCACACCCGGGTCGAGGCCCGTCGCTTGCGGCACGCCTCGACATCGCCGGCCGCATCCACGGGGTGATCCGGATCGAGGTCCTCGAGCAGTCGGGAGAAATCGGCGGGGCTCTCGAATTGCTGCCTTCGTTCGAGTACGGGCGGGGGAAGCGTTGGTACGCGGTCGGCGACCCTGAGACGAGTCGCTTCTTCGGATTCAACGACATATCGCACGCTCTGCTGGCAACCTCGTTCGAGGCTCGCGTGCCATGGGCGCCCAACGAGACGGCATGGAAGCCGGCGTATGGGAGAACCTTCATCTCACCCCGCCTCGTCGCCCCGGGTGGTGAATCGCAACTTGCGGCGGCGGCCCGCCGCCTCGCAGAGCGATCCGTCTTCGTGAGTTGGAAACATGGCGACTTCGGTGACGGGTTGGACGGTCGGATCCCGGCACTCGCCGGGGCGCTTGCGGCTGCCGGCCTCGACTGTTGGTGGGACCAGCGTGCCCTGCCCTCGAGCCCGGCCCTCGAGCGTCTCCGCGGAAAGCCCGACCTCCTCGGCGCGCTGCTCGACGATGGGCTGAGGCGCGCCCGATGTGTGCTCGCCGTCGGGTCGACCAACTACGGGGAACCGTCGGCCTCCGACCCGTCGAGAAACTGGACCCGAAACGAGTGGTTCCGAGCTCACGCACGCCTCACGTGGGCAGGATGGGGCAGACCGACGAACGGCTGGCCGGACGCGAGGCACCACGCACTGCCCGACGAAGCCTCGATCGAGGCTGTGGCCGACGAGGTCGCGAAGCGGGTAGACACCATGGCTGCCGCACCGCCGTGAAGGCCGCAAGCGCGGCGAAACCCCGAGGGAGCTCGACCGAAGCCTCACCCTCTCGGGGTTCGCCGGTTCGAAGCATGCTTTCCAGCCGCTCCGAGCCGCCAAAGATTCGGGGGGCGAGCCCCGCATCTCAGCGGATTCGACGACAGGTCCCGGACTTGCGTCCGGCGAGCCCCGAAGGGCTCTCTCTCGCCGATCGGCCCGGCTCACTCCCGTCCGGATGCAGCGTGAGCCGCCCCGTCCGGCAGGTGCCAAACCATCCCGCATCGAGCCCGAAAGCCCAATGTGGGTCGCTCCGGTGGGCCGTCGCCCTCCGGTGCCCGCACGCCCAGCCCGTCGGCCGGCCGTCCGGTGCGGTCGGGTCCCCGAGCCGAAGCCCGGTCGCTCGACCAGTGCCTTCGGGAGCCGAAGCTCCGTCCAGCGCCGAAGCGGCGAACCGCTCCGATGCCCCTCGATGCCGCCGAAGCGATCTCTCAGGGCGGTCCCGGAACCGCTCGATCTTCCGGCGGTTTCCCGCCATTCGCTCGTGCAGGTGGCCTCCGAAGAGGCCCTCCGGGACGCTCCCCTCTCCAGGCGTACCCGTCGAGGGAGCGCAAAATTACGACACGGAGCACGGACCAGTCAACTGAGATCGCTGGTTCGTTTTCGCGCCCCACGTGGAGTTTTCGCGAAGTCGTGCGATCGGACACTCGCCGGTTGGCGGGGGCATGTCGACCGGCCCACCCGGCGACACCCGGGCACCCGGCGCCGCAGCCGATCCGAGGTTCGGAACTACATCGGTGTGGTTTCTGTCGCAGCCAAGACGTAGAGTCGTCGGCATGAAGACAATGAACGCCACGCCGGAACCCGCTGCGCTCGTGACGCTCTCCCCGAGCCGCGCCGCCGACTTCAAGGTCTGCCCGCAGCTCTTCAAGTTCCGAGCCATCGACCGCATCGAGACGCCGCCTACGGTGCACCAGGCCCGGGGTACCACGGCGCACCTGGCGCTGCAACGGTTGTTCGACCAGCCCGCATCTCAGCGCACACCGGAACGGCTCTTCGATCTCTTTCGCAACGCGTGGGCGGAGCTGCGAGACGTCGAGTACCCCGAGCTCTTCGGCAGCGTCGAGGAGGAGCGGGCGTGGGGCATACAGAGCCTCGGCGTACTCGCCAACTACTTCGGTGTCGAAGACCCCACGCAGCTCGAGCCCCTCGATCGCGAGCTCGACATGCTCGAATCGATCGGGGAGATGGCGATCCGCGGGATCCTCGACCGCATGGAGGAGGGGCCAGACGGCCTCGTCATCACCGACTACAAGACAGGGTCGGCGCCGCCCGAGCGCTATGCGATCCCGGCGTTCTTTGCGCTCAAGATCTATGCGGTTCTCATCCGCCAGCGGACAGGGCGCACCCCGGCGCGGCTCAAGTTGCTCTATCTCAACGGCCCAACGGTGTACGAGGTGGCCGTCACGGACCAGCAGCTCGATGCGATGGAGCGCCAGCTCGGCGCATTGTGGTCCGCCATCAACCGCGCCATCAGCACCGAGACATTCCCGCCGCGACCAGGAAGGCTGTGCGATTGGTGTGCGTACCGAGATATGTGCCCGGCCTTCGCCGACCGAGCAGTCGGCTGACCTCCGGGCCTTCCGTGCCGATGAGAGTGGCCAGCGGCAGCCGAACCAATGAGAGCCGGGCAACGATGGTTCCGACGGGATCGCACAGCGACGCGGCGGGAGAGGGGCCGTCGCACCGCCCGGCTCGCCGCAACCACCATCCGACGGGCACCGGACCGGTGCACCAGCCAAACGATCCCTACGGGTAGATACCCCGTGCAAGCTTGGCGGCCGTGACCCGGCCTATCCCCTTGATGAGCGCTGCGGTCCTGAGATCCACGCCGTCGCGCGCTGCGATATCGAGCACCTCCGACAAGGCTCGGTTCATGATCTCGCGCAGCCGAGCCACGATCTCGGATTCCGACCAGAAGTAGTTCTGGAGGTCCTGCACCCACTCGAAGTACGAGACGGTGACGCCACCTGCGTTGGCGAGGATGTCGGGCACCACGGTGATGCCCGCCTCGCTGAGCATCCTGTCCGCATCGCCGGTCGTCGGACCGTTGGCTCCCTCGAGGACGACCTTCGCCCGGATCTGATGTGCGTTCGCTCGGTTGATGACACCGCCGACCGCGGCAGGGATCAGATACTCGCAATCGAGGGCGAGTAGCTCTTCCGGTGTGATCTCGTCTGCGTCGGGGTAACCCTTCACGCCTCGATGCTCGTTCACGTACTCCATCACGACTGGGACATCGAGGCCGGCATCGCTGTGAATGGCCCCGGTCACATCCGAGACTGCGATCACCGTGCATCCCAATTGCGAAGCGGCGAGGGCAGCGTACTGGCCGACATTGCCGAAGCCCTGCACCACCACTCGCGCACCTTCGGTCTTCACGCCCACGTGAGAGCCGACGAGCGGGATCAGGCTCACCAGACCGCGCCCCGTTGCTTCGCGACGGGCGACGGAGCCGCCGAGCGCAGGCGGTTTCCCCGTCACGACGGCGGGCTCCGAGTGACCGACGTGAGTCGAGTACGTGTCCATGATCCAGGCCATGGTGTGCTCATTGGTCCCCATGTCGGGGGCCGGGATGTCCTTGTCCGGCCCGATGAAGTTGATGATCTCCATCGTGAACCGCCGCGTGAGCCGTTGCACCTCCGCCCGGGACAGCACTGTCGGGTCGACGGCGACCCCTCCCTTGGCGCCGCCGAACGGCAGCCCGACGATCGCGCACTTCCAGGTCATCAGCATGGCGAGGGCTGCCACCTCACCGAGATTGACGTCGTCGGCGTACCGGATGCCACCCTTGGTGGGTCCCATGGTCAGCAGGTGCTGCACCCGATAGCCCCGTACGGTGTCGACGTCGGCGTATTCGTCCCGCCGGAAAGGGAAGGTGACGACCAGTGAGCGCTGCGGCATCGCGAGTCGGTCTCGAATGTTCTGGTCGAGGTTCATGAGCTCGGCAACTCGCGCGAATTGACCACGCGGCCTCGTGGTAGAGCGGCGAATCCCATTCCGTAGGGACACGCACCTCGGCAGACAACGACACCACGTACCTCCTCTTGGCCGCAGCGGTACCCTACCGATCCAATGCACACCGGGCAGGAACCTATGACGGACGGCATCATCATCGCAACGATCGGTCACGGATCTCGGTCGTTCGGTGAGCTCACCACGGCCCTGATCGAACACGGTGTCGGCTTCATCGTCGATGTGCGCTCAGTCCCGTACTCCCGACACGCTCCGGACTTCACCAAGGACCGCCTGCTCCACCTCTGCGCGGAGATGAACCTCGGCTACCGATGGCTCGGCGACCGTCTCGGCGGACGACCCGAGGACCCGAAGCTCTGGCGCGACGGGAAGCCCGACCTCGAGGCGATCGCAGCCGGTGAGGCGTTCTCCGCTGGGATCACCGAACTCGAAGGTCTCGCGGCGGCTGGAAAGCTCGTTTTGCTCTGCGCGGAAGCCGACCCTTCTGGCTGCCATCGCACCAGCCTCATCGCTCCAGAACTCGAGCGCCGCGGATACCACGTCGAGCACATTCTCACCGATGGCACTGCGGTACCCCACCAGCCACCACTCAGGCTCGACTGACGTCGTCGCAGCGGGGTGGACGAGGCGACCGCTCGTCGTCCTCGAATGGTCCCCGCCGGGATGCTCACGCATCGGTGCGCGATGCGATCAGTCGCCGGCCGCTTCCCGTCACCCGGCGGTCGTCAGGTCGGGGAGGCCGGGTTTGCCGACGTGTTCGAACACGAGGGATGTCTCGATGTGAGCGACCTCGGGCAGGGTCGTGAAGCCGCTGACGGCCAGCTGACGCAAGTGCGCGGCGTCCCGCACAACGGCCTCGACGAGGAAGTCGTTTGCCCCCGTCACGTGCCACAGCCCGACGACTTCGGGCATGGCCAGCGCGTGGTCCCTGAACCGGTCGACCTCCGCCGCCGAGTGCCTGCTGAGTCGTATCGCCACAATGGCGCGCAGCCCGATGCCGAGCGCCTCAGGATCGACGTCGGCGTGGAAACCGCCGAAGACACCCTCGTCTTCGAGGCGGCGCACGCGCTCGGAGCACGTCGAAGGAGCGATCCCCACTCGGGCTGCAAGCTCCTTGTTGGAGCGCCGCGCATTCTCCTGCAGCAACGCCACCAACTCGCGGTCTGTTCGGTCCATCGCCCGCATGGAGACCTCCTGCCGAATATCCATCGTCCAGTATTGCAGATGCCCGGCCAAGTCATAGGCTGAAGGCACGAATCCCCGCGCATGTCTGGGCCACACGACGAGTTTCGGCGAAGAATGCGCGATCAAGGCGCTGGGAGGCTGGCATGCGCAAGGACTGGAAGGAATCCGTCGAGGATCGGGCCCTCCATCCCGAGAGCCTGATGATGGGCTTCGGGTACAAGCCGGCGTGGTCGGAGGGTGCCCTCAAGAGCCCGATCTTCCAGACGTCGACCTTCGTCTTCGAGTCGGCCGAGCAAGGGAAACACTTCTTCGAGCTGGCGACAGGACAGTGCGAGTACGCACCCGGCGAGCACATCGGCATGATCTACAGCAGGCTCAACAATCCCGACCTCGAGATCCTCGAGGATCGCCTCACCCTCTGGGACGACGCCGAGTCGGCCCTCGTGTTCTCGAGCGGCATGGCGGCCATCGCAACCACGCTGCTCGCCTACCTGAAGCCGGGCCGCGTCCTCCTCCACAGCGCACCGCTGTACGGCGGCACCGACCACCTCGTGAAGCACACGCTGCCCGACCTCGGCATCCAAACCGTCGAGTACATGGCCGGGATGGGTCGGGAAGACATCGAAGCGCTCCTTGCCGACGAAGCCCCGAACGCCCAACTCGGGCTCATCTTCATCGAGACCCCGGCCAACCCGACGAACGACCTCTTCGACATCCGTGTCGCCGCCGACATAGCAACCGCTCATGCCACCGACGACTTCAGGCCGCTGGTCGCAATCGACAACACGTTCCTGGGGCCCCTGTGGCAGCACCCCCTCGAGCACGGCGCCGACCTCGTCGTCTACTCGGCGACCAAGTACATCGGCGGCCACAGCGACCTCGTCGCCGGCGCCGTCGTCGGGTCGCAGCAGGCGATGGCGCCGATTGCCGGGCTCCGCACCTACCTGGGCAACATGGCGACCCCGCACACGGGCTGGCTGCTGATGCGCAGCCTCGAGACCCTCGCCATCCGCATGGAGCGCCAGACGGCGACTGCGCAGCGCGTAGCGGGCTTCCTCGCCGGCCACCCGAAGGTTCGGACCGTCCAGTATCTCGGGCTGCTCGAGGCCGGCGATCCCGGCTACGAGCTGTACAAGCGCCAGTGCGCAGGACCGGGTGCGATGATCGCCTTCGAGATCGACGGCGGTGAGGCCGAGGCGTTCCGTTTCCTGAACCATCTCGAGTTGGTGAAGCTCGCCGTCAGCCTCGGAAGCACGGAGAGCCTCGCCGAGCACCCCGGCACGATGACCCACTCCGGTGTCGACGCCGCCGAGAAGCTGGCCATGGGGATCACCCCCGCCCTCGTGCGTCTCTCCGTCGGTGTCGAACACCCCGACGACCTCATCCTCGACCTCGGTCACGCCCTCGCAGCGGTGTGACACCGCCATTGACAGATCGCCAACCACACAGGAGACACGAACCATGAGAAAGAGCTGGGCCGAGCCGTACAAGATCAAGATGGTCGAACCGATCCGCATGACGACTCGCGAGGAGCGGGAGCGGGCCATCGTCGAAGCCGGCTACAACAGCTTCCTGCTGCGCTCGGACGACGTGTACATCGACCTGCTCACCGACTCGGGCACGTCTGCGATGTCTGACTACCAGTGGGCGGGCCTGATGCTGGGCGACGAGGCGTACGCCGGGAGCCGCAGCTTCTACAACCTCGTCGACGCCGTCCGTGACGTCTACGGCTACGAGGAGCTGATCCCGACTCATCAAGGGCGGGGCGCCGAGCACATCTTGAGCCAGATCCTCATCGAGCCCGGCGACTACATACCCGGCAACATGTACTTCACGACGACTCGGTTCCACCAGGAGCACGCCGGTGGCATCTTCGTCGACGTCATCGTCGACGAGGCGCACGATCCGGCGAGCCTTCATCCCTTCAAAGGCAATGTCGACCTCGTGAAGCTGCAGCGCCTCATCGACGAGGTCGGCGCCGAGCGTATCCCCTACATCTCGGTAGAGACCAACGTCAACATGGCCGGTGGCCAGCCGATGTCGATGGAGAACCTCGCCGCGACCTACGAGTTGTGCACCCGCCACAGGATCCTGGTGATGCTCGACGCAACGCGGGCGCTCGAGAACGCATGGTTCATCAAGCAGCGCGAGTTTGGCTACCACGACAAGAGCGTCGCCGAGATCGTGCGGGAGATCTGCAGCCACTCGGACGGCGCCACGGTGTCGTCGAAGAAGGACAACCTCGTCAACATCGGCGGCTTCCTCGCCGTCCGCGACGCAGAGCTGGCCCGGCGGGCTCGTGCGCTCCTGGTCGCCTTCGAAGGCCTCCATACGTATGGCGGCATGTCGGGCCGCGACATGGAGGCGCTCGCCCGCGGCATCCGGGAGATGGTGGCAACCGACGATCACGTTGCGTCGAGGGTCGGCCAGGTCGAATACCTCGGCAACGCGCTCATCAAGGCCGGTATCCCGCTGATCCAGCCGGTTGGCGGCCACGGCATCTTCCTCGACGCAATGGCGATCCTCCCCCACCTGCCGCAGGAGCACTTCCCCGCCCAGGCACTCACCGCCGAGCTGTACCTGGAATCCGGTGTGCGCGGCATGGAGCGGGGCATCGTCTCCGCCGGGCGCGACCCCAAGACGGGCGACCACCACTACCCCAGGCTCGAGCTGGTGCGGCTTGCCATTCCGAGAAGGGTCTACACCCAGGCCCACATGGACGTCGTGGCCGAGTCCGTCGTCGAGGTGTACGAGCATCGCGACGACGTGCACGGTCTTCGATTCACCTACGAGCCGCCCGAGCTGCGGTTCTTCCAAGCACGGTTCGAGCCCGTCGACGCGTGACACGCCGCGAGGGGCACGAGCGGTGAGTTCGTGCCCCTCGAGGTCGAGGGTGGGCGCCGGGCAGGGACGCACAGCGTCGCCCGCCAAACGGCACCCCGAAACCAACAGGCCGTTTAGGGTGATCGAGCCGAGCCACCGGGGAGCCGATGCCCGAGACGATGATCCACCTCGCCGAGGTTTCCAAGGTCTACCCAGAAACCACGACCCCAGCGGTGGGGGCGCTGAGCCTCGACGTGACCGAGGGCGAGATCGCAGTGCTGGTCGGACCCTCCGGGTGCGGCAAGACCACCACCCTCAAGATGATCAACCGGCTGATCGAACCGACGAGTGGCGATATCGTCGTCGGCAGTCGCAACGTGCGGGACGTGAGCGCACCCGAGCTGCGCAGAGACATCGGGTACGTCATCCAGCAGATCGGCTTGTTCCCGCACAGAACGATCGCGGAGAACATCGCCACCGTCCCGCAGCTGCTGGGCTGGGACAAGGCGCGCATCCAGCATCGGATCGATGAGCTGATCGAGGTCGTCGACCTCGATCGCACCATGCGCGACAGGTATCCGGCAGAGCTCTCCGGCGGTCAGCGACAACGGGTCGGCGTGGCCAGGGCACTGGCAGCCGATCCCCCCGTCATGCTCATGGACGAGCCGTTCGGCGCAGTTGATCCGATCATCCGAGCCCGGCTCCAAGACCAGTTCCTCGACCTACAGGCCCGCCTCCACAAGACCATCGTGATGGTGACGCACGACATCGACGAGGCCATCAAACTGGGTGACCGGATCGCGATCCTCAACGTCGGCGGAGTCCTCGAGCAATACGCGTCACCGGCCGACCTGCTTCGGGAGCCGGCGAATTCCTTCGTGGCCGACTTCCTCGGCAAGGATCGCGGGCTCAAACGCCTGTCCCTGATCCCGATCCGGGACGTCCAGCTGGAGGAGGGCCCGGTCGTGCCGCAAACGGCTTCGGTTGCGGACGCCTGGGCGGTCATGGAGCGATACGGCGTCGACTGGATCGGCGTAGGCGGCGACGGCCGGCTTCTCGGATGGGCGCCTGCGGGAGAGCTCGACGGCCGCTCCAACCTCAGCGACGTTCCCCTCCGCCGTTTTGCGTCGTGGCTTTCGCGCGACTCGAGCCTGCGCGACGCGCTCGACTTGGTGGTCAGCAGCCGAACGAGCGTCGCACCGGTGTTCGACGGGGATACGTACCTCGGGATGCTCACGGCCGACCGCATCGGCGACGAGATCGTGCACTGACCGCGTGGAGGACCAACCCTTCGTTCGCTGGTCGTGGGTCTTCGACCACCTCGACGATATCTGGCAACGCACCGTCGAGCACATCACCCTCACGGTGATCGCCGTAGCCGTCGGGTTCGTCCTCGCCGTTGCGCTGTCGCTCATCGCTCGACGCTACCGGCGCAGCTACGGGCCCATCACGTGGACGGCGGGAATCATCTACACGATTCCGAGCCTCGCTCTTTTTGCGTTCCTCGTGCCCATAACGGGCCTGACCACGCTCACGGCTGAGATCGGCCTCGTCGGCTACACGCTCTTGATCCTGATTCGCAACATCGTGGCCGGGCTCGACGGGGTCTCTCCGACCATCAAGGAAGCCGCCGTCGGCATGGGATACACCAGGCGCAGGCTGTTCATCGACGTCGAGTTGCCCCTCGCGCTACCCGTGATCATCGCCGGCATTCGTATCGCAACCGTGACGACCATCGGCCTGGTCACGGTGACTGCCCTCATCGGCCAAGGTGGCTACGGGAAGTTCATCCTGTCCGGGCTCAACCGCTTCTTCACGACCGAGATCGTCGTCGGCGCCGTGCTCTCGGTGGCGCTCGCGGTAGCGGCCGACCTCGCCCTCGTCGCCCTCGAACGGGCGCTGACGCCCTGGGCAAAGCGCAAGGTGCCGGCATGATCGAGTTCCTCGGCGACGTGGCGGCGTTCATCGCAGAGAACATGTGGGGGACGGCGGGCATCGCCAACCGTATGTGGGAACACGTCCAGCTGTCGGCGTTCGCCACAGCCGTCGCTTCCGCAATGGCGATCCCCGCGGGTCTCGCGCTCGGGCACGTCAAACGCGGCGGGGTGATCGCCGTGACGACCGTCAACATCGGGAGGGCGATCCCCTCGTTCGCCATCGTCGCATTGGCCCTTCCGATCTCCATCCGCATCGGCCTCGGGCTCGGGTTCTGGCCGACGTTCCTGGCGCTGGTTGCGCTCGCCCTACCGCCGATGTTCACCAACACGTACACCGGTGTGAGCGAGGTGGACTCCGCAATCGTCGAGGCCGGCCGCGGCATGGGGCTCTCCGGCAGGCAGCTGCTGGCGTCCGTCGAGTTTCCCCTGGCGTCGCCGGTCATCCTCGCCGGGGTCCGGATATCGACGGTGCAGGTCGTCGCAACCGCCACCCTGGGCGCGCTGGTCGGATGGGGAGGGCTCGGACGGTTCATCATCGATGGGTTTGCGCAGCAGGACAACGTCGAGGTGTTCGTCGGCGGCTTGCTCGTGGCCATCCTCGCCATCGCCGTGGAGATCGCATTCGAGGTGCTCGAGCGGTTGCTCATCCCCAGCGGGCTCCGCCGACCGCGCCGTTCAGAACCCCCGACCACCGCGGTTCCTGCCTAGGTGCGGCTGGGAAGGACGGCGAGGAGGGGTAGGCTGCGCCTGGGCTCCAGGTCGCTGGGGCCTTTTCTCAACTCGGAAGGAGATACCCATGCGGATGTCCCGCAACCGCGTCATTGGGGCGGCTCTCCTGGCGTTTGCGCTCATCGCAGCCGCCTGTGGAGACTCGGGTGATGACGTCGTCACCGAAGGCCCAGACATCGTCATCGGCTCGTTCGGCTTCGGCGAGAGCGAGATACTGGGCGAGATCTACAAGCAAGCGCTCGAAGCAGAGGGCTACACGGTCACCCACAACCCGCAGATCGGGCCGCGGGAGATCGTCGCCCCGGCCCTCGAATCGGGTGAGATCGGGATCGTCCCGGAGTACGTCGGAAGCGCACTCGAAGTGACCTTCGGCGAGGAACCCCCCGCCGAAGGAGATGCAGCTCGGCAAGCACTTGCCGATGCCTATGCCGCCCGTGACATCAGCGTGCTCGACCTGGCACCGGCTCAGGACAAGAACTCGTTCATCGTCACCAAGGCGACGGCCGACGACGTCGGCCTGACCACGGTGAGCGACCTGGCGAAGCTCGGCACGGTGAAGCTCGGTGGACCGCCGGAGTGCCCAGAGCGGCCGCGGTGCCAGCTTGGCTTGGAGAGCATCTACGGGCTCACTATCGAGTTCACGGCGCTCGATGCAGGCGGTCCGCTCACGATCGCCGCCCTCGAGGGCGGGGAGATTCAGGTTGGCCTGGCCTTCTCGACGTTCGTGTTCGACCCCGACCTGGTCCAATTGGAGGACGACGAAGGCCTCCAGCCGGCCGAGAACATCGTGCCGATCGTCAGGACGGAGCTCGTGGATGCGTACGGTGATGCATTCGTCGAGCGCATCAACCAGGTCAGTGCCGAGATCACGACGGAGGAGCTCACCGAGCTCAACCGCCAATTCGGCGAGGAACAGCGTGACGCTGCCGACATCGCCGCCGACTGGCTGGCGGACAAAGGCCTCGTCTGATCGAGACGGTCCGATGGGAACACGCATGTGCCCGGGCTTCGGCCCGGGCACACTCGCGTCGCATGAGAGCTTGGCGATCTCAGTAGGCTCGCCCATCATGGATGAAGATCTCTTGCCGCTGGACGCCGAAGAGGCGCGCATCCTGGGGTGCCTCATCGAGAAGGCGATGACCACGCCCGACCAATACCCCATGTCGCTGAACGGTGTGAGGGTCGCCTGCAACCAGGTGTCGAACCGCGATCCGGTCGTCGACTTCGACGAGACGACGGTGGCCACCACGCTGCGGCGCCTCGCCGATCGGGGCCTCGCCAAGTTCGTCCACCGGGCCGGCGATCGAGTCGTCAAGTACATCCACGCTGCCGACGATGTGCTCGAGCTGGCCCCTCGTGACCTCGCTCTCGTTGCGGTGCTGATGCTCCGCGGCGACCAAACACCGGGGGAGCTTCGGCAGCGGACAGGCCGCTATGTGGAGTTCAGCTCGCTGCCCGAGGTCGAGCTGACGCTGGGTGAGCTGGCGAGGCGAACGCCTCCTCTCGTGACCGAGTTGGAGCGGCAGCCCGGACAGAAGGAGAGCCGCTACCGGCAGCTCCTCACTGGAGGATCGTTGATGGTCCCTGCCCCTGCCACACCACCCCGGGCTCCAGTCGCTGCCAGGGCGGACGACGATCGAAGACATGGCCGCACTGCGCACCGAGATCGCCGAGCTGCGCGACCGCTTCGAGCGCCTGCTCGACGCCCTCGGTGTCGAGGAGATCTGACGCGGACGCACCCGCGATTCGTGTCACCCCGATCCGATACCGTGCGGCTGTGAACCTCATGGAAGCAACAGCCTCGACGGAGCTGCGGATCGACCCCAACGAGTGGGATGACGCAATCGCAGACGTCACCGGTCCGCAGATCGTGGTTGGTGGGCCTGGAACGGGAAAATCGGAGTTCCTCGTCCGCCGCGCCGCCCACCTCGTCCGGGCCGGCATCGTCGCCGGCGACGAGTTGCTGGTCCTCTCGTTTCGGTCGGCGCGGCGTAGCCGATCTCTCGCAGAGACTGCGGGCTCACCTCACGGAGCCCGTCGCTCCCGTCCCGGTTGCGACGTTCCATTCCCTGGCGGCAAGCCTCGTAGAAGCTCACGCAACCACGCGTGGCTGGCGCCGTCCCCCACAGATCTTGACCGGACCCGAACAGACGGCCCTCGTGCGAGAGCTCCTCGCCTCGGAACCGCCCAGCGCATGGCCGGCCGGGTTTCGCCCGCTGCTCACGACTGCGACCTTCGCCGACGAGGTCACCGACTTCTTGCTGCGGGCCGGCGAGCAGATGCTCGATGCCGACGCCGTCGCTGCGAGGTTTGCGGAGCGCGAAGACTGGAGGGCAATTCCGGCCTTCATGCGGCGGTATCGGAACGAGCTGGTGCGCTGCGATCGTATCGACTACGGGCTCCTGTTGTCGGAGGCGGTAGCCCTGGCGGCCAGTGGTGTCGCCGACGTGAGTCGCTACCGCTTCGTCCTGGTCGACGAGTACCAGGACACGACGGTCGGCCAGGCGCGCCTGATGGCCGCGTTGATCGCCTCGCACAGCAACCTCACCGCAGCGGCGGACCCCTATCAGTCCATCTACAGCTTCCGGGGCGCTGCGCTCGAGAACGTCGCCCGCTTCCCCTCCGACTTTGCCGAAGCCGCAGGTCGCCCCGCCGTCCGCCTCGTGCTGACCACGTCGTTCAGAACGCCGCGTGAGGTTCTGGCCGCGGCCGAGCGCGTCGCGTCGCGGGATCTTCCGGGCGCGGCTGGGCCGGTGGCTCCTGCTGCAGGCGCCGGCCGCGTCGACGTGCACGTCTTCGACCAGCACACGGAGGAAGCAGAGTGGATAGCGGGAGAAGTGATGCGGCTCCACGTCGAAGAAGGCGTGCCACTCGCCGCTATGGCGGTCTTCGTCAGGAGCAAACGACGGTTCGTGGCCGAGCTCTCGCGAGCGCTGCAGCGTCGAAAAGTGCCGCACGACCCTCCAGCCTCGCGACTGGCAGAGCAGCCCGCCGTCCGGTTTCTGCTCGATCTCGTCGCGGCCGCGAGCGCCGATGATCCAGGGGATGCCGGCCGGGCATTGCGCAGGGTGCTGCTCGGGTCATGGTTCGCCGTGCCGCTCGGCACGCTGCGCGACGTCGAGCGTCTGCGCAGCGCCGAAGGTCTGGCGTGGGTCGATGCGATCCGTCGCTGTTTCCCTTCGGCGGCGGCGCTCGCCGACCTCCTCGCCGACGACACGTGGGCCACCGAGCGGCCGGCGTCCGAGGGCGCATGGACCGTGTGGTCATCGCTGCCGCAACTCGCCGCTCTCGCCGTCGACCCCGAACGGGGAGCCGACCGTGGCGCATGGGCGTCGCTCAGCCAGGTGCTGACGAGATGGAACGAGCGCAACCCGAAGGCAACACTCGTGGACTACCGCCGGCTGCTGCTCGAGGAGGAGTTCGAGGCGCGCCCACTCCTCAGCTACGACCAGCCGGAGAGCGACCAGCTGACTGTGACGACCCTCCATCAGGCAAAGGGGCTCGAGTTCGACGTCGTGTTCATCGCAGATGCCGTCGAAGGGGTGTTCCCCGACCTGCGGGTGCGCGACTCGCTGCTCGGCGTGCGTCACCTGCTACCGGACGTCCCCCACGATGCCGCGGAATACCGACGGTTCCGCCTGCAGGAGGAGCGACGGCTGGCGTACACAGCCATGACGCGGGCCGCTCGCAGGGTCGTGTGGACCGCCACGTCCACGGGCGTCGAGGAGGGCCGCGGCATGCCGTCGCGCTTCCTCGCCCTCGTGGCGGGCACCGACACGGTCGCGGCCGCCGGCACGCCCCCGCCCCGACGGGAGCACCCGGTGACCTCGGCTGAAGCGCAGGCCTTGCTGCGTCGCCTCTCCGCCGACCCTGCCCAACCGGCTCCCCGGCGCCTCGCTGCCATCGACATCCTGGCTCACGGCCAAGAATGGGGGCTGCAGGCACCGCTCAGCTTCGGAGGATTGCGAGATGCGGGACCCGACACGGGGCTGGTGGACGCCACAATGCGTTTGTCGCCGAGCCAGGCCGAGGCCTATCTCGCGTGCCCTCGCCGGTATGCGCTGCAGCGCAGGCTCGGCCTCGCCGACACTCCAGGGCCGCATGCGAGGCTCGGTGCCCTCGTCCATGCCGTACTCGAAGCAGCCGAACGTTCCGCGCTCGCTGCCCACCGGCACCGCAGCACTCACGAGGAGGCGCGTGCGGCCCTCGCCGACCGGTTCGTCCCCGACGACTTCGGCGGCGAACCGGAGGCGACGGCCTGGTATCGCAGAGCGTTGGCGGCGCTCGACTCCCTCTACGCACGATGGCCCTCATCAGGTAGGACCATCGCCGTCGAGCGCAGAATCACCACGACCATCGGCGATGCTCAATGGGTCGGAGTCGTCGACCGTATCGAGGAGCAGGACGGCGCCCTCACCATCGTCGACTACAAGTCCGGGGGCACAGCGGCACCCGTAGCTGAAGCCGCAGAATCGCTCCAGCTCGGCTTCTACCTGTTGGCTGCGACACAGGATGCGGAGCTGCGAAGCCACGGCGAACCGGTCGCCGCCGAGTTCTGGTTCCCCTACGCCAGCCGTTCTCAGAAGAAGGTGGCGGTGCGGCGCTTCGACCCGGTGAACCTGCCGATGGTCATCGAGCGTCTCGAGCTGGCAGGAGCCGGTATACGAGGCGAAATGTGGCCGCCCAACCCGTCACCAGACTGCGAGCGCTGCCCGGTGCGCACGGTGTGCCCCAGCCAGCCGGAAGGCAAGGAGGGATTCGTCTCGTGACCGGCAACCTCGTATTGACGGCCGAACAGGAGGCAATCGTTCGCCACCCGCTCGAGCCCCTCCGAGTCGCCGCAGGTGCGGGCACCGGCAAGACAACAACGATCGTTGCCCGGCTCGTCGCAGCCATCGAGGCGGGGCTCGAGGCGGAGCAGGCCATCGGGATCACGTTCACGAACAAGGCGGCAGAGGAGCTCGCTGATCGGCTGAGGAGCGAGCTGCCCACGTTGGCCGCTGAGGGCCGCGAGGTAGAGGTCAGCACCTATCACGGATTTGCGCTGCGCCTCATCACCGAGTTCGGAGCGGTCGTCGGCGTCGAGCGGAGCCTCAACGTCGTCGGCCCCGGCTATGTACGCCAGCTACTCCATGAGAGCATCGGTCCGGGCCCGTTCGAACACCTCGATCTCACCGCCCTGCCGTGGCGTGTCGACGAGGCGGCGACCCTCGGTGGCCAGCTGTCGGGCAACCTCCGGGAGCCCGAGGACCTCGAGGTGATCGCACCAGAAACGACGAGCTCGCTCTGGGGTCAGCGTCTCGAATTGGCGCGCATCCTTCGGTCCTATCGCACCCACAAACGCACCCTCGGGGTGGTCGACTACGGCGACCTCATCCGCATCGCCCACCGGCTCGTGTCGGAGCATCCGGCCATTGCACAACGCATTCGCGGGCGCTACCGGCTGGTCGTGCTCGACGAGTACCAGGACACGGATCCAGCCCAACGCGAGCTGCTGCGCGCCATATTCGGCGACGGTTTCGCCGTGACGGCTGTGGGGGACGTAGACCAGACGATCTACGAGTGGCGGGGCGCATCCCGGGAGAACTTCGTCGCGTTCGAACACCATTTTCCGGTCGGTGCGGGCCACCCGGCACCCACGCTCCCCCTCACGGTCAATCGACGCAGCGGCCCGGCCATCTTGGGCTTGGCGAACGATGTACGCCAGCTCTTGCACGGTCACCCACCGGTCGATCCGCTCCGCCCCGCCGAGCCGGTGCCGGATGTCGTCGGGTGCGGGTGGTTTCGTACCGCGTGGGACGAAGCGACGTGGCTGGCGGGCGAGATTCGGCGGCTGCACGACGAGGACGGACTGCAGTGGCGCGACATCGCCGTGCTCTTCCGAAAGAACAGACAGATCCCGCTGATCCGAGATGCACTCCACGATGCCGACGTTCCGCTCGAGGTCGTCTCGCTGGGTGGTTTGCTGGGAGTGCCAGAAGTGGCCGACGTGCATGCGTGGCTCTCGGTCCTCGGCCGACCGGACGACTCGGTCGCCCTCGCCCGGATCCTGCTGGGTGGGCGCTACCGGCTCGGTCTCGGCGATTTGGCACCGCTGGCCGACTGGGCTCGGCGGCGGCGGAGCACTCAGCACGACGACGTACTTGGATTCCCGCTCCTCGAGGCCATCGATCGCCTGGAGGACGTGACAGGGCTGTCGACTGCAGCCCATCAGCGGCTACTCGAGTTCAGGGCCCTCTACCGCCGGCTGTTGAGCGACGCACAGGGGGTGACGCTGGTCGAGCTGGTGCGCCGGGTGCTCGACGGTATCGATGGCTGGGCCGAGGTCGACGCCATGCCGATGGCCGCAGGCTTGTCGGCGAGGCTCAACCTGTACAGGTTCCTGGACATGATCGAGGACTGGAGTCCGCTCACCGGACGGCCGTCACTCGACGGCTTCCTCGGCTATGTGGACCTCTTGCAGGAGGAGCGAGCACCCGAGGAGCTCGACACGGCCAGCATCGGAGGCCAGGACGCCGTTTCGCTGCTCACTGTGCACCGGGCCAAGGGATTGGAGTGGGACGCGGTCTTCATCCCCGCACTTGCGTCGGAGATCTTCCCTTCCCGCAGCCAAGGCTTCGACGATCCCCTCGCGGCGGCGAAGTGGCTGCCGTACGAGCTTCGCCTCGATGCGGCGACCCTCCCTGAGTTGGATGCCGACGCCACCGCTCGGAGGCAGACGCTGAGGGAACGCCACCTCGAGCAAGAGCGCCGCACGGCATACGTCGCCGTCACCAGGGCCCGCCGCCTCCTCATCATGACGGGGGCTGCGTGGTACGGGGGCAAGCAGGCGAAACGCCCGAGCGAGATCCTCGAGCTCGCCCACGCTCGGCCTTCGGTCACCGTTCATGCATGGATCGATGATTCCGGCCCCGCTCCGATGGACCGGCCGAGCTCGGCTGCGCCTCCCGACCCGCACTTCGACGGTGGATGGCAGCCCGCGATACGCTCGGCAATCGCGGACGCCCGGTGGGCAAGGTCGCAGGCCGACGATCCCGCTGCGTTCGACGCCGCCCGCGACCAGCTGACTCTGATGCTCACGGATCTTCCGCAGCCGCCGCCCCCGCCCGTGTCGCCCTCCGGAACCGCGACGTCGGTCACCGGCCTCGTCACGCTCGCCTCCTGCCCTCAGCGGTTCTATTGGAGCGAGATCGACCGCCTCCCTCGCCGCCCGGCACCCTGGCTCCGGCGGGGCACGGAGATACACCGTCGGATCGAGTTGCACCATCGCGGCATTCTGGCGTTTGACGACTTTGTGCCTGATACACACCAGCACGGCGCGGATGAACCACCCAGAGGTATCGACCCTTTCGCGGTGTTCACCACCTCACGGTTCGCCGCGGCCGACCCGCTGCTCGTCGAAGTACCCATCGACTTCACAATCGGCGAAACCAGGGTGCGGGGGCGCATCGACGCTGTGTTTGCGCCCGAGCCGGGACGATGGGAGATCGTCGACTACAAGTCGGGAGGGCCGAGCACCGACCCTGCGTCGCTCGTGCAGCTCCAGGCATACGCGGTGGCGGCCGCAGACGGTGCCATCGTCGGCGGGCCGCCCGATCAGCTTGCCGTCACGTTCGCCTACCTCGGGACCGAGCCCGTGGAAGAGCGGACGAACGAGGTAGACGCCAGCTGGCTCGCCACCGCTCGGTCGCGGCTGAGTGCGCTGGCGCAGGCTGCCCAGGGATCCGAGTTTCCAGCGACACCTTCTGCGGCATGCCGCCATTGCGACTTCAGTGCGTTCTGCGAACCCGGTCGTCGCTGGCTCGAGACCGATCGCGACTGAGTCACTGCAACCGTCCGTCGGTTACCTCGATGACGAGGGTCACCGGCCCGTCGTTGACGAGCTCAACCGCCATCCTGGCACCAAAGCGGCCGGTCGCAACGGGCACGTCCGCCGCGCTGACTCGCTCCGCCATCGCCTCGATGAGCGGCTCCGCAAGCTCCGGCGGCGCCGCACCGGTGAAAGAGGGTCGCTTACCCCTCCGGATCTCGGCGAGCAACGTGAACTGGCTGACGAGGAGAACGGCGCCGCCGACATCGCCCACGGCGAGATTCATCCGGCCGTCCGGATCGGAGAAGACGCGCAGGCCAACGAGCTTGTCCACGAGCACGGCAGCATCCTCCGCGCTGTCGCCGTGGCCCACGCCCACAAGGACGAGAAGTCCATGGCCGATCTCGCCCACGACGGTGCCCTCGACGGTCACGCGCGCCCGGCTGACCCGCTGTACAACGGCCTTCACAGGGCTCCCAGCATGCGGCACGAACTCCAATTGGGCAGATCAGGGACCTTGTACAGTACCGCCCATGCGTGAAGTGCCCCTGAACGTTCTGCGCGGGTTCCTGATGGGATCTGCGGACATCGTGCCCGGTGTGTCCGGCGGCACGATTGCACTCGTCTTGGGTATCTATCGGCGACTCGTCGCGTCCATCCACGAGGGCGGTGCGGCGCTTCTCGCGCTGGGGCGTGGCCGGCCAAGAGACGCATTGGCGCGACTCGAGACCGTGCAGTGGACGCTCCTCGTGCCGCTCGTGGCGGGTATCGGCCTCGCCGTCCTTTCGCTTGCGGGGGTCATCGAGACCCTGCTCCACGATCGGCCGGTGGAGATGGCGTCCTTGTTTCTCGGGCTCGTGGCCGGTTCGACCGTGGTCGCCTGGAGGCTCCTCGAGCAGCGCGACGGGCTGCGCATAGCCATTGTCCTGGCTGCAGGTGCAGCTGCCTTCATAGGTCTCGGTCTGCGTGAGGGGACAACGGATGATGCCGTTGGCCAACTCACCGACCCGGCCTTGTGGGCGTTCTTCGGGGCGGGCGCCATCGCCATCTGCGCCATGATCCTGCCGGGCATCAGCGGCTCGTTCATCCTCGTGATGCTGGGGATGTACGGCTCGGTACTCGGTGCCGTCAACGACCGCGAGTACGCGGCGATCGCCGTGTTTGCCGTCGGCACAGTCATCGGCCTCGCCCTCTTCTCCCAAGGGCTCAACTGGGCGTTGACCCACCACTCCGACTCGGTGATGGCAGCGCTGATCGGCCTCATGGTGGGGTCGATTCGCGTTCTGTGGCCGTGGCCGCTCGGCGTCGACTCGACAGCGCTCGGCTCCCCGGACGAGGCCGTGTCGGCATCCGTCATCCTCGCGGTGATCGCCTTCGTCCTCGTGGTGGGGATCGACGACCTCGCCAGACGGCGGGTACGACGCCGCGAGTTGGCCGACGTCCCGACCCCGAGCTGACGCGGACCGCAGCTCACCTCAGAGGCGCTGCGCCAAAGCCCCGTACGCAGCGATGAAATCTGGCCGCATGCGCGAGCCCGGCACCACAGCAACCAGGCGAGACACACCGCGCACGCGATAGGCCTCGACTTGCTCAGTCGCCTCGTCGAGCGTCCCGACGATGCCGACCTCGTCGATGTCGCCCATCCACGCAAGGTGAGTCGCTGCTGTCGCCCGTGCGGCGGCCGCCTCTTCGGCTGTCCGCCCTACAGCAACCGGGACCTGGATGCTGGTCGCCACGTCTCGACCGCCCGCTGCGTCGCGAACCACAGCCTGTGGAACTTCGAGGTTCGCCAGCAGCCCAGCGGGACAGTTCCACTCGTCTGCCCAACGGCCCGTCGCAGCCAGCATGTGCGGCCGACCCGCACCAACCACGATTGGCGGGTGGGGTCGCTGCAGCGGGCGCGGGCTGACGACGGCTCCTTCGAGACGCACGCCCGCCGCGTCGAAGTCGACGGGCTCCCCTGCGAAGAGCTCCACGAGAGCCTCGAGATAGGCCTCGAAGTAGCGGCGCCTCTCTCCGGCCGTCGGGAAGTCCCAGCCGAAAGCCTCGTATTCGGCCTCGTACCAGCCTGCACCGAGCCCGAGGTCCAACCTGCCACCCGAAGCATGGTCGAGCGTTGCCGCCATCTTGGCGAGCAGACCCGGATTGCGGAACGAGACACAGTTGACGAGGTGGCCAAGTCGCACCCGCTCGGTGATCCCGGCGATGAAGGCCAGAGCAGTCCACGCCTCGAAGACCGGTCCATGCGGATCGCGGACGTTCAACAGATGGTCGACGAGCCAGACGGAGTCGAGCCCTGCTTCCTCGGCGGCGCGGGCGTCCGCGGCAACGTGGTCCCAACGATCGGTGAACTGGGTGAGGACGAGGCCGAACTTCACGGTGCTCCTTTGGGTTGGTACGAGGACGGGGAAAGGCAGCCGGCGTCGAGCACGATCACGGCTGCCGGTCATCTTCCAGTGCCGCTTCTTCGCCCACCGATGCAGCACCAGCCAAAGACGGCACCATCAGCCGAAACACGATCGGCGACAGGATCGCAGTGACGCCGACGAGGAGAATCGCCCCGGCCGCCAAACCCTCGTCGATCAACCCGAGCTCGTCCTTGCCGAACTCCGCCAGGGCGATGATGACGCTGAGCTGACCGGCAAGCAGAACACCCGCGGCGAGCGACTCACGAACGCTCAGGCCGCGCACCATCAAGAGCAAAGACGGTACGAGCTTTATCACGATCGCAACGGCAATCAGCAGGAGAGCCTTGGTGAGCACTGCCGCGTCGGAGAGCGCATCGAGGGGGAACCGAATCCCGACGGCGATGAAGAAGATCGGGATGAAGAATCCGTACGAAAAGCCGCTCAAACGGGTCTCGAGCTCACCCGTGTTCCGGAAGACGAACTTGAAGGTCGCCCCGGCCAGGAACGCACCGAGTATCGGTTCAACGCTGAGCGCCTCGGAGATCCCTACGAATACCAGCAGCAGGGCGAGACTCACGCGGATGCCCAGCTCGTCCGGATCGTTGCCGGTGAACAGCCGCTCGAAGCGCTCCGGGTACCACCAGGCCATGCGGCGCATCGCCGCCAGGATCACCGCCAGCACGGCAAAGAGGGCCGGGACCTTCAGCAGGTTCAACCCGAAGCCTGACTGCACCCATACACCGAACACGACGATCGCCGCCGCAGACAGGAACTCGGCGAGGACGCCGGTGACGATGGTGACCTGGCCGAGTTGGGTCGACGTCCTGCCGGTCGCACGCAGCGCAGGGATGACGATCCCGAGTGACGACGCGGACACGAGCAGGGTCAGGAAGATCCGCTGTTGCACCGAGTCGGTGCCGAGCATGCCGAAACCGATCCATGCCGAGAGAAGGAAGAGCCCGAACACGGAAAGCCCGGCGAGTATCGGGCCCGCTCCCTGCCGCTCGAGTCGGTCGAAGTCGACCTCGAAGCCTGCCAGGAACATGAGGAGGAGCAAGCCCAGTTCGGCCAGCAGCTCTATGAACTCGAAGTCGTGCGAGCCTCGCACGACGATGTCGAAGATGCTTGGACCAATCGCCAACCCGAAGAGGATCTCGAGTACGACTGCAGGCACGCCAACCCTGCGAGCAATCAGTGGCAGCCCGAAGGCGCCGATTCCGATCAGGATCAGAACGCTCCAGTTGGGAAGGACCGGCGCCCCACCTTCGGCGGCTGCGACGAGAAAGCTCACTTCGCACCAGGGACGAGGAGCACTGAGCTGGGTACCCGGCGCACGAGATGACCGGTGATCCCGGGCCGCCAAGGGAAGACGGGCAGTTCAGGCAACGTCAGTACGAGGAGGCTCGTCCCCGCCGACAGCTCTTCCATGACCCTCACCGGGTTGCCGCGGCGGACTCGTCTGCGTACGTTCACGTCCTGAACCGCCGCCTCTTCACGAAGCCAGGCGGCGGCAACACGAGCATCCTCGACGTCCTCCGGCCCACTGACGAACGTGGGCGGCACGACCGAGATCCCAACCAGCGTGGCGCCCGATGTCCGCGCCACGTCGATCGCCGCCCGCCCTGCCGCCTCGCCCGAGACGGTGCGACGAGCAGGCACGAGGATGCTCGAGTACGGATGACGCCCGCGACACAGCAGCAACGGCACGCCGCACCGCCCATACATGTTGAGGGTGCGAGTGGTTCTGACCCTGCCGAGAATGTCGCCCCCGCGCGGTGCCGCAACGGCGACGACGCCGACGCTCTCGGTGTCGGCGAGACGGACCAACATCTGGGCCGGCGGGCCATCGACGGCACGCAGGTCGACGGCAACACCGTCTGACTTCGTTTCGAGCTTCTCGAGGAGCTGCCCAATCTCCTGCGCCCTGCCGGGGTCGCGCTCAGTTGCGGCGTCCCGGTGCACGACCATCAGCTTCTCGGCCTGCGAGTTTCGCACGAGGCTCATGGCCTCGGAGACGGCGACATCGAGGTCTTCGGCCGAGTCGAGCGCCACCGCGACCTTGCGGCCGAAGTCCAATGGGAATCTCGACTCGCCCGACGTGAAGGTGTCGACAATGCCGGCGTAGTCGGCTGCCGCGCCCACGACGGTCACCCGATCGCCTGCCTCGAACTTCGTGGAGCCGTGCGGGACGATGAGCTCGTCACCCCGCAGCACTGCGGCGACAACCCACGTGTTGGAGTGGAGCTGACGCAGTCGCTTGCCCCGCACAGGCGAATCGGGGGCGACGACGAACTCGACCGCCTCGGCCTTGCCCTGCGCAAACGCCGTCGAGGTCACCCGCCTGGGCTCGAGCATCACTTCGACATGTCGGGCGGAGAGTTGATCGGGGGCGTAGACGTTCACCTGCAGCGCCCTGTAGTCCGGGAGCCGCTCTGGGTCCTCTGCGAGGGCGATCACGCGCAGCAAACCGGCATCTTGTGCGATCCTGACAGCCTCCAAGTTCACGTCGTCGTCATTGGACGCCGCGACGAGCGCATCGGCCGTGTCGAGGCCGGCCCTTCGCAGAACGAGCGAACTCGATCCGTCTCCGACGAACCCCTCGAAGTCGCGGATCCCTCGGGCGTTCTCGAGCCGGGCGGGATCAGGGTCGACGACGGTGACGTCCCACAGTTCACCCAGGCGTCGCAGCAGCTCGCGTGTGGTGCCCCCGCTGCCGACCACGATGACTCTCACGAGCGCCTCCTCGTTGCGGGAGGGCCATGATTGGCCCGCCGCCAGCCCATTATGGCGGAAGGACGGTTGACGCCAGGGGTCACGCGACGACCGACCCGGCACGCAGCGCGGCGATCTCGCCGGGTACGAAGCCCACCTCGCCGAGGAGCGCGTCGGTATCGTGCCCGGGCGGCACCGCAGGTGAGGGATTGGGTGCCGGGGTGCGGTCGAAGCGAGGGGCCGGGCCCGGGAGCAGGTCGTCGCCGACGGGAACGAAGGTGCGACGCCACGCAAGCTGAGGGTGGAGCGACGCCTCTGCCATCGTTGCCACGGGCTCAACGCACGCGTCGCTGCCGGCAAAGACCTCAGCCCACTCCTGGCGACTACGGGAGGCAAAGATCCGCGCCAGCCGGGTGCGCAGCGCCGGCCACTGGGCACGGTCGTTCCGGTCTTCGATGCTGTCGGGGTCGAGGCCGAGTCGTTGGAGGAGTTCAGCGTAGAACTGGGGCTCGAGCGCACCGACGGCCACGAAGCCGCCGTCTGCGGTGGGATAGGTTGCGTAGAACGGAGCACCACCGTCGAGGAGATTCGATCCACGCTCGCTCCCCCACAAGCCCCGAGCTCGCATCTCGTAAAACATCGTCATCAGCGACGCTGCGCCGTCGACCATCGCCGCATCCACCACCTGCCCCCTCCCCGAGGTCGCTCGCTCGAAGAGAGCGGCGAGAACACCGAACGCCAGGTACAGCGCTCCCCCGCCGAAGTCGCCTACGAGATTGAGCGGCGGTGGGGGCGCCGACCCGGCCGGGCCGATCGAGTGCAGCGCACCCGTCGTGGCGATATAGGTGATGTCGTGCCCTGCCCGAGTTGCGTGGGGACCGTCCTGGCCCCACCCGGTCATCCTGCCGTACACGAGTCGCGGGTTGCGGGCGAGACACGGCTCCGGCCCGATGCCCAGCCTCTCGGCGACGCCCGGCCGCATGCCCTCGAGGAGCACATCGGCGGTGGCAATCAGCCGCAGGGCGACATCCGGGCCTTCGGGATGCTTGAGGTCGATCCCGACGCAACGGCGGTTGCGGCCCATGAGGGTACGCAGCGGATCGGGCGGGCCGCCGATGCGGTCGATGCGAACCACGTCGGCACCGAGGTCGCCGAGCAGCATCGCGCAGAAGGGCACCGGGCCAATGGCCTCGAGCTCCACCACACGCAGTCCTGACAAGGGTCCCACCGGCGCGACCGTAACACGTCGCTCGGGTCGAGCGGACGCCCGTCTGTCGCACAGAGCGCCGTGAGTAACGTGTCCCGCTCATGCCTGCACCTCTGGTCTCTGCTCGCTCGCTCACCAAGCGCTTCGGCGACTTCACCGCCGTCGATGCCATCGATTTCGACGTCGAGAAAGGCGAGGCCTTCGGATTCCTGGGACCGAACGGGGCCGGAAAGAGTTCCACGATGAGGATGATCGGGGCGGTCTCACCGATCAGTGAGGGCTCGCTCCGCGTGCTCGACATGAATCCGGCAACCGAGGGGCCCGCCATCAGAGCGCGGATAGGTGTGGTCCCCCAGGAGGACAACCTCGACACAGAGCTGCCGGTCGCCGAGAACCTGACCATCTACGGACGGTACTTCGACCTTCCCCGGCCCGTCATCGGGAGCGGATCGACCGAGCTGCTCGCCTTCGCCCAGCTCGAAGCACGGCGCGAGGCCAAGGTCGATGTCGCTCTCCGGCGGCATGAAGCGGCGCCTCACGATCGCCAGGGCGCTCATCAATCGGCCCGATCTGCTGCTGCTGGACGAGCCGACCACCGGACTCGATCCGCAGGCACGCCACCTGCTGTGGGACCGGCTCTACCGACTCAAGCAGGAGGGGGTCACGCTCATCATCACGACCCACTACATGGACGAGGCCGAGCAGCTGTGCGATCGGCTCGTCGTCATGGACAAGGGAACGATCGTGGCCGAAGGCTCGCCGCGCAGCCTGATCGATCGCTACAGCTCCCGAGAGGTCGTCGAGTTGCGATTCCCGGTGGGCGACAGGAACGCGGTGCTCGACCAGCTCGACGGTATGGGCGACCGCACTGAAGTGTTGCCCGACCGTGTCCTGGTGTACACGGACGACGCCGACCGCACGACTGCCACGGTCTACAGCAGCGGGTCTGCGAGCCCGAGACGATCGTCGCTCGGCGCAGCAGCCTGGAGGATGTGTTCCTGCGGCTGACCGGGCCGCACGCTGGTCGACTGATGGCGACCCCGGGCCCGCTGCGGTACATGGAGACGCGAGCGCGGGTCTACCGACACGTATGGCGGGGCTCGGTGATCTCGACGTTCCTCAACCCGATCATGTTCCTCGCCGCCATGGGACTCGGCCTCGGAACGCTGGTCGACGCAAGGAGCCGGTGCAGGCGTCACTCGGTGCGGCTGAGCTACCTCGCTTTCCTTGCGCCCGGGCTGATGGCCGCAACCGCGATGCAGGCCGCTGCGGGCGACAGTTCGTGGCCGGTGATGGCCGGAATCAAGTGGCTCAAGACGTACGACGCCGCGCTTGCCACCCCGGTATCGGTTGCGGATGTCGTGCTCGGCCATATCGGCTTCGTGACGCTGCGAGTCGCGTTTGCGACGGCCGATCTACGGGCTCATCGCCACCGCCTTCGGCGCGCTGTCGCTGGCGGGAGCTCTGCTCGCCACTATGCCGGCGGCGCTGACCGGGCTGGCCTTCGCCGCCCCCGTGACCGCCTACACGGTCGGCCTCGAACGCGATACCGGTCTCGTCGGGCTGTTCCGTTTCGGCATCGTCCCGATGTTCCTCTTCTCGGGAACGTTCTTCCCCATCACGCAGCTTCCGGCCCTCATCCGCCCCGTGGCCTACGTCACACCGCTGTGGAACGGCGTCGAGTTGACGCGAGCGGCCGGTCTCGGGACCTCACCTGCGTGGCCGCCCGCCGCCCACCTCGCCGTACTCGCCGTCTACGTGATCGTCGGCACATGGCTTGCCGTGCTCCGCATGAGCCGGAGGCTGACGAAGTGACGATCGGCGTGTGGCCGCCGCGAGTCGTCCCCCTTCGCTTCAGCAGCCGGCGGGCCGCAACGCTCATCGAGCGCAACATCCTCGTGTACCGGCAGCTCTGGGGGGTTCTCGTCTCCGGGTTCTTCGAACCCGTCTTCTACCTCTTCTCGGTCACCGTCGGTCTCGGCGCCCTGGTGGGCGACGTCACGCTGGCGGGTGGCGAAGTCGTGTCCTATTCGGCCTTCGTGGCACCGGCGCTTCTCGGGGCATCCGCCATGAACGGGCCGGTCTTCGAGGCATTCGGCATGTTCTTCAAGCTGAAGTACGCCAAGGTCTACGACGGGGTACTCGCCACGCCGGTGAGCCCGCAGGACATTGCGGTAGGCGAGATCACGTGGTCGCAGCTACGAGGCACCCTCTACTCGGCAGCCTTCCTCATCGTGATGCTCGTGATGGGGCTCATCGAATCGCCGTGGGGAATCCTGGCGCTACCGGCGGCGATGCTGACGGGTCTGGCGTTCGGCGCCGTCGGGATGGCGGCCACCACCTACATGCGCTCGTGGCAGGACTTCGACCTCATCACGCTGGTGACGATGCCGATGTTCTTGTTCTCGGCAACGTTCTACCCGCTCACCCTCTACCCCGAGTGGTTGCGAGTCGTCGCCCGCCTCTCACCGCTCTACCACGCGGTCGACCTGATCAGAGGCTTCACGCTCGGCATCCTCGATTGGAGCATCCTCGGCCATGTCGCCTTCCTCGGCACGATGGTCCTCGTTGGGCTTGCTGTTGCCGGGCGCCGGATCGAGCACCTATTGCTCACGTGACCGTGCGTTTCAGCTGCGGATGACGCGCGTGTCGCCTGTCGACGGGTCCCGGTCGAGCTGGATGAGGTCCTCGATCCGATGGCGCAGCTCGGGCACGTGGCTCACCACCACGACCAATCGCGCCGAATCGTCTGCGACCAATGCCTCGATGCCTTCCATCGCCAGATCGAGATGCTCGGGATCGAGCGAGCCAAACCCCTCGTCGAGGAAGAACGCATCGAGCCGCCCGCCTTTGCGTGTGACCATCTCCGCCAGCGACAGGGCGAGCGCAAGGGACGCGAGAAAGGTCTCGCCCCCCGACAGGCTCGACGCCTTGCGCACGGCATCGGCTGCCGTGAGGTCGACGATCGCAAAGGACCCATCTTCGGTGAAGCGGTAGCGACCCGACGACAGCCGCTGAAAGTGCTCACTCCCCAGGTCGGCGAGCCGTGCACGCTCCTCGTCGAGCAGGAAGCGGACGAAGCGCGAGTCGGTGAGGTCACCGGCGATGCGGTCGTAGCGGCCCTTGTCTGCGATGAGGGCGTCCCGCAGCACCATGAGGTCGGCGGCGGCAGCGATCTCGACCTCGGCGGCAGCGACGTCAGCCGAGAGATGCGACACGGTCGCCTCCTCCGCGGCGAGAGCCGACACGAAGTCGCCTGTGATCCCGAGCTCGTCGAGCAGCTCCTGGCGCTCTGCTGCACCCTCATCCACGGCCGTGCGACCATCAGCGACGGCCGCCTCGAGGCTCGTGACGGTCTCTTCCCATGCCGCACGGAGGGTCTCAGTCGCCCTCCCGAGCGCCGCTGGGTCATCTTCGATGGCGCCAACCGGCCTGCCGAGGCGCGTCGCCAGCTCGACGAGACCGACCCGCAGCGCCGACAGCTCCTTTGCCGCTGCCTGCTCGTCGACGATCGCTTGGTCGTGCCGGGCCCGCACCTGCTCAGCCTTGCGACGAGCGTCCGCAGCCGCCTCGGTGCGGGCGGCCGCCGCACGGCGCCGAACTTCGAGGAGCTCGGCCGGATCACCCTCCCCGAGCACATCCACGAGCTGTGCGGCGGTAGCCGCCAGTTCGGCCTCGGCCTCGGTGCGAGCGAGGTGAGCTTGCTCAACCTCGCCCTCGAGAGAGGCGACCAGTGCCCTCGCCGACTCGGCGGTCTCGTGCGCAGCAGAGGCGTCTGCAGCTGCCGCCGTCCGCTCCTTCTCTGCGACCCGGCGTGCGTCGCTTGCCCGCTTTGCAGCGGCAGCAGCATTCGTGACGTCGACGGTGCTTCCCTGCGAAGGGAGAGCCATCACCTCCTGCTCACACACCGGGCAATGACCACCGGCTGCGAGACCGGACCGCAGCACGGCTGCCATGTTGGCGTGTTCGGCGTCGTGGTGAGCCTGGTCGGCTACCGCAAGGGCCGCTTCGCGCTCCTCGAGAGCGGCCTCAGCTGCGGCAAGCGCGTCCTCCTTGCGGGTCACCGCGGCCTCCGCGGCGACGACCCTGGCCACGGCTTCGCCGTGCCGACGCACGGCTGCCTCCTCTCGTCGGGCCGCGTCGACGGCATTCCTCCGCTGCGGCTCCGAGGCGGCGATGAGGTGGCCGGCAGACTCGAGGGCGTCCAACTCGCCTGCATCTCTCATCGCAGCGACCTCGGCCTCAGCTTCGGCAACGGTGGCCATCGCCTGCTCGAGCGACGCCGCCAAATCGACGCGACGACGTGCGACCGAGGCGGCTTCGTTGAGCAGCCGGACGGTGGCTCGAGGATCGGGCAGCCGCGACACGTGGCGGGCGAGCTCCTCGAGACGCGCCTTCGCATCGGCGACGACCGCTGCTGCACGTGCGATGCGAGTATCGAGATCTGTGAGGGTCGGCTCGGCCTTGCGCAGCCGCTCCAGACGATCGCCTGCGGCCGCCAGAGCACTGCGGGAAGCCACGAGGCGTTCCGTCACCTTGCTCAGTTGTTCCGTGCGCGCCAACACGACTGCGAGCTCAGCTGCTATGGCCGCCGACCTCCCCTTGGCGATCTCGCGCATGGCGTCGATGCGGTCGTGGCCGAACACGCCCTTGAGCACGGCGTCACGCTCGGCGGGTCGAGCACGGAGGAACTCGGCAAAGCGCCCCTGGGCGAGCAGCACCGATCGCCCGAACGCATCGAAGTCGAGCCCGAGAAGCGACGCGATCCGATCGTTCACCTCTGCCTCCATGGTGAACTTCTCGACGGGCTCGAGGTCGGGATCGTCGCTTTCGTACCGGTAGAGCGCGTGCTGGCTCTGCCCGCGCTGGCGGAGCGACCGCACGACCTCCCACACCTCTCCTTCCACCTCGAATCGCAGTTGCACGCCGCCGTCGCTTGCGCGTTGGTGGATCAGCGCCTTGGTCCCGGACCCCCCGGCTGGTGTCTTGCCGTACAGCCCGAATGCAACCGCATCGAGCAGGGACGACTTGCCGCTCCCTATCGGGCCCACCACTCCAACGAGGCTGCGGCCCCGGAAGTCGAACACCGGCGACTCTCCGAAATACGACCGGAAGTTCCGGAGCCGCAGCTCAAGGGGCCGCATAGCCGGCCTCCTCCATCACAGAGCGGAACGCCGCCATGAGCTCGGCATCCGGACGCACACCCACCTCACCCAGGTGGTAGGCCGCATACAGCTCCTCGAGCGTGCGCGCCTCTCGATCGTGAGCGTCGGTCTCGGGACGGGGATACTCGGCCCGCACCTTGACGACGAAGTCGAACTCCTCGCGCACCCGCTCGGCCAGCTGCGTATCGGGTCCCGCAGTCTCGACAGTGAGATCGAGGTAGGCCTCGCGCAGATCGTCACGAGCCACGAGATCGTGCCACGTTCCGGTCGCGCGGACGAGACGGCGGCCGGCAGACAGCGGAACGGAGCGCACCTTGGCCGGCCTCCCCGGCTCGACATCCACGATGACCACGCGCTTGTGCTCGCCGGCCTCGCCGAAGTCGAGCTCGAGGAGCGAGCCGGCGTATTCGGCGGGAACGCGCGCCCCGGCACCCGCTGCGGCGCGTGGATGTGGCCGAGGGCGACGTATTGAGGGCCGGGCGGAATCGCCTCCGGCGTGGCCGCGTATGCGGCGCCCATGTGGAGCTCACGCTCGCCGCGCGGGGCGCCGTGGCCGTGGACCTTGGCACCACCCACCAAGAAGTGGGCAACGAGGAATGTGACCGCATCGTCACCGGCGATTGCGTCGGCGTGGCGGCTGTAGGCCTCTGCGATGAGTCGCAGCCGATCGGCGTACTTCTTGTAGTGCTCGTCGACGGGGCCCCACGCATGAAAGGCTCGTCCCTCGCGCAGGAACGGGAAGCAGCTCACGACGGCCCGACCCGCCGAAGTCGGGAGGTCGAGAACCCCGCCTTCCTCGGGACGGTTGATCTCTCCGACAAGGTGGATCTGGTGACGCCGCAGGAACGGAGCAAGCGCTTCGAAGAAGCCGGGCGAGTCGTGGTTGCCTGCAATGGCGACGACGGGGCGATCCCCGTCAGCAGTGAGCCGCACCAACCCGTCCAATCCGATGTCGAGCGCTTCGACAGGCGGCAGCGGCCGATCGAAGAGGTCGCCCGAGTGGAGCACGAGGTCGACATTCTCAGCATCGGCGATCTCGACGACCTCGTCGATGACGGCGCGGTGCTCGTCCGACCGGTCGTAGCGCCCGATCCGCTTGCCGACGTGCCAATCCGAGGTGTGGAGGACCCTCACAGACCGATGAACGGATCGTCGCCCGAGTCGTCGACCTCTTCCTTGCGAGTGGCCCACGGCGGGAACGGAAACTCGAGCACGAGGGGAACTGGGATCGCCGGCTGGCTCAACACCATCGTGCCCGGCTTGAGCAGCCTGGCTCTCGCTCGCGTCGACGGCAGCATCCAGCCGTACTCGGCGCGCTCGGCTTCCGCTGCGTCGAGCCGCCCCGCAACCCGAATGGCGGCGTTCTCCATCACCTCGGGAGCAACCCGCGACGCCGATTGCTGGGCTCCGACGAGGAGCACGCCGAGCGAGCGGCCGCGCTGAGCGATGTCGATGAGCATGTCCTTGAGGGCGCTCGTCCCCTCTCGCGGTGCGTACTTGTTGAGCTCGTCGAGGACGACCACCGACAGTGGCAGTCGCTGTCCGGTTTGCTCCTTCTCGGCGAAGGTCTCGGCGAGAAGGGCTCCAACCACGAAGCGTTGACCCAAGTCGTGGAGCGATTGGATGCCGACCACGGTCACCTGAGCCGCCGTGCGGTCGATCCGCCTGCTCTCCCCCGACTGGACGAGGTGGCCCACCCGGTGGACGGCGGAGTGCAGCCGCCGGACGAATGCCGAAATCGTGCCCATCTGGACCCTGCCGGTCCATTTCTGATCGGGCTCACCGTCTTCGGGATCGACGAACTCGGACACCTGGTCCACGAGGCTCCGTAGATCGGTGATGACGGCCTCGCCACGATTCGGCACCACCGAGTCACCGGGACGGTGACCCTCGATCGGATCCCGCAGCACGACGGCACCCGGCATCCCGGCAACGTCGACGGCGAACCTGCGGAGCTGCGACCGCACTCGCTCCTCGATGAAGGGTATCTGGTTGCGCGATCCGTCCGCATCCGTGAAGAGGAACCGCAACAGCCCCTCCTCGATGAACTCGCGCGGTGTCCAGACGAAGGCGCTCACCCCCTCCTGGCGGCCTCCCGTATCGGGTACGACCACATCGCCCGTTCCTGGTCGGGGCGGCGCCCAGAAGGCGACCGACGGGTAGGGACCCGGGGCGACCTCGAGTTGCAGCCACCGAGCCGCCGCCTCGTCGTCGAAGAACCGATTGTGCTTGTCGAGCCACAGCAGATCCTCGCCCTTCACGTTGAACACGAGGATGCGCAGATTGGCGGCGCCCTCACCCAGAATGTCGGGGCGACCGGTGAGCAAGCGAAGGAAGAACAAGGCGAACGACGTCTTCGTTGCGACCCCAGAGATGCCTGAGATCGACATGTGTCCGCCCTTGCGACCGTCGAAGAAGTCGAGATCGACGAAGACCGGCTCGCCGTCCCTGCCTATCCCAACAGGGAGCGGGCGATCCATCTCATCGACGTACAAGGCTTTCCGCCGCTGCTCTCCGGTGGCGCGCTCGACCACCTCGCCGGGATCGGGCGACACCCAAATCTCTGGTTCGACCCTGGTCACGGCAACCTGCGCCGATCGCACCTTCGCGGCGGGCAGAATGCCCTCTTCCGCGATGCGGTGGGTGTCGGACTCGAACTGCGCCCCCTCGTAGACCGCCTCCGCTTCCGTGACGACGCCGTAAGTGCGCACCTCCCCCTGCTTGGGCACCTGGGTGCGAACCACGACGAGGTCGTCGAGTTGGAGATAGTCGTCGTCGTTCAGCACGACGCGGAATGCACTCGTGTTCGAGTGTTGGGTGCCGAGCACCCTGCCCACCCCTCGACTGCTCTCCGCACCGGTCGGTCCGGCGGCGGTCACGATGCAGCTCCAAGGTCTCGGTGCGTACCCATCACGGCGGACCGTAGCGCACGATGGACGAAGGATCGATCACCCAGCCTTCGCCGGAGCTCTCGCTCGAGGGCAGCAATCGGGACGAGGTTCTGCGGGGCCCGGGGCTCGACGTGCGGGAGCGAAGCGACCAGCGGGAGAATCGAGGTCGTGCGGTCGGCAACTCGCCGTGCCGTTGCGAGATCGAGATGGCTGGACACCTCGGCACGCACGACTCCCGTCCAACTGTGTCCGCCGGGAATCTCGGCAAGGCGGAAGTACCACGAGTATCGCGGGAAGGCGCCGCCTTTCCCGATGAGGAACAGCGGGGTTCTCTGCGCCGTCCGGAGCCTGGCGATGATGCCGCCCGACCCGGGCGACAGATAGGGCGCACGGTGAGTCTTGATGTACCCGACCTTCTCGGTAGCCGAGAGGTCATTGATCGGACCATCGGCCACCACGAAGGTCCCCCGCTGCGCGAGTTGCTCGGACAACACAGCCTCAGCCTTTCGCATCGCACCGTGGAAGCGCTGGATCAATGCCCCGGGATCGGTATCCGGCACCGACTCCGATCGATAGGCGAGCTGCGGCCCCGCGACCGGCACCGGCATGGCTTTCCCGTGCCCGAATACGGCGAGCCGATCGATCCTGACCTGCTCGATGTCACTGCGCGGTACCTCACGATGCCAGCACACCGCACCGACGGCATACGTGCCGCAGATCCCAGGAATCGGCCCGCCGGGCTCATCGATCGTCAGCCGCGCGTCGACCCTCCGGACGCCGTCGACGAACGCGACGACCTCGATCCCGTCGTCGACGCCGGCGATCGGTGACCACGGTCCATCGACCTCGACGGACTCGTCGACCTTGCCCTCATCGGCAAGCGACTCGTCTGGCTCGAACGGGCTGCCGTACTCCGGCGCCCACCCCTCTACATGCAATCGTGACATCGCTGCGATGGTACCGACAGGCTGCGACACAAAAGAGCACCGCGGTCTGACTTCGGCGGTCGGTGATCCGACGTCTGACGTCAGCGATCCGACGTCTGGAGCCTGACGTCTGACGTCTACCGTCTCACAGGACCTTGACCATCTCGTGCTCGCCGCTTGCGATACGCCCCGTCGGCTCGTAGCCCAGTGACCGGTAGAACTGCTCAGGACCGTTGCTGCCGGGGACATAGCTCAGGTAGACGAGATGCCCACCGGGCCGGGTGCGCACATAGTCCTCGGTCAGCTCCATGGCCCGCCGTCCGTATCCCCTGCGCTGAAAACGGCGGTCGATCATGAAGCGCCACACGTAGTATCTCGGCTGCTCGTCGTCGTCGGACAGCATCACGAAGCCCACAAGCGTGTCGGCTGCGTACACCGCCCTCGGCCACACCTTGGTGGCCGTGTACGCCTGAGCCAGCGACACCGCGTTCGGTGCGACGAAGCCACGCTGGTGGGCGGCGACGTCGAGAGCACAGACGGCGCGCACGTTCTCGGCGTCGATGGCTCGCAGCGTCACCTGGGCGCCGGCACCGGGACCTGGACGGGGAACGGCTCCAACAGCGAGCCGTTTGGAGAAGTTCACCAGCTCCTCCTCCTCCTGGTAGCCGACCGCAGCGTGTGCTCGCCGCGACACTTCGTTGTCGAGGAGTGCGTCGGACCCCATCTCGACGCATCCGCTCTCGATCGCCCAGTTCTCCGCCGCAGCGACCAACGCTCGGCCAATCCCGTTGCGACGCCTGTGTTCGGCCACCCACCAGCCCTCGAGGTAGCCAACGGGCGACGTGACACACCCGTCGGCGTGACGACGAAGTGACACCTCCACGAACCCTTGGAGCGCGCCTTCGCCCTCGTCCCAGACGAACACGCCCTGGTCCCCGCCGCCGAGGTGCCCGCGGATGTTCTCATTCAGCTCGTCCGGGGGAATGTCCGGCCAGAGGCGAGCGCGCATCGTCCACCACTCGGCTTCGTCATCGAACGTCGCGGCACGCACCGACACCGTTCGATCCTAGGACGCAAGCAGAGAGAAGAAGGTGTGCTCCCGGCTGATGGAGACCGCGCCTGGTGGGTAGCCGAGAGCTCGAAAGGAGCGCTTCGTTGCCGTGTGCGCACCTCCCGGCGCGGCCCATCGCCGGGCGGTTCGGCAATGTCGCCGAACTCGTCGCGACGGGACCTACGATCATCGCCGCACCCCTGCGAACGGAGCGACGTGGAAGTCATCGAGCGTCTGATCGAGCTCCTGGTGATCCTCGCCGGTGCCAAGATCGGCGCCGAGATCATGACTCGAATCCGCCAACCGGCCGTGATCGGCGAGTTGCTCGTCGGCATGGTGATCGGAGCAAGCGTCCTCGGCTGGATCGCCATCGACGAGGGCGGGGTGATATCGATCATGGCCGAGATCGGAGTGATCCTCTTGCTGTTCGAAGTCGGGCTCGAAACGGACGTTCGCGACTTCGTCCGGCTGGGAGGTTCCGCGCTGTCGGTCGCCTCGATCGGTGTCGCGACGCCGTTCCTGCTTGGTTTCGGGGCTGCCAAGCTGCTGTCGATCGATGGCGGCAGTACCGAGGTCGCCCTGTTCATCGGTGCCTCGATGACGGCGACGAGCGTCGGTATCACGGCCCGGGTGTTCGCCGACCTCAAGCGGCTCCAGACCGACGAGGCGAAGACGATCATCGGGGCCGCCGTGATCGACGACATCATGGGCCTCATCATCCTGGCCGTCGTCGTCGGCTTGCTCGGCGCCGACGGCTCCTTCCAGATCACTTCGGTTCTCACGATCACCGCCAAAGCACTCTTCTTCCTCGGCGGGGTCATGGTGATCGGCATTCCCCTCATCCGGCACTACTTCCGTTTCCTCGGCTGGCTCCGAGTCGAGGGCAGCTACGTCGTCGGTGCGTTCGCTTTCGCGGTTGCCGTCGGGATCGCCGCAGAGGAGGTCGCAGGCCTCGACCCGATCGTCGGAGCCTTTGCCGCCGGTCTCGTTGCCGCCCAGTCGGGGCACCATGAGCGGGTCTTCCGGGAGTTGCGGCCGATCGTCTATCTGTTCGTCCCGATCTTCTTCCTCTCGATCGGAGCTCGCGTCGATGTCGGCGTGCTCGCCGACCCACAAGTGCTGATCGCAGGCGGGTTGATCTCGGTGCTGGCGATGGCAGGCAAGGTGGTCGCCGGACTCGGCGTGTGGGGCACCACCGACAGATGGATAGTCGGCGTCGGCATGATTCCTCGTGGTGAGGTCGGGTTGATCTTCGCTGCCCTCGGCTCCACCCAGCTCGCCGCCGTCGTCGGGCCGGAGGAGACTGCCATCGTCGTGTTGATGGTGGTGGTGACGACGATCGTCGCGCCGATCGTGCTCAACCGTATGTTGCGCAGCCGGCCGATGCCGGCGGCTGAAGTGACACCGCCGCTCGAGGAGATGCTCCTTGATTCACCGATGCTCGGCGGCGCCGAGGTGGACGAGTCGGGCGAGGACTGACGAATCGGTCGTGTGGCGACCCGCGAGGCCCGGCCGTGAGGCCGGGTCCGCTCTCCCCCTGAGGGCGGGCCGCTCGGGCCCAAGCATCACCCGTCGGCTCGCCCAGGGGCTCTCCTGTCCGCTGAGCCTCTAGAGCCGGCCGATGCGGTCGATCAAGAGGTCGAAGAAGCCCTCGGCATCGACATCGCTGATCACGAGTGCGTTGGGTTTGCTCCCGGTGACTCCCCACCAGTCGACCACCGTCATCCCCATGGTCGCCTCCGAATGGTGCTCGATGGCCACGTGACACCGCCGCCCGGCGAACAGGCCCGGTTCGAGCAAGAAGGCGATGACGCATGGGTCGTGGAGCGGGGCTCCATCCGTCCCGTACTTCGCCTCGTCGTAGCGATCGAAGAAGTCGAGCATGCCGGCGACGGCATCGCCCACCCTCGTCCCAAGCGCCCTGAATCGCGCAATCCGTTCGTCGGAGGTGAGCGCCTTGTGCGTGACGTCGAGCGGAAGCATGGTGATCGGGACACCGCTGGCGAACACCACGTGCGCGGCATGTGGGTCGACGTAGATGTTGAACTCGGCCGCGGGGGTGACGTTTCCGCCTTCGAAGAAGCCGCCGCCCATCATCACCAGCTCTCGGAGACGGCCTGCCACGCGCGGCTCCTTCACCATCGCCATCGCCACATTCGTCAGCGGGCCGAGGGTGCACAGGGTGATCTTGCCCTCCGGTGCGCCCATGACGATGTCGACGATCGCATCGACCCCGTGACGGGAGCTCAATGGGATCGTCGGCTGGGGCAGTTCGACACCGTCGATGCCGGACGGCCCATGCACGTACTCGGCGGTGAAGAGGTCCCGCACCATCGGCCTGGCGCAGCCTGCATACACCGGAACGTCGGTGCGCCCGGCGAGCTCGACCATCATCGCAGCGTTGCGGGAGGTGAGGTCGAGCTGGACGTTGCCTGCGACGGTCGTGACCGCGACGACGTCGAGCTCGGGTGAGGCAAGCGCGGTCAGGAGCGCGACCGCGTCATCCTGTCCGGGATCGGTGTCGATGATGATGGGGCGAGCTGCCACGTCAGCCGCCAACCAGGCTGCGCACCTGCTCTGCGGTCGGCAGCGCCGTTTGCGCTCCCTGCTTGGTGACGGCGAACGCGCCGGCGGCCACCGCCCAGCGAACCGCGTCCTCGAGAGCGAGGTCGCGAGCCAGCCCGTCGGCGAGTGCGGCGCAGAACGCATCACCTGCACCCGTCGTGTCGACGGCGTCGACACGCGGCGCCTCCACATGGACCTCGGCGTCGCCGCTCACCAACATCGCTCCCGACGGTCCGAGGGTGACAACGATCGCCCCCGGACCGCGCACCCGTCGCGCCTGGGCGATGACCCCGTCCACATCGGCGACTTCGCTCGCACCGACCAGGAGCGCAAGCTCCGAGCGGTTCGGCACCAAGACGTCGATGAGTGACAGCAACTCCGGGCCGAGACGCTGGGCAGGTGCGGGGTTCAGCACGAACGTGCCGCCCGACAGTTGGGCCGCCGCCTTCACGGCGGGCAGTGGCACTTCGAGCTGCGCCAGGGTCACGGCCGCCCGCTCGAACAGGTCAGATGATGCGGCGACATCCTCGGCGGACAGCGTGCCGTTGGCGCCGGGGATCACGGCGATCACGTTCTCGGCATCCTCCGCGAGGAAGATGTAGGCCTGCCCCGTCGGGGCATCGATGGTCACCGACACGCCGTCGACGTCGACGCCCTCGGCGACCAGTGCCCGCAGGTAGGACGTGCCGTCGCCGTCGACACCGACACGCCCCACGAGTGCCGCCGGTCGCCCGAGACGCGCCACCGCCAACGCTTGGTTGGCCCCCTTCCCACCCCGGTACGTGGCGACGTCTCTGCCGAGAACGGTCTCCCCGGGAGCCGGGATACGGGCCACGCGCACCACTGTGTCCTTGTTGAGGCTTCCAATGACGGTGATGTGGTCGCTCATGGAGGCGGCAGCCTATCGCGATCGGCTCGGTGCGGCACACGCCACCCGACGACTTGGGGCATAATGCGGCCAATCGCCGACCCGAGGAGTCGCCATGGCCACCGACGTCACCCGCATCGACAGTGAAGCCATCGAAGCGTCCCCGGTCGCTCGCAACGCCACCCGCAGCCGGCACGACCCCATCTCCGGCAGAGTCGCCGCCGCGCTGCTCATGGCGTGGGTTGCCGGCGTCGCGTGGGTCTTTGCGATCACTCCGGCGCCGGATCCGGCTGCTCCCATCGGCACGCTCGATGTGCTCGTGTCACTCGCTCTCTATGGCTCATGGGGAGCGGTAGTGAGCGGTCTGGCCCGCCGCCGCCGAATGGGCATCAACGCCGGCATCGTTGGCGGCATCATGCTGGCCGGCGCCGGTCTGCTCTGCCTGGCGACCGGGCACACGGGGGCATGGATCGCCGGACAGATCGTCGTCGGCGCAGGTCTTGCGGCGATGAGCGCCACTGCATCCAAGCTGACCTGACCACGACGCCGCCCAGCAGGTGCGCGAGCCCGGGACGGAGAGCCCACGTGGGAGAGAGCTACTCGCTGCGGTCTATGCGGTACACGGTGCCGGAGATCGAGGTGACGTAGACCTCGCCTGCGGCATCGGTGCCGAACGAGGTGAGCCCCGGCACGCTGTCGCTGCCAAACCACTCGAGCGCCTCTCCGGAGCCGCCCGGATCGAGGCTGCGGATCCAGCCACCGCAGTAGTCACCGAACACGTACTGGCCGGTGAGCTCCGGGATGGCTGCCCCCCGATAGACGTAGCCGCCCGTCACCGAACAGCCTTCAGCGTGCGGGTATGCGTAGACGGGTGCGACCAGACCCGTCACTGCGCAATCGGAAGCCAGGTAGCAGGTGTCGCCTTCGTAGAGCGGCCAACCGAAGTTGGCCCCGACCGCCACTGCGACGTCGACGGCATCGATCTCCTCCCACGCGTCTTGCCCAACGTCGCCGATCCAGAGTGTGGTTCCGTCGAAGGAGAACCGCCACGGATTCCGCAGGCCGATGGACACTATCTCCGGGGCGAACTCACCGCCGGGATTCGAGTCCGGCACCACATATGATTCGCCCGCAGGATCGATGCGGAGCATCGCACCGAGCAGTGTCGCGGGATCCTGGCCGTTGCCGAATCGGTCATCTCTCGATCCTCCGTCACCCATCCCGATCCACAGCAGTCCGTCAGGGCCGAAGGCGATCATTCCGCCGTTGTGATTGCCGGCAGGCTGGTCGACCGTGAGCACCACCCGTTCCGAGCCGGCGTCGGCCGAATCGCCCGATGCTACGAACTCTGAGATGCGTGTCTCCGGCCCTGCGCCGACATAATCGACGTAGAAGCGGCCAGATGCGGCGTAGTCCGGCGGAAACGCCAGACCGAGCAGTCCCTGCTCGCCACCGAACACCACACGGTCGCGGATGTCCAGGAACATCTCCGGGTCGCCATCGCCGACCACCCAGACGATGCCCGTCTGATCCACGACGAAGAGGCGAGGGTCCCCGGGAGGCGCCGTCACGAGCACGGGCTGGGCGAAACCGTCTGCGACAACCGTGAGCGTGAGCTCGAGGTCGGCAAGCCAAGCGAGCGATGTGGTTGTGGATGCGGATGCGGCCGTGGTTGTCGACGCCGGAGCCGTGGTCGACGCAGCCGCACTCGTCGTCGAAGGGGCGCCGGCCGTCGTCGGTGATCCCGCAGGCGCGGGCAACGACGGAGCAGTCGTGGGAGCGGGATCAGCGGTGTCGCCGCCGCAGGCCGCGAGGAACAGCGCCGCTGCGATGAGGAGATTACGAAATGGCCGGTTCATCGCCGGAAAGGTACCGAGCACCCGAACCAATGAGACATCGTCCCCATGGGAACGGCCCGCACCGAGAGAGGAAGATGGAGGCTCGACCGGCAGCCGAGGCCGCCGGTCCGAGCACTACCGGTAGCGCCAGACGATCCGACCGCGAGTCGGGTCGTACGCCGACACCTCGAGCTCGACGCGATCTCCGGGGATGATCCGGATCAACCGCCCCTGGCGCATCTTGCCCGAGGCGCGTGCCGTCACCTCATGGCCCGAGTCGAGCTTGACCTTGAAGGTGGCGTTGCGCAATGTTGCGACGACGACTCCCTGCGCCCGGAAGACATCATCGGAGGAAGCCACTACTTATCGCCGCTTCGGCTGGGCCTCATTGACCCGCAGCTTGCGCCCGTCATGGTCGAAACCATCGAGCTCTTGGATGGCGCGACGCGCCTCTTCGTTGTTGCCCATCTCGACAAAGCCGAAGCCTCGCGAGCGGCCGGTATCACGGTCCATGATGACCGCCGCCGAGTCGACCTGGCCATATTGGCCAAAGAGGCGCTCGAGGTCATCCGAGGTGGCCCGGAAGGATAGGTTTCCGACGTAGATGTTCATTGTGGCGCGTTCGCCCTTTCTCCATCCGTCCCGTGTAACTCGGACAGAACTCAACTCGACCTACTCGAAGGGGACGGATCAGGGAGTCAGGCGAGTCACCGCACCTGCGGCGAGCCGTCAGTGTACCGCACCCGACGCGGGGGGTGGATCACGATCGTGGCCGTCATCGTCAATCGAGCCCCGTGACCTCGGCACCGGCGAAATGCCAACGGTCACGTGAGCGACGAGCCTCGTCGACGTCCACCCGGCTCAAAAGCACGCCCCCTATCAGGAAGAAGGCAACAATCGACAGGATCGCAGGCCGGCCCGAGCCGGTTGCGCCGGAGACGACGGCGAACACCAACGGGCCCCAGATGGCCGAGAACTTCGAGAACACAGAGAAGAACCCGAAGAACTCGGCTGAGGCTTCCTCGGGAATCATGGTGGCGTAGAGGCTGCGAGACAGCGCTTGGACGCCACCGAGCACGACCCCGACCACCGCGGCCAGGGCGAAGAACGGCAGCGCCTCCCCCTCCGGAAGGAAGTAGGCGGCAACACCAAGAGCCGTCCAGATTCCCAGCGACACCAGCACGGCCGGCTTGGCGCCGATACGATCGGCAAGCACGCCGAAACCGAGCGCTCCACCGAACGCAACGAATTGGACGATGAGAAACGCGATGGCGACCTGTTCGATGTCGAGGCCGAGGGTGTCCTCCGCATACGCTCCGGAGATGCTGATCACCGTTTGTGTTCCGTCGTTGTAGAACATGTACGCAAGCACGAAGAGCAGGATCTGGGGGAAGAACTTGAGCTTGCGAGTGGTCGCCAGCGTTCGGCTGAACCCGACGGCCGCATATGCCAGCGGGCGCGGACGGTGGCGATAGCGCGCTGGCAGCTCCTCACGCACGCCCACCTCCGGCAGCCGAGCAAGGGCGACGAGCGCAAAGACGAACCACCACACGCCGGCTCCGGCGATGACCAGCCGGGGCGCAAACCCACCGTCCTCGCCCACGGCGATGAGGTACACGAGGCCGATGAGCAGGTAGATACCGCCGCCGATATAGCCGTAGGCGAATCCGCGCGACGACACCCGGTCGATCTTGTCGTCCGTGGCGATCTGGGGCAGATAGCCGTCGTAGAAGACGTTGGCGGCGACAAACCCGATCTGCGAGACGAGGAACACGCCGAGGAACAGCGCCCACTGGCCCTCGGGAACCGCCATCAGCACGACGGTGAAGGCCGCACCGAGGAACGCGAAGAACCGAAGGAACCGGCGCTTGGCGCTCGTGAAGTCGGCCACGGCGCCGAGCACCGGCATCGCGAGGAACAACGTCATCGCTCCAATGGAGACCACGAGCGACCACAACGTGTCACCGCCGACGGTGCGTCCGAACATCTCCACGCCTTGGTCGGGGATGACCTCGCCGGTGAAGAACGGTGCAACGATGGCACCGGAGGTCGTGGCGAACGAGGAGTTCGCCCAGTCGTACATGGCCCAACCGAAGATCACCCGACGGTCGTTCTTGATGATCCCGGCCACGAATACCCTCCGACGCGCCGCGGCGAGGCTACGCACCGGCCCGTCGCCCGGCAACACATCGGCCTCCCTTGCGACAAAGGCGCGAAAATCCGCGCTATCAGGGCCGTGGGGCGGTAACTTCACCTCATGTATGCCGCACCCCTCCCCCACGTTCCCACCACCACCGTGAGGACGGCTGTGCTCCGTATCCCGCACCGCACCGCCCCCAAGCTGTCCCTCGGCACCTATGAGCCCCTCTCGATCGGTCTGCAACGGCTGACCGTCGAGCAACTCGACCACGTGTTGTGGGTGATGCGCCACGAGCTCGATCGAGACCGGGCGGTCCACGAGGCTCGCAAGGCCCTCAAACGCGTGAGGGCGGTCCTGCGGCTCGTCCGCGAGCCGCTCGGCCGATATGCGTACCGACAGGAGAACGTGGTCGTGCGCGACATCTCCCGTCACCTCTCTGTCGTCCGCAGCGCATCGGTGATCGTGGAGACGACCCGCACCTTCCTCGAGCAAGCCCCTCGACTCCTCGACCCGATCGCCGCTCGTCGCCTCGTCGTCGGCCTCGAGGACCGTCGCGACCGGCTGCGCTCAGCCATCATGCGGGACCGCCAGCTGCTCACCGACCTGGTCACGACGGTCGGCACCGTGAGGGCCCGCTATGCAGCCTGGCCCATCACCGAGATGCAGTTCGATCCCCGCACCCCGCACCGCCGGCCTTTCCCTGACGAGTTCGCCACGGTCGCGTTCGGCCTCGAGCGCACCTATGCAGCGGGAAAGGGCGCCATGGAGCTTGCCGCCTCCGAGCGGTCAGCCGCTGCTTTCCACCAGTGGCGCAAGCGCGTGAAGTACCTGCGGTATCAGCACGAGATGCTCGAGCCGCTGTGGCCCGCCGTGATGGGAGCCAGCGCCGAGAGTCTGGCCCAGCTCGCCGATGGCCTGGGTGAAGAACATGACCTCGCCGACGTCGGCGCGCTCGTGGCGTCGACACCCACCCTCATCCTCGACCCGGTCGTCCGGTACCGGTTCCTGTCAGGTGTCGAGCGGCAGCGAAGGGCGGCGCAAGCGGACCTGCTGGCCATCGGGAATCGGATGTACGGCGAGACACCTCACAGTTTCGTTCGCCGCATCGGGTCCTACTGGGATTACGCCCGGGGCTGATCCTGGCTGCGATCTCTCTGACGCTCGTCCTCGAGTTGCGCCTGGCCGGTGGCAGCACGCGTCGTCGGTAGCTCGCGCTCACGATGTTGGACTCCAATATTGGGACCTGATCGGGCCGTCGGGCCCTGTGAGCACCTGCCGCCGGGCTGCACGATGGAGCCGACCCAGGAGGTGTCCGATGCGGCGGCTCTTGATCTTGGTCCTTGCGCTCGAGTTGTCGGCGGCCGGGTGTGGCGGCGGCGGTGAAGGCGATGCCGTAGCCCAGACGACGACAGGTCTGATAGCCCGCACGACCATATCGTCTCCCCCATCTCCCACCACCGCGGCGACGACGATCCGCACGACCGCTCCTCCTGCCGCTCCGCCGAAGGTAACCACGGCGACGACCCCGACGACGACATCGCCGATCGATCTCGTGCCGGTCGGCGCCCTTGGAAGCGGGCTCTTCTGCCGCGACCTGGAGGCAATGGGCTACCCATACGAGACGGCTGCGTGGTACTGGATCGCCGAGGAGCGACCCGAGCGCATGGACGCCGATGGCAACGGCGTTCCGTGTGAGACCGTGTACGCCCCCGGCGACGTGGATGCCTTCTGGTCGGCGCCCGGGAACTCGGGATGGCAACCGATTCAGACCACGTGGACCGTGCATCCGGGGTGCTGTAGTGAGCCGACTACGGGCCCTCCTTCGCCCAACGCGGCGATCCCAACAGAGGGCTGGCCGCCAGACGGGTTCTACGCCGTAACGGCCGAGCGGGTGACGGCTGCGCCGGCGACCCTGGCCACCACGATGTGGCACTGGGTGGTGTGCGCCGAGCTCCCCGACGGTTGCTTCGTCGACTGGCCTCCGGACGCCATCGTCATCGACCCGGCGAGCGAGGTGCAACGTGACATCGACCTCACCAATCCGGATGTGACGGTCGTACTACGACCGATCAATGAGGCCGGATCCGACGGGTCGTTTGGAGCGCTGCAGGGCTCCGGCCGCGCTTTTGCGTCGCTGTTGGACACGCTGGGAAGCTCGGGGGGGCCGTACGGTACCCACCTTGCGGACCACTGGTCGATCACCACGCTCGAAATCCGTGGGGGCAAGCCGGTTCTCTGGGTTTGGGCTGGACAGATCGCCGGGTGAGCCGGCTCTGAGCGCAACGGCTCAGCCCTCGGTGAACAGCGTCCGCAGCGCGTTGGCGACGGCCCCAGGGGCTTCCATCGGGGCCATGTGGCCCGCCCCGGGGATTTCCGTGAATCGAGCTCCGGAGATCGCCGCCGCCATTGCCCGTGCCGACTCGGGAGGTGTGATCAGGTCGTGGGCGCCGGTGATGACGGCGACAGGCACGGAGATGCGTCCGAGGATCGAGGTGCGGTCGGACCGCACCTTCATGCCTTCGAGTGCGGCGAGTACCGTCTCGTACCGGATGTCCTCGATCATGGTCCGGATCCGGGCACGGACGGCCGGCGGCGCCGCAGGTGCGAGGAGCGCGCCCTCCATGCGAACCGCGAGGTCGGCCCTGCCGTGCGTCAGGAGACGACGAGCCGCTTCGTTGCGCCCCACTCGCGCTTCTTCACCGTCGCCCTCCGCACGGGTATCGACGAGGGCGAGCGTGCGGAGCCGGCTCGGGTGGAGTTGGGTGAACGCCAGAGCGACATACCCACCCATCGACAGCCCCACGAGATCCACCATCTCGATCCCGAGCGCATCGATCACGGCGGCAAGGTCGTCAGCATGGCGCTCCATCGTGAGCACCTCGTCGAGCACGGGATCGGACCGGCCGAACCCGCGCAGGTCGACTGCGACGCAGCGCCGCAGATCGGACAGCAGCGCCATCTGATCGAGCCACATCGTCGCATCGAGGGGAAAGCCGTGAACGAAGAGCGCCACCGGACCTTGGCCGAGCTCCCAGTAGTTCAATCGGGTGCCCGCAACAGCGATCATCGGCATGAGTCAGACCTCTTCTCGTGCGTCATGTCTGCAATCTGCGCCGACGCGCCTCTTCACGGATGGCGGCGTCGCTGTAGCGCATGAGATCCGGCGACCATTCGAGCGCTTCGAGGGGCCGGTCACGCTCGAGCAACTCCTCCACCTGGTCGCGCAAGGTGCGCGCCCACGCCCGGCCGGAGGCCGCCGCCTCGTGGGTGAGGGTGCCGTCCGAATTCGCCGTGTAGACCCGAGCTTCGACGGTCGGATTGGCTCTGCTCCCCTTCTCGCCGTACACCAGCACGATCGAACCCGCTGGGACATCCTGGATCCCACCCGTTGCGATGAAGTCGCCTTCGAACGCCCAGCCGGACGCCTTCGACGGATCCACATTGGTCACGACCTTCGCCCAGTTCTTTCGCCGCTCGTCGCCGACGAGGGGCACGTCAACGGGTACGAGGATCTCCATGTCCAAGACTGTACGCGCACCCACCGACGCAAACAGAATCCGGTCTTCAGGCGCCCCACTTCGCGGTCATCGCCCACACGGTGACGACCAGCAGCACCGAATCGAGGAGGCTGAAGGCATTGAGCCGTGCGACGATCTGCCTGGCGCCGTCGTCATTGCCCTTGTCGAACGCGGCGGCGGCGTGCTCTCCCTGGGGACCGAAGACCCGTGCTCCGAGCACGGCACCCACGACCACCATCGCGATGCCGATCACGACGAAGGTCTGCTCGAACTCGTAGGGGGAATTGGCACGCAGCACGAGGGCGAAGCCGGTGACGAGAGAGAGGATTGCTGCCGGGGTGTACAACACCCGGCCCATACTCACCGTTGCCCGCATCCAGGTGGCGGCGGCCGCACCACCGAGCTTCGATACGCGAGGCGTCACGACGACCTGGGTGAGGTTGGCGCCGATCCACGCACCGGCGGCGACGATGTGAACCACGACGAGAAACGTGCGCATATCGACCTCCTGAGACAGCGGCGGCCCGAATCTAGTCACCGGCTCGGACGCCGAATACCTCCCGCGGGCAGTGGCACGCGGAGACGGGCCACCGGCGTCCATGTGCCGAACCCGCCTCTCGAGCGCAGGGGGAGCGCTGACCGGCCGTGATCCGGTCGCGTCGGACGGCGGGACCCCCGGGGACCCTGAGAACGCTGCCGGCCTCGTGGAGACCGTGGGCGTCGATGAAGCCGAGGAGCGCCCCGTCGTTGGCTCATCTCATGCGCCCGTCAGCCCGCGTCCATCGCGGCCGCCATCAGGCCTCTCAGTGTGCTCCTGCTGCGCCCGAAACCCATCGTCACCCTGCGCTGTTCAGGCGAACAGGGCAGGTCGATTCGATGGGCGGGGCAACGACCTCGCCACCTCTAACCTGCCGACATGCTGCGCGCCTTCGCCGCTCTTGCGTTCGCCCTGGTCGTCGCCGCCTGCGGAAACGCCGCCGAGGTTCCCGCTGGGGCACCGCAGTCGGTATCGCGGCCACCCATCCCATCGGGCGAGCTCGTCCAACTCGCCGTCGAACCGGTAGCAACCGGTCTCGACGCACCCGTCGCAGCGGCGGTAGCTGCCGGTGATTCGAGGATCTTCGTGGTCGAGAAGCGGGGGACGATCCGTATCATCGATGACCGCGGGCTACGCAACGAGCCGTACGCCGACCTCAGCTACCTCATCGAAGACGAAGGGCTCGAGCAGGGCCTGGTGGGGCTGGCATTCCATCCCGAGTTTGCGGCGAATCGGCGCGTGTTCGTGTCTTTCACGAACCGCAGCGGTGACGGCCGAGTCATGGAATACCGCCAGAGCCCTACGGACCCCGATCAGCTCGATCGCAACAGCGGACGGCTGGTGCTGGCCATCGAACAGCCGCACGAGTATCACAATGGCGGGACGCTGCGCTTTGGGCCAGACGGCAAACTGTGGATCGGCGTCGGCGACGGCGGAGGCGTGGGCGACCCGTGGCACAACGGCCAGAACCCTCATTCGCTGCTCGGGGCTCTGCTCAGGATCGACGTCGACAGCGACCGGCCGTACGCGATTCCCGGCGACAATCCATTCGCCGACGGCCGCGACGGGGCGCCGGAGGTGTGGGCATACGGTCTGCGCAATCCCTGGACGTTCTCGTTCTCCGGTGACGAACACGTCATCGTGGCCGAGGTGGGGCACGAGCTGTGGGACGAGATCGATGTCGCTCCCATCGCAGCCGGTGGAGGCAACTTCGGTTGGCCGATCGTGGAGGGCTTGGAGTGCTTCGCCGCACCAACCTGTGACGACTCCGGGCTGCTCGACCCGGCGCTTCTGATCGCCCATCGCCGTGCGTGCGCAGTCGTCGGCGGGCCGGTGTACCGAGGGCGAGCCATACCAGAGCTGATGGACCACCTCCTCTACGCCGATTTCTGCGTCGGCTGGGTCCGCGAAGCTGAGCTCGCGGGAGACACGCTCGTGCCCGGCACGCAGTTGAGCCGCCAGTTCGGCGAGGTGGGCCAGATCACAGCACTTGCCGAGGACCCTGACGGCGAGGTGCTGATCCTGACATTCGCCGGCGACGTGTACCGCATCATCGCCGAGCGGACGTCGTGAGCCCGCCGTCACGTGGCTCGACCCGGCGCTGATCGACGAAGTTCAGCTCTCGCCGGTCTCCCCGTCCGCCGAGTCGAGGCGGAGCGAAGCGGAGTTCAAGCAGTAGCGCTTGCCGGTTGGGTCGGGCCCGTCGGAGAACACGTGGCCGAGATGGGCGCCACAGTTCGCACAGGTGACCTCGGTGCGGGGAACGATCAACTTGAAGTCGTGTTTGGTGGCGACTGCGCCGTCTGCGATGGGCTGCCAGAAGGACGGCCAACCGGTGCCTGAGTCGTACTTCGTATCGCTGGTGAAGAGCGCTTCGTCGCACACGATGCACCGATACGTGCCGTCGCCGTGTTCGTCCCAGTACGCACCGGAGAACGGCGGCTCGGTGCCGGCTTCTTGCGTGACGTGATACTGAACGTCGGTGAGACGCTCCCTGAGCTCGGGGTTGTCGTGCTTGCGCATGACCGAATCGTACAGGGGCAGCGGCCGCACGGAAACGTGTATTTGTTGGATGTGGTGGGCCCCTACCCTGGCGCAATGCTCGACGCACCTCCACGTCCCACCACTCTCGGCGAGCTGCGCCAATCGGGGTGGCAAGACCGCTCCGTGAAGGAGGAGCTCCGCCACAACGTCGTGACTCGGCTTCGTACCGGCCAGGAGCTCTTCCCCGGCATCCTCGGCTTCGAGGACACGGTGCTGCCGGCCCTGGAGAGATCGCTGCTCGCCGGTCACGACATTGTGCTCCTCGGCGAACGCGGCCAGGCGAAGACCCGGCTCATTCGCGGGCTCGTCCAACTCCTCGACCCGGAGATCCCCGTTGTTGCCGGAGGTGAGGTCAACGATTCGCCCTATGACCCGGTGAGCGCTCACGCCGCATCCCTCATCGCCGAGATGGGCGACGAGACGCCGATCGCCTGGCTGCCCAGGGAGCGGCGCTACGGGGAGAAGCTCGCAACGCCCGATACCTCTGTTGCCGACCTCATCGGGGACGTCGATCCCATCCGAGTGGCCGAAGGGCGCTACCTCTCCGACGAGCTCGTCATCCACTACGGCCTCGTGCCCCGCACGAACCGCGGCATCTTCTCGATCAACGAGCTTCCCGACCTCCCGGCCCGCATCCAGGTCGCACTGTTCAACGTCCTGGAGGAGCGCGACGTACAGATTCGCGGGTTTCAGGTGCGAATGCCGATCGATTTGCTGCTCGTCGCCACCGCCAACCCCGAGGACTACACCAACCGCGGCCGCATCATCACGCCGCTCAAAGATCGCTTCGGCAGCGAGATCCGTACCCACTATCCGGTGGACCCGGCCCACGAGATAGAGATCATGGACCAGGAGGCGCGCCCACCCTCCGGCGACGTTCCGGTGACGGTGCCCGAGTTCATGAAGGAGGTGCTCGCCGAGTTCACCCGGATCGCCCGCCGCTCACCGCACATCAATCAACGGGCGGGAGTGTCAGTCCGGCTGTCGATCGCAAACCTCGAGACCGTCATGGCGTCCGCCGTGCGCAGAGCCATCCGGCTGGGCGAGGACGAAGCGGTACCCCGAGTGTCGGATCTGCCTGCGACACTGCAAAGCTCCGGGGGGCGCATCGAGTTCGAGACTTTCGAGGAGGATCGGAAGGACGACATCTTGAGCCAGCTCCTCGGCCACGCCGTGCTCGAGGTGTTCGTCGACCGGCTCCAAGGTCACGACTTCTCGTGGCTCCTCGACCGATTCGACGACGACCTCATCGTCGATACGGGCGATCTCACCCCTGCGTCCGACATGGTTGGGCCCTTCGCCGAGGCGCCTGGCCTGTCGACTCTCCTGCATCGCTTGGGCGTCGACCAGCCAACGCTGGCGCTCACCGCCTCAGCTGTCGAATTCGCCCTCGAAGGTCTCCACCTCTCACGGCGGCTCAACAAGACGGCGAACGGCCACTACACGGCAGGCATGCGCAGCCTCTAGCGCGCTGCTCCGCCTCAGCTCGGGGATCGCCCCAACAGCCGCTTGAACAGCCGGATGATCGGGGCGAAGAGGCTCGACAGGAAGAGCGAGATGCCCCGGACTTCACCCGCCGCGATCTCCTCGGCCTCTTCCTTGGTCTCGGCCGTCAGCTTGGCCTCGACGCAGGCGACGAACTCGGTGATGAGGCGTCCCGACATCTCCTTGATCAGCCCCGTCCGCCCGAACTGGGCAGCGGCGCCGGAGAGGATGACGTCGGCATCGACCGTCACTCGGGTGCCGCCCTCCATGGGCTCGACTCGATAGGCAACCTTGACCTGCCCGACGCTCCCGCCCCGCCGGTCCATGCCTTTGCCGTTCACCGTTCCCGACCGAGTTCCTTCATCGGCCACAACTGTGGCTTCGCCCTCGAACGTGGCAGACATCGGGCCGAGCTTCACGCCCACCGACCCGGCATAGACCCCCGCGCCCTTGTCCTCGGTGAGGGTTGCGCCCGGGAGGCATGCGGCAAGTGCCGGGACGTCCTGGAAGAGATCCCACACTCGTTCGATGGGCCGCCTGACCTCGATGATCTCCGTGATCTTCACGTCACGTGTCCCCTCTCGTCACTCCGCGGCGCGCATCGCTCGCTGCCCGCCTTCGACGGCTCTCCCAACGCCGAAGTCCGCCGCTCTTGGCGCTCGCAACCGTAGTCGGAAGCCGTCACCGCCGCCTACCCTGCATGCATGACACCAGCACCACCGGCTGCAGTGCTCCAATGACCGTCAACCGCTACTCGCGATGGGACGGCACCCAGGACCCGCTCGCCGATCTCCGATCGGCGGACAAGCTGGCCGACGGCTTCGCCGACCGTCTTCTCGACGGTATGAGCGCCGACCGGGCGATGCGCCGACTGCTCGAAGACGGCATGCCGGGCCGCTTCGGCGGATTGCAGAACCTCCGCAACCGCCTTCGCGACCTGCAGGAGCAGCGGCGGCAGCAGAGCAGGCTCGGAGATGCGCTCGACGAGATCGCCGACGCACTCGACGACATCGTCTCGACCGAGACGGCGGAACTGGCCGCGGCCCCAGACGCCGACGCCCGCTTCCAAGAGGCGATATTGGCGAACCTGCCGCCCGATCCGGCCGGCCGCGTCCGAGAGCTCCAGGGCTACACCTTTCGTTCGGAAGAAGCAGCGCAGGCTTTCGATGAGCTGATCGAGCAGTTGCGGCACCAGATGCTCGATGCCTACCTCGGCCAGATCGCCGAGGGTATGCAGAACCTCAGCGAGGAGGACCTCGCAGCACTGCGCGACATGCTTGCGGACCTCAACCGGATGATGGAGCAGCGTGCTGCAGCACTTGGTCCGTCGCAAGAGGAGTTCGACCGGTTCATGGCGCAGCACGGTCGGTTCTTCCCTGAGAACCCCGGCAACCTCGACGAGCTGCTCGAGGTGCTGGCGCAGCGGGCGGCGGCGATGAGCAGGTTCATGGCCTCGTTGTCACCCGAACAGCGCGCCCAGCTCCAAGGCCTCGCCGAAGAGCTGATGGGCGACATGGGCCTGGCGTTCGAGGTCAGCAGGTTGAATGCCAACCTCCGCCAGGCGATGCCCGGCATGGGGTGGGACCGCGGCGTGTCCCTGGAAGGCGACCGGAGCTTGGGCATGGGCGAGGCGCTGGCAGAGATCGAGGCGCTGTCCGAGTTCGAGAACCTCGAGGCGTGCATGCGTCAGGACTATCCGGGGGCATCGCTCGACGACATCGACACCGATGACGTGTCGCGCCTCATGGGCGACGATGCCGCCCGAGACATCGAAGCGCTGAAGGAGATCGAGCGACTCCTCCAAGAGGCCGGCATGATCGTTCGTGAAGGCGGACGCATCGAGCTCACCGCGCGCGGGGTGCGCAAGCTCGGCGAGAGGGCCCTGGCAACGGTGTTCGAGCGTCTCGACCTCGACCGCGCCGGAAGCCACGAGATACGCGATGCGGGTGGCTTTGGTGAGGCCACCGGGCAGAGCCGCCCATGGCGCTTCGGCGACCCGTTCCGCATCGACCTCCAGGGCACCGTCACCAACGCCGTCCTGCGCGAAGGTCCGACGGAGGGCCGGCTGCGATTGATGCCGGATGACTTCATGCTCGCCGAGGCGGAGGCGCGAACCTCCACGGCGACGGTGCTGCTGCTCGACATGAGCCGGTCGATGCCGATGCGGGGTCACTGGGAGCACGCCCGCCGCATGACCTTTGCCTTGCACACGCTGATCTCGAGCCAGTACGCCGAAGACCGCCTCCACATCGTCGGCTTCTCCGACTATGCGAGGGTGCTGCGCCCCACCGACTTGGCAGCCGTCGAGTGGGAGCCCGTCTATGGCACCAACTACGAGCATGCGTTCCTGCTCGCCGGGCGACTCCTGGCCAAGGAGGCGGCGGGCGCCCGCCAAGTGATCCTCGTCACGGACGGCGAGCCGACGGCGCATCTCGTCGGCGACCAGGTGTTCTTCAACTGGCCGCCGGTGCCTGAGACCATCGAGCGATCGCTGCGCGAAGCGCGGCGCCTGGCCCAGGGCGGAGTCACGATGAACATCTTCATGCTCGAGGACGACCCGCGCCTCGTGCACTTCATCGATCGTCTTGCGAAGCTCGTCCAGGGCCGCGTGTTCGCCGTCCCGGACGACGATCTCGGAACGTTTGTCGTTCGCGACTACGTGCGCAACAAGGGCAAGTGACGGGGTCGCCTTCGTTCCTGCGTGGCCGACCGGCCGGAAACGGCACCCGATCCACGCCGGAACGAGTCGTGATCGTCGGTCTCTACGCCTGGGCGGTTGCGTACATGGCCGCACCGACGTGGGCGTCGAACCACGCTTCCGTCGTGGTCTGGCGAGCCAGATCGGCCAGGGCGAAGCTCGCCTTCGCCAGCCGGGGGGTCGTCAACCGATTGAGAATGTCGACGGACTCGACGTGGGCGAGCACGCACAACGTGTCCACACCCGACCAGTAGAACCTCGCATCCGAGACTCCGTTCTCCTCGCGCATCGCCCTGCAGTACTCGAGTGCCGCCATCGCCAGCGCGTTGCGATCAGCTCCGTCGCGGCGCTCCCAGCGGGTGTAGCCGACATCCATGGGGGGTCTCCTCGCTCGTCACCCTCCAACCGTACGCACTGACACGACGCCGTGGGCTATCGAGCGCAGACTTCGTTCGCTCACCGCAGCTCGAACAGGTACATCACACTCGGGCCGGAAGCCGTTGGCGGCACGGTGGCCACGCCGAGCGAGCCGTGCAGGGCAAGGTGGCCGAGCAAGGGAGCCTGATCGAGACGGACGGTCGAGCCGTCCCAGGTCCCTGCCGACTCGGACAGCACCCAGAAGCTCGGCACTGGGCCGGACGCAGCCGCAGTGAGGATGGTGTCGCCGCTCAGCCGGGCGAAATCACCGAACCCCTCGCCGCCTTCGGCGACGACCTTGCCCGACCAAGTGGTGCCGTTCCATGCGTACAAGTAGACGCCGCCCGGTCCGCCCGGGCCGGGTGACGCACCGTTGGCGCCTACGAGGATGCGCCCATTGTCCACATCGACGCTCGAGCCAAACATCTCGCCGGCCCAGGGATGCGCCAGCCGTGCAGCCCCCCATGTCGTTCCGTCCCAACGCGCTGCATACGCGGCATCGCCGTAAGGGTCACCGAACGCGATGACGTCGCCATCGAGGGCGATCGGGCCCGGCCCTGCGACAGGCTCCACCACGTCGAACGTGAACAGACAATGGTCCCACGACACGCCGTTCCACTTGAGCTCGACGAACTGGAGTGGCCCCCAGCGCGCAACGATACGATCGCCGTCCATGGCCACGAGCCCGTCGAAGCCGCCGTCGTAGGGCAGCGCGATACGCTCGTCCACCCAGGTGTCGCCGACCTTCTCGAACACGTAGACGACGGGGGTGTGCCCGAAGCCCGTCACGGCGACTCGATTGCCGGATGCCGCCACCCCGAGCGGAAAGGCCTCTTCGAAGTCAGGGGTGGTGCGCACGAGCTCGGTAGGCACCCACCGCCCACCGACAGGAGCGAAGAACACCGCTGAGCTACCACCCGCGGCAGCCAGGCCGATGTCGGAGAACGCCACGTCCCAGCCCAGCGACTTGTCCACCGTCTCGAGAGACACGGACCACAGCATGCCGGGCACCTCATCGGGCCGCTCGGGCGGCACCGTTGGCGTGAGCCCGAGACCGCGACCGAGCAACGACGCCATCTGGTCACGCTTGACGGGATCGTCCGGGCAGTACTCGTTGTTCGTTGGAGGATTGCAGCCCTTGGTGATCCCGGCCGCCGCCAGCGCGTCGATGTCCGCTTCGAAGATGGACCCGGCATCGTCCACGAACGCATTGAGCGCGCTGGGCGCCAGGTCGAGCGCCCTCGTCAAGAACGCGGCCATCTGTGCCCTCGTGACCGTCGCGTCGGGACAGAACATCGTGTTGGCTGGGGGGTTGCAGCCTTTCGTGATCCCCGCTGCAGCGAGGGCGTTGATGTCCGCCTCGAATATCGACCCGGCATCGTCCACGAACGCATTGAGCGCGCTGGGCGCCAGGTCGAGCGCCCTCGTCAAGAACGCGGCCATCTCGCCGCGGGTGACGGCCCGCCCTGGGCAATAGTGGGTGTTCAGCGGCGGGTTGCACCCGCGAGTGATGCCCTCGGCGGCGATCGCCTCGATGAACCCCTCATGGATGTCTGCGTCGTCATCGAAGAACGTGCCCCCCGGCGGCAGATCGTCGACGGCGACGGCCACCGCAGGCATCCACAGAACGACGACCGTGAGCAGCACACCAAGGATGCGGAAGGACTCGCGCACAACACACCTCTCTCTGCGGTGGTCGGCGCTCGGCCCCATCGTCGCAGGATGTTGTCACTTGCAGATAGTGCCGGTGGGCCCTGCTTGGGCCCACCGACCCTGGGATGGAGCCGTTCTTGCGTGGATCGGGTGCAGTTTGTGGCAGGTCATCCACGCAGGAACGCTCAGGGGGCCTGGCGATCCAAGAACTCGTACAGCTCGGTGAGGTCGACACCGGGAATCGTCTCGACCGGCATCGCGGCGAGCACGTGACTGTTGGGGCGCACCGACGGCCATGCCCAGCCTTCCCAGCGGGATGCGAGGTCGCCGGCCGGCTGGCGACAGCAGGTCGGATCCGGGCAGCGCGACACAGAGTGACGATTGGTCTGGCGGCCTCGGAAGAACTGGGCATCGTCGAATCGGGCGCCGACCGTGATCGCAGCGTGCGGCTCCTGCCCGGGGTCGACATGGGTGCCACACCAGAAGGTCCCGCCCGACGTGTCCGTGTATTGATAGTGCAACGAGAACTTGTCCTCGGAGTGGAAGGCCCGACGGGTCCCCCACTCCCGGCAGAGGCGCTGCCCCTCGATGGCCCCCACCGAGTTGCGGGGAAAGGGCACTCCATTGTTCTCGTACGCCTTCCAGATGATCCCCTGCTCGTCCGAGCGCACGAAGTGCACGGACAGGCCGAGATGCTGAGTCGCCAGGTTGGTGAAACGATGCGCCGCCATCTCGTATGACACGTAGAAGGCATCGCGCAGGTCTTCGACCGAAAGGTCGCGTTCCGTCTTGGCGTGGGCGAGCACGGGGACAACCGACACCTCAGGCATGAGAATCGCCCCCGCGAAGTAGTTGACCTCGACCCTCTGGCGAAGAAACCGGGCGAAGTCCTGCGGCTCGGGATGATCGAGGGCGAAGTGCCCGAGCGTCTGCATCACAACCGAGCGAGCCCCCCGGGTCGACATCGAGTCACGTTGCGGGACGTAGATCCGCCGGTTGCGGAGGTCGGTGACGGACCGGACCGATGACGGTACTCGTTGGGAACGATGCAGCGTGAAACCGAAGTGCGCCGCCAGACCACGAATATCGCCTTCCGTCAGGGCGCCCGTCCCGCTGTACCCCACCGCATCGACGACCTCGCGCGCAACGTCTTCGATCTCGGCGAAGTAGTTCCCGCGCTCTCGCATCTCGGCGCGTAGCTCCGAGTTGGCGATCCGGGCCTCCTCCCTCGTGACGATGGTCGGATGGGTGCGGCCCTTCAGCTCACGGAACAACCGGACGATGTGCTCGAGAACGACGTCGGGTGTCTTGGCCGTCGGCCGAAAGTGCGCCAGCCCCAACTCCTCGTAGAGCGGGTCTTCCTGTGCCCGCTCGAGGGCGATCTCGAGCTCGGCCCGTCGAGTGGGCGCTTCCGGCCGCAACAGCTCTGTGGTTGCCACGTCCAATGCGTCGGCCAGCGCATTGATGAGGCCAAGACGAGGCTCGCGTTTGCCGTTCTCCAGCATCGAGAGATACGGCGCCGCTTTCCCCACCTGGGTGCCGAGCTCATCGAGGGTGAAACCCTTGGCGCGCCTGAAATGACGAATACGGTGACCGAGCACCACCGGATCTACGATCTGAACACCCATCGAAAGATGGCCTCTTCGTCGTCAGGAGAGAAGATCGAATGATATTCACCAGCTGTCAACTTGCAAGTCTTGACGACCTTCACAAACCTCATCATCACAGCGAGAGTCAAAGGACGGAGCCACCATGCCAGAAGGTATCGAGATCACCGGTGCGATGGGGCCGCGATTCGACGAGGTTCTCACCAACGACGCACTGTCCTTCATCGCCGGCCTCCAGCGCCGCTTCAACGCCCGCCGCACGGAGCTCCTCGCAGCCCGAGGGGAGCGCCAGCTCCGCATCGACGACGGTGAATTGCCCGACTTTCTCCCCGAGACGGCCGACATTCGTAGCGGCGACTGGATGGTGGCACCACCCCGTCCCGACTTCTCGGACCGCAGGGTCGAGATCACGGGACCGACCGATCGCAAGATGGTCATCAATGCGCTCAACTCCGGGGCGCAGGTGTTCATGGCGGACTTCGAGGACGCCAACTCCCCCGGTTGGTTCAACATGGTCGACGGCCAGGTGAACCTCATGGACGCGGTGCGCAGACGAGATCGAGTTCACCAGCCCCGAGGGAAAGCAGTATCAACTCGACGACGAGGTCGCCACGCTCGTGGTGCGACCTCGCGGTTGGCATCTCGTCGAACGACACCTGCTGGTCGACGGCGAACCGATGTCCGGCTCCCTCATGGACTTCGGGCTCTACTTCTTCCACAACGCCGCCGAGCTGCTCTCCCGGGGCAGCGGGCCCTACTACTACCTACCGAAACTCGAGAGCCACCTCGAGGCCCGGCTGTGGAACGACGTCTTCGTCCACGCCCAGGAAACCCTCGGCGTGCCCCACGGCTCGGTGCGGGCCACGGTGCTGATCGAGACGATCCTCGCCGCGTTCGAAATGGACGAGATCCTGTACGAGCTGCGCGACCACTCGGCGGGGCTGAATGCCGGTCGGTGGGACTACATCTTCTCGATCATCAAGAAGTTCCGGAACCACCCAGACAAGCTGCTGCCCGACCGGGCACAGATCACGATGACCGTTCCGATGATGAAGGCGTACACCGACCTGCTCATCAAGACGTGCCACAGGCGCGGCGCCTTCGCCATGGGGGGCATGGCCGCCTTCATTCCGAGCCGCGACGAAGAGGTCAACCGCCTGGCATTCGCCAAAGTGAGCGAAGACAAGGAGCGCGAGTCACGCAACGGGCACGACGGCACGTGGGTAGCCCATCCCGGGCTCGTCCCGCTGGCCAGGGAGGTGTTCAGCACCGTCCTCGACGGCAAGCCGAACCAGATCGAGAAGCAGCGACCCGACGTCGAGGTGACCGCCGCCGACCTGCTCAACACCGACATACCGGGTGGCGAGATCACGGAGGCGGGGATTCGCACGAACGTCGATGTCGCCATCCAGTACATCGCCTCGTGGCTCCGCGGCAACGGCGCCGCAGCGATCTACAACCTGATGGAGGACGCGGCGACAGCGGAGATCAGCAGGTCGCAGGTGTGGCAGTGGGTCACCAACGGCGCCACCCTCCCAGACGGCACCAAGGTCGGGCCCGACTTCGTCCGCCGCATCGCAGAGCAGGAACTCGGCCGAATGCGGGAGGAATTCGGCGAGGAGATCTTCGACAAGGGCCGCTTCGCCGAGGCCGGTCGCATCTTCGAAGAGGTCGCCCTCTCCCCCGACTTCCCTGAGTTCCTCACCCTGCCCGCCTACGAGTATCTCGAGTGAGCCCAAGAAGTCACGGTCAGAAGTCAGACGACAGATCTGAGGCTGGTCATCTGATGTCTCTCCCACACACCGGCTACACAGAACCCGAATGAGCACGCCCAACGACCAAGATCGCCAGGAGGCGCACACATGAACCGACAGGACCGCATCGCAGCCATCCAGAAGGATTGGGAGACCAACCCTCGGTGGAAAGGCCTCACCAGGGAGCACACGGCCGAAGACGTCGTGCGGCTTCAGGGCTCGTTCAACGTCGACCACACGCTGGCCCGCCGCGGTGCCGAAAGGCTGTGGGAGCTGCTGGGCACTGAAGACTACGTGCACGCCCTCGGGGCCATGTCCGGTGGCCAGGCCGTGCAGATGGCCAAGGCAGGGCTCAAGGCGATCTACCTCTCAGGCTGGCAGGTGGCAGGTGACGCCAACTCCGCAGGTCAGGTGTATCCCGACCAGTCCCTCTACCCGGTGAATTCGGGCCCGGAGCTCGTGCGGCGCATCAACAACGCCCTCCTGCGTCTCGACGAGATCGAGTGGGGCGAGGGCAACGACACCATCGACGCAATGCTGCCGATCGTCGCCGACGCTGAAGCCGGCTTCGGCGGAGCGCTCAACGTCTACGAGTTGACGAAGGCCTACATCGCCGCAGGCGCAGCCGCCGTGCACCTCGAAGACCAGCTCGCCTCGGAGAAGAAGTGCGGCCACATGGGCGGCAAGGTGCTCGTGCCGACCGGCCAGCACGTCCGCACCCTCAAGGCCGCGCGATTGGCCGCAGACGTGTCCGGCGTGCCGACGCTGGTCGTGGCGCGGACCGACTCGCTGGCGGCAACGCTGCTCACGAGCGACATCGACGACCGGGACCGTGAATTCACGACCGGCGAGCGCTCCGCCGAGGGGTTCTTCTACGTCCGCAACGGCATGGACACCGCCATCGCCAGGGGCCTCGCCTATGCGCCGTACGCCGACCTCATCTGGTGCGAGACCTCGAAGCCGGAGCTCGCCGAAGCGGCTCGGTTCGCCGAGGCGATCCATGCCAAGTACCCCGGCAAGCTGCTGGCCTACAACTGCTCGCCGTCGTTCAACTGGAAGAAGCACCTCGACGACGCCACCATCGCCACGTTCCAGAAGGAGCTGGGGGCCATGGGCTATCGGTTCCAGTTCATCACCCTTGCGGGCTTCCATGCGCTCAACGAGTCGATGTTCGAGCTGGCCAAGGGCTACGCCACCGAGGGCATGACGGCCTACGTCCGGCTCCAGGAGGCCGAGTTCGGAATGGAGGACAAGGGCTACAGCGCAACCCGCCACCAGCGGGAGGTCGGCGCCGGCTACTTCGACGATGTCGCGACCATCGTCTCGGGCGGCACCGCCAGCACCCTCGCCCTCGAAGGCTCGACAGAGCAGGAGCAGTTCTGAGCAGCTGACAGGCGAGGAGCCAAGACACCACACGGCATCGTGATGGCCCGGGACGCCTCCCGGGCCATCACCGTTGTCAACCGGGGCGTTCGAAGCGGCGGAAGACGCCGACCAGCGGCGCGAGGACCAGGAGCGGGGCGAGCACCCATACCGGCCGCTCGAGCCACCAGCGCAGCGTCGGTTCCGTCTCGTGCCCGAGACCGACCGGATACAGGAGCACGATCGTGATCAGGAGCGCCGTCAGGTGCCAGAGGAAGAGGGTCATGATCATCGAGTTGACCGCGATCGTCGCTCGCCATGGACGCGGGCGGCGCAGCCATCGGGCGACCGGTGCGCGGAGCCACATCGCCAGGCCGATCTGCCACGCGGCCAATGCCACGATGGCCAGGGACGGCGGGCTCATGTTCGAGACCGGCTCGATGTCAACCCCGACCATGCTGCGCGGGTAGTGCAGCTCGGAAGTGAACTCCACCAGGTTGGTGAGGATCATGAGCGCCGCAAGTCCACCGGCGATCATCATGAGCCAGACCCGACTCCCTGCTCGTACCAGCAGGCCGGAGTCGGCAGCCACTTCCGAAGATGTTCGCCGGTCCGCGTAGAAGTACCCCATCTGGTGCACGGCAAGCCAGACGAGGGCCAGATTCAGCCACCCGATACCCGGAACGCCGAACGCAAACCGGGCGAGGTCGATGACGGCTACGCAGGCAACTGCCAGGGCCGGGGACTCTCCATCCGTGTGAATCGTGAAGGGCGATGGTTACCGGCGCCAGCACGACGACAAAGGCATACACGAAGAGGAACCACATCGGGCCAAAAGGAAGAAACGTCGAGCGCAGGAGACCCGGAGCGCCCAAGTCGGCAGTGCGGAGCACTGCCTCTACGACGATCCACACGACGATGAACACAGCCGTGGGCCGCATGAGCCGGTCCAGCCTGCGACGAGCAAAGGCACCGTACCCCTCGCCGCGGCCCCGGCTCGACGTCCAGCCGACGTAGTTGGAGAAACCGCCGACGAAGAAGAACAACGGCATCACTTGGAGTACCCACGTCGCCGCCCACAGCCCAGACTGATGGCCAACGGCGTTGTCGACGAAGATTCGCCCGTCATCCCAATGAACGAGCGCGATGAGGTAGTGCCCGAGGACGACCGTCACGATCGAGAACGCCCGGATGAAGTCGACGTAGCGGTCTCTGCTGGACGGCGTCGCCTCCGCAAGCTCGTCGATGCGCCCTATGAAGCGCTGCGCACCACTCTCGTTTCGATCCGCGCCGTGGGACCGTCGACGAGTCACGGCGGCGCCACCTCTACTCCTCTACCGTCACGAAGTCGATCAACCGCTCGACGGCATTGACGAGCGGGGTCTCGACGTCGCGATATGACGACACGCTGTCGAGGACCTTCGCCCAGAATCCACCCGCGTGGCCGCCGACCCCGAGAGCGGTGAGCACACCCTCCTTCCACGGCCGGCCCGGCGGAACGATCGGCCAGGCGGCGATGCCCGCGACCTGCGGTCTGATGGCCTGCCAGATGTCCACGTAAGGGTGCCCAGTCACCAGGACGTTCGGGTTCCGAACGGCCCGCGCCAGCGCCGACTCCTTCGACCCCTCCACGAGATGGTCGAGGAGGATGCCGAGCCTGCGGCCGGGTCCCGGCCGGAAGTCGGCTACCGCTGCCGGCAGCCGGTCGACGCCGTGCATCGGCTCCACCACGGTCGCCGCCTCCCTGAGGTCGTATCCCCAGATCTTCTCGATCAGCTCGGCGTCGTGAACGCCTTCGACCCAGATGCGACTCACCTTCGCAATGCGGGCTCGAGATTCGCCGACGTGGACCGATCCTGATGCGGTGACGCGCATTGGCTTCTCCGCGCTCGGGCGAGGCCACCCGCAGCGCGACCCGGGTTCCGTCGTGGACGAAGGCGCCGTCGAACGCCCGAAACGTCTCGCGGCGGCCCATGTCGTCCACGAGCACCACACGATCGCCCTCTGAGAAGCCCGCGACCCGCCCGGTGAAGCGCGACCCGGTGTGCGTCAGCGTCATCCCGTGCTGGACCTCGAGCGTCACATAGTCCCGCTTCCGAGCCGTCTCGAGGACGTCGTCGTCATCCCAGCGATTGGCCATGGCGGCGCAGCGTAGCCCTGGGATGCCATGGTTCTGGTGCACGTTCGTAGCGGTGGTGATGCGCGCTGCCGCACCGAGCAGGATGCCGCTATCGACCTTGCCGCTCGTTGCCGCGCTTGTAGTTGCCCGTGCGCCTCGCCATGAGCGCTTGCTCGTCGGTTCCGTCGACTTCCGTCATGAACCGCTCCGCAGCGCGGCCGCGAAGGGTGGCGGCTATGCGGCCATGGTGCGAGATCACGACATCGCCGTTCTTGCGCAGCGCATAGGAGAATCCCTCTGGTGTGCCCATCGGTCGATTGTCGCACGCCGGCATCAGGCGACCGGCGCCACCCCGAGCTCTGCGAGCAGGCTGCGGACTCGGCGCTCGATCTCGTCACGCACCGGGCGCACGGCCTCAACCGGCTTCCCAGCGGGGTCGTCGAGGTCCCAGTCGACGTAGCGGGTGCCCGGGTAGACGGGGCAGGTGTCGCCGCAGCCCATGGTGACCACCACGTCGGCAGACCGCACCTCGTCGTTGCTCCACCGCTGGGGCTGCGCACTCGTGATGTCGATGCCCACCTCTGCCATGGCTGCCACCGCCGCCGAGTTGACGTGCGGCGCCGGCTCGCTGCCTCCCGAGTACACCCTGAGGTTGGCGCCGCCCAGCGATCGGGCGAAGCCGGCGGCCATCTGAGAGCGCCCAGCATTGTGAACGCAGAGGAACAGCACACTGGGCCTGTTGTCGTCTGACGGGTTCTTCATCTAGTGCCTCTCGTGGTTGGGGACGACGCCGAAGCGGCGATGGGAAACAGGGAACCTGCAACAACCGCGGCGGCTGCGCCTGCGACCAGTTGGGCCAGCACGAAGGCCGGCACACCGCCCGGAGCGATGCCTGTGTACGTGTCCGTGAACATCCGGGCAACGGTCACGGCCGGGTTGGCGAAGCCGGTGGAGACGGTAGCGACGATGATCGCCGTCACCCACGCCCCCACCGCAGGCGCGATCGCGGTACTGCGGCCCGATCGGACGAGACCGAGGATCAGCAGGACGAGAACGAACGTCCCTACGAACTCTGCCAACGGTCGGCCAACGCCATCTCGCACCGTTGTCGCCACGGCAAGCCACGGCTTGCCAAACGTGGCGTTGGCGACGGCCACGCCCACCCCTGCGCCGACGACCTGGGCAACGACGTAGCCGCCGGCGAGGCGGCCGTCCATAGCCCCGGTTCGCCAGAATGCCATCGTGACGGCAGGGTTGAGGTGGGCGCCGGATACAGGCGTGAAGAGTGCGATGAGGGCTCCCAATCCCAACCCAACGACAACCCCGTGGGCGAAGAGCTGTGTGGTGGAGTCTGCGCCCAAGTCGGCGACGGCGATGCCGCTGCCGACCACAACGAACAGGAGGAGCGAGGTGCCCAGGGTCTCGGCAACAAGCTGACGCCCGATGCCCATCATCCTCCTGACCCCGCGGCCGCAGCCAGACCATCGACCCGCGTCCGGATCTCTGCAAAGGCCGACCTGAACGCGCCGAGTCTGCCGTCTTCGGCAGGGTCAGGAATCGACCAGTGGATGTGCGGGGCCCCTGCCGGCACCCCCGACTCGGCGGCCCTGTCGCACACGGAGACGACCAGATCCGGTTTCAGCGCGACGGCGCCGTACCCCTGAGGACAAAGGCCGGACAGGTCCAGCCCCATCTCGGCGGCAACGGCGATCGCCTTCGGGTGCACCGACGTTGCGGGGATGGAGCCGGCGCTGTCCGCAGGAAGCCCGGTGCGACTGCGCCACAGCGCAGCCGCGAACTGGGACCGGGCGGAGTTGTGCGTGCACACGAAAAGCACCGAACGGCACGCCGCTGCGCCGCGCGGGGCGATGGCGACGAGGCGGATGCGGTCGAGCACGACGTAGCGGCGCCGCGCATCGCCGTCCGAGCTTCGCCGATGGACGACTCCTGCGGCCTCCAGCACCTTGAGGTGGTGGGCGAGCAGGTTGGTCGGCACGTTCACGAGCTCGGCCAGCTCGCCTGGGGTTCGATCACCCAGCACGAGCGCATCGGCGATCGCAAGCCGGTGTGGATCTCCAAGCGCTGCATGGATCAGCGCTCTGGCTTCGAGGGTCACCCCCAGATCATATTGACTCAACATCTATTGAGCAATCGGGACGAGCCGATCGCAGCCTCAACGCGTCGGCATCATCTCGACTTCGACGGCCTCTGCCATGTCCGGCCGGCCGTGGACTCGGAACCACCTGCCGTAGCGCTCGGACACCGGATATGACGTGGCGCCGTGCAGCGCCACGCTGGCAAGCACCGTCCACGTCACGACGAGGAGGATCTCGTCCCCGTTCGGCAGCGCTGCCTCTTCCAGCACGAAGAGTCCGAACAGGATCGACGCGAGACCTCGCGGGCCAAACCACCCGACGAACCCGACCGTCGGCAGCTTCAGGCGCGCTCCCGTCAAGCTGAGCGCAACCGGCACCATGCGCACCACGGTGAGCGCGGCCGCCGCATAGACGGCAATCTGCCACGTCAGCTCATCGAGCGCCGGCCCGGCGAGCGCCACGCCGAAGAACAAGAACGTGAGCAGCGCCAGCAGCTGACCTTGGTCCTCGGCGAAGTCGTAGGCACCCTTGCACTCGTCTCGCGCCGCCTCGCCGAAGGCGAGACCGGCGACAAACGCAGCAACGAAGCCGTTGCCGGGCGAAAGCTCGGCGACGGCAAATGCGCCGACGCCAACGGCGAGCGTTGCGAGCTGTCGAAACGCTCCATCGATCCAACCCCGCCGGGCGAACACATGGATGAGCTTGCCGCCACCGAAGCCCGATGCCACGCCGATCAGCACGCCGAAACCGATTTGTGCGGCAGCGAACCCGGCCCAGTAGCGCGGGGTCTCCAGGTTCACTTCAGCGGCCGCCAAGGCAAGCAATACGGTGATGATCGGCAGCATGAGCCCATCGTTCAGACCGCTCTCGACGTTGAGCGCTTGGCGAATACGGACCGGTACGAGCGGGCTGGAGACCACCGCCTGGCCGAGCGCAGCGTCCGTCGGCGTGAGGATCGCGGCCGCCAGCGCGGCCTCCCACACGCCGAGCCCGGACAGCAGCCAGGCTCCCGCAAGGGTGCCCGCCAGCACCGTCAGCGGGAGCCCGACACCAAGCAGGCGGGCGGGCAGTTCGACCTGCGTGCGGAGCCGCCGAACGTCGATGCGAATGGCGTCGGTGAAGAGCACGAGCACCAGGGTCGCCTCCGCCAGGACACGCACTCCCCCTTCGTCGATTCCGAAACCCAACAGACCGAAGCCGGCGGGACCGGCGATGATGCCTGCCGCGACGAACACCATGGGCCCTGTGACCGGCGTGGGCTCGATTCGCCTGGAGACGAGCGCGTAGACGAGCACGAAACCGGCGATCCACGCGACTGCTGCCACTCGGCGCTCACTCTCGGAGGCAGGCAAGCATACGCTGCGGCCGTGCCCACGACCGAGTAGCTTCAACGCACCCGACCGAGGAGCCACAGTGCGCGACCAAATCGAGGAGCTCGACCGTCAAACCGAGTGGGATTTCTCCGACCTCACGGCACTGTTCATCAACTGCACCCTGAAGCGATCGCCCGAACAGTCGCACACCCAAGGCCTGATGGACATCTCTGCTGCGATCATGCAGTCGCAGGGAGTCACGACGGAGTCCGTACGCGCCGTGGACCTCGACATCGCCTTCGGCGTGTGGCCGGACATGACCGAGCACAGGTGGGACCGCGACGACTGGCCGGCCCTCTACGACAAGGTAGATGCGAGCGACATCCTCGTACTCGGCTCGCCGATCTGGCTCGGTGAGAAGTCCTCGGTGTGCACGAAGGTGATCGAGCGGCTCTACGGCAACTCCCACATCCTCAACGACCAGGGGCAGTACGCCTTCTACGGGAAGGTCGGCGGCTGCCTGATCACCGGCAACGAGGATGGCGTGAAACACTGCGCCATGAACATCTTGTATTCGCTCCAGCACCTCGGCTACGTGATTCCGCCACAGGCAGACGCCGGCTGGATCGGCGAGGCAGGACCTGGTCCTTCGTATCTCGATCCCGGGTCGGGCGGTCCGGAGAACGACTTCACCAACCGCAACACGACATTCATGACGTGGAACCTGCTGCACCTCGCCCGAATGATCAAGGACCGCAACGGAATCCCTGCGCACGGGAACCAGCGGTCCCTCTGGGATGCGGGTTGTCGCTTCGACTTCCCGAATCCCGATTATCGGTAGCGGTCTCGTCGAGCTCAGGACGCGAAAAAGGGGCCCTCTCGGACCCCATTTTCCGCCTGCTGACCCGTTTTGTCCTACCGGGTGGCCCGCCTATCTGGCGAAACTGTGCGGTTGCTCATAGGTGAGACACACGAGCGCCGGATTTCTTACAGTTATCCGGGAAGAAATCTCAGAAAATCTCGTCGCACCCCGGTAGCCCGCCTGCGAGAGCACCCCAGGAGCGGACGCCCAGCCTGTCTCCGGCGGCTACGCACAGCGTGCGATCGGGCCAGCCATGTGCGGATTGCCACCGAACACGCCTGAGAGCGAGCGCCCCCTTACGCTCGCTCTTGGCGCCGCCCGCGGTGGTAACTGTGGCCCACCGACGTTTCCGTCGGTCTCTACCGAGCCCCAACCTCCTGGCGGCTGTCGGGCGATTCCCCCGTTTCGCTTCGACACAGATGAGACACTCGGGTGCGGCACCTCTTACGACGCTGCGCCGAGAATGGGTCGAGCGGCCCGAAAGCGGAGGGGGCTGGGACTTCGAGGCCGGCGTCGCGCAGGCGAGGATTGCCCGCTCGGCGACTACGGCAGGCGGGAGAACCAGACGAGCGAGCCCGCGGCTGCGAGCAGAGCGAGGATGAGTCCCGCGCCGGTGAACCAGTCCGTGATCTCCCGGTCTTCCTCCTCTACGCCGACGCGGAACCCGATCTCGTCGAGGATCGATTGGAGCTCATCGGCGGTCGCCGCCTGGAAGAACTCGCCGCCCGTGGCGGTGGCCACCTCCGCCAGCGCACCCTCGTTGACCGGGACCGGGATCCGATCACCTTGGATGACAACTTCGCCGGCGGATGTGCCGAAGGAGATCGTCCACACCGGGATCCCGGCATCGACCGCCGCCTCGGCGGCATCCAAGTCCGGCCGGCCCATCGTCGTCTCCCCATCAGACAGCACGACGATGGCCTCCGCAGGGACACCGTTCTCGTCGGCAGGAGCCGCTGGCTCACCGCCGGCCGCCGGCTGCAGGGTCATGAGCTGCACCGCGGCGAAGATCCCTTCGCCGATGGCGGTTCCCTCGCCGAGAGTCAGCTGATCGATGGCCAGCCGGGCGAGGTCCCTGTCCGTGGTCGGCGTGAGCACCGGCGCAGCAGTGCCGGCGAATGCAACGATGCCGACCCGCAGCTCCTCCGGAGCGAGGTCGAGAAACGCCAGTGCCGCCTCTTGCGCCGCTGCGATCCTCGTCGGGTCGACGTCGGTCGCCTCCATCGAGAGCGACACGTCGACCGCAATGGTCACGGTGGCTTGCTGGCGAGGGACCTGGACGGCAGTGGCGGGTCTGGCAACCGCAATCGTGAGCATGACCAAACCCGCGAGCATCGCGGCGGCAGGCACGTGGCGGCGCCAGCCGGGCCGTTCGGGGGCGACTTTGTCGAGCAATTCGAGGTTCGTGAAGCGAATGGCGTACTTGTCGCGGCGCCGCTGCAGCATCACGTAGGCGACGGCGACGACCATCGGAACGACCAGCAGCACGAGCCGACCCGGCTCGAGAAACTTCACGGCCGCCTCCCCGTGGTCTGCCCGGATCGGCGAAGCACGACGTGGCGCACGAGGTCCGCGACCCAATCACGGTCGGTGCTCAGTCGCAAGTGGTCGGCACCCGTTCCACGAATCTGACTGCGGATGCGGGCACGCTGCTCGGCAGCCGCCCCCGCGTAGCTGTCGCGAAAGTCTGCGGACCCCGTGTCAACACGGCGCGTCCGCCCCGTCTCGGGGTCGATCATGGTGACCGAGCCCACGTCGGGCAGGGTGAGCTCTCTCGGGTCGACGACTTCGACGGCAAGCACGTCGTGGTGTGAGGCGAGGCCGCGCAGCGACGCCTGCCATGGGCCGCTGTCGATGAAGTCGGACACCACTGCGACGAAGCCGCGTCGTTTCGCCAGCCGCTCGGCGCTCATCAGAAGGCGGGCGAGGTCGCCGGCGCCCGTGTCGCGACCAACGGATTGCATACGCGGCAAGAACACCCATGAGATGGCGGCGGCCGCTGCGCGGTTGCACGGGGGTCACCACCCCTCCCCCGGCGACGAGCCCACCGATGCGGTTGCCACCACGGGCGACGAGGAACCCTATTGCTGCGGCGGCGGCGAGTGCGGTGTCCCGCTTCTCCTCCCGCGCGGTGCCGAACGACATCGAGCCGCTCATATCGACGACGAGCGTCGTCTCGAGCTCACGATCGGCGATGGTGTCGCGCACATGAGGCTCGTTCGTTCGCGCCGTCACGTTCCAGTCGATGCGACGCACGTCATCGCCGGGTTGATAGGGGCGGGCTTCAGCGTGGTCGAAACCGTGGCCCGGCAGCAGGCCGCGGTAGTCCCCTTGGAGAATGCCGTCGAGGCGGCGCAACACGGTGAGCTCGAGCCCCCGCAGCGCGGTCTGGCGTCCAGCGTCGATCACGGCGTTCCCGGCGTCGCCTCTGGCGAGCTTCCGTCCTGTTCGAGAGTCTCCTCGCGCCACTCCGGCGTCGTGTCGAACGCCGCGTCTGGCTCGGTCACCACCGGCTCGTGCAGCGCAGCGGCCTCGACGACGGGCGGAGCCTCGGGCAGCGCATCCGGCCCGATACCACCGTCACGCACAACGGCAGGCGGAACCGGCGTGGGCTCGGATCGTGTCGTGCGGGTCGGCACCGGTTCTGCCCAATGGACCGCATCATGTGATTCGTTGACCGAGATCCGCGGCGCGGGCATCTTGGAAAGCAACTCGACGAGCACGTCGTCGACGCTGACGCCGTCGGCGAGGGCCTCGTACGACAGGACGACGCGATGGTTCAGCACGTCGTAGGCGATCTCGTAGACATCCTGCGGGAGGGCGTAGTTGCGGCCCCGCAGCAGCGCCATTGCCGTCGCCCCGCGAATGAGCGCGATGCTGGCGCGCGGGCTGGCGCCGTAGTCGAGGAGCCCTTCGAGCTGCGGCATGGCGAGGTCGGAAGGACGGCGGGTTGCGGTGACGATGCGCAGGGCGTAATCCACGACCTTCTGGTCAACGAAGATCGCCCGGGTCGCCTGCTGCATGGCGAGCACGTCGGCGGGGTCGAGGATGGGCTCCGCCGCGGCGGCCGTCACGTCCATGCGGCGCACGATCTCGCGCTCCTCGTCGACGCTGGGGTATCCAACCGGGACGCGCATCATGAAACGGTCCCGCTGGGCTTCGGGGAGCGGGTACACGCCTTCGGACTCGATGGGGTTCTGGGTGGCCATGACGAGAAAGGGCTGTGGCGCCTGGAACGTACGGTCACCGATCGTCACTTGGCGCTCCGCCATCGCCTCGAGCATCGCCGCCTGCACCTTGGCAGGCGCACGGTTGATCTCGTCGGCGAGAACGAAGTTGGCGAGGACTGGACCGGGCTCGACGTCGAACCGCTCTTTCGAAGCGAGGTAGATCCGCGTGCCGGTGATATCGCTCGGCAACAGATCCGGCGTGAATTGGATGCGCGAGAAGGAACCCCCCAGCACGCGCGCCATCGTCGACAGGGTGAGCGTCTTCCCGATGCCCGGCACACCTTCGAGGAGGCAATGGCCGCCGGCGAGCAGCGAGACCATCAGGCGCTCCAATACCCGATCCTGACCGACGACCACACGCCGGATCTCGAACATTGCATGCTCGAGCTGCGCTGAACGTTTGGACAGATCGTCCATCATCATCCTTCTCCCAAGAACTGATCGAGCAGACTGCGGAGCTCGGGCGGCAGCGTTGAGCCGTCGCCGAGGAGACTGTCGAGGAGATCCTGCAACTCGGGCGGTATCACCTCGTCGCCCAAGTTCGGTGTTGTGCCGTCACCGAAGAACTCGTTGAGTAGATCGGGAAGGCTTCCAAGTGGGTCTTGTCCGGGCAGCGGCTCGCCGGAGAACGGGTCGCCGCCGAGGAACTGGTCGAGGAGATCCCTCAGCTCAGGCGGCAGCACCCCACCAAAGTCGTCGAAGAACGGCAGGGCGCCGCGATCGAGGGTTTCCGGAGCCGGGGAAGCCGAGGTGAACTGGTCGGCGATGGCGACCGCCTTGTCGATGCCGACGGCGAAGCCGACGCCGTCGCTCCCTCCCGTCAGCGAGGCGATGGCGACGTTGACACCGATGACGCGGCCCTGGCGGTCGGCAAGCGGCCCTCCGGAGTTGCCCTGATTGATGGGCGCATCGGTCTGGATCAGCCCATCGAGGGTGGTGCCGCCAATGTCGAGAGTCCGATCGACGCCGGAAACGATTCCAGACGTGACCGATTGCGCAAACCCGAGTGGGCTGCCGATGGCGACGGCGAGCTGGCCGATTTCGGGAGACTCGCCGAGTGCGAGCGGCGCGACAGGCACATCGCCATCGACGGCGACAACCGCGATGTCGGCGACCGGATCGCCCCCGAGCACCTGACCCACGAGCTCGCGCCCGTCCGAGGTTCGCACCGTCACCTCCCTCGCCCCCGCCACGACATGAGCTGCCGTCAAGATACGCCCGTCGGCGTAGGCGAAGCCGGAACCCTCGACGCCCGAGTACTCGATCTGGACGACTGAAGGCAGCAGTTGCGCAGCGACGGCAGCCACCGGCTCGGCCGCATCCTCGGGAACCCCGGGCACGTCGGCCGGATCGATCGCGGCCAGCCCGCTCGCGGATGCGTCCCCGGACCACGGGGACCAGGCAATGAGGGCGCCGATGGCGACGACGAGCGCCGCCAATCCGATCACCCACGGCCACGGGCGAGACCCGTTGCCGGGGAGCGATGAGGGGGAAGTGGACGGGACGGACGCGGGGAGGGGAATCGTGTCCGGCTCGCCGCCGCCGATCGGCGCGGGGGGCATCGAATGAGCGGGAGGCACGGGGCCGATGTCGTCGGTCGCAGGAGGTGCGGCGGGCAAGTCGCGCCACGAACGACCAGTGGCGATCTTGCGCTTCTCGTCGACCGTCATGTCTGGGGCTCCTCGCATGCGAACTCCACAAAGGTATGGGAACCCGGTTAAACCGGGCGTAAAGCGCGGAGACGGCGACCTTCAGGCCCCGACGGCGAATGGGTCGAAGCGAGGATGCACTCCGTCCTCGGAGACCGTCTGCCGGTTGGCGCCCACCGAGAGGGGAAGCCACAAGACAAAGGCGGCGCCGGCGCCGCGCACCGAACGAACGGTCAATTCACCGCCGTGTGCCTGGGCGATCTGGCGGGCGATGGCAAGTCCAAGGCCGCTGCGCCGCTCCGAACGCAAGCTGGTCCTGTCTGCGCTCCAATGGCGTTGGAACACGGCCTCGTGGTCGCGAGGGTCGATGCCCGGCCCTTGGTCCTCGATGCCGAGCCACGCAAAGTCCCCGTGTCGTCCCACACCGACGCGAAGTGTCGAGTTGCGACGGGCCAGCCTCACCGAGTTGTTGACGAGGTTGCCGAATGCACGCTTCACGGCGGCCCGCTCTGCGCTCACCATGACCTCGCCCTCGAGCCACTCGACGTCGAGCGCAGATTCCTCCAACGGCCCCCGATACTCATCGACCACCTCCCGCGAGATGTCGGCGAGCGAGACATCCTCCCGCACAGACGTCGGTACGTCCTTCCGGGCGAAGATCACGAGGTCGTCGACGGTCCGCGTCGCCCTGTCGACCGTTCTCCGCACGATCTGTGCCGTCTCTCGCAAATCGGCGACGGTCGCATCGGGATCGGCCAGCACGACGTCCAAGTTGGCGGCCATGACGGCAAGCGGATTGCGCAGCTCGTGGGAGGTGTCCTGGATGAAGCTGCGCTGGCTCTCGACCCCGGACTCGACGCGATCGAGCATGGCATCGAACGTGTCGGCCAGCTCCTTCAACTCGTCCTCCGGGCCTTCGAGGTCGATCCGCCGCGACAGGTCGGTCGCCTGGATCTCCTTTGCTACATCGGTGATGGAGCCGATCGGCTGGAGCGCCCGATCTGCGATGACCCACCCAGCGGTGAGCGAGAGCGGGAAGAGCCCAACGAGGGCCCACAACGAGTACCTGCGGAGGTCTTCGATCGCCCGCCGGTTCACCGCCTGCTCGAAGTCCACCATGGGCGCCTCCTCGGCAATGGTGACGGTTCGGCCCGAGCTGTCGATGAAGGTCGTGAACTGGATCTGGCGCGAGACCGGTTCGTCGTCGAGCGACTGGAACAGCGCGTAGTTGACGCCGGCGATCACGAGGAAGGCGAGACCGAACACGACGAGCGAGTAGGTGAGCGCCAGCCGGAACCGGATAGACCGGAAGAAAGCACTCATCGCCATACGAGATCACGATGGGGCGCAGGACCGGTATCTGCACGAGCGTTCACGGTGTAGCTGCGAGGCGATAGCCGGCGCCCACGACGGTTTCGATGGCGTCTTCGGCCCCGGCGACACGGAGCTTGCGGCGCAGGTTGCTCACGGTGACTCGCACGGTGTTCGTGAATGGGTCGGCGTGCTCGTCCCACACATGTTCCAGCAGGCGCTCCGCAGACATCACCTCGCCTGCATGCAGCATGAAGTAGCGCAGGAGGGCGAACTCCTTGGAAGTCAGGTCGAGATCCTGGTTGGCGCACCAGGCCGCCCGCTTGGCCGCGTCGAGTGCCAGCCGTCCGACTTCGAGCCTGGCGCCGGACGAGGCCACATCCCGGCGGGCCAGGGCGCGCAGCCTGGCGAGAAGCTCGGGAAATGCAAAAGGCTTGACGAGATAGTCGTCTGCGCCGTCATCGAGTCCGGCTACGCGCTCGTCGAGCGAGTCGCGCGCAGTGAGCATCAACACCCGAGGTCTGGTCTCGTCAGCCACATCGCCGTTGCGGATGGTGCGACAGATCTCGCGCCCGTCCATGTCGGGGAGGTTGAGATCGAGGCAGACCAGGTCGTACGGGGTGAGCGACAGCTTCTCGAGGGCCTCCGCTCCTCTCTGGGCCACGTCGACGGCGTAGCCCTCGCGTCGCAACCCCACGGCGATGGCGTGCGCCAGGTCGGGCTCGTCTTCGACAACCAGGATGCGCATGAGGGCGCAGGCTCCCTTGCTCGTTACAGACGAGAGTAAAGCGGCTGTGGGGCATTCCGGGCGCGACCCAAGAAAGGGGGGCCGTCACGTCGAAAGCAACATCCGCAGGCCCACTAGCGTTGCCTCATGCATCGCATCCTCATCGGCTGGCTTGCCGTAGGCCTCGTCCTGACCGCCTGCGCGGAGAGTGAGCCGACCGTGGTGACGTCGCCGGGTGCTCCTGCGAGCACCCCGACCGTCGAACCTGGGAGTCCCGCATCGACGCTACCGACCCCCGACGGCGAGGTCGTGAAGGTCCTCACGGTGACGGACGGGGACTCGATCGCAGTGGACCGCAGCGGTGTCCGCACTGAGGTCCGCCTCGCCGGCATCAATGCGCCGGAGAGCGATGAATGCTACGGAGATCCCTCGCGTGGCGTGCTGAGTGAGCTGATCGAGGGCGGCGACGTCGTCCTCGTGCCGGTGACCGACGAGGACGAGACAGACCAGTTCGGCCGGCTGCTCCGCGATGTGTTCCTCGGTGGCACCTGGATGAACGAGGTGCTCGTACGTCGGGGGGCCGCCCTTGCTCTGCAGACCGGCTCGCCGAGCGAGGTTGCACTGGTCGCCGCCGAGAATGCCGCATGGGCCGACCGGGTTGGGATGTGGGATCCCGAGGCGTGTGGACGCTTCACTCCCGGCGTTGTCGCCGTCGACGTCAACTACGACCCGCCGGGTGCCGACGGGGAGAACGCAGCCGACGAGTTCGCCCTGATCCAGAACGAGGGCGATGCAACGGTCGACATCAGCGGCTGGATCGTCCGAGACGAGTCGTCGCAGCACCGGTACGTCTTCCCTGCCGGCACCACCTTGACGCCCGGCGACGCCCTCCGGCTCCGCTCCGGATGTGGCACAGACTCAGCGAACGACGTGTATTGGTGCGCAGACGGAGCCGTGTGGTCGAACGGTGGCGATACCGTGCTCCTCCAAACGCCGGCCGGGACCGTGGCAAGCCGCTTCAAGTACGGCGGGAGCTTCTGACGTTCTCGGTTCGGGACCAGGCTCCCGTACGAATCATCCCTCGGCAACGTGGTCATCGGCGACGTACCGCATCATCAGGCGGGTCGCCACGTGTCGGGCGACCTATCTCGACCCGACCCGAGCAACCGTCGAGGCGCAGGCTGGGCGCTCTCGCAACGGCGTCTCAGGGCGACCAAGCATCCGACTTCGGAGTGCTGAGAGTGTTGCCCATCGGGTCCCTCACCGGGAAGCTCCAATACCCCACCCATTGCGACTGTGGCAACCGAGTCTGGACGTCGGCGGCCCCGAGAATGGCCCGGACGGCGCGATGGAAGCCGCATCGAACCATCTTCACTCCCCAGGAAGGCGGGCGCCCCGAGCGGCGTAGTCAGCGCTCATCAGACTCCTTGCTCTCGCGCCTCGTCATCGTCGCCGCCACCACCTGATCCCAGATTGCGCACAGCGCGTCAGTCACGCCCGCCCCTTCCTCGGCGAGGTTGACGAGGGTCCGGCGGGCGGTGAGGGCGTGAGCAGGCGCTGCGACTTCGCCCTCGACCTGCTGCACGCGACCAAACATCGGATTGGCGGACCCGCCGACCAAAGCGACGTTGTGCAAGAACATGCCATTGGCGACCATCGGCATGGAGGAGGTCGCCGAAGACCAACGCTGCGGCGCTGCGTCACCCCTCCTGAGCCGGAATCACGCACTCGGGCCGGGCGCCGCCGCTACCGGCGAAGCCATCCCAGACTTCGGGGTCGAAGCTGGGAGCCCCGCCGGGCTCATCGGTCGTGACGAAGCGCACGAGCGCCCGGTAGACCGCAGCGGCGTAGGCGTGCTGGAACTCAGGCGTACGCAGCAGCTCGGCCTCGGTTGGGTTGTTGATGTACGCCCCTTCGGCAATCACGGTCGGCACGGTCGAAGCTTTGAGCACGCCGTAGTACTGGCTGACACCATCACGCGGGCTGATGCGAGACTTGGCGCCCAGGAGAAGGGCGCCAACCCAGTCCGCCTCGAATTCGGTGAAGCCACGGCGAAACTCCTCGACGAGGAGCGTGGCCAGACGACGTGAGGGCTCGTTGAGCGCCGCCTGCGACTGGTAGTAGACGTCGCTTCCCGGCAGCTCGGTCGCGACCTCCCACCCGGCGTTGTTGTGGATCGCAATCATGGCGTGAGCGTTCGCTGCGTTCGCTACCGCAGCTCGGAAGTCGAGCCCGGCCTCGTAGTCGCCGGCCGCCCCCTCGCCGACGCGGGTCATTATCACCGTTCCGGCGGAGGGCACCTCGTCTCCGCTGAGAATGGTGCCGGTCTCCCAGTCGATGCTGTGCGGCTCGCCCAAGAGGTCGCGCACCCGATTGGCTATCTCGAGGTTGACGTCTTTCTCCAGGAGCCCATCCGGGCTGGAAGCGCCGATGTTCGACGGACCACCGTGGCCAGGATCGAGAACGATGACGGCGTTCGAGAAGTCGAACCCGGCGCCGATTGTCGCCTCGGGTGCCGGCAGGAGCGCAGAGAGTTGGTCTGCACGCGCCCAAGCAACGCCGTCGCACGTGTGGAACACCCTGACCCACCCTCGCTCGGCGCTCATCCCTCTGCCGGCAAACACGAGGCCTTCACGTGCTCGGGTGAAAGGCGGGCCATCCGGCGAGCTGGCGAGGTCGACTCCTCCCGCGCCGGCGACTACCACCCCGGTGCCGTCGAAGCCTTCGGGCAGACCCGGCTTGGGAGGCGGAGGTGGGGGCGCGGGGCTCTCCGGGACCACGACTGGGAGTGGAGCGAGGGTGGTGGTGGTGGTGGTCGTCGTCGTGGTCGTGATTGTCGTTGTGGTCGGCGCCACGGTCGTTGTCGATGACGTCGTCGGCGCCGCTGCGATCGTGGAGCCATCGCCTCGCGCCGCCATCACGGCTCCCGCAGCGACGAGCAGCACGGCGACTGCGACGGCGGAGAGTCGAGCGATCACGGTTGGGCAGGTATCACGCAGGCGGACGAATTCACAGTCCCTGCGTCGTCGGGGAACAGCTCTGGTTCCTGGATGCCCGTGCCGGTCTCCGTCGTGGTGAGGAACCGGACGATCCCCCGGTACACGCCTTCTGCATATGACTGGCGGAACTCCTCGGTCTCCAACAGCGCCTCCTCGTCGGGCTGGTCGATATAGACGCCCTCGACGATGACGGCCGGCATCTCGGCTCGCCGAAGGAGGCCGTAGTAGTCCCCACTGGTGTCCGGATCCACGCGAGCTCGAGCGCCCAGCAGGTCTCCGCCCTTCCAGTCGGCGGTGTAGCTCGAGAAGCTTCGCAGCAACTCCTCGTAGATCAGCGAGGCGAGGCGAGCGGACTCTTCGACAGACACGGAGTAGAAGACCTCGGTACCCGGAATATCGGTGTCGATACGCGGGACCGTGTTGTTGTGGATCGATACGAGCGCGTCCGCGCCGGCCGCATTGGCCAACTCGGCGCGGAAAGCGAGACCGAGCTCGAAATCCCCCTCGTTCGGGCCCGAGCGGTCACGGGTGAGCCATACCTCACCAAAGGCGGGGACGCCTGTCCCGACGGAGATGACGCCTGTTTGCCAGTCGACCGCCCGCTCTGCGCTCATCAGCTCGCGAACCCGCTCTGCGATGTCGAGATTGACGCGCTTCTCAGCGAGTCCATTGGGCCCGACGCCACCCCAGTCACGGTCACCGTGGCCAGGGTCGAGCACGATGACGGCCTGTGAGATGTCGAAGCCGGGGCCGGGCACCCCGCCAACGGTCGAGTGCGGAGTGACCTCGACGTCTGCTTCCTCGACCCAGGCGACATCGTTGCAGGTGGTGACTACCTCGAGCCAGCCGTCCTGACGGGCCGTGAAGCCCATGACGATGCCTTCGTGCGCCAGGATGAACGGAGCATCGCCGGGGGCTTCCGCCAGCGCGGCTCCGCCGACCGGGATCAGCACCACACCTTCAGATGCCGGACCGGGAGCCTCGGTTGTCGTCGTGGTGGACGCTGCGATCACTCCCTGCGCCTTGGTGGATGTCGGCTCGCCGGCGCCCATGACGGCGTCGCCCGTCGTGACATCAACGGATGCGCATCCACTCGCCGTTGCGGCGACAACGAGCGCGGCGATGAGAGATGAGCGGCGAAACATGGATCTCGATCCGGGATGACAGGTCCGGCGCCGATTATCTCATCGCGTGGGCACAACCCTGCGCATTCAGACCCGCCGAGTGACCGACTTCATCTCCATGAAGAGCCGGAGGTAGTCGGGGCCGCCCGCTTTGGCGTTTGAGCCCGACATCTTGAACCCGCCGAAGGGTTGGATACCCACCAGCGCACCGGTGATCTTCCGGTTGATGTAGAGGTTGCCGACATGGAAGTCGCGACGAGCCCTCTCGATTCGGGTCTCGTCCTGCGAGTAGAGCCCGCCCGTGAGACCGAACTCTGTGTCATTGGCGATCATGAGCGCATCTTCGAAGTCGGCCGCCTTGATCACGGACAGCACCGGTCCGAATATCTCATGCTGGGCAAGCCGGGCGCGCCGATCGACGTCCGCAAAGATCGTCGGCTCCAGGTAGTAGCCACCGTCGAGGTCGACAGGATCCCCCCCGACGATGAGCCGCCCCTCGCGCTTCCCGCGGTCGATCTCTTCGAGAATCGCCGTGTACTGCGCGGCGGAGATGACAGGGCCAACGGCGGTATTGGCCTCGGGCGAGCCGATCTCGAGCGCCTGGGTGCGGGCTACGACTTCGTCGAGCAATGCGTCGTGCACCGCATCGACTGCGATGAGCCTGCTGCAGGCGGAGCATTTCTGACCTTGGAACCCGTAGGCACTGCGAACGATGCCGTCTGCCGCAGCAGCCAGGTCGGCAGTCTCGTCCACGATGATGGCGTCCTTGCCACCCATCTCCATGTAGGCGCGCTTCAGCCAGCGCTGGCCGGGCTGGATCGCTGCGGCCCGCTGAGCGATGCGCAGGCCGACCTCCTTCGAGCCGGTGAAGTTCACGAACCGCGTGCTCGGATGGTCGACGAGGGTGTCCCCTATCTCGCCGCCGGGCCCCGGCAGGAAGTTGATGACCCCGGCAGGCAGACCGGCCTCGGCAACCATGTCCATGAACCGAGACCCAACGACGGGGGTGTTCGAGGCGGGCTTCAGCACGACGGTGTTGCCGGCTGCGACCGGACCGACCGTCATTCCGACCAGGATCGCAACGGGGAAGTTCCACGGCGGAATGGCCACACCCGCACCCATTGGTATGAGGAAAGACTCGTTCGTCTCTCCCGGGTAGCCGTACAGCGGCACCGGCTCGGCCAACGCGAGGGCTTGGTGGGCGTAGTAGCGGCAGAAGTCGATCGCCTCGGCAACGTCGGCTTCGGATTCGGCGAAGTTCTTACCCGCCTCGAGCGTCATCCATGCGGCCAGCTCCAGCTTGCGCTCCGCAATCACGTCGCCGATGCGGTGAACCAGTTCGGCGCGCCGCTCCGCCGGCGTCGCCGCCCACGCCGGGAACGCATCCCATGCCGCCTCGAGGGCTCGCACGGCCGTCGAGGCGTCACCCGACCCGGCCTGTCCGATCACCTCGTCAGGTCTGGCCGGGTTCACAGAGGCGATCGTGCGTGCGGTCGTCACCGCCTCGCCTGCGATCACCACTGGTGCGGGAGCACCCAGGTCCCGCCGTACCGTGGCGAGTGCCGTCGCATACGCCGCCGCAGCGTCGGGATCGGTGAAGTCGGAGTACGGCTCCGGGGTGTAGGGCTCGAGCACGGTGGTCTCCTCGGCGGGGGGATGATCCACAGGGAGGTTACCGCCGGCCGCCGTGGCTCACGAGGCGGCCAGCAGTTCAACCACCTCGCCATCGCTGGTCTGGGTGAAGTCGTCGTACCACGCACCGACCGCATCAAACCGAACAGGCTGAAGAGGACACACCACGGCGTCGCAGTGCCCGGCCAGCATCTCTACGGAATCGGGAGGCGCCACCGGAACGGCGCACACGAGCCGAGAAGGCTGTCTGGTCTGCATCGCTTGGAGCACCGAGGCCAGCGTCGCGCCGGTTGCGACACCGTCGTCGACCACGACCACCGGACGTCCGGCGATCGGCGCCGCCTTGCGACCCTGCCGATACCGGGAGGCTCGTCGAGCAATCTCAGCCTGAGCTCGGGCGACGGCTTCCTCCACCCAGTCATCGTCGAGCCGCAGCCTGGCGAGGAGCGGGTGATTCAGCCACACAGCCCCACCCTCTGCAACCGCGCCGACGGCCAGCTCGGGGTTGGACGGTGCGCCGAGCTTGCGAGCCAGCGCAACGTCGAGCGGCAAGCCCAGACGATGTGCCACTGTCGCGGCAACGACAACTCCCCCGCGGGGGATGCCGAGTACGAGCGCTCCCTCGGCGACGATCTCCGGCGCAGCGACGAGCACTGCATCCGCGAGCGCATCGCCTGCCGCTTCCCGGTTTCGGTACCGCATTTCCTCACGGTACCTGACGGTTAGCCTGGATTCGATGCGCCGCCTCCTCCTCATCGCCAACCCGTCGGCATCGGCATTCACGGGAGCCCTGCACCGACGGGTCGTCGGCGACCTGAGCGAAGCGTTCGAGGTTGCCCCGGCCTGGCCCTCGACACCCGCTGAGGCACGTCAGCTCGCAGCGGAGGCGGCCTTTGATGGATATGACGTCGTGGTGGCAATGGGCGGAGACGGGGTCGTCCACCACGTTGCCAACGGCATCGCCAGGACCAACACGGCACTTGGCATCGTGCCCGCCGGAACGACGAACGTCGTTGCCCGCATCGTCGGCCTGCCGTCAAAGCCCGCCAAGGCGGCGCTGGCGCTCGCGGCCGCCGAGGTGACGACTGTGCCGCTTGCCCACCTGGCGACCGATTCGCTCGGCGGCGCACGCTCGGAGTTCGGGGTCTTCGCGGCAGGCATCGGGTACGACGCCGAGATGGTGCAGATCGCAGAACAACGCCCGGCGTCCAAGTACTACTTCGGGTCCGTGCACTATGCCCGATCGGCGGCGGCGGCGCTGCTGTCGCGCTTCCGCACCAGGGCCCCGAACCTCAGGGTGGACTGCGACGGCGACCGGGTCGATGCCGTATCCGTGATGGTGCAGGTCCACGATCCGTACACGTACTTCGGCAAGATGCCGCTCAGGCTGTCGCCGTCACCCGGCCCGGGGCTGACGGTGCTTGCGATCGAGTCGCTGGCCCTCCCGCGAGCCGTTGCGGTCTTGGGCCGCGCTACGTGGGGCCGGGATCTCACCCGCATCCCAGGGATGCATGTGTGGCACAATCCGGCCAAGCTCATCATCGAGGCCGACCCGCGAAGTAGCTTCCAGGCCGACGGTGAGCTGCTCGGCTCGGCCGATTGGCTCGAGGTGACACCCGTCCCCGCCGGTCTGCGGGTCCTCACCCCTGTGGAGGCGGCGTCCGATCGATGAGCTCGATGTGTGGATACGGGATCGAGATCCCGTCTGCATCGAACCGCTTCTTGATCCGACGAAGAAACTCGCGCCTCGACGACCAGCGAAACGCCGGATGGACCTTGAACATGAGGCGAATCACGATGGCCGAGTCGTCGAAGCGCTCGACGCCGAGCATTTCGGGGGGGTCGAGAAAGGCGGACGCCCACTCGGGGTCGGCAACGAACCGGTTCACCTCGTCGGTGATCACGTCGATGGCCCGATCGACGTTCGTCTCATACGACACACCCAGATCGATCACCACCTGACTGAACTCCTGGGTCAGGTTGGACGCCACGGTCACTTGACCGTTGGGGACGTGGTGAACGTTCCCGTCCAAGTCGCGCAGCACAGTCGTGCGCAACCGGATCGCCTCGACCTTGCCCGATACGCCGCCAATCCTCACGACGTCGTCGATGCCGTACTGATCCTCGGCGATGATGAACAGGCCGGCAATGACATCCTTCACGAGGTCCTGCGCCCCGAATCCGATCGCAACGCCGACAACAGACCCCACCGCCAGGAAGGGGCCAATCGGAACGCCCCACACGTCGAGGAGCAACAGCACCAGAGCGACGCCGAGCAGGATCAGGACGAACATACGCGCCACGACCCAGAGCGTCCTGATGCGTTGGGCTCGCTCGTCTCCCCGTACGCCGCCCTCGCTGCTGGCGCGTGCGACGAGCCTCTTCATCAGGCGGTGGCCGCCGCGCCTCAGCACGAGCCACACCACGAGCAGCATGGCAACGACGACGGCCGACTGGATGAGACCCTCCCGCAGCGGCGGCGCAGCCGCGATCAGCACCGTCATCGGACTGTGGCCCCGTAGCGGCGCCCAAGCTGGCGAGCCCCGATGTGCGTGAGGGCGACGAGCGCCGCGAAGCGGCTGCGCCGCGCAACGATGACGCCCATCGGCGCGCCGATCCGCTCGTCGAGCCTGCTTCTGGCCCCCGCAACATCGCCTGCGTCGACCGCAACCTGCGCCATTCTCACGATGTCATCTACCTCCTCTGTGTCGAATCGACCGCGCAGCTCGACTGCGAGGAGGCCGCCGACCTCGGCTGCCGTCGCTGCAATCAGGTCCTCAATGCGGCACAACGCATCTTCGCCCGGCGAGCCGGCGTCGGCATCGATCGCGGCCAAAGCCGATTCTCTCGTCGCCGTCCAACGCTCATCGAGGCCGATCGCAGCGCCTTGCCACACGCCGGACGACTCTCCCACCATTTGAACCAAGCCTGCGATGTCCGACAGGAGCTTGCCATGAGCGGTGCGTTTTCTGTCGATCTGCGTGCCGAGGAAGGCCACCAGCGGCTCCACCGCCGCTGGGGAGCCGGACGGCGGATCAGCCGCGAGAGGAAACACGATCGGATCGAAGTACCCACGATCGATGAGGGTCTCACGGACGCTGGAGAGCACGTTGGCGACGTCGTCGCCGGCGATACGATCGACCTTGTTGAGCACGAAGACGGTCTGGTCGGCATACCTGGCGAGAGGCGTCAGAAAGTCACGGTGGAGCGTTGAGTCGTGGTACTTCTCCGGGTCGAGGACCCAGATCACGGCATCGACGTTGGCGATCACACGTTCCGTCGTGCGGCGGTGATGGCCCTCCACGGAATCCATGTCGGGGAGGTCGATGAGCGTGAGGCCGGGGAGCCGGGCTTGTGTCCTCAGGTCGGTGACACCCAACTCCGTGAGGAGATGCCCCGCAGAGGAGCTCGCATCCTCGGCAACCCAGGCCAGCGGCTCGTCCGTATGCGGCCGGAGCCGGCTCACCGACGCAATCCTCTCGGCTGCGATTGCGTTGAGGAGGCTGGACTTGCCCGTCCCGGTGCCTCCCGCCAGAGCCACGAACAGCGTTGATCCGAGACCCCCAACCCGACGTCGCATGAGGTCGAGGGTTGTTCGGGCACGGGCGATATCTGCCGGCGGGGCGATCCCCTCGCCGCTCTCGACGAGCTGGTCGAGGGCGTCGTACAGCTCCGAGATGTCACGCATTGGCGGCCTCGGCTGGGTCTGTCGCTTCTGGGTCTGGAGTCGCCATCAGCTCGCTACCGATGCTCTCGACGTTGAGTGGGCCCGTGAGCTCTGTCAGCTCCGCAATCGCGTCCGGCCCCGGATACTGCCCGAGCTGGACCTGGAACCGTTGCTCATCGTCGCGGACGATCTCGGCAGCCATCTCAGCCAGCCTGCGCTTCGCGGCCGCCACAGCTGGATCGACACCCCCCTTGAGCCTGCGCCGGATACGCCACTTGATCCTGGCCGGGTCACCGAGCGCCCGCTGCATGACGGCCATACGAGTATCTCTCGCTCGCTCGGGCGACATCGCCCGCTTGGACTGCTCCTCGACGACGGCAGCGACCTCGACCTCCCATCGCAACAGACGGATGCGAGCGTCCGTTGCTGCACCGGCGGCGTGACGCCACAGTCCCTGACCTTGGCTCTCGAGGAGCTCGCCGCCGCCGGGCATCCGGAACCAGGCGGACGCAGTACGGCCTGCGGCTGCACCGATCTCTCGTGTGATGACGGCGGCCAGCCGCTCGGCACGTACCGGCCAGGCGGTCTCATTGGACGATGCCAAAGCGGCGGCCACCAACTCGGCAACCGCCTCCGCGGTTCTCTCATACTCGCTGTTCGCTGCAGCGGCTAGATCGGCCCGTGCCGTTCGCAATGCGTCAAACGGCCGAACGAGACCTGCTGCGATCCGCAGAATGGCGCCTTCGCGGGCTGCGATAGCGTCGTCGAGCATCCGGTCACGAGCCGGGCCGTGGAGGTCGACCAGCGCTTCGTCGAGGCCGCCCAGCCCGGTGGTGTCTTCTCCAATCGTGAAGATCGGCAGCGAGCGCCCGGCGGCGGCGAGACGTGCCTCGAAGTCGGCAACGACCTCGTCCCCGGTCCCGATCGTCCGGTTGAGCACCACCCAGCACGGGATTCCGAGGCCGTCCAACCAGTCCAGGAGCGACCATGTGGCGTTGTCGGCATAGCGAGCAGGCGTGACGACGACGATCACCAGATCGGCGAGGCTGAGCGCGCGGTGACTCGGGGCACCGACGCTGTCCGCGGGCATGTCGATGAGGGTCGCCCGCTCCGTGATGATCCCGTGGTCGCGACGGAAGCGCACCGGGGCCGCCGAGGCGCGCATCCTGCGCTCGACGTCCTTGCGCGTACCTTCCTCGAGGCGAGTGGAGATGATTGCGACAGGGGACGTGGTCGTGGGTCGCGTCGCACCCTCGGGGCTGTGCTGCTCGCTCGTGATCCGGTTGGCGAGATAGGACTTGCCCGCACCGCCCGGACCCGCAATCGCAACGATGAGAGGCGTGTCGGGCCGGTCGAGACGGGGGAGGATGTAGCCCGTGACGCTCCGGACGACGTCGCGCCGCGCCTGGTCGGCTGCGCGATCCGGGAGCGGCATGCCGTCGAGCAGCTGCGCCAGGCGTTTGAGCCGTACCCTCTCCTCCGACAACACTGCGCGCATGCAGCCGATTACACCACACCTCGCGCGGTGGGGATGGTCACGTTGTGCGCATGAGGCCTCACAAGCCGGCAAACAGGTCCTTGGCGCCTTCCGGCAACGGAACCCTCGCACGCAACAGCTCGAAGTCCTCGTACGGATAGACCTCGGCGACGACATCGGTCGGGAGCTTGAACCAGAAGCCGTCCGGGTCGATCTGGGTGCGGTGCGCCCTGAGCGCATCCCGACCGACCTCCAAGGTGTCGGCGACGTCGACCGAGACGAGGAGCTTGCCGTCGTCGGTTGCGCCGTCGAGGCTGTCGATCCACCTCTGGAACGGGGATTCGAGGCCACGATCGATCGACGCATCGTGAAGCGCCCTGATACGACGCACGGTGAAGACGGGGGCAAACAGCCTCGCTGCCGACCACGGGTTCCCCGTCCCCGGGAAGCGGTTCGGGTCGGCGGCCGCATCGAAGAGGTCGAGTGCCAGCCGGTGGACGGCGAGATGATCGGGATGGGGATAGCGCTCATGATCGTCATATCCGAAGATGACGTCGGGGCGGAGGTCGCGCACGATCGTGACGAGCCGCCCAAGCACTTCCTCGTGTGATGCGTTGACGAGGGCAGCCGGGTGAGCGTTCGCCTCCGTGTCTGGCATGCCGGAGTCCCGGTAGCCGAGCTCTCTGACCTCGCCGTAGCCGATGATCCGGGCCGCTTCCAGCAGTTCCTCCTTCCGCAGTTCGGCAAGCCGTTCTTTGACGTCTGGCTTGTCCATCGCAGGATTGAGGATGTCTCCGGCTTCCCCGCCCGTTGCGGTGACGAGCACGCAGTGGACGCCGGCCGCCGCATAGTGAGCGACCGTCGCGGCGCCCTTCGAGCTCTCGTCGTCGGGGTGGGCGTGGATTGCGAGCAAGGTGCGCATAGGCCGCAGAAGTATGGCAGGGAGGGCACGCCCTCTTGACGAGCGATCGTGGTGCCATTGAGCATGAGCAGGCGCGACACCCCGTTACACTTCCCTCTGGGCCACCACCTCTCTCCAGCGCTCGATACCGATGAACCGTCATTTCAGCCTTGCGGTCACCGGGGCCGTCATTGCCGCCGTGATCATCTTCCCCCTGATGGTGTTCGCGCTCGCCCGCGCCCTCAACAGCGGCGAGATCGCACCCAACGTGTCTGCTGCGGGCGTGCCGATCGGCGGCCTCAGCGAGGAGGATGCACTCGCCCGCCTCCAGGAGCACGAGCGACTCCTGCGCGAAACCCCTGCCGACTTCGTGGTCGAGGGCACCGAATTTGCGCTCAGCCCAACCGTCGTCGGGCTCGACCTGGACGAGACGGCAGCTGTCGACGCCGCGCTCGATGCCCGCAACGAGGGCGGATTCCTCGACGAGTTCGCTGCGTGGGTTCGGTCATTTCGGTCGACGATCGAGGTCCCGGTCGACTTCTCGATCGATACGGACGCCCTCGAGACCGTGTTCACGTCGTGGGAGAACACCGCTGTCGGCGTACCCGCGCACCAAGGCGGGATCCAGGTCATCGACGGCGACATCCAACCCGATTACCCGCAGGCCGGGAGGGGTATCGACCGATCGAGCGCGGCAGGTCTGGTTGAGGCGTCGCTGGTGACGCTCGAACGCGATGTCGTCGAACTGCCGACGGCGGACATCGTGCCTCGCGTCACCGATGAGGATGTCGACGCTGCGATGCTCGTCGCCAGAAGCCTCGTCGACGGCCCCATCACACTCAGCGCCGCCGACCCGCCCGTAGAGGTCACCTTCTCGACCGAAGAGCTCGTAGCGGCGATCACTTCTCGGGTCGTCGAGGCTTCGGCGCCCGAGATCGTGGTTGAGTTCGCCCCAGACGCGCTGATGCCCGTGCTCGAGCAACACCGCGCCGAGATCGAGCGGCCGGCCGAAGACGCACGTTTCGTGATCCTCGACGATGCAACCGTCGACCTCCGACCCTCGAAACGTGCGACGAAGCTCGATGCCGGCCTCGTCGCCGCAACGCTTCGCGAAGTGGGCACGGGATCTGATACGGGCGAGTTCCCTTTCGCCCTCGGCGAGGAGGCCGGCTTCACCACCGAAGAAGCGCGAGCCATGGGACCGATCCGCCAGATGTCGGCTTTCACGACTGAGCATCCGCCCGGCGAGGCCCGCGTGACCAACATCCACCTCATCGCCGACACCGTCGACGGCGCCATCGTCTGGCCGGGTGCGACCTTCTCGTTGAACGATTACGTGGGCCGCCGGACGGTGGAGAAGGGCTATGTTCCCGCACCGATGATCCTCGGAGGCGACATCGTCGACGACGTCGGAGGCGGCGTCAGCCAGTTCGCAACAACCTTCTACAACGCAGTGTTCTTCGGCTGCTACGAGGACGTCTCCCACCAGCCCCACTCGTACTACTTCTCGCGTTACCCGGTCGGCAGGGAGGCAACGATCTCGTGGCCCAACCCAGACCTGGTGTTCCGCAACGACTCGGATGCGCTCATCGTCATCGACACGTCCTACACATCCACGTCGATCACCGTGAGGTTCTTCGGCAACAACGGCGGGCGCGAGTGCACCTCGGAGGTGTCTGAACGCTACAACTTCACCGATCCAGAGACCGTGTACGAATCCGATTCGTCGGTGAGACCCGGCGACGAGATCATCGACTCCAATGGATGGCAGGGATTCACGGTCGACGTCACGCGGTTGATGCTCATGCCCGATGGCTCGGAGCGGGAACAGATGTGGACTCATCGTTACCTCGCCGGCCCGGTGCGTATCCGCGTGCACCCCTGCCAGGTGCCGGGCTCGAGCGTCGTGTGCCCGATCGCAGTGCCAAACGTCATCGGGTTGAGCTTCGATGCGGCTGCGGCCAACCTGGCGGAGGCCGGCTTCACGATCGAGGACGGCGGTACGGTGGACGTCACCGACCCTGCGCAGGCAGGTTTGGTGCAGTCGCAGAACCCGGGTTCCGGCTCACTCGTCGACCCCGGGTCGGTCGTGACGGTCCTCACCGGGGTCTTCGTCGAGCCTCCACCCGACGACGGTGGTTCGACGACCACCACGACGGTCGCCCCCTGAGGCGTACGCGCCGCATGGCACGCCGTGCTGCTCAGCCCTCCGGCGGGTAATAGAGGAAGAAGTCTGCGATCACCTGCGAGGCCGCGGCGACGTCGTCATCGGTCCATCCGCCCCTCTTGCGCACGACCACCTGATTGGACGCCACGAACACGTGGTTCACGGCACTGTCGCCTGCGAACAGCCTCGCAGCGAGCTGCGCAGGGAACTCGGCGGTCTCGGCGGCTTCCTCAGCCGATGCGAAACTCGCCCCGTCCTGGCCGGAAATGCTGCGGTCGGTGTCGAACATCACGACGTCGTCCAGACGGGTGGCAGCGACTTGGATCGGTTGGCCCATGGGCTGTCGTACCTCCTCACAGCGGGTGCGAACCGGCATGGTAGATGCCTCGCCCGGCGGCCGGGTCCCGCCGTCAGTCTCCGCCGGGGACGCCGATGGTGGTCGAGCCGATGGAGTGGAGCTTCATGAGGTTGGTCGATGCGCTCTGATTGGGCGGGATTCCTGCCGCCATCACCACGCCGTCGCCGGGCTTGACGATGCCCGAGTGCAGCAGGTTCTGCTCGGCGTAGGCGATCATCTCGTCGGTCGAGTCGACCGGGTGGAACGGCAGGGGTGTGACTCCGGCGTAGAGGGCCATACGGCGATATGTCCGTTCGTGGGGTGTGTAGGCGAAGATGTCGGCTCGGGGCCGGTACTTCGAGATCAAGCGGGCAGTCGACCCCGATTCGGTGAAGGCCACGATCGCACCGAGCCCGAGGTTGGCGGCGGCGTCGACACACGCCTGCGCCGTTGCGGACGCAAACCGTGCCCGATCCTCGAGGAAGTGGATCTCCGGGCCCCTCCCGTAGTCGGGGCTGAGCTCGGCCTCCCGGCAGATGCGATCCATCATCTTCACTGCCCGAACGGAATACTCGCCGATCGCGGTCTCCGCCGACAGCATCACTGCGTCGGACCCGTCGAGCACCGCACTCGATACGTCTGTGACCTCGGCGCGGGTCGGGCGTGGCGAGTGCGTCATCGACTCGAGCATCTCGGTCGCAGTGATCGATACCCTGGCGCGTGCATTGGCCCTGGCGAGGATGTCCTTCTGCGCCCGCGGCACGCTCTCCATCGACAACTCGACGCCGAGGTCGCCGCGGGCGACCATCATGCCGTGCGCCTCCTCGAGGATGTCGTCCAGGTTGCCGTAACCGACGGCGCTTTCGATCTTCGCGATCACGGGAGTACCAGGTGCCAGCTTGCGGATGCGACGAATATCGGCGCCCGACGACACAAACGAGGCGGCGATGAGGTCGACGCCGATCGACGATCCAAAGGCGAGGTCGACCTCGTCTTTGGCGGTGACGGCGGGAATGCGAATCGGTGTCCCGGGAAACGCAACCCCTTTGTGATCGCGCAGTTCGCCTCCGTGGATGACGCGTGCCACGACATCCGAGCCACGGTGGGCGATGACCTCGAGGGCGACCAAGCCATCCGACATCAACACCGGCGCCCCCGCAGCCAACTCCGCATCCTCGAGGTGCCCGATGAAGATCCGCGACGCCGAGCCCTCCGCTTCGCCGGGCGTCAGCACCACATCCTCGCCGGACGTCAACTCGACGGTGCCGCCGGGGAAGGTCCCGACCCGAATGCGCGGCCCTTGGATGTCCTGGAGGATGGCGACAGGCTCTTCGAGGTCCTCGCTCGCTCGCCGTACCCAACTGAAGAACTTCTCGTGCGTGTCGTGGGTGCCGTGCGAGAAGTTGAGCCGGGCAACATTCATCCCCGCGGACACGAGCTCACGAATGGCTTCGTACGACTCGACAGCGGGACCAAGCGTTGCGATGATCTTCGTCTTTCGCTTCACCAGGCGAGCATACCGGTGCCCGCTCTCCCGACCCAGTGGTCACTCCCACCGGAACACGACGAGTGCGGCCACAACGGCGCCCACACCGAGGGCGCCGAGCACGAACCAGGAGGATCCGGGGTCGAGACGGAGCCAGCCGTCGTGCATCGCACGGATCGCATACGGAAGCGGCGTGGCGTCCCCGACCCGTCGCATCGCGGCGCTGAGGACCTCGGGCGGCGGGCCGGCGCCGCCGAGGAACAACATCACGAACCACACCATGATGCCGAGGCCCTGCGCGGCGCGAGCCGTCGGCAACACAGCCCCGAGCAGCACGCCCAGCGCTCCGAAGACCACGGAGATCAACCCGAATCCGGCGATGACGAGCCCGACCGACTGCGGTGCCGAGAAGTCGTAGAGCAGTGCGGCCGCGACGAGGAGGACGACGGCCGATGCGGTGGCGATCACCACGGCCACGGCGATCTCGGCAACGACGACAGTCCACGTCGGAACACCCGACGCGTGGAGACGCCGCAGCACGCCGCGCTCCCGATTCCCGGCGAGCTGGGTGGGGACGCTGACGATCCCAACCGACGCGACCACAAGGGCGAGGTATGCAGGCACGTAGTAGGACATCGCGCCGACACCGCGGTACACGTCGGATTCAGACTCGTTGCCGAAGACTCCACCGAGGATGACGAGGATCACGGCCGGCAACGCCAGCGCGAAGATCAACGTGAGCGGCTCACGCACCAACAGCTTCAGCTCAACAGTGGCGAGCTTGCGGACGGTGCGCATCATCCGACCTCGGCGGTGAGCTTCAGAAACACGTCTTCGAGGGTTGCCCGGTGGACCTGAAGATCCGCCGGAGCTTCGCCGCGGGCCACGAGGCCGGCGGCCACGAGGGCGACCACGGGGCCGATGCCGCGAACCGTGACCGTCCGCCCGTTCAGGTTGTAGGCGGCCACCGGCTCCAGCTCACCCAGCCACGACAGGTCTTCGAGGTCGGAGCTGAAGCTGAGCGTGACATCGCCGCCGTGGCGCGTCACGAGGGCACCAGGCGAGTCCAGCGCAACGATCCGCCTGCGGTCGAACACGGCTACCCGGTCGCACAGCGTCTCCGCTTCGTCCATGAAGTGGGTGACCAGGACGACGGTCGCACCGCGATCTCTGATCGAGCGGATCAGGTCCCACGCAACCCGCCTCGACGAAGGATCGAGGCCCGTGGTCATCTCATCGAGGAACACGACCTCGGGGTCGTTGACCACGGCGAGAGCGACGAGGAGACGCTGCTGCTGCCCTCCAGAAAGGCTCCCGAATGTCGCCTTTGCCTTCGGTCCGAGCCCCCATTCGTCCATTACGTGGCGCCAGTCACCGCCGCCGCGCCCGAGCGATGAGAACAGGTCCAGCGCCTCCCAGACCTTGATACGCTCCGGGAGCGCTGCGTCCTGGAGCTGCGCACCCATGCGCCTGCGGAGCTGGGCAGCCTGCCGGCTCGGATCGAGCCCGAGCACTTCGATGCGCCCTCCGTCGGGATGGCGAAGACCCTGGATGCACTCGACGGTCGTCGTCTTGCCGGCTCCATTCGGTCCGAGAATCCCGAAGATCTCGCCTTCCTCGACCGCAAACGAGACGTCCTCCACGGCGGGCACCGCACCGTACGCCTTTCGCAGGTGCTCGACCGTGATGACCGGACGCACGGTGACGCTCTCCGCTCAGTGGAAGCTGGGCATGACGTCAGAGGCGAAACGACGCATCGAGTCACCCCAGGTGCCATCTGCGAAGTAGACGATCAAATACTCGACGCCGCGGTCGCGAAACGCCGTCACCTTCTCCGCAACCTGCTCGGCGGTACCGTAGAGCGCGCGGCCCGCCCACACCGCCTTGTCCTCGCTCCCCGGCTTGTTCCATTCTGCCAACTTGTCGGCTGCCTCGGACTCGGTTTCTCCGATCAGGCAATCGACGTTCGCCGTGAGGGTGATCTCATCGAAGTCACGTCCGACGTCGCGGCAGTGACCCTGCAGCACTGCCGTCTTGTGACGGAACGTTGCGTCGTCGCCGAAATAGTTGGCGTAGTCCGCATATCGGGCGACGATCCGCAACGTGAGCTGCTCGCCGCCGCCTGCGATCCACAGCGGCGGATGCGGGTCTTGCAGCGGGCGGGGCCGATTGATCGCACCGGCCAGGCGGTAGTGCACACCGTCGAACGTCGTCTCGTCATGGGTCCACATCGACTTGAGAATCTGCACGGCTTCGTCGAGCTGCCCGATGCGCGTTGCCGCCGAGGGGAAGTCATACCCGTATCCGTGGTACTCGTGCTCGTACCAGCCCGCCCCGATGCCGACGTCGAGGCGGCCCCCCGACATGACGTCGATGCACGCGGTGACCTTGGCGAGGTACGACGGCGGACGGTAGGAGTTGCAGGTGCACATCTGTCCGAGGCGGACTTGCTCGGTCGCCTCGGCGAGACCCGCCATCAGCGTCCACGCTTCCCACGTTGATTGCTGGCTGACTTCCGGGAACGTGTGCAGGTGGTCGTAGACCCAGATGGAGTCGAAACCGGTCTCCTCAGCGACACGAGCGATCGCCACCATGGTGTCCCACTGCAGTGCGGCGGGGATGTCGGCGAGGTCCAGCCGCCACCCCTGCGGGACGAATGCGCCAAACTGCATCTTGTGCTCCTTGGTGTGCGCACGGGCCACCCTAGGAGGATGTCTTGTCGCGCTCCTCCACAGGTAGGCTCGCCGCCCATGACCTCCGACGTGCCCGAGCATGCCCTGACCGTGCCTACAGAGCTCTCCAGCTTGGTCGAACGCTTCGACCACCTTGCGTTGGCCGTTCACGACGTGCGCCGCACCTTGCCCTTGCTGGGCTTTCTGGGAGCGACGTACCGAACGGGGGGCCACCATCGCACCCAAGGCTTTCGTTGGGTGCAATTCGACCTCGCCGCCGGGCCGAAGATCGAGCTGTTGTCACCCCTCGACCCCGAAGATCGCGCCAACTTCTTGGTCAGATTCCTCGCCGCCAGCGGGGAAGGGCCGCACCACGTGACGTTCAAGGTGCGCAACATCACCCAGACCGTCGCTGCAGTTCGCAACCTCGGCTACTCCGTCGTCGGCGAGGACCTCACGAGCCCGAACTGGAAAGAAGCGTTCGTGCACCCCAAGTCGTCACACGGTCTCCTCATCCAGATCGCCGAATGGGACGAGGCCATTCCCCTGCAACACCGCACCCTGTCAGAGGTGCTCGCTGCGCCGGAGACCCTGTGACGTTGCTCGTTGGGGTCCCGATCAAGCCGTTCGGGGTCGCCAAAGCGCGTCTGGCGCCTGCGCTCGACGCCCGCGCCAGGTCTCTATTGGGACGTGAGATCGCGGCGCACACACTGCGCATGATCGAGGCGAGCGGTGCGAGAGCCGCCGTGGTCACCGCCGACCCAGGTGTGCGCCGGTGGGCGCGGCGCCACCGCTGGGAGGTGCTCGCGGAAGCACCTGGCAGTGGGCTCGACGCCGCAGCGAGGGCGGTGACGGAAGCGGCGCACGACGCTCTCTGGGCCGTCGTCCACGCGGACCTGCCGCTGCTCACCCCCACCGACCTGGCCACGGCGTGGGCCGCCCTGGAGGCCGGCCCGGTGCTGGCCCCTTCCCACGACGGGGGGACGTCGCTCGTTGCCGGAAGCGGCGCCTTCCCGTTCTCCTACGGGCCCGGCAGCTTCTTCCGCCACCTCTCCGCTGCTCCGGCGGCGACCATCCTGGTGCGGGCCGGCTTGGCGCTCGACCTCGACACGGTCACCGACCTCGATTGCGCCCTTCGCCTTCCCGCGGGTAGGTGGTTGCGGGCGTATGTGCCTCTGGAGGGGCCGCCGCCGATGCGGGCGCTCTAACCTCGACGTCGTGACCAGCGATCTCTACGGCGACCTGCGCGAGACACCGCCGCCTCTCGACACGCCGGCGCGAGCCCTCGCCATCGGTGCGCATCCCGACGACATCGAGTTCGGAGCCGGCGGCACCCTCGCCAAGTGGGCCGGGGCCGGGTGCCACGTGACGATGCTGGTGGTCACCGACGGCTCGAAGGGCACCTGGGATCCGGAGGTGTCACCGAACGACCTCGCCCATCGCCGACGGGTGGAGCAGGCATCGGCGGCATCCGCACTCGGCGCCGCGGCGGTGGTGCATCTCGGCCACGTCGACGGGGAGCTCGAGGTCTCCATGGCGCTGCGCGAGGAGATGTGCCGCCAGATCCGCCTGGCCGCTCCCGACGTGCTGCTCACCCACGATCCGTGGCAGCGCTACCAACTGCACCCCGACCATCGAGCCACCGGAACGGTGGCGGTCGACGGGGTGATTGCGGCGCGCGACCCCTTGTTCTTCCCCGGCCAAGGGCTCACCCCGCACCGTCCTGCGGCCGTGCTGTTGTGGTCGGCAGACACGCCAGACCACGCCGAGCCGATCGCCGACACGATCGATGCGAAGATCGCCGCACTGCTGTGCCACTCGTCGCAAGGGACGACGACCATGGGTGATGCCCATGCCGGCGAGGAGCAACGTACGGCTTTCGCCGCCCGCATCCGGAAGTGGGCCGAGACCGCCGGCGAAGCGGTGGGGCATCCCATGGCGGAGCGGTTCAAGCGGCTGACACCTTGATCCGTTGGTCGCAGAACCCGTCGAACGCCCCAGGGTCGTGGCAACGCTCGCCGCTATCGTTGGAGATATGAACACGGACCACGTCGCAATCGTCACCGGTGGTACCGGCGCCCTCGGGCAGTCTCTGGTGCCCGTCCTCTTGAGGCGCAACTTCAAGGTGGCGGTGACCTACCTCGTACCTGAAGAAGCTCGCGCCCTGGAGTCGAGTCTCGACGTCGACGAAGACCGCATGGTGCTGCGCAGGGTCGACTGCACGGATGCCGAAGCGGTCAATCGATTCATGAAGGAGACCGTCGAAGCCTTCGGGCACATCAACGTTGTGTGTGCGCTGGTCGGCGGCTGGGCCGGCGGTCGCGATGTCGGAGAGACCGACGACGTGCGGTTCGATCGTATGCTCGACATCAATCTCCGCTCTACCTTCTATACGGTACGCGCTGCGATACCCCACGTCCTCGAGGCCGACTGGGGCCGCATCATCGCCATGGGCAGCCGTGCCGCCGTCGACACCCCGGCGGGTCAAGCGGCCTTCAACGTCGCAAAAGCCGGGGTGGTCACCCTGATCAAGAGCTTGGCCAACGAGCTCGACGACACGAACGTCACCGCCAACGTCATCCTCCCCGCAGTGATCGACACAGAAGACACCCGTGCCGCGCTGCCTTACGCCGACTACGTACGGTGGCCCAAACCGGCCGAGATCGCCAGCGTGGTGGACTTCCTCGCCAGCCCGCAGTCGGCGGTCATCAACGGTGCGGCGATACCCGTCTATGGTCAGAGCTGACCGGTAGGCGCATGCGGACACCAGGGAGCGCCGGTGGCGAGAGGGGCCACACATGACAGGTAGGGATGGATTCAGCTCGGACGATCTACTGCGCCAGGCGCGTGAGGCGATCGCACGCAAGGACGTCACGGAGAACGATGACGAGCGAGCGGCCTCGTCTCGAACGGAGCCGACAGCGCCACCGCCCGATCCCTCCCCGACTCTTCCGCGGTTCGAGACCGTCGCGGCGGAGCCGTATGAGCCCCACGAAGAGCCGGATCGCCTCGTGTCCGAGCGCCCCCGGCCCGCCACCGACGGCATGGTCAGACCGACCGATCGTATCGCTACGGGTGTTCCCCCATCTACGAAACGCCGCCCGGCGGTGGCGGTTGGAATCGCGATCGCCATCTTCTCGGTCGGCTTTGCGGTCTTCGTCGCCGGGCTCGTCGATGACTCCACCGACGTCCAGAACGTCGGTGTCGGGACATGTCTCAACGATCCGGGGGGCGAGGTCGTAACCGGGATCGACCCGATCCCGTGTGACGAGCCCCATCAATTCGAGATGATCGGATCCGTGAAGATTCCCGGCGACGCCTTCCCCGGGAACGACGAGTCGTTCGACCTCGCCATCGATCGTTGTGTACCGATGTTCGAGGAATACGTCGGCATCGCCTACCAGGACTCGCTCTGGTGGCTCAATGCCTTCACCCCGACTGCCGAAGGGTGGGAAAGCGGCGACCGCATCGCCAACTGTCTCGTCTTCCAGTTCGACGACGACCGCAACATCGTCTCGGTGACGGGCTCGGCCAGAGGCGACGGACGCTGACAGGCACGGCAGACCCGCCGCGCCGCCGGGGCCGGACGTTCGTCACTGCGCTGGTCGTCGTCGTTGCGGCAGTGGTGGTGGCGATCGTCGTTGTGAGCTTGTTCGACCGATCAGCCTCTGCCCTGTCGCTGCGTCGAGGAGACTGTCTGCTCGATCCGGGGGCAGATCGAGTTGTCGATGTCGACCGGGTCGCCTGTGACTCGCCGCACCAGTTCGAGGTCATCGGTTCGGTGAGCTTTCCCGGCGCGACGTTTCCGGGCGACGAGGCTCTCGTTGCGCAGGGACGAGCGGCATGCGAGCCCCTGTTCGTCGACTACGTGGGCCAGCCGTACGACACGTCGCCGTGGTTCGTCAATGTGTTCACGCCGACGGCCGAGGGGTGGGCGAATGGCGAGCGCAGCACCACGTGCCTCGTCTTCCAGTTCGACGAGGCCCTCGAGATTCGGACGGTCACGGGGTCTGCAGCCGGGTCGGGGCGCTAGGAGGGTGCTGCCCGGCGGCTACTTCTTCTTCTTCTTGCTCTTCTTGCTCGACCCGGAGCTCTCGCTCTCGATCTTGTACCGAGTCTCCACCGTCCCGATGGTCGAGCCGTCATCGCTGAACTCGGTGTAAGTGACCTTGATCTCCTCGAAGCTGTTGGCGATGACCACGGTCGGCGGTCCGGCTTCGTCGTTGCCCGATGCGTTGATCTGGTACGACGTCACCATGACGTTCGTGAGCTCGTATGCGAGGTAGGTGACCCGGGTCCCGCCGTACGTGGCGGTCAGCTCGACATGGAGCTTGGGGACGACCTCGCCCTTCACGCACTTTTCCTGCAGCTTGGGCGACGCCTTGTCGTAGTCCATGGTGAGCACCATGTCATCGACGACGGCAGCCCCGCGCCTGCGGCTTTGCCCGGTTGCGCCACCTCCCGGCCGGCGCACCCCCCAGTCGAGGGCGAGGAGATCGATCCACTTGTCGTGGTGAGCGTCCCGCGACTCCCCATCGACACCGTCGTAGTTCGCAAAGATGGCCATCGCACGCTCCGTGTTTGCAGCATCGAACCGAACCAATCGCTCCAGAACCTATCGCAACTGGGATGGATGTGCGGCCCGGGCCCACGCTGCAACCGGTGCCGTCGAGGCTGAAAGGTCGACTTCGTCGTCGGTCATCTCCGGCGCCATGCTGATTCCGGAATGCCCTCTGCGGTTGCGGGCCCCGCCGGCACGCTCAACGGCTACCTCGGCATATCCGAGTCCCATTCCTCGACGCCCAAGACCAACACCGGTCGATGCACTCATGGACGTGGGCGGCATCCCCGTTTGCAGACTCTGTGATCTGCTCGCTACAAAGCTCGAGTCGTCGGTGACCGTGGTGCGCTCGGGGATTGCTTCGACCTGCTCACGATCGAGCGCGACACCCGGTGATGGAAGGCGCCCACGGCGGCACCCCTTCTTCACCTCGCGGTTGGACAGCCGGTCTGAGGCGGACGCATGACCTTGGCTCAGTCGCCACTGTCGGCAGCCGTCGGTCGGCCGCATGGAACGCGCCGAGTAGTCGACAAGCCGCGCCTGACCAAAGCGCGAGGTGCCGTTTTTCCGATACTTCACAGGACGTGCGTTCGTGTCGGAGATGCGGTTGATCGGCGTGGTCGGAGGGCCGGCGGCGCCTAGAGTCCGATGCATGGACATCCTTCTCATCGCTGGGTTGTGGCTACCCCGCTCGATTTGGGCCGACGTCTGTGGTGAGCTGGAGAGCCGTGGGCACCGGCCGTTGCCGGTGGCTCTGCCCGGTGTCGATGACGCCTCGACCACGGCGACGTTGGCCGATCAGGTGACGGCCGTCCTGGCTGAGGTCGACGATGCCGATCGACCGATGGTCGTCGGGCACTCGGCGGCTTGCACTCTGGCGTGGATGATCGCCGACCGGCGGCCGGACACGATCAGTCGGGTCGTGCTGGTGGGCGGATTCCCGTCTTCCCAGGGCGAGGCCTACGCCGACATCTTCCCAACCGTCGACGGCGCAATGGCCTTCCCGGGTTGGGCACCGTTCGAGGGGGCCGACTCGGGTGACCTCGGCGACGCCGATCGGGAACGCATCGCCTCGGAAGCCGTTCCCGTTCCTGAGGGTGTCGCCAAGGGGATCGTCCGGTTGAGCGACGATCGACGCTTCGACGTTCCCGTGCTCCTGGTCTGCCCCGAGTTCAGCCCCGACCAGGCCAAGGCGTGGATGGACGCCGGCGATGTCCCCGAGCTCAGCCGGGCCAGGCAAGTCGCGTTCGTCGACATCGACTCGGGACACTGGCCGATGGTCAGTCAACCCGCTGAACTGGCCCGGATCCTCGACGATGCGACCAAAGAAGGCTGAACCCCGAAGACCGGTGTGGTCCGCGAACTCGACGCGTCGGCCTGGGACGGCTTCGCTGAGCTCGTCGAGCGCAACAATCGGATCTTCGGGGGTTGCTGGTGTGTCGGCTGGCACCCCGAGTGCGGGCAGCAAGGGATCAACCATCGCGAGGTCAAGGAACACCGGCCCCCGCGCTGAGTGAACGCGCGCAGGTCGGTCACCGCTCCTCAAAGTGCCGTTGGAGCGCACTCGGCGAGCGCCACAGAGCGGGTCTAGCTTATGGAACGCAAAGGGAGCCTTCATGGACCGTGTCATTCGTGAACTCACCCCAGATCTGTGGCCTGCGCTTGAGGACCTGTTCGACACGTCCGGCGCCGTCGGCCGTTGCTGGTGCATGTACTGGCGTATCGGTAGCCGATATCGCGACGTGGACCGCGACGCCAACAAGGCAGCGTTCCGCAAGGTCTTGGACGACGGACCGCCCCCGGGTTTGCTCGCGTTCGATGACGATGTCGCCGTTGGGTGGTGCCAGCTCACGCCTCGCGATGCGTTGCCGTGGCTGGATCGCACGTGGCGACTCAGGCGTGTTGACGAGGTCCCAGTGTGGTCGATCTCATGCTTCTACGTGCGAAAGGGTTACCGCAGACAGCGTGTCGCGAGTGCCATGATCACTGCGGCAGTGGATGCCGCCAAGCGCGCCGGCGCCCCAGCGGTCGAGGCGTATCCGCTTGACGCAGACTTGACACCGAGCACCTCGCACACCGGGTACGCAACGACGTTCAAGCGCGCTGGGTTCAAGATCGTTGGTCGACATGTGCCTTCTCGCCCGATCATGCGCTACGACTTCCGGCACGCAGACTGAACAGCATTCAGGCCGCACAGAACACTCACCACCCAGGGCGTTATCGAGCACACACGAGCGTCCGGGATGCGGCATATCATGCAATCGGCGCCACCGCGTCGATACGTGGAAGGCGACGGGAGCGGTGGGTGCTCAGCGTTTCGAGACCGAGGGTGTCTCGGTCCACGTCTGCTCGAAAGTGCGCTGTTGGGCTGCTCGGTGCTGGATCTCGGCGAGCCGCCGCCACACGTAACCGTCGCCCTCCCGGTGTTCGTCTTCGACACGCTGGCACGACACTGCGATGACCACCCACCCGCCGGCGACATGGTGTGGACCACACAGCGAGGCGACCTCCTGCAACGCGGCTCCTTCGGCCGCATCTGGAGGAGAGCGGTCGCCGAGTCGGTGGGGCCACCCTGTCGCGTTCACGATCTTCGACACACCCACGCTGCATGGCTGATTGCCGACGGAGAGCACCCGAAGGCGATCCAGGCGCGGCTGGGGCACAGCTCGATCACCGTGACGATGGACCGCTACGGACACCTGATGGACGGGCTCGATGACGAGATCGCCGCGCATCTGGACACTCGTGCCGCTGCTGCCGCGCCCCCACCGCGCCCCGAGGCCCGAGCACCAGCAGAGCCGACCGACCCCCAAACACGTCGAAACCCCTGACGCACAGGGTTCTCGATGATGCAGAAACCCCCGCCTGGCGGGGGTTTCTGCCAACGGACTCGCCGAAGGCGAGTACGGTAGGACGTAGCCCCGACCGGATTTGAACCGGCGTTACCGCCTTGAGAGGGCGGCGTCCTAGGCCCCTAGACGACGGGGCCAGGGGAGACGGATATTAACCGCCGACGAGATGCCAACTGCGCAGCTGTGCCGCCGGCGCCCCGCGGAGCTCGGGGGGGAGGACTCGAACCCCCAACGACAGGACCAGAACCTGCTGTGTTACCGATTACACCACCCCCGAAGGGCGGTGCGGAAGGATAGGGAGACGGGTGAAAAAGGCCAAGCCGCCCCATTGCGTTGTCCCCGGACCCGGGTACGCTGCCCTTGGGATGCAGGGCAGGAAACGCCTCGGGGGGATCATCGCAGCAGCAGCGCTGCTCGCAGCCGCGTGCTCTTCTCCCGCTGCGACCACCGCAGCCGGAACAGCCGGCCCAAGCCCCGAACCCGGCGCAACGACGACCGTTGCCATCTCTTCAGATGGTGCGACGACGCCACAGCAACCCCCTTCGTGTGACGCGACGCCGGACCTCGCCGGCGGCGATCCGCAGCCGTGGCATACCGACGTCACCGTCGAGGCCACGGCTTTCCAGGAACCGGGTGCCGATGGGCCAGGTATCCGGGCCGTCGTGTATCCGCACCCGGATTATCGCGGCAAGCCGTGGTCGCAGTGGGGGCAGGGAGTCGTTCTCGCCGACGGCCGGTTCCTGTCCGCGATCGGCGACCACTTCGGGGCAGACGGGAACTCGTTCATCTACGAGTACGACCCTGCGACGAGCACGCTCGTCCAGATCGCAGACGTCCTTTCGCTCGTGGACCACACGGCCGGCGAGTGGGGCTACGGCAAGATCCACGCCCAGATGGTGGAACTCGGCTGCGGCGAGGTCTACCTGTCGACCTATTGGGGCTCTCGCCGCAACCTCACGTACACCGACGAGTACCAGGGCGATCTCCTCTTTCGCCTCGACCCTGCGGGCCGCACGAGCGCAGAGGTCGGCGTGATCCTGCCTGAGCACGGCGTCGCGTCGATGGCCGGCTGGTCGCACGGCGGTCTGCTCTACGCAGAGGCCGCCGACCCGTTCGGCCAGAAGACGGGCTCGTTCGTGGTCCTCGATGCCGCCACTGGTGGGCAGGTGTTCGAGGATGCCGACGACGCCCACGGCGGCTACCGCGCCGTCGCCGTCGACGCTGCAGGTCGGGCGTACATCACCTGGAACGAGACCTCCCTCGCCCGCTACGACCCGGATACCAACACCCTCACACCCCTCGACGTGACGATGCCGGGCGGGATACTACGCGCCGTGACGGTTCCCGACGCAAACGGCACGATCTTCGCTGCGACCAGAGATCCAGCCGTGTTCTTCAGCCTCACGGAAGACGGCACGATCACCGAGCTCGGCCCGGCTCGCGGCTACACCACTTCGATCGCTCTCTCCCCAGACGGGAGCCGCTTCTACTACGTGCCAGACGCCCACGGTGGTGCGTGGCGTGAAGGGACGCCGCTCATCGCCGTAGACACCACCACCGGTGAGGAAGCGGTCATCGCCGAGCTCCAGCCGATCGTCGGGGAAGCGCTCGGGCTCAAGCTCGGCGGAACCTACAACGTCGCCGTCGACGAGTCGGGCAGCCGGATCTATGTCGGCCTCAACGCCGGCGAGCTGGCGGGCGGGGAGAGCTTCGGCGAGGTCGTGCTCGTCGTCGTCACCCTGCCGTGAAGCGGCTCGCGGCCGTCCTGGCGCTGTTGCTCGTGGCTGCAGCTTGTTCGGGCGCCACCGCCGACACCGTCGTTCCCGCACGTGAGTCGGCTCCCACGAATGATGCATCGGGGACGGCCGCCACTGCCCCGCCGGCAGCAGGCTCGGAAACGACGGGCGACGGCATCACCTGCTGGGCCGCCCCGGCAGCCGGGGGCTCGCCGGGCACGACCTTCGAGGACGTCACCGCCGCATGGGGTCTCATCGATCCGCTCACCGGGATGCGCGGCCACGCTGCCGCATGGGGTGAGGTCGGCGCCGCCCACAGAGCCGACCTCTTCGTCGGCACCTTCGCCACTGCCCGCTCCGACATCTACGTCGAGAGGGGTGCGACCGGCCCATCACCCGACCGGCTCCTGACCGACGACGGTGAGGGCTTCGCCATGGACTCCGGGTTTCCCCAGTCGTTCGGACGGACCAGCGGCGCTGCATTCGCCGACCTCGACGGGGACGGCGACCACGATCTCGTCGTATCCCGCAACGCAGCGGAGCGAGATCAAGAGGGCGCGCCTACCCAAGTGCTGGAGAACACCGGATCGGGCTTTGCGATCGTCCCGGATGCCGGCATCGACCCGACGCTCGGCGGAAGATCCGTTGGGGTGCTCGACGTCGACGAAGACGGGCTGCTCGACCTCGTGATCATCGAAGACCGCTACCGCGGCGGATCCAGCCGCCTCTATCGCAACCTCGGCGACCTTCGTTTCGAAGACGCGACGACGGCTCTCGGGCTCGGTGACGACGTCGAAGGGCTTGGAATCGCAACAGGCGATCTCAACAACGATGGCCACACCGATGTCTTCGTCGCCGGATCGAACCGGCTGTTCGTCGGAACGGGCTCGCGGCTGGCCGAAGCCGACGGCGCAGCGCTCCAGTGGGAGACGTTCGGGAACGAGGACGACGTGGCCGGAGCTGCCATCGCCGACGTCAACCGCGACGGATGGCTCGACCTCGTCGTCGGGCACCACTACAACAGCACTCTCAGCCAGGGCCAGCAGGTCCCGGTGCGGCTGTACCTCAATCGCACCCGCGACGCCGGGGCGGCTCCTGTCCTCGAAGACGTGACTGAAGCGGCGGGCTTGATCGGGCTCCCGACGAAGGCGCCCCACGTCGAGTTGGCCGACCTCGACAACGACGGATGGCCCGACATCGTGACGACGGCGTCCGCCGACGACGGCATGCGGCCCGCCGTGTTCCGCCACCTCGGCCTCGTCGACGGCGTCCCCCGTTTCGAGGCGCCATCCGGGCTCGGGGCCGCCCAATACTGGGTGACCGGACCCACCGCCGACGTCGACCACGACGGCCGGCTCGACATCCTCCTCGTCGAGTGGGAGCCCTCGCTCCCGTCTCTGCTCCTCCACAACACCTCGGCGTCCGGCCATTGGCTGGAAGTGTCAGTCGGCCCCGAATTCGGCGGTGGCGTCGGCACCCGTGTCGATATCTATGCGGCCGGCGGAGCCGGCGACTCTGCGGCGCTCCTGGGCAGCCGCGAGATCGTTGCATCCCTCGGCTACACGGCGGGCGTACTCCAGGTCGCGCATTTCGGATTGGGAGACGCAACGACGGTCGACGTCATCGTCACGCCACCCCGAGGTGCCGAGCCCGTCACCGTCGACGGCGTCGCCGCAGACCAGCACATCCGGCTCCCCGGCGGCTGCTGACCACCCTCGTCGAAGATGCCACCCTCCGCCAGTCGGGCGGCGGCGTCCCTCCTCAGGCCCAAAACGCCCCACGGCAAGCATGAACGGTCGAGCTTTGCTGCCACTTTGCGCTGCCGCGCGCCGATGCCGTGCCGGGGTCGGCGATGCCTCCCCCGGCACAGCTCGATGGGCTCAGGCCTCGGCGACCGGCATCCGGATCTCGGTGACCGGAGGTCCCGGCTCGTCTGGGCCCGTCAGGTAGATCTCGCGCACCGGGCCTGCGATGTGATAGCCGTGCTCTTCGATCCAGGACCCCAGTGCCTGGTACGTGCCGGCGAGCTCCTCGTACGGCCCGACATGTACGATCACTGCCGCGAGACCGCCCTCCAGGGTCCGCACGTCGAGCTTGCGGCTCCCGGGGGTCGAGAGCGGCCCGCCGTCGTGCGCACCAACCGGACACACCACCTCGACGTCGATGCTCTCCGGGGTGAACTCGAGATCGTGGTACACCATGACCGGGGGGCCGACGATCTGGAGGCCGTTGGCGAACACCCCGCCGATCGCATCCTGAATCAGCTCCGCAATCCCTTCCGTGCTCGGCACGACCTCCCGCACCGCCAAGCCGGTGAGCGGCTCGATGGTCTTGACGATGACTTCCTTGTCGGGCATGGCGCCCTCCTTCTCGATCAGCCGGAGACGGGCCTCCACTCGGGCGAGCCTCGCCTGATCCTCGGCAACCCTCCGTCCGATCTCCGCGCGCTTGAGCACGAGCATGCCGCGCAACTCGGCGGGGCCGAGGTGCTCAGCCAGCACCCCTTTGATCTCGTCGAGGGACAGCCCGAGGTCTTTGAGCGCCAGGATCCGGTTGAGGACGGGGAGTTGGGCCCCTGTGTAGTACCGGTACCCGGACCAAGCGTCCACCACGGCGGGCGCGAAGATTCCGATGGAGTCGTAGTACCGCAGCGCAGATACCGGCACCATCGAAACTTGCGAGAACTCGCCGATCTTGAACACGCACCGCCTCCGATCACTCAATCTGCTGAAGGCCCACCGAGTGTGCACCCTCGAGTAGGTCGAGAGTCAAGAGGCTTTGGGCTCAGTCGCCCCGATCCTCGCTCGCCGGAGGCGTGAAGGCGTTCAGAGCCGGTCGAGCGCCGTGCCGATGCGCTCCAAGGTCGTCTCCCTGCCAACCGCCGCCAACGACTCGAACAGAGGCGGGCTGATGGATGAGCCGGTGACGGCGACTCGCAGCGGCTGGAACCCCTTCCGGGCAGACAGCTCGAGGTCGTCGAGCACTCCACGCAGCGTTCCTTCGATCGCTTCCGTATGCCACTCGTCCAGGGCTGCGAGACGCTCGCCCGCCGTCGCCAGCAAGCCGCCGACCTCCGGCTTCGTCATCACCTTGTCCCAGGAAGCATCGTCGTATTCGATCGCTCCGAACAGGAACCGCACCTGCGGGCCGATCTCGGTGAGCAACTTCGTGCGCTCTTGCACGAGCGGTGCGATCTCACCGAACACGGCCTGCTCCGCATCATCGAGATCGCGGCCGAGGGTGGCCGCCACGAAGGGCATCGCATGAGCCACGAAGTCGGCGACGCTCAACTCGCGGATGTAGACGCCGTTCATCCACTCGAGCTTCGTCACATCGAAGACTGCCGGGCTCTTCGAGACCGCGCCGAGGTCGAAACGCTCCGCCATCGTCGCCAGCGACACGATCTCCTCGTCCTCCCCCGGAGACCACGACAGGATCGCCAGGTAATTGCGGACCGCCTCGGCAAGGTACCCGTCTTCACGGTAGGCGGAGATGGCCGTGTGACCGTGCCGCTTCGACAGCTTGGCGCCATCGGGCCCCATGAGAAGCGGCAAGTGCGCGTATGTCGGTAACGCGTTGCCAAGCGCCTGGGTAAGCAGGATGTGCTTGGGCGTGGACGACAGCAAGTCCTCGCCGCGCACGACGTGAGTGATCTCGAAGTCGACATCGTCGACGGTTGAGGCGAGGTGGTAGGTCGGGGACCCATCCGACCGCAAGATGACGAAGTCGTCCACCTGCACGTGGTCGAAACGCACTTCGCCGCGCACCACGTCGGTGAACACCGTCTCCCCCGGCCTCGGCACGGCGAACCTGATCGGGGCGGGCTCACCTTCGGAAACGCGCCGCTCGGTCTCCTCGGCGGTCAACCGCATGCGACCGTCGTAGGCAGGCGGCCTCCCGGCGGCCTGCGCCTCCTTGCGGAACGCATCGAGCTGATCGGGAGTCTCGAACGAGTAGTAGGCCAGCCCCTCCGCAACGAGGCGATGCGCCACGGTGCGATAGCGGTCCATCCGTCTGCTCTGCCGGTAGGGGTCGTGCGGGCCGCCGACGGCGATTCCTTCGTCCCAATCGAGGCCGAGCCACTCCATACTGGCGAGGATGTCCGCGTAGTACTCGTCAGTCGATCGCTCCTGATCCGTGTCGTCGCTGCGCAGGATCATCGTTCCGCCGTTGCGCCGAGCGAACAGCCAGTTGTACAGCGCCGTCCGGCCACCGCCGACGTGGAGGAAGCCCGTTGGGGAGGGAGCGAAGCGCACACGCACGCTCACGCAGCCACCACCGGGTTCAGCAGCACGCCAACGCCTTCGATCTCGACCTCGACCCTGTCCCCAGCGACGATTGGGCCGACCCCAGCGGGCGTGCCGGTGAGGATCACGTCGCCGGGGAGCAGCGTCATGATCTCGGAGATGAACGACACGAGCTCGCCTACGCCGAACACCATGTCACTCGTTGAGCCCGCCTGGCGGATCTCATCGTTGACGCGGCAGATGATCGACAGGCCCTCCTGGGGATCGAGTTCCGTGTCGATGGCCGGCCCTAGCGGACAGAAAGTGTCGAAGCCCTTGGCTCTCGTGAACTTTCCGTCGGCCCGCTGAAGGTCCCGCGCCGTGACGTCGTTGGCAGCCGTGTACCCCAGGATGTGCGGCCCCACGTCTTCGATTTGCACGTTGCGGGTGACGGTGCCGATGACCACGGCGAGCTCGGCCTCGTGATGAACCTCATGCGACATCGCCGGCAGCCGGATCGCCTGGAGGGGCCCGATGATCGTCGTCGGCGGTTTGAGGAAGATGATCGGGATGTCGGGGACCGGGTTGCCGAGCTCGGCGGCGTGGTCGGCGTAGTTGCGGCCGACGGCGACGATCTTCGTTGGGATCACCGGGGCGAGCAGCCGCGCCTTGTCCCATGCCACGATCGTCTCGGTCGGCTCCCATGCGACGAACGGGGTGCCACGATGAAGACGAATCCCCTCGGGCTCCACGGCGCCGTAGGTGATGTCATCGACCTCCGAGTCGACGCGCACGATCTTCATGTCATCCCCATTCGATTGAGCGGTGAGCTCACCGCAGGATCAAGCGCTCGCCGGCCGCCATCCGGGCGCGCAAGTCCTCGAGGGGCGCTGCCAGGTTCTCGATCGGTACCGAAGCGACCAGCTCCCTCGCCTTCGCCGGACTGTGTCCGAGGTTGGCGAACCATTTGATGCGTTGTTTCGCCATCGTGGTCACGAGATCCGATGGGAGCCCGCTGGGGGCGAGTCCGAGGATCGTGATGGCGACATCGACGTCGCGAGCGATGGGAGCCCTGCCGAAATGCGACGCTCTCGCGCCCGCGAGCGCCGCTATCGCGACCTCTGCGTTGTGGCGGTCCTCGCCGGCGAGCAACACGAGATCCCGGCCGCGGACGAGCTTGAGGGCGTAACCGGTGTCGGGGCCCGTGGTGCCGAACGCTCCGCCCCACGGCACTTCCTGCGGGGTGGTCATCTCCCCCGGGCGCCGGGGGCTCCATCGCCGCGCCGGCGCCGGCGCCGCCTTGGGACGGGGGAGGTCGGAGATCTCGAGCTCGATGTTCGGCTGCTGGCCCATGGAGACGGCATGCTACCCGAGTCGTCACGAACCCGGGCAGCGGACGTTACCCGGTGACCGGGGTGAGCCAACCGTGCCGATCTTCGGCTTCGCCAATGTGCAGATCGGTGAGCGCTTTGCGCAGCCGAAGGGTGTGGCTGCCTACGGCGCCGGTTCCGACGGGCAGCTCTTCACTGACGAGCATGAGGCTGCCGACGGCGGCGAGCACCGCAGCGGTTCCGGAGAGCGCCGCCTCGGAGGCCTCGTGAGAGGCCCATTCAACGAGCTCGTCGACGGTGAGTTTGTCGCGTTGCCCCACCTCGTAGCCGAGGTCTGCAGCGAGCGTGAGGACGGAGTCGCGGGTCACGCCGTGCAGAAACGCCTCGGTGAGTGCGGGGGTGATCACATGCTCGGGATTGATCATGAGGAAGTTGGCGGCACCCGTCTCTTGGATGATTCCTCCGGGGGCGAAGAGCACCTGGTCGGCGCCGAGCGACTGCTTCGCGTGCATGGTCGGCCCAAGTGCCATGACGTAGTTGGCGCCGGACTTCACCATGCCGAACTGCGGTGTCGTGCGCGGCCTGACAGTCTCGAGGGCGAGCTTCAGGGGCCGAACGCCACCGGCGAAGTAGTCGCCGACGGGGCTCGCCAACACGTAGAGCATGGCCTGTGAAGACGGCACCGCGGCCGCTCCGATGTTGGGGACCGTTCCGATCAAGGTCGGGCGCAGGTAGAGCGATCCGGGCGCGGCAGGCACCTCGTCGAGGCAGGCGCTCACGACGTCGAGCACCATGCTCGTGAGCATCTCCGCCGGCGGGACCGGCAACATCAGGATCTCGGCCGAAGAACGCATGCGCCGCACGTGAGCATCGAGCCGGAACACGCGAACGATGCCGTCGGTGCCGCGGTGGGCCTTCAGACCCTCGAAGCACGCGCTTCCGTAGTGGAGGACGTGCGTGGCCGGGTGCAACGACAACGGCTCCACTGGGCCGACTCTCGGCTCACTCCACTCGCCTTCGGCCCAGCCGGCTACCACCATCGAGCTCGCAAAGACACTGCCGAACGGCGCAGTCGGGGCGGGCGGTGCGGACTGGGTGGTCATCGGTCCTCCCTGAGGTCTCCTGAGATGCAGACTGTATCGGCCGTGCGGCCGGCAGCCAATCGGGCGGGCGACCCGGCGGCCCGGGTACCTCAGTCCCCGGCGCCGCCCTTCAGGTGACGGGCATGCCACTCGAGGATCATTTCGAACCGTTCCAGTCGGTGCTTCGGGGCACCCCCTCGGCTGAGCTCGTGGCCCTCGCCGGCCGGGAAGCGCACCATCGCAGTTTCCGTTCCGGCGTGTACGAGTGCGGCAAACAGTTGCTCGCCCTGCTCGATGGGCGTCCGGTAGTCCGTCTCGGAATGAACTACCAGCGTCGGTGTGGTGATGGCAGATGCGCGGGCGAGGGGCCCCGACCGCCAGAGGAGGTCCGGGTCCTCGTGTGCGTCGACTCCCACGTAGGCCTTGCCGAACCACATTCCGATGTCGGAGGTGCCCGCAAAGGACGTCCAGGAGTAGAGGCCTCTCTCGGCGACCGCCGACCGGAAGCGATGCTCGACGGCGGTCGCCCGGGCCGTCATCAAGCCCCCGTACGATCCGCCCATGATCCCGACGTTCTGGATGTCCAGGCGTGGCGCAACCGCAGCGGCGGCATCGACGGCGGCGAGGACGTCGGCGAGATCGGGCGGCATCTCTTCGTGCCATCTGCCGACGACGGCGCGTACGTGGTCGTCCCCATAGCCGCTCGACCCGCGAGGGTTGGTTGCCACAATGCCGTAGCCGGCACCGACGTACACCTGGAACTCGTCGAAGAACCCGTAGCCGTACTGGGTCGCCGGGCCACCATGGATGTTGAGGAGCGTCGGTACCGGCCCCTCGCCAGGCGGCAGGTAGACCCATCCCTCGACCGTCGCGCCGTCGTGGTCGATCGTGAAGCGCTGCGGCTCGGCCAGTTCAACGCCTGCCCGGAATTCGTCGTTGAGCGTCGTGAGACGTCGCTCCTCGCCGTCCTCCCACCACCACAGCTCCCCCGGGTCCGTGGGAGTGGTCGCCGTGAACGCAAAGGCCGAGCCGTCGCTCCGCGGACTCGCTCCCGTCACCACGCGGTCGCCGCCGACCAGATCGTTCGTCGTGCCGTCGGATCCCAGTCGAATCACCCGAATCCTGCCCTCGTCCTCGAGGATCGACACTGCGGTTCCGTCATCCAGCCACTGCGGCCCTGCCGGGGCAATCTCAGGCGAGAACGTCGCGATGCTGCGATCCAAGTGGCCGGTGAGGTTCGTCATGGCATCGTCGAGCCGGCGCAACACAGGGACGCCGGGGAACGCCCATGGGTCGGGGTCGCCGATTGCGTGGAGCATGCCCGACCGGTCGTAGCTCGGCGTCCCCCACGTGCCCACGGGCGCCACATCGGCAACGTCGCCTCCAGGTAGCGAAACGGTGAAGATCTGCGCTCCCGGGTCGACGTGCCGGGTCGCGTGGCGCCTACTCACGAACGCTATCTCGGCGGCGTCCGGCCGCCACGCGATCATGCTCTCGGTGAAGTCGCCTTCGGTGAGACATCGGGGATCTGCGGTGCGAGCAGGATCGACCAGCCACACATGGGTGTGCCGGTCGGATCGCCATCCCTGATTGTCTCCCCGGTAGGGAATCTCGGTGATCCTTCGCGGGCGCCTCGCGCGCTCCTCATCGTCGAGGTCGGCCAGTTCGGGGATCCACTCGGACGCGACAACGGCGATCGACGCACCGTCGGGGGACCACTCCGCCTCCGTCACGCCGAGGGCAAAACCGGTGATGATCTCGGCTTCGCCGCCGCCCATCGGCAACACGGCAACCTGCGCCTTCGCGCTCTTGTCCGCACCCTTGCGAAGGAACAGCAGGTGGCTCCCGTCCGGAGCCCAGCGCGGGCGGGTGTCGCCCGGCCCGGCGGTCAACGCGCGTGCGGTCGCTCCGTCCCACAGCCACAGCCTCCGAACGTACCGGTCGGCTGCGAGGTCCATCTGGGTGACCACGAATGCGACCGAGACACCGTCCGGGTGGATCCGGGGATCCGACGGGACCCGGTAGTCGCCGAGCTGATCGGGGCGCATGGCATTCCTCTCGAGAGATCGGGCACGAAGAGTACCGCCGGCGTCGGTGCCGCTTCTCACGCCGCAGCCAGGACGGTGCAGGATGTTTCGGCGGTTTCGGTGGGATAGGTGTTGGAGCGCATCGACGTCATTGCATTCCAGGTTTCTGGTTGCGCGTCTTCGGCACCCTCCTAGGGTCACGTGATGAGCAAGACTCCCGAATCTGAGCTTTCAACCCTCGGCCGGTTCCTCGATGCCTATCGCGGGGCCTGTCTGTTCAAGCTCGACGGGCTCTCAGAGGGCGACGCCCGCCGGCCGATGGTTCCCTCTGGGAACTCGTTGCTCAGCATCGTCAAGCACCTCGGTTACGTCGAGCGCTGGTGGTATCGAGCAGTGCTGGCGGGCGAGGATCCGGAGTTTCCTTGGAGCGACGAGGACCCCGATGCCGATTGGCGTCTCGAAGAGTCGGACACGGTGGCATCCGTCGCCGCGTTCTATGCAGCTGAGTGCGACGTGAGTCGACGCATCCACGAAGCCCTCGACGATCCTGAGGTGAAGGTCACGTTCGGCCCAAACGAGTCCCCTGTGCGCGACATCGTGGTCCACATGATCGAGGAGACGGCTCGCCACGCAGGGCACATGGACATCATGCGAGAGCTCATCGACGGCGCCACCGGCGGCTTCGCACCCGGAGGGGCCCCGTGGGCCTGAGCGCACGTCCCGATCAGTAGGCAGCGAGCGATCTCGCAGCCGCCTCGATCTTGACAGCCGAGGGGCGGTATGCGGCCTCGAGGGGAGGGCTGAAGGGGACGGGCGCGTCGAGCCCCCCGAGGCGCAGCGGCGGGGAATCCAAGAGATCGAACCACCGCTCTGCGATCTCAGCCGCGATCTCGGCTCCAACGCCGAGCATCCGGTTCGCCGAATGGACTATCAGCACCTTGCCGGTTCGTCGCACGGTCGCAGCAACCGCATCCCAGTCCAGCGGCTTCAAAGAGCGGAGATCCAGCACCTCGGCGTCGATGCCGTCGGTGGCCATCGTCTCCGCAGCGGTGATCGCCTCCCGAACCTGGGCGCCGTAGGTGATGATCGAGAGGTCGTTTCCCGGCCGCACGACCGCTGCGGTGCCGATCGGCACGACGTGCTCGCCGGCCGGGACGTGTCCTTTCACGGACCGGTAGAGCGGTTTCGGCTCGAAGTAGATCACCGGGTTTGGGTCTCGGATCGATGCGACGAGCAGCCCCTTGGCGTCGGCCGGGTTGGACGGCGACACCACCTTGAGTCCCGGCGTATGGACGAACCACGCTTCGGGATTCTGGCTGTGGAAGGGACCGCTCGAAATGCCCCCGTCGCTCGGCGCCCGGATCACCCACGGCACGGCGGCACCCCATCGGTAGTGGTTGGTGGCGGCGTACTGGACGATGCTGTCGAACGCGGAGCTGATGAAGTCGGCGAACTGTATCTCGACCACGGGCCGCAACCCCATGAGCGCCATCCCGGTGGCCATACCAACGAAGCTCAACTCGGCGAGTGGCGTGTTGCGGACCCGATGATCGCCGAACTCGGCGGCCAGGCCGTCGGTGACCTTGAAGGCCCCACCGAACTCGCCGCCGACATCTTCGCCGATGATGCACACGTTCTCGTCGCGTGCCATCTCGTGTCGCAGCGCCTCGCGAATCGCCTCGAGGAACGTCAGCTCCCGCCCCTTCGGTTGCGCACCCGGTCCCCCATCGACGACATCGCCGACGCCGGTCATGGTGCAAACACCCTCTCCCCAACCTCCTCAGGGTTGGGGAACGGCGCCGCCTCGGCTTCGGCAACCGCCTCTGCTATCTCACCCTGGGCCCTCTCGTCGATCCCCCGCAGCACCTCCGCGGGGGTACCCCGGGTCACCAGGCGGCGCGCATACGCCGCTACCGGATCACGCGCCTCCCACTCGGAGAGCATCGCGTCGGGCACGTATTCGGCGCCGTCGTGGATGGCATGCCCCAGCATGCGCATCGTCTTGGCCTCGATCAGGCTCGGCCCACCGCCCGACCGAGCCCGCACGAGCGCTTCTTGCGTGGCCAGGTGCACGGCCTCGACGTCGTTGCCGTCGACGATGATCCCTGGGATCCCATATCCGGCTGCACGGTTGGCGATGTCGGGTACGACCGTCTGCTCGCTGAGCGGCGTCGAATAGGCGTACTGGTTGTTCTCGACCACGAGGACGAATGGTGCCTGGTACACGGCGGCCATGTTCACCGTCTCGTGCCAGCCCCCGGTGCTGCTCCCGCCGTCGCCGATGAAGGTGAGTGCGGCTCGGGGCTCGCCCCGCATCTGGAAAGCCATGGCAGCGCCGAGCGTCACCGGCATCGACATCGGGAGGTGACTCACGAACCCGATGATGCCGAGCGAGAGGTCGCCAAGACCATGCAGATTGGCGTCACGTCCCCGCGTCACGCCGGTCTCCTTCCCGAGCAGGTTGCCGAAGATGCGAGCAGGGCTCATCCCTCGCACCAGGTAGCACCCGAGATCACGATGCATCGGTGCGACGACGTCGTCGGGACCGAGGGCGAAGCCTGCGCCGACGGCAACGGCCTCGTGCCCTCGCTCGCTGAAGGCCCCGCCGAGGCCGCGGCCTTGTTTCCACATCGCGACCATCCGGTCGTCGAACGCCCGAGTCAGGCGCATCCAGTAGTACACCTGCAGCGAGTCGTCGTGCGAGAGCGGGCTCAGCAGATCAGGGTTCCATTCGGTCATGGGGAGCGAGCCTACCCAGGACCACCACGGCACGGCCGAGAGGGAGCGGCGGAATCGACCGTTCCCGTCACGCGCCGTATGCTCGCGGCCCTATGGAGGGGTGGTTCTTCGTCGTCGCTGCGCTCTTGATCGGCGCCGGCTTCCTGAAGGTTCGGGACCCTGCGCCCACGCAGGGCGCCCTCGCCGCGGCATCACTGCCGTCGGGGGCATGGCCGGCGCTCACCCTCGGTGTCGGCGAGATCGTCGTCGGCTCGTACGGGCTGCTCGCCGGCGGACGGCTCGGCGGTGTCGCGGTTGCCGCCATCTACGGAGGATTCGCGGCTTTCGTTCTCGTCGCGCTGCGACGGAAGCTGCCACTGCAATCGTGCGGCTGTTTCGGCAAGGACGACACCCCCCCGTCGCCGGTCCATGCCGTGACCAACGTTCTCGCCGCCGTGGGCGCCATCGGGTACGCACTCACGTCTGCGCCGTCCCTGCCGGAAGTGATCGCCTCCCAGCCGGGATGGGGTTTCCCCTACCTCGTGTTCCTCGCAGTGGGCGTCTACGCGCTCTACCTGATGCTCGCCGAGCTGCCCCGGCTTCGCCTGATCGTCCGGGGGCCGGCGTGAGCACCCGGCTGGTTGAAGCAACCGCCGGCTTCCTCGGTCGAAGGACCAGCAGGCGCGGCTTCCTGCGTCGCGCGGCCATCGTCGGCTCGGCGCTCGCTGCCGCCCCCGCAGCGTATGTCCTCCGTCCGACCACCGCGTATTCGGCGATCGTCAAGACCTGCAGCGACTGCCCGTCCGGATCGCGATGTTGCGGCGGATACACCGAGTTCTGCTGCGCCATGTCCGGGGTCAACACGTGCCCTCCGGGCAGTGTCATCGCAGGCTGGTGGCGGGCCGAGGGCTCCGGCTACTGCGATGGCGGGTCCCGCTACTACATGGACTGCAACACCGCAGACTGCGGGGGCTGCGGCTGTGGGTATTCGGGCACGTGCTCGGACTCATGCGTCGACTGCAGCTGTGGATGCGCCAACAACGACTGCAACCTGAGGCAGGCGTGTTGTGTCCGGTTCCGGTACGGCCAATGCAACCAGCACATCGAGTGCGTCGGCCCGATCATCTGCCGGGTCGTCACCTGCGTGCCGCCGTGGGAGTGGGATTCGTCGTGCTCGAAGGCCGACGCCCGCGACGACAACACCCGATTCCACGATGCGGCATGTCTCCGGCCGTCGCTCGTGCGCCAGGCGTACCCCGGCGTCGTGTCGGGCGCCACCTTCGAGCTGCGCGAGTCACTCAGCACAGGCATCCCTACGGAGAAGTACGACTACGGGCTGCCGGGCGACATCCCAATCATGGCGGACTGGTCCGGCTCGGGCCTGGAGACGGCCGGACTGGTGCGGGGGCGCGCCATGGGGCCCTGGACGCTGGTGCGCTCACGTGGCTGATCCGCCAAGTGCCCGGGCCAGGCGACCCCGACCTCGTCGTGGAGTACGGAACCGCAGGCGACGTGCCCGTCGCCGGTGATTGGAATGGCGACGGCGTCGACACGATCGGGGTCGTCCGGGGCAACCGCTGGCTGCTGAGCAACCACAACGCCGGGGGCACGGCAGACATCGATATCGTGTTCGGCGAGCCCGGCGACATCCCTGTGGCGGGCGACTGGAACGGCGACGGTGTCGATACGCCGGGCGTAGTCCGGGGAACACGGTGGATACTGCTCAACGGCTTCGACCCAGCGGGCCCTCGGGTCGAATTCGACTTTGGGCCTGCCGACGGCGTCCCCATCGTCGGCGACTGGACCGGGGCAGGGCGCCATCTGCCGGGGCGCTTCGTCGCCGGGTCTTGGCAGCTTCGGCTGTCGCTGTCGGACGGACCGGCGAACAGCACCTTTTCGTTCGGCGACCCGAACGGGGTGCCGGTGGTGTGGGGCCGGGTGCCATGACCGCTCTCGTCGTGTTGGAAGCGGTCGTGATCGTGCTGCTCGTCGTGCTCGTCGCCGGGCTGCTGCGCAGCCACGCCGAGATTCTCCGCAGACTCCACGAGCTCGGCGCGGGCGAAGCCGAGCCAGACCAGGCTGCGGCGATGGTGGCCGCACCACGCGGCTCGCAGCCGCTCGCCGCCACCGAACTGGCCGGGGTCACGCCCGGCGGGGGCGCCGCTTCAGTTGCGCTTGCCGGGTCGCGCGGTCTGGTGCTCGTGACGTTCCTCACGTCCGGCTGCTCCTCGTGCCGTCTGTTGTGGCGCGGGCTCGCCAACCCGATTGCGATGCCGCGCAAAGACATCCGCACCGTGGTCGTCACGAAAGGCCCAGAAGAGGAGAGCCCGGCCACGATCCGCAACCTCGCCCCTTCGGATGCGATCGTCATCATGTCCAGTCCTGCGTGGGATGCGTTCCGGGTGCCGGTCGCGCCCTATTTCGCCCTCGTCGACGCCGGGCGCGGCCATGTCATCGGCGAGGGTGCTGCGGGATCGTGGCCCCAAATCGCGGAACTCGCCGGACGAGCACTGGGTGACGCCACCGGCGATTCCCGTCTCCACGCCGGGACGGCACAACGTCTCGAGGACACCGACGAAGAGCTGCGCCGGGCCGGTGTCGAGCCCGGCGACCCGAGCTTGTGGGCGCCGCCATCGAACGGTGGTGGACGGTGACGATCACATCGCTGGGAGTGCTCGTCGCGGTGTTCGCAGCACTCCGATCGCATTGGTCGCCGTGAGGGGAGTCGATGCTCTCGAGCATCCACCCGCTCGGCGAGCGGGCACGTCACAACCGATGGGTGCTCACGGTGACTGCCTTCTCGGTGGGCGCTATCGGAGCGGCCGGCGCCGTCGGGGCCGTCCTCGGCATCGCGGGTTCGTACGTGCTCGGCGGACCGACGGGTAGAACGGTCGCCATCATCGGGGTGGCGGCTCTTGCGGCGGCGGGCCTCGACCTCCTCGGCGCCCGGCCGCCCGGACCCCACCGCCAGGTCAACGAACGCTGGATCGGCGCGTATCGAGGATGGGTGTACGGCGCAGGATTCGGCGCCCAACTCGGTGCGGGGGTTGCCACGTACATCGTGACATGGGGTGTGTGGGTCGTCCTCGCTGCCGAGGTGGCCAGTGGATCTGGTGCTGCAGGGGCTGTGGTCGGGCTTGCGTTCGGTGTTGGCCGGTCGCTCCCCGTCGTCGCGGGCCGGTGGATCAACACGCCGAGTCGACTGGGCTCCTCGTCGGCTGTCATGCGCCGGCTCGCAGGTCCTGCGTTCCGCCTGATGGCCGCCGCCACTGCCGTTGCAGGCATCGCCGGGATCTTCGCGGGAGTGGTGTGACGTGGTGCGCCTGAACAGCGGCGGTGTCGGGTTCGAGTTGCCGTCAGGGTGGGAGGGTCAGATCGACCCGGGCTCAGGCACATGGCGAGAGTCCCCTCGCATCGGGACGACGGAACCACTCCCCGAGACGCATCCGGACGGAGCGGTGCGACGCGTTGTCGCCCACGTCGCCAACTTCCCGTTGCCCCCTGGGCGAGGAGACTTCGGCAACGGGGCAGTCCAGACGATGCGAGCGGGCGACGTCTTCGTCACATTGTTCGAATACGACCCGGAATCGGCGCGGACGCCGCTCTTCCGCCACGAGGGACTCCCCGAGGTCGGCGCCGGCGACTTCGAACCCGCCGCTCTCCAAAAGCCGGTGCCGGGCGGCTCCGCGATGCAGCGCTTCTTCCGCACCGCCGGGCGTGCGTTCTGCCTCTATGTCGTCGTCGGCAGCCACATCGACCGCGCCGACGTCGTGCCGACGATTCGCGAACTGTTGGCCGGCGTGGAGATCACGTGAAGCGGTGGGTCGCGCTTGTCGTGGTCGGAGCCCTCGCCACCGCCGTCGCGGCAGGCCCCCTCGTTGCGGAGCCCGCTGAAGCGGTCGTGGTGGACTCGCGGTTCACGGACGACGACTGGAACATCCACGAGCCCAACATCAACGCCATCGCCGCGGCGAGCATCACCTTCGGCTGCAATCCACCGACCAACGACCACTACTGCCCCGATCGCCCGGTCACCAGGGGCCAGATGGCGGCTTTTCTCACCCGTGCATTCGGCTACACCGAGCGGCTCGCCGACCCCTTCACCGATGACGACGGATCGATCTTCGAAGCCGACATCGAACGTCTGGCCGCAGCAGGCGTGACGCTCGGCTGCAATCCGCCTGCCAACACGAGGTACTGCCCGGACGATCCAGTCTCGCGGGCGCAGATGGCGAGCTTCCTCGCTCGTGCCCTCGACCTCCAACCGTTGGCGGCCGGGCCGTTCCAGGACATCTCGGGCAACATCCACAGCTTCACCATCAACGCAATCGCCGCCGCCCGCATCACCTATGGATGCAATCCTCCGGCCAACGACCTCTACTGCCCGAACGACCTCGTGACCCGCGCCCAGATGGCGAGTTTCCTGGCGCGGGCGCTCGACCTGTCGCCGATCCCGAGCCGCCTCTCGCTCCGCCCGGGATCGGCATGCGACCGGGTGCGCACCTCGTGCACTGCGACGCTCGCCATCCCCGCCGGCCGCACATTCGAGCTCCGCGAGGGCTGGTACAACGTGCTCCCGTTTGCCCCGGGCGAGGAAGCCGCCTTCAGGGGGCCGGATACCACCTTCACTGCGACGCTCGACGGGACGCCGCTGTCAATGGCGACACTCGACACCGCATCCACCACCATGGCAACGCGTGAGTGGCACGCTGTGATCGCAAGCGTCGGTGCAGGGACCCACGTGCTACGCGGCGTCTGGCAGTGGGACGGCACCACCAACCTCACCGTCGTGGTGACCATCGTCGCCGGGTAGCGGGACCACCCGAGAACACTGCCGTGGCGCAGGCGACGAGTCATTGTGCCCGATGCGCTCGATCTGACCGCCTGGACCGCCGCGAAAGAGCCGGTTGCGGCCTGGCGCGATCGTGCACAGCGGGCCACGATTACGTCATGGAAGCCCTTCACCCCGCAGGGAACGGATCCTCGACCGGGGACGAGGGCTCCGCCACGATGATCGACTGGCTGATGGAAGGGGATCCGGCCATCCGCTGGCAGACGATGCGTGACCTCGCCGACGCCGCACCGGCCGAGGTCGCTGCCGAGCGGGCACGGGTTGCGACGGACGGCTGGGGTGCGAGGCTTCTCGAGCTTCAGGACGACGAGGGAACCTGGGCCGGTGCGCTCTACAGCCCAAAGTGGACATCCACGACGTACACGCTGCTTCTCCTGCACCGGCTCGGCCTACCTCGCGGCCACCCCCAGGCCCTGGCAGGCTGCAGGGTGCTCTGGGATCGGGCCAAGTGGTTCGACGGCGGCCTCACGCTCGCCAAGACGATCAGGGAGCCGGAGACCTGCATCACCGGAATGCTGCTGCAGCTGGCGGCTACGTTCGGCCACGACGACACTCGTCTCGACGAGGCCGCTGCATGGCTCATCGGCCAGCAGCTTGCCGACGGAGGCTGGAACTGCGAGTCGATTCGCAGCGGCTCGCGCCACGGGTCGTTTCACACGTCGATCACGGTGCTCGAAGCACTGGACGCCTATCGGGGGGCCGACGGCGGGATTGCGGTTGCCAGGGCGATGGAGCGAGGCCGCCAGTTCTTCCTCGACCACCGGCTCTACTGCTCGCATCGAACGGGCGAGGTCGTCGACACGACCTTCACCCGCTTCCCGTTCCCACCGCAGTGGCACTTCGACGTCGTCCGCGGACTCGAGCACTTCCTGACGCAAGGCGTCGCACCCGACGAGCGGCTCGCCGGCGCCGTCGATGCCGTGTCACGAGCCCGTCGCCGCGACGGCAGGTGGCCCGTCTACCGGGCCTACCCGGGACGTCGATGGTTCCTGCTCGAACAGAATGGGCCCGGGCGCTGGTCGACGCTCCGTGCGCTCCGGGTGCTGCGCTGGTGGGGCGGCGCCGGCTGAGCCACCGGACGCTGCCCCGCTACGCTCGCCCGATGCGTCGCGTTGTTGCAGCCGGATTCGGGGTGGGTTGGATCCCTCGCCGGCTGTGGGGCAGCGACAATGGTGCAGGCACGTTTGGGGCGGCCGTAGGAGGCATCATCGGCATCGCCTCCTGGCTTGGCGCATGGTGGGTGGGCCTCATCATCGCCGTAGCCGCAATTGCCCTCTCGGTATGGGCATCCGGCCCGGAAGGCCGTGGCGGGGCAGATCCGGGTTGGGTGGTGATCGACGAGGTTGCAGGAGCCTTGGTCGCCGTCATCGGGCTCTCCGGTGTGGCGTGGGCCGTCGCCTGGATCGTGGCCAGGTTGGCCGACATCTTCAAGGTGCTCCCCGGCGTCGGGCAGGCAGAAGGTCTCCCTCCGCCGTGGGGCATCACTGCAGACGACGTTGTCGCCGGGCTGTACGGCTTGGCCGCCGGCTGGCTCGTCACCTGGCTCCTGTGAGCCCGACGTCACTGCAGCCTGATGTAGCGCGCAGCGAGCACGCCCTCGAGCGCACGGAGCCGCTCCACGAGCTCGTCGTCCATGGACTGGTCGATGCTGATCCCCATCATCGCACCGTGGTCCGGCCCACGGCCGACCGCCATGTCGGCGATGTTGATGCCGGCGTCGCCGAGCAGCGTGCCGACCCGCCCAATGACACCGGGGGTGTCGGAGTTGCGAACCAACGCCATGTGATCGGCGATGGGGAATTCGATCTCGTAGCCGTCGACCTCGACGAGCACTGCGCCGCGGTGGGCCATCACCGACCCGCAGATGGAGCGAGCTTTCCCTGCGACCGTGCCGCCGAGACGAACGACCGATCGGTAGTCGGCAGCCTCGGGCACGGCTTCCTCGCGCCAGGACATCCCGTGGCGGGCCGCCAGGACGGGGGCGTTGACGAACGAGACCGGGGTTTCGCTTGCGGATGCCAGCGTGCCCTTGACGGCACTCAAGGCGATCGCCCGCACCGCATCGGCGATGTCCCGACCCCGTGCCGACACCGTCAGCTCGCTGGGGAGCCCGAAAGAGAATCCCGCGAATATCCGCCCGAGCCGCTCGGCGAGGTCGACGTACGGTCTCGCTTCGACAGACACGCGCGGACCGAGATCGAGGTTCACGGCCGAAGGCACGAGCTCACCTGCGAGCGCCGCTACGACGGCCTCCGCAACCGAAGTGCCGGCCTTGTCCTGCGCCTCTTGGGTCGAGGCTCCGAGGTGCGGAGTCACGACGACGTTTGCGAGGCCGAAGAGCGGGCTCGTGGTGGTGGGCTCGGTTGCGAACACGTCGACGGCGGCGCCTCCCACCTGCCCGCTGGCGACGGCGGCGGCGAGGGCTTCTTCGTCGACGAGGCCCCCTCTGGCGACGTTGACGATACGAACACCCGGCTTGGCGCGGGCGAGAGCTGCAGCATCGATGAGACTCTCGGTGTCAGGGGTGCGGGGGAGATGAATGGTCACGAAATCCGACTCGGCAAGCACGTCGTCGAGTGGTGCCAACCGCACGCCGAGGCGCCCAGCGCGCTCGTCGCTCACGAACGGGTCGTAGGCGATGAGATGCATGCCGAACGCCGAAGCACGCTGCGCCACCAGAGTCCCGATGCGGCCGAGGCCGAGGATCCCGAGTGTCTTGCCGTGCAACTCGACTCCTTGGAACCGCGATCGTTCCCATGCGCCGCCACGAAGGGAGGCGTCGGCCTCAGCCACTCGGCGGGCTTGAGCGAGCAGCAACGCCATCGTGTGCTCCGCTGCCGAGATCGTATTTGCGTCAGGGGCGTTCACAACCAAGACGCCTGCGGCTGTCGCAGCATCGAGATCGATGTTGTCGACACCGATACCGGCCCGACCTACCACCCGCAGGAGCGGAGCGGCGGCGATGAGCTCAGCATCGACCTTTGTCGCCGAACGGACGATGAGGCCGTGTGCGGATGCGAGCCGATCGCCCAATTCGGGTCGCGACAGACCGGCAGCGACGACGACATCGACCGAGGCGCGCAACAGGTCGAGTGCAGCCTCGGCGATGGTCTCGGCGATGACAACGGTGGGTCGGTCCATGGCTTCCTCCGGCGTGAGGAGTCATGTTGGCACCGGCCGCTACCGAGGCCGAATCGGTGGGTGCCGGCGCGAGTACCCTGGCGGCTCGTGGAGCCATTCCCTCAGCCGACACTGGTTCGCGCGCTCCTCAGGGGAGCCGTTGGCCGCTGTCCACGCTGCGGTTCCGGCCACATCTTCCGCTATTGGGTCACGATGGTCGACGACTGCCCGCGGTGCGGGATGCACTTCGAGCGGAGCCAGGGTTACTGGTTGGGCTCGATGCTCATCAACAGCGCGGTCACGATGGGAACGTGGCTGATCGTGTTCGTCGGCATGATGGTCGCCACCTGGCCCGACGTGCCGTGGACGACCGTGTTGATCATTGTCGTTGCGGTGACGGCGCTCGTCCCCGTGCTGTTTCACCCCCTAGCCCGGACGCTGTGGGTAGCGCTCGAACGGCACGTTCGCGCCCGCAGCGAGCCGTACGCCTGACGGCACCAGCACGCAAAACGCCCTCGATGTAGGTTGCCGGGGCCATGGTCGTGGACACGCCCCCTACCCGCCGCCACGAAATCGATGCTCTGCGCGTGACAGCGACGCTGCTCCTGATCTTGTTTCACACCGGGATGGTGTTCACCGCGTTCGATGCGTTCCACATCCAGAACGCCGAACGAAGCGAACTGATCGGCGAAGTCAACAACTTCATCCACCAGTGGCATATGCCGCTGTTCTTCCTTCTCGCCGGCATGTCGGCTTGGTATGCCTTCCGGTCCCGCCTCGCGCACGAGTTCCGGTTGGAGCGGCTCAGGCGGCTTCTCGTACCGCTCGTATCCGGGATGCTCCTGATCATCCCGCCCCAGGTCTACGTGGAGCGCATTGCGACGTGGGTAGGCACTCGAAGGAGCCCAATCGACTTCTCCGGCACCTTCTTCGAGTGGTATCCCAACACCTTCCAGTGCTGTTATCCCGATGCGAACCTCTCGTGGCACCACCTGTGGTTCCTCATGTACCTGTTCCTCTACTCCGTGCTGTTCGCCGGCGTCTTCGCTTGGCTCCGCAACGGAGGCGCTCCCTTTCGGATTCGCGTCACCGCAGTGCTCGCTCGAGGATGGAACCTGGTCCTGATCCCAGCGGCGTACCTCGGAATCGCCGAGGCCGTGTTGCGGCCATCGTTCCCCAACAACCAGGACCTCGTCACCGATCTCGCCAACCATGCCAACTATCCGGTCGTGTTCCTGCTCGGCTTTCTCGTCGTGAGCGATCCGCGACTCGACGACGCCATCAATCGGCTGTGGGTGTGGTCGTTGCCACTGGGAATCGCAGTGATCGTTCTCCCGGACGTGTCCCGACAGTTCGACGCCGCAACACGTGGTGTTGCCGAGTGGCTGGTGATCGTCGGCCTGGTTGGGCTGGGTCGCAGGTACGTCACCCGGCCTACCGATTGGATCACTCGGTTCTCCGCCATCTCACTCCCCTTCTACATCTGGCATCAGACCGTGATCATCGTTCTTGCGTACTTCGTCATCCAGTGGGAGGTCGCAATACTGCCCAAGTACGCAACGATCGCGACGCTGGCGTTTCTCATCACCTGGGCACTCTCCGAGGCCGTCGCACGCACCAACCCCACTCGGGCGCTGTTCGGCCTTCGACCTCGCGTGTAGCCGCCCGGCGTCGCCTCCGGCACCCGTCGATCGATCCCAGAGCGGCGGCTACGCTCGCCCGATGCCAGACGAAGAGCGCATCGAGCGCGACACCCGGCTCAGAGCGGACATCCGCCTCCTCGGCAACCTCTTGGGTGAGACCCTCGTTCGCCAGGAGGGCGCCGGCCTGCTCGAGCTCGTCGAAGACGTGCGAGCGCTCACGAAACGCATCCGGGGTGGGACAGACGACGACCGAGACGCCGCCGATGAACTGACCCAGCTCCTCGCGCAACTCGATCTCGAGACGACGATCCAACTCGTCCGCGCCTTCTCGGCGTTCTTCTATCTCGCCAACGTGGCCGAGCAAACCCACCGCCTCGATGAGGAGGGGGCCCGTTCGGGCCAGCGCGGCTGGCTCGCAGCGACCGTCGACCGTGTTCTTGCTGCCGACATGCCGGCGGAGATCCTGAGCGCCGTCGCCACCAGGCTGGAGTTGCGCCCCGTGTTCACGGCACACCCCACCGAGGCCGCCCGCCGCTCGATCCTCACCAAGACGGACCGGGTGGCAGATCTCCTCGAGCTCCGCGCCGACCCACGCCTCACAGACAGCGACCGCGACCGGATCGACCGGCGCCTCGCCGAGGTCGTCGATCTGATTTGGCAGACCGACGAGCTGCGTCGGGAGCGCCCCACCCCGATCGACGAGGCTCGCTCGGTGATGTATTACTTCGACGAGATCTTCCGCGAGGTCGCTGCCGAGCTGTTCGACGAGCTCGATCATCAGCTCGGCCGGCTCGGTATCGAGCTTCCGTCGACCAGCCGACCGCTCCACTTCGGCACCTGGGTCGGGGGCGACCGTGATGGCAACCCGAACGTGACACCCGACGTGACGATGCGGGTGCTCCAGATGCAGCACGATCATGCGCTGCGCGAGCTCATCGCCGCCGTCGAGCAGCTGGCAACCGACCTCAGCTCGTCCGACCGGATCACACCCATCACCGACGAGCTGGAGATGTCGCTGGCGGGGGACGCCCGCGACCTGCCGTCGACCTACGAGGTCTTCTCCGACCTCTCCGCCGGCGAGGCCTACCGGCAGAAGTGCGCGTACGTCCACCAGCGCCTCATCAACACGCGACAGCGGCTCGCAGACGAGACCCCGCATCATCCGGGTCGGGACTACGGATCCGCCGACGCGCTGCTCGACGACCTGGCCGTGATGCGGCGGTCGCTCCTTGCTCATCACGGCGAGCTCATCGCACGTGGCTCGCTGGATCGTCTCATCCGCCGTGTCGCCACGTTCGGGTTCCGGCTCGCCACGATGGATGTGAGGGAGCACGCGACAGCCCATCACGCTGCGATCAGCCAGCTCTACGCCAGGCTCGACGTCGCCTACCCCGCCGACCCGGCCGAACGCACGGCGGTGCTGGCAGCGGAGCTGGAGAGCCGTCGTCCGCTGGCATCGCTCACGACTCGCCTCGACGACGGTCCGGCTCGTACCGTCGAGACCTTCCACACCGATCCGCAAAGCCCTCGACCACTTCGGCCCAGACACCATCGAGAGCTACATCGTGTCCGAGACCCGCGGCCCCGAGGACATCCTCTCCCCCGCCGTCCTCGCCAGGGATGCGGGCCTGATCGACCTCCACACCGGTGTGGCGCGCATCGGCTTCGTTCCACTCTTCGAGACGATCGACGAAGTGCGTGACGCCGGCGACCTCCTCGACGAGATGCTGACATGTGCGCCCTACCGAGAGATCGTGCGGCTGCGCGGCGACCTCCAGGAGGTGATGCTCGGCTACTCCGACTCCAACAAGCATGCCGGCATCACGACGTCGCAATGGGAGCTGTACAAGGCGTCTCGGGCGCTCCGCGACGTCGCCAGCGGCCACGGCGTCGAGCTGCGCATCTTCCACGGCAGGGGCGGCACGGTTGGGCGGGGTGGCGGCCCGACCGGCGAGGCCATCCTGGCTCAGCCGTGGGGCACCGTCGACGGCCGGATCAAGATCACCGAGCAGGGCGAGGTCATCGCCGACAAGTACGGCCTCCCCCGCCTCGCCGCCTCCAACCTCGAGTTGACACTCGCCGCCACTCTGGAGGCGTCGTTGCTGCACCGTACCTCACGCCAGATCGAGCGATGTGCTGGCGAGGTGGGACGAGAGCATGGACGTGGTCAGCGATGCCGCCTTCGCCGCCTACCGAGGACTCGTCGACCTGCCCGACCTCGTGCCGTACTTCGTGACCTCGACGCCGGTCGAGGAGCTGGCGGCGATGAACATCGGCTCGCGCCCGGCCCGCCGGCCGGGTGGCGGTGCCGACAACGTAGGCCTCGGCGGGATGCGGGCGATTCCGTGGGTATTCGGGTGGACCCAGTCGCGCCAGATCGTTCCCGGCTGGTTCGGTGTCGGCACCGGCCTGCCGCGCCGCTCGGTCCGCCGGTCTCGACGGCGCCATCGCCCACATGTACGAGCAGTGGTCGTTCTTCCGCACCTTCATCTCGAATGTGGAGATGACGCTGACCAAGACCGACCTCACGGTGGCAGAGCGATACGTCGAGACGCTCGTCGCCCCCGAGCACCGCCACGTGTTCGACGTGATCCGTGAGGAGCACGACGCGCACGGTGGCCGAGGTGCTGGCGGTGACGGGCCAGGACGACCTGCTCGACCGCTACCCGGTGCTGCAGCGCACGCTGCGCATCCGCGACGTCTACATCGACCCGATCTCGTACCTGCAGGCAGCGCTCCTGCAACGATCGCGCTCGGCTGCCGAGGGTGACGATTCATTGTCGCGGGCGTTGCTGCTCACCGTCAACGGCTTGGCGGCAGGTCTGCGCAACACCGGGTGAGGTCCGACCTCTGTGCGCGATGCGGTTCGACCCATGAACCAACTGCGCCCGGCCGGCGGTCGGGCGGCGTCGCCATCCCCTGCCCAACCATCGGGCCGGGCCTTGTGTCACGTCAGCGGTCGCCGCAGACCCATCCCCTCGTTCGTAGGCTCGGGTTGGTGACCACGCTCGATCACGTCCGGTCCGTTGCGCTGACGCTGCCGGGGGCGTTCGAGCAGCCTTCGTATGGAGGCCGGCCATCGTGGCGGACGAAGTCGCGGATGTTCGCCTGGTTCCGAGACGACCCCGAGGCGCTCGTCGTCTGGGTCGAGACGCCCGAGGAGAAGCTCGGTCTCATCGCCGGCGAGCCGGAGAAGTTCTTCACGACCGACCACTACGACGGTCTCCCCGTCGTGCTGGTACAGCTCGATGCCATCGATGACGCCGAAGCCGGCGAGCTGATCGTCGAGTCCTGGCGCCTACGAGCGCCGAAGGGGCTCGTGAGTTCCTGGGACGAACCCAACGCTGCGAGTCGTTGACATCACGGCGGCGGGGTTGCGTATGCGCTACTCCGGCGGGCTCATGTCGACGCACGTGTAGACCTGCACTTGACCACCGTGGCTGATATGGGGATGGTTTTCGCAGGCCGCCGCGGCTGCGTCCAGCGAGTCGGCCGTGATGACCGTGTAGCCCGTCGCTGGGTTGTCACCGAGCGGACCGTCTTCGATACCGCTGCCGCTCATGTGTTTGGCATCGGCGAAGGGAGAACCACCGTCGACGATCGAGGCACCCATCTTGTCGTACCAAACGCCCCACTCACCCATGATCCGCTGCTGTTCCTCGGGGCTCGCTCCCATGCCCCCGCCACCGGTGTAGATCACCATGAACTTCGCCATCGCCGGCTCCTCGCTCGTCGCTGGGTGCCGACACTACCGATCGTGGCGGAGCCGTGACGAGGGCCGGCGATCTCCCCGGCCCCGCGCCGGTTGGCACGGAAAGCGGCCCTCAGGGAAGGGCAGGCCGATACCATCACCCAATGACCGCTCGACCCCATGTGGGCACGTTGCGCGAGAAGCCGCTGCATGCGGCGCTGAAGCGCTGGTATGCCGAGCAGGGAGATCGCATCGAGGAGCCGGTCGACGGGTTTCGTCATCGACCTCGTCCGCGAAGAGATGCTCATCGAGATCCAGACGCGCGGCTTCTCCTCGATGAAGCCCAAGCTGCACAACCTGCTGCAACGGCATTCCGTGCATCTCGTGTACCCGATCCCGCTCGAGAAGTGGATCGTGAAGATCGACGACAGCGGGGCGGTCATGTCCCGGCGGAGATCGCCCAAGCGAGGTGCAGTGGTAGACGTCTTCGCCGAGCTGGTGAGCTTCCCTGAGCTCCTCGCCCATCCGAACTTCACGCTGGAGGTGCTGCTCATCCAAGAGGAAGAGGTGCGCAGGTTCGACCCAAGCAAGGCATGGCGCCGCAAGGGCTGGGTGGTCGTCGAGCGCCGGCTGCTCGACGTCGTCGATCTCCTCGTGGTCGAATCACCGCACGCCCTCGTCTCGCTGCTGCCGACCGAAGTGCCTCGGGAGTTCACGACTGCCGACCTCGCGGCGGAGCTCAGCTGCCACCGCCGCTTGGCGCAACAGATGACCTACTGCCTGCGCCGCACGGGCGTCATCGAGATGGTCGGCAAGGAGGGGAACGCCATCATGTATGCCCGCATCGATGACGCCGACTGGCCGGAAACGACGTAGGAATCTGGAGCCTCAACGGCCTCGCATGTCGAAGAACTCGCGAACCTCGATCGGGGCATTGATCGCATCCACCACCTTGCCGGCCCACGTCAGCGCCGCATCACGATCATCTGCCTCGATGACATAGAAGCCGCCGATCTGCTCCTTCGACTCGGCAAACGGACCGTCGGTCACGACCAGGTCGCCGCCGGTTCTTCGGACGACGGCCGCCGCATCGGGGCCATGCAGCCCGCCGGTGAACACGAACGCACCGCTCGCCCTCATCTCGGCCTCGAGGGCGTTGATGCGTTGCATGAAGACTTCCCTCTCCTCGGGCGACGCCGGCCCGCGGCTCTCCCCCTCGACCATGTGAACGGACAGCAGATACTGGCTCATGTGTGCTCCTCTTGCTCGTGCGGGCATTCCGTGCTCACCCACCCTACGAATGGGATGCGCTCGCGACGACATCATCGGCGAGATAGCAACAGCCGACATGGTCGGTCGGACCGGAGTCTCGGCCCCGAGGCTCGTCACTCCAGCTCGGCGTAGTAGTTCGTCAGCACCTCCTCAGGTGTGAGCACTCGGTCGTAGACGGCCGCCCCGAAGAACGTTCCGAGCCAGTGCGCGCCGCCGCCGCCGTCGGCGAGCGAGAGAATGACGTCACCGGCTGCGGGTGTGCCCCACGATCCCGTGAAGCGCTCTTGCGCAAGCATCGATCCATCGACGTAGAGGCGCAGCTGCGCATTCTCGATGTCGACGCTGCATGCCACATGGAGCCGCCCGGGTTCGTCTGCGATCACCGACCTCACGGCTTCCATTGCCCGTCGACGGCGCATCGTCAGCTCGACCGCCCCGACGAGACCGATCTCGTCGAAGGCGAGCGTCAGGTGAGGACCGAGCGAGTCGGCCACGGTCACCGTCCTGGCCGAGGTGCGCCGGAACACCATTCCCGGGCTCGGAGTGACCATTGCCTCGAGTGTGCCACCGCCGTTGGCCACCATCGCCTCGAGGATCCACGCGCGCAGAACCCTCAGCCGACAGGGTGCTCGGGCCCACGAGCTCGAGACCGCCACCGGACCACGCAACGGCGCTCGGGTCCGTGATCTCCAGGTCGAGTGCCGACGCTCCCGGCGCCCGGTCGTGAACGACCGAACCAGCACCCTCATCGAAGGCGTAGTGGGCAACCAGTCCATGGGAGACGTGCGGCGGCCGGAGTGCGTGCACGACGACGCTATCGAAAGACTCGGCGGCACCGTCGTCGGCGACGATCGTGAGCGTGTAGTCGCCGGGTCTCGTGAACCGGGCACGAGTGAGATCGGACGAGGCGTCATCGAAGCTGGTATTCCCCGGGCCGTCTTCCTGACGCCACCGAAGCGTGACGCGACCCGGCGAATGTGGGAGCCCGTCGTCGCCGACCGTTGCGTCGAGCACGGCCGGATTCGGCAAGACAACCGACCGTTCCGGCCCCGCATCGACGGTCGGCCGCTGGTTGACGGTGAACGTGACCATCTCCGCCGAGCTGAGGTAGCCGTTCCCGACGGTGAGTTCGAAGACGTAGTCGCCGTTCCGCTCGACCGTTGCCGTCGCCGTCAACCCGTTCGGCGAATCGATGACCGGCTCCGATGGGCCGGACACATACCGCCAGGTCGTGGTCACCGGAGCTCCCGGGTCTCCGAGCGCCGGGTCGATGATCGTTCCCGCCAGCGATATCGCTGCGCTACCGCTGGAGTCGAGCGTGACGATCTGCGGCGCGTCCGTCGTGATCTGCGGAGTGCCGAACGCTGCGACGTACACGTCCGCGCTCGCCACGAAGGCTGTCGAGAGCTCCACCCCGGTAGACGTCGGCATCTTCCGTGCGGTCGCGCAGCCGGCCGTTGACGTACGTGCGCAAGGTCGACCCATCGAACGAGATAGCAAGGTGGTTCCAGCTATCCAGGGTCAGGACTCGCGACGAGCGGTGCTCGACCCAGGTTCCGTCAGCGCCGAAGCCGATCCGAAGCGCGTTCATGTCCTCGATCCACACGGACGGCGGCGAGTTGTTGGTGCGGCGCGCTCCGGCGATGGTCTTGCCGGCGCCGATCAACCGCTGCGGCTTGACGGCGTGCTCGCCCTCGGGCCGCCTCGGGAAGATCCAGGCCTCGATCGAGAATGCGCCTTCCAACGACACGCCGCCGTCGAGAGCGATCTTCGTCTGCCCCGAGAACTCCAGCGCAGTCTCGGCGTGCCCGGTCGACTCGACGAAGGGGATCAGGTCTTCTCCGGTGAACGGGTCCTTCCCTGGCCGCGCCTCGAACACGTCGCCGCGGTGCGCGGGGTCTGGGCTCGTGTAGAACTGCGTGCCGCGTGGGTTGAAGAGGCCATCCGCGGCGCGCTCGAGGCTGTAGGAATCGATGCGGCCGGTGCGTGCGTTGTGGGTGAGGATCTGCCAGCGCTGCATCCCAGCAACCTGGGTCGGAACCAACAGCACGGTGAATCGGCCATCGCGGAGCTGATTGACGAACGACAGCTCGAGCGTCGGCTCGATGAAGGGGTTGCCGTCCAGATCGCGGTCACCGAGACCATCCCGGCGGCTTTGCGGCCGGCTCTTGCTCCGGCTCCGCTGGAAGCGGACCTCCCGCACACTGGTCAACTCGTTGCCGGAAAGCAGGAAGCGATCCACGAGCAGCGTCGAATCGACCAGCGGCACGGCCACGCCCGCGGCGTCTGTCACGAGATCACCGTCCGGCGTCGTCTTGGCCAAGGCGCTCGGTGAGTCGGCTGCGATGGCCTGGCGGAAGACGTAGATGTGCTGCCCATCCGACATTGCCTCGAAGGGCTGCACCGCGGTGAACCGTGCGGTCGTCGACAGGAACTCGTCGCGATCAGGGGCCGCCAGTCTCACCCCGGCGGGCTCAGCGACGGTCGAGCCCCTCTTGTAGGTAGGAACGGTGGTCTGGTCGACGATGCCGTAGCCGACCTGTGCGATCTCAGTGGGGAAGCTCAACAGCAGCGGCGTCGGGCTCCAACCATCCACGTCGCGCGACGGGGCGGCGGACCCATTCGTCGACGCCTGAGCAGCGGCGGCCGCGGCATCCAGCACGGAGTAGTAGATGCTCGGTCGGCCGTTTGGCTCCACAGCAAGAGCAAACGATACGACGCGCCCTTGGTGGCGCACCATGGTCGTGAACCGGAAGTCGCGCTGCGAGTAGCGCTTGACGAATGAGTCGAGCATACGTTCAGAACCCCCAGGTCCGGGCGTCAGGCCTTCTGGATTGTGTGCCTGGTCCCGTCTCCCCCGAGATCCCGAACGCGCCAGCGCCTCCGACTCTATAGAAGCGGGAAGGCGCATGACGGCTCGAGACACAAGACGATGGCCGTGCGGTCGCAGCCGGTCGCCGCACCAGCCGAAGCGGTCACCTCAGCGGACGGTGTCGAGGCGTACCAGGAGGTCACCCATGCCGACCCGATCGCCGACGGCGAACCGGACCTCGACAACAGTCGCGAAGCCGGTGGCTGCGATCCTGTGCTCCATCTTCATCGCCTCGATCACCATCAAGACGTCACCGTCCTCGACCTGCTGACCGGCGGACACATTCACGGCGATGACGGTGCCGGGTAGAGGGCTGACGGGGCCACTGCCTGCCTCGGACGCGTCGTGGTCGGAGAATCGCCGCATGAGCGTCCATGTCGCACTGCCCACCGCACCTATCGCCGTGATGCCACGCTCCGGCGTTCCGACCAGCATGATCGAGCGCCGGACGCCGTCGACCTCGATACCGAGCTGCTCCCCGGCATGAGACAGCACCCGTACCCGCAGCCGGCGCCGCTCGTCGGGACCGAGGGCGCCGTCGTCGCCCGGTTGCGGCCACGGACCGACGACCACGGCTGCCTCCCGATCGCTCACCCACAGCTCCTCGATGTGGTTGGCAGCGCCACTCCGGTCGAGCCACACCGACCGCTGCCCCATCGTCCGCAGATTGCGCCATCCGGGCCGGACGAATCCCCAGAGCCCGTCCGCCGCCCGGTTCGCCAGCGCCCTGTGCACCACGCACGCCACGAGCAGAGCGAGAAGGTCGTCGCCCTCCGCACCCGTGGCCGCGGTCACCTGCGGATGCTCCTCCAGATACGAGGTCGGCGTCGCCGCCGCCAGGAAGTCCGCTTCGTCGAGCAGGGCAACGAGCGTGTTGCGGTTCGTCGCCGGCCCCGCGAGATGAGCTGTGCGCAACGCGCGAGCAAGAGAGCGGGCCGCCTCTCCCCGCGTTGGGGCGTGGGCAATCACCTTTGCGAGCAGCGAGTCGTAGTCGGTCGACACCACCGAACCCAGCCGGACACCTGCATCCACCCGCACGTCATCGGCGACCGAGAACGCCGTGATCTCACCGGTGGCCGGGATCCAGCCTGCCGCCGGGTCCTCAGCAACGAGCCGGGCCTCGACGGCGTGGCCGGCGATCACCACGTCGTCCTGGGCCAGCGGCAACGGCTCCCCCGCCGCAACCCGCAACTGGAGCTCGACGAGATCCAGCCCCGTCACCGCCTCTGTGACGGGATGCTCGACCTGGAGGCGGGTGTTGACCTCGAGGAAGCTGATGGTGCCTTCGCCGGCCACCAGGAACTCGACGGTGCCGGCGTTCTGGTAGCCAACCGCCCTACCGAGGGCGAGCGCACCCTCGCACACGGCCGCTCTCATGGCTGCGGTGATCCCGGCGGACGGTGCCTCTTCGACGATCTTCTGGTTGCGGCGCTGGATCGAGCACTCCCGCTCGCCGAGGTGGATCACGTTGCCGTGGGCGTCGCCCATGATCTGGACCTCGATGTGACGCGTCTGCTCGATATAGGGCTCGACGAAGACGGTCCCGTCTCCGAACGCACTCGCCGCTTCTCTGGCCGCCGCTTCCACCGCCGCGACCAGCTCGGTCGGGTTGCGCACGATCCGCATCCCCCGCCCACCGCCACCGGCGGCGGCCTTCACGATGGCGGGCATCGGTACGTTGTCGGGGATCGCCTCAGGTGCTGCTGCGAACACCTGCGCCGTCGGGACCCCGGCGTCGACGGCGACCTGCTTCGCCGCCACCTTGTCGCCGAGCAGGGCAATCTGGTCCGGCGTCGGGCCCACCCACGCCAGCCCCGCGTCGATCACTCGCCGTGCAAACTCGGCGTTCTCGGCGAGGAATCCATAGCCGGGGTGGACGGCGTCGCAACCCTGCGACAGCGCAGCCTCGAGCACGGCATCGATATGGAGATACGATTCAACAGGCGTTGCTCCGCCCAGCGCAACGGCGACATCGACGACATCGACGTGGAGCGCGTTCGCGTCGGGCTCGGAGTACACGCCCACCGTCTCGATGCCCATGCGGTGGGCGGTGCGGGCGATTCGGCAGACGATCTCGCCACGGTTGGCGATGAGGAGCCGGCGGATCGGGCGCACCTCCATCAGTGCCTCCACACCCCGTAGCTCGTGGCGCCGGCGACCTCGTTCGAGTGGACCGCCGAGAGCGCCATCCCCAGCACGACCCGGGTGTCACGGGGATCGATGATCCCGTCGTCCCACACGCGGCCGGTGGCGTACAGCGCCGTCGACTCCCGCTCCACCTGAGTCTCCAGCATCGAGGTCTGGGCGGCGAGCGCCTCCTCCTCGATCTCGAGCCCGCGCTTGGCGGCGGAGTTGCGGGCGATGATCTCCATGACCCCGGCGAGCTGCTTCGGCCCCATAACGGCGATGCGGTGGTTGGGCCAGGTGAAGATGAAGCGGGGGTTGTAGGCCCTGCCCGCCATCCCGTAGTTGCCCGCCCCGTAGCTGGCCCCCACCATCATCACCAGGTGGGGTACCTCGGAGTTGGAGACGGCGTTGATGAGCTTGGCGCCGTTGCGGATGATGCCTCCCTGCTCCGCCTTGGATCCGACCATGAACCCGGTGATGTTCTGGAAGAACACGAGCGGGGTGTCGGTGCGGTTGCACAGCTGGATGAACTGGGCGCCCTTCTTGGCCTCCTCGGAGAACAAGATGCCGTTGTTGCCGAGCACCCCGACGGGGTAGCCGCAGATCGAACCCCAGCCGCACACGAGCTGGCCGCCGTACAGCGGCTTGAACTCCTCCATGCGGCTGCCGTCGAGCACCCTGGCGAAGATCTCCCTGATCTCGAAGGGGATGCGGACGTCCGCCGAGGCGCACCCCATCAGCTCCTCAGGGTCGTGGAGCGGATCGTCGGCAGGCTCGGTGGGACCGGGACCGAGCTTTCGCCAGCGCAGGTGGCGGACGATGCCACGCCCGATGCGGAGCGCATCCATCTCGTCGATCGCCAGGTAGTCGGACAGCCCGCTGATCCGGGAATGCATCTCCGCCCCGCCGAGGGTCTCCTCGTCGACGACCTCGTCGATCGCCATCTTCACCAGTGGTGGGCCGCCGAGATAGGCGGTGGCCCGCTCCTTCACGAACACCGAGTAATCGCTCATCCCCGGCACGTAGGCGCCACCCGCCGTTGCCGGGCCAAAGCCGAGCGTGATCGAGGGGATCCCCGCCTTCGACATCTGGGTGAGGTAGCGGAACTGGGCGCCGCCGGGCACGAAGATGTCGGCCTGGCGGGGCAGCTCGGCGCCGGCGGCCTCGTTGAGGATGATGGTCGGCAGCCGGTTCTGGAGCACGATCTCATACAGCCGCATCATCTTGGTGAGCGTGGTGGGGTTGGCGGAGCCGCCCCGGTACGTCATGTCCGAGCCGGTGATGGCCACCTCGGTTCCCTCGACGATCCCTATGCCGGCGACGATGCCCGCCCCGATCGGGTCCTGGGTGCCCCAGGCGGCAAGGGGACTCAGCTCGAGGAAGGGGGTGTGCGGGTCGACCAGGGCCTCGATCCGCTCCCGCACCAGCATCTTGCCTCGCTTGCGATGGCGGTCGACGTACCGCTGGCCACCCACGGCAGGGACCTTGGCGAGAAGGGTTGCGACCTCGTCCCACAGTTCCCGCATAGCCGCTCGGTTGGTGGCGTACTCCGCGGAGCGGGTGTCGAGCCGGCTGCGCAGCGGCGTGCCGATCGGGCTCACCGCCTGCTCCTGTCCATCCCATCGGCTACGTGCTGCATCGGCTCGCAGGCTACCGCGCCGGTCGGGCGGCCCGATCCCGAGCGGGCGGTGCGGGGATCGCTCGTTTCAACCGCCGCCTACCGTTGCCACTCCGATGAGTGATCACGACTTCTCCCGGCTCGCCGAGCTCCACACGCTCGGCGACGACCCGATCCCCGAGGTCGTGAGCGGAATCGCAGCCGGCCGGGCAGCCGAGCTGGTCTGGCGCAACGAACTCGGTGGGCTCACGTTTCGCATCGGCGACAGCATCGTGAAGTGGAATCCACGTCGGACAGGCATCGACCTCGAGCGAGAACGCCTGCGGCTCGACTGGATTGCGGGTCGATTCCCGGCTCCACTCGTCAGGTCTTTCGGCTCGAACGACCATGGGCAGTGGATCGTGACCGATGCACTGCCGGGCGACTGCGCCGTCGGCGACACCTGGCGGGCCCGCCGGCAGGAGGCAATCGAGGCGATCGCCACCGGGCTGCGTGCCATCCACGCCGTCGCAATCGACGACTTCCCGGTTGATTGGATCGGCGAGGTCTGGCACGCCAGGACGCCTGCAACGCTCGGGCAACGGCCGCCACTCGACGAGCCGGTCCTCGTGCACGGCGACGCATGTGCGCCCAACACGCTGATCACGCCGGAAGGCGAGTGGTCCGGCATTGTCGATCTCGGCGATCTCGGCGTGGGCGACCGCTGGGCCGATCTGGCCATTGCATCGCTCAGCCTCGATTGGAACTTCGGCGATGGTCATCAGGGAGAGTTCTTCGATGCGTACGGGATTCAGCCAGATGAGGTGCGAATCCGCTACTACCGAGAGCTGTGGCACCTCGAGTCGTGACGCTGTCGCCACTCGCCAGCCGTTGGCGGTCACGCCTCCGCAAGCTGCGGGACGACGGACTTGCCGAGACGCTCCACCGTTGCAGCCGATCCCGGACCGAGCCGAATCAGTTGGGCTTCCTGGATGCCGGCGTCGTCGAGCCGCACGGATCTCTCCGACCAAGGCAGCGTCACCACGAGCCGAGCTCATGGTTTCAGTCGTGCTGGTCCTTCTGGGACTGCCGCTGCTGTTGGCCGCATGACCAACGGCTGGCACCATGTCGACGAGGGAATGACCTCCGGATGGCGCCGGTCAGCGCAGCCCGAGCCAGTGGAGGATGAGGTCGGCGTCGAGGAGCGAGATGGCGGTGTGCCGGGTCGACACCGAGCCGTCCCGAGAAAGCAGCACGGTACGCATCCCGGCGGCCACGGCGGCGTCTGCGCCGATCTCGGTGTCGTCGATGGCGAGACAGCTCGCCGGTGGCACCGCTATCCCCTCTGCGGCGGCGAGGAACAGGTCCGGCGCCGGCTTGCCACGGGTGACGTCGTGGCCCGAGACCACCGCATCGAAATAGCGGGTCAAATCGAACTTGGCCAGCTTCAGGTCGAGCATCTCGCGGCCGCTCGACGAGGCCACCGCCAGCGGCACGCCCTCGGCCGCCAGCGCCCGCACCGTATCGACCGCATCAGGGAACGCTTCGAGCTCCGTCATGAACACATCCCGGCGCACGACGTCGACCTCGGCCACCAGGTCGTGACTCGGATCGACGTCGACGAAGCGTCTGAAGTAGATCGCGGCGTCCTCGCTGGTGGTGCCGCGGGTGGCCAGGAAGTCGCCGTCGGTGGCTGCGTAGCCGTAGCGATCGAGGATGATCGCCCAGGACCGTTCGGAGATCGGCTCGCTGTCGACGAGGACGCCATCGCAGTCGAACACGACGCCCCGCATGCCGGATCAGCCTGCGGCTCGGGTGCGCACGAGCTGCGACACCACCTTGGGGTCGGCCTTGCCGCCCGTCGCCCGCATCACCTGTCCCACGAGGTAGCCGACCGGCTTCATGTCGCCCTCGCGGATCCTCGCGATCTCGTCCGGATGCGCCGCCAGTACTGCGTCGACCTCCCCCTCGAGCACGCTCGTGTCGGAGATCTGGATGAGGTCGCGAGCCTCGGCTACCGAGGAGGGTTTCCCCTCCCCCGCCAGCACGCCGCGCAGCACGTCCTTGGCCGCGGATGCCGACACCGTGCCATCGGCGACCATCTCCGAAAGCTCGACGAGATCGGCTGAATCGAGCCCGGTCGAGGCGAGCGTCGCCTCTTCCTGACGGAGGTAGGCGACGACCTCGCCGGTCAGCCAGTTGGCGACGGTGCGGGCATCTGCCCCCTCGGCCACGGCGGCGTCGAAGAGCGCGCCGAGGTCATCGTCGTCCACGAGCGACGCCGTAGTGGCGGCGTCGACCCCGGATGCGAGATACCGTGCGCGGCGGGCTGCCGGCAGCTCGGGAAGCGATGCGATCACTCGCTGCCGCCACGCCGCGTCCACCTCCAGCGGCACGAGGTCGGGCTCCTGGAAGTAGCGATAGTCCTCGGACTCCTCCTTCGAGCGCATCGATGACGTCGCTCCAGCTCCTTCATCCCAGTGCCGGGTCTCCTGGACGACGGTCCCGCCCGACTCCACGAGCGCAATCTGGCGGTCGATCTCGTACGCAACGGCGCGCTGCAGCGACCGCAGCGAGTTCATGTTCTTCACCTCGGCCCGGGTGCCGAAGACCTCATCGTCGGCGAGGCGGATCGAGATGTTGGCGTCGAACCGCATCGAGCCCTCCTCCAGCCGGGCATCGGAAACGCCGAGCGTGCGCACGATGCGCTGCAGCTCAGTGGCGTAGGCCCTCGCCTGCTCAGGACTGCGGATGTCCGGCTCGGTGACGATCTCGACCAGCGGCACGCCGGCCCGGTTGAAGTCGAGCAGCGAGTGGTCGGCATCGTGGATGCGGCCGCCCTCGCTGGCGTGAAGGCTCTTGCCGGTGTCCTCTTCCATGTGCACGCGGGTGATGCCGATCCGCCCGATCTCGTCGTCGACCGGCACCTCGAGGTGACCGCCGACACACAGCGGGATGTCGTACTGGGAGATCTGGTAGTTCTTCGGAAGGTCGGGGTAGAAGTAGTTCTTGCGGTGGAAGACGGAGCGCTCGACGATCTCGCAGTTGAGCGCCGCCCCGATGCGAAGGATGCCTTCGATCGCTTCCTCGTTGGGCACCGGGAGGGCGCCGGGGAGGGCAAGACACACGGGGCAGGTATTCGTGTTGGGCTCGGCGCCGAACTCGACGGCGCAGCCGCAGAACATCTTCGACCGGGTGCGCAGCTCGACGTGGGTCTCGATGCCGATCACCGCCTCGTACCCGCTCACGGCAGCCTCACCTCCGACGTCGCCAGCGCCGGCCGGGCGACGAAGCCGCTGAGCCGCTCGAGCTCGGCGGCGACGCGGAACATGACCTCCTCGCCGAGCGCAGGTGCCATCACCTGGAAGCCGATCGGCAGCCCTGTGGAGTCGAGACCGATCGGCAGGGAGAGGGCCGGATCGCCGACGAGGTTCGCCGGCAGGGTGCAGATGTCCGACAAGTACATCGTCAAGGGGTCGTCGGTCTTCTCGCCGAGCCGGAACGCAGTCGTGGGGCTCGTCGGCGACACCAGGACGTCGACCTGCTCGTAGGCGGCGGCGAAGTCCCTCCGCATCAGCGTGCGCACCCGCTGCGCCTGGCCGTAGAAGGCGTCGTAGTAGCCGGCGCTGAGAGCGTACGTGCCGAGCAGGATGCGCCTGGTGACCTCGGGGCCGAAACCCTCGCCGCGGGTCTTCGCCATCATCTCCTCGGTGGTGTCTCCGTCCACCCGCAGCCCGTAGCGCACACCGTCGAAGCGAGCGAGGTTCGCCGAGCACTCGGCGGGAGCGATGAGGTAGTAGGTGGGGATCGCATGGGCGACGGCCGGCACTGCCACCTCGACGACCTCCGCACCAGCGTTGGCGAGGCCGTCGACCGAGGCGCGAAACGCAGCGAGCACCTCGGAGTCGATCCCCTCGGCGGCGAGCTCCGTCACCACTCCGATGCGGAGACCACTGACGCCGGCGCCCAGGCTGTTGGCGAGGGGCGGGACGTCGCCTCGGATGGTCGTCGCATCCTGCCGATCCCAGCCGGCGATGGCCTCGAGGATCACCGCTGCGTCCTCCACCGTGCGAGCGAGCGGTCCGATCTGGTCGAGCGACGAGGCAAAGGCGATGAGGCCGTAGCGGCTCACGAGGCCGTAGGTCGGCTTCACGCCAACGAGCCCACACAGCGCCGCAGGCTGGCGCACCGATCCGCCCGTGTCGCTGCCGAGCGCCCCGAGCGCCGACCCCGCGGCGACGGCCGCGGCCGCACCACCCGAGGAGCCGCCGGGCACCCGGTCCGGGTCCCAGGGGTTGCGGGTGGGGCCAAAGGCGGAGTTCTCCGTCGAGGAGCCCATGGCGAACTCGTCGAGGTTGGTCTTCCCGGTGAGCACCGCACCTGCCTCGCGCAGGCTGGTCACGGCCGACGCGTCGTAAGGGGGCACGTAGCCGGCGAGGATCTTCGACCCGGCCGTGGTCTCGGTGCCGCGCGTGCACATGTTGTCCTTGAGCGCGATCGGGATGCCGTGAAGCGGGCCGCGATCGTCGCCGGCGGCGAGCTCCAGATCGGCCTGAGCTGCGGCGGTGCGGGCGCCCTCCTGGTCGAGGGTGAGGTAGGCGTGGAGGTGGGCTTCGGTGATCGACGCCCTCCGCACGACGGCATCGAGCAGCTCGACGGCCGACAGTTCACCGCTGCGCAAGGCAGCACCGGCCGCGGCGATCGTGAGGTCGGCGGCGTCGGTCACGTCACGCCTCGTCGAGGATGCGCGGCACCCGGAAGTAGCCGTCGACTGCGTCCGGGGCCTGGGCGAGCACCTCGTCTGGATCGAGCGAGGGCGCCAGCTCGTCGGGTCGGAACGAGTTGGTCATCGGCATCGGATGGGAGGTTGGGGGCACACCTTCAGTGGGAAGGGCTTGCACGCTCTCGGCGTAGGCGAGGATCGAGTCGAGCTGGGCGCCGTACTCGGCGAGTTGCTCCTCGCTGAGCGCGATGCGGGCGAGCTTGGCCACCTTGGCGATGTCGACGTGGACGGGCATAGACCGGCGAGGTTAGTGCGGGTCCTGACCGGTCGGGCGACCGCCTCAGGCGTGATCGCAGCTCGCGCAGACCCATACGGCGCCGCTGAGCGATCTCGTGCCGCCACACGTCCGGCATCGGACGAGGTCGGCGTCGGCACCCTCGCGGGTCCAGGCTGCGGCCGAGCGAATCGTCTTCCTCGGGGTGCGCGGCGCCGCGTTGAGCTTGGAGCCGATCGCGATCCCGACGGCGACGGGCAATGCGAACAGGGCGAGCATGAATGCCGCCGCTCCAACGAACCCGTCGAACGCCTGGCTCACGCCGAAGGCGACGGCGGCCGCTGCGGCGAATCCAGCGCCGATCAGGACAGCTCGCACCGTGCCTGCATCTTCGTCGCCCGCCGCCGCCGGCGCAACGGGTTGTTCCGCTGGGCGGAGCGGTGGGCGCTACAGCAAATCCGCCGTCCGCACCACATCTGCGAACTCCCCGGCCAGGTTGGATGCCGTCATCTGGGCGACCTCGTCGGCGTTGATGGTGCCACCGCCGTGGGCGGGGAGATCGAAAGTGTGGGTCGCATCGAGGACGAACAGCGTGTCGTAGCCGAGGTTGCTCGCCATTCGGGCCGTGGTCTCACAGCAGAAGTTGGTCTGGATGCCGGTGACGGCAACGCCAGTGATACCGCGCTGCTGCAACCACGCGTTGAGATCGGGTTCGCCATAGAACGCCGAGTTGACGGTCTTCACAACGAGGAGATCGGGCGTGCCGTCGACGAACGGCTTGAGCGCATTCCCCGGCTGGCCGGGACGCAGCGGTGAGTCGTGCCGCACCGAGTCGTGCCTGACGTAGACGATCGGTCGTCTCGTCGCGCGCCAAGCGGCGATGAGCGTGGCGATGTTCGCTTCACACTCAGGATTGTTGCGCGGCCCCCACGCACGATCCTCCATGCCTGCTTGGACATCGACGACGAGCAGCGCAGTCCGGTCGAGATCGTGGTCCATGACAGAAACCTAGGAGGGTGTTGAAAAAGCGCAACCACGACTCGAAGTGCATTGCCGGCAACGTCGACCGGGTGGCGACGAGCGCATCACGGCACGGCCGTGGCTTGGATCACCGACCACAGCACGGTGGTGAGCAACGCGATGACGGCCACCGCCATCGTCGCACGGGTGAGACGCAGGGGCAGCGGAGGGTCGACCGTCCTGCCTTGACGACCGACCGACACGGCCCCGCCCAACAGCCCGACGGCCGCCACGACCGAGAGTGCCGGCGCCCCCCATGGATGGTCGGGGTCCCCGACGAGCCACACGAGCAGCGGACCGGCGATCATCAGAACCCAACAGGTGACGAGCAACGCGGTGCGTTCCCAACCGGTGTCCATCGTCGCGACGGTACCAGCGAAGACCCCGTCGAACTCACGGCCATTGCGTCCCGTGGAGGTACAACCGAGCCTGAAGGCCGCCCGGCCCCTCACCCTGCGGTGAGGAAACCCTTGAGCTTGCGGAACGACTCGTCGAGATTGGCGAGCGGCACGTACTCGCCCACCTGATGGGCGACCTCGGGGATCCCGGGCCCGTAGTTGACCGCCGGGATACCGTGGGCGGTGAGACGCGCAACGTCGGTCCAGCCTTGCTTCGCCGCCAGCTCGGCGCCGAGCGCTGCCTCGAGCGCGTCGAGCAACGGGTTGCCCTCCGGGATGCCGCCGGCCGGCGCCCGGTCCTTGATGACGATCTCGTCGGCTACGGAGGCGACCTCGCGGAGGCGGGCTTCGGCCTCGTCGAGCGAGTAGATCGGGGGGAACCGGTGGTTGAGGTTCACGGTGAACCGGGCCGGCAGGATGTTGGTGGCTACTCCGCCGTTGGCCGTGGTCACCGAGAAGACCTCCCGGTACTCGAGACCATGCACGACCGTCAGCTGAGGCTCCCGGGAGTGAAGCCCGGCGAGCCACGCACCAGCCTTCGTCACCGCGTTCTCCCCCATCCACGGTCGAGCGCTGTGCGCAGCCTTGCCATGGAAGATCACGTCGGCGTTGATCACCCCGTTGCAGCCCAGCTCGAGCTTGTTGCTCGTCGGCTCCATCACGATGGCGAGACCGGATGACGCCAGCCACTCCGTGCGGTTCAGCACGTCCTCGAGCCCGTTCTCGTCTGCCGGGCCTTCCTCCTTGTCGTAGAACACGCCGACGACGTCGTAGGGGCCGCGACGCACGTCGTCGTCTTCGAGCAGGTGCATCATCACGGCCACGCCCGCCTTCATGTCGGTTGTGCCGAGGCCGTACATGTGGTCGCCGTCGATCCGGACCTCACCGTTGCCCTGGTCGGGAACGGTGTCGATATGGCCGTACAAGGTGATCAGCGGGCGTCCGGTGCGGGCGCCCACGACGAGGCTGTTGCCGACCCTCACCACACCATCGAGCTGCCACGTCGGCATCATCCGCTCGGCTATCGCAGTGCAGATGCGCCCCTCGTTGCCCGTCACCGACGAGATCCCGACGAGCTCGGTGAGGGTCTGGTGCAGCGGGTTCATACCTCGACTCCGAACACTCGCAGGGCCTCGTTGAGCGACGTCTTGCGATCCGTCGTCTCATTGCGCCAGCCGATGATGAGCGGAGTTTGCAGGTAGTAGGTGCCGGCCGGGAACTCCCTCGGCCGGGCGCCGGGAACGACGACGGCGTTGGCGGGTACCCGACCTCGGATCTCCTTCGGCGTGGAACCCGTCACGTCGATGATCGGGATCGAGGCACTGATCACGGTGTGCGCCCCCAAAACGGCACCCTGCTCCACGATGACTCCCTCCACGACGATCGACCGGCTGCCAATGAACGCTCCGTCCTCGATGATGACGGGCCGGGCCGACGGCGGCTCCAACACCCCGCCGATACCGACTCCGCCGGACAGGTGCACGTCCTTGCCGATCTGAGCGCACGATCCCACCGTTGCCCATGTGTCGACCATCGTCCCGGCACCGACCCGGGCGCCGATGTTGACGTACCCCGGCATCACAACCACGCCCGGCTCGCAATAGGCGCCGTACCGCACGGTGCCAGGAGGAACAACGCGAATCCCCGCCGCAGCGAGGTGGGTCTTGGTCGGGATCTTGTCGTGATACTCGAAAGGCCCCACCTTGGTGGTCTCCAGCTTCGCCAGCCGGAAGTACAGGAGTATGGCTTCCTTCACCCAGTCGTTGACCACCCACTCGCCTTCGATCTTCTCGGCGACGCGGAGCTCACCTCTATCGAGTGCAGCCATCGTGCGCTCCACGGCAGGACCCGCTTCTGCGAGAAGCGAGAGGTCGGCGTACGCCGCCTCGATCGCAGCCCTGTCCTCGGTCACCTCAGGCATTCGTTCACCACCTCGACCGCCGCTTCGCACTCCTCGAGCGTCGGCACGAGGGCAAGCCGCAGGTAGCCCTCGCCGCCGCGACCGAAGAAGCGGCCGGGAGAGACCACCACACCACCCTCGAGCAAACGGTCCGTCATGGCGAGGTCATCACCGACCTCGACCCACATGTAGAGCCCAGCCTCCGAGGCAATGGTTGGGAGGCCGAGATCAGCGAATGCCTTGCGGAGCACCGCTCGTTTGGCGGCGAAGATCTCGCGTCGCTCGGCGGCATGCGCATCGTCCGACCATGCCGCCATCGCAGCCGCCTGGACGAACTCCGGTGAAGCGGTGCCGGTCGCAGTACGGAGCTTCTTGAGGGCATCGATCGCCTCGGCGTCGCCGACCATGGCCCCCGACCGATATCCGGTCATCCCGGAGCGCTTGGAGCACGACAGATACGCCAGCACGCCGCGGGCGCCGTCGCCCGAAACCTGGAGCACCGAGGCAGGGCCGCCCGGGTAGACGTCGGGCTCGTACACGTCTGCGTAGCACTCGTCCGACAGGAACAGCGCACCGACGTCTCTCGTGCGTCCGACAAACTCGGCAAGCGTTGCGGCGTCCGTGACCGACCCGGTCGGGTTGTGCGGCGAGCACGTCCAGACGAGCGCCGCCCTCTCCCATATCTCGTCGGGGATGTCGGACGGCCGCATCACGAAGTCGCCGGACAGCACGACAGGGTGGGTGACGGCGCCTGCGAAGCGGGCACCCCGCTCGTAGATCGGGTAACCGGGCGTCCCGTACGCCACGACGTCTCCGGCGTCCCGGTCCACGAAGGCAAGCGGCGTCGAGAAGACGGCCTCCTTCGATCCGGACGTGGGGATGATCTGGGTGTCGGGATCGACCGCAACCCCGAACCGGCGGTGCACATACTGGGCGATCGCTACTCGGAGCTCGCGCAAACCTGCCGTCGTCGGGTATTGCGAGACCTCCGGGACTGCAGCCTTGAGTGCCGCAGGGATGAACGCTGGGGTCGGCTCACGCGGGTCACCGATCGAGAAGTCGATCACCATCGTCCCGGCTTCGCGCAAGAGCGCGGGCACGCTCGTGCACCGTCGCGATCGGGTAGGCACCGAGTTCCGCCAGGACGGGATTGGTACGCATGCCGGCAACGCTAGTGCGGGACCGGCTGTGACTCGATCGCGACGGCCTCTGAGAGTGCAGCAAGCGACCGTAACATCCATCAACGTGACCAATACCCGCTACCGCTTGATCCTCACTCTCCTCGGCGTTGCGTTCGCCGCCGTGGTCGTCGCCGCCGTCGTGTTCACCCCGAGCGGGCGTACACCGGACCTGCCAGACGCTCTCGACTCCTACTCCCCGGCCGACGGCGCCACCGTCCTCAGGCAAACCGATCTCGTCATCGATCTCGGCCCCGGCTACGCGATCGACCTCATCGTCGATGGCACGCCCATCCCCGACGCCGAGCTCGGCATCGTCGAGGAAACGGGTCGCTTCACGTGGCAACCCGGTCCGGGCAAGACGTTCGAAGAGTGGACGCCGGGCTTCCATGCGATCGAGGTCACATGGGACCGCGTCACGGGCTTGCCCGATCCAGGGTCCCTCCGATGGAGATTCCGCGTTCAGTAGGCGGCACCAACTCGGTCAGACGGGCTCGACGACCCGCATCGACCTGCGCTCCGAGATCAGGCCCCACACGGCCAGGCTGAGGGCGATGGCAAGCATGGCCGCAACGACCAGCATGGCATCGCGAAACGCCCCGACTTGAGTCGAGAGCCGGCGCTTTCGTGGGGTCACCGGAAACCCCCGACCGCACCGCAACGCGTGCGGTCCACACCGTCGCCAACACGGCGATCCCCGTGATCTGGCCCGTGATCCGGGTGATGGTCAACATGCCGGAGGTGACGCCGAGCCGGTGCCGTGGTACCGAGCCCATGACGGCACTGTTGTTGGGTGACTGGAAGATCCCGATCCCGAGCCCGATCGGGACGCTCGCCGCGATGTAGTGGAGGCCGGTGGTGTCGACGCCAAGAGTGTTGAGTCCCAGATACCCGGCGACCATGGTCGCCAGGCCGACGACGAGCACCGGCCGCGGGCCGATCCGGTCGGACAGCCAGCCGCTGACCGGTGCCACCACGCCGAGCGCTACAGGGGCGCCGATCAGCAGCAACCCCATCGTTCTGGTGTCGTAGCCGAGCACGTCCTGGAGATAGAAGGGCGCCAGCACGAAAAGCCCTGCGATGGCGATGAAGCTCATCCAACCGGTGATGAGATTGACGCTGAGCAGTCGGTCGGCGAATAGCCCCAGGTCGAGCATGGGGTTGGCTGCGCGCCGTTCGATCCTGACGAACACGGCCCCGACGGCAACCCCGAACACGAGCAGGCCCCAAGAGGCCGGGCTCGAGAACCCGTAGTCCTGGGCGAACGTGAGGCCGAGCATGACAGAGAGCAAGGTGACGAAGAACGTCGCTGCGCCGGAATAGTCGAATCGCTCGCCACCGGGCGGTGTCACGGCCGGAACGAATCGGTGCGCCGTCCACGTGCCGATGATCCCGACCGGCAGGTTGACGAGGAAGATCCACCGCCACGACAGGCTGTCGATGATGAGGCCGCCGAGGGCCGGCCCGATGGCGATACCCACCGAGACGATCGAGCCGCCGATGCCGAGGGCCTTGCCCCGCTCCTGCGGCGGGAACGCTTCCGTGAGGATGGCGAATCCGAGTGCGAAGATCATGGCGGCACCCAGCCCCTGAACGACACGAAAGCCGACGAGCCAGCGTTCGTCCGGGGCGAGGCCGCACAGGGTCGACCCGACCGTGAAGAGAGCGAAGCCGGCTGTGTAGATCGGCTTCTTGCCGACCATGTCCCCTACCCGGCCGATGCTCAGCGTCAAGGTGGCGAGGGTGAGCAAGTAGGCGAGCACGACCCACTGCACGGCGGTGAATGAGGCGTCGAGCTCGGCTACGAGTGTTGGAAGCGCAGCGTTGACGATGCTCCCGTCGATGGTGCCGAGGAAGATGCCCATGGCAATCGCCCCGAATACGAACCACTTGCGGTCGTAGTCGACGCCTGGCGGCGGCTTGGCTGGGGCTGGCACCGGTGCTCCTGGGGTGGGCGAGCGCGAGCGTACCGGCAGTCACCCGGCAACGGGTGCACCGAGATCGAGGCGCGCCGCCGCACGATCCGCGATCATGCCGGCGTGCACACATTCCGGGGCAGGGCATGAGCGAGCGCTTGCGAGTCGCGTCGGGAGCCGCAGTCGTGGCGGCGGTAGTCGTCCTCGGCACGGTGGGGTACATGCTGATCGAAGGACTCAACTTCCTCGACTCGCTGTTTCAGGTCATCATCACGATCACATCGGTGGGCTACGCGGAACCGGACGGCGGCTACAGCCGCGCCGGGGAAGCGTTCACGATTGCCATCATCGTGTTCGGTGTGGGCGCCGCCTTCTTCACTGCGGTGACGGCGCTGGAGATGGGCATCGAGGAGTTGGTAGGCGGACGGCGCTTGCAGCGACGGGAGGCAAAGATGATCGCAAGGCTCAAGGGGCACGCCATCGTGTGCGGGTACGGCCGGGTGGGATCGAGCGTGGCCGGCCGCCTCGCGGCTCGCGGCATCGACCTCGTGGTGGTCGACGGCGACGAGCCGCGTATCGATACCGCACGCGCCATCGGCTATGCCGTCGTGCGGGGCAACGCAACTCACGAGGACGTACTCGAGCGCTGCCGGCCTCGACCGGAGCCGGGTGCTCATCGCCTGCGTGCACAGTGACTCGGACAACCTTTCGATCGTGCTGTCCGCCCGGGCCAGGGAGCCCGACCTCTACATCCTCGCCAGAGCGTCGGAGCGCGAGGCGGAACGCCGGCTGCGATTGGCCGGCGCCGACCGTGTGATCACTCCTCCCGAGGTCGGAGCCGAGCGGCTGGCCGCTCTCGTGCTTCATCCCGGTCTCACCGAGTTCGTCGACATCGCTGCCGGCGGGACACTGTTCGAGTTCCGTGTCGAGGAGATGACCGTCAGCGATGATGCGCCGGTCGACGGCACCACATTGGCGACGGCACGCATCCGCACCGAGACGGGCGCATCCGTGCTGGCGATACGGCACGCCGACGGCGTGGTGACGACGAACCCGCCCGCCGACACCATGCTCAGAGCCGGCGAGACGCTCGTCGCCATGGGCACCGTCGACCAGCTGCGAGCGCTGGAGAAGCTGGTCTGATGCCGGCCGTCTGACGCGGCGGCGTGACGCGGCGGCGTGACGCCGGGCGCGACACGACGCAGGTCTTCTTGGCCGCCTTTACGTCGGCGTTACGGGGAGAGGCAGATCATCACGCGTGACGGCCGATCCGGACGTCCCCTCACATCGGCTCTCGCCGAGAAAGGAGCCCCTCATGAGACTGTGGGGCAACTTCGCGCTCACCCAACCCCATCGCGGCATGCTCACGGTGGCTTGCCTCGCCATGGCAGCTGCCATCGTCATCCCGGTCGTCCCTGCAGGCGCCGCCGGAACGGTCGAGGTGGTGGCGACCAACCTCAACAACCCACGCGGTCTGGCCTTCGGACCTGGAGGTCAGCTCTACGTCGCCGAGGCCGGCCGCGGCGGCACCGTCGCCGCCCCAGACGGTTCGTACATCGGGGTCACCGGCTCGATCAGCGTCATCCCCGACCCGACGGCAGTTCATCCCTCGGTGCGCCGAATCACAACGGGCCTGATGTCGGTAGCCGAGGGCGATGGCGGCATTTCCGCCATCGGCGCCGACGGCATCGCCGTGACGCCGAGCGGCAAGGTGGTGACGATCATGGGTGCGGCGGCCGCCCAGGTGCCCGACAGCGGGATCCCGCCCAAGCTGGCAACGGTGGCGCGAGCGCAACTCGGACGCTTGCTGGCAGTGAACCGCGATGGCACGACGACGACGCTCGCCGACGTCGGCGGCTACGACTACACCTGGACGGGCGATCACGCCGACGCACCGTGGGCACCGACATACGACACGCCGGACGGCCCCGTGGCGCAGTTCCCCGACGCCAATCCGTATGCGGTCATCGCAGTGCCTGGGCACGTCTACGTGGCCGACGCCGGTGCCAACACGGTCAATGAGGTCAGGGGCGACGGCTCGGTGCGCGTGTTGTCGTACATCCCCAATCCGGGCGTGAGTGACGCTGTGCCGACCTGCCTGGCCCAAGGCCCCGATGGCGCCCTCTACGTCGGGACGCTGGCCATCGAGGCCGGCCCAGGAGCAGGTTCCGTCTACAGGATCGACCCGAAGAGCAAGGCCGGATTCCTCCACAACGCAACGCTGTGGGCCACCGGCTTCACCGCTATCACCGGTTGCGGATTCGGGAGCGACGGCAGCTTCTACGTAACGGAGTTCTACGACCACTTCACCGACCAAGGGCCCGCAGGTGGAGACGTCGTGATGGTGCCGTTCGCCCATCCCGACAGGGGCCGGGTCGTGCTCGGATCCGGTGAGCTCAACACGCCGTCCGGTTTTGCGGCCGGGACCGACGGGTCGATCTACGTGTCCAATTGGAGCATCCTGCCGGGCGCCAGCGACGCGGGCGTGCCCGGCGGGCAGGTGGTCCGCATCACCGCCTGACCCATGCTGCGGAGTCCGTCACACCAGCGCGATGCCCGGCCGTCGGCCGGGCATCGCGACGTCTATGGACGCCTGCCGTGCGATCAGGCGACTCCGCTCGAGGCGTCAGGGCCGGATGCCAGGAGTTCGACAAAGGCCGCCTCGTCCAACACGGGAACCCCCAGCTCCTGTGCTTTCTGCAGCTTGGAGCCGGGGTTGTCGCCGGCGACCACGGCAGTGGTCTTGCGGGAGACCGATCCGACGACCTTGCCGCCCCGCTGCTCGACCGCAGCTTTTGCGCCATCCCGGCTGAACCCTTCCAGCGTCCCCGTCACCACGATCGTCACGCCCGCCAGCAGGTCGCTCGCCGCCCCACCCTCGGGCTCGGGATCCTCGAGGCGGACCCCTGCCGCCGCCAACTTCTCGACGAGCCGAACGTTCTCCGGGTCCGCACTCCACTCGGCGACGGACCGAGCGATCTCGGGGCCGATGCCTTCGATGGCACTGATGTCGTCCTCGCTCGCCGCCATCAGCTCCGGGAGCGAGCGGAACACCCTTGCCAGCGAGCGAGCCACCGTGCCGCCGACCAGCGGGATTCCCAGGGCCGTGATGAGGCGCCCGACGGGGCGGTCGCATGCGTCATCGATGGCGCTCATGAGGTTGGCGACGGACACTTCGCCCCATCCCTCGAAACCGGCCAGGGCCTCACGGTCGAGGGTGAAGATGTCGGCAGGATCGGCTATCAGCCCTTCCCGCAGCAGGAGGTCGACGGTCTTGTAGCCGAGTCCCTCGATGTCCATCGCCCCGCGCGACGCGAAATGGAACAGGTATTCACGCAGCCGGCTGGGGCACGCAAACCCTCCCGTGCAGCGGGCCTTCGCTTCCCCCTCAGCGAGCACGATGGGGTTGCCGCAGAAAGGGCAGACATCGGGCATGCGCCACACCTCGGCGCCGGGCGGGCGGAGCGACTCCACCGGGCCGACCACCTCGGGAATCACGTCTCCGGCGCGGCGCACGATGACCGTATCGCCTATGCGCACGTCTTTGCGCTGCACCTCGCCCTCGTTGTGCAGCGTGGCGTTGGTCACTGAGACGCCCCCGACGAAGACGGGTTCCAGCACCGCATACGGGGTGACCGCGCCCGTTCGCCCCACGTTGATCCGTATGTCCCGGAGAACCGTCGTCTTCTCCTCCGGCGGCATCTTGTAGGCGACCGCCCAGCGGGGGCTCTTGGCCGTGAACCCGGCGATGCGCTGATCGGCGAGCGCATCGACCTTGATGACGACTCCGTCGGTCTCGTAGTCGTTGTCGTGCCGCAAGGCGAGCGCTTGTTCGACAAACGCCTCGATGCCCGCGACATCAGGGACGAGCCGGTTGGCAGGGTTCACCCGTAAGCCCAGATCTCGCAGCCAGTCCATGGTGGCCGTATGGGTATCGATGTCCGGCCCACCCTCGACGTAACCCAGCTGATACACCCAGATGCTCAGCTTGCGCTCGCCCGTCTTTGCCGGGTCCTTCTGACGCACCGAGCCTGCTGCCGTGTTGCGCGGGTTGACATAGGGTCGCTCCCCGGCATCCGCCTGGCGGGCGTTGAGCTCCTCGAACGCCGAAACCGGCATGTAGATCTCGCCGCGCACCTCCATCAGAGGAGGGGCATTGCCTCGAAGAACGAGCGGAACGGCCTCGATGGTGCGCACGTTGGCGGTGACGTCTTCGCCCGTCACTCCGTCGCCCCGGGTAGCGGCCTGAACGAGACGGCCGTCGGCATACGTGAGCGAAACGGCCAGACCATCGATCTTGAGCTCGCATGCGTAGCCGGTTGGGTCGCGCTCGAGGACCCTTGCGAGGCGCGCCTGCCACGCCTCCAGCTCTTCCAGCGATACGACATTGTCGAGCGAGAACATGCGCTCGCGGTGGGTGACGGGGGCGAACGCATCGCCCAGCGGGGCGCCAACACGTTGGGTCGGAGAGTCTGGGGTGACCACATCGGGATGGGCGGCCTCGATCGCGAGCAGTTCGCGCAGGAGGGCGTCGTACTCGGCGTCCGAGACTTCGGGATCGTCGAGCACGTAGTAGCGGTGGTTGTGGTAGTTGATCAGTTCGCGCAGCTCGGCGGCACGCTGGGTGACATCGCTCACGCTGCGCATTCTGCCCGATCAGGGCGACGCATTCTCCCGAGGTCCTCCACCGGCCGGACGAAGTGTCTCTCCGAACTCGCGTGCGGCGATGCGATACACCTCGTCCATCTCTGGGAGCGGCGTAGCGAGGTAGTCGCCGGGCTTGACGGGCATGTCCTCACCCCACGAGGCCTCGATGGTGAACGGCTCGTCAGCCGTGATGCACAGGGCCCGGATCATCCCGGTTGGATGCCACCGGTCCTCTTCGGTCGGTTCGTGCCGGGCGAGGAACTTCTCGCGACGAACCACGTAGCGCTCGCTGGCCTCGGTGGGGTTGGTGATGATGAAGTCGCCGGCCTCGGCCGTGTTCTCGGTCTCCTTGCCGTCGCTCGTGACGGTGACGACGTGCTCGCCGCCACCCGCTTCTACTGCATCGACATCCACGAACTTCTCGTAGACAGCACCGGCGATCTGGATACCAGGAAGGAGCACGGCCATCGCCTCCTCCTGGGTGAAGCGCTTCATGATGGGTCTCCTCACTGGAGCGTGGCCCAACGATAGGCGCACTGCCGGCCGCGTGATCGAGCGGGCCCGGCATTTGAACATCGACATCTCGACCGCCGCTCGCCGGGGGCGTCACCGCTGCCGTGCGCGCCGCGCCGGCTGCAGCGGACAGGCGCCGAGGCAGGCCTGCACACTCACTGCATTCATGCGGCGACAAGCGGTCGATCGGCTCCACGTTCATCCAGCGCCAGACCACCGCGGAAGATCCCGCGGAAGAGCGCTGAGGCAAGCCACAGGAATGCGGCAGCGAAGACCCCGAACACCGCCGTGTTGGCCGTCGACGCACTCGGATCGTCGTTGACCTGCATCACCACGGCCATACCGGCAACGGACGACGCAAGCAACGCACCCCACCCCACCACGGCGTAGGTGGCGACATGTGCCCATCTGGCGTGGCGAAGAATGCCCACCGCCGTGGCGATGGCCACCGGAACGACGATGCCGAGGTCCATCAGCTTCACGATCCAGAAGACGGTCGGGCTCTGCGTGTACTCGACCGCGTACGGTGCCCCCCCGAGGACATCGGCGAGACCGGGGAGGTGGAGACCGAGCGTGAGAAATGCGGCTATGGCGAACAGGACGCCGACAAGCGCTCGAGAGAAGCGGCGGCTCGGGTGCGGGAGATGCAGGACGCCTGCTGATCGCCACGCCTCAACGAACACGGCGCCCCCAATCACGAACAGGGCGAGAAACAGGGGGAAGAAGCGCTCGCTGTTGCCCGGCACGACGGCGAACTCTCCACCGAGAGCGAGCTGCGTGTACGTGTAGACGGCGAAACCGGCAGGCGCCAGCGCAAGCACTGGTGCCGCAGCGTGACCGCGCAGCGCGAGGACGCCCGCAGCGATGGCAACCGGCGCAACCAGCAGCAGTGCGGCCGCATCGCCGCCCTTCACCTGGTTCAACACGTCGGCGACAACGTGGTAGTGGATGGTGTTGGTGACGAGGGGGCCGAGGATGGAAGCGGCGGCAACGCCGAGCCCCAACGCAATCGAACCCCATCCGAGACGGCGCATGACAAGCTCTCCTGGGTGTGGTGCTTGCGCGAACCTACTCCAGCCTCGTTCGGGGAGGTCAGCGACGAACGGCCCGAGTCGGCGTGACCATGGGGAACCTCTCAGCGCGGGCCCTTGCGGTCACCCTCCCACTCGTCGCGCACGTCGGCCCCGACCTTTCGAAACTGGTCGACGAAACGGCGCAGCGCCGATGGCAGCGACGTGCCGCTCTCGACGAGATGGGGGCTGCGGATGGCGTCGATCGCCCGAGTGAGCCCGTCGCGTATCCGGTGCGCCCACATCTTCACCCCGATGAGGGCGCCGCCGCCGAGCACGAGTGTGGTCGCTGCCCCCGCGGCAACGTTGTCGAGACCAAAGCCGCCTGCGTCGATGGCGCCTGACGACCCGGCTACCGCAACCCCGATGGCTCCGGCCCCGGCAAGCAAGCCGAGGGCGAGGCGACGCAGGTTGCGCGTGTCGGCCTCGATCACCACGACCTGCCGATCGTCGGTCGCCGGGCGGACCGACGTGGTGACCCCTGCCGCGGTGCGCAGCGCCTGCGACCCGCGTGACATCTTGAGGACCTTGCGGGCAAAAGCACCGAAGCCGCGGTCCCGCTCCCACGTGGTGTGCGACTCGTTCTCGGCGCGTTTGCGCATCCCCTCCTCATTCACCATCCATGCATCGACTATGCCGCGGACCTGGTGCATGTCGCCGGGAGCGGCGCCGTGAACCGTCATCGCGTCGTCGACGATCACCCGGTCGAGCAGATTGGGCGCCTCGGTTTGCACCCGAAACAGCTCCTCGAGAAGTGCTTGCTGCAGATGGCTCCGGTCGATGTCGAGCTCGTCGGCGATCTGCTCGAGCATCACGGTGTCGAGCGTGCCACCTGGATCACGACCCGGGCCTCGAGTCTGGAGCTCGATGGCACGCTGCAGGACGCGCTCGGCTTCGTCGACGCTCAGTTCCTGGAGGCGATCGGCAACCCGCTTGGCGTCTGCACCGAGCTCGTGCGACGGCGGCTGGTGATCTCGCTGGCGGTCCACGACTTCAGTATGCCGGATACGAGGCCGGGCGGACCGTGCGCATGATCGTGCCGCCTCCGATGACCTCGTCGCCGTTGTAGAGCACGGCCGCCTGGCCGGGCGCGACGCCGAGCTGAGCCGAGGCGAACGTGACCCGCCACTCGACTCCATCATCCTCCAACCGTGCTGCGACAGGCGTGCTGCGGTACCGCACCTTCACGGTCAATTCACGATCGATGGGAGGAGCGCCTGCAACGAACGACACGTCGGCCAGCACGCAGCCCGCCACCTCGAGGTCCGCCTTGGTGCCGATCACGACGGTCGCCGTCGCCGGCTGGATGTCGACCACGTAGCGCGGGCGTCCCGCAGCCACACCGAGGCCCTTGCGTTGCCCGATGGTGAAGTCCACGGCCCCCTGGTGACTGCCGACCTCGGCACCATTCGTGTCGACGATCGGTCCTGGCCGAGTGGCGTCCGGGAATTCCCGGCGGAGGAAGTCGCGATAGTTGCCCGCACCGACGAAGCACAAGTCCTGGCTGTCGGGTTTGGCCGCCGTTCGCAGCCCCATCTTGCCCGCCATCTGCCGCACCTCGGCTTTCGTCAGCTCGCCGACGGGCAAACGGATCTGAGCCAGATCCGCTTGGCCGAGCATGTGCAGGACGTACGACTGGTCCTTGCCGGCATCTCTGGCCTTGAGGAGGTGATGCCCCGCCGAATCCGTCCGAACCCTGGCGTGATGACCGGTCACGAGCACGTCGCACCCGAGCGCAGCGGTCCGCTCCAAGAGCGCATGGAACCGAACGGTCCGGTTGCACTCGACGCAGGGATTGGGCGTGCGCCCTGCCATGTAGGCCTCCCCAAACCGTTCCACCACCCCGACCCGGAACTCATCGACGTAGTCGAGCACGTAGTAGGGCACGTCGAGCTGGGCGGCCACGCGCCGAGCATCCTCGGCGTCGCCGACCGTGCAGCAACCGGCAACGGGCATCTCCCCGGCCGGACCGACCCACTGTTTGAGCGTCACCCCCACGACCTCGTGACCTTGTTCCAGCATCAGCGCCGCCGCCACCGAGCTGTCGACGCCACCCGACATCGCAACGAGCGCCCTCATCGCAAAGCCTCCGCGATCTTGCCGACCACGTCGGCGGCGGCCGGCCCGTCTTCAGCCCGTGTGGGCCACCCGAAGCTGAACCGCACACATTCTGCGGCGGACGCTCGATTCATCCCCATGGCAGCGAGCACATGCGACATCTCGATCGCTCCGCTGTGGCAGGCCGATCCGGCGGCAGCGGCAATGCCTTCTTGGTCGAGCCGGATCAAGAGCGTCTCTGCCGGGACGCCCGGGATACGGACGTGCGAATGCTGGGGCAGCCGCGCATCGGCCGGAGCGTTGACAACGACGTTGGGAACGTGCCTGCGCAGACGTTCCTCGAAACCGTCCCGGGCAGCGCCCACCCTCCGGCGGAACGCGAGCGCGTTCGTCAACCGCCGCTTCCATGGCAACCACCATGCCGACGATGCCCGCGACGTTGTGCGTGCCCGACCGCCTGCCCAGCTCCTGACCACCGCCGTGCAGAACAGGCTCGAGCGTGATCCCATCTCGGACCCACAGCAGGCCGACGCCCTTGGGCCCTCCCAGCTTGTGCGCCGCCAGCGAGATGAGGTCGGCTCCGCGTTGCGGCGACGGTCACCTCTTGTGCGATGAACGCCTGCACGGCATCGGTGTGGACGGCGGCACGGGGCGCAGCCTGCCTGACCACCGCAGCGATCTCGGGGACGGGCTGGAGCACGCCGGTCTCGTTGTTGGCGGTCATCACCGACACCACCGCAGTGCCCGGCCCCACAGCTGCGGACACGGCCGCCGGATCGAGCCTGCCGGCGCCGTCGACGGGCAAGATCGTCAGCGGGCAGCCAAGCCTCTCGAGGAAGCGGGCCGTCTCGAGCACGGCCTCGTGCTCGCTTGCCGAGGTGACGACGCCTCCCTTGCGCCCTCCGGCGAGGGCGGTGCCGGCGACGGCGAGGTTGTCGGCCTCCGTGCCGCCACCGGTGAAGACGATCTCGAGCGGGTGCCCGGCCCCGATCAGCTCGGCAGCCCGCTCACGAGCCGCCTCCATTGCGTTCTTTGCGCGACGGGAGACAGCGTGCACGCCAGAAGGGTTGCCGTACCATTCGTCGAGGTAGGGTGCCATCGCCTCCCGGACTTCGGGACGGACGGCAGTCGTGGCGGCATGGTCGAGGTACATCGGGTGCAGTTTCGCAGCACCACGAACATTGTGTGACCGGGGTCAGGTCACTCCTGCGCAGCTCCCGCCACCATCGAGGATCGACACCGTCAACCGGCCCTTGCGCTCGATCGGCGGATTCGTGTCGTGCTCGGGCGACCACCCAGATGGCGATGACGTGGTCTTCGAACGCCACCTGACACGTCCACGTGCTCGTGTAGGCCCTCACGGCGTCCCCGGATCGGCGATCGCCGACTCGGCTCGCCGCGGTGGGCGGGCCTACTCTTTGCTCATGGCCATGTACGAGCTCGAGGACCCAGGCGCTCTCAACGAGCCGGTGCTCGTAGTGGCCTTCGACGGCTGGGTGAACGCCGGCGAGGCGGGCACACGGGCGGTCGAGGTGATCGCGGACGGCGGCGACGTGATCGCCCGGTTCGATGCAGACGCGCTCTATGACTACCGGGCAACGCGGCCGACGGTCGACTTCCTCGAAGGTGTCATGAACGCCGTCGGGTGGCCCGAGATGACTCTGACCCTTGGGCGCCACGACGGGCGGGATCTCGTGGTCCTCACCGGCACGGAGCCGAACTGGCATTGGCAGCGCCTGGGTCGAGACGTCGCCGAGCTGGCGTCCCGGCTCGGCATCGTCGAGCACATCTCGCTCGGTGGGATCCCGTGGGCGACCCCCCACACACGCCCGATCACGACCATCGTGACCGCCTCCGATCGCCTGCTCCTGGACCCGAGCGACGAGCACCCCGAGGGACTGTTGCGCGTACCCGGTTCTGCAGTGAGCGTCGTCGAGCACGCCGTCGCCTCCACCGGCATCCCCACGATGGGCTATTGGGCCCGCGTGCCGCACTACATCGGTGCGGCGTACCACGCTGCTGCGATTGCCCTGCTCGACCGGGTGTCGTTGCATCTCGGCATTCACCTGCCGCTCGGCGACTTGCCCGACGCCGCCGCTGAGCAGAACGAGCAGCTTGCCTCGGTCGCGGCAGCGAGACCCGAGGTCACGGCGATGGTCGAGCAGCTCGAGGCGCTCGTCGACCAGCAGGGCGTCGTGTCCGGCGAGCAACTCGCTGCCGAGATCGAGAGGTTCCTGCGGGATCGGGACGGCGAGGGCAACGCGTGATCACGCTCGGGCTCGGCCGGGCCTAGCCTGAAGGTCATGGCCACCAGCATTCACATCGAGCAACGCATCTCTGCTCCTATCCAACAGGTGTGGGACGACGTTGCAGACATCGCCAGCCATGTCGAATGGATGGCGGACGCCGAATCGATCACCTTCCTCACCGACCAGCGATCAGGTGCGGGGACCAAGATGGAGGTGCTCACGAAGGTCGGGCCACTCAAGACCACCGACGTGATGGAGTTCATCGAGTGGGAGCCGCCCCACCGCATGGCGATCCGCCACCGCGGCCTCGTGAAGGGCAGCGGGGCGTTCACACTCGAGTCGGCCGGGGACGCAACCCGTTTCGTGTGGGCCGAGACGCTGACGTTCCCGTGGTACCTCGGTGGAGGGATGACCGCGTTCTTCGCAGCCCCGGTCCTCAAACTGATCTGGCGGCGCAACCTCAAGCGACTGGCCGCCCGCTTCTGACGGAAGTTGCGATCAGGTTCCGGAGAAGTCAGGCTTCTCTTTGTTGACGAAGGCGAGGATGCCGGTCTTGGCGTCGTTGGTGCCAAAGACCCAGTTGAACGCAGTGCGCTCGACTTCCATGGCGGCGTCGATGGGTTGTCCGAATCCCTCTCCCATCGCTCGCTTGACGGCGGCGTAGCCTTTGGTTGGCCCCGTCGCCCATTCAGCAGCATCCGCCATTGCCGTCTCGACGAGATGGCCCGCCGGCACCACCTTGTCGGCGATGCCGAGGGCGAGCGCCTCGTCTGCCGGCACGTGGCGGCCGCTCATGTTGAGGTGTTTGGCGGCCTGGTAGCCGATGAGACGCTGCAGCCGCTGCGTCCCGCCGGCTCCCGGGATGATGCCGAGCATGATCTCGGGTTGGCCGACCTTGGCGTCGTCTGCCAGGTATCGGAAGTCCGCCCCCATCGCGAGCTCGAGCCCGCCGCCGAGCGCATAGCCGGGAATGGCGGCGATCGTAGGCTTCTCGAGCTGCTCCAGCCTGCGGACGACGGCGGCGAGCCCGGATGCCTGCGGCTCGCTCCCCTCGCCCTCGAACGAGTCGACGAAGCGCTTGATGTCGGCGCCCGCAGCGAAGTGCTTGTTCCCTGTGATGACAACCGCACGAACCGCGTCGTCTGCAGCCATGCCGATCGCCTCATCGATGTCGGAGATCAGCTCCCCGTTGAGGGCGTTGACCGGCGGCCGGTTCAGCGTGATGCGGGCGACGGCGCCTTCGACGGCGTACTCGACGAGATCCACGGGGTCCCTCCCGTTGCGTGTGTTGGATACGGTGGCCGCACGTTACCCGGAGACGAGGGCGGTGATCCTGCGCGCAGCGGCCCACGGGTCGAGCATGCGGGCCCACACCTCGTCGATGAGCTCGTTCCATTGTTTGTCGTCGAGACGCTCGCGCATGCGGCGCCGGACCGCATAGCCGACCGCTTCCCGAATCTCGTCTGCGAGCCGGGCGCGGCGGACGGCCTCCAAACCAGCCGTCTCGACGAGGTGCCTGCGATGGTCTTGGACGGCTTGCCACACGGCGGGGACACCCTCGCCCGTACTGGCGACTGAGCGGACGATCGGCGGCACCCACGAGCGATCACCGCCGAGCTCGAGCATCTGTCGCAGATCCCGGATCGTGTCGTCGACGCCGGGGCGGTCCGCTTTGTTGACCACGAAGACGTCGCCGATCTCGAGCAGGCCGGCCTTCGCCGCCTGGACCGAATCGCCCCACCGCGGGTTGAGCACGACGAGCGTCGTGTCGGCCTTCCCTGCGATTTCGACCTCGGCCTGACCGACCCCAACCGTCTCTACGAGGATCTCCGGGAACCCGATGGCATCGAGCACGGCCAGCGCTCGCGGCGTCGCCTCGGAGATGCCGCCGAGGTGGCCGCGGCTCGCCATCGACCGGATGTAGACCTCGCCGTCGTCGACGTGGTCTTGCATGCGTACCCGATCGCCCAGGATCGCCCCTCCCGAGAACGGGCTGGATGGATCGACTGCGAGCACCGCAACGGCAGCGCCCATGGCTCGCGCTTGGGTGATCAAACCATCTGTGAGCGTGGACTTCCCCGCCCCCGGTGCTCCCGTCAGCCCGGTAGTCCACGCCTTGCCGGTATTCGGGAACAGTTCGGCGAGCACCTGATCGCCGGCTGCGCCACCGTCCTCGACGAGCGTGATCAGCCGAGCCAGCGACCTCCGGTCGCCGTCGCGAGCACCTGCGATGAGCACGTCGGGATCATTGACACGGGCCATGCCGCCAGAGGGTAGAACGAGCCGGGAGGCGAAACGTCAGCCTGCGACTACAGAGCGACGACTTCTTCGACGCCGGGGACGCGGTCACGCAAGATGCGCTCGATCCCAGCGGTGAGGGTCATGGTCGACATGGGGCAGCCGCCGCAGGCACCGACGAGTTGGAGCGTGACCTTGCCGCCCTCCGTACCGAGGAGAATCAGGTCGCCGCCGTCGGCCTGCAGTGCCGGACGGATGTACTCCAGCGTCTCCTCGAGCATCGGCAGATCGATGGCGCTGTCGTCGATGCCGGACGGGCGGTCGTGGTCGGTCGGCGAGGCAACCTCGATGATCGAGCTCTGGACAGGTTTGTCGGTCATGGAGTTCACGCCTCACGAAACGCCGGGAGCGTCAGCCTATTCCCACTACGAGTGTAGGAGAAATCTCACCTTCACCGGGGCCACGGGCGCTCCCGCACCCACGCGAGGTCGTTGCGCACGCTCTCCGGCGGGATGAGGCTGACGCCGCCCCGGCGGAGCGCAAACGACCACTCCCCGCGGCCATACACACCCGACGGGAGACCGTTCACGCGCAACTCGAAGAGGCCCGTCGCCGATGCGGTGACGACCGCGGCACCCCAACGCAGGCCCACCCGCACGGTCTCGGGGACGACGCCACCGCCGTCCTGAGGTACGAGACCGCTGTAGTAGTGAGCGAGGATCTCGTCATAGCGAGAACCCCGCTCTCCCATCGCCTCCGCACCCCACTGGCTCATTCCCACGCCGTGGCCCCACCCTTCGCCGCGGAACGTGACGCTGCCACGACCGGGCAAGTCGGCGCTCGGCAGGGGGCCGCGGGGACGAGCATCGGGCGCCGGCTCGAACGCGACATCGAAGGTGTACGACAGGAAAGCCTGAGGCCAGCGCCCTCCCGTCGGACGCACCGCCGGAAGCGCACCGGGGTACAACAGCGGCCCATACTGGTTGAAGCGCGCCCTGACCGTGGTGGCGGGGATCGCCACTCTGCCGGTGTCGCTCTCGACGACAACGGCCGAGGGCCCTGCACCCTCCGGTGGGCGGTCGAGGATCACGCTCCGAACGTCGGAACCGATGAAGATGCCACCGCGGGCGAATATGCGGCGCATCGCCTCGACATCGACCGTGATCTCCCACGATTCGTACGGAGTCACGCCCGCTTCGGGAGAGTCGACTGCGACGAGATATGGCTTGCCCTCGCCGGCCCAGATGTCTTGCACGGCACGAGTCCGGCTCCCGGCGCTCGATGAGTAGAGGGTCTGGGCTGGTGCCCCCCCGTAGAGCAGTATCTCGTTCTGGGTTGCTGCGATCGCCTCCAGCCAACGCGGCCCGTCCGCTTCCCTGACCACCCCCGTGCCGGCGTAGACCTGGCATTGGGTCGTTGCGCATATGTCGAACCCATATGTTTCGCCGTCGGTGCTGCGCCCCCTGTCCAAAGTCCAGGCCAGATAGGTACGGGCGGCGACGGCCTGCGCCTTCAGCGTCTCCATCGGCCACGACAGCGGCACCTCGCGGATGCCGGCGAGGTACGAGTCGAGGGTGACCTCCTCGACGAGGGCGAGGCCGTTGCGATGCCAGGTGAGGGAGAGCGTTCCGCCGTAGGTGCGGCCGTCGATCCCGAACTCGGTCCCGGGGGCAGGCACGAGCTCGATCCTCACGACGTCGGCCGTTTGCGCAGCGACCGGTGCAGGCCACGAGAGGGTCAGCGCAGCGAGAAGCGCTGCGATCGCGGCGAAGGCGCGTGGCACGGCATGATGAAACACGCCCTCAGCCTGCCAGCTTCCCGCGTGGCCGCAAGCCGCCGGTCAGCTGTGCCGTGTCACACCCGTGAGATGTCGGCGCCCATCGCGGCGAGCTTCTCCACGAAGCCGTCGTAGCCCCGGTCGATGTGATCGGCATTGGTGACGAGGGTCTCACCGTCGGCGGCAAGCCCCGCCAGCGCCAACGCAGCACCCGCGCGAATGTCGCAGCCGTCGACCTCACAGCCCGAGAGCCGCTCGACTCCTCGAATCACCACGTGCGACCCGTCGGTGTGGATGTCGGCACCCATACGATTCAGCTCGCCGATGTAGCGGAACCGGGCGTCATAGACGTTCTCGGTGATGAGCGACGTGCCGTCGGCTCGGGACAGGAAGGCGACCATTTGCGGATGCATGTCGGTGTGAAACCCTGGGTACGGCAGGGTTGCGAAGTCCACCGCCTGCGGCCGTACCGGCCCACGCACCGTGATCGAGTCGAAACCCGTCTCGACCTCGCATCCGGCCTCCTCGAGCTTGCGCAGCTCCATGCGGAGATGGTCGGGGACACAGTCGCGCACCTTCACTCGACCGCGAGTGATGGCACCCGCCAGCGCGTAGGTGCCCGCTTCGAGCCGGTCGGGCACCACACGGTGGTCCGTCGGCTCGAGATGCGAGACACCGACCACCTCGATGGTGGATGTACCGGCACCCGAGACTTTGGCCCCCATCTTGTTGAGAAGCTCTGCGAGATCAGCGAGCTCGGGCTCGCGAGCTGCGTTCCCGATCACCGTCCGGCCGGACGCCATGGCCGCCGCGAGCAGGAGGTTCTCGGTCGCTCCGACCGACGGGAACTCCAAGAACACCTCCGTGCCGTGGAGTCCTGACGGGGCGCGGGCTTCGAGAACCCCGTGGCGGAGCTCGAACTCGCCGCCCATCGCGCGGAGACCTTCCAGGTGCATGTCGATTGGGCGCGAACCGAAGTCGTCCCCCCCGGGCAGCGCCACCCTGGCCTCGCCGCAACGCGCCAGCAGCGCACCGAGGATGAGGATCGAAGCTCGCATCTTGCGCACCAGATCGAGGGGGGCCTCCGGCAGCGGCTGCTCGGGCACGTCGATGACGAGGCGATGCCCCGATCGGATGCACTCAGCACCGACGTGGACAAGGACCTCGCCCATGATCTCCACATCGGCGATACCCGGCACGTTCGTGAGCGTGTGGCGCCCCGGAGCGAGAAGCGTCGCCACCATGTGCTTGAGCACTGCGTTCTTTGCGCCGAGGACCGAGACCTCGCCGTCGAGCGGGGCGCCGCCGACGACTCGAATGGCATCCGTTGCGTGATCGACCATCCCCGCCAGTCTACGGCCTCGGCCGTTTCCCCCGGTCTTCTCAGGGGACGAGGGTCAGCGATTCGAGGATGGCGTCGGCGTGTGTCGACCACGTCGAGTTCGGCGCCCGCACCTCGACGCCGATCGCGTTCCGGCCCTCGAGTGGGGTGAGCCGCCACCACAGCCGGCCGCCGGCGAAGCTCCCAAACGAGATCACAGACCCGTCACGCAGCGGGTCGACCGTGGCGAGCTCGGCCCGACCGTCATCGATGATGGCCCAGAAGCTCCGCACGACAGCATCGGTCGTCTGCGGCCACTCCTCACCGTCTGCCACGACGATGCCCTCCATGTTGACCTGGCCCGCCGTCGCGATCACCGCTTCCGGTGCGGCGGGGTGGCGAAGCGACACGAACTCGTCGGCCCGCTCCACGACCTCCCAGCTTTCCGGATAGGCGACGCAGAAATCGGCCGCACACACCCTGACAAGTGCACCCACCTCCGGCGCATCCGGGCCGGAGTCACCGCAGGCCCCGGCTGCGATGGCGACCAGCAGGAGCAACGGCGTGACACGACGAGACATGCGGAGAGGCTACCCCGGGGCCCACGCCACCCAGCTCGTCGTTACCATGCGGCCCTATGGTGACCCGTATATGACTCTGCCGGAGCACTACATCAATCGCGAGCTCTCGTTGCTCGATTTCCAGCGGCGCGTGCTGGCCATTGCCGAGGACCCCAACATGCCCGTCCTCGATCGCCTCAGGTTCGTTGCGATCGTCAGCCAGAACCTCGACGAGTTCTTCCAGGTGAGAGTTGCCGGCCTGATGAGCCAGGTTGCGAGTGGACTCACGAGCACGACCGCCGATGGCATGACACCGCGAGAGCAGCTCGACGCCATCCGTATCAACACCTCGGCGTTGTTTCAGCGAATCGACAGCCTCTTCGTGGACGAGTTGGTGTCGCTACTCGCCAAGGCGGAGATCCACGTCATCGATCATCATGATCTCGATCCCACCGAGATCACCATGCTCCACGAGCGCTTCGACCACCAGATCTTTCCCATCCTCACTCCGCTCGCGGTAGACCCCGCCCACCCGTTCCCCTACATCTCGAACCTCTCGCTCAATCTCGCCGTCGTCGTTCGCGATCCCGAGAACGACGAGGTCCAGTTCGCAAGGGTCAAGGTACCCCCGCTCTTGCCGCGCTTCATCGCCCTGCCCGGGGCGCGCTTCGTGCCGGTCGAGCAGGTGATCGCCGACAACCTCGATCGGCTCTTCCCGGGCCACCCCGTGGTGGCCTCATTTGCGTTCCGTGTGACCCGGAGCGCCGACCTTGCGGTCGAGGAGCAAGAGGCCGACGACCTCTTGGAGGCAATGGAGACGGTCCTCAGGTTTCGCCAACGCTCAGCAGGCTCCGTCCGTCTCGAGGTGGCTCCCGAGGCCCCGACGCGAGCCGTCGACCTCCTGCTGCGCGAGCTCGACCTCGGACCGGAGCATGCCTACCACCGCACGGCGCCGCTCGATCTCGGTGCCCTGTTCGAGCTGTTCGCCCTCGATCGACCCGACCTCAAGGAACCGACGTGGGTGCCCACGACCGGCCCCCGCCTCACTGCGCCGCCCGACGCCACTGTCGATTTCTTCGACGAGATTCGCAGCGGCGACATCTTCGTTCATCACCCGTATGAGTCGTTTGGGACCTCAACCGGCGCGTTCCTCGCCCAGGCGGCACACGATCCGAACGTGCTCGCCATCAAGCAGACGCTGTACCGCACATGGGCGCCGGAAGATCCGGCTATCGGCGGCGAGGCCGCGATCGTCCAGTCGCTCATCACCGCGGCAGAAGCGGGCAAGCAGGTGGTCGTCCTCGTCGAGCTCAAGGCCCGATTCGACGAGGCGGCCAACATCACGTGGGCGAAGATGCTGGAGAATGCCGGCGTCCACGTCGTGTACGGCGTGGTCGGGCTCAAGACGCATGCCAAGATCCTTCTCGTGGTGCGCAGGGAGAAGGACGGGCTGCGCAGGTACGCACACCTCGGCACGGGCAACTACAACCCCAAGACGGCGCGTCTGTACGAGGACTTCGGGATCTTCACGGCCGATTCCGACATCGGCCGGGACCTCTCCGAACTGTTCAACATCCTCACTGGGTACGGCGCCGCCCACTCGATGCGGAAGATCCTCGTCGCCCCGGCGACGCTCCGACGCCGCATCACCGAACGTATTCGGGAAGAGGGCGCAAAGGGCGCCGAGGGCAGGATCCTCTTCAAGATCAACCATCTCGTCGACCCCGAGATCATTGGAGAGCTCTACGACGCCTCGCAGCGCGGCTGCAGGATCGACCTCATCGTCCGGGGGATCTGCTCACTGCGTGCAGGCGTCCCGGACCTGTCACCGACCATCCGGGTGCGATCGATCGTCGGACGCTTCCTCGAGCACTCTCGCTTGTACCGCTTCGGCCACCCCGACCGCGGTGCCGTCTACTACACGGGTTCCGCCGACATGATGACGCGCAACCTCGACGGCAGGGTCGAAGTCATCACACCTGTGGTCGATGCGAGATTGCGTGGCAGGATCGAGGAGATGCTCGACGTGTTGCTCACCGACGATGAGCTCGCCTGGACGCTCGAGGACGACCGGTGGGCTCCGGTGGACCGCACGATGGGTCTCCACTCGCACGACCGGTTGCAGGAGTTCGCGCTGTTGCGACAGCGGAGTGGTGAGGCGCTCCGCTGATGACCGGCCGCAGAGCCGACGACGTCGTTCGCGCTGCCGGGGCCGTGGTCTACAGGCGAGCGAAGGGTGGCACCGAGTACCTCCTGGTTCACCGTCCGCGCTACGACGACTGGTCGCTGCCAAAGGGCACACTCGACGACGGCGAGTCGTATCCGGTGGCGGCCCTGCGCGAAGTCGAAGAGGAGACCGGCCTCATCGGCCGCCTTGGGCCCGCCATCGGCTCGATCGGTTACCCGATCAAGCGGGGGCCGAAGGTCGTGCGCTACTGGCTCATCGAGGCGGAGGGCGGCAGCTTCTCCCGGAACAACGAAGTCGACGAAGTGATATGGCTGAGGGCGGAGCAGGCGAGGAAGCTGGCTTCCTACACGCGCGACACCAACGTGCTGGAGCGTGCCGAACGTCTCCTTGCGGAGCCGACTGCGGCAACGGTCTATCTGCTGCGCCACGCCAACGCCGGCAACAGGAACGGCGCGAGCGAGGCCGATCACGAGCGGCCGCTGTCGCAACGCGGCCGCCGCCAAGTCGCCGCCGTCACTCGGCGGATGTTGCGCATGCCGATAGGCCGCATCGAGACCTCCTACTTCATTCGTTGCGAAGAATCGGTCGGGCCGCTGGCGGCGGCGCTCGACCTCTCCCTCGGCCACGAGCCGTCGCTCGTCGAGGGTGGTGCCCCCGAGCACGCGATCCAGTTCATGCACTCGCTCCGCAGCGTGGCGGCGGTTCTGTGTTCCCACGGTGACATCATCTCGGGCATCGTCGGTCAGCTCGCCGCTGAGGGCGTCGAACTCCCACCACCGCTCGCCTGGAAGAAGGCATCGGTGTGGGAGCTCGACCTGACCAAGGGTCGGGTTGTCGCCGGTCGCTACGTCCCCCCTCCCCCCTGAGCTCCGCGGTAGGCCCTTCCCTCCGCCTCAGAGCGGCAGTCCTCGAGCCCACGCGACGGTCTCGGAGGCGGCCGCCGCCAGAACGTCACCCTGGGTGCGCCCCGAGCGTTGCGGGACGTTGAGGGAGTGATCGCCGTCATCGACAACGACGAGCCGGCCATTGGGGAGCCCCGCAACGATCGGCCCCATCAGGTCCGGCGGTGAGAGCCGGTCCCTGCTGCCCGCGAAGAAGAGCTGCGCGGCACCAATACGCGCAAGGTGCTCGGTTGCGCGTGGCGTGCCCGTTCCGAGTGGCACGAGGGGGTATCCGTAGTAGACGAGACCGGCCACGGCGACACCCTCGTCGCCGACGAGATGTGAGGCAACGCGTCCCCCCATCGACTTGCCCCCGAGCACTACGGCGTCCACATAGGTCCGCATCCGATCGACGGCAGCGTGGTGCGTGGCGAGCAACCGGCCGATGCGATCTGGCGCCTTCCTGCCTGCCTCGATGTACGGATAGTTGAACGTGAGCGTCGGTAGCCCTCCGGCTGCCAGCGCATCGCGCATCGTCATCATCCATGGGTGATCTTGACCTGCACCTGCACCGTGGGCCAGCACGACACCTACGCGTCCCCCGCCCGCCGGCATGACGAGCCGCGCCGTCACAGACCCTCCAAGCTCGGATGTCAGCTTCAGGCGACGCGGCACAGCCGGATTATTGCTCGTTGCAGACCGGCGTTCGGCGCATGCGGCGTAGCCAGCGGATCTCGACGACTCGAGGGGGTATCGTGCCGGCATGATCACGGTGTACGAAACGGCGGACGAGGTGGCTGATGCCGTCGCCGAACACGTGGACGACTTCGTTGCGACACATTCGCCGACGACGGTCGCCCTGGCAGGTGGTTCCACTCCGGCGGCCACCTACGAGCGCCTCGCCGCACGCACGATCGACTGGGACGGCGTCACCCTGTGGCTCGGCGACGAGCGATGGGTTGCCGACGACCACCCCGATTCCAACACAGGCATGGTGCGGAGAACGCTCGGTGACGCCGCACGGCAGCTGATCGCCCCCGATTTCAGCCTCGGCGACCCCACGGCGGCTGCGGCGGCCTATGCATCGCGGCTCGACGAGCAGTTCGCTGCGGACGGAGACGGCGGCCGTCCCGGTCTCGTGCTGCTGGGGATGGGCGATGACGGCCACACTGCATCGCTGTTCCCCGGAACCGACGCCCTCGACGAGGCACACAGGAGCTACGTGGCGAACTGGGTCGCAGACAAAGGTGCGTGGCGCCTCACGGCGACATTGCCGGTGTTGTGCGCAGCCCGCCGCATCATCTTCATCGTCACCGGGTCCGCCAAGGCGGCAACCATCAAGCGAATCCTCGAAGATGCCGAGCCGTTTCCCGCCCAGCGGGTGGCTGCCGGGGCGGAGGACGTCCTGTGGTGTCTCGACGCGGCTGCTGCCTCACATCTCACGGCGAGACCGTCGTCGTAGTCGGCTGCGCAGGGGGTGTCGGGAGCCTCCCGACGATGCCTTCCGTCACCAATTCGAGAAGGAGGGCCCCGACCGCCGTCGCCGGGTCGATGTCACCGTCGGCGAGCACCCGTTCGCGAACGGCAGTGTTGAGCTCCTCCGCATTGCAGGCAAGGCGAGCGGCGCGCGCATCGAGCTCGCGCCCGATACGCGCCAGTTCAGCGATCTCGGGGGGCGGCGGATCGGCAACGAGATCGTCGAATGGGATCTGATCTACCACCTCGACCCACACCGCCACGAGTTGGACACCGACGTCTTCGAGACCATTGCACGTCTCGACCTCAACGGGCTCCGGTAGCGGCTGGTCGGAGGTGCACGCGCCCACTACCAGTGCAAGCGAGACAGCGGCGAGCAGGAGGGACGTCCGCCGAATGCTCATCGCATCACTGCTGCTGCTGGAAGAACGATCCCGATGCGATGAGCTCGACGAAGATCTGGCCGAACTCAGTCGTGGCGGTGAGGCTTCCCGACCGCTCCTCGAGCAGAGTCGAGAGCTCCTCCTCCGAGCACTCTGCGTCGTTCGCTCTCGTGTCGAGCTCTTGTGCCTGCGTCTCGAAGTCTGCCAAGAGATCGGACCCCGACAAGGCAGCGAGCTGCTCGAGTGACATCGCATCCACCTGGTCGATCACCTCCTGGACGAGAGCCACGGCGTCGTCGGCGACCGCAGGGCACACCCCGGCGTCCTCTCCCCCGCACGCCACGAGCGTGACGGCGATGACGCAGGCAATCGCTCCTCGTCGCAAGCTCATCGATGACCCTCCACCGGTCGCATCTGGCAGACCGGGGCACGCTGAGCGCGCAACGACGCCGGCCTCGCCGGTCCGCGACTCGACCAGCGCTCGCACAACGTGCACCCCGGCATGCAGTTTCCGAGGGAATCACAGACAAACCCAGCCGCAGTTTCCCCAGGAAACTGCATACGGACCGGTTGAGCCGCACAAACTGCACACGGACCGGTTGAGCGGCTCAACCGGTCCGCGACGACCAGTCGTCCACCACGCCGACCACCACGGCGCGTATCGCCCCCCAGCTGCGGCCGAGGATCTGACGGGCCGAGTTCCCCTCGTCCAGGATCAGCACCGTCTCGCCTGCGCCGGCGTCGACGACATCGACGGCAATCGTGTAGCCCTCGATCTCACCGTCAGCGTCCAGAACGTCGCAGACGAGCAGGCGCTGGTGGTCGAAGATCTCGTTGTTGATCGTCGAGACGACCGTTCCGACGACGCGCCCAACCTTCACGACGACCCCAGATGCACATCGTCGACGATACCGACGATCGCATGGTCGACGGGCACGAACCGCACCGCCAACGCCTCTGCAGCCTCCCGCGAAGAGACGAAGTAGATGAGCTCACCCGGACCCGCCATCGCTACAGCGTCCGCGGCGACGATGGGCCGGCCCTCCGGCCGCTGGTGTTTGTCGAGCGGTTGGACGATGAGGAACGGCACCCCTTCGAGACCTGCCGCCTTCTCGGTGGCGACAAGCGTCCCAACGACGCGCCCGAGCTGCATCACGACCCCCGTTCGGTGCGGTGCATCACAACGCGACTCATGAAGCGCAGGTCGGCCCGGAGATTGTCTCGCATCGACCCGTGCAATTGGGGTATGACTCTCTGGTGCAGCAGCCTGCCCGAAGGTGCTGCCCGCTGGGCTGCAGCCTCGACAGCCGCCTCCACCTCGGCGACCACACCGGTGAAGAGGCAGTAGCCCTTCCCGCCGAGCCCGTCTGCGAGCCGCACCCCGACCAGTTCGACGTTCGCCGCTTTCACCCCCGCGTCTGCAGCATCGAGAACCGAGGCAACGGTTGACGTCTCGACGATTCCGAGCGCGTCGCCATCGGGCAGCGCCGCCTCTCCGCCGGATACGACCCACGCGCGTCACCGCCGGATGGACGTCGGCGAGGAACACCGTGTCGAGAATGAGGTCGCCGCCGACCTCGCGCCCCACCAGCAGCGCTTCCTCAACGCTTGCGGTATCCCCGCTGACGAGGACGAGATACTTGCCCGGATGAACGGTGCCGGCATAGATCGATCCGATCGGCGACGATTTCACCATCGCGTCGCCGGCAACGATGCCGCCCGCGATCGAGCCGAACTCGATGAGGGCGATCGCAGGGTCGCGGGCGGGCGCAGCATCGTCAGACAATGCGCAGTGCCCCGACGACCGTCACCCGGCGAACCCTGCTGAACGTGCGAGGGCGCGTCAGGCCTTCGCCGGTAGGGCTGGCGATCGAGAACGACGCGAAGCCCTCGCCACCGAACCCGAGCCCGGAGAAGTTGGATCCGTTGGCCACGAAGATGCTGCAGTTCATGGCTCGCGCCATTCGCGTGATGGTGGCCACGTTGGTCGAGTGGATCGAGGCCGTGTGCCGGAAACCATGCTCGGACCGCACGGCCAGGTCGATGGCATCGTCGACGTCTTTGACTCGGACGACGGGCATGACGGGCATCATCTGCTCCGTCCATACCAGGCTGTGGTCTCTCGGAACCTCGGCGACGAGCAATCTGACGTCGCCGTCCGCGCTCACGCCGATCTCGGCGAGGATCCTCCCCGCGTCCTTGCCGATCCACTCGGGGTTGATCATGCCCGGCTTCCCGGGCGGGCCCAGCTCTTTGAAGATCACCCGCTCGAGCCGCTTGAGCTCGTGCTCCTTCAGCCGGTGAGCACCGGCAGCGACCATCGCGTGGACGAGGCGGTCGGCAACCGTGTCGACGACGATCGTGGTCTTCTCGTCGGTGCAGATGACATTGTTGTCGAACGAAGCCCCCCGCACGATGTGGCGACCCGCTGCATCGACATCGGCCGTTTGATCGACGACAGCAGGCGGGTTGCCCGGTCCAGCGGTGATCGCCTTCTTGGAAGTGCGCAACGCCTCCTTCACCACCCCGGGCCCGCCCGTCACCAGCAAGACGCGGGCGTCGGGGTGGTTCATCAGTTCCTTGGCGGACTCGAGCGTCGGTTTCGGAATCGCCGTGATGAGGTCGGCAGGGCCACCCGCCGCAACGATCGCACGGTTGAGGACCTGGATGTTCTCGACCGATACCCGGCGTGCGTTCGGATGGACGTTGAACGTCACGGCATTGCCGGCCGAGATCATGGCGATCGAGTTGTTGATGATGGTCGACGTCGGGTTCGTGGTCGGAGTGATGGAACCGATCACGCCGTACGGCGCGTATTCGGTGACCATCATCCCGTCGTCGCCGGTGACCACCTGCGGCTCGAGATCTTCAGGCCCTGGGGTTCGAGTCGTGACGAGTTGGTTTTTCAGCACTTTGTCCTCGGCCCTGCCGAGTCCCGTCTCCTCCCGCGCCAGATAGGCAAGCCGCTCGCCATCGCGCAGCATGGCCGACCGCATCGCATCGACGATCTTCTTTCTCCGCTCCAGCCCCATCTCCCGGTACGCCAGGAAGGCGGCGCGAGCGGCAGTGACCGCACGGTCGATCGTTGGGTAGATGCCATCGCCGAGCTGGACGTCCGATGTGTCGAGCTCGGTGGCCGCCCGCAGCGCCGGCCCGGAGCGATCGGCGAACTCAGTCGCCGCCAGGCGGCCTTTCACCCGATCGATGATGGCGTGGATCTCGCCCTCGTCGAGGATGCGGGTCATCGGCCCGCCGCCTCGTCACCCTTGTGGTACTTCGTCTCGCCGCCGACGTCCCACATGTCGACGATCGCCATCACCACCGCATCGCAAGGGCGGTCGCGGGTCATCTCTGTTTGCCGCGCCGAGCTGCCCGATGCGTACAGCACGACCTCTCCAACGCCTGCGCCAACCGCATCGGCGGCAACGACGTAGCTTCCGGTCTCCTGGTTGTCGACATCGATCTGGCGCAGCACGAGGAACTTGAGACCCTCCATGAGGGGCTCCTTGCGGCTGGCGACCAGCGTCCCAGCGACTCGTCCGAGATGCATGCGGCCTCCTCTCGCAGGGCCGGGCCCTGCTAGCCGAGCTCTTGCTGGGCCTCCTCCTGGCGACCGAGCGGCAGCACCATGTCGATGTTGACATGGGGGCGGGCGATGACATGGGTTGCGATGATCTCGCCGACCTTCTCTGCGCCGCGGATGCCTGCTTCGACTGCCGCTTTGACGGCCGCGACGTCGCCACGCACCACGGCGGTCACGTAGCCGCCACCCGTCTTCTCCATGCTCACCAACTCCACTTTCGCCGCCTTCACCATTGCGTCGGCCGCCTCGACCATCGCAGGAAAGCTCCGCGCCTCGATCATCCCCAGTGCTTCAGCCACTTCCCTCTCCTTCACGTTCGTTCGTGATCATCTGTCTCACTTCGTCGCTTCCCGCCCGTCGAGCCCCTCCAGCGCCGCGACGGCGGCACGCCAGCCGACGTCGATGTCCCGCTCCTCGCCGCCGAGGTAGACACGACCCATCGAGCCATAGCTCCGTACCTCGAGCACGTTGATCTCGGCAGCCTTCTCCGCTTCGTTGGCGGCGAGCGAGGCGTACGCAGCCGGTTCGCATTCGAGCACATACAGCGTCTGCCCCGGGATGATCATCTGACCGTGTCGCGTACGGTTGATGAGCTGGGCGTGATGGTCGTCGAGCCTGCGGATGATCTGCGACGACAAGATGCGAGGCTTGATCCGCTCGGACTCTTCATGCTCGATCTCGGCCAGGATCGCGGCGCCTGCCGCCCGCGTCTCTGCTTGATCCGGCGAGTGCACCTCGAGCACGCCGTAGTAGCGCTCGATGATCTGCAGACCGGGCTTCACCCTCGTCGCCTTGAGCGCGATATCGGTGAGCCGGTTGATCTCGATGCCCGGCGCCACCTCCACCCACAACGAGGCGTCACCCGCAAGGGGAAGGAATCCCTGGGCGACCGTGCCCAGGAAAGCGGCGTACTGCGGTTGGAGGCTGTCGAGGAAGGCGAACGACCTCAGCTCAATACCTCTCGTCACTCGTGGCTCCTTCCCCGCTCACTATCTGGACGCCGGCAGACGCGCCGATTCGGGTCGCGCCTGCGGCGATCATGTCTTCAGCCTCTTCTGCGGTGTGCACCCCGCCGGACGCTTTCACGCCCATGTCAGGGCCGACGGTCTCACGCATGAGGGCGACGTCGTACACGGTGGCGCCGCCCGCCAGGAAGCCTGTCGAGGTCTTGACGAAGTCGGCCTTTGCTCGCTTGGCCAGGGAGCTGGCAATCACCTTCTCCTCGTCGGTCAGCAAGCCCGCCTCGATGATGACCTTGCAGATGGCCCCGGCTTCGTGTGCGGAGTCCACCACCTTCTCGATGTCGCGGAGCACGAGGTCGTAGTCGCCTGACTTCAGGGCGCCGATGTTGATGACCATGTCTGCCTCGCGGGCGCCGTCACGCAACGCTCGCCGCGTCTCCATCGCTTTGATCTCGGGAGTGGATGCGCCGAGCGGGAACCCGATGACGGTGCACACCGGGACCGAGCTCCCCCGCAGCCGCTGCGCCGCCCGCTTCACCCAGGTGGGGTTGATGCACACGCTGGCGAAGTGGTACTCCATGGCCTCGTCGCACAAGGTATCGATCTGCGCTGCGGTCGCCTCGGCCTTGAGCAAGGTGTGATCGATGTACTTGGCGAGGTCGAGGGGGACGTCCGCCGCCTCGCCGTGGAAGCTGACCCGATCGGCGCCGTTGGCGACGACGTTGCGCACCTGCTCGGGAGTGCTGCAGAGGTCGTAGCCGGCGGCGAGCGCGGCAAGCACCTCTCGGGTCACGGCTTCGATGAGATGCTGACGGTCCATGCTGCGGGTCCTGTCGGGCTACTTCGTGTACTCGCGCTCGATGGCTGTGATCTTGTCGACCCTTCGTGCGTGCCGGCCTTCGCCCCACGGCACCGACAGCCACTCCTGGACGATCTGCCACGCTAGCCCGTCGCCGACCAGGCCTGCGCCCAGAGTGAGCACGTTCGCGTGGTTGTGCTCTCGGCTGTTGCGGGCGGTCGACAAGTCGTAGCACAGGGCTGCCCTGATACCCGGCACCTTGTTGGCCACCATGGCAGAGCCGATCCCGGCCCCGTCGACGATGATGCCGTAGGCGCACTCGTCGCCGGCCACCTTGCGCGCGACGGCGTGGGCGAAGTCCGGATAGTCGACGGCGTCGTGCGAGTCGGTGCCACAGTCGACCACTGTGTAGCCGGCCTCCTTCAGCTTGAAGGCGAGTCGCTCCTTCATGGGGTAGCCGCCGTGGTCGGCACCTATGGCGATCGAGATCCCCGTTGGTCCATCCGGCTTCGTCGGGCGAGGAGCGGGGTCGGACGCGACCTTGGATGCGACCGGAGATGCATCTGGCACGTCCGGTCCGGTCTCCTCGTCGAGAACTGCGTCGACGATCCTGGAGACCAGGTCGCGCACTTCCGCCTCAGAGGGGAGACGGCCGGGAGTGTCGGTGGAGGGCATGCGTCCCCCATCCTAGGAAGCGGCCGGCGTGCGATTCGTATGATGGCACCATGAGCAAGACCGACCCCGCCTTCACGTGGGAGACAGAAGCGCTCCGTGCCTCCCCGCGGCAGCGGGGATCAGCCATGGCGGCACCCACAGTCGCCGAGTGGGTAACGTTGCAGGAGGCACACGCCGCAACCGGGATCCCGGTGAACACCCTGCGAAAGTGGGCCCGCCGCGGCTACGTGGACAGCCACGTCGACGAGACGGCACACGGCATGCGGCGCATGCTGCGCTTCGACACGGTTGTCGGGCACGCAGCCGAAGTCGATCGCGCGATCGCTCCCATCGAGCAGGCGATGACATCGGCCGCACCCGAGAGTGTGCTGCTCGATCCGACTCCCCCGCCTTCAGCAGAGGGCCGTGCGTCCCAGCCGAGCGAGGGGGTGCCGGACCCAGCGCCGGAAACCGCAGCCGACGACGCGCAAGCGCCGCCCACTGTGGAGCCCCCGCCGGAGGGCACGATGATCGTCCCGATCGACGCATGGAACAAGATGCTGCTCCAACTCGGCAACCTCCACGAAGCCGGTCAGCAACTCGCTGAAGCAAGGGAACGGGCGGCGCGGGCCGAAACAGAAGCGTCGTTCTTCCGCGAACGCCTTGCCGAGCTCCGTGCCCGACCCGAGCAGACAACGCCGCCAGAGCCGGCAACCGCGCCTGAGCCGCCGCGCCACGACCCGCCGGCAGCCAGGACGGTCACCGTTCCCGCTCCCGCTCGATCGCCGCAGGGGGTCGAACCGTGGTGGGCCTACGTCTCACGGCGCTGGCGCTCCCGCCGTCGGTGACAACTCGGAGGGCTCACCAGCAGGCTCGTGGGCGAGGTGTGCCGTCGGAACCGGGGAGTCGTCGTCGTGGACCCACCATCGGTGATATTGCGAGAGGACGAAGAGCGGGGACGCCATGAGCGTTGTGACGATCGCCATCACGACCATGATCGTGAAGAGCGTGGGTGTGATCAGCCCCGCATCGAGCCCGATGTTCAGGATGATGAGCTCCATCAACCCGCGTGCGTTCATGAGCGAGCCGATGGCGAGAGCATCGGCTCCCGACTCGCCCGTCAGGCGCGCCGCAGCGGCGCAAGCCAGCCCCTTCCCCAGGACCGCCGCCGCAACCACGGCGCCGGCGACGAGCCAGAGCGACCACTCATTGAGGAGCCCGATGCGGGTGTTGAGGCCGGAGTACACGAAGAACAGTGGAAGGAGGACACTGGCGGCCGTCGGCTCGAGCTTGGCTCGCAGCTCCGCGGCGAACCGTCCCCGCGGCATCGCAACGCCGGCGAGAAACGCCCCAAACACTGCATAGATGCCGATCAGGTCGGTGAACCACGCACACACCATCACGAACGCCACGACGGCAGCGAGGGTCGACGAGGACATCGCACCTTCTCGCTCGATGCGTCGACCAAGCGGCGCCAGCAGGCGTCGCCCGAACAGCAGCATGATCGACGCAAAGACGCCGCCTCCACCTATGGCGACCACCGCCGTCGATGGGTCCACATTGAGGCTGGCGAGAACGACTGCCAGGATCGCCCACGCAGACGCATCATCGATGGCGCCCGCCGCAAGCGCCAGTGTCCCGAGCGAAGAGCCTGCGAGGCCGCGCTCATGGATGATCCGAGCCAGCATGGGGAAGGCAGTGATCGACATGGCCGCTCCCATGAACAGCATCGATTCTGCTGTTGAGACCGTTGAGGCGAACAGGCCGAAACGTTGCCCGAGTGTTGCTGCCAGCACGCCACCCAACAGGAACGGCACCGAGATGCCCGCAACGGACACGGCAACTGCGGACCGAACGCGGTTCCGGATGAGCCCGATCTCCAACTCGAGCCCGACGAGGAACATGTAGAGCACCAGTCCGAGTTGGGCGACGACGAAGAGCGTGCCCATCGTCTCCTTCGGGAAGATGTCGGCCTGCATCCCGGGAGCGAGAAGGCCGAGCAGCGACGGCCCCAACAGGACGCCGGCAATCATCTCCCCGACGACCTGCGGCTGGCCGATGCGTTTGGCGAGCAGACCGACGACACGAACGGTCGCCAAGATCAGCGCAAGCTGGAAGAAGAAGTAGATCGAGAGCGAGACGTTGCTCAACGCGAGGCCAACGATCGACGGTACTGACTTGTCACGATTCCCCCTTGTGGACCCGACCCGAAGCAGAGATCGTATGGAGGTTCCCGGTCGGTGACTAGTGGGGTTCTGCCGCCCGTCGAAGTGACGTAACCACCTCAGTCGTGCCTTGCGTCATGACGTCGTGTCACCACTCGAGCGCCCACCCGGGCGGTGCCTCCGGGTGCGGCTCGAGCGAAGCCAGGTCGTGCTCGAACACGACTCGATGCTCGAGCCCGACGACCTCGCGGATCTGGAGCCGTCCCGAGGTCGTGGCAACCAGCAACCGACCTGCGTCGTCCCAATCTGCCCACTGCACGTCGTCGAGCGCTCCGAGATCCTCCCCCACCGAGAGGAAGTACGCCGCGGGATCGTGGTGGCTCGGCAACACACGAAAGGCCGCGTAGCCCCCGGTGACGTGCAGGACCGTTCCGCCGCGGGAACGCTCCTTGCGCATCTCGACCGAGCGATGCTCGTCCCAAGGCCCCCCTTCGGCACGTGGCGGCGTGGCGGGGGACTCGGACCAGCCGCGCCGTCGCTCGACGGCGAACTGGATCGGGCGGGTGATCTTGATTCCAAGCCGGCGCAGCGCCGGACGAGCGTCTCCCACGTCCGGCTCGCCCATCGCACACACGCCGGCCTCGCCGTCGAAGTGCATCCCTCTCGTGTACGTCGTTCCTGCCTCCCACGCCGCCAGTGCGTCCAGCCACGGGAGACGAGAGATCGCCTCGTAGACCTCACCGCCCGCCCAGTCGGCGCCCGGCTTCATCGCCGAATAGGCGAGCCAGCGACCATCGGGCGACAGGTCGCACTTCTGGGGGTAGAGAGTGCCGTGAAACCATGCACCGGGTTCGTACGCCGGGGTGCTCGTGTCCCACTTCCCGACGTGAAACCACTTGGTAGGGCCCCGCCGCAAGACCGCCACGATCGGAGCCTCGGCGGCCGGAATGCAGAAGATCCGGGGTGGAGTCTGCTGCCTGGACATCGGTCGATCGTACCTTGCGAGCGGTCGGGTGGCATGCGTGCCACCCCTAGCCTGGTGGAGTGGAACTCCGCGTCTGGCTCGCCATCTTCGCCGCAGCCGGCGCATGGGGAACCACCGGGGTCGCCACTCGTGCCGCACTCAACGCCGGCGTACCCCCCGTCCAGATGGCGGCAATGCGAGCGCTGCTCGCAGCAACCCTGCTCTACGTGTTGCTGGCTGCCCGGGGCCGGGGCAGGCTCACGAGGCGGCGGGAGCGGTGGGTGACCGGCGGCGTCGCTGCGCTCTTCCAACTTGCGTTGCCGTTCGTGCTGTTCACGTTGGCCTACCAGTACGCGTCGGCGGGTTTCGTCGGCCTCCTCGTGGCGCTCGTTCCGCTGGGAACGGCGATCATCGCCCACTATCTGCTTCCGGACGAGCCCATGCACGCGGCCAAGCTCCTCGGGCTGTTGGTGGCATTCGCGGGGGTTGCCTTCCTGCTCCTCTCCGGCGACAGCGGGCTCGACCAGGGCGGCAACCCGCTCCTGGCGGCCGGGTTGTCGCTTGGGGCGGTGACGTCGGTGTCCTTCGCCGGGGTCTACACGAAGGGCCGACCCGGCACCTATGAGCCGACTGAGCTGACGTGGATGCAGTTTGCGATGGGTACGGTCTTCATCCTCGGTGCGATGGCGCCGATCGAGGGCCTGCCGATCGGGGTGTCGGCGTGGGGATGGGCGCTCATCGTGTACTTGACCGTGGTGGGGAGCATCACGCCGTTCCTGCTCTTCTACTGGCTGCTGTCGCGGGTGTCGGCCACCAAGGCTTCGCTCGTCGGATACGTGGTTCCGCTGATCGCGCTCGTGAGCGGGATCGTGCTGCTCGACGAGCGGCTTCAGACGGGGATTGCGGTCGGTGGAGCGCTCATCATCATCGGCGTCGTGCTCACGAACAACGCGGAGCAGAAGGTTCTCGGAGTGCCTGCGTCGTGACCCGGCTCAGGTTTTGGACGCTGCGCGGCTGCGGATCCGGGCAGCGCCTGCCATCCGGTATCCGCCGTACAGAAGGACGGCCCCCACCAGGAGGGACAACGCCAGGCCCGCACCTGCGCCGAGGGCCGTGAGGGAGCCACCCAATGCAGGGGCTAGTGCGCCGCCAACGATCAGCAGGTTGCCGACCGCCAAGCGCCGGTTCGGCAGCCACGCCCGCGCTGCGCTGACCAGCGCAAAGCCGATCAACACGACCGTGCCAACGGCCCCCGCAATCACTGCGAAGACGCGCGGGCCCGGCACGGTTGCGGAGCCGACCTCGATCCCGAATGCGAAGAGCTCCGACCCTTCAGGTATCCCGACTGCCGCCACAGCGGAACGGAGAGGTGCGGCGACCACCGCAATGGCACCGAGCACGACGAAGCCGGCGACGGCGAGCGCAAACCGCCTGCCCGCCCGCTCCCCGACGACGAGCGCCACCGAACCTGCGGCGAGGAACGGGATGTTGGCGATGGCGCCGAAGAGATAGAAGACCCGGAAGCCTGCGCTCGTCCACCCTGCGGTGAGGCCTGCGACGAGCGCCCATGTGGCGACCGCGTACATCCCCATCGCCACAGCCCAGACGCGGGCATGGAGCCGGGGACGTCGCGCGGCGCTGCGGGCGAGCTCGACCGCGAAGGCCGTTGCCACAGCGGCGGCGAGCACTGCCAGGGTCACGTCCATTGCGCGGAGACTAGGAGTGCACCGGGTGCCGGTGTTGCGGCGCGACATGCAGGCGGCGCACCGTGATGGGCAGGCGGGGAAATGGGCGATCCGACCCATCGCTCGGAGCCCACCCCGGCCGTAGACTCCTCGCTGTCGGCCGCCGAGCCTGAAGGGGGAAAGGGGCCCGTGACGACTCGACCGCCGATCGGCGCGCTACGGCGCGCCCTGCTGTTCGCCGTGCCGATCGCGGCGACGCTGGCGTGGGCTGGGTTCGTCACCGCCGCGGGCCATTGGGAGACGGTCGGCGCCAACTGGCGCTCGGCATTGACCATGATCTTCGGGAGCTTCGTGGCCGGAGCCACTCCACAGGGCGGCGGAACCGTTGCGTTTCCCGTCTTCACCAAGGTCTTCGAGACGCCGGCCGCCGTCGCGAGGACCTTCTCGCTCTGCATCCAGACCGTCGGAATGGGAAGTGCGGCGATAGCCATCCTGCTGTCGGGCAAGTCGGTGTCGAAACGGGCGATCGTCGTCGGTGGCGGCTCCGCAGTGGTCGGCCTCGTCATTGGCCTCTACGTGCTCGCAGATCCTGTGTCTGCGTTTTGGGAATCCCGCATCCCCGAGGAGTACGTCAAGGTCACCTTCACCGTCGTGCTCGCAGCGCTGGCCTACATCGTGTACCTGGCGCTCGACGAGGGCGAGTGTGGCGTCTCGTTCCTGCCCGTGTGGAACGTCCCCGTGTGGAGCGGTCTCGCCATCACCGGGTTCATCGGGGGCGTCATCAGCTCGCTCATCGGTTCCGGCGCCGACGTGTTTGCGTTCTTCTTCATCGTCATCATCGCCGGGCTGCACCCTCGGAAGGGCGTTCCCACGAGTGTCATCATCATGGCGATCGTGTCCGCAGTCGGCTTCGTGCTCCTCGGCATCGTCGACGGCCAGCTGGACACGACGGTGGTCGGTGGCATGGTGACTGCCGTCGGCGGTGTGCCGATCGATCCGCTGCCGGCATCCCGTTTCGACCTGTGGGGCTTGTGGATCGCCGCCGTGCCGGCCGTGATCTGGGGCGCGCCGGCAGGAACCATCTTCGTCAACAGCCTCAACGAGCGGCATTTGATCAACTTCTTGGCCGTCATGGCCGGCCTCGAGGTGGTGTCGACGGCGATCTTCCTCCCGCAGCTCCGCAGCGACCGATTCCTTCTCGCGTACGGCGTCGTCGGCGTCTTCGTTGCGATCGTCGTTGCCCGCTTCCTCCATGCCAGACGAGACGCGCTGCTCCGAGAAGCGGCACCGACTCGCATCGAAGCGATGGTCGGCGCCTCCGAATAGCCCGAGCTGCTCCGCAGCGGGTGCTTCGGGCACCGTTGCGGGAGGGCGACCCCTCAGCGGTGCGATGCCGCCGCGCGGGCAAAGGAGTCCACGATCGCCTGAACGAGGTCGTCGATGTGCCACCACAACAACGTGGCGTGCCCCGCCCTCACCCACCGGAGCTCGGAGCCCGGCCAGTGATCGTGAATCGCCTGTGTCACGGGCGGCGTGACGAAGCCATCGTGCGTTGCGCCGACGAGGACCGCGGTGCGCGTTGCGGGGGTGGGGTCGATCCGCAGCAAGCTGGGGCCGAGCAGCACCTCTGCGAGCCGCCTGCGTCCCCCAGGCTCGAGCGCATCCCAGGCGACGCCCTTCGAGAGCACCCCTTCCGAGAAGACCGAAGAGGGAGCGTACGCCGCAGCAAGCGGGGCGACGGCAATGGGGAGGTCGAGCGTGGCGCCGACGGTTGCGGCGAGGCTTCCACCCATCGAGTAGCCGGCGACGCCCGTTGGTGCACCCGTTCGAGCAAGGCCGGCAACGAGTCCGCGCCCCTCCTCGACGATCGACCGGGTGAGCAGAGCGAAGTCGGCAACGGTCCTCACCGGGCTGCCGCCCGGCGCCAAGCGGCGGTGACCATAGAAGGGCGCCTCGAGCACATACGAGGCGAGACCCCGGGAGGCGAGCCGTGTCGCGAAGCGCAGCCGCGTGCGATAGCCCTCGTCGTTCCACGCCGGAAGGAGCACACACGTACCCACGGCGTCGCCGTGGGGCGCCACGTGCAGCACGTGCCCTTCCCGGGCCACCTCGGGCAGCCCTGCGATTGGCGCGGCAAAACGCCCTTCTCGCTGCGCGAAGGCGCCGCCGGTGTCGGTTCGCCCCCAGTCGACGTCGATCGCCGGCGGCGGGCCGGCTGCCGTGATGTCGACCAGCTCCATGGTGCCCGCATCCCCCCAGCCCTGCGAGAACACACGTTTGGCGGACGGCAGGAAGCGAAGAACGAGCCCCGCGCCGCGATCGATCGGATGCATCCAGACAACCTACCGCGCATCCTGCTCCTCCTTCCGTCTGCTACTGCGTACAATCTGGGAACGATGGCCCAACCTCCCACTCCCAGTCAGGAGACGGTCGGAGCAAGCGTGTGGCGGTGGATCCGCCGGGTCGTGCTGCTGGTGATCGGCGTTCCGATCACCCTCGCCGGGCTTGTTCTCCTCGTCACACCAGGTCCCGGCATTCCCGTCCTCCTCGCCGGTCTTGCGATCCTCGCCATCGAGTTCACCTGGGCCCGCAACCGAATGCATGACGTGCGCAAGGGCGCCAGGCGAGTGATGGGTGGCGCGCCCGGGCGCGGCGGCTCGCACGACGGCGACGAGGCCCACTCGTAGGGGCACGAGGCTCAGTTACGGCACAGGTAGTGTGACGCCGCATGGAAGCCGTTGTCGTCGCCGATGCCCTGGGACACGCCTATGGAGATGTCGTGGCGCTGCACCACGTATCGGTCGAGATCCCCCCTGGGCGGGTCGGGCTTGTCGGAGCCAACGGTGCAGGAAAGACGACCTTGATCAAGATCCTGCTCGGCATACTGGACCCGACACTTGGTTCCGTCCTCGTGCTCGGTAGCAACCCTCACATCGATGCGGTTTCGGTACGCGGGCGGATTGGCTACATGCCCGAAGGCGACTGCCTTCCCCAGTCGCAGACGGCTGCCGACTTCATGATCTATGCCGCTGAGCTCGCGGGAATTCCGAGCAAGGCCGCCCGGCAGCGGGCTTCCGACGTGCTCACCCTCGTCGGCCTCCACGAGGAGCGGTTTCGCCAGCTCGGCGAATTCTCTACGGGCATGAAGCAACGAGCCAAGCTCGCCCAGGCGATCGTCCATGATCCGGATCTGGTGCTCCTCGACGAGCCGACGGCCGGCCTCGACCCCGAAGGTCGCGACGAGATGCTCGACCTCATCGCCCGTCTCGGCGGTTTCGGCATCAACGTCATCACGTCGTCGCACGTCCTCACCGACATAGAGCGAACCTGCGATTGGGTGGTCATGCTCGATGCGGGCAGCGTGTTGCGCGAGGGACCGCTGACGACGCTGCTCGACAGCGACACGGTCGAGATCGAGATGTTCGACGATGCCACGGTCGTTGCGGAGGCTCTGACCCGGGCAGGCGCAAGCGTATCGGTCACGAACCGGACGATCGCAGTGCACGTCGACCGGGACGACGCCTACGACCTCATCAGAGACACACTCGCCGCTGCCGGCACCGGCGTGCGGAGGATGGGGACTCGCGCGCAGACGCTCGAGGACGTGTTCATCCGCTCCGAGGAGGGGCAGTGACCGACCAGGGCGTCGTCTACGACCTCGGTTACAAGCCGCACGAGGGGCCAAGGCTCGGTCGCGGCGGTGCCGTGCGCGCCACCATCAAGGATGGGCTGCGCAGGATGTTCGGCCTACGCCGCAAGGCGCGCAAGAAGGTGATGCCCTTCTTGCTGTTCGGGATCGCCCTCCTGCCGGCCATCGTGTTCGTTGGGTTCGTGTTCCTCACCAGCCAGATCGGGGTTGGCGACATCGTGGAGACACCCTTCGCAAGCCACGCCGCCTACTTCGACATCTCAGCCGCAACGGTTCTCCTGTTCTGCGCGCTCTCCGGGCCCGAGCTGCTCATCCCAGACCGGATCGACGGGGTGCTCGCCGTCTACAGCTCACGCCCCATGACCGTCTATGACTATCTGGGGTCACGCGCCGGGGCACTCGGTATCGGCGTTGGCCTCTTCATGCTCGTGCCGCAGTTGATCCTCTACCTCGGTTTCGCCGCACTCGGCCAGGGCGGGTTCCTCAGCAACCTCGTCACCAACGCCGAAGACCTCCTCCAGATCATCCTCGCCACTTCCGTGTACCTCGTCGGCTACGGCGCACCGGCATTCCTCGTGGCCGTGTATGCGAAACGAATCGCTCCGGCGACGGGCGTGTACTTGGGTGGTTTCTTCGGCCTCCAGGCGGTGGCGGATGGGTTCACCTCTGCCGGCAACCGGTGGGCAGCCATCGCTGCCCTCTCCGATCACCCGGGAGTCGTGCGCGACTGGATCTTCGACCGGTCCTCCGCCGGCCTGGTGCCCACCCGGGCCGATCTTGCCCCTTGGGTGTCACTCGTTGTGATCATCGCAGTTGCGGCGCTCGCCTTCGCTGCCGCCGTGCGTCGATACAGGACGCTGTTGTGACGGCCACGGAGCACCGCCCGGCTCGACCCCGCGGATGTCGCAGACGCAACCGTCGCCGTTCTCGCGGTGTCGAAGTGGTTCGGGCAGAAGGTCGCTGTGTCGGGCGTCACATGCTCCTTCGGGCCCGGGGTGACGGGGTTGCTCGGGCCCAACGGTGCAGGCAAGACGACGCTTCTGCGCATGCTCACAGGTCTGGCCTTGCCCAGCGAGGGGCAGGTCACCGTGTTCGGGGAGCATCCACGCCGCCACCCCGAGATCTACCGCAAGATGGCGCTGGTCCCCGAAGAGAACGCGGTCTACGCGCACCTCACCGCACGCAAACTCGTGCGGTTTGCGGCGGAGCTCTCCGGCGTCGCCGATCCTGGGGCCGCTGCGGCGCGAGCGATCACCGCCGTCGAGCTCGACGATGCAGCCGATCGTGCGGTCGGTGGCTTCAGCAAGGGCATGCGCCAGCGCGCCAAGGTCGCAGCCGCCCTCGTTACGGATCCTGAGGTGCTCGTGCTCGACGAACCCTTGAACGGAACCGACCCGATGCAGCGTCTGCGCCTCATCGCCCTCTTTCGCCGCCTCGGCGACGAGGGGCGCACCGTGATCATCTCGTCACACGTGCTCCAGGAGGTCGAGCGAATGACCGACCGCGTCATCGCGATGGTGGACGGCAAGCTCGCGGCCGCAGGCGACATCACCGCGATCCGCAGCGCGATGGCCGACATTCCGTACCGGGTGCTCGTCGAGGCGGACGATCCGCGGCGACTGGCCGCAGCCCTCGTGACGTCTGACGCCGTGCGAGGTGTCGAGTTCGACGCACGCGGAGTGCACATCGAGACCACCGATCTCCGTGCGCTCGGCAGGCATGTCCCTGCAGTGGCCGCCGAGCTCGGCATCCGGCTCCGGGCGTTTCGTCCGGAGGACGACTCGCTCGAGAGCGTGTTCCGCTACCTGGTGCACCGGCGATGACCGCGGTGATGCGCGTCGCGCAGATGACCGTCGGGCAGGTCCTCGGCCTGCGGCGCTTCCTCGGATTGGCCGGGCTGGCCCTGGTGCCGGGCTTCATCGTCTACCTGAGCACGGCCCGCGCCGCCAATGCGTCCCGACTCGAGACATTCGCCGGTGTCACGGTTGGGTTCTTCTTCAGCGTGGTGGTGCCGGTGGTGGCGCTCATCCTCTCGGCGTCGGCACTCGGCGACGAGCGCCGCGACCAAACGCTGTCGTTCATCGTCCTGCGGCCCCTGTCCCGGGCCTCGATCGCCGCCGCCAAGATCGCCGCCGCCATCGGGACGGCGTGTGCCATTTCCGGAATCGGTGCGATTGGGCTCGGGATTGCGATGGGCCTGCGCCACGGGGACTGGGGCTACGTCGTGCCGCTCCTCGTGGGCTCCTGGATCGCCACGAGCGTCTACGCCTCGATCTTCGTGCCACTGGGGTATCTGACCGAACGAGCGACACTCACCGGGCTTGCCTTCGTCTTCATTTGGGAGAGCGCAGTCGCCGGTGCCATCAGCGCCCTTGCGAGCCTGTCCCCGTGGCGTATCGGCTTCAGTGCCTTCGTAGCGCTCAGCCCGAGCCAGCTACTCCCCTTCGTGCCCAGCTTTGCGCTCGGCAACGTCGTTCCGGGGACCGGTGGAGCCCTCCTCAAAGCCGCGGTCGTCTTCGTGATCGGCACGTGGTTCACCACATGGATCCTGACGACGAGAGACCTCGTCTGAGCTCGCCGATGCGTCGGCGATCAGGACTGAGAGCTCGATTCCAGCAGTTCGGCGAGCTCGGCACGCGCTCTGTCCGTCAACGCCCGCGCCTTGAGCAGACGCCGCGTGAGGGTGGTGTGCCGAGCCTCGGCCGCATCGAGCTTCGCCTCGTCCTCTTCGGACCCGTTCCGCTCGGCTTTGACGCGTAGGTCGGCCAACTCGCCATCGATCTTTGCGAATTGCGTCTCCAGCCGCTTCAGACGGCTCTCGGCGGCTTCGACACGCTCCTCCGCATCGGGAATCTGGCTGTGCTCGCCGGATTCAGGGCCGGCGACGAGATCCACCGGCGATCCGGCCACGACCGCTGCCGCAACGGGAAGCCGATCGAACAGGGCGTACAAGTCCTCGTTCAGAGGATCGAGGATCTCGTCGCGGCGCAGCCGCGCCGGCACCATCACCAGGGTTGCATCCCCGCACGCAGCAGCCGCCGCATCCACGTTGGGGGCGATCAGATGCACGGCGGCCGGAATCCGGGCTTCGTCCAGCATCTCATTCAACTCGGCCTCGAGGCCGACCTGGTCTCCGTCAGCGCTGGCCGTCGCCAGCAAGCGGATCTTCGCCCGGCTCCATGCATCGGTTCGCGTGAACAGGTAGGCCATGAGCAACGCCAGCCGGCTGCTGTCATCGTCCTTCCACCACACGTCGATGCGGCGCTCTTTCGTCCGGGTCTCCGCCATCGCATCCCAGCGCACAGCGTCGCTCGACACCGCAACGACGTTCATACCGAGGCGCGTCACTTCGCGCAGCAGCTCGACGTAGTCGGCGCGCCGATCAGCCCCTGCCCCTTCCGGCCACCCAAACAGCACCGTGTTGGCCCGCAGCGGGCCGAGACCGTAGGCCTGCACGATGATGGGCAGGGCTTCGAGGGCATCTGGGGCGAGGACGACGAGTGAGACATCGACTCCCAAGGCCTCGGCTTCCGCCTTCAGCGCCCGTTGCTGCTCCTCACGCTCACGACGCTTCACAGCGCCGGCGCCCTGGATGATCTGTACGACGGCCGACAAGCCGCTCGCTCCTTCCATCCAGGCTGCCAGGCGCATGAGCCGCTCCCGGCGCGCAGGGTCGGCCGAGAACGCCAGGACTTGCGGGCGCCAGTTGCGGGCGCTCTCGGCCTCTCCCGCCATCAGCCTGATGCTGTCCTTCGCTCGCTTGAAGTAGTGCGAGTGGCTGGCGTCGGCCCAGCGTTCCGGCTGCGTGCGCCGCCCCAGATAGGTGTAGATGCCGAAGAGCACGAGGAGGGCGACGACCCCGGCAACAGGGTTGATCGCGAGCATCGCGCCGAATGAGGCGATGGCACCCAACAAGCTGAGGCGTCGATGGAAGAACCGGAACCGGGGCCGGAACGAAGGGCTCGCAGCCTGCGCCTCGTAGTAGGTGGCGTAGTTGAGCAGCCCATAGGAGATGAGGAAGAACATCGAAACGACGGGGGCGACGACGTTGAGGCTGCCGAGCCCGATCGTGGCCAGGGCGATCAGCAGCGAGAACAGCACGCCACGCTGCGGGTTGTTGGCGGGGCCGTGACCCTTCGCGAAGACCGACAGGGCCGGAAAGATGCGATCGGCCGCGAGCGACTGGAGGATCCGCGGTGCGCCGAGGAATGAGGCCATCGCCGACGAGAGCGTCGCGGCTACGACCCCTGCGTCGATCAGCACGGGAACGAAGGCGACCGAACCCATCGCGGACGGGTCTTGGGCGAGGACGGCAAGCGTCGCAGTTCCGGCCAGGAGGATGGCGACCGACACGTAGACGACGGTCGACAAACCGACCGCGGCAAACGTACCGATCGGAAGGCTCTTGCCGGGGTCGCGCAAGTCGCCCGACATGCTCACGCCCTGCGTGAAGCCGGTGACTGCGGGGAAGAAGACGGCGAACACGACCCAGAAGCCGAGCGCGCCACGGGGAGCCGACCAGCTGTCCGCCAGCGTGCCGGCGTCGACGCTGCCCACCGCACCAACGTAGAAGGAGATGAGGGCGGCGATCAGGAATGCCATGACGACGAACTGGAACTTGCTCGCCGCATCGGCGCCAAGCCAGGCCAGGACGAACAGGCAGAGCACTGCTGCCGCTGCGATGTACTGGACGGACCGGCTTCCGTCCAGGTTCGCCATGGCCGCCACCGCCTCGCCGAAGCCGATCGCATAGAAGGCGATCGAGACCGACTGGGCGAGAAACAGCACGATGCCGATGGCACCGCCGAACTCGATCCCGAGCGTGCGGGAGATGAGGTAGTAGTCCCCACCGCCGCGTACCTCCATGTTCGTCGAGATGGCAGCAAGCGAGATGCTCGTGAGTGTGCTGACGGCGGTTGCGATGAGGATGATGAGGAGGGCGTTGCGGAGTCCGGTGTTGCCGACGACGTAGCCGAGTCGCAAGAAGAGGATGATTCCGAGGATCGTGAGTATGGACGGCGTGAACACACCCACGAAAGTGCCGAGGGTGCCCCCGTTGTCGCTGCGATTCGCCACCCAGCCCTCCCGCGTGTCCCCGTAAACCAACCGCCGCGCCGCTCCGTCGAGACGCCGGCAGCGACCAGCACGTTACACCCGAACCGCTTCCGCATTGCGGTGTTTCCGCGGCCGAAATCGACTCGAAAAGGCCCGCGGGGCGTGCCTCCTGGCGGCCATGCAGGGCAGCCGCCGGACCATCGGACCGCGGCGGCCATGTGTTCCGTCACCCCTGTCGGCAGCGGCTGCCATGGCTCAATGGAGACCGCCCACTACCGTCTCCCCCGATGACCACCAGGACGGGTCTGATCTCGGGCCGCATGGGGAAGGCCGCGCTCGTCGTGTCGGCGGGCGTGTTGCTGTCCCGCATCCTCGGCCAGGTGAGGGAGATCATCTTCGCGGCGCTGCTGGGCGCCAGCGGCGTCACCGACCAGTACGTCGCTGCCTTCCGCATTCCGGACTTCCTCAACTACCTCCTGGCGGGGGGCTTTCTCTCGATCACGTTCATCCCGATCTTCGCCCGCTACCTCGCCGAGGACGACGAGGAGGGAGGCTGGCGGGCCCTCACCGCGATCATCCGCCCGATTGCGCTCGGCATCTCCCTTCTTGTCCTCGCCGGCTGGTTCCTCGCCCCGGCGGCGATCAACTGGCTCTTCCCAGATTTCACCGCCGAGCAGGCCGTCAACACCATCCGGCTGACGCGCATCGTGCTGCCTGCGCAGCTGTTCTTCGTCGTTGGGGCGCTGTTCAGCGCCGTGCAGTACGCCAAGGCCGTCTTCGTCATCCCCACCCTGGCGCCGATCGTCTACAACCTCGGGATCATCGCCGGTGGCGTTGCTGATGCCGTCGTCACGGGGACACCGGGGCCAGATGGGTTCATTTGGGGGGCCCTCGTCGGAGCGTTTGTTGGCAACTTCGGTCTGCAATGGTGGGGGGCCCGACGCGTGGGAATGCAGTGGATCGGTGGCACGGAGTGGGGCCACCCGGCATTGGCCGAGTACCTGAAGATCGCTCTGCCGCTGATGATCGGCCAATCCATCGTCGTACTCGACGAGACCTTCATGAGCATCTTCGGAAACCGAGTCGGCCAAGCGGCGCAGACCCATCTTCAGTACGCCAGGCGAACGATGCTGGTCCCAGTCGGGGCTATCGCACAAGCGGCGGGCGTAGCCGCCTACCCGTTCCTCGCCAGGCTCTTCGCCGAAGGCAACCTCAGGCAGATGGGTCGTACCGTCGACAAGGCACTGAGCTACGTCGTGGCTCTGTCAATGGCAGCGACGGCGCTGCTCGCCGCCCTCAGCCAGCCGGTCATCCAAACGCTCTTCCAGCGCAGTCAATTCACATCGGCGGACACCGCCGCCACGGCGCGAGCCCTGTTCTTCTACGCCTTCGCGGTGCCGATATGGGGGGCGCTGCAGATTCTCTCGCGGGCGTTCTATGCGACTCGCGACATGTGGACGCCCGTCATCATCGGCACTGCAGCGACCATCGTGGCGGTGCCTCTGTTCTTTGGGCTCGAGGGCAGGTTCGGGCTCGAGGGAGTAGCCCTCGCTTCGACAGCTGCGCTCGGCGCCTACACGGCGGCCCTCGCTGCGTACTGGTATCGCAAACCGGACGTCGGTGGGAGCCTCCCCGGAGTCGTGGAGACGGCCGGCCGCGGGGTTCCCCTCGCCGTGGCCGGAGCGGTCGCGGCATTCGGGACGGCTTGGGTGCTGCGGACCACACTCGGCACCGGGTGGTGGACGGCCCTCGCTACCGTCTCGTTCGGAACGGTGGCGTTCGCCGTCACCGGCATCGCGGTGGGCGCAGTGATGTACCAGTGGTTCGGCGCACCGCCACGACCGACGTCCGATCGAAACTGATGGAACATGCACGAGGGCCACCGCAGAGGTGGCCCTCGTCAGGCAACGAGAATCGGCGTCACGCGGGCGGGTAGACCCCCATACCCTTCGCCTTGTCGGTCTGCCAGAAGATACCTGCGATCTCTTCGATGAGCTCAACCAGCTTCTGTCCATCGGCAGGGTCGACCGACTTCTTGGCTTCGCCGGCCTGATGGATCGCTCTCCAGAAGAGGTCGTCGAGGTTCGAGAACTGTGTGCGGTGATCGGCAGTGAAGAAGTCTGCCCACAACACCATGAGATGGTGCTTCACGTCCTCTGCGCGAGCTTCCTTGATGGCGATGGCACGGGCGCGGAAGACCTCATCCTCGGATGCGTGGTACTTCTCGGCGATCTTGAGCACCGACATCGCCTCGATCATCGCTTGGGCGGGGTCGTAGACGCCGCAGTACAGGTCGCAATGGGCATGGGCCACGCGGCTTGGCTTGAAAAGACCCATAGTCACCTCCTGATTCGATGTGTGAGTCCCGACCCTACACCGAGCCGGAGCGCTGACCGACGAGCGGGGCCCGTACACTCTGGGAGTGTCGACCACAGATATCCGATGAGGGTGCGCCGACCCAACCTTGCCGTCATCGCGCTGGCTGCATCACTCGTCGTGGCTGCGCGGCGGATGCGGCTACGCCGCTACGAGATCGTCGAGGAGTCGATGTCGCCGGCACTCGAGCCGGGCGACTTCGTCATTGCCACGCCGGCACGCTCTGGACTCGTCAGGGGCGACGTGGTGATCTTCGCGCATCCCGATCGCCCGTCTTTCGAGCTCGTGAAACGAGTCGTCGGAATGCCGGCCGAAGACGTCGCCGTAGCGAATGGCCAGGTGCAGATCAACGGCGCTGTGCTGCCAGAGCCCTGGGCAGTCGGCCCCACCCGACCGAACGGGTCGTGGCGGCTCGGGGCACAGGTCTTCGTGCTCGGCGATCAGCGCACCGCATCCGCGAGCGACAGTAGAGAGATCGGCCCTGTGCCGTTCGGTGCTGTCACCTGGAAGGTGGTCGCGCGGTACTGGCCGCTCGACCGCATCGGGCTCATCTGATCCGACGCTCGTCGTTGCGGGGTCAGAGCCGGTGTGCGACCAGCAGGAGATCTATGGCATCGCCGGTTGCCCCGTCGCGATCCACCGGGCGCATCACGCGCTCCAACTGATCGACGACCAGGCCTGCGAAGTCGCTGCGAAGCTCGTCTTCCGTGAACAGGAACTCCGGCGACTGTGGGCCGCCGATGCCGTGCTCGAGGTTGTCGAGATGATGGGCGATCAGAAACACCATGCCCTCGGGAGCCAGCGCCGTCACGGCCTTCCGGTGCACGAGCGTCCGCAAGTGCGGTACGAGCTGGAGGTACGACAGCACAACGACGTCGTAGCCGCCGACCTCGGGCTCCCATGTCGAGAGATCTGCCGAAACGAACTCGGCCGTGACGCCTGCCTGCACGGCGAGCTGCTTCGCCTGTTCGGTGGCGACGGGCGACAAATCGACGGCCGTGACGCGATGACCTTGGGCGGCGAGCCACACGGCGTTGCGGCCCTGGCCGCTGCCCAGGTCCAGCACACGCCGCGGCGAGAGCCCGCCCAAGTGCTCTTCTACGAAGCGGTTGGGCTCGACGCCGAAAACGAAGCCCTGCGTTGCGTAGCGCTCGTCCCACATGGCACGACGGTCATCGGATGCGGGGGATGTCTTCATGCCTGCATCGTAGATATCCCGTGGGAGGGCCTCTTTCACTGTGGGGGCACGTCGAGATGTTTGGTTGCTTCCCGATAGGTGAGCCCAGACCACACCTCTCGGTTTGCGAGCACGAAGCGCCGAACAGCTTCCGGCTCGGTCCTCGCATACTGGCGCAACGCCCACCCGATCGCCTTGCGTATGAAGAACTCCCGCTCGTGCGCCCGCTGCAGGCAATACGTGAACAGCCTCGCCTGGTCCGTGGCGTCCTTGTGGCGGAGCTGGGCGAGGATGGCCGAGCGCCGTATCCACAGGTTCGGGTCGTCGATCCACCGATCCAAGACGGGCGCCATGTCCGCCCGTTCCTGCAACGCAACTCGCCCGACGAGATCGGCGGCGATGCCGTCCACGAAGTCCCACCACCCGCCTTCGATCACCAGCTTCCGGTAGAGGGGCACGGCATCCATGGTGATGAAGTCCGTATATGCCCCGGCGACGCCGATGGCGAGGTACTTCTCCTCCCGGTGGGGCAGGTTCCACAAGACGAGCACGGCTTTGCGGTATGCGGACTTGGACGCCACGGGGTAGCGGCGGAGTACCTCGCGCAAGATCGGGCGGCGGTCCGGAGTCTTGACTCCGTAGAACGGCATGTCCGTCTTCATGTACGCCGCCATGGCTGTGGCTGCGATCGGATCGGCCCGCGCTTCGAGCTCGCTTGCCACGTAGTCCGCCATGTCGTCCACCGGGAAACCCTACCGCCTGCCGCGAAGGGCAACCGTGCGTTCGGAGACGCTGCACTTCTCCGGCGGGCCCCTACACTCTGCGGTCTCGTGAGACCCATCCGATCCCTCATCTTGCTCCTTGTCTTCGCGCTCGTCGCTGCTGCGTGCGGTGGCGACGAGGCGAGCGAAACGACGACCTCCGGCGCAGTCACGACGCTGCCCCCCGTCACGCAAGCGACGACGACCTCGACCACGACGACCACCACGACGACCACCCTCGCAACCGGTCCGCCGTCCTTGTTGAACGGCATGCCGACACCACTCGGGGCGGAAACCGACCGGCGGGTCATGGGAGTCAAGGTCGACAACCATCCCGACGCTCGCCCGCAATCGGGCATCCAATCGGCGGATGCGATGATCGAGGTTCTCGTCGAGGCGGGCATCACTCGGTTCATTGCCCTGTTCCTCACGTCGGACACCGACTACATCGGCCCGATCCGGTCGGGCAGGCCCACCGATTCGACCATGCTCCGGCCCTTCGATGCGACGTTCCAGATCTCGGGCGCGCAGCCGTGGGTGAGCTCTCTGCTCAACAGCAGGGGCATCCACCTCCTGGGCGAGCAGCGGCCGAACACCTTCCGCATCCCGCGAGGGAACCGAGCGTACGAGCGGACGCTGTACGGCGACACGGTGGCGATGCGCGAGGCCGCCGATGGCCGCGGCTACCCCGATGATCCACCACCCGGACCGTGGTTCACCTTCGGCGAGCCCTCACCCACCACGGGATCCGCCGAAGAAGTCGTTGTCTCGTGGTCTCGCGATTGGCCGGCCGTGCGGTGGGAGTGGGACGGCGGCCAGTACGTGAGGTTCAACGCGACGACGCCGCACAACTGGATCGATCAGGACGGGAACAGCGAGCAGATCGCCGCCGACACGCTGCTCGTGCTCACCGCCCGCAAATACACCGCCTCGCCGGGCGCCGGGCAGGGGGGCTCCTCTGTGCCGGCCCTCGATACCCTCGGCTCAGGGGACGCCTACCTGTTCTACGGAGGAGCGGTTGTCGAGGGGACGTGGGAGCGAGAGACCATCGAGGAGTACTTCACACTGACCACTGCGGCAGGCGCTCCGATGGTGCTGCCCGCCGGTCGGCTGTGGGTGTCTGTCTTCCCGAACGACCGGCCCGTCAGCTGGGAATGACGGAGGCCGGCGGGCCCGATGGCATTGCGGCGATCGCCGCAGCCGTGCGCTCAGGCGATCGAACCGCCGTGGAAGTCGTGACCGGCCACCTCGACCGCGCCAACGCCGCTCAGCCGGACCTGAATGCGTTCACGGTGCTCCGCAGCGACGCCGCCATCGCAGCAGCAGAACGCATCGACGCCGAGGTCTCTGCCGGCCGCAGCCCCGGCCCCCTTGCCGGCGTGCCGATCGCGGTGAAGGACATCATCGACGAGGCGGGGATCCCGACCACATGCGGGGCCGGCTTCCCGGCCCCACCGGCAGCCGCAACTGCCCCCGTTGTCGCCCGCCTCACGCGTGCAGGAGCGGTCCTGATCGGCCGCACCAACCTCCACGAGTTCGCCTTCGGCTTCTCGTCCGAGAATCACTGGTTTGGGCCTGTGCGCAACCCGTGGGACCCGGCAACGTCCCCTGGCGGATCGTCGGGGGGGTCGGCGGCAGCCGTGGCAGCATTGCTTGCGGCAGGGGCGCTGGGCACGGACACCGGCGGATCCATCCGGGTCCCCGCCGCACTGTGCGGGATCGTCGGGCTGAAGGTCACCCACGGCAGGGCGCCGCTCACCGGTGTCTATCCGCTTGCGGCATCGCTCGACACCGTTGGGCCTCTTGCCCGCACCGTCGGCGACGCCGCGCTGCTGTATGCGACGATCGCCGGACACGATTCCGGAGATCCCTGGTCGGCACGCCGCCCGGTCGTCACACCGGGAACGCCCCCGCCCGTCGGCGAGCTCCGGTTCGTGGTGCCCCATCCCTGGGTCGATCGCGCACTCACCCCCGACGTCGCCGCCGGGTGGGAGGCATTCCTCGCGGCACTCGCCGGAGCGGGCGTCACGATCGTCGATCTCGACGTCCCGGAGATCGATTTCCCGGGAATGGTCTCCGAGGCGATGTATCCCGAGGTCGCCGCCGTCCACCGACGGAGGTACGTCGAGCACCCCGACGGCTACGGCCCCGAAGTGCGGCGGAGGGTGGAGTCGGCCGTCCGGGCCGAGATCGATCCCTACCTCGAAGGACTGGCATGGCGGTACCGGATGCGAGAAGCCGCCATCGCTGCACTGGCCGATGCCGACGCCATGATCACTCCTCCGGTCGCCGCATTGCGCAAGGTCATCGGCGTCGACACCATCGAGGTCGGCGGCGAGACCGTTTCGTATCGCGGACCGCTGAGCTGCTTCTCCGCCCTCGTGAACCACATGGGGCTCCCGGCACTCGTCCTTCCGATCGACACCGAAGGCTCGCCACCGCCAAGTGCCCAGCTCATCGGTCGCCCATGGGGCGAGCACCGCTTGCTCGAAGCGGGTCTCGCCCTCGAGGCGGCCGGCATCTCGGGCGTCCGTACCCCGCCGCAGTTTCGACCCGATGGCCGATGAGTCACCGACCATCGTTGCGCAAGAGTGGGGCCGGTGCGGATTGACGTCTGAATGCGGACCGGACAGGCATAAACTGCGAACGTGGGCCGCCCCACACCAACGTCGGACGACCCGCGGATGTGGTGGCACACCTCGAGGAGATGATCGCAGTGCCTGACGAGACGCTCACTATCCCGGAGGACCGGGAGGTCCTCGATCGTGCCGTGATCCGCTTTGCCGGCGACTCCGGCGACGGCATGCAGCTGGCCGGTACCCGCTTCACGGCGACGTCGGCGCTGTTCGGCAATGATCTCGCGACGCTCCCGAACTTCCCGGCCGAGATCCGCGCCCCAGCCGGAACGCTCCCCGGTGTGTCGTCCTTTCAGGTGCACATCGCCAACTGGGACATACTCACCCCCGGCGACGAGCCCGATGTCCTGGTTGCGATGAACCCTGCAGCACTGAAGGCGAACCTCAGCGATCTCCGCAAGGGCGGCCTGCTCCTGGTCAACACCGACGCATTCGACGAGCGCAACCTCGCCAAGGCTGGTTACGAGGACAACCCGCTCGACGACGGCTCGCTCAAGGGGTACCACGTGCTGAACGCCCCGATGGAGGAGCTGACCAAGCTCGCCGTGAAAGACACAGGCGTCAAGGGCCGCAGCATCCTTCGGTCGAAGAACTTCTTCGCGCTCGGCTTGGTGTCGTGGATGTTCAATCGTCCGATCGATCCCGTCATCAACTGGGTTCATCGCAAGTTCGGAGACGACGACCCCGTCGGCTCGGCCAACGTCGCCGCGTTCCGCGCCGGCTACAACTTCGGGATCACGACGGAGGAGTTCCACCACACCTACGTGGTCGAGCCCGCCAAGCTCCCCCCCGGCACGTATACCAACGTCACCGGCAACCAGGCCCTGGCGTGGGGCCTCATCGCCTCAGCGCTCAGCGCAAAGCTCCCGCTGTTCTATGGGTCATACCCGATAACGCCCGCCTCGAGCATCCTCGAAGAGCTGGCACGCCACAAGAACTTCGGGGTGCGCACCTTCCAGGCGGAGGATGAGATAGCCGCAGTCGGCGTCGCACTCGGCGCCTCGTTCGCCGGTCATCTCGGTGTCACGGGGACGAGCGGGCCCGGCGTTGCGCTCAAGAGTGAGACCATCAGCTTGGCGTTCCAAACCGAACTGCCTCTCGTCGTCGTCAACGTTCAGCGTGCCGGACCCTCCACCGGAATGCCGACCAAGGTGGAACAGGCCGATCTGCTGATGTCGTTGTACGGCCGTCACGGCGAAGCGCCGCTTCCGGTCCTGGCGGCCAGCTCACCAAGCGATGCGTTCGATACGGCGTTCGAGGCCGCCCGCCTCGCCGTGCGTTACATGACTCCGGTGATGCTGCTGTCCGACGGGTACATCGCCAACAGCTCGGAGCCCTGGGCGCTTCCCGATGTCGATGCGCTGCCGGACACGAGCGTCCCCTTCGCCACCGGACCGAACGCCGACGGTGAATTCCTTCCCTATCTGCGCGACCCGGCAACGCTCGCTCGGCCGTGGGCAATCCCCGGCACTCCCGGCCTCGAGCACCGCGTAGGCGGATTGGAGCACGAGGACCTGACCGGCAACGTGTCGTACAACCCGCAGAACCACGAGCGGATGACGATGATGCGCGAGGAGAAGTTGGCACGCATCGCTGCCGAACTGCCACCAACGGTCGTCGTAGGGGCGGAAGATGCCGACCTCCTCGTCGTCGGCTGGGGCTCCACGTTCGGGGCGATTCGGGCCGGCGTCAACAACGCCAATAGGGCTGGTTACAAGGCGGCACACGTGCACCTGCGATACCTCAGCCCCCTGCCCCCCGACCTCGGCGACGTGCTCGCCCGCTACGACAAGGTGCTCGTCCCGGAGCTGAACCGTGGCCAGCTCGCCCGGGTGCTGCGGTCCGAGTACCTCGTCCCCACCTTCACGCTCGACAAGATCCAGGGCCTCCCCTTCAAGGCAGCTGAGATCTCCGGCAAGATCATCGAGATCCTCGATGGGGAGGACCAGGCATGACCAGCTCCATCACCTTCGACCGTAGTGACTTCCAGTCGGACCAGGAGGTCCGGTGGTGCCCTGGTTGCGGCGACTACACGATCCTGGCGACCGTGCAGAACTTCCTCGCCGATCTCGGCGTCGAGCGAGAGAAGCACGTGTTCGTCTCCGGCATCGGATGTGCGGCACGGTTCCCGTACTACATGAACACGTACGGCATGCACTCCATCCACGGCCGTGCGCCGGCGATCGCCTCAGGAGTGGCAACGGCGAACTCGGATCTCACCGTGTGGGTGGTCACCGGCGATGGCGACGCGCTGTCGATCGGGGGCAACCATCTCATCCATGCGCTGCGGCGCAACATCAAGATCAAGATCCTCCTGTTCAACAATCAGATCTACGGTCTCACGAAGGGCCAGTACTCCCCGACCTCCGAGGAGGGGAAGCGGACGAAGACCAGCCCAATGGGATCCATCGATCATCCGTTCAACCCGCTGAGCCTCGCACTCGGCGCTGAGGCGACCTTTGTTGCCAGGACCATCGACATGGACCGAGCCCACACCACCGAGATCCTCGAGGCTGCGCACCGCCACGACGGTGCTGCCTTCGTGGAGATCTACCAGAACTGCAACGTGTTCAACGACAAGGCGTTCGTGCAACTCACGGGACGCGAGGAGCGTGACGCGAACCGCATCTATCTCGAGGCCGGAAAGCCCATCCTCTTCGGCCCGGATCACCAGCAAGGTGTCATCGTCGGTGCCACGGGAGCCAAGATCGTCGACGTCGCAGACGTCGGTCTGGACGCCATCCACGTCCACGACCCGGCCCAACCGTCCCCTGCCGTTGCCTTTGCGCTGACCCGGCTCGCCCACGGTCCTCATGGACCGACGCCGATCGGTGTGTTCCGCTCCGTGTCGAGGCCGGTCTACGGGGACATGCTGCAGCACCAGATGCTCGACGCCCAGGCGGCGCGCGGACCCGGCGACCTCAAGGCCCTCATCCGCTCTGCGGGCACCTGGACGGTGGACTGACCTTCCCGCCGGCCATCCGCCCTCTCCCGCAGCCTCAGGTAGCGTGAGGCGATGGGCGACCTGGTGCACATCGACTTCCGGAAGTGGCCCGACCGCAAGCACTGGCAGTTCGCCATGCACCGGCTCGGTGAGGACGAGCATGGAACATGGCTGTGGTCGCCGCCGGGGATCGTCGCTCGCCGTGGCGACGAGGCGCCGCGGGTGTTCAGTGCACTCAACGTGAAGCTGATCACACGTGACAAGTGGTGGACCGCCATCTGGAATGACCGCTCGCCGAAGGTCGAGCTGTACGTCGACATCGCAACCCCCGCTCGATGGGAAGACGACAGGGTGACGATGATCGACCTCGACCTCGACATCGTCCGGCGCCGCAACGGACTGGTCGAGGTGCTCGACGAAGATGAGTTCGCGGATCACCGGATCCTCTACGGCTATCCGCCCGACATCGTCGACCGTGCCCGCACCGCCACCGCTTCGGTGTACCTCGACGTCGAGTCGCATCGAGAGCCGTTCGGCTCCGTGGCGAAGGGATGGCTTGCGGCGGCGGCGAGCCGACTCGAAGCGTGACCACCACCCCTCCCCCGGTCTCGATGGTGATCCCAGTGCGCAACGAGGCACGCGCGATCCGCGCGGCCATTGCCAGCTGCCTCCGTCAGCGCTACGACGGTCGCCTCGAAGTTGTGGTCGCCGACGGCATGAGCACGGACGGGACTCGAGATGTCGTGACCGAGATCATGGCAGCAGATGCGAGAGTGCGTCTGGTCGACAACCCGGATCTGGTCACCCCTGCGGCACTCAATCGCGGCATAGCCGCGGCATCGGGTGAGGTGATCGTCCGTTGCGACGCTCATGCCGAGCTGCCACCCGGCTACGTGATGCGCGCCGTCGCTCAGCTCGCCGCAACGGGGGCGGCGAACGTTGGTGGGGTGCAGCGTGCTGTCGGCACGACCATTGCCAGTCGGGCCATCGCGATGGCGATGAGCTCGCCGGTGGGCGTTGGTGATGCCCGTTTCCGCTACGGCGGGAAGCCGGGACCAGTCGACACCGTGTACCTCGGCGTGTTCCGCAGGAAAGCGATCGAGCGCATCGGGCTGTTCGACGAGACGCTGGTCCGCAACCAAGACTACGAGCTGAACCACCGGCTCCGTGCCGCCGGCGAGACGGTGTGGTTCGACCCCGAGCTGCAGGTGACCTATGCGCCACGCACCTCGCTGCGCGGCCTGGCGCGGCAATACTTCGACTACGGAGTGGGAAAGCGCCGGATGTTGCGCCGCCATCCGGATGCGCTGCGGTGGCGGCAGCTGGCACCACCCGCCTTGATGGTCGGACTGGCAGCATCGGCCGGGCTCGCCGCCGCCGGCTGGTGGCAGCTCGGCGCCGTGATCCCCGGCGCGTATGCAGCGACATTGGCGGCGGGCACCGCCGTTGAGGTGGTCCGCCGCCGCGATCTCGCTGCCTTCTTGTTCCCGGCGGCTGTCGCCACCATGCACGTTGCGTGGGGCGCCGGCTTCCTCGTCGAGCTTGCCCGCCTTGGGCCTCAGGCTCCCCGCAGGTAGAGCTCCCGAACCGCCGCCGCCGGCCACCGGTAGCGAGCGCGCACGTCGCCTGCTGCGGCAAGAGCAGCCTCGGCGAGATCGGCATCGTGGAATGCGGCGCCAAGGGCCGTTGCCAGCGATTCGACGTCACCGGCGGGTACCCACACGACCGCCGGCGAACCATCGAGCACGTCCCTGCTGCCGGGCAGATCACTCGCAACGACGGGTACTCCCAGAGCCAGATACTCGAGGAGCTTGGTCGGCAACGAGTGCCGGTAGTTCGGGGTGTCGTGGAGCGGTGAGATGGCCAGTGCATGGCGGGCCACTTCTGCAAGCGCCTCGGCCGGAGGCAGGAAGCCGGTGAACGTGAGGTCGACGCCTCCGGCCCGGGCAGCAGCTTCGAGCCGCACCCGCACCTGGTGGCTGCACCGGCCGATCAAGGTCAGGGGGGCGCCGACTCCGGACCGTCCCACGGCGTCGACGGCAGTGAGCAGCCCGCGCTCCTCGGTGATGTCGCCCAGGTAGGCGATGCCCGCGCGGCCACCCGCCCCGGCGAGCGGAGGGAGATCATCTCCCAGATAGTTCGGAAAGACAGGATGTCGCCTCCGGAACAGCGGGGCGTAGTTCTCCTCGGCGAGGCTGATCTCGATCACACGCTCCGCCAGTCGAAGCACGCCACCCGCCAGTGCCGCGAGCGGGCGACGCAGCAGGCGAGGGAGCCACGGCTTGGTCCGTAGCTGGCCGGGCAGATCCTCATGGAGGTCGAACACGACCCGGCGCCTCAGCACGCCGGCAACCATCGCTGCTGGCAGCAGCTCGGGGTCGTGCACCGATGCGACGTCGTAGCCCCCTCGAACGATCCGCATCGACGCGGTCAGGCTGCGGCGGATCCGACCTCCGTGCAGCGGCTCAACGGTGAACCCGCCGGCGTCCGCAGGGCCCGGCGCAGGGACCATCAGCGTGACGGCTGCGTCCGTGCGGAGCGTCTCGACGAGCTTGAAGCGGATCCTCGGGTCGTCGGGCGGATGGACCGACGACACGACCAAGACGGTCGGTCTCACAGGGGAACGACGTTGTCCCGGGCGATTCCTGCCCTGCGGTATGCCCCGCGGGTATCGAGCACAACGGGCACGGCGTCGGCGATCCGTTCGAGATCGAGGACGGCGTGATCGGTGAGAATCACCGCAACGGCAAACCCGGCCAGGTCGGCGTCGGGAGCCACCGGCGTGAAGCCGTGGTCGGCGATGCGTGCTTCCGCAACCACAGGGTCGAGTACTGAGATCTTGGCGCCCCGCTCCTCGAGCACCCGCAACACTTCGATCGATGCCGACTCACGGTCGTCGCCGACGTTCGGCTTGTACGCGATGCCCACGCCGAGGATCGCGGTGCCGAAGACCGGCAGCCCTCTCCTATTGAGGAGATCTGCGACCCGGCCTGCCGCATACGCGGGCATCTTCGTGTTGACCTGCTCGGCCAGGTCGATGAAACGTGTGGCGAAGTTCGCCTCCCGGGCGCGCCAAGCCAGAAACTGCGGATCCAGCGGGATGCAGTGCCCGCCGACGCCGGGACCCGGGTAGAAGGCGTGAAAGCCGAAGGGTTTCGACGATGCGGCGTCGATGACCTCCCAGATGTCGATATCGAGCTCGTGAGCGAGCTGCGCCATCTCGTTGATGAGACCGATGTTGACGGCCCGGTACGTGTTCTCGAGGAGCTTGGCCATCTCGGCGGTCTTGGCAGACGAGACGGGATACACGGAGTCCACGATGCGTTCGTAGGCGGCCCGAGCAACCTGCGCGGACACGGCACTGACGCCGCCGACGACCTTCGGGATCTGGCCGGTCTTCATGTCGGCGCCGGGGTTGACTCGTTCAGGCGAGAACGCCACAAAGACGTTCTCGTCGAGCACCAGACCGGACCCGGTCGCCGCAGGGATCAGGATGTCTTCGGTCGTGCCCGGATACGTGGTGGACTCGAGCGCGATCAGCATCCCGGACCGAACGACGTTCGCCACCGTCTGAGCGGCGGCCCGGATGAAGGAGAGGTCGGGCTCTCGGTTGCGGCCCAGTGGGCTGGGCACACAGAGGAAGAGGGCGTCCGACTGGATCAGATCGTCTTCGCTCGAGGTCACGATCAGCCCCTTGGCCAGGGCTTCGGCGAGCTCGTCGTCGGTGACGTCCTCGATCGGGGAGACTCCGGCGTTGAGCTCGGCAACGCGGCGCTCCGACACGTCGAACGCAACTACCCGCAGCCCGCGGGCGACCATCGTGACCGCGAGCGGGAGACCAACGTAGCCGAGACCTATGACGCCTCCGGTCCAGGTCTCTTCCGCAAAGAAGCGGGCGCGTTCAGACATAGGGTGTTCCTTCGGGGTGCCGAAGGGCGAGTCTACCCGCTGGACCGGCGTCGAAAACAGGAGCCGCGCCCGGGGCCCGGCTCCGGCGAGCCGTCACATGCCCGCGCCGGTGAGTGCCCGGTCGATGAAGCTCGCCATCTGGTCGCGGCGCACAGGGTCGGTGGGGCAGAACTCGTTGTTGGCGGGTGGGTTGCACCCGAACGACACGCCGGCAGCCGCAATACGGTTGATGGAGGCTTCGAACGGCGAGCCGTCGTCGTCGACGAACATGTTCACGTCGCCTCCGGCCGTGTACCCGAACGCTCGATCGATGAACGCTGCCATCTGCTCGCGAGTCACCGGGGCATTCGGGCAGTAGATGCCGTCACCACATCCGAGGGTGATGCCGGCAGCCGCCATGCGGTTGATGTCGTCCTCGAAGATCGACGACTCGTCGTCGGTGAAGAAGTCCTCAGACGTCTGGCCGAGGTCGAGGGCGCGAGTGAGGAACGCCGCCATCTGGCCCCGAGTCAGCGTCTTGTCCGGACAGTACTTGGTGTTGGTGGGCGGGTTGCAGCCCCTCGTGACGCCGCGAGCGAAGATCGCATCGATGGCCTGCTCGTGCACGTTGCCCGCCGTGTCGACGAACTGCGGCGGCTGGCCGAGGCTCACCGTGAAGTAGATGGACTTGAGGTCGTACTTCGACTTGAGCCAGCTCGATGTCTTCGTCACGGTCGTGGACCCGTCCGAGAAGCTGATGGTGTCTGCGCTGCCCGAGCTGTTGACCTCGCTCACCCAAGCGTTGGTGACTTTGGGGAGCCCGACCGCCGCGGCGAGGCTGGCGTTCGAGATGGTGACCGTCCAGCTGCCGCTCGGGTTGTAGACGGTGCCGTCGACCGACCAGCGGTCGGTGACGCCTTGGTAGTACTCGCGTGCGTCCCAGCCCGACCACACCTCTTGGATGCTCTCGGTGCGTCCACCGGTCGACGACGAGTAGTAGGCCCGCACGACGTTGTTGTTGGGAGCATCGGGGTGGGTGAGGACCTGGCCCGCGGTGCCGTCGGCTGCTGCGATCCACTCTGACCAGCCATGACCCCAGCCCACATAGCGCTGGTCGAAAGTGGTGTCGCGAACGTGGCACCACGCGGCACAGGAGTTCGCTCCGGGTGACCCCCGGTAGATCTGGAGTTCCCGTGCGTACGACCGAGCTGCAACGGCCTGAGCCTTCAGCGCCTCCATGCCGCTGTGCGCTGCATCGCCCCAGTAGTACGGCATCTCGGAGATCCCCATGATGTAGTCGTCGATCAGCATCTCGGCTGTGAGGTCCAACCCGCCAGGACCGCTGCGGACGTGGAGCATGCCGCGGCCGTACTGGCATTCCCGCTGGATGATCGGGACCACGTTCCAGTCGGTCTGCGCACAGCCGACGATGGCGACCTTCGTCTCGGGATCGGCGTCCGGATCCAGATGCTCGTACCACGCCATGTCGAACGAGCAGTCACCTGCCGGTGTCTCGTATGCGTTGCTCGCACCGGGCGGATCGATGTAGAGCGAACAGTTCTCAGGCCCACGAATCTCGATGGTGGCACCGACGGGCACCTCCCATGACTCGGCGCCACGACTCACGACGACCGGCTGACCGCCACCCGAGATGGCGTCGACTCGCAGTGTCAGCGTCGAGAAGTCGAGCTCGAGGTTCACCCATAGCGGGCCGGCTGCATCGAGGCCGCCGGTGCCGAGCGTCCCGATCTCAGCACCGGTATAGAAATGCTCGAGGATCTCGGCGTAGCCGGAGCCCTCGACCGCCATGCCGTAGGCGCCAAACTGACTCATCCCGACGCCGTGACCCCACCCGCCTCCGGTGACCACGAGGTCGTCGCTCTCGGCAGCCGTCGCCTGGCTGGTCACCGCGAAGAAGGACGCGACCAGGACGAGCAAGGCCATGATTGTGGACAGCCGCCCTACCGACCGCCGCGTGAAGATCGTATGAGTCACCATGCCAGCGTTATCGACTCGTTTGGTGTGCGGCTTTAGCGAATTCTCGCCATTCGCGTCGGCGACCTTAGTTGCCTTCCGAGCTCTAGGTCGCCTCGTTGTGCAAAGCCCGAACGATGAAACTCGCCATTTCGGCGCGAATGACGTTGTTCGAAGGGCAGTAGCGATCGTTGAGAGGCGGGTTACACCCCAAGGTGATCCCGGCGGCGGCCAGGATGTCGATGTCGTCCTCGAACACCGAGCCGTCATCGTCGACGAATCGATTGGTGCCCTGACCCTCGGTCAGCGCCGAAGCGCCAGGGTGAGGTCGAGCGCCTCCGCCCGGGGCCAGAACCCGTCCCAGAACCCAGGCTCGCGTTGCGCGCAGAACTCGAGCAGGTCCGCGACGTCCACCAGCTCGCGGATCGAGTCGTCCATCTCACTGCCGTAGAACAGGTGGGTCATCGCATGCAGCACCATGTCCACCGGGGCCAGCTCCCGGAGCTTCCAGCCGAGACGCCCGAGCAGCCGCGCCCGCCGCATCAGCCGCAACGCCAGGTCCAGTTCGGCAGCAGGAAGCTCCAGGACCGACGCAGGCTCCCGCAAGGCCCCGATCACGAGCCGTTGCACGATCGCGAGCGGCGGTTCCGGCCTAATCACCGGCATGCTCATCCGCCAGCGCGTCGATGACCGCCACGGCGTCCTCGAGCTGCGAATATCGCAGCGTGAAGCAGCGGCAGCGGTCCACCAGCGACCGCAGCGTCTCGAACGCTGCGTCGCCGAGCAGTTCGTAGTTGAAGGCATGCGTCGAGAGGCGCATGAACCCGTTCGCCCGCGCGATCGGCTCCAGCGCAGGCGAGGCCTCTGCCGACCAGCGCGGAAACACGATCCAGGCCGCACGCGCCGCCTCGCTCATCCGGTCCACGCTGTCCGCCGGCGGCCGCACGTGCGCGATCGTCCCCTTCACGGTGCCCTCGATCTGCGGGCCCAGCACCGCGCCCGGCGCAAAGCGCCGGATGACTTCGATGGACTCGTTTTTCAGCGGCATCGGCCGCGGCACGGGAATGAGATCCGTCGCGCCGGGGCGCAGCAGCCCGAACTCGTCCGAGAGCAGCCGCCAGCCACGGTGCGCCAGCGCGACTGCAAGCGTGGTCTTGCCGCCGCCCGGCGCGGCCGGCAGTAGCATCGCGCGACCGCCCCGCTCCAGCACCGCCGCGTGCAGCATCAGCCAGCGATGAAACCGCAGCGAGGTGACGAGATTGATGCCCCACTCGAGCACCGCGAGCGCCTGGACTAGCGGCAGGTCCTCGTGGGGCCGGCGGCCGTCCACCGTGAACCGAACTCGCCGGGCCGGCCGGGGCCGAAGCCCCCAGGTTTCCGCCAGCGCCAGGTGGCAATGGAACACGCCGGGGCCGTCCGAGCAGCGGGTACTGCGCGTAGAGTCGGTGTAGCGGCTCCGCGAGGCCATCGACCGGCGCCCGCAGCTTCAGCTCGAACGGACCGACCCGGTAGCCGAGCCCCTCGCCTCGCAGGCGGGTCGCGAACTCCCCAACCGGCAGTTCGCCGACGCTGCGTGAGCCGACGGCGTTCACCCGGCGACCCGCGTGACGAGGCCGAGGTCTTCGAGCCGGACGAGCAGATCCTCTACGTGCCGGAGGAACTCGGGCGAATGCCCTGCATGCTGGGCCGCCGTGAGTTCCAGGCTCGCGCTAGCGGCATCCCTCGGACTGGCGAGCACGCGCTGCAGCAGCAACGCCGTCGCCGCATTGACGAAGTGCGTCCGCCCGGAGGGACGGTGAAACAGCACGAAGTTGCCGTCCCATCCAGCCCAGAGGCAGTCGACGGCGTCCGCGGACTTCCAGCGCTGGACCACGGCGGGACACCGGCTCTCGGGATCAGAGGGTCGTCAGGTCGGTCGTGATGATCCGGTTGCCGAACGAGTTCACGGCCGCCGCGGACACCAGCGCGCCCGGCTTCATCAGCACGCGGTTCTGCCCGCCCTGCGCGAGCTTGTATTCGATCTCGCCGCCCTGCAGGCAGACCTCTTCCGGCGTCAGGTCCGTGTACTTGCCGTCCACCTTCGCCCGGTAGTCGGCGTCGGTCGGCAGCGAGGTCACCTCGCCGTAGGGCGGCGACCCGAGGTCGTAGCGGTCCGGGTCTTGGTAGGTCGGACCATGCGTGCTTTGCGGGTCCAGGCAAAGCACCTCGCCGTTCGCGCCACCGGTGCCGGGGCCGTTGGTGCTGATCAGGTTGCTCGAGTTCGCAAGCGCCGAGCCGCTGCCCAACGTCAGGATCGTCGGCAGCGCAGCCGAGGCGCCACGCAGCACGGTGCGGCGGCTGACAGCCGGGACACGGGTACCGTGGCCGGCAAGGTCCTGCGGGACCGACCCCGCCAGGCCTTGTTCTTCGTATTCTACGGTCATTGGGTCAGACTCCCGAAGCGACGGCACGCACCAGGGCGCAGTGCGTGGGCGGCCGCTGATATTTCAAAAATATGCAAGAGTCGGGCCTGCCGGCGACAGGCCATTCAAAACAATCGCTTAGCGCGGAACGACTGCCGGCAGGCAGCCTGCGGTGTAAACAGTTCCGACACGTGCAGAAGCCTGCGGTGAGCCAGCGCGACCGCCGCAGCCGGGGCAATCATGGGCGCTTCAGGTATCGTAGCGCCCCTTGCCCGACGCCTGGCCGACCGGCCCGAGACCGGTGCGGGCGCTGGCCGGGTCACAGCACGCAGCGTTCCAGCATCCCGTCACGGAAAGCGTTGACCGGGCACGGCAAAGTATCGTCAGGTCGAATCGCATGAATGATGGGTTCCGCGTCAAGATCGTCTCGGACCTCGCGGAGCTCACCGGCCTGCGGGGCGAATGGTCGCGCCTCGGTGAACGAGCTGGCGCGCGAGCACGTTCCTGACCCCCGAATGGCAGCTCTCGTGGCTCGAGGCCTATCGGCCGACCGCCCGGCTGCAGGCCGCCTGCGCCTACCGCGGCGACGAGCTCGTGGGCCTCGCGCCGGCCATGATCGAGCGTGAGACGTGCCTGGGTGTTCCGCTGCGATGCCTGCGCTTCATCGGCGACGGCACGTTCGAATCCGACCACCTCGACCTCGTGCTGCGCGCGGACCTCGCGGACGCACTGCGTACACGTGCTGCTCGAGTCGCTGGCCGGACTGGACTGGGACACGGCCGCGTTCAGCAACGTGCCGGAATCCTCGCCGACGCTCGCCGCCTTGCGTGGATGGGCGTCGCGGAACCGGTTTCACGTCGAGGAACGCCTCTCGCCCTGCCCGGTCCGCCCGATTCCGGAGTCGTTCGATGCGCTGCTCGGCTCGATGCCCTCGCGCTTCCGGACCGCGATACGCTCGACGCGCCGCAAGCTCGCGGCCGCGTATGAGGTCGAGTTCGGGCTGCACGAGGACGCGGCCGGGTTCGAGGACGCGCTCGCGACGCTGTTCGCGAACCACGAGTCCCGCTGGCAGGCCCGGGGAGAATCAGGCGTATTCGTCAACGAGCGGCGCCGGGAGTTCTACCGGATCCTGACGCCGCGGCTGTTCGAGTCCGGCGCGCTGCGGTTCTTTTACCTGAAGCTCGACGGGCGCATCGTCGCGCAGGAATACTGCTTCGCGCACGACGGCATCGTTTACCTGCTGCAGGAGGGATTCGACTATGCGCTCGCGAAGGAGAACATCGGCAATGCGCTCAGGAGCTACGTGTTCGACTACCTGATCGAGCACCAGTACCGGGCCTACGATTTCCTCGCCGGCGTCACGCGTCACAAGATGAACTGGAGCGAGAGCGCACCGAACGACGTCACGCTGAACCTGTCCCGTCCATCGCTGCGCGGGCACTGGGCCTTTCACGACGCGCGCGCTCGAGCGCGTCAAGGATCGGCTGCGGCCGCTGCGGGACCGACTGAGGCAGGCGGTCGCCGGGACGCAGCCGCCTGCGCAGGACGGCGGCACGCCATGAGAGTACCCGTCGTCGTGCTGAACATGCACTACTCCGGCCTCGGCATCGCGCGCAGCCTCGGGCCTCACGGCGTCCCGGTGTACGGGCTGAGTTCCGACCCCGACTTCCCGGGCAATTTCTCCCGCTACTGCCAGTTCCGGCTGAGCCCCGACTCGCTGCACGAGCCCGAGCGGCTCCGCGACTTCCTGGTGGACTTCGCTGGCACGTTCGACGCCCGGCCGATCCTGCTGCCCACGCGCGACCACGACATCGAGTTCCTGGTGACGCATCGCGAAGCGCTGGAGCAGCGGTTCACGATCCCGCTCGCCTCACGCGAGGTGATCGAGCAGGCGACGAACAAGGACAAGTGCCTCGCCATTGCCGCGGCCGCCGGTATCCGTGTCCCGGCCCATCATACCGTTCGCGCACGGCGGGCAGCTTCGGGCGATTTCTGGACAACTCGAGTTCCCTGTGATCGTGAAACCGCTGTACGCCAGGCACTGGCGGCGCCCTGGCGTATGGGAGCACCGTCGGTCGGCAGAAGGCCGTAATCTTCGAAAATATCGAGGCGCTACATGAGTTTTACGGGGCCGTCGAAGCCACTGCCGCCGCTAGCGAACGATTCAGGAGTATGCATCCCGGATCAGATTCGAGCCTTGTGGTGTTCGGATCCTATTGCCGGCCCGGCGGAGAGGTGCGCGCATTTTTCACATGCCGGAAACTCCTCCAAGATCCGCCGCTCGAGGGGCACAGGGCTGATCGTCGAAGGCGTCCCGATCCCGAGATCCTACCGCAGAGCCGCGCGCTGCTCAGGGCGCTTCGGTTCTCCGGCATCTCCGAGATCGAGTTCAAGATCCACGAGCGCACGGGCGTCGCTTACCTGATCGAGATCAATCCCCGGCACTGGGACCAGCACTATCTCGGCACGGCGTGTGGGGTGAACCTGAGTCTGGAGCAGTACCTTGACCTGACCGAGCCGCGAGGCTTAGCCTCGCGGAAGACACGGAGCCTCGTGCTCCCCAGCAGGCCCCGGGGTCGGTTCGCTGGATCGCCGAGCTGGATTTGCTTTTCTACGCGCTCCAAGGGCTGCGAATGCGACGCTCGGGGGTCTCCCGAGGACCTGCAACGGCCCGCGGGCCTCGCACATTTTCGATCTATAGCGCCGAGGATACCGGTCCAACGCCGGAAACTGTTACGCAACACGATTCGAGAGCTGGCCCGGATGCGCTCTGTCACCCGGCTCAAATTGTGAGTCTGCTGGCCATTTTTCTCTACCCAGCAATCTAGCCGGCCATGAATCCACCCAAACAGCCGGCCAGCCTTGGCTCGGCGGTCGCCAAGGGCGCCGCGTGGACGGTGACTTTTCGCATGGCCGACCGCGTCCTCGGCCTCATAAGCACACTCATTCTTGCGCGCCTGCTCGCACCCGACGATTTCGGCCTGATCGCGATGGCAATGACGCTGATTGGACTCGTGGAAGTAATAACGGTCGGGGAATTCAGCAGCGCCATCATCCAGAATGCCAATGCGGAACGGGACCACTATGACACTGCCTGGACGCTGAACTTGCTGTTCGGCCTGACCGCCGCGACGCTACTGATCGCATTCGCCTTTCCAACGTCGGCGTTCTTCAAGGAACCGCGCCTGGTTTTCGTGATCTTCGCTTTGAGTCTGCTCCCGGTCCTTGACGGGCTATTCAATATTGGTTGCGTCGATTTCCGCAAGCACCTGCAATTCGAGAAAGACTTTGTGCTGCAGGTAGGCCGCAAGCTCAGCGGGTTCCTCGTCGTAGTGCCACTAGCGTTTATCACGCGCAGCTACTGGGCGCTCGTGGTCGGCATGATTGCAGGGCGCGCCGGCGGGCTCGCCTTGTCGTACTTTCTTCATCCATTCCGCCCGCGCTTCAGCGTGGCCTCGGCACGGAGCCTGTTCGGCTTCTCCGGTTGGCTGATGGTCAACAACGCCCTGAACTTTCTGAACCTGCGCGGCGCTCATCTGGTCATCGGCCGGCTGCTGAATTCACAATCTCTCGGCCTTTACACCGTCGCATACGAGATGGCCCACCTGCCCACCTCGGAACTCGCCAGCCCGATCAACCGCGCAATTTTCCCCGGGTACGCCAAGCTGCAGGACGACAGGCCTGCGCTGCAGAACGCCTTCCTGCGCGTGATCGGCCTGATCGCTGTGATAACGATACCGGCGGGCATCGGGATGGCCTGCATCGCACACCTGTTCGTACCGGCCGTGCTCGGTCCGAAATGGCTCAGACGATGCCCCTGATCCGCCTGCTCGCGATTGGCGGCGCGCTCCATGCCCTGCAGGTCAACATCGAGTCCGTGTACTACGCTCTCGGCAAACCGAAGCTCAAGGCGCTGATCACGCTGCTCGAGGTACTGGTCTTTGTGCCACTGCTGCTGCTGACAGTGCCTCGCTACGGGCTGATCGGAGCGGCGGCTGCCCTGCTGCTGACGGTTTCCATCGCAGCACCAGTCAATTTTGGCCTGGTCCTTCGAATGCTCAATCTTGGCGTGCGGCCGTTGCTATCCGTGCTGTGGCGGCCGTTCGTCGCGGCAGCATGCATGGCCGCAGCCGTTCTGGGCGCGTTTCCGCTGGAGTCGACCCGAGCAACCTCGCTGGACAACCTGTGGGCGATGTTGGCGGCCATAGCGCTAGGTGCAGTCGTTTATGCAATCACGATCGCGATGCTTTGGTTCGCGACCGGCCGCCCCGCCGGAGCGGAGGACTGGCTGCTGACGCAGGCGCGCGAGCGTCGCCGATCGCCTGCACGGCAGATCCGCGTAGTAGCGGCCTCTCGCTAGCGCGGCACGGCAAGCTCCTACAGCGGGAACCCTGCCTTCGCGAGCCTGTCCCGCAGGCCGGGCAACGGATAACCGAGCGCATATGCCTTACGCGCATGCTCACGGGCCTGTCGTACTGCTTTATGTCACAATATGCAAGCCCGAGCGCGTTTTCCAGTTCGGCGGAATTCCCACCCGTCGCCTCGCTGCCCTCAATCAAGACAGCGAGGGCCGCATCAATTGAACCCCGCTTCTTAAGGAATGACGCTTTTGCAATATACGCTCCATCATACTCAGGATGAGTCGCAATCGATCGATCAAACTCTGCCTCAGCCTTGCTAACCGCACCCTGCTCCGCGAACGCGAGCCCGAGATGCGTCACTATCGTCGCGTAGAATGGATTCTCCGGCGAACAGGACCTGAGTGCGAATCTGTCTTCCAAAACGGCATTCTCCAGCGCGAACTTTCGCACCTCACGATTAACGGCACTCTTCGCCCGCTGCAGATAAAGGAGCGCACCACAATGATGGTGCAACAGGCCCCAGCAGTCTCCGAACCTCGCTTCCCATAGATTGACAACATCTGGAGGATAGCGCCCTGCAAATCCGGAATTGCGCCCACCGTCTGAAACCGTGTATCTCACTTTGCAAAATTCTGGCCAGCCCGGCCCACTCCGCCTCGGATTCCACTCCCATAACCAGCGGCGAGCCCAGGCGCCGACTGAATCACAAAACATGCCGACCAGGACTAATCTCGCCACGTTCATACCTAAGCGTCGAACACCAATTCCGCCCGTCATAGACTACTACTCCTCGACGCCTGTCCCAACCGCCCCAGTTTGCGTAGGCTAGGCGAATGATCCGCATGTTCTATGCGGTCTGCCAGATCTCTCTGGACATTCGCTGTTTCCTCGTACTGAAAGCGCCAAAGAACCCACAGAAGACAAATGAACCAGTAACGGACTTCAAACCTCATGTAAGGCACGAACATGTCCGCAAGAAAAATTGCCGCCAAACTCCCCGAAACTCCCGGCAACATAATCCCTACAAGTCCGGCTCTACGCCTCGAATGTCTGAATATGATGAGAACTCGCTGTGCCACGAGCGCAAGCACGGCCAAATATACAACTGCGCCCGGTATCCCATGCTCAACGAGCATGCTCATGAACG
>CAWBYA010000009.1:0-89450 GCA_963792895.1 uncultured Acidimicrobiia bacterium
CGCCGAGTCCGCTCGTCATTCGGCGGCGGGTGGATGGGCACTGGGACCGAGTATGCCGAACTCCCCATGGGGCGCCACCAAGAGCCCATACACGTCGGGCCGGCGGTCGCGCAGAACGGGGAACACATCGGAAGCACGCTCGAGATCTTCGCCGCGAAGGGTGGCGCGTCAGCGTCTCGGGTCCGGAGCCGGCGCGGGCGACCACGTCGCCGAGGGCCGAGATGACGGAACTCTCGCCGTACAAGTCCCATGTCCTGCCACGAACCTCGAGGGGCCCGACCCCGTTGGCGAACACGACATGGTGCTGACCCTCGAGGGCCCGAGCCACGGGCAAGACCTCTCCGAGGCGCCGCAGGTTCCCGATGTCGAGCCAATTGGAGGCCACCACCAGCACGTCCGTGCCCCGCAACGCTGCGTCGCGAGCGACCTCTGGAAAGAGAAGGTCGTAGCAGATCATCAACGCCAGCGCGACCGATGCGCGTCTCGACGACGGTCGCTTCGTCGCCCGGCGTGAAGTAGTGGTTCTCCTCGACGGGGAGGTGGATCTTTCGGTAGACACCGGCGACTGCGCCCTCCTCGATGAGGGCCACCGAGTTGAAGAACTCGTTGCGCATCGTGGCGGGCTCCATCAAGCCGGTGACGAGGAGCGCCCGCTTCCCTACGGTCTCCCGCGCCAGGGCGGGCAGGGCCTCGAGCGCCGCTTCTTCCGCTGCGTCGGCCAGGGCCCGCTTCCGCCGCTGATCGTAGCCCTTGAGAGGGATGTACCCGGTGAGGGCGAGCTCGGGCAGGACCACGAGATCCACCTCGTCGGCTGCGGCGAGATCCGCGTCGCGTATGCGAGCCGTGTTGGCGGCCACCGCGCCCTCGTCGGCCCAGGCCTGATCGGCGGCGATCTGGACGATGGCCACCTCGATGTCCGGTGCCACAGTTCGTTCCTCACGCATGGGGACGCTCCAACAAGATGGCATCGGCCTGGCCGAAGCCTCCGCAGATCGCTGCCACCGCCCATCGCCCCCCTCGACCTGCGAGCTCGCGCACGGCCGTGAGCACGAGTCGGGCCCCGCTGGCGCCAACGGGATGCCCGATCGCCACTGCGCCGCCGTTGACGTTGGTTCGCGACAGCAACTCCTTCTCGAGGCCGAGGTCGCCGCCGCTGAGCCGACGCACGCTCACCAAGGGCGTCGCGGCATAGGCCTCGTTGATCTCGATGACGTCGATGTCCGTCGGCGCGATCCCGGCCGCCGCGGCGAGCCGCGCCACGGCGAGCCCAGGCAGATAGGCCGATGACGTCGGGGCCTGTGCGGTTTGCACATAGGAGTGGACCCGAGCCAGCGGCTCGATGCCCCGAGCCTCGACGGCATCGCCGCCGGCCACGAGCAGTGCGCACGCCCCGTCGTTGAGCCCTGGGGCGTTGCCCGCCGTGATCGTCGGGCTGTTCCGCACGGTCGGCAGCGCCGCCAACGCCTCGAGCGACGTATCGGCCCGCGGTTGCTCGTCTCTCGACAGCTCACCCGCCGGGGTCTTCACGGGAACGACTTCCTGGTCGAAGTAGCCGGCACGAAGGGCGGCGAAGTAGCGTTCGTGGCTGCCGAGCGCCCAGCCGTCCTGATCGCCCCTGTCGACACCGTGCTCGATGGACACCTCGCCGACGTACTCGGCAATCGATGTCCCGGTGAGCGGCGAGCGCATCAGCAACAAGTCCTCGACGTCGAGCGGTCCCAGCCGCTGCCCCCATCGTGTCCCGTGGAGAAGGCGGGGCGTTCGGCTCATCGCCTCGACACCCAGGCACAGCACGGCGCCACCGCGCCCGGCTCGTCCCAGCGCGGCGAGCCCGACACTCGTCATCCCCGAACAGCATGCCCGGTCGATCGTGAGCGTCGCCAAGTCCTCAGGCAGTCCTGCGCCGACGGCGATCTGTCGTGCCGGCACCATGTGGCCGCCCTCGATCATGCCGATACCCAGGAACATCTCGGCAAGGTCTTCCACCGGCCACGGGTACCGCCGCAGCAGCGAGCCCACCACATCGATACCCAGGTCGACGATCGAGACGTCACGCAGCGCACCGCCGAATCGGCCAAAGGCGCTCCTGACGCCTCCGACCAACCATGTGTCCCGGAACGAGTCGACTCGCATGGTGTGCCTCTACTCGTACGCGTCGAGACGCTCGTCGCGCGTGTACTCGAACCTCGGCATGATCACGCAGAAGTGCACGTACGGCTCGTCGCCGATCTCAAAGCGCACTCTCGAGCCGTCGGGTATCAAGTACGCGTCTCCGGCAGAGAACGTCTTCGTCACTTGCCGTCTGTGATTCGGCGGGAGCGTATATGAGACGACGGCGGTGCCTCGGGTCACGACGTGGACCTCGTCGTGCCAGAAGGCCCAGTTCACGACGCTCTCCGGGTCGAAGGCTTCGTAGGCGAAGGTGGCCCGGTGGTCGTTGAGCAGAAACTGCACACGGAACTCCTCCATCTGCCCGACGACGCTGCCCCCAAACGTCTGCGGCTCGGATGCGAGCAAGCCGGCTTCATCCAGTCGCACTGCCTTCATGTCAGACTCCGATCGTCGGTCCAGCGAGTGATCTTCACGAACCCCTCCGGCACCTCCCTCGCGACAGTCCCCGGCGATTCCACCACGACCCGTGCGGCAAGTCCGGTCATCGACTGGATCGCAGCCGCCACCTCGGTGCTCGCGTCCACTCCCGGTCGATCCGCCTCGAGCCGTACCACGATCACCTCACTCCCGTTCTCATCGATGTACACGCGACCCCGATAGTCGGTGACGCCGGCGACGGCGAAGACGGCGTCGTCGAGCGCAGCGGGCCACACGTTGACACCCCGGATCTTCATCATGTCGTCGTAGCGGACGACGGCTCCGGCGACGATCCCGGGGAGGGGCCGGCGGCACTCACACGATCCGGCGGCTACGTACCGCACCCGGTCGCCGGTCGCATAGCGAACCAGCGGTGAGGCGTCGGCGCCAAAGGGCGTCACGACGAGCTCGCCTTCGGCACGGTCTCCGACGGGCTCACCCGACTCCGGGTCGATCACTTCGCAGTAGCCCGCTTCGGCGGGGAAGTGGAGCACTCCGCGTTCGCCGGTTCGCAAAGCCCCGCCGGGACAGGTCCAGGCGATCGCACGCTCGGTGCAGCCGTACTGCTCGTAGAGCGTCGCCCCCCATCGCCGCTCGATGGACCGCCCCCAGTCGACGGAATACGGCTGGCCGGCGACCATGAGCGTTCGCACGCCCAGTGCCCTGGGGTCCCCTCCGGCGTCCTCGCAGGCGACCGCGAGCCGTTCGAGGTAGCTCGGTGTACTCACGATCGCCTCAGCCCGATACGAAAACAGCGCCCCCACCTTTCGATCCGTCGGGTAGACGCCGACGGGCAGCACGGTTGCGCCCAACATGCGAAGCGCGGCGTAGTACCACTGACCGGCGGCCGAGAGCCCGATCGGGAGAGTGAGCAGCACGACGGTGCCCGCGCCGATCCCTGCCCATGCGAACCCAATCGCTTCGACGTATGTGATCGCCGCTTCATCCGCCACGCTCAGGGCGTACACCTCGGTGCCCCGCCCGCTGGTCCCACTCGTCTGGACGATCATCCTGATATCGGACGCGGGCACTGTCGTGCGCGACCCGAACGGTGGATGCGCGGCGCAGTCGGCCACCACCTCATGCTTCCTGGTCACGGGCAACTGCCGAAACGCAGCCTCGGTTCGGTCCGGAGAGAGCCGGAGACGCCGCCGGTAGAAAGGATTGCCCGCAGCTGTGCGAGCAACGACATCCCACGCCCGCTCGAGCTGCCAGGCGCGCAAGGCAGCAGGCTCGACGGGCACGCCCGGCGTCCACGTGCCCGTGAACAGATCGAGCTCTGGGGGTGGCCCAGCCACCGCGCCGGCGCCGCCTCCCCGGGTTGGGGTCGCCAGGTTCACTCGGCGACCCCGCAGTACGCGAGCATCGAGCGTGCATAGACCCGGGCGGTCGAAGCGAGCTCGTCCACTGACACCGAGAAGTTCCCGCCACCCGTAGATGACGACGGACCGTACGTGAGGCTGGGAATCCCGGCTTCGTTGAAGGGCGTGATATCGCGCCACATGGATGTGACCGGCGGCGACGGGGGTGTGGGCTCAGAGCCGAACTCGGCGCGGTGCGCCTCCCCGACCACATGGGCGAGATCCTCGATCCCCACGGCTTCGTAACCACGGCGGTGGAGGATGCACTCGATGTCGTAGGGTGCCCCGGTAGCTTCGACGACCCGAGCGAGCTCCCGCTGGATCTCCATCGGACCCGTGTCGGGTGGAGTCCTGACGTCGATATATACGAGCGCCAGTTCCGGCGATTTGGTGAGCTTGTCGGGTCGACCACTACGGACTGCGCCGATGTTGGCTTTGGGGATGATGGTCCCTCCCTCGCACACGTACCGCCGCTCCGAGTAGCGCGCCGCCCATCGGTTGAGCGCGTCGATGACGGGCACGAGCCGGACGATGGCGCTCGGGTTCGCCACGGGGTCGGGCTCTGCCGGCACGAACGGGGTGTACATGGGTTCTCCGCCCAGCACCGTGATCTTGAAGAAGGCTTTCCCCGGCTCGACCCAACCGATCGCGTTGCCGGTCGCCTCCGCCACAAGGGCCGCATCTCCGACCACCCCGTGCGCAATTGCGTACCGAGCTCCGAGGTCCTTCCCGAGGTGGGCAGGTCCCTGGAACTCGTCCACTGGCTCCAGCCCGATCTCGCCCGGTACTGCGTGCAGCAGCAGGTCGCCGCGCAGCGATACGCCAGAGCGTTGGATTGCTGCCGCCGCGATCAGAAACGCCGCCATGGGCGCCTTGTCGTTCACCAGCCCATTGCCGTAGAGGTTGCTGCCTTCTCGCCACGCCGAGATGTATCGGGGCTGTGCCGGGTCGATGTAGACGAGCGTGTCATCGCGACTGATCGCCGTGTCGAGGTGGGCGTTCAGGATCAGCGTCGGACCGTCACCGGCACCCCGCACCCTTGCGACGATCGAGGGGCGTGCCTCCACGAGGGCGATCCTCCTTGGACGGAACCCCTCTCCCGCCATCCAGGCCTCCACCGCTTCGGCGGCTGGGCCTTCCGCCCCGGCCGGAGCCTCGATGGCACCGAGGTGGACGGCCAGATCAGCGAGCTCCTCGGGGTCGATGGCAGCGAGCACCCTCTCGATCGTGTCGTTCACGACTCCCCCTCCGGCTCCCAGATCTCGATGGGAACGCTCGCATTGGCCACCTGCTCGACGCTCCTCGTGTGCGGCGAACCTTCGGGATCAAACATGTGAGCGCACTTGGTGCACCGGACCCGAACGGTCCCGATCTCCCACAACGAGCCGTCGACCACGAAACGGTCCCCGCACACCGGACACGTGAGCCGCTTCACATACATGGGTCATGACCTCACGATCGTGTAGGCGTCGATGGGATGCGCGGCAATGGCCTCCTCCGGCACTCGGGCCACCGGGGGCGCAGGTGCGTGGAGGGGCCAAGTGGCGTCGATCACCAACCCCTCGGTGACGCCAAAGCCTGGATGTGAGGGGTCGAGCAGCGATCCCTGCACACCCTTGAGGATGTTCACATCTGTGCCGGCACGCACCCGAGTGGACACCGCCCACAGCACCTGCTGCGCGTCGAAGACGTCGATGTCCTCGTCGACGACGATGACCTGCTTCACCAGGTTGCTCGCGGCGATCGCGGCCAGCGCCGCTCGGAGCGCCTGGCCCTCGGCCGTCTTCCGAATCCTGATCACCGCCGTGGTCGGTCCTCCCCCCTTGAACCATCCGAGGTCCACGACCTGCGGAACAGCGCTCTTGGCGGCCTCGAGCAGGCTGGCATGGATCGATAGGTGAGCGTTGAGATGGTCTGCGTGCCCGGCGAAGATCTCCGTGACGACGGGATCACGTCGGTGTGTGATCGCGTCGACTTCCAACACGTGCGACAGCTTCTGCGGCCCTAGATAGCGCATGTACTCGCCGAACGGTCCCTCGACTGTCCTCCTCCCTGCGAGGAGGCGACCCTCGATCACCACCTCGGCCTCCGCCGGGACGAGGAGTGACTCGCCGTAGGACACGGATGGCACGACATCGATCGGTTCGCCGACCAGAGCACCGGCTACGTGGTACTCGTCGATCGACAGCGCGGTGAGCGACGCCGCGGCCAAGTTGAACGCGGGATGGTGGCCGAGCACCAAGGCGACGGGGAGATCCTCGCCCCGCTCCTCTGCGACGCGCTGAAAGCTCCACAGCTGTCGGGGAGATATGTGGATCCCGGAGTGACGGGGATCGAGGTACATGGCCCGGTTCCACGATAGGTTGTACCGCACGGTGTCGGGCTCCCGCGACACCACGATCGGCGTGAAGTACGCGCCCCCCTCGCCTTGCACGTGCCGGGTCCATGGGAGGATGCGGAGGTCCACGTCCCCACCATGGATGACGACGTCGTGAACCGGTCCGAGAGCTACCTGTCTGTGCGGCAGCGGGTGTGCGGTCAGAAGTGGGAGCGCAGCCAGCAAGTCACGCCACTCCACGGCCTGGGACCCCAGCGCTCGGATCACGGACTCGCGTCGCGAGTACACATTGAACAACATCTGGAACTGGGACTCCCCGCCGGTGAGATCCTTCACGGCCTCGAAGAGAACCGGCGGACCGCCGTCGGCGGTCTCGAGTTGAGCGAGCAGCGCCGTTGCTTCGTAGGCAGCCGGATCGACAAGATCGCGTACGTGGAGAACGCCTAGGGCAGCGCCATGCTCATCCAGCCATGTGCGGAGTGACACCGTCACCAGTCCTCCCGATCGAACGTGCTCGCAAGAGGGGCGGCGACCGGGTTCGGCGCGGCGTCTTCAGCAGCAACCCGTTGCCCCGGCGGTCCCTTCGTCGAGACCGTCCTCGGCACCTCAGCGCGATTTGCTATATCATATCGAATCGAGGTCTCACGACGTCGAGACTAGGGAGGCAGACGATGAGAGAGTCGAAACGAACGATCCGACTGCTGGCATTCCTCATGGCACTTGCGCTCGTTGCTGCAGCCTGCGGCGGAGACGACGATGCGGCGACCACGACCACCGCCGACGGGGGGCAGGCCACGACCACCCAGGGCGGCGCGACAGACACGACCGAACCGGAGGCCATGGAGGAAGTGAACCTCGTGGCCGTTCACGGTTCCAGCCCCGACTTCATCGCCCTCGTTCCGGCGGCGGCGTGGAGCATCCTCGCCGAGGACGGGATCAACGTTGAGCAGCGCTTCGTGGAAGACGCAACGATCGCCGTCCAGGCCATGCTCCAGGGTGAGGCACAGATCGGCACCAACATCGGCGTCAACGTCGGCCTGCTCGCAGTCGAGCAGGGGGCATCGATCATCGACGTGATCGCAACCCAGCGACCGACGTGGGCTTTCGTGAGCCGCGACGAGTTCAACTCTTTCGAGGAGCTCGATGGCAAGACGGTCGGAGTTCACAGCGAGACGTCGTTCACGAAGGCGCTGTCCGAGTTCTACATGGACCAGTACAACATCACCCTCGAACAGCTGATCATCCCAGGCAGTGAGGTGCGTGCGGAGGCTCTCGCCAACGATCAGGTCGACTCCTCGGTGATCGACCTGCCCGACATCGTCAGGTTGAGCGCCACCTATCCCGGCTCGTTCCGAGTTCTCGAGACCGTCGGCGAGACGCTTCCGATGCTGATCGAGCAGGACATCTGGATCTCGAAGGACTGGATGGACGCCAACCCCGAACTCGCCCAGCATGTCGTCGAAGGTCTCCTGCTGGGGATCCGCAAGCTGATCGACGATCCCGAGTTCGCTCTCCAACTCGCCACGGACTTGCTGCCCGACGAGGATCCGGCTCAACTCGAGGAACTCATCGGCGAGTACGCGAATCGAGGCCTGTGGGATCCAAATGGGATCCTCACGCCGGAGACGGCGGACTTCACGGTGAACTTCTTCGTCGACACGGGTGAACTCGAGGTCGATCCCGCTGCGCTCGATCTCAACAAGTACTTCGCGTTCGATCTGCTCAACGCAGCCCTCGACGAGGTGGGGCGCAAGTAGCCGACACATCACATGGGCCGCAGGGCTGGTGGCCGATCTGGCTTCCAGCCGTGCGGTCCGCCCGCCCAGGGCGCTGCCCGGCCGACGCACTACGTGAGCCTGATCATGGAGAGGAGAGAGCTTGGCGTCCGGTACGGCCGCTGAAACGTCCGAAGAGCCGATGGCACGAGCGTACGACGGCTCCCCACGCAGGACGGCGTTGCTGGACCGGCCCGCCACGCCGTGGATCGTTCGGTGCGCGTCGCTCATCGTGTTCTTCGCGATCTGGGAGCTCGTAGGGCGGGCGCAGGACAACTCGCTCTTCTTCGTCCCGTTCACCGACGTGGTCTCCGCCTTGTGGGGCCAGCTCCGGACCGCTCTGTTCTGGCAGTCGTACTACGAGACACTGATTCCTTTCTTCTGGGGCTGGGTGCTCGCCCTCGTCGTAGGCATTGCCGTCGGCCTGGTGATCGGACGTTTCCGACTCGCATTCCAGCTCTCGACCCCGTACCTCACGTTCCTCAACGCGCTTCCGGTGTCGACGCTGGTGCCAGTTGCGGTCGTGCTGTTCGGGATCGGCTACCCGTCGCGGGTCCTGATCGTGTTCCTCTTCGCCGTCGTAGAGGTCGTCCTCAACACTGCGGCGGGCGTGCGCTACACAGACAGAGAACTCATCGAGATGGCGCGGTCGTTCAATGCGACGGAGTGGCGACTCTTCCGCCGCATCATCCTGCCAAACTCGCTCCCCGGCATCATGGCAGGCGTCCGCATCGGGACCGGCCGGGCCGTCGTCGGCATGGTGGTCGTGGAGATCCTGCTCGTTGCGGTTGGGGTCGGGAAGCTCATCCTCCGATATCGATCGCGTTTCGAGAGTGCCGACCTCTATGCCGTCGTCCTCTCGCTGGCCATCTTCGGCGTCGTCCTGTTGACCCTGGCCCGCATGGTGGAGAGGCGAGTCACCCGTTGGAAGATCGAGATGGAGGAGTCCGCGTGATCGAGATCAGGGAGCTGTCGAGAACCTTCAACACACGCGAGGGCGAGTTCGTGGCCCTCGATGATGTGAGCTTCGAGGTTCGCGACAACGAGTTCTTCTCGATCCTCGGCCCCAGCGGGTGTGGCAAGACCACGCTGCTCAAGATGGTCGCCGGGCTCATCCGCCCGACCGCAGGATCGATCCTCGTCAACGGCACCCCTATCGATGGGCCCGGCGACGACCGGGCGATGGTGTTTCAGCATTTTGTCCTCCTGCCGTGGGCCGAGGTCCTGACCAACGCCGGGTTCGGCCTCGAGATGCGGGGGGTAGCTCGCAAGGAGGCGAGGAAGCGCGCCCGTCCCTACCTGGGCCAGGTCGGTCTCGAACGCTTCGAGAGCCACTACCCACACGAGCTCTCCGGCGGCATGAGACAGAGGGTGGGGCTGGCCCGCGCCCTGGCCGTCAACCCGGACATCCTCCTGATGGACGAGCCCTTCGGCGCGCTCGATGCTCAGACGCGACAGCTCATGCAAGAGGACCTCACCCGATTGTGGGACAGGGAGAAGAAGACCGTCATCTTCGTCACTCACAGCATGGACGAGGCCGCCTACCTGTCGGATCGCGTACTGGTGATGGAAACCCGTCCGGGACGGATCAAGGAGATCGTCGAAATCCCGCTCGAGCGTCCGCGCACGCCGGCCATCCGGCGCTCTTCGACCTTCACCGAGCTCACCACCCGCATGTGGAATCAGCTCCGAGGGATGCACGACGAGGCCACCGAGCTCGCACCGGAGTAATCTGATGGAACGCTTCCGCATGATGCTACGCAACGCCTCCCTGCCCCTCGCGGGCGTGGCGATCGGATTCGCGATCTGGGAGGTGATCGGCCGGATGGGCCTCTCCCCCGCCTTCCCGCCGCTCACCGACGTGCTCGCGGCGTGCGTCGACGTATGGACGTCGGAACGCTTTCTCAACAACCTCCGCGACAGCCTCGCCAGCGTCGCGATCGCGCTGCCGCCCGCAGTTGCGCTGGGCGTGCTCACCGGCCTGGTGGTCGGGCGCTACCGGCTGGCCGAATGGGCGCTCGACATCTACATCAATGTCTTCCTGTCGATCCCGCTGGTCGCGCTGATCCCGTTGCTCGTGCTCATCTTCGGCACGGCCGGTAAAGGGGCCATCGTTGCCACGATCATCATCTACACGTTCTTCGTGATCGTCGTGAACACGTCTGCGGGCGTGAAGACGGTCGACTCCGACCTCGTCGAGATGGCGAGAGCATTCGGAGCGTCGGAGTCGAAGATCCTGCGCAGGATCGTCCTGCCGGCGGCCCTTCCTCTGATGCTCGCCGGTATCAGGATCGCCACCGGACGCGCCATCAAGGGTGTGATCATCGCCGAGCAGGTGATCGGCCTCATAGGTCTCGGCGGCATGATCCAGCGCCTGGGTGGCGCATTTGCGGTCGAGGACCTCTACGCAGTGATCCTGGCCGTCGGCCTCCTCGGGCTGATCAGCATGGAGCTGGTCCGGTGGGGCGAGGGAAGGGCGCTGCCGTGGATGCGTGGACGGCTGGACAGCGGGCTCGGGCTCGACAAGGGAGGCTGAGGCCACCGGAGACGGCAACCGACCGGAGGACACATGTGCGGACCCGGCATCATCGATCAAGACACCAGAGACCTGATCGCCGCCTTCAGCGCGACTCCAGGCGAGGTCTCGCGTAGCCCGTTCGGCGCGGACGACGAGATCGGCATGCTCAACCTGCTCACCCCACAGGTTGCCGTCGAGCAGCTCGCCCGGGCCGACGCCGGCAAGATCTTCGACCTGTCCGTTGACCTCTTCATGGACATGCCAACGTGGACGCAGGGAGGCGAGCCCCCGTTTGCCATCTGGATGGTGCACACGCCGAGAGGCTCGGTTGTCGACGATCCGATCGGAGTAGGGCAAGACCAGAACGAGCACGTCGCATGGTCCGCGGATGCGATATCCATGTTCACTCACACGGGGACCCACATCGACACCCTCAACCACTTCGGATATCACAACCGGATCTGGAACGGCTTCTCGGCCGACGAACACCTTGGAAGCCTGCACTGGCGGAAGGGCGGCGCCGACAAGTATCCGCCCGTGATCACTCGCGGCGTTCTCATCGATGTCGCCGCCGCTCAAGGCGTCGAGGTCCTACCGGACGGACACGCCATCGATGCCGCCCAGCTGGTGGATGCCCTGCGACGCCAAGAGACCGAGCTCCGTCCGGGCGACGTCGTAATGGTTCGCACCGGACGAGGCTCGACCTGGCCAGACGCCGATGCGTACCTTCCAAGGGAGCCCGGCGTCGATCGCAACGGGTCGGAGTACCTGGCTCGGGCGGGTGCGGTCATGGTCGGGACCGACAACATCGCGTTCGAGAACCTGCCGTCGCCCGATCCGGAGAACTGGTTGCCGGCTCACACGTATCTGCTCGCCGAGGCGGGCGTGCCGATCATGGAAGTGGTCGACCTCGAGGAGCTGTCACGGGAGGCGTGCTACGAATTCGTCTTCGTCGGCGCGTGCCTCAAGATCCGCGGTGCCACGGCCGGCCCGATCCGACCGCTCGCCATGCCGATCCGGTGACCACCCGCCATGCGGGACGTCCGGTCACCGATCGTGCGTCCCCCACACGGCCCGCAGCACGCCGCTGATCTCCCCGACCGTGGCACCGGAGCGCGCAGCGTCGACGAGCGCGGGCATGAGATTCACGCTCTCTTCCACCGCTTGATCGGCGATGGTTCCCAGCGCCGCGTCGACGGCTCTGGCGCCGCGGGCCCGTCGGTGAGCCGCGAGACGCTCGATCTGGCGATCCTCGAAGCTACCGTCACCGAAGGTCGGGAGCCGGAACTGTGGGCTCGTTCGCTCCTCGCCGTCACGGACGTAGGCGTTGACGCCGACGACCTTGATGTCGCCTCGGGCAACAGCCAACTCCCGCTCGTACGCCTTCTGCTCGATCTGCTCCTCCACCCACCCGGAGTCGATAAGGGAGAGCATCCCGCCCTTTGCGTCGATCTCCGCGATCAGCGCCGACGCCCGCGCATCGATCTCGTCGGTCAGTGACTCGACGTAATACGAACCCGCCAGGGGATCCACCGTGCGCGTCAGTCCCGCTTCGCTGGCCAGGATCTGTTGGGTGCGCAGGGCGACCAGTGCGGACTCCTCGGTGGGAAGGCCGATCGCCTCGTCGTACGAGACGGCGTGCATGGCTTGCGCCCCCCCGAGGATCGACCCGAGCTGATGGATGGTGACACGGACGACGTTGTTGAGCGGCTCGACGGCCGTGAGCGACAGCCCGTCACCACCGGAAAAGAACCGCATCATCATCGATCGGTCATCGGCCGGGTTGTAGCGGTCGGAGACCAGCCTTGCCCAAAGGCGCCGGCACGCCCGCAGCTTGGCGACCTCTTCGAAGAGGTCGCTCATCGTCGAGATGTTGAAGCTGATCCTGGGAGCGAAGTCGTCGATCGAAAAGCCGCGACGGATCATCGCATCGACGTACACCAAGGCGTTGGCGAGCGTGAACGCAACTTCATGTACGGCGTCGGCGCCGGCCTGGCGCATGTGGTAGCCGCACACGGACACCGAGTTGAATCGGGGTAGGTCGCGGGCGCAGTACTCCATCGCATCGGTCAGGAAACGCAGCGACGGTTCGGGAGGAAAAATGTACGTCTTCCGGGCGACGTACTCCTTCAGGATGTCGTTCTGGATCGTTCCTCGAAGGCGTGTGGGATCCACGCCTTGCCGCTCTGCGGCGACGATGTAGTAGGCAAGGATGATCGGTGCTGTGGCATTGATCGTGAACGACGTGGAGACCTCATCGAGTGGGATTCCCTCGAAGACGTCGGCCATATCGGTTGGCGAGCTGACCGCCACCCCGGTTCGGCCCACCTCGTAGCGGGCCTCGGGAGCGTCAGAGTCGTACCCCATCTGTGTCGGGAGGTCGAACGCCACCGAGAGGCCCGTCTGGCCCTGCTCGAGGAGGAAGCGAAACCGGCGATTGGTATCGGCCGCGGTCTCCAGACCGGAGTACATACGCATGGTCCACGGCCGGCCGCGGTACATGGTGGGGTACACACCGCGACCGAACGGAGGCTCGCCCGGCATTCCGTTGCGATCCTCGATACCGGGAGCCACATCGTCAGAGGTGTAGACGACCCGAATCGGGATGCCCGAGTCGCTGCACTCGATGGGGAGCTCGGCTGCGTCGGCGTGTCGTTCGAGCCATTCGTCGGTTCGTCCCATGAGGCTCTCCTCGGAGCTGTGCCGGCCGGGAGCAGCCGGCGTTCAGAGGTCCATGATGCCCTTGCGCTGTGATCCATCGATGAGGATGTGGGCGCCGTTGATGAAGGAGGCACGTGGTGATGCGAGGAATGCGACCAGGTCCGCAACCTCCTCAGGCTCCGCGATCCGCCCGAATGGGATGCTCTGCATGGCGAGCTCGTGCGCCCGGGCCTGGTCGACACCCTTGTCGCGGGCGAAGGCCTTCTCCAGCCCGTCCCACCGATCCGTATTGACCGGTCCCGGGTTGACCGTGTTGACCCGAACATCGTATCGCCCGTACTGCTCAGCCATGGCCGACGCAAAGTTGATGTCTGCCGCGTTGGCGACCCCGGCCGTGGTTTCCCAATATGTGGGTTTGATCCCGTCGTTGCCGACCACCATCACGATTGCGCCCGTGCGGCGCTCCCGCATGCGGGGCAGAACGGCACGTACCGAACGCACGTAACCCATGAACTTGAGGTTGAGGCTCGAGAACCACTGCTCATCGGTCAAGTCCTCGATGAGGCCCCCGGGCGAGCTGCCGGCACACGTCACAAGGACGTCGATGTCGCCGAGCGCATCGACCACTTCCGCCGTGGCACGGGCCGCCTCACCGGAGTCGGACATGTCGGCGGCAACCGGGAACGTGCGGCGACCCGTCCGTTCGGCGATCTCTCGGGCTGCGTCTTTCAGCGGTCCCGCCGTCCGGGCCACGAGCCCGACGTCGCAACCCTCTTCCGCCAGTCGCATCGCCGAGGCGAAACCGATGCCCTTGCTTCCGCCCGTGACGAGGACGACCTTGCCCTCAATCCTCAAATCCATTCGTACCTCCCTCTGAGGGATATATCATATCGCATCAATCATGAGGCGTGAGGGCGGAACGACATCGCCGGCCGGGCGCAGCCACGATCGCCGGGTGGGATCAGGCCGAGTCCGGAACCGGAACGCGCTCGAGTATGTGGTGGCGCACAACCTCGGCGGCACGTTCTTCGTCGCCGCTGCGAATCGCTTCGACGATCTTGGCGTGCTGAAGGTGCGACATCTGTCGAGTGCGGTCAACGTGAGGTCCGCCATCGAGCATGCGCCACAACAGGTTCAGCTGGGCACGGAGCACCGGGGATGCCGCGATCTCGTAGATTCGGAAATGGAATGCACGATTCAGGGCGACAGCGGAGTCGGGATCCTTGGCCTTGAGGAACTCAGCGTTGATCTCCTCGAGGACCTCGACGTCGGCGGCCGTCGCCTTCTTCGTTGCCAGACTCGTGCCCAGGCTTTCCAGGGCTGCACGGATGAGAGCGTTCTCGTAGACGGCCGCATCCTCGGACCGCACGACGACGGCGCTGCTGTGGGTCTGATACAGCACGTAGCCCTCCGCCTCGAGGCGTCGCAGCGCCTCGCGCACGGGAGTCGGGCTCACTCCGAGTTGCTCGGCGATGTCCCGCTGGCGAAGTGTCGCCCCCGGCTCCAACTCGCCCGAGTGGATCATGTCCTTGATCGCAGTGGCGACAAGATCGGTTTTCGTCCGATACTCGGCCTGGACGCGTCTCGTTGCCATGCCGTTATCCTTGCCAGGCGTGAAATATCATATTCGAAATGTTACTCGATGACTCCGGAGCTCAGCAGTGACGCATGCCCTGACCGATGACGGCATTGCCCTCCATTACGAGGTGGCTGGACGCGACGGCACTCCGATCTTGTTCATTCACGAGTTCGCCGGCGATCACCGCAGCTGGGAACCGCAGGTATCCCGCTTCTCGCGGAGTCACCAATGCATCACGTACGCAGCCCGTGGCTACCCCCCGTCGGACATTCCCGATGACCGTGCTGCCTTCTCGCAGTTCCGGGCGGTGGCGGATGCGCTGGCCGTGCTCGATCACCTCGAGGTCGATAGTGCTCACATCGTTGGACTCTCTATGGGTGGCTTCACCGCCCTTCACCTCGCGCTGCGCCACCCCGAGCGCTGCCTCTCTGCCGTCGTCGCCGGCGTCGGTTACGGTGCGCACCCAGACACTCGAGAGGCGTTTCGCGCTCGAGTGCGAGGTGATCGCGCTCGCCTTCGAGACCGAAGGCTCCGGTGGCGTCGCAGCCCGCTATGCGGAGGGTCCCGCCCGCGTGCAATTCCAGAACAAGGACCGTCGAGGATGGGAGACGTTCGCCAGACGGCTTGCCGAGCACTCGGCGTTGGGATCTGCGCTGACGATGCGGGGCGTGCAGAAAGAGCGACCATCGATCTACGACTACACCGATGAGATGACGCGAATCGATGTGCCGATCCTGATCGTCAACGGGGACGAGGACGACGCCTGCCTCGAAGCGGGGTTGATGATGAAACGGATGATTCCCACGGCCGGCCTCCTGGTCGTACCGAGGACCGGTCATACGATCAACCTCGAAGAGCCAGAGATCTTCAACAACACCGTCGCATCCCTGTTCGAGCTGGCAGAAGCCGGGGCGTGGACGACGCGCGACCCGAGGACCCGTGTGGCAAGTGCCACGGGGATGAACGGATGAGCGAGCTCCGACCCTGCCGCGTCCTCGTAGCCAAACCGGGTCTCGACGGCCACGACCGGGGCGCCAAGATGGTGGCACGAGTGCTGCGGGACCACGGGTTCGAGGTGATCTACTCCGGACTCCATAGGACGATTGCCACGATCGCTGCCATCGCAAGGGACGAGGACGTCGACGCGGTCGGACTCTCGGTGCTGTCCGGGGCGCATGTCGCCCACACGAGAGAGCTACGTGCGGCCCTGGACGAGATGGGGCTCGAGGATGTCCCGATCGTGGTGGGCGGAATCATCCCACCCGATGACGTCCCTGCGATGCGCGACGCAGGGGCGGTCGCGGTCTTCCCTCCGAACACGAACCTCCTCGACATTCCCGTTCGCATTCGCGAGCTGCTCACAGGCGGGGACGGTCATCGCACAAAGGTGTCACATGCCTGACGGCCCACTCGCGGGTGTGCGTGTCGTCGACATGACTATGTACGTGTCAGGACCGACGTGCACCCAACTCCTGGCCGGGCTCGGAGCCGAGGTCATCAAGGTGGAACCTCCCGCCGGCGGTGATGTCTACCGGAAACAAGGTCCCGATTTCATCGGAGACCAATCCGTCTCGTTCCTGGCGATGAACAAGGGGAAGAAGTCGATCGTTCTCGACCTCAAACAACCCGAGGGTCGAGCAATAGTGACCGACTTGTTGCGGACCACCGACGTTTTCGTCCACAACTTCAAACCCGGCACTGCCGACCGGCTCGGCCTGGGCAAGGAGAACGTCAAAGCGATCTCACCTCGCATCATCTGGGCGACGCTCTCTGGATACGGCGAACGGGGACCGAGAGGCAACGACGGCGGCTACGACGTGGTCATGCAAGGCGAACTGGGACTCATGGCCGCCACCGGCTACGCAGACCGCCCGCCGGCCAAGGCAGGATACGCCGTGGTCGACATCCACTCGGGAGCCATCCTCGCCCTCGGGATCGCTGCCGCGTTGCGCGACCGAGACCGCACCGGCGTCGCCTCGCCCGTCGAGTCATCGCTCTACGAGGTGGCCGCATCCATGGGGGTCATTCTCGCCGAGCGTTATCTCGCCACCGGAAAGGTGCCCGAGCGGATGGGTTCGGCCTCGTCGCTGTTTGCGCCATACCAGGCGTACGAGACCGCAGACGGCTACGTCACCGTCGGCGCAACCGGACCGCCCGGCGTCTTCGTCGAGTTCTGCAACGCGATCGGTGCTCCGGGGCTCGCCGAGCGCCCCGAGTACGTCGACAACTCGAGCCGCGTGGAGCATCAGGACGACCTCACTCGAGAGATCGAGGCACGCACGCGGATGAAGCCAACCGAGCACTGGGTGGCGGTCTTCACGGAGCTCGGTATGCCGGCTGGTGCGATTCGCGACATCGGAGAGGCGCTGGAATCGGAACAGACCGCCGCGCTGGGTCTGGTCGTCGACGCCCCGCATGCCACCCTCGGCAGTTATCAGACGCTGCGGCATCCGATTCGGATCGAGTCGCAGGCCGGCACCACGCAGGGGGCACCCCTACTCGGCCAACACACGCGAGCTGTGCTCCGGGAACTCGGACGGAGCGAGGCCGAGATTGCGACCTTCGAGGCGAGTGGCGTGGTCATCTCGGCAGACATCGACCGTTGACACCCCGAGTGAGCTACGCGGGCGCCTGCGGTACGTGAACCACCACCGACTTGACGCGGGTATAGAAGTGAATCGCCTCCTCGCCCTGCTCCTTGAATGGCGATCCAGACTGGCGAAAGCCGCCAAACGGGATGTGCACATCCCAGCCGGAGGTCGTGGCGTTCACCGCGATCTGCCCGCACTCCACCTCGTCGATGAACCTCTCGGCTGCGGTGAGGCTGTCGGTGAAGACCGCCGCAGACAAGCCGAACATCGAGTCGTTGACCGCCACGATCGCATCGTCGATACCGTCGATCTCGCTCACCACAACCACGGGTCCGAAGACCTCTTCCCGCCAGATGTCCATATGCCGGGTCACCCCCGACAGGACTGTGGGCAGCACGTAACAGCCGCTGCTGAGGCTCCCATCCGGAGGGACCTCTCCGCCGATGACAACCTCGGCCCCCTGCTGCCGCGGAGTTTCGATGTGTTGGAGCACGGAATCCCGGTGGCTCGGGCTGACCAGCGGTCCCAGAGTCGTGTCGGTGGCGAGGCCCGGACCGACTCGCAAACCGGATACTCGTGTCACCAGCATCTCCAAGAAGTCGGCGGCAACGGAACGATCGACGAGCAGTCGGCTTGTCGACGTGCACCGTTGCCCGGCCCCTCCGAACGCAGCCGACACCACCGCATCGACGGCCGCGTCCAAATCAGCGTCGGCGAGTACGACGGAGGCGTTCTTGCCACCCATCTCGCCCTGGAACCGCAGGTTGCGCGGAGCGAGCCGTGTGCGAAGCTGCTCACCCACCTCATTGCTACCTGTGAACGAAACCGCTGCGATGCGCTCGTCGGCGACGAGGGGCTCAGCCACAGTGCGACTGCTGCCGGTGACTACATTGAGCACGCCACCGGGAAGCCCGGTATCGTCCAGTGCACGCGCCAGATGCAGAGCCGAGAGCGGAGTCTCGCTTGCCGGTTTGAGCACTACGGAGTTGCCGCACATCAGCGCGGGCGCCAGCTTGCGGGCAGGCGTGAGCAGCGGGTCGTTCCACGGGGTGATCGCAAGTACGATTCCCACCGGCTCCCTGCGCACGCTCGCCGTAGTACCTGGACGCACCTCGTTGAGGAGCCGCCCGAACGGCTCGCGGGCCAGCCCCGCGGTAGTACTCGAGGAACTCGGCCGCCTTCATGACCTCGCCTCTCGCCTCAGCAAGCGTCTTCCCGTTCTCGTTGACGATCGAGCCGGCGATGTCGCCCAGGCGTTCCCGCAGCAGCTTCCCGGCACCGAGAAGACATGCAGCGCGGTCGAAGACCGAAACTCCACGCCACGTGCGGAAGCCTCGCTCGGCAGCGTCGTAGGCGGCCTTGACGGCATCCTCGGTGAGTGCAGGGACGCGTGCCACGGGTGTGTTCACATCGGCTGGGTTCCCGACCTCTACCCATTCCTCAGAATCGATCCATGACCCTCCGATGAGCGTCCCGACTACGGGCACTGACATGAAGCCTCCTCGATTGCCGACCCGGGGACGGACCGCCTCAGCCTACGGTGCTCTGTCATCCGTCACCAGCGGTAGCCGAAGATGCGTTCGGTGACTGCCTGGCAATTCTTCAGTTCCACCCAGACCGCACGGGCACTGCTCGTGGCGACCGGCCGTTGCATCGCCGACTGCGACTGCCGGCCGCGGTGGACGGACGGCTGTCTGCAAGCGACGGCACCGGTCTCGTGCCTCACGATCCAGCCCGGCCAGACGCTCCCTGGATGCGGTGGGCTCTCGCTCCCGCTCCTCAAGGCGCGCCGTCACCTCGACGACACGTCGCACCGCGCCGTTTGCTTGCCGACAGGTCACCGGGTACCACCGGTGACCTGTCATTTCTTGGATGAGATCGGCTTGCCTGTGCAAACCTCCCGATGAGCTCGTAGATACCTCGCTCCAGGCGACGAACCTCGCCTCTCCTGATCGCCCGATGAACCACGGCTGATATCGCACCGCGCTCCGGCTGATCGGGCATCGCGTCCATGAGCTCCGCGAGTGAGACGGGGCGGCCTGCAGCCTCCATCACGGCTATCACCTGCTCCTCGCGGGGTCGATCGCGACGGGTGCTCGCGGCCGACACCTCCAGGGGATGGGCCATCCCGGTCGCCGAGCGGTATAGGCGCAGGGCATCGGCCTCCACCTGGCGTTTCGCGGCGATCGCCTGCTTCAGGGCCTCGAGTTGGCCTTCGAGATCCCCGATCTCGTCGTGGGTTGCCGTGATCGTTCTGTCGAGTTCTTCAACCAACGCCATCGCCGCCTCCAGGGTCGAGGAAACTACATCAATGTGATTTCACAACCATCAGCACGGGGAGTCGACACGAGGCGCTTTTCGCTCTGGCGCGGTAGGCGCGCCATAGGCGCGCCTGACTTCGTCGACGGGGAGACCAGCGGTCGTTCGGTGTGGAAACCTGGCGTTCTGAACGGCCCTCGCGGCGGTCCACCGCGGACCAAATGCGGACCAACGACGGTCTACGCATCGCAGACAGCTTCCCAGAACGCCCGAAACCCGTTGCGGCACAACGGATCCCGCAGCACGCCCGGAGGGACTCGAACCCCCAACCTTCTGATCCGTAGATCTCCAAGCCGCGTCCACAAGCGCCCACAGCCGTCCACACAAGCCGGAACGACAGGGTTTCGATTCCACCGGCGTCCACACACGTCCACAGCAATCCACAGCGAATGGCTCCCGACTTGGCTCCCAGAGCTAGCCACTAGCGGCGCTGCGCGCCCGAGACGCAAGCTCCGTGACGGCCGTCATCGGCGATGCGCTCTGGATCGATGACGCCCATGACCCCTAGCCCAAGTGTCGCTGAGGCATCGCGGACGACGGCCTGCTCAGTTGATGGGCATCCGATGGGCGAGTCCGTATTGGAGGAGCGCGTCGAAGTGCGTGCCAAGAGACGCCGCGTAGATCACGTCCTCCGAGTTGTACGCCACCTTCCGCTCGACAAACAGCGGGTCGTCGAGCGAAAGGAAGACCGTCTGACCTGGCCACGTCTCGGCCATCACACGGAGGATCTCGCGCTCGGGCGACGTGTCGCGCACGTCGAAGGGAGTTCCCCCGGCTCCCGGCTCCAGCTCGGTCCGGGCGGACGTGAAGCCAATCGCGATGACCGAGCCGTCGACGACTGTGCTGCGATGGGCCAGGAAGTCGCCCAGCCACTCTTGCTCGGTGCCCATCAGATGCGAGCGCTGGGCGTGATGCGCACCGATATTGATGACGGTGCCGCCGGAACCCTCGGCGACCCGGCGCTCCACGAGCACCTTGATCAGGTCTTCGCGAGATCGGGCAGCTGCGCCGTCATCTTCCTTGCGTAGCACCCGGATGTCGATGCTCAGCTCCTCGACCTCGATCATCTCCGCCACCTGACCGAACCGAAAGGAGCCCCACGCGTCGACAAGATACGATCGATTGGCTTCCAGCACCGCAGCCAGGGTCTTGACCGATTCATGCTGTGCCTCCGGCGGCGCAGTCGGCGTAATCAGCGGGAAGACCGACCTGGACATCGCCGGTCGCAGGCAACGCGCCGACCAGCATCTCGAAGAGCGTCTGGAAGTCAGCAGCGCCGCCCGAGTCGTCCTCGTTGGCATCGATCGAGCGCACATGGATGCGCTCTGCTGCCGGGAGCGTGGCGTTCAGCTCGCGGACCGCCGTGAAGCGGCGGTCGAAATACGGTGCAGGTACCCAATTCGGCGCAAGCTCGCCCCCCAACACGTAGTCGTCGACAAGCCAGTCGTTCATCTGGGGCCTCTCGACGAGGAGCTGCCGGAACCCATTGCCGTGGAGGTCAGCCATGAGGGTGGCGACGAAGCCCCAGTGCTCGCGCAGGTGATGCGTCTCGCCCAGCAAAACCACGTCGTGTCCGGCGAGCAGCTCGAGCACGCTATGCGGCATGGACGAAGTGTCGAATGCGATCCCGTCGCGCGCCACCACAGCCGCCAACTCGTCGACGGTCACATCAGCGTCCGAACCGCAACCGGCCCCAGCGAGCACAACGACGAGAGCGAGCGCCATGAACCTGCGTGCGCGCCGCGCAGGGTTCAACATCGGTGGTCCCAACTCCGAGTCGTCTCCGTATCGACTGTCGCACGCGAGACCGGAACACGTCAGGGCCAAACGGCCCGGTTGCGTTCAGGCGCCGGGGAGACCGGGCGGACCTCGAATGCTTTCGAATTGACACCCATCGGCACGGGTTCGCACGGCAACGCGACCACGAGTCGCGCTGCACGGGGTGTCTGGCCCCGCACCCGGGGGGAATCGACACTGTTTGCTTGCGGCAAGCCCCATCCTTCTGATCCGAGCTACACAGGGCTGTCGTGTGGTGTCGTTGCACCCATCTCATGATGTCCCGGACAGGATTCCGGCAAGCTTCACGTGGCTCACCACCCGCATACACCATCGTCAACTGCGCCGGCCTGTCGAACGCATCACACAGGTCGGCGCCCGAACCGCCGGACGGCACGACCAACGTGTGCTTCTCCAGCACAATCGCTGGTTCCAGCGGTACGCCGCCAGCATCGATGGTGCGGTTGTTCTCACCAACGCCGAGGTTCCCGACTGGCGATATGCCGCTATCGGGATCGACGTCTGAACCGAGCTCGTCGTTGCCCTGGTTGGGAACGGTGAAGCCGTACTGCGACGGCAGGCTGAAGGTCACCTTGTAGCAGCCGGCTGTCGGCGTTGGTGGAATGGGCGGCGAGTCTCTCTGAGTGAAGCAACGAGCCGACTGGGCCCACGGCTCCGCCTGCGGCGGCTCGATCCCGCCGAATGGGGACAGCCGGGGGGACCCACGGAGGCCCACGCCCCATAGGATTAGGGCATGGAGCTGCTCGAACGCGAGAAACCGCTGCGGGTCCTGGCCGACGTCCTCGCCGATGCGACCGCAGGTCGCGGTGCGGTCGTCTTCGTCGCCGGCGAAGCCGGCATCGGGAAGACACGGCTCGTTACTGAGTGGACGCGCCGCATCGCCGACGCGGCGCGAGTCGTATGGGGAGCTTGCGACGACCTCATCACGCCCATGGTCCTGGCGCCCTTCCACGACATCGCCCGAGGACTCGGTGCCGACATCGAGAGCTTGCGCGGCGGCGAGGAGCGGGCCTCCGCCTACGCGTCGATGTTCGACAAGCTGGCCAGCGGACTGCGGCCGACCGTCGCGGTGATCGAGGACGTGCATTGGGCCGACGACGCCACGCTCGATCTGATCAAGTACCTCGGCCGCCGGATCGGACGAGTGCCGGCGGCACTGGTGGTGACCTATCGCAGCGACGAGGTGAACCTGGAGCATCCGCTGCGCCAGGTGATGGGCGACGTCCCTCCCGACGTGATCCGACGCATCGACGTCGCCCGGCTGAGTGGATCCGCGGTGACGCAGCTTGCCGGCTCGGCGACACGCGGTGCCGAGGTGTTCAGCCTCACCGGTGGCAACCCGTTCCTCGTGAGCGAGTTCCTCGCTGCGCCGAGCACCGATGTGCCGGCCACCATCACCGACGCCGTCCTCGCCCGTATGGCTCGCCTCGGCGACGAGGCAAGCAAGAAGGCCAAACTGGTTGCGATCGTCCCTGGGCGATGCGAGCGCTGGCTGCTCGGTGATGGCGACGAGCCAATCGAGGAGTGTCGCCGGCAGGGCCTGCTCGAGGTCGGCCCGAGCTCGGTGTGGTTTCGTCACGAGTTGTTGCGACGAGCCGTCGAAGATTCGCTCGCTCCGACTGAAGCGAAACGGCTGCACGCTGCGGTCCTGACGGCACTGGAAGCTGCCACGGCCGACCCAGCTCGCCTCGTCCACCACGCTGAACGGGCAGCAGACGTAGCGGCGCTCGTCCGCTTCACCCCGGCAGCAGCCCGCAGTGCCCGAACCGCTGCCGCGCATCGCGAGGCGTACTCCCATTACCGCCGGCTGGTCCCGCTCCTGGACCGCTTCGCCGCACCGGAGCGGGTTGCCCTCCTGTCCGAGTACACCGCCGAGTGCTACTTCGTCGATGATCAGAACGCAGCACTCCACGCTGCCGAAGCGGCACTCGCCCTCTATCGCCAGATGGACGACCCTCGCGGCGAAGGAGCCATGCTGCGGTGGATCTCACGGGTCCACTGGTGGAGAGGCGAGCCCGGCGCCGCCGTGCGATCCGGCGAGGAGGCCGTTGCCGTGCTGGAATCGGTGCCTCCCAGCAGCGCCCTGGCGATGGCGTACAGCAATCTCGCCCAGCTGCACATGCTCGCCCACGAGGCCGACCCGGCCATCTCGTGGGCCCATAGGGCGATCGACACCGCCCGGGCGGTCGGCGATCCCGGGGCAGAGGCGCATGCGCTGAACAATCTGGGCAGCGCCCGGATACGCAACGGGGACGAGCGCGGCTGGGAAGAACTGCGGCAAAGCCTCGACCTGTCGCTGGCCGAAGGCCTCGACGAGCACGCCGCTCGGGCGTACAGCAACCTCTGCTGGACGCTGCTCGACATCCGCGAATACGCCCCTGCGATCAAGCTACTGGAGGAGGGAATCGCCTTCACCAGCAGTCGCGAGATTCATGGCGACCTGTATTACATGAGAGCGGAGCGGGCACGGCTCTTGTTCGAAACGGGCCATTGGGCCAGCGCAGACACAGAGGCATGTTGGGTGCTGGCACGGCCCAAAGCCCCAGGCATCACCACACTGCCCGCGCTGACGACATTGGCCCGCATCGCGACGCGGCGCGGCGACGACGCCCAAGAGCTCCTCGAGGATGCGTGGGAGCAGGCGATGGCAACCGGCGAATTGCAGCGCATGGGACCCGTGGCCCTCGGTCGAGCCGAGTCGGCCTGGCTGCGGGGCGATCGCGACGCTGTCGCAGCCGCGATTGCTCCCGTCCTCGATGCCGCCCGCTCCACCCCGCAGCCCTGGGTGACCGATGAGATCCTCTTCTGGCACTGGCGATCCGGCGCTCCCGGCGACGATCAGGTGACGGCTGCACCATTCCGTCATCACATCGACGGAGACTGGCGAGCAGCAGCTGCGGCGTGGCGCACGATCGGATGCCCGTATGAGGAGGCGTGCGCCCTCGCCGACGGCGACCAGAACGCGGCGACGGCGGCACTGGCGATCTTCGACGCACTCGGGGCGCAGCCGGCCGCCGCGATGGTGCGGAGAAGACTGCGCAGCCTCGGCATCCAACGTGTGCCACGAGGACCCCGGCCGTCGACACGCCAGCACCCTGCCGGGTTAACGAATCGGCAGCAGCAGGTGCTGGAACTCGTGGTGGCAGGACTCTCCAATCGCGAGATCTCCGCACGCCTGTTCGTCTCGTCGAAGACGGTGGAGCACCACGTCTCGGCGATTCTCTCCAAGCTCGGTACAACGTCGCGTGCGGAAGCTGCGGCACGGGCCGACGAGCTCGGCCTCGTCCGTCACCCGAAATAGGGGCGGGCTCACCCAACGTTGGGGTCGACCCCCGATGCGCCGAAGAGCGCCGTTTCGTACGGTGAGGCAAGAGAGCAAAGGAGCGGCCATGACCCCGATGAGCATGACGTACCACCAGCACGTGATGGCAAACCTGCGACGCGAGGCGGATGTCGAGCGGAGGGCGCGGCGGTATGCCCGCACCCGCGAGGCGCCGCCTCGCCGCAGGATCGGATCTCTATTCACTGTGCGAACAGCGGCCCGCCAGGCGTAGCGGGCCGGAGCGGAAGGGTGCATCATGTTGGGCAACGCGTCCGCCTCACTCGAGGAGCTCCTGGCGATGCTTGGGGTGTCGACCGAAACCTTGATCTTCGTTTCGGTCGTCACCGCCGTCCTGTCTACGGCGATGATCACCGGGCAGACGGCGCGCATCGGGGTGTGGCTCGAAGACCTCGTGTACCGCCTCAGAGTGTGGGGTGGCGGAGGAGAAGTCCTCTCCCGGCAATCGGGATCTACCACCCGCCCCGCCACGACTCTCGTGACGCACGATGGCAATGTCGAGAGAGGAGCAACTGTGAAGCGGACGATCGCACTGATCTGCGGTTTGGCGATGGTGATGGCGGCGTGTGGCGGAGACTCGGACGATGCATCCACAGAGACGGAGCCCCCGGCCACCTCGACCACGGCTGCGCCTGCGACGTCGACCACGACGGCCACGACGGCCACGACGGCCACGACGGCCACGACGGCCACGACGGCGAGCGTGACATCGACCACGCCGGCGACCAGCACCACCTTCCCCGGCGTCGACGGCGAACCCTTCGATCTCTGGGTTCCGCAGCCCGACGAGACGGCTCGCATCGGGGTCGTAGGTGTCCGTCATGACGACACCCTCAGAGTTCGCTCCGGCCCGGGCGTCTCGTTCGACGTCCTGGCGACCCTCGACCCCACCTTCGACACCATCACCGGGACCGGGGCGGCGTGGCAGCTGCCGTCGGGAGCCGTGTGGTGGAAGATCGATGCCGGTGTCGAGGGTTGGGCAAACCAGCGCTTCATGTCACGGCTCGGCGGCGTCGACGATGTGACCTCGGTCATCGTCGCTCGGCTCGGCGAGATTCCCGCCGCAGAGACGATGCTCGATCTCGGTCTGATCGCCGTGGACGCCTACGCCGGCTTCGAAGTGTCGACCGTGGTCGTATCGGTTGCGCCCAGCGTGGGGGATCTGGGCGAGATCACGCTCGACGTGGTCGGGATCGGGGACGACTCACTCGGCGGCTTCCGCCTGCACGTGTTCGGACAGCCCACGGCAGGCGGCGAAGGGTTCTCACTGATGGCCGTCGAGGGAACGAACGTCTGTCAGCGGGGCGTCGACAACGGCCGGTGCATCTGACACGCTCCGATCAGAACGAGACCACTGAGGCCCCAGCCTGGGCTGCCCGGGGCGCCTGGGCCGATCGCACGGCATCTAGGATCGGATCGTGGCCCAACCGCCCCGTGGGACCGTGATGTTTGCCTTCACCGATATCGAAGGCCCGACGGCGCTGCTCAAGCAACTGGGCGACGGCTACGGGGAGGTGCTCTCGACCCATCGACGGCTGATCCGGGACGCCTTCACCGCCGACGACGGCGTCGAGATCGACACCCAGGGTGATGCGTTCTTCTTCGCCTTTCCCACTGCGCGAGACGCACGTGGCGGCGGCTGCCCAGGTACAGCGTGACCACGTCGAGCAGGCGTGGCCGCACGGTGGCGTCGTGCGGGTGCGCATAGGGCTCTACACGGGTGAGCCCACGATCAGCGAAGAGGGCTATCTCGGGCTCGACGTGGTCCGGGCCGCTCGGCTGAGCGCCGTGGCGCAGGGCGGGCACGTGCTCCTGTCCGAGACGACCCGGGCTCTCCTCGGGTCCAAGCTGCCCGACGGAGTATCCGTGTTCCCGCTCGGCCAGCGGCACCTCAAGGACATCGACGAGCCAGAGCGTGTCTACGAGCTCGAGATCGCCGGTGTCGACGTGTCCCCGCAGGTCGATGATGCCGCACTCGCCGCCACCGACACGACCGCCTCACCTGGTCCGCCTGCTCCCTCCCCCATGCGGCGCGTGTCTGGACCGAGGCAGCGTGGCCGACTCTCCCGCAAGGATCGCAAGGCGCAGCGAGAGCAGCGCAAAGCCGGGCGGGAGCTTCGCAACGACGAGCCGGCCGCCGACTACGCGGAGCGCGCCGAGGAGTTCGCCCGCAAGACCACCGCAGGGATCCTCGGCATGATCGACCGGAAGCTCGGCGACCTCGGGCGATCGTCCGATGACGAGCCCGCCGGAGCCGAGATCGAGCTCGGCGACGTCACCATCCGCGCAGACGAGCTGGCGCGGCGTGCCCAGGCCGGGATCCGCAAGGCGCTCGAAGAACGCGGCTTGAGACTCGACGACACCTGATCCCGCCAGCCCTCCCGACCGCTGTGGCTGCGGAACGCCGACCAGCCAGACAAGCGTCGGATTTCGTCGGTGCGTGCGAGCGAGCGGAACTCGCAGCACGCCCGGAGCGACTCGGCCCTGTCGCCTGCGACAGGCCCCCTCCTTCTGACGCGTAGGTCTCCAACCCGGGACCACAACCGTCCACGGGAGTCCACAGAGGCTGGTACTTCGAGGATCAGCCACTTCCCGATCACCTCGACACTCCGATCATCGCTCCGGTCGACATCCCGGCGTGAGCCCGAGCCTCCCCGTAGTCTCCCGACGCGACGCGGTTCGCGCCCTCCCGAAGATGGGGTACTCCGAGGTGAGTCAGCGCGGCAGTCATGTGAAGCTGCGCGAACGAAGCCAACCGGACGGCGATCGTTTCGATGCGTCGCGAGTTGGCGGGAGGCCCGTTGCGTTCGATTCTGCGTCTGGCGGATCTCACCGTGGAGGGATTCACCGAGCTGCTGTGAAACGTGCCCGAATGGCTCCCAAACGTCAGAAGGTCGAGAGACCTCCTGCATGCGGAAGCCTCTGCGCTACAAGGGCTTCAGCAGCACGCCCGGAGGGACTCGAACCCCCAACCTTCTGATCCGTAGATCTCCAAGCCGAGTCCACAGGGGTTCATGCGGGCCGGAACGACGGGCTTTCGAGTCCACCGGCGTCCATAGCCGTCCGCACGAATCCACAGAGAATGGCTCCCAACTTGGCTCTCGGAGGAACCTCCGGGGCCCCGCCACAGGGCGCGTCCGCAGTCTGGCTCTCCATTCCCACATTCTCTCGCCGCAGGGGGCCCCACCTTCGACTCATCGCAATTCCCTCGATGTCGTGACCACGCGCCCTTCTCGCGCCGCTCACGTCGCTGCCCTTCGAGCTCCACAACAGCTCGTGAGGCTCCTGCAACGCCTCGAGCGGATCCACCAGCCACGAGTCGACATCAGGGCACCGTCATGCCGCGATCAGGGTTCTTCCTGACTGACCCTCGACTCCTTGGCCGAAGGCATCCCCGTACGCCGGTCAGCGGTGGTCGTGGGGCGCGGGTTTCGGACGGTGGGAGTCGCGATCATGATCGACTGGTGGGACAATCGGCACTGTGCCCGGGCCCAAACCTGCTGAAGACCTTCTCACCCAGATGGAGACGCTGCGTGCCGAGAATCGTCGGCTGCGCAACCTCCTTGGGCTGGACGACCGTGCGAACGACGGGCACCAGAAGGCGTGGGGGCCGACCCTGTTCAGCCAAACGGCGGTCGCCGAATCGATCGACGAGGACGCTCCACTCGAGGCGAAGGTGGCGCTCATGCGCTCGCTGTTCGGCGCCCGGTCGGACGTCTTCGCTGTGCGCTGGGAGAATGCTGCTACGGGCAGATCCGGCTGGTCGCCGGCGGTCCGAGGCAGGTGGACGAAGCCGGCGAGAGAGCACGACTACTTGCCCCTGACGGATGAGGTCTTCGCGCAACACCTCTTAGGGCAGTCCACAATCGGCATCTATCCCCTGCTGCGAAATGACAGCTGCACGCTGCTTGCTTGTGACTTCGACGGCGGCTCATGGGTGCTTGACGCCCTGGCGTTCCTCGATGCCTGCCACGACGTCGAGGTGCCAGCGGTACTCGAGCGATCGCGCTCAGGCGACGGCGCGCACGTGTGGATCTTCTTCTCCGCTCCCGTCCCGGCGGCGACAGCCCGTTCGCTCGGCGCCTCACTGCTGCGGCGGGCAATGACCGCAAGAGCCGAGCTCGACCTGGCCAGTTACGATAGGTTCTTCCCGTCCCAGGACTTCATGCCCAAGGGATCGTTCGGCAACCTGATCGCGGTGCCGCTCGACGGAGAACGCTTGCGTGTCGGGGCGACCGCCTTCCTCGATCCAACATCACTCGAGCCTTGGCCTGATCAGTGGCGATTCCTCTCATCGGTCGCACGTATCGCCCCGGATGCGGTGGCGTCCCTCGCCGAGTCGCTGCGACCCGTGGCGTCGGGACCGGCCATGGGCCTTGCCGACCTCCTCAGCGACGACGGACCGCAGCCACCCCCGGTCGTTCGGGCCCGCCTCGGCGCGGGCCTCTCCATCGAACGCACGGGTCTGCCGCCGGCTCTGGTAGCGGCGCTCAAGCATCTCGCCTCGATCCAGAACCCGCAGTTCTACGAGAAGCAGCGTATGCGATTCTCCACGTGGGACACGCCGCGCTTCATCCGGTGCTACGAGGAGGACCTCGAGTGGCTCCACCTCCCCAGGGGTCTTGTCGAACGCACCCGCGAGCTCTTCGCCGAGATTGGGAGCCGCCTCGACGTCGCCGACGTTCGGCCCTCACCAGAGTCGATCTCGGTCCGCTTCCGCTCCCAGCTCCGAGCGCAACAACGAGAGGCGGTGGCGGCCGTCGAACCACACGAGCGCGGCGTCATCGTGGCGCCACCGGGAGCAGGCAAGACGGTGATGGCGTGCGCCGTGATCGCACACCACCAGACGCCGACACTCATCTTGGTCGACCGCAAGCCCCTCGTCGAGCAATGGACGGACCACCTCTGCAACCATCTCGGCATCGACGAGAGCCGGATCGGGGTGATCGGCGGGGGGAAGACGAAGCCCACCGGTTTCGTCGATGTGGCGATGATCCAGACGCTTGCCCGCCAGGACGACCCGGCCGACACCTTCTCGAACTACGGGCTGGTCGTCGTCGATGAGTGCCACCACATACCGGCGGTCTCTTTCGAGGCGTGCGTCCGCCGTGCGCCGTCTCGCCGGTGGCTCGGCCTCACGGCAACTCCGTATCGGCGGGACGGCCTGGAGGGAATCATCGCGCTCCAATGCGGCCCGGTCCGGCACGAGATCCGACCAGTCGACGCCGAAGGGGTTGCGCTCGTGAATCGGGAGCTGGTAGTACACGAGACGGACACGACGGTCTCCGAGGACGAAGCACGCGAGATTCACACGGTTCTCTCGGCGGTCGCCGAGGATGAGGCGAGAACGACCCAGATCTGCCAAGACGTCCAGGATGCGGTCGCCGCTGGCCGCACTTGCCTCGTGTTGACCCAACGGACCTCTCACATCGACGCGTTGGTCGCCGGTCTCGCCGACATGGGCACCCCGGCACTGGTCCTGAGGGGAGGACTCGGAAAGAGGGCACGTCAAGCGGTTGCCGACGCCATCGCGTCTCGCCCTCCGGACGAGGGCATCGTGCTAGTAGCCACTGGGTCGTACCTTGGAGAGGGTTTCGATTGGCCGGAGCTCGACACGTTGTTCCTCGCCTTCCCGATCGCGTTCAAAGGCCGAGTCGTCCAGTACGTTGGGCGACTGCTCCGCGCCCACGAAGACAAGCTCGGCGTGCAGCTTCACGACTACGTCGACGTAGGGATCCCGGTGCTCAACCGCATGCATACCAAGCGCATCCCTGCGTATCGCACGCTCGGCTTCGACATGCCGAAGACCCGGCGGCGGTGAGCGCCGCCGGCCGACGTGCACCGCCCAGCCCTTCCCGCCTACCCGCGGGCGTTCTCGTGAGGCCGCGCATCGTGAAGTCGCCGATGAGCGTCCGGCCAGCTGCGGGGCCTCGCCGTCTAGGAGTGAACCACCTCTACCTGAATGAGTCGCTCGCCGAGTTCGTGGATCTCTGGGGTGCACACACTTCCGGCAATCTGCACCGAGCGCTGGCAGTGGCCGTACACTCTTGACATGCGATTCACCGCCGCCGTCACCCATGAGCCGCCCTGGTACGTCGCCCGCTGTCTTGAAGTGGAGGTCACCAGCCAGGGGGAGAACGTGGAGGGAGCCTTGAACAACCTCCGCGAGGCCCTCGAGCTCTACTTCGAGGACCAGCCGCTTCCCGATCACATCGACACTCCGATCATCGCTCCGGTTGACATCCCGGCGTGAGCCCGAGCCTCCCCATCGTCTCCGGACGCGAGGTGGTTCGCGCCCTCGCCAAGGTCGGCTTCCTCGAGGTGAGTCAGCGCGGCAGTCATGTGAAGCTGCGGAACGAGCCAACCGGACGGTGATCGTTCCAATGCGTCGCGAGTTGGCGCGAGGCACGTTGCGTTCGATTCTGCGTCAGGCGGATCTCACGGTGGAGGGATTCACCGAACTCCCGTGAAACGGGCGCGAATGGCTCCCAGACGTCAGAAGGTCCACTCGCCACCACCGCGCGGAATCCGTTGCAGCACAAGGGTTTCAGCAGCACGCCCGGAGGGACTCGAACCCCCAACCTTCTGATCCGTAGTCAGACGCTCTGTCCAATTGAGCTACGGGCGCATGCGCAGCCCGACGGGGATCGGGTGCGAAACCCCAGGGTACTCGTCCCACCGATCGACGAAAAGCGGCAAGCGACGCCGCCTCAGGATCAGACGAGGGCCCGTCGCAGCAAGGCGTCGATGAACGCCGAGCGGCTCGAGAAGTGGCCGGCGGCCGCCGCCTCGTCGAGAGACGCCCGCGCCTTCACGCTCATGTAGAAGGTCGACGTCATACGGCCCCGCGGCGGCTTGGCGTTGCGCGGTGGCCGGAACCCAAACGCTTCGTATTTGGCGCGGTCGTCGACCTCCCCATCCACCGTCAGATCGGCGCCGTGCTCTACGAACGCTGCAGCCAACACCTCGGTGTGGGTGGCGTTGTTCGTTTCGGCATGGTCGGTGAGCGCACCCACGACCTCGGGGCTGAGGGTTGTGTGCACCCGAACCATCTCACGATCCGAGCGCTTCGTCGCAGGCTGGCGCTGCGTCGACTTGGCACGGTTCCGCTTGGCGGGCGTGCGGCGCACGGGCGCATCGCCGTCGGCCGGAACCTCTAGCGCCTCCGGAGTCGCAAGCCCTCGAGCCGGAGGCGACGAGAACGCATCCACCTTGCGGCGGGGACGCGGCACGTTGAGCTGGCGATCGGTCATCCCGCCACCCCCACTGCCGGCTGGTCCTGCAACTCGACGAACGCGCCGAGAACTTCGTTGGACAGGGAGACGTAATCCGTGGCGAGGCCCGATGCCGATGCCGACCGCGCCGGCCCGGCATCCCGCAACGCTCCTGCGCCGTGGCGCAACAGCTCCAAGCGCAGCCGCTGGTGCTCGGCCGCCACCGTCTCGTACTCGAGCGCCGTGAGGCCCTCCCGCCGCATGTCGAACGCAGCGCGCTGCGAGTGGCGAATCGCTGTGTCGAACACCCGTACGTCGCCGCCGAAGTCGGTGCGGATCTCGTCGACGAGCTGGCGGCGCAGCGCCGTCGCCTGCAGGCCGACATCGAACAGCACTATGCCGAGCAGCTCGAGGTGCGGGTTGATTCCAGAGGCGGTGATGGCGGCGTAGCGGCCTGCCATCAGCTCGAGCCCATCGAGCGACCCGGCGTCCATCTTGACCGGCACGACCAGGGCACGGCTCAGCGCAAGCCCGAGCCGGCCGAGCACGTCGTCGCCCGGGGGGCAATCGAAGACGATCAGGTCATAGTCCTCGGCGAGCGGGGCGAACGCTCGCGCCATCGCCTCCACCGCCGCATCCATCGAACCGTGGCCCGCCCGGAATCTCTCGGCGAGCTGGGAGGTCTCCCCGCCCCCGGGCACGACATCGAGATTGCGGCGCACCATCACAAGGGGTTCGAGGGCAGCCCCGAGGGTCAGCGCCCGTGACAATCCGGCGCCTTCGTCGGAACCACCGGTCTGGCGATACCCGAGGTCCGACCCGAGGTTGCCCTGGGGGTCGAGATCGACGAGCAGCACCTGCCACCCGGAGTTGGCAGCGACCACGCCGATGTTCGCCACCAGCGACGTCTTGCCGACGCCGCCTTTGGCGTTGCTCACTGCGATTGCCTGGCTCAACATGCGCACCACCGCATCAGAAGGCTCCTCCTACCTCGAGCTCGCCTCATCCTACGCAGCCCCCCGCTCGAGGCAATAGGGCGAGCAACACATCCACGGTGCGGCGAGCACACAGCGTCGAGGTGTGCCACACAGGCACACGTCACATAGCCGTCACATGATGTGCTGCCGACGGGGAACCGGCACGAACGTCGGCCGGGTCGCTCGGCCCATTTGGCCCCACGTGCGTCACTCGCGCGTTAGATCCACGCGGTTGGAGGTGTCCCATCAGTGAAGCGCCAAAGAACCAGCGCACACCACCCCAGGCGTAGGGGCCGAGGGTGGTGAACCGAAACGAGATAAAGGGCTTGGGCCGAGCCTCATGTGGAACAACATCTTCAATGCAAGCGTGCACCGCATCACAGCGGTGCTTGCTGCGTTCCTCGTGCTCGCCACGATCACCGTGGCCACGGCCCCTCCCGCATCTGCCGCACCCGGCGACCGCTGCTACGTGTTCGCCGACGGCGGCGACCGCCTGTACCGCTGGGATTTCGACACGTCGACGCAGACCCTCGTCGGCCCCGCAGGACGCAACAACATCGAGGCCATCGCCTACGACCCGGTGACCAGCACCCTCTATGCCGCTGACACAGGTCAACTCGGCATCCTCAACCAGAGCACCGGCGCTTTCACTCCGATTGGTCCCAACTACAGCCTCGACCTCGACGGCATGGCGATCCACCCGTTCACCGGCGATATGTACGTCTCGATCCGCAACAACGGCGGCGGCGCCACCGATGAACTAGCCGTCATCGACCTCACCACATTTGCGATGACCCGCATCGGCCCGATCAGCGGAACGCTCGACGACATCGACGACCTCGCGTTCGATCCCGCAACCGGCCGCCTCTACGCCGGGACCAGCGGGAACGGCGACCCAACCCTGGTGCGCCTCGACGAGTCCTACGGCTACGTCGACCTCTACATCGGTGACTTCGGGTTCCAGGACGTCGAGGGGCTCGACTGGGACGTCTTCGGAAACGTGCGAGCAACCACCGGCGCAAACGGCGGCGGCGACTCCAACAAGCTGCTCAGCGTCAACAAGACGACCGGAGCCGCAACGCTCATTGCCAACTTGAGCCCCGGCACCGACTTCGAGGGCATCGCCTGCTACAACGCAACGACGCCCGGCTTCAACACGGTCACCGGCACCGTCTACTTCGACACCGACCTCAACGGGAGCTTCGGCGGCGCCGACACCGGAACGAGCGGCCACCGGGTGCGCCTCTACCGCGATGTCGACGGCAACGGCGTGCTCGACGCGGCAGACGACGTCAACGGCGACGGCTCCCTCACCGCCGCAGACGCTCGGGCCACCCAGGTGACGGCCGCAGACGGAACGTATCGGTTCACGATCGCGGCGACCGGCGCCTACGTCGTGGTCATCGACACAGGGACGCTCCCCGCAGGCTCCACGCTCACCACCCCGGGCAGCCGCACCGCAGACTTCGGAACCGGCTTCGGCCTCACTGACAACGGCAACGATTTCGGCTACACGGCCCCCGGCGACCTCGACGTGACCAAGGTCTCGGATGCCACGGGCGAAGTGAACCCCGGCGACATCATCACCTACACCATCGACATCGAGAACACCGGCAGCTACCTCCGGAGCGGTATCGCAGTCACCGACGCCCTCCCCGCCGGCACCTCGTGGATCGCGACCGCGGTCGAAGCCCCGGTCCCCGGAGGCGCCCCGACGACGATCACCGACGACTTCTCCAGCGGCGGCTACGGCGGCGGCAGCGGGTGGCTCGGGCCCTGGACGGAGAACAGCGACAACGGCTCGCCCTCCGGCGGGCTGATCGAGGTCGCCAACGACTCCGGCAGCCGGGCGCTGCGCATCGGCGGCAACACCAACCCGCCCACGCCCAACAACATCGTGCGCGCCTTCAACGTCGCGGGCGCCCAATCGGTGACCCTGGAGTTCACCAAGCGGGACAACAGCCTGGAGACGGGCGAGAACGTCACCGTCGAGATCTTCAACGGCTCGGTCTGGTCGACCCTGGTCGTCTACCAAGGCAGCGATCCTGACGACGCCAACCCCGTTGCCCAATCCTTCGACATCACCGCGTATGCGAGCGCAAACACGCAGCTCCGGATTCGCCCGCCTGCCGACACGAACCAGGGCAACGACTGGATGGCGTTCGACAACTTCGTGATCACCGCCCAGAACCGTGCGATCGTGACGTCACCTGGTGGCGCCCCGCCCAACCTGGTCACCGCCGCAGACGGCTACGACCTGTTCCCGGGCGAGACCATGACCGTCACCGTCGTCGTGCAGGTCGACGATCCGATCGCCTACGGCGTCACCAGCATCGACAACACCGTCGTCGTCACCAACCAGGACCAGCTCGGATCCAACAGCGACTCGGTTTCGGACCCCGTCAACCTCGGCACGATCGGTGACACCGTGTTCGTCGACGACAACGGGAACGGCACCGCCGACGCCGGCGAAGGCATCCCGAGCGTGACCGTCACCCTGACGGGATCCGATGCGGCAGGCAACCCAGTCAGCCTGGCGACCAGCACCGATGCGGCGGGGGCCTACAGCTTCAGCAACCTCCCCCGCGGCGACTACTCGATCACCGTCGACGAAGCCGACCCCGACTTCCCCGCCGACGTGCTGCAGACCATCGGCGCCAACCCCCAGTCGGTGGCTCTGGCCACCGGCGAGGACCGGACCAACATCGACTTCGGCTACCGCGACCTCGGCACGATCGGCGACGCCGTGTTCGTCGACATCGACGGGGACGGGGCGTACGACGCAGGCGAGGGCCTCGCCGGCATCACCGTCACCCTCACCGGCACCGACGAGCTCGGCGGCTCGGTCAACCTGAGCACCGTCACCGACGCCGACGGCCTCTACGCCTTCACGGCGTTGCTCGCCGGCGACTACACCGTGACCGTGGACGAGTCCGACGTCGACTTCCCCGCCAGTGTCGTGCAGACCGTCGGCGCCAACCCGCAGTCGTTTGCCCTCGCATCCGGCGAGGATCGCGACGACGTCGATTTCGGCTACGACTCGGTGCGGGCCTCGGTCGCCGGCTCGGTGTATCACGATGTGGACAACGACGGGGTGCGGGACGGCGGCGAGCCCGGCATCGCAGGAGCCACCGTCACCCTCACCGGCACCGACCGCTTTGGCGCTGCCGTGAGCCTCAGCACCGCGACCAACGGAGCCGGCGGATGGTCGTTCACGGCGATCCGCCCCTCGGACGCCGCCGGCTACACGATCACCGAGACCCAGCCCGCCGGCTACCTCGACGGCGCCGACACCGTCGGCTCGCTGGGTGGCACCCTCGGCAACGACGCCTTCTCCGGGGTGGTCGTTGCGGCCGCAGACGCCGGTACCGGCTACGACTTCGGCGAGGTGCTCGCCGCCTCGCTCACCGGTTCGGTCTACCTCGACGGCGACAACGACGGCGCCCGCGACCCGGGCGAGACCGGAGTCGGCGGCGTCACCGTGACCCTCACCGGCACAGACGACCTCGGGAACCCGGTGAACCTCTCCACGACCACGGCTGCCGATGGGACGTACGGCTTCACCGGTCTGCGCCCCGGCACCTACGCCGTCACAGAAACGCACCCGGCCGGCTACCTCGACGGCACCGACACGGCAGGAACCGCCGGCGGCTCCGCCGGAAACGACACCATCACCGGGATCGTCCTCGACTCCGGTGAAGCGGCCACCGGCTACGACTTCGGCGAGCTCGAAGCCACGTCACTCTCCGGCATCGTCTACGACGACACGAACAACAACGGCACCTTCGACGGCGCCGACACCGGGATCGGCGGCGTCACCGTGACACTGACCGGCACCAACGACCTCGGCAGCCCGGTCAACCTCACCACCACCAGCGCAGCGGATGGCACCTGGAGCTTCACCGGTCTGCGGCCCGGCACCTATGACATCACGGAGGCCCAGGCCGCCGGCTATCTCGACGGGATCGACGCCGCAGGAACGCTCGGCGGCACCACCGGCAACGACACGGTCACGGCCATCGTGGTGGGGCCGGGCCAGGCAGGCACCGGCTACCAGTTCGGCGAGCTCACCCCCGCCACCCTCTCCGGCACCGTCTACCAAGACAACGACGCAAGCGGCACGCTCACCGCAGGCGATCTCGGCATCCAGGGAGTCACGGTCACCCTGTCCGGCACCGACGACCTCGGCAACACAGTCATCGCCACCACGACCACCGACCTCGCCGGCACCTACAACTTCACCAACCTCCGTCCCGGCGACTACACGGTCACCGAGAGCCATCCCGCCGCATACGTCGACGGCGCCGACTCGGCCGGCTCGCTCGGCGGCGTCGTCGGCAACGATGTGGTCTCCGCCATCCCGGTGACGCCCGGCGCCACCGGCACCGGCTACGACTTCGGCGAGATCCTGCCCGCCTCCATCTCCGGCCGGGTCTTCGTCGACGCCGACAACGACGGCGCAGTCGACGGCGGCGAGTCCGGCATCGCAGGGGCGACGGTCGACTTGACCGGCACCGACGACCTCGGCAACCCGGTCACCCTCACCACCACCACAGACGGCAACGGCGACTGGTGGTTCGTCGGTCTCCGCCCCGGCACCTACACGGCCACCGAGACCCAGCCCGCCGGCTACCTCGACGGCACCGATGCGGTCGGCACCTCGGGCGGCACCCTCGGCAACGACGCCGTGACTGCGATCGTCCTCGGCTCGGGAACGGCCGCCACCGACTACACCTTCGGTGAGCTGACACCGGCAAGCCTGGCCGGCTCGGTGTACGTCGACGGCGACAACGACGGCGTGCGGGACGGCGGCGAGTCCGGCATCGCAGGGGCGACGGTCGACTTGACCGGCACCGACGATCTCGGCAACCCCGTGAGCTCGACCACGACCGCTGCAGCCGATGGCACCTACAACTTCACCAACCTGCGTCCCGGCGACTACACCATCACCGAGACCCAGCCCGCCGGGTACCTCGACGGCGGCGACGCTGTGGGTACTCTCGGCGGCACCCTCGGCAACGACACCGTCACCGACATCACCGTCACGGCTGGCGCCAACGGCACCGGCTACGACTTCGGCGAGCTGGCGACGACCTCTCTGGCGGGTTCCGTCTATCACGATGTGGACAACGACGGCGTGCGGGACGGCGGCGAGCCCGGCATCGCAGGCGTGGCCGTCGACCTCACCGGCACGGACGACCTCGGAGCCAGCGTTGCGCTGGCGACCACCACCAACGCAGCCGGCGACTACAGCTTCACCAACCTGCGGCCTGGGACGTACTCCGTGGTCGAGTCGCAGCCTGCCGGGTATCTGGACGGCACAGATGTGGCGGGTTCACTGGGTGGCACGCTCGGCAACGACACGGTCACCGACATCACCGTCGACTCCGGCGACGCCGGCACCGGATACGACTTTGGTGAGTTGGTTGCGGCTGGTCTGGCGGGTTCGGTGTTTGTCGATGGGGACAACGACGGGGTGTTCGACGTCACCGACACCGGCATTGCGGGCGTCACGGTCACCCTCACCGGCACCGACGACCTCGGCACTCCGGTCAACGTCGCCACCACCACCGCCGCAGACGGCACCTACGACTTCACCGATCTGCGTCCCGGCACCTACACCGTCACCGAAACCCACCCCGCCGGCTACCTCGACGGCATCGACACCGCAGGCACCCTCGGCGGTGTCGCCGGCAACGACGTCATCTCGACGATCACCGTCACCTCCGCAGACTCCGGCACCGGCTACGACTTCGCAGAGCTCGACGCCGCCTCACTGTCCGGTGTCGTGTTCGCCGACACCGACAACAACGGCATCCAAGACCCCGGCGACACCGGCATCGCAGCCGTCACCGTCACCCTCACCGGCACCGACGACCTCGGCACTCCGGTCAACGTCGCCACCACCACCGCCGCAGACGGCACCTACGACTTCACCAACCTGCGTCCCGGCACCTACACCGTCACCGAAACCCACCCCGCCGGCTACCTCGACGGCATCGACACCGCAGGCACCGCTCGGCGGCATCGCCGGCAACGACATCATCACCGACGATCACCGTCACCTCCGGCCAACACCGCCACCGCATACACCTTCGCCGAGCTGACCCCCGCCACCCTGTCGGGCACCGTGTTCGAGGACACCAACAACAACGGTGTCATCGACGGCACCGAAACCGGCATCCAAGGCGTCACCGTCACCCTCACCGGCACAGACGACCTCGGCACTCCGGTCAACGTCGCCACCACCACCGACCTCGCAGGCGGCTACGACTTCACCAACCTGCGGCCCGGCACCTACACCGTCACCGAAACCCACCCCACCGGCTACCTCGACGGCATCGACACCGCAGGCACCGCAGGCGGCACCACCGCCAACGACACCATCACCAACATCACCCTCACCCCCGGCCAAACCGCCACCGCATACACCTTCGGCGAGCTGCCGCCCGCCAGCCTGAGCGGCGCCGTCTACAACGACACGGACAACGATGGCGTGTTCGGCGGCGGCGAGTTCGGCATCCCCGGAGTGACCGTCACCCTCACCGGCACAGACGACCTCGGCAACCCCGTCACCCTCACCACCACCACCGACCTCGCCGGCGGCTACGTCTTCGCCGGCCTCCGCCCCGCGACGCTCCGGCTATACGTCACCGAGACTCAGCCCACCGGACTGACCGACGGCATCGACAGCGTCGGATCGCTGGGCGGCACCCTCGGCAACGACGTCGTTTCGGCCATCCCGCTCACCGCAGGGGACACCGGCTCCGGGTACGACTTCGGCGAGCTCGGTGCAGCCTCGGTGGCCGGCACCGTGTACGACGACCTCGATGCCGACGGGGCCCGCGACGCGGGAGAGCCCGGCATCGCAGGCGTGACGGTCGGCTTGACCGGCACAGACGATCTCGGCAACCCGGTGAGCCTCACTACCACCACCGCCGCAGACGGCACATGGAGCTTCGACGGTCTCCGTCCCGGCGACTACACCGTCACCGAAACTCAGCCCGGCGGCTTCGTCGACGGCGCCGAGCAGGCCGGCCCCCTCGGCGGCGACACCTCGGTCAACGATCGCATCTCTGGCATCGTCGTCGGGTCGGGCGACGTCGCGGACGGCAACACCTTCGGCGAGCACCAGCCGGTCACGATCGCCGGCTCCGTTTACCACGACGCGAACAACGACGGCGTGCGAGATGCGGGCGAGCCGGGCATCGCAGCCACCGAGGTCGTGCTCTTCGGAACCGACGACCAGGGAACCATCACCATCATCGCCACCACGACCGACGGGAACGGGGACTACACGTTCACCGACCTGCGCCCCTCCGACGGCGCCGGCTACACCGTCATCGAGACCCAGCCGAGCGGCTGGCTCGACGGCATCGACACCGCAGGCACCTCGGGTGGCGACGCCGCCAGCGTCAACGACGAGATCTCGGGCATCGTGGTGGGCTTCGGCGACACCTCGAGCGCCAACGACTTTGGTGAGTTGGTTGCGGCTGGTCTGGCGGGTTCGGTGTTTGTCGATGGGGACAACGACGGGGTGTTCGACGTCACCGACACCGGTATTGCGGGCGTCACGGTCACCCTCACCGGCACCGACGACCTCGGCACTCCGGTCAACGTCGCCACCACCACCGCCGCAGACGGCACCTACGACTTCACCGGTTTGCGTCCCGGCGACTACACCGTCACCGAAACCCACCCCGCCGGCTACCTCGACGGCATCGACACCGCAGGCACCCTCGGCGGTGTCGCCGGCAACGACGTCATCTCGACGATCACCGTCACCTCCGCAGACTCCGGCACCGGCTACGACTTCGCAGAGCTCGACGCCGCCTCACTGTCCGGTGTCGTGTTCGCCGACACCGACAACAACGGCATCCAAGACCCCGGCGACACCGGCATCGCAGCCGTCACCGTCACCCTCACCGGCACCGACGACCTCGGCACTCCGGTCAACGTCGCCACCACCACCGACCGCAGACGGCACCTACGACTTCACCAACCTGCGTCCCGGCACCTACACCGTCACCGAAACCCACCCCGCCGGCTACCTCGACGGCATCGACACCGCAGGCACCCTCGGCGGTGTCGCCGGCAACGACGTCATCTCGACCATCACCGTCACCTCCGCAGACTCCGGCACCGGCTACACCTTCGCCGAGCTGACCCCCGCCACCCTGTCGGGCACCGTGTTCGAGGACACCAACAACAACGGTGTCATCGACGGCACCGAAACCGGCATCCAAGGCGTCACCGTCACCCTCACCGGCACAGACGACCTCGGCACTCCGGTCAACGTCGCCACCACCACCGACCTCGCAGGCGGCTACGACTTCACCAACCTGCGGCCCGGCACCTACACCGTCACCGAAACCCACCCCACCGGCTACCTCGACGGCATCGACACCGCAGGCACCGCAGGCGGCACCACCGCCAACGACACCATCACCAACATCACCCTCACCCCCGGCCAAACCGCCACCGCATACACCTTCGGCGAGCTGCCGCCCGACCAGCCTGAGCGGCGCCGTCTTCGTCGACACGGACAACGATGGCGTGTTCGGCGGCGGCGAGTTCGGCATCCCCGGAGTGACCGTCACCCTCACCGGCACAGACGACCTCGGCAACCCCGTCACCCTCACCACCACCACCGACCTCGCAGGCGGCTACGGGTTCGCCGGCCTCCGCCCCGGAACGTACGCCGTCACCGAAACTCAGCCCGCCGGCTACCTCGACGGCATCGACATGGCAGGCGCCGCCGGTGGAGTCGCCGGCAACGACACCGTGACCGACATCGTCCTGGGCTCAGGGCAGATGGCGGGCGGCTACACCTTCGCCGAGCTGGTCGGGTCGAGCCTCAGCGGCTCCGTCTACCTCGACGCCGACAACGACGGGATCCGCGACCCTGCCGAGACCGGCGTCTCCGGCACCCTGATCACCCTGACGGGCACCGATGACCTCGGCGCCGCCGTCAACCGGACCACCACCACGGCAGCGGACGGCACATGGACATTCACCAACCTCCGCCCCGGCGACTACGTCGTCACCGAGACCCAGCCTGCCGGGCTCTTCGACGGCATCGACACCGTGGGCACTCAGGGCGGCACCGCAACGGCGAACGACGAGATCACCGTCGTGCTCGCACCCGCCACCGCCGGCGTCGACAACACCTTCGGCGAGCTGGCTCCGGCGGCGATCGGCGACTTCGTGTGGCTCGACATCGACGACGACGGCGTGCAGGATCCTGCCCAGGGCATCAACGGCGTGACCGTCGAGGTGTATGCCGCAGACGGCACGACGCTCCTCGCCACCACGACCACGGCTGCGGACGGCAGCTACGCCTTCACGAATCTCGCCCCCCACCAGGGCTACGTGGTTGCCGTCGTCGCCCCCACAGGGGCCACGTTCACGACGCTTCCCGGCACCGACGACGCCAACGACTCGGACGTGGCCGCCGACGGGCGGGTCACCGTGACTCCGACATTCGGTGACAACTTCGACGTCGCAGACGCCGGCATCGCCCCTGCCCAGCTGTCCGGCACCGTCTGGTTCGACGCCGACCGTGACGGCGCCCTCGACGCAGGCGAGCAACGCCTCAGCGATGTCACCGTCGACCTGCTCGACGGAGCCGGCACCCTCGTGGGGTCGACCACGACGGCCGCAGACGGCACGTACACCTTCGCCGGCCTCATGCCCGGTGGCTTCGAAGTGGCCGTCCACTACTCCGGCGCCACCTACGCCACCCCCGGCGCCGACTCGGACGTCGACTCGGTCACCGGCCGGGCGGTCGTGATGCTGCCTTCCGGCACCACGCTCGACGGCGGCGACGCAGGCGTGCAGCCCGCCCTCATCGGCGACCGGTTGTGGCTCGACCTCGACGTGGACGGCACCCAGGGCGCGGGCGAGCCAGGTATCGCAGGCGTGGCCGTCGCCCTCGAAGACGCCGCGGGATCCGTTGTCGCCTCCACCGTCACGGATGCGACCGGCGCCTACCTCTTCGCCGTGCTGCCAGACGACTACCAGGTGGTCGTGACCCCGGTCGCAGGCACCGCCTTCACGACGCCTGGTATCGGATCCGAAGCCGCCGACTCGGACGTGGACGCAGCCGGCACGACCGGGCTGTTCTCGGCACCGTCTGGTGACCGCACCGACATCGCAGATGCGGGCATCGTCCCTGCGGTCGTGACCGGCACCGTCTGGCTGGACGTCAACGCAGACGGGCTCAACAACGACACGTCACCCGTCACCGGCGCCGCCGTCGAGCTGTATGACGGCACCGGCAGCCTGGTGGCGACGACGAGCACCGCACCAGACGGCAGCTACGCGTTCAGCGGGCTCGAGCCCGGCGTGTACACGGTCGTTGTGCTCCCACCCGACGGCGCACCGTTCACCAATCCCGGCGGAGATTCCGACGTCGATCCCGACACCGGCAGCGCCGTCGTCGTGGCCGCCACGGCAGCGAACGTCGATGCGGGCGTCCTGCCCGGATTCATCGGCGGCCTGGTGTGGCTGGACCTCGACGGCGACGGCAGCCCGGCAGGCGAGGCCGGCGCAGGTGGCGTGGGCGTCGGCCTCGTCGACGCCGGTGGCGCGACGATCGCCACCACGACGACCGACGGCAGCGGCGCCTACACGTTCGGCCCGCTCGCCGCCGGCGACTACACCGTGGTCATCGACCCCTCGACTTTCCCCGCGGGGACCAGCCAGACCTTCGACCCGGACGGCACCGCCGACGCAGCCACCACGGTGACCCTGCCGCTCGGCGCCAGCCTCGGCGACGTGGACTTCGGGTTCCAGCCGCCCGCAACCATCACGGGCATCGTGTTCGCCGACCGCAACGGCAACGGGCTGCAGAACGCCACGGACGCCGGTCTCAGCGGCGTCGAGGTTGCCATCACCGATACGACCGGCGCAACGCTCATCATCACCACCGCCGCAGACGGCACCTACTCCGCCGCCGTTGCCCCCGGCGCCGTCACCATCGACGTCGTCGAAGCGACGCTGCCTGATGGCGCAGTCCTGACGACGGGCAACGACGTTCAGACCGTCTCGGCAGCGGCGGCGGCCACGATGCAGGTAGACGCCATCGGCTACCGGGTGACCGCAGAAGTCGCCGGCCGGGTGTGGCGGGACACGAACCGCAACGGTCTCGAAGATGCGTCCGAGGGCGGACTCGCCGGCATTCCCGTCCGCCTGATCGCAGCCGACGGCACCGTCGTCGCCGTGGCGTTGACTGCGCCCGACGGACGGTATGCGTTCGCTGATGTTGCATCCGGCGCCTATACGGTTCGAGTCGACGCTGCAGCGCTGCCCGGCGACGCCGACAATGCGACAGGTGATCCGGACGGCATCGTCGACGGAGCGACCTCAGTCATGGTCACACCCGCCGCCGACATCACCGGGCTGGACTTCGGCTACGGCCCCGATGCCCCAGTCATCATCCCGCCCGCACCCGCGGCGTCAGTCGCCGGGACCGTCTGGGTGGATGCCGACAACAACGGCCTCAACGACGCCGGCGAAGCCGGGCTGGCCGGCATCCCCATAATCGTCACCTGGCTCGGCACCGACGGCGTTCGTGGCGGCGGCGACGACGAGATCTTCAGCGTCACCACTGCAGCCGATGGGACGTACTCGCTGACCGACCTCCCCGCAGGTCGCTACGAGGTCGCCCTCGGCGAAGGCATCCCAGATGGTCTCCGCCTCTCGGTGTGCCCGGGCACCTGCGACCCGGCAACCGTCGAGCTGGCATCCGGGGAAGACGTAGGGGACATCGACTTCGGGCTCGTCCCGGTCGTCGACCTCAGCGTCACTGTCACCGGGGACGGAACGCCGCCGATCGCCGGCTCCACTCCAACGTTCACCGTCACCGTCGCCAACGCTGGACCCGGCGCAGAGGCCGGCCCGCTGCAGGTGGTGCTCACGCTGGGCGACGGTCTCGAACTGGTCTCCGCCGGAGGCAACGGCTGGTCGGCAGAGGTGCTCGGCGAAGGCCACATCATCGTGACGATCGATGCCGCCCTGCCCATCGGCGCATCGCTCACCTTCCCCGTTGTGACCACGGTCGTCGATGAGAAAGCGGAGCTCACGGTGCAGGCCACCGTTACGGGGACCGCCATCGACATCGACATGGCGAACAACTCGGCGGTCACCTCGCTGGGCGTGCTGCCATTCACCGGTATCGCCCTGTTCACCTTGGGACGTCTTGCGACGATCTTCCTGGCCTCCGGGATGATCCTCCTGCTCCTGGGGCGCAGGCGCGACGACAACGACATTGCAGGATCCGATCTCTCCTTCGGCCCTTTGGAGAGCTCGGTGGGGGGGCGGCCGGGCGGTAGGGACACTGTGCCCGGCCGTTCCTCCCAGATCATCGGGATGCGACGCCGGGTGTCGCACTGGCACAGCGGGACACCTCCGAGAGGCCCCTGAGCCACACAGATCGGCCCAGGCCGGCGAGGGACCCGCACGGGAACCTCGCCGGCCGCTTTAACGTCCCAGGACCATGAAACCGAAGTTCATCACGCTCGTCGCTCTCGCACTGATCATCAGCGGCTGCGGAGCGGACGACGACGCGGCGGGTACGACGACGAGGGCGCCTTCCACCACCACTGCGAGCCCAACCACAACGACGGGAGTCGACCCCGACAGGGTGGTACTGCAGGTGCGATACGAAGGCGGATTCGCTCCCGTCGAGCTGATCTACAACCCGCTGCCCCGCTACACGCTGCTCGGTGACGGCCGCCTCATCTTCGAAGGCCCCGTGCCTGCGATCTTCCCCGGACCACTGATGCCATCGGTCCAGGTTGCCCAGCTCGCTGAGGGCGACGTCGCCCGGATTCTCGAGCTCGTGGCCGCCGCGGGTCTTCCCGACATCACGGACGAGGTGAACACAGAGTACGCCAGCAGCGTTGCGGACGCTCCCAACACCGTCGTCACCTACACGGACGCCGGGGGCGAGCACCGGTTCAGCGTCTACGCCCTCGGTATCGGGCTCGACGCCCCGGCCGACCCCCGGGTGGCGGCGCTCCAGCGCCTGGTCGAGGCCGTCGATGCGGCCGCATCGACCGTTCCGGACGTCGCGCCATGGCCCGTCGACGCGCTCCAGATCGTGGCCGCAGGGTCGTTCGGCGGCGAGAACGAGCCGGACGCCACGGTCGCACCGTGGCCGCTCGACGCGTCGGTTGCGGATCTCGGTCAGCCGATCTTCGGCGATCTGCACTGCGTGGCCCTCGACGGCGACAATGCTCGAACCGCTGCGGCGGCATTCGCCGAGGCAACTCAGCAGACGTTCTTCGACGATGGCTCCGATGTCTACCGCCTCGTCGTTCGGCCCATCGTGCCCGGCGAGACGGCCTGCCCGGCGAGCTGACTGCGTCGCATCGCCGGTAGGCTCGCCTCCGACCACATGAGGAGGCACCGTCGGTGAACGAACAGCTCCGCCGGCTCGGCGAGGAGTACTGGGAGTACCAGCTCGAGCACAGCCCAACCAACGCACTCATGCTCGGCGATCATCGGTACGACGACCGATTCGAGGATTACTCGCGTTCGAGGGAGGATGCCGAGATCGAGCGCCTGCGCCGATTTGCGGCGGAAGCGGAAGGTATCGACCCGGCGACGCTGACCGCCGACGAGCGCGTTTCGCAAGACGTCTTGATCTTCGAGGCCACAACGACCGCCGACCTCGAGGAGATGCGCCAAGCCGAGCTTGCCGCCAACCACACGATCGGCATCCAGGCGATGTTCCCCGTGATGATCGGGCAGTTTCCCCTCGTGGAACCAGCACACGCGCGCGCCATGGCGGCGAAGTACACCGGGATGGGTCGGGCGATTCGCCAAGCCGCAGAGCGGCTGCGTGAGGGCGTCGCCGCCGGGCGTTCCCCGATGCGATCGACCGTGGAGAAGACGGTCGCCCAGATCGACGCCTACCTCGCAACCGACCCGAAGGACGACGTCTACCTCGGGCTGCGAGCGCCCGAAGACTTCTCGGATGCCGATGAGGCTGACTGGCGGCTCGAGATGGCAGACACCGTCACTGAGAGCATCCGCCCCGCGTGGGTGGTCTACCGGGACGTGCTCGCCAACGAGGTGGTGCCCGCTGCCCGGCCTGACTCCAAGCCGGGTGTGTGCTTCCTCGACGACGGCGACGAGCTGTACCGGAGGGCCATCCGCCGCCACACCTCGGTCGACCTGGACGCCGAGCAGATCCACGCGATCGGGCTCGGTCAGATCGCCAAACTCGCCGACGAATACCGCGAGCTCGGTTCGGTTGTTCTCGGCACCACCGAACTCGACGAGATCTTCACCAGACTTCGCGAAGACCAGGCGCTCCACTTCGAGGACGGGCCGGCGATCGTCGCCGCTTCGGAGCGCGCTCTCGCGAAGGCAAAGGCAGCGATGGGTGACTGGTTCGGCAAGTTGCCGCAAGCCGATTGCGTCGTGCGTGAAACGCCGAGCGGTCCCACCGCCTTCTACTTCCGGCCCGCCGCGGACGGGTCGCGGCCGGGCACGTTCTTCATCAACACCGCCGACCCCACCCGCTGGCACACGTTCGAGATCGAATCGATGGCGTACCACGAAGGCATCCCCGGCCACCACCTCCAGCTCGCCATCGCAGGCGAGCTCGAAGGGGTCCCCGAGTTCCGCAAGCACGCTCATGTGACGGCATATGCCGAGGGCTGGGGCCTCTACACCGAGCGACTCGCTGACGAGATGGGCCTCTACAGCGGGCCGCTCGAGCGGATCGGCATGCTGTCGGCCGACTCGATGAGGGCCGGACGACTGGTCGTCGACACCGGCATCCACGCCATGGGCTGGAGCCGCCAGCAGGCAATCGACTACTTCGTCGCCAACTCCCCTATGACGCTCGGCACCATCGAGGGCGAGGTCGACCGCTACATCGGCATGCCCGGCCAAGCTCTCGCCTACATGGTCGGACGGCTGGAGATCATGAAGTATCGCGCCGAGGCGGAGGAGATGATGGGTGACCGCTTCGACATCAAGGGCTTCCACGACACGGTGCTCGGCTCGGGTCTGGTCCCGCTGCCAACCCTCGAGCGCATGGTGAAGGAGTGGGCCACAGCGAACTGACAGGGCCGCAGCCCGTACCTTCCGGGTTTCCCCTCCCTTCGAGGGAGGGAATCATGGCCGGCAAGCGCGCCCCGAGTGGAGTGACGGGGCGGAAGATGCCCGACACCTCGCGTGCGCGATCGCTACGTTCGGGGGGACGCCGAATGAGGGAGTGCGCCAATGTGCGTGAAAGGCACGACTGCAGCCGTGAGAGGTCACCACCACGGAGCGTCCTCGCTGTCGAGACGGTCATTCCTCAAGTTCGGCGCCGCCGCTGCTGCTGGCACCGCTCTTGCAGCTGCCGGACCCGCGCTGCCTGCTCTGGCCGCACGCGGGCGGGGACGTGTCATCGACCTCACCCACCGCCTCATCGAGACGTTCCCTTCGTTCCTCGGACCGCAGGCTGCGTCGAGCGAGGTCACTTTCGATATCGCCACCGCCGGCTTCTACACGAAGACGTGGACGATCGAGGAGCACATCGGCACCCACATCGACACCCCGGGCCATTTCACAGAAGGCCTCACCCTGGTCGACATGCTCGACCCCGCCACGCTCATGGCGCCGATCGTGGTCGTCGACATCACCCACAAGGCCGCCGCCGACCCCAATGCAATGGTCGAGCCCGACGATCTCGTAGCCTTCGAATCTGCGCACGGGAGGATCCCGAGGCGGGCGATCGTTGCGATGAACTCCGGGTGGGCGAGCCGCGTCGACGACGCCGAGGACTTCCGTGGCGGTTCCGGGTTCCCGGACCTGAACTTCCCCGGCTTCAGCATCGACGCCACAGACTGGCTCGTCGCACGACGCAACCCGGTCGGCATCGGCGTCGACACGATGAGCCTCGACCCCGGCAACTCGGCGACGTTCGACGTGCACGTCGGGTTCCTCGGGACCGGGAGGTACGGCATCGAGAACCTCGCCAATCTCGATGCGATCCCGCCGATCGGGGCGCACGCCTTCGTCGGACCGATCCCGTGGGAAGACGGCTCCGGCAGCCCCTGCCGCGTGCTCGCCATCGCCTGAGAGGACCTTCCACGGCACGGCGGGGACCGGTTCGGGCTCGCCAGAGGGGCGGGATCGCCGCCGTCACCCCCACGGGTGCGCGGGTACGCTCTCGGTTGGTGTCCGCCATCCACGTCTCCCAGTTGTCGAAGAACTACCGCGTGCCCGTGCGTGAGTCGGGGCTGCGGGCGTCGGTTCGCAGCCTCGTGCGACGCCAACATCGTGACGTGCTCGCCGTGGACCGCATCTCCTTCGACGTGGAGCCGGCCGAGGTGGTTGGCTTCCTCGGACCCAACGGGGCCGGGAAGACGACAACGCTGAAGATGTTGTCTGGCCTGCTCTACCCGGACTCGGGAGTCGCTGACGTCCTGGGCTTCACGCCGTCCGAACGCTCGAAGGCGTTCCTCAGCCGCATCACCCTGGTGATGGGCAACCGCAACCAACTCTCGTGGGATCTCCCCGCGATGGACTCGTTCGAGTTGAACCGGTCCATCTACCGGCTCGAGCCCGGTGCCTTTCGGGAGGCGCGCGACGAGTACATCGACCTCCTCGATCTGGGTGCGCTCGTGGACAAGCCGGTGCGCAACCTGTCCCTCGGGGAGCGGATGAAGATGGAGATCGCTGGGGCGCTGTTGCACCGGCCCAAGGTCCTCTTCCTCGACGAACCCACGATCGGCCTCGATGTCACCGCCCAGCGCAAGCTCCGCCAGTTCATCGCCGAGTACAACCACCGCCACGGAGCCACCGTCCTGCTGACCAGCCACTACATGGCCGACGTCGTTGCCCTGTGCAAGCGTGTGATCGTCATCCACCACGGCCGCCTTCTGTACGACGGCGGGCTTGCGGGACTCAGCGAGCGCTTCGCCGCCGCCAAGACGATCACCATCACCCTCGCCACGCCCGCGGAATCGCTCGAGGGCTACGGCACCATCGTTGCGCGCGAACCGCTCAAAGCGACATTCGAGGTGGCCCGCAGCGAGACGTCGCAGCTCGCTTCCCGACTTCTCGGCGACTTCGAGGTGATCGACCTCACCATCGAGGACCCACCCATCGAGGAGGTCATCGAGCGGGTGTTCGCCCACCCAGCAGACGAGCCTGACCCCGAATGAGCGACATCGTCCGTTTCTACCTCGGCTGGGGCCGAATCGCGATCCTCGAGCAGATCCAGTACCGGGTGGCCAACTACTTCTACATGATCGGCATGGTCGCCGAGCCGGTGATCTACCTCGTCGTCTGGTCGACCGTTGCCGAGGCGCAAGGCGGAGAAGTGGGCGGCTTCACCCCAGCCGAGCTCGCCGCCTACTACATCGTCTGGACCCTCGTCCGCAACATGAACATCGTCCTCACCCCGTATGCGTGGGAGGAGCGCATCCAGCGCGGCGAGCTCACCGTCGATCTGCTGCGCCCGGTCCATCCCGTCCACCGCGATCTCGCGTACTTCGCCGGCTGGAAGTTCGTGGCCATCGCCATGTGGCTGCCGATCGCCGTCGTGCTCACGCTGATCTTCCGTCCCGCCCTCAACCCAACCGGCACCGAGATCGGCCTGTTCTTCGTTGCGCTGTGGGGAGGCTTCTTCGTGCGCTTCTTCGCCCTGTGGGCGCTCGGCCTCGTCACGTTCTGGACGACTCGGGTCCAAGCGCTCTACGAGCTGTACTTCACGGCGGAACTACTGCTCTCCGGCCGGCTCGTGCCGCTCTCTCTGATGCCCTCGCCGGTGCAGACGGTCGCCGAGTTCCTCCCCTTCAAGTGGGCGTTTCAGTTCCCGATCGAGACGTTGATCGGGAAGCTCTCGACCCAAGAGATCCTCGCAGGCATCGGCATGCAGGCGCTGTGGACTGCGATCGGAATCGGCGTCACCGCCCTCGTGTGGCGGCGCAGCGTGCGGCGCTTCGCCGCGGTGGGTGGGTGAGGTGACGTTCTTCCGCCTGGCGTGGGCGCACTTCAAGGTCGGGGCCATGAACGAGCTCCAGTACCGAGTGAACTTCTTCGTCCAGCTGTTCCAGTCTGTGCTTGCCCTCGGTACCGGGCTCATCGGGCTGTGGCTCGTGTTCAACCAGACCGACGAGCTTGCCGGGTGGCTGCCTGCCGAGTTGCTTGCGGTGATGGGGGTACACATCGTGATGGGCGGCCTGATCCAGACCTTCATCCAGCCGAACATGGCGCGTCTGATGGACGACGTGCGGATGGGGACGCTCGACTACGTCCTCACGAAGCCTGCCGATTCGCAGGCCATGGTCAGCATCCGCGAGGTCCGCATCTGGAGCATCGTCGATGTTGTCACCGGGGCGATCGTCATCGGCGTCGCCGTCGCCCAACTCGATCGTTCGGTCGGCGTCTGGGATGCCGCCGGGTTTGTTCTCGCACTCTTCCTGGGGGCAGTGATGATCTACTGCTTCTGGCTGCTCCTGACGACGGGGGCATTCCGAGTCGTGAGGGTGGAGAACATCCTGGAGCTGTTCAGCGGCGTCTACCAGGCGGGCAGGTGGCCCGTTGGCATCTATCCCCTGTGGATGCGCGGCAGCCTGACCTTCCTCGTCCCGGTTGCCTTCGCCGTCACGGTGCCGGCTGAGGCGCTCACCAGCAGGCTGACCCCGGGCACTCTTGCCGTTGCGGTGGTGTTCACGGTGGCGCTCGCCGTTGTCACACGACTGGTGTGGCGGATCGGGCTCCGCCACTACAGCGGGGCATCGGCCTGACCCAGAGCGGGACCGGCTCACTATCGTCCAGTCATGGACTCCGCTGCACCACCCGCATCTTCCCCGCTCGCTGCGCTCGCCGACGAATACTGGGAATACGTGCTCGCCGAGATCTCGCCCACGCTTGCGACGCTGCTCGGCGACCATCGCTACGACGACAAGATCGAGGACGTCAGCCGCCAGGCGGAGGACCGCCACATCGCCAAGCTCGACGACATCGTCGCCAGGGCGGACGCCATCGACGTCGCTGGGCTCTCCACAGACGACATCGTCACGCGCGGCGTATTGATCCACGAGGCTCAAGGCACGGCCAACGAGATGCGGTCCCGGCTTGCGGAGTTCGACGTGAGTCCGTCGACGGGCCTGCAGGTCCAGTACCTCCAGGTGATCGGCCAGCTCCCCATCACCGAGCCCGAGCACGCCGAAGCAATCGTTGCCAAGCTCGCCAAGCTCGGCAGCGTCTTCGAACAGGCCGTCTTCCGGCTGCGCCAGGGTCTGGCGATGGAGCGCACGCCGCCTGCCATCGCCGTCGACAAGGCAGTTGCTCAGATCGACGCCTATCTCGCGTCGCCACTGGAAACAGATCCGTTCGCCGTGCTCTCGCCGCCGGCCGCCTTCAGCAGTGAACAGACGGCGGCGTGGCGGGACCGGCTCATCGATGTCGTTCGGGACTCCGTGCGGCCCGGTTACGAGGCCTACCGGCACGCCCTGGCCGCCGAGGTTGCACCCAGAGCGAGACCGCCGGAGCGTACGGGTGTCAGCTGGCTCCCGGACGGTGCCGACGTGTACGGATGGGCGATTCAGCGCCATACGTCGCTTGAGCTCCCAGCCTTCGATATCCACCAGATCGGGCTCGGGATCATCGCCGAACTCGCCGACGAATACCGCGAGCTGGGTAGCAAGGTCCTCGCAACGAGCGACCTCGATGAGATCTTCGACCGTTTGCGCAACGACCCGGAGCTCCGCTTCGGCACGCGGGAGGAGATCGTCGCCGCTGCACAGGGTGCGATGGATCGGGCCTTCGCAGCGATCCCGGACTGGTTCGGGCGACTCCCCAAGGCGCCATGCGTGATGGCCGAGATCCCGGGTCCCGGCGCCGAGGAGGCACCGCTCGCCTACTACTTCCCGCCCACGCCGGACGGGAGCCGGCCAGGTCAGTTCTTCGTCAACACGACCGAGCCGACCACGCGCACACGCTTCGAGTCTGAGGCGCTCGCCTTCCATGAGTCGATCCCGGGGCATCATCTCCAGCTTGCCATCGCGCAGGAGCTCGACGACATCCCAACGTTCCGCAAACACGCAACCATCGGCGCATATGTCGAAGGATGGGGGCTGTACACCGAGCGACTTGCCGATGAGATGGGCCTCTACACGAGCGATAGCACCCGCCTCGGCATGCTGTCGTTCGATTCGTGGCGGGCGGGCAGGCTGGTTGTCGACACGGGGATCCACGCCCTCGGCTGGTCGCGCCAGGAGGCGATCGAGTGGCTCGCCGCCAACACGCCCCAGGCGTTCAACAACATCGAGGCGGAGGTCGACCGCTACATCGGCTGGCCCGGGCAGGCGCTGGGCTACATGCTTGGACGGCGGGAGATCGTCAGGCTGCGACGAGAGTCGGAAGAGCGCATGGGCGACCGCTTCGACGTCCGCGCCTTCCACGACGTCGTACTCGGCTCGGGGCCAGTCCCGCTCGGTCTGCTCGGCGAAATCGTGACTGCGTGGGCGACCTCATGATCGAGTTGGTGCGCCCTCCGGCATCGCACGAAGCCGACGCCATCGCCGATACCCTGCGCGAGATGGTGGTGGCGTTCCGGGTGATCGATGATCCGTCGGCAACCTCGCCGGTGCTTCGCGACGGCCCACGCATTGCGACCACCAGGGAAGACGTTGCCGCATTCATGGACGAGCTGCGCCACGACGTGCTGTTGTGGAGCAAGTACCAGTCCGACACCTGTTACGTCGACGGTGTCGATGGGACGTGTTGAGCCCGGGAAAAGTTTGCCTACCCGGATGCTGAAGTCGGTTTCAGGGTGGTCTATGATGAAATCTCCTACCACAGCGAAAAGGCCCGCTCCTCGTGAGCGGGCCTTTTCGTTATCCGGGTGCTCGCTCTACGGCCAGATGCCCCGCTGGAGAGCGGCACGCACGTTGGCACCGACCGCCAGCACGTGGGCTGCGATCCGGAGATCAGGCATCGGGAGATCGCCGTTGCGCTTCACCTTCTTCCACTCCTGCGCGAAGTGTTCGTGCCCTTCGACGAGCGCAACTCGCCTCGTCACGACGTGCTCGGTGGCCCGCCGCATCTTGTGACGCAGCTTCTCCAGCACGTCGTGTTCCTCCCAGCGTTGGTTCTCGAGGTTCTGCACCCACTCGTAGTAGCTGACGACCACACCGCCAGCGTTGGCGAGGATGTCAGGGAGCACGTGGATGCCGCGCTCTGCGAGCACGCGGTCTGCACCGGGCGTGACCGGCCCGTTGGCCGCTTCGACGATGAGCCGGGCGGCGATCCGGTCCGCATTGGCGAGCGTGATCTGGTTCTCCAGCGCCGCCGGCACGAGGATCTCACACGGCACCTCGAGCAGCTCCTGCGGGTCCAGCGATTTCGCTCCCGGATAGCCCACGACACTCCCGGTCTCCTGCTTGTGGTCCATCACCTTGCGCACATCGAGCCCGCTCGGCTCGTAGATGCCACCTTTCGAGTCGCTGACGGCCACGATGGTCGCCCCAGATGCGCTGAACAGCCGGGCAGCGTGGTAGCCGGCGTTGCCGAAGCCCTGAATGGCGATCGTCGCTTCCGACAGATCGCTCACGTCGGGGATGCTCCCGATCTCGAGGAAGTGCTCGGTCACGAATACGGCGCCCTGCGCCGTTGCCGCCGACCGGCCTGGCGATCCACCGAGGTCGAGTGGCTTGCCGGTCACGACAGGGAGGTTGTTCTCCCCTGGGTGCATCATCGAGTAGGTGTCATAGACCCACGCCATCGTCTGCTCGTTCGTATAGACGTCCGGTGCAGGGATGTCGGTGTACGGGCCGATGTTGTCGCCCAGCGCCGAGATGAATCGACGTGTGATGCGCGAGAGCTCGCCTTCCGAGCGAGCATGCGGATCACATTGCACGCCGCCCTTGGCGCCACCAAACGGGATGTCCACGAGGGCGCACTTCAGGGTCATCCAATAGGCGAGCGCCTTGACCTCGTCCAGGTCGACATTCGGGTGGAACCGTATGCCGCCCTTGCCCGGCCCCCGGATGGTGGAGTGCAGCACGCGGTACCCCGTGAATGTTCGCACCTGGCCGTCATCCATCAGCACCGGCAGCACCACCTGAACCGACCGCTGCGGGCGGAATATCCAGTCGGCGAGGCCGGCGTGGGTGTTGATCTCCGGTATGTAGGGACGCGTCATCTCGAATTGGAGACGAGCAATCGAGTTCGGGTTGAGCTCTTCGTGCTCGTCATCAGACACGCTCGGGACGTCCCCAGCCGCTTTGGCATTCATGCTTCTGGCTCCTTCAGTCGCCCCGTCGCGAAATACGCGGGGCACCAACTTCTCATGCTGGAACCCGAGGCGCCGAATGGCCAGGGGCCAATGATCCCTTCGCCCCCGGCCGGACGGCGGGCCATCGAGCCTCTCGTTGCGGGTGCCGGAGAGCGAAGCGAACCGTCGCGCCGCACCCAAGGCCGTGCGGATGGTGCCCCTCAGACGAGCCCGCAACGGGCCCGCCAGCTCCCCCGGCGGGAGAGCCATCCGAACCGACGTCGCAACGCCGGCGGAGAGGGAGGGATCTGAACCCTCGCCCCAGCCGGACGGCAGTCGAACGATCGGCTCCCCCCAGGAGAGATCGCAGCGCGAAACATCGGATCATCCCCCCTCCAGGGGGGATCGCAGAGCGAAGCGATGCGAGGGGGGTGAGGCAAGGCGTGCATGATCCCCGGACGGTCACGAAGGAGCGAACCGTCGCGCCGCAAACAAGGCCGTGCGGATGGTGCCCCCTCATGAGACGAGCCCGCAACGGGCCCGCCAGCTCCCCCGGCGGGGAGCCATCCGAACCGACGTCGCAACGCTGGCGGAGAGGGAGGGATTTGAACCCTCGAGGGAGCTCTAAACCCCCTACTCGCTTAGCAGGCGAGCGCCTTCGACCGCTCGGCCACCTCTCCAAGTGCCGACAGGTTATCAGCCCGTCGCCGTCGGCTCACCAAGCAGCGCGGCCACCTTGGGACGCACATCGTTACTTCAGGCACTCCCCAGCACGGCCGCGATCGGGTAGATGTGGGATGACGCCAAACCGAGGTGGTGCGTGATCGCAATCCCAGTCGGTCTCTTGATGGTGATCTTCGGTGTGCTGGCCGCTACCAACTCGCTCTGGATCGTTCGGCGAGCCGTTCGTGTGTGGCCTCGGCGCCTCACCCACCTCGACACCGAGCGCTTCCAGACGTCGGAATTCCTGATTCGCTACCTGGGGCTGATGCTCTCCGCGGCCGGCATCGGCGTGATCCTCATCGCTCTCGTCTGACGCCGTAGGCGCACGCAGGCATGTTCGGCTCATCCCCCCTCCAGGCGGGATCGTAGAGCGCGGCGATGGGAGGGGGTGAGGCAAGGCCTGCATGATCCCCGGAGGGTCACGAAGGAGCGAATCGTCGCACCGCCCACCGAGCCGTCCGGGTGGTGCCCCCGCAGACGAGCCCGCATTGGGCCCGCCGGCTGGGGGAGCCATCCGGACCGGACGTGGTCACACGGCGGAGGGAGTGGGATTCGAACCCACGGGACCCCTAATGAGGCCCAACGGTTTTCGAGACCGTCGCCTTCGTCCGCTCGGCCATCCCTCCAGAGCGTGCGGATTGTAGGCCTCCGCCCACCTGCGGGCTCCGCTCACCTGCGCTCGTTGAAGAAGGCTTCGAGCAGCTGCGCAGCCTCGTCCATGCGTACGCCGGCGACGACCTCGCAACGATGGTTGAGCCTGGCGTCCTGCGGGATGTTGTAGAGGCTCCACACCGCACCGGCCTTGGGGTCGGAGGCCCCGTAGACGATCCGGTCGACTCGGGCCAACACGGCGGCCATCGCACACATCGCACATGGCTCGAGCGTCACCACCAGGGTGTGACCCGACAGCCGCCAGTCGCCCCGGAGCCGGGTCGACGCCGACAGCACGAGCAGCTCGGCATGGGCGGTGACATCACCGGTTTCCTCGCGCCGGTTGTGGTCCGACACCACGACGCCGCCATCGGCATCGAGCAGCACCGCACCAATAGGGACATCGCCGTGCTCGAGGGCCGCGTGCGCTTCGTCGAGGGCGAGCCCCATCGCCATATCGAACTCGCTGATCGCCTTCACCGTCACCCCGACCCTTCTCTACACTGTCCGACCCTAGGAGGGATCGCATAGTCTGGCCTAGTGCGCACGCCTGGAAAGCGTGTAGGTGGTGTAAGCCGCCTCGAGGGTTCAAATCCCTCTCCCTCCGCCACAGACGAGTCCGTGCGGCTGCCCTTCGGGCGTCCGCAGCCCCGTCTGGAGAACCGGAGGGATGGCCGAGCGGACGAAGGCAGCAGTCTTGAAAACTGCCGAGCCCCCAGCGGGTTCCGTGGGTTCGAATCCCACTCCCTCCGCCAAGGAACGGTTGCTACGTAAGGCTTTGCGACCGGTCAGCCTGGAACTCGACGACCTCGGCGTGACCTCTCGGGGCACGCCGGGGCGCGCTGGGGCGCGGGAGAATCGGCGATACGACGGTCGAGTGCGTCGGCGAGGGCATCCAGATCGTCGTCGTAGAGGTGCCCGTACAGATCGAGCGTCATAGTGGCGCTGGCATCTCCGAGCTGGCGCTGCACCGCTTTGATCGATGCGCCCGATGAGATCATCAGGCTTGCTGCGGTGTGCCGGAGGTCATGAACGCGTAGCGAGTCGATGCCGGCCTCGTTGGTGGCAGGCAGCCACACATTGCGTCGCCACGTCGACGACCTGAGCGGGCCACCTCGCGGCGCCGTGAAAACGAGTCCCGCGGAGGGCCCGGTACCGAGGTGGATCGCTGGCTTGTCGACCACGGTCGATGGCATGGTGACCGTCCGCGGTTCGTGGTTCTTCGGTGTGCCCCAGGAGAGGGTCGCACCGATCTCTGTTGCCGACTCGGCAACCTCGATACGTCGACGCAGCAGATCCACCCTCGAGCGTCGCAGTGCTACCAGCTCTCCCCAGCGCAACCCGACGTAGGCGAGGATCTCCACGACGAGACCACCTGGGTGCTGTCGGGCCTCGGCGGCGGCTGAGAGGACCGCGACGTCGTCGACGTCGAGGAAACGTTGGGGCGGCCACGCACCGGCGGTGTACTCACCCGGTCGGCAGGATTGCGCAGCAGTAGCCCGTCCACCGCGGCCATCTGCAGGCACTGTGACAGGCGGCCCTTTGCGGCTCGGATTCGTGACGGTGACAGACCCTCGTCGATCATCGACGCAGTCCACTCTCGGATCGTTGCCGGAGTGATCCGGTTGATCGAGATGGCGCCGAACACCGGCAGGATGCGGGAGCGCAGCAGCGATTCGTACTCGGCTCGTGTCGTCTCTTTGAGCGACAGCGTGGCCAACCACTTGTCCGACCACTCCGACAGCGGCACGTTTCCGGCGGCGGGATCAGTCCATTCACCGCGAGCGATGCGGACGAGTTGGGCGTCGAGCCATCGGCTGGCGTCGAGCTTGCGGTCGAAGCTCCTCGACCGGACGCGCCCGTCGAGACCACGGTACCGCGCCCGCCACCGGCGGCCGGTTCGTCCTCGACGGTCCTCGATCCATCCGGAGCGGCTCATCCTGCGTTCTCCACTTCCGGGCGGCTTTCGCTCCCAGCCGGTCCCAGGGATGACGGTGAAGGTTCTCTCGGGCGGCTGCTCAGCCAGTCCTCGACATCACTGAGGCGGTACCGGACGTAGCGGCCGATTCGGAAGCCCGGGGGGCCCGTCCGGTGGTAGCGCCAGGCGTAGACCGTGGCCACGGGCACATCGAGGTACTCGGCGAGTTCGTCTGTAGAGAGCAGCGGCTTCATCCCTTCCGTTGTACCCATCGCCCTCCTCCTTGCGGCTTCCGAGACCGGAGGTCACGAGTCCGTTCCGCGACGTCGCAACGATCGACTAGCCGGCCCGTCCTTCTGTGACCCTTTCCCACCTAAGGGGCGGGCCGTGCAGCGCGACGCGACACGAGTGTGCGCAAAACCGCCGAGACATCCGACTCGTCCGTGAGACAACCCGACCGACCACGACTCGGCGTCGACCCTCGATGTCTCGCCCACGTTCTCACCCAGGCAGCCGGCTCCCCGCCGATGGTCCCTATCGGCGTGGCTGATGGGTCAGCGTTCGAGGGATGGTCCCGGTGGTGGCGGTTCGAGATCCCGGTGCCGCGCGGATAGTCCCGTGGCCCAGCGGCGAACACGAGCAACCAGATCGTGGTACCCGGCGTCGTCCATGGCGAACTCAGCCGGAGGCAGGCGTTCGATCCGACCAAGCATGCCGGCGAGGACGAGACGATCGAACCCCGGGTCCTTCTCGGCGGCCAGTTCACACAGGCAGTCGAGGCCGTAGCGCTCGATCAGGGCGTCGACATCCACGAAGTCTCGAGCGGCGGCGCGCCCGAACAAGGCGAGCAGCTTGTCACCGGCAACCTCGTCGACGGCGAGCACCGGGCCTTCCTCGGTGACCTCGAAAGGAAACCTCCTTGCATCCCACGCAACATCCACCAAGGTCTCCTCGCCACCGCCCGTCACGATTCAGCCGGGCGAAACCGTCGGCCACCTGCACTCTGCGAACCTCGAGCCCGTCGGCAGCGAGAGCACTCTCGATCTCGGGTACCAACTCGTTGACGGTGGCCGCGCTGGTCGCAAAGAAGTCCAGATCCTGAGTCGGTGGAGAAACGACTCCCCACACGATGAGCGCAGCGCCACCGGCCAACGCCAGATCGCCACCCTCGGGCAGGTGGGACAGCGTCCGGCGGATCCGCTCCTGGAGGCGGGTCAGCATCCCGTGGAGAGGAGACCACGGTCACAGAGCCAGGTCTCCCAGGCGGTGCGCACCCGCGGCGACAACACAAGGACATCCCAAAGCTCGACGAGCTGCCCGACGTCGATGAAGAAGCGGACGTCGGCCTCGGTGCCCTCGGTGAGGACCTGCTCGTAGACGCTGATCCGGTCTCGTCTATCCGCCATGTCGTAGATCACCGGCGGGTCGCTCCATCGTACGTTGAGCGGCAGCTCGATGCGCCCGGTCGCCTTCGGCACCGTCGGGTCTGCGACGTCGTCGGGTATGGCGACCGGTCGGGTCGCCGGCCCGATCTGTGAGCTGCGTCTCGTGGCCACTCCGAGAGTGTACGACGCCGCCCACCGTCTGCCACCTCTCCGGCAACGCTGCGCCGCGAGGAACGGGCGGGACTTCCGTGCTGAGACCACTCAACATCTCTCATCACTACGCAACATTTAGCAGTATATAACCGTGTATAATAGGTTCCTATGTGATACCCTTGGTGAATAGGCCTCTGTCACGAGGGATTCACCGTGACCCCCACACTCCACTTCCAGTCCCCGGGCACGCATCGGAAGGACAGACGGGTGCACACCTGCGGTTGGGAACCGAGGGGGACTGTGCGGTGACGGTGCGGGTGACGACGCTCAAGCACGCTGCGGCGGGTCGGTATCACGCGGAGGGGTTGGGGTCGTACTACCTCGATGGTGGGGAACCGCCGGGGCGGTGGTTCGGGCGCGGCGCCACTGCGCTGGGCCTCCAGGGGGAGTTGGAGGCGGAGGGGTTTCTGGCGGTGATGGCCGGCAAGGCCCCAGTCACAAGGCATCGGCTCGGTCGCCGCTTTGGGGCTCGGGGCCACGGTGGTGACGGCGCAGGCGGCGGTTGTCTTGGTCGGCAGACGCATCGCGGCACCTCCTCCGGACACACCGCTGGTCTCGGACGGGAACGCCGTGGATAGCGCCCGGCCATGGTGACCTGGGTGATTCTCGGTGCCGGCGTGGGCGGGGCGATTGCGGCGACCTGGTGGGCTCTACAACGCGGCCTTCCGCGGACCCTCGCCCACCGGCCCCGACTCGCTTCATTCGTTGGACGCCGACTCGATGCGACCCGGGCTGCGCAGTGGCATTCGGGGGCCGGATCATGAAGTTCGGCGAACCCCGTGACGAAGTAGCTGTCGCGACGCCCACCGTTGCGACGGTCGAGAAAGGAACTCTCTATCAGCCGACGGTGATGCACGTGAAAGCCGTGCTCATCGACGGTGCGATCGCATGCGTCGGGTCGGTGAATCTCAACCGGCGCTCCGTCGAGTAGGACGAGGAACTCGCCGTACTCGCTGCTGCGGCGCACGGCCCGTTTCATACTTCGGCCCCTGGGCCGCGAGTCCTGAACTCCCTTTGCTCGTTGTCGCCGAGGTGGCTCTGCTCCACGGCCCGTTTCACTGCTTCTCCGCTGCTTCGCCGGCCGCCTTGTGATGTTCGAATACCCACGAGTCGAGGTTTGAGCGAGGCGGGCGAGGGGTAGGTGAACGGGGACAACGTCGCAACTACACAGGAGGACGCAGGAAATGGGCATCATCATCTGGCTTCTCGTCGGACTCGCCGCAGGCTTCATTGCTCGATTCCTCGTCCCTGGACCGGACCCGATGGGGATTGCGGGCACCCTCGTGCTCGGCCTCGTCGGCTCGCTGGTCGGGGGCGTGCTCGCCAACCTCGTCTTCGAGGGTGACATCAGCCTCGCCACGTCCGGTCTCCTCGGGTCCATCGTCGGAGCCGTAGTCGCTCTGTTCGTCTACCGGGCGACCCGGCACCGAGTGGCTACGGCCTGACGCACTCCTTTCGGTAAGCACCGTATCGGACGACGGGGGACCGGCTCCAGATTCCGGTCCCCCGTCGCGTACCGAGTACTACTCGACAGAGTTGAAGTCATCGAGTCTTCGGCCGGCAGGCGCATGTCGGAACCCCGATCTCTCTGCCCCGTAGCTGGCGCACGCCCTACACATCCTTTCAGCCCGGTATGGCCCGGAAGGCCACCCCCCGCCCAGTGACGGTTCGAGCATCTTGGCGACAACGCTTTATTACATTACTTTGCCGTGTATGACCGTATATCGCGCTGATCCCGAGTGTCTCGAATGCCTTGCCGACACTCTCGACCAAGGTGCGGTCGAGATCGCAACGCCGGCTGCCGCGGGGCGGAACGTGCTGGATGCGTTTGGGTACGGTCTTGCGGCATCCGCCATTGGTGCGGACTCCTTCGCGTCGGCTGCCTGGGCCGGCATGTGGGCCGAGTCCTTGCGCACGAGGGCTGCCCTCCTCGACAACACCGCACCGGTTCCGATCACCCAAGGGATCGCTGCCGCTCTCCACAGCGTCGTGGCGCGGGCCTACGCCGTGTTCATCACGACACCCGGGGCGAGCGGCAAGGACAAGGCCATCGGGGGATCGCTCGCCATACGTTTGCTCGACGCGCTCGAAGACCAGCGGCTCGACGATGTACTGGCGATTCTCGAACAACTCGACGATACGGACGAGACCAACCTCGTGGCGTTCATCGAGCGGCTGGGCGTCGACGTGATCGGGCTGCTCCCCCAACTCCTCGTCGACGCCGGTGTGTACGGCACAGAGCTCGCCACCTACCTCGCCCCGGTGGGCGCGGCGCTCGGTGTCGCCAGCCGAGCGCACGACGGGATGGCGCTCTCATTCACGGGCGCTGAGATGATGGACGGCCACGAAGGCAGTTCGGTCAGCCCGGCTGCGTACTTCGACTTCGGAGTGTTCTCGCCCGAGTTCCTCTTCTCTGCGATGGAAAGGGTGCTCGCCGGTTTCGGGGAGTCGGAGCTGCCGATGTGGGGACCTGAGTACTTCCTCCCCGACGGAACCACGGCGAGCCCCGACCCCAGGCTTCCGCTGCTACGCGCCGTGCTTGCCATGGACGTCCCGACCCAGCGGGCCTTCTTGGCGTTCGCTGCAGACCAAGGAGGCATGCCGAGCCTGATCGCCCCTGCCACCAGGTGGGGCGACGGCGGAGATGGGGTCGGTGCGCTGCTCCGCTCCCTCGTTGGCACACCAGACGACTCGAGCTGGGTGATCACCACGGTGATGAGCGCGGCCGCGGCGGCTGGGCGGCTCGAATCGAGCATCGCAGTCGGGGCTGCGACGATGATCGCTCCCCATCTCCCGTCGCTCGTGCTGTCCACGATGTTCGGCGAGGAAGGCGTGACGCTCGACCACACCGCGCTTCGCGCGCCGCTCGAGGCGGTGCCGGATGCACAGGGCGTCGTTCGGCAGTTCTTCGGCGTGGTCATGGCAGACGGCGAGGCGCGCGCAGTCATCAACGCGGCGTTCGCAGCGCTGCTTGCCGCGAGCGTGGCTGCCCACCTCGACCCGGCAGACACCGACTCGCTCGCACCCCTCGCCGACGACTTCGGGGTGCTGTGGAAGTTGGTGTATGGAGCCTCGCTCCAGGTGGACCTCGAGGACGCCCGTCGACAGGATGGCGCTGTGTCCATCGTGGGCGATACCGCAAATCTGGCGGTCAGCTACCTCTTGTCCGGCGGCGGCGCCTCGATAGCGGCCGCAGGGTTCAGCACCTGGATCGCCGATGCCGTCGGCGCCGCCGGGCTCGCCAAAGCCCCCATCATGGCGATGATGGGGGGCACCGACGACACCGAGCAGGTGTTGCTCGACGGCTATGCGGGGATTGAGGCTGCAGAGCTCGCAGCGGCTGCAGTCCTCGCCGCCGAGCTCGGCCGGCGATCGGTGATCGAGCTCCCGGCGGCGCTGCTCGACGACGCCGGGTCACCGCGGCTGGAGAGCGCGGCCGACGTTGCGCTCTTGATGAATGCCTTCTCGGCAGCGGGCATCGACCCGACGGCGTGGTTCAACGACGTGATGGCGATCTTCGCCTACGGCATCCCGACTCCCCGGTGATGATGCCCGTGGGTCTCGGACCCTGGGGGTGCCGGCGCCGCCGCAACCCGAGCCGGGCGCAGCGGAGGATCCCGGTGGCGACCTGCATCGTCACCTCGACACCTTCGGGGTGGGCTGCCGGCGAGCTCGCCACGTCCAGAACGACTTGGCCCGCAACCGGAACAAGGGGCCCGGTCGTGGCACGACCCGGGCCCCTTGCCGTCCATCAGTCTCTCAGTTGGTTACATGGCGATCGAGATCGACGTCCCGTCGCTGTCCCCGTCAGGATCGTGGTTGGCGCCGGCGTCGTACGCCGACCCACTCGTGATCGAGTCGACGGTGAACGTGACCGTCGGCGAACCGAGACCGATCCGAATCGACGAGAGCGAGCACACGCCGGACGTGTTCGTCACACATGAACCCGATCCTGTGATACCGCCACTCCATGTGCCGACGACCGTTGCACCAGAGACAACTGCGTCGGCCTCGTCATGTACGACCACCGTGACCGTCGCACGCCACCCGCTGCCACGGACCACCGTGGACCCGTCGAGATCGCCGATGTGCACGTTGTCTGCCGGCGGGTCGCCGATGATCACCGTCTGCGATGTCGCGCCGGTTGCGCCTTCGTTGTCCGTCACCGTGAGCGTCACCGTGTAGGTGCCATCAGCGAGATACGTGTGGGTCGGTGCGACACCGGAGAACGTGCCTCCATCGCCGAATGTCCAATCCCATGCAACGACCGTGCCATCCGAGTCGGATGAACCGGCTCCATCGAAGTCACACGTCGATGCGGCACACGACGTCGTGAACGATGCCGTCGGCGCAGCGTTTCCAACAGCCTCCTGTGGGACAACGATCACCGTTCCGGTGCTGCTGCCGTCAGGATCGTGATTGTCTCCGCTGACGTACGTCAACGAAGCATGGGTCACGCTGTTCACAGTGAACGTGATCGATGGGTTGCTGTCACGAATCGACGTCTTGGTGATCGTGCAGGTTCCGGCCGCGCCAGTGGTGCAGGTTCCGGTTCCGCTGCCGCCGGAACTGAAGGTTCCACTCACTGTGGCGCCCTCGACAGGTGCTTCGGCGTTGTTGTGGACCGCGACCGTGATGTTGGCCGTCCATCTCCGCCCAGTGTCAATCGTGGCACCGTCGAGATCTCCGATGTGCATGCCGGTGGCGCCTGGTTCGGTCACCGTGACCGACGCCGTCGTCGTGTCGTCGTCGCCGTCGTCGTCCGTCACCGTCAGCGACACCGTGTAGGTAGCGCCAGCAGCGTACGAGTGCGACGGGTTCTGTGCGGTCGACGTGTTGCCATCACCGAAGTCCCACGCCCACGACACGATCGTGCCATCGGAGTCTGTTGACGTGTCGGTGAAGTCGCAATCCAAGTCAGCGCATGACGACGTGAACGATGCGACCGGCGGCGTGTTCACACCGGGCTCGGTGACCATGACCGACGCCGTCGTCGTGTCGTCGTCGCCGTCGTCGTCCGTCACCGTCAGCGACACCGTGTAGGTAGCGCCAGCAGCGTACGAGTGCGACGGGTTCTGTGCGGTCGACGTGTTGCCATCACCGAAGTCCCACGCCCACGACACGATCGTGCCATCGGCATCCGTGGATGTGTCGGTGAAGTCGCAATCCAAGTCGGCGCATGACGACGTGAACGACGCGACCGGAGCGATAGGTCCGACGGCACTGGTGCCGTCCACGACCAGCGCAAACGGCTGCGGGCCAACCGGCACGTTGAAGCCGGTGACCGTCACGGTGTAGGTGCCCGCTGCGGGGGCCTCGATGTAGACGTTCTCGACGTTGTTGACACGATCGGCGCTGCCACCGGTCGCGGACCAGCCGCCGCTGAACACGTTGCCGTTGAACGTTCCGCTCGGGCCGCTCACCGTGAGGTCGAGGTCGTTCACCAGGTTGACTGAAGCGGTCTCGGTTGACGGGAAGTCGCTCCAGACCACAGTCACCTTGAGCGGCTGAGTGCCGTCCGTGGTGTACGTGAACGTCGGCGCAGTGCCAGTGGTGACCCCGCCCGTGTAGTCGACGAACAGCGCCGAGCCGTCGACGGCGTTGGCGAGATCGACGCGACCCCAGCCTTCGTGGCTGTTCGGGATCGGGAAGTCGTTGTCGTTTGCACCGTCGTTGTTCTCGTCGAGAAGGTCGACGGCCGAGTTGATCAGATACGCCTTCGTCAACGCAGCGCTGGCGTCGTGGGCCTGATCCTTGTTGATGTAGTCACGGACCACGGCAGCCGCCCCGGCCGTGATGGGGTTCGACATCGACGTGCCCCCCATGTACTTGTACTGGTCGCTGACGGGGAAGCCCCACCCGTCGTACTGGAAAGCGCCGTTCTGCGGGTTGGTGACCCCGTCGTAGCCCTCCTGGTACAAGTCTGAGTAGCCGGACAGCACCCAGGTGCCCGGGGCAACGACGTCCGGCTTGATCCGGCCGTCGTCTGTCGGACCACGGCTCGAGAACGCCGCCATCTGCTCAGCGTTCCCTGCGCTTGGGTCATTGGAGATCGGGGCAGCGGGGAAGTCCGCGGGCCATGCCGATCCGTAGGTGAAGATGTCGTTCTGCCCAGTACACCCATTGCCGATGCCTGAATCGCACTGCCAGTCGCCCTGGCGGTCGTTCTCACTCGCACCGACCGTCAGCACGTTCTTCGCCGTTGCGGGCGAGCCCGTCGTGTCGTCGTCGACGACGCCGTTGCTGTTGAGGTCGGCTCCGTCATTCCCTGCCGACGTGGTCATGAGGAAGTCCTGGTTCAGCCACATGAAGTTGTCGACGGAGGCAGCATCGGCCGTGTAGTCACCGTCGGCGTCGCTACCCCACGAGTCCGAGTGGATACGGGCACCAGCGTCGTAGGCCTGCTGGAGAAGATCCTCGAGATCATCCGGCAGACCCGTCAGGTAGTACCCGTCGGGGCTGCCCGAGCATATGCCAAACGTATCGATGTAGTCCTCGACTGCCTGGAACACGAGACTGGCTCCTGGTGCCGTGCCTTGGCCGAGACCGGTTCCTGTGCCGTCACCCAGTACCGACACCGAAACGTGCGTCCCGTGGCCACTGTCGACGTCTTGGGGCCCGTCCGGGATGGCGGTGTAGCAACCGGCGGCGCTCGAGGTCGGCCAGTCGAACACGGCGGTCACCCGGCTGCCGGGGATGTCGGCGTGCGCCCCGGTCGCCGTGCCGTTGCCGATGCCGGTATCCGCGACGGCGACAATCTGCGTCGAGCCGTCGTAGCCCAACCCATTGGCGGTGTTGGCGCCGATGATGACGCCGGCACCGAACTCGTTGTGCTTCTCCCGAAACTCGAAGTTCTCGATCCACGCAACATCGGAGATCTGCGCCACATCCTGCAAGGCCGCGGCGCTGCCGGACACGGTCATGACCCGCCCGCCCGCGCTCAGCACGTCAACGCCTGCAGCAGCGACGGCCGCCTCCACGTCGGCGCGGCTGACACCACGCTCGATGGTGATCGTGTACAGGCCCTCGGCGGCGAGATCGGGGCTCTTCTTGAAGTCCGCCTCGAAGACACTCACGGACGTGACGCCATCGACCGCCGAGACTGCGCTCATCGCAGCGGGAAGCATCCTCACCTTGTATGCGAAGTCGGGGACGTACGCCATGATCTCGGCGCCGGCTTTGCGCAATGCGTCGGCTTGCGACTGGAAGATCGGGCCGCCGTACTGCACGATGTAGTACCCGCGACCGTTGCGGTTGAGCGTAGCGTCTGCGCCGTCAGCACCGCTGGGTACGAACTCCGCAGCCTTGAGCCTCAGAACCGGGTCTTCGCCGTCTGGGCGGGCGACACCTGTAGCCGCAGTGGCTATCACCGTGCCGAACAACAGAGCAAGTACGACGAGCAGCCGCGCTGATCTCCTCAGAATCATGGTCCCCTCCCAATGGGTCTCGCGGACGCCGATTCCCCCCGACGTCGAGCTGGGGAGGTTAGCCGCCGGTCTAGGTCGATCGACATGGGGCGCGTGACCCATTCGGGTGGTCCGGCGCCGCTGCGCTACGCTCGTGCACGTCTCGTGGACCAGGCGGAGGACTGTGGCAACCGCACCGGAGATCGAGCGCGAGGTGATCGACCGTGTGGCCGTTCGCTGGATAGACGCGCCCCCACCACTCGTCGGAACGATGATGTTTCGCGTCGGGCCGATCGATGAGCGGCTGAAGACCTCGGGCATCACGCACCTCGCCGAGCACCTCGCGCTGCACCCGCTCCGGAGCAGGGAGCATGCGTTCAACGGCGCCGTGCACGTGGACTACACGGTGTTCTGGGCGGCGGGGTCGGCGGAACAAGTCGTCCAGTTCTTCCGCGACTTGTGCAGGAGCCTGACCGACCTGCCCACAGACCGGCTCGAGGCCGAGGCGCGGGTTCTCGCCGCCGAGTCGCAGGCCTTGACCGGCTCGCATTACACCGATCTGCTCCGCACCTGGTACGGGCCGAATGGACCGGGCCTGCTCGGCGCTCCGGAGTTTGGGCTGGACTGGATCGGACCGGCGCACGTAGGGGCGTGGGCAAACACGCACTTCACTGCGGCCAACGCAGTGCTCACCCTGACGGGGCCGCCCCCGAAGCGCCTCCGCCTCAACTTGCCGGTGGGTGACTACGTGCCGGTGACGATGCCGCCAGATGATGCAGGGTTCCGCCCGAACCGCCAGGTCAAGCTCCGGTCACAACCGGCCGGAATATGCCTGGGCACGGTTGCGCGTAGATCTGTGCCCCTGGTGATGGCAATCGGCATGGTCGGCCAGCGCCTTCGGGAGCACCTCCGCCATGACCTCGGCTTGGTGTACTCGATCCAGGCGAGCTACGAGCCGCTCTCCGCCGATGACGCATTCCTCTACCTCGGTACCGATTGCGACCGGACGCACAACGACGATGTGAGCGCGGCGTTCATGAACGAGGTGAGGGACTTCGCCCAGTTCGGCCCAACCGACGAGGAGATGGACCGAGCCCGGGAGGAGTCCACACCGCCGGCTGCCGCCGACCCCTCGAGCACACAGCGCAGCGAACTGACGCGTCTGGGTCACGACGAGCTGCTCCGCCATCGATTCATCAGCCAGGAGTCCGCAACGGAGATGCGATCGGCAGCAACCGCCGAAGACGTGCGAAGCGCTTTCGCCACAGCGATCGAGCGATGCCTCGTGATCCCTGCCCCCGGCTACGACGAAGGACTGGTGGACAGGCCGCGACGCAACCAGGACCCGTACCCGGGCAAGGCCTACCGGGCGCGCCGCCTTGGTTCCGCAGGCATCTCGCGACTCATCGTCACCGAGGATGGGGTTTCCGCGCTGACCGACGGGCGGTGGGTCAGCATCAGCTACCGGGACCTCGCCCTCGTCACGCGACCGACCTCTGCCATCCGCCACTTGTACAGCCGCACGGGGAGTTGGATGGAACTCGACGCGGGCGCCTACTGGCGGGGTGACAGGATCATCCAGCAACTCGATGCGCGTGTGCCGCCGGATGCCCTCATCCCCCTCCGCCGCGGCATCAGCTGACGAACGCCACCTGAGGCAGGTCGAGCATGCGCACGCAGCCCATGGTGTCACCAACCGTTCTCGTCGCGGCAAATGCTGCTGGTCGGGGCACTAGCCTTGCGGATACCGTGCTAGGCGGGGCGCTAGGGGTGTCCTGTACCCGAAAACCCCTTCATGCGGGGCCGAACCCCCGCCCGAGGGTGAGCGCCCTCTGGGTCGAGCGCTGAGAGATTCGATGTTGAAGGCCGGGTCCTGCGCGGCGGGACGCCGTGAACTGGGTCAGGTCCGGAAGGAAGCAGCCCTAAGCGGGCGGTCCTGGGTGCCGCAGGGGTGCCTGGCCAGAGTCGAGCTCTCGGGACGCGCCGGAGGACGAGCATTCGAGGGCGGGGTCGCACGGCGCTTCGCGGCCATCGCGTCACGTCGAGGCCGGCAGGGCGCGGCTCATCTATCGGACTCGGTCGTGTGCCGCGTCGAGGTGAAGTCCCGGGGCTGCGGCGACGCCACCGGAGTCGCTCCCAATCAGGGCGCGCACTAGAGATCGATGACGACGGTGTTTGCGGCCTTGTCGTGCAAGCCTTGCCGCCGTGGGTCCCACAGGAGCCACGCATACACGAGCATCGTCGCCAGGCCGCCGGCAACGGGCATGAAGCTGGCCGCCGAAGGCACCGCGAACCGGATCGCAGCAGAGGCGAAGCTGGGCAGCTGGTAGGTGGTCGCATCCACGACGCGGGTCGCGAGGAGCATCTTGCCCGGAGTCTGCCCCCTCGCTGCGATGAAACCTATCTGATAGAGGCCAACCATCGCGAGGTTGGCGAAACGAAAGGTCGAAGTCGCGCCGAGGCTCTCCGGGTCGTCGAGCGAGACCCCCGTCAGCGGGATGAACAACAGCGCAAGCGTCGTGAGGATCAAGAGGTCGATCACGAACCCCCCGAGGCGTTTGCCCGGGTTGGCGTACGAGATGAGCGGAGGGGATGGCTGTTCGTTCATGGCTTCGCGAGCAACGCACCGTAGACGAAACCGAGCGGGCCCATCCGCCACGTGGCCTCGAGACGGAGCGGCCCGCCGGCAAACATGACCTCGGGAGGAGGCAGCTTGTCCAGGCTTGCATGGAGGTACCGATACTCGTCCGCAGCCCCGGCGAGCCTCCCTACGAGGGGGAGCACAACCCGCGTGCCCGCTCGATGCGTGCGCGCCGCAAACGCTCCTGCGGGGCGGCCGAGATCAACGAGCCCCGCCTTGCCACCGGGCCGGAGGACTCGGGCGATCTCTGCGACCGTCCCGGCGACCGAGTCGAGGTTGCGAAAGACGTAGGCGGAGAACACGGCATCGAAGGACCCGTCTCGGAACGGCAGCGCTTCCCCTACACCAACCACCCGGTCGGCACCTGCGTTGAGCGCGAGCATCTCGGGGGCGGGATCGAGCGCCACGACCCAGCGGTCGCCGAGGTCGGCATTGGCCGCACCGGTGCCGCCGCCGAGATCGAGGATCCGGCCGCCCGGGAGACGGCTGATTGCAGTGCGTCGCCACGCCGCATCGCGGCCGAATGAGAGCAGCGAGTTGATGCGGTCGTATTTGGCCGCGATGTCGGCGAACACATCACCGTTCGACACGTCGAGACTCGCCTCAGGCGCCGATGCGGTCGAAGCCGACGTAGCTGCGGAGCACCTCGGGCACCAAGATCGAACCATTGGGCTGCTGGCAGTTCTCAACGAGGGCGATGAGCCAGCGCCCTACAGCGACGGCCGTGCCATTCAGCGTGTGCACGAACTCGTTCCCATCGTCGCCGCGGAAACGGATCTTCAAACGGCGGGCCTGAAAGTCGGTGGTGTTTGATGTCGACGTGATCTCGCGATAGCGGCGCTGGCCGGGAAACCAGGCCTCGATGTCGTACTTCTTGGCGGCCGATGAGCCGAGGTCGCCGGCAGCGACATTGACCACGCGATACGGCAAACCGAGCTCCTGCGCCAACTGCTCTTCACGGGCGAGCAGGAAGTCGTGCTCGGCGGGCGACTGGTCTGGGTGACAAAACGAGAACATCTCGAGCTTGTCGAACTGGTGGACCCGGAATATGCCCCGCGTGTCCTTGCCGTACGTCCCCGCTTCGCGCCGGAAACACGTCGAGAACCCTGCGTAACGAATGGGAAGCGCATCCGCATCGAGAATCTCGTCGGCGTGCATCGCGGCGAGGGAGACTTCGGACGTGCCGACCAGGTAGAGGTCGTCGTCGACCGAGTACACCTGCTCGCGATCTCCGGGGAAGAACCCCGTGCCGAACAGCGCATGTTCCCGAACGAGCACCGGGGGCGATACGGGAAGGAATCCGTGCGGCTCCAGCACGTCGAACGCCCATCGGACGAGGGCGAGCTCGAGGCGCACCATCGGCCCGAACATGAAGCCGAAACGGCTGCCGGAGACCTTCGCAGCACGCTCGATATCGAGGAAGCCGTGCTGCTCGCCCAACTCGACGTGGTCTTTCATCCATTCCGCCTGCACCGGATCGCCCCAGGTGCGCACCTCGACGTTGTCGTCTTCCGTCATGCCGTCCGCAGCGGTCGGATCGGTGAGGTTGGGAAGCGCGACCCACGAGGCATCGAACTCGGAGTCGAGCTCGTCTGCCTCGGCGAGGGTGGATTTGTACGCCTCGGCGAGGACGCCCGCTTCAGCGATCGCCGCCTCGCGCGCTCCGCCGTCGAGGCCGGGTATCGATTTGCCGATCTCCTTCTGGCGCGCTCGCAGACTCTCGGCCTCCCCGCGTATCTCCCGCCGGCGCCGATCGAGATCTGCGAGCGCCGCTACGTCGAGGGTCATGCCGCGGCGTTTCAGCGATGCTCGCAAGGCGTCGGGGTCGTTGCGAAGTATGCCTACATCGATCACAGCCCACGATGTTACCGACAGCGCTCGCTCAGCCCGTCATCGCCCGCTGAATGGCCTGGATCTCCTCGGGAGAGAGCTCCTCGGAGCCGCGATGCCCCCTCACCTGCTTGGTGTAGAACAGCGTCTGGTTGCGGCCTACGAGGATCGAGATGATCAGGCCGTTTCCGCCGCGATCGAGCAGGGCAACCGAGCGTGATTGATTTCCCGTGATGTCGCCAAAAGCGTCGTAGTTGACGACCCCGATGAACGACACCGCCTCGGGCATCTGTGCCTCGAGTTCGTCGATCCGTGGACGCAGGTCGGCGATCGCCGTTTCAGCCGCTGATAGATCCTGGTCGAGCTCCTGCATGAGGCCGACGACATCCCCGTCGCGTGGCACAGCGGAGAGGCGGCGGCGGAGCGCCAGAACCTGGAGCCCAAGCCACACAGAGCTGAGCAGCGCCACGGAGGCAACGATGAGTGCGATGGTTGTCATTCGGTATTGGTTGCGAAGACGACTTGCCAGACGTTGTTCTCTGTGTCTGCATCGTCCTGGATGGATGCAGACACCTCCACCGTGTACAGCGCGCCGGGTGCGATTGCGAGTCCGAGGAACTCAACCGACACGGAGGTAGCCGGATCGAGCGAGGAGATGATACGCCGCTCCTCGAATGGCGGATCGTCGCTGCCGTCGCGGTTCAGTTGGAGTGTCACCTCGATCTCCTCCTGCACCACGTTGCCGGAGTTGGTGACGATCGCTGTGACGTCGAACGTCGCGGTGAAGGGCATGAGGGCCACGCCGTTGCGATCGCCCGTTGGCTCAGGAACGGTGTTCGCCGTGACCTCGACATCGCGACGCTCTGCCAGGCTGAGCCTCAGCCGCAGCCGGCTCGCCAGCGCTGCAACATCGAGCGGGTTCTCGCCACCGACGAAGGCCACCGCAGGAAACTGAGGAACGACGATCGCCGGGTCGAGCCGGCTGGACGCTTCGAGGAATGCCTCGTAGGCAAAGTCACCGAGCCGCAAGAGGTCAAGCGCATCGATGAACTCGTCCGGCGCGGCAATCTCCTCGTCCGGCTGGTCCATCACGGCGACCACACCAACCCCGAGCAATGCGAGACCGTCGCGCCACGACCCCGCCGCCACCGAGATGAAGCCGTTCATCTCGGCCGCCGGACGAGTCACGACGGCTGCACGTAGTTGGTCGACGAGGTCCTCGGCGCGTGCGCTGAGCACATCGAGCCTGTCGACGATATCCGGTCGCGCCAGCTCGCCCACGCCATCGAGGAGCTCCCTGAATCCCTGTGAGAGCGTGAGCTGATCCCCCGCGATCTCTCCGACGAGCGCCAGGTAGTCCGCCGTCTGCCTCTCCTCGGTGCGGTAGCGCACCGCAAGCGCAACCACTGTGATGATGACCGCGAGGGTGAGAAAGATGGCGAATTGGCGACGCCTCCGGGTGCGCCGGTGCATCGCCATGGATGACATTGCCATGTCGGTAGGCCCTAACTGGACGGTTCTTCAACGGCTGACCTCGCCGTCGGGCAGTTCGCGAAGGCGAACCGCAGGCGGACTCGCCCCGGCGAGTTCGCGTTGGTCTAACTGGCGGAACGCGAATCAGCGAACCTCTCGGGCGGGCAGTTCTGGGAAACCGCCAACCTGCTCACCACCGGCGAGCCGGCGTGGGCGAGGAGGGACTTGAACCCTCACGAGTGTTACCTCACAGGAACCTGAATCCTGCGCGTCTGCCAATTCCGCCACTCGCCCGGACTCACAAAAGGCTACCAGAGCTCCGAAACGCAGGGTTGAGATCGCTCGCTCCGCTCGCCTCGTGATGCCGGGTCCGCTCGCTTCGCTCGCATCCATATGCCGGATGAGCCTTCGCTACCCGACGTGTGGAAGCGAGGTGCCGCCCGAGCGATCCGGCGGCGCACGTCTCCGTTCTTCGTAGACTTGCCCGATGGGACTCGCACGCAAGCTCGAGCGGCGCTTGGAACAGATCGTCGATGGCCTTTCGGCGGCGATCTTCCGCGGCGGCATGCCGGCGGTGGAGATCGCAGAGCGGCTCGTGCGCCAGGCAGATCTCCTCGTTACGGACACGGAAGCCGGACCAACCATCCCCAACCATTTCGTCGTCCGCCTCAACCCCCGCCACCTGGCAAAGGACGTCCAGATGAGTCTGCTCGATGGCCAGCTGACGGCAACGCTGAATCAGACTGCCGCAGAGCGAGGTTGGGCTACTGATGGCCCCATCGCCGTGACCGTCGAAGCCGACCCTACGGTTGCCTCGGGAACCATTCGCTGTGACGCATCTGTCGCACCGGGCATGCTCCCGCCGTGGGGCCAACTCCTCGACGTTCAGGAGGGTGCTGCCTACGCCCTGTGCGGAAACCGAGTGGTTGTCGGCCGATCGACCAACGCCGACCTGACGCTCCCCGAGCCCGAGGTGTCGCGCAGCCACGCCGTCGTGTTTCGTAAAGCCGGCGCCGTATGGGTAGGCGATCTCGACTCGGCGAACGGCACCAGAGTGAACGGGCGTGACGTCGATGGGGAACCGGTAGCGATCCATCCCGGCGACCAGATCGAGTTCGGACCCGCTACCTTTGCGTTCCGGCTCCTCTAGGGGTGCTGGAGATGATCACGGACTCGGGACAAGACGACATGGAGCTGATGAGCATCAGTTCGAACGAACACGGGCGCGCCCCTCGCAGGGAGACATGACTCGACGGCGTGCGCCTCATCGCCATGCTGCCCAAGGCTCCGCCTTGGCGAGCTCACTCATTCCGCAACGTGTTTCGGGTGTAGCCTGCCCTCCACCGGCACCCTCCTGAGGCGGGTGACGCCGTGCCTGCTCTCTTCCTCAACCTGCTCAAGTTGATCTTCATCGCCCTCGTCTACCTGTTCTTGTGGCAGATCGGGCGATCGATCGGCGCCCACATCGGGCCGGCGGCGTCCTCGAGGCCAACGAAACGCGTCAACGAACTCGTCGTCGTGCGGTCGGAATCGCTGAGCGGGCTTCGCTTTCCGGTAGGCGCGGGCATCACGATCGGCCGAGGCGCAGATGCCGACGTGGTGGTCGACGACCCCTACGCATCCGAGTACCACTTCCGCATCGCGGTACACGACGGCGCCGCGGTGCTCAGCGACATGGGGAGCACGAACGGCACGTACGTGAATGGCAGGAGGCTGACCATCCCGATCAACCTCGGAAGGGGCGACTCCGTGCAGATCGGCAATACCATCTTCGAAGTGCGATGACAGACATGACCAATGCGACGACAGAGAATCCGGTGAGCGCCGCGACGTCGACGCACCCTCCCGGTGTGACGCAGCCATGGGCACCGAAGGGAGCGCCGTGAAGTACTCCTGGGCGGTCGAAAGCCACGTGGGGCTCGTGCGAGGCGGCAACGAGGACGCGTTTGCACCGGCGAACGACGATGCAGCCGATGGACCGGTGGTCATTGCCGTCGCCGACGGTATGGGCGGCCACACGGCAGGCGAGGTGGCGAGTCGGATTGCCATCGATGCGGCGACAGCCGAAAGCGTCGCTGATCTGCCCGACCCGGCCGACCGGGTCCACCGCGCCAACGCCGCCGTGGTCGAGGCGATCACTGCTGATCCACGCCTCGCAGGGATGGGCACCACCCTCACCCTCGGGATCTTCGAAGCAGACGGCACGCTTCGGCTCGGCCATGTCGGCGACTCGCGGGCCTACTTGTTGCGGGACGGCTCGCTGCGGCGGCTCACACACGACCACACGTTCGTTGCCGAGCTGGTCGACTCAGGCCACATCACGGAGACCGAAGCCCGATCCCACCCTCGCCGCAACCTGGTGACCCGATCGATCGGCATGCCCGACGTGCGGGTCGACAGTGTCGACACCCAGCTCCAGCCGGGCGACCGCGTCCTGCTGTGCACCGACGGCCTCACCACGATGGTCACAGACGCCCACATTTCCCGCTTGCTCGGAGGAGCGCCAAGCCCTTCCGCCGCGGCGTGGCGACTGATCGACGCGGCGAATGCTGCGGGCGGATATGACAACACCACCGTTGCGGTGGTGGACGTCTCGCCGTGACCCGGAACGCCGAGGCTTCGCTCCTCCTCGGCGCCGGCGTGCTGGCAGCACTCGGCGTCGCGCTCGTGAACTTCGCAAACGGGGTGGGCTTCGACGCACAAGTTGCGCTGACGTTTCTCGTCTTCGTGCTGAGCTTCGGCGGCGTTCATCTCGGGCTGCGGCGCTGGGCGCCGACCGCAAACCCGTACCTCTTCCCGATCGCGGCATTCCTCGCCGCCATTGGCTTCATCGAGGTCTACCGGCTGGACCGCGACCTCGCAGCGCTGCAGCGCTGGTCCCTGCTCATCGCTGGAGCGCTGGCCGCGTTCGTGCTGTTCTTGCTCCGCGACGAGGGCGTTGCGGCGTTGCGTCGCTATCGCTACATCTTCCTCGTCCTTGCGATAGCCCTGCTCCTGCTCCCCCTCCTCCCCGAGTCCTGGCCGCTCTACGGCGCAGAGGTCTTCGGGTCTCGGCTCTGGGTTCGGGTCGACTTGCCATTCGGTGACAGGACGTTGAGCTTCCAGCCCGGCGAGATCGCCAAGCTGCTCCTGGCCGTGTTCCTTGCGTCGTACCTCGCAGACCGTCACCTCGCTCTTGCGACGCCACGCCGGCTCGGCCGGCTCTCCGTGCCCGAGCCCCGGCAGCTCTTCCCAGTGCTGATCGCTGCCGGTGCCAGCTTCCTCGTCCTCATCTACCAGCGAGACCTCGGCGCATCGCTGCTGCTGTTCGCCCTGTTCATCGGGATGATGTACATGGCGACCTCACGGGCTTCCTACCTCGTCGTCGGCGGGCTTCTCGTCGGCGCAGGCGGACTCGTCGCATATCAGCTCTTCGACCATGTGCAGCGCCGCGTGTCCGCATGGCTTCACCCGTTCGACGACTTCACCGACACCGGCTACCAGATCGCGCAGAGCCTGTTCGCCCTCGGGAGCGGCTCACTGACCGGGTCGGGGTTGGGGCTCGGCCGGCCCGATCTCATTCCTGCGGCCGCCACCGACTTCGTGTTCGCCGCCGTCGCCGAGGAGATGGGTTTCGCCGGGTCCGTTGCCGTCATCACGGCCTACGCCTTGCTCATCGCCGCAGGCTTCGGCATCGCACTCCGGGCCCGTGACGTGTTTCGCAAGTTCCTCGCCGCCGGGTTGACCCTGGTCATCGGCATTCAGGCCTTCCTCATCATCGCCGGGGTCACCCGGCTGCTCCCCGTAACCGGCATCACGCTGCCGTTCATGTCGTACGGAGGGTCGTCGTTGCTTGCGAACATGGTGCTGATCTCCTTGCTTGCCCGCATCTCGCATGGAGAGCGCACATGAACGGCCCGATTCGCCACCTGGCTGGGGCCCTGTTTCTCGGGATGCTGGCGCTGATCGGCATGGTCTCGTGGCTCCAGGTGGTGCAGGGCCCCGACTATCGCAACGACCCCCGCAACGCACGGGTCGTCGCTGCGCGCGCCGGCAGGGAGCGGGGCACGATCATCACGTCCGACGGGGTTGTGGTCGCCACGTCTGAAGCCGATCCCACAGATCCTCGGGTCTTTCGGCGGTCGTATCCCGAGGGCGAGGCATATGCCCACATCGTCGGCTACTCGACGGCGCTGTTCGGCAACACCGGGCTGGAGGCAAGCCGCTCCTCAGAGCTCGTGTCGAACCGCGACTCGACCATCTCCGGTGTCCTCAACGCCGTGCTGGGCGGCGATCTCCGACCACGCGGACTTCGCCTGAGCATCAACGACGAGCTACAAACCGTTGCTTGGGATGCCCTGGAAGGCCAGACCGGAGCGATCGTTGCCATCGACCCCGCGACGGGAGCCGTGCTCGCCATGGTGTCGAACCCCACGTTCGACCCAAACAGCCTCCTCGGCATCGACGCCGGGCCGGCGGGTGAGGCGTTGGAGACCGACCCCGATGAGCCGCTGCTGAATCGCGCCGCACAGGCGGCCTACAACCCGGGCTCGACCTTCAAGGTCGTCACATCGGCAGCAGCGCTCGAGACCGGCATCGCCGGCCCAGGCACGGTGTATCCCGACGTCGCCGAACTGGACCTGCCCGGATCGACGGCGACCATCCGCAACTTCGGCCGCGGGCCATGTGCCGACGGCAGCGAGGTCACGCTCACAACGGCGTTTGCGCGATCGTGCAACACGGTGTTCGGTGCGCTCGGGCTGGAACTCGGCGCCGAGCCCCTCGTTGCGCAAGCGGAAGCGTTCGGCTTCAACACCGAGCCCGTGACGGACTTCCCTGCAGCCAGTTCGACGATCCCATCCGCCGAGACGTTCACCGATGCGCTGGCCGCCGTCGCCCAGACCGCGATCGGAGAACGTGACGTGCGCGCGACCCCCCTTCAAATGGCGATGATCGCGGCAACGGTCGCAAACGGCGGAGAGGTGCTCGAGCCATACGTCGTGGCCGAGGTGTTCACGGCAGACGCCGACATCGAGGCCCGGACGGAGCCAACCGTGCTCGGCCGGGCCATCAGCCCTGCCACGGCCGGCGCCTTGGCCGAGATGATGGAACGGGTCGTCACAGGGGGCACGGGTAGTCGGGCTGCCGTATCGGGAGTCCGTATTGCAGGGAAGACGGGCACGGCCGAAGTCCCTGGAGCTGCGCCGCATTCGTGGTTCATCGGTTTCGGCCCCGTGGATGCAGAGCCCGGCCAGCCGCAGATCGCCATCGCAGTGCTCGTCGAGGCGGGCGGGTCGGTGGGCGAGGATGCAACCGGGGGAACAGTGGCAGCCCCGATCGCGCAAGCCGTGCTGGCGCGCTTCTTCGGCAGGGCATCATGACCGTCGGGTGTTGCAGGTTGGATTGCTCGTTCGGGAGACGCTTGGCGGGCCCGGCCCATGCCCGCCTGTGCGCAGCAGAGCCTCATGAAGCCCGGATGAGCGCAGTCATCGGTACCATGACGCACCGTGACTGACACCCGAGTGCTCTCGGGCCGCTACCGCATCACCCGGCACCTCGCACGTGGCGGGATGGGTGACGTCTTCGAAGCAGAGGATCAGCTGCTGGGGAGACGAGTGGCCGTGAAGCTCCTCCATGAGCATTTCGCTCGTGACGAGGCGTTTGTCTCGCGCTTTCGTCGCGAGGCCCAGGCCGCCGCGAACCTCAACCACCCCAACATCGTGTCGATCTACGACTGGGGCAAGTACGAGAACACGTACTACATGGTGATGGAGCTCATCAACGGCAGGACGCTGCGCGACATCCGCCGCACCGAGGGTGCGTTGCTCCCCAGACGAGCCGCCGAGATCGCCGCCGAGGCGGCCGCTGCTCTCACCGTCGCCCACGACGCAGGCGTCACCCATCGCGACATCAAACCAGGCAACATCATGTTGACGCCAGACGGCAGCGTGAAGGTCACCGACTTCGGCATCGCGCGGGCGCTCGACGACTCCGAAGAGCTGACTCGGACCGGAGCGGTCATTGGCACGGCTACGTACTTCAGCCCTGAGCAGGCGCAGGGTCTTCCGGCAGATGCGAGGTCGGATGTCTACTCGCTGGGCGTCGTCCTCTATGAGTTGCTCTGCGGCAGAGCGCCTTTCCAGGGCGAGAGCCCCGTTGCCGTGGCCTACCAGCACGTCTCGGCATGGCCGGCACCGGTGTCGAGCATCAACCCCGACGTACCCGCGGCCCTCGAGTCGATCGTGGATCGGGCGATGGAGAAGGAGCCGTCGGCGCGATACCAAACCGCCGCCGAGATGCGCAACGATCTGCTCCGGTTCCTCCGCGGCGACACGCCGGCTGCGGCGGTCGAGGCGAACGAAGCCGCCACCCAACTCCTGGCGAGCCCGCCGCCGCCACCCCCGACCGCTACTCCCGACGAGACGGCACGCCATGTGGCCATGCAGCCGCTCGACGAGCGACCGAGCAGCACCTCCTACATCGTGGCGATCATCGCGCTGCTCGTCCTTCTCGGCGTTGGCCTCTTCATCCTGACCCGCTTGCTCTCGGACGGAAGCGGTGCCGCCGACCAGCTCGCGGTGCCGGACCTGGCGAACCTCACGCAAGACGACGCCATCAACACGTTGACCGAGCTCGGCTTCCGCGTGCGGCTGCGCAGCGTGCCCAGCACGAGCGTCGCTGAGGGCTTCGTCATCGACACAGATCCCGCCGCGGGGTCCCAGGTCGACCAAGGCTCGACCGTCGAGGTGCGGGTGTCGGCCGGGCCCGAGCAGTTCCCGATACCGCAAGTGATAGGCCTCACCGAGGAGGCGGCACGATCGTTGATCGAGGAACAGGGGTTCGTCGTCGGCAACGTTGCGAACCGCTTCAGTGCGGAAGTCGAGGAAGGCCTCGTCATCGAACAGGATCCGGACGCAGGCGATGCGGCGCCGCCGGGAACGGCCGTCGACCTCGTGCTCTCCGGCGGGCCATTTGCGCTGACCGTACCGGACGTGTCGGGCCTGACCCGTGACGCCGCCGTGAGCCAACTCCAAGCCGATGGCTTCGAAGTGACCGTCGAGGAGGAGTTCTCCAACGACGTCATCGAAGGCTTCGTCATCCGCACTGAGCCCGGATCAGGCCAGCTCGTCGGGCGGGAGACGCCGATCGTGACCGTCTTCGTATCGCAAGGTCCCGAGCCGATTCCGCTCCCGAGCTTCGTCGGGCTCACGATCGAAGACGCCAGGGACCTCGCCGCCGGGCTCGGCTTGGAACTGGTCCTCGGCGACCCCGTGGACGTCACCCAGGGCAGCGGGCTGGCCGGGCTCGTCGCCGAGCAGAATCCGCCTGCCAACACCGAGGTCACCGTCAACGACACCGTCGAGGTCCGGCTCGGCCAGTTGCGACAAGTGACGGTTCCCGACCTCAACGGGCTCACGGAGAGTCAGGCGCGGACCCTCGTACAGAGCCAGGGTCTCGACCTCCTCGTCATCGGCGAGATCCAGGTCGATCCCGGCTCGGGTCTCGTTGGGCGGGTTGCCGGCCAGGACCCGGCCCCAGGTGCTGAGGTCCAGGAAGGTACGATCGTGGGTGTCCAGCTCGGTGTCGCCCCGCCGCCGACGACCACGACAACCACCGCCGCCCCATGACCGTCCCCATCGAGGTGGAGCGCAACCGCGCGCTCCTCGCCTGGTACGCAGAGCGCGGACGCACGCTCCCCTGGCGGCTGACCACGGACCCCTACGCCGTTTTGGTGTCCGAGGTCATGCTCCAACAGACCCAGGTCGAACGTGTCGTGCCCCACTACGAGCGGTTCCTCGCCACCTACCCGAAGGTCGAAGACCTCGCCGCAGCAGACTTCGCTGAGGTCGCCAGGCTGTGGTCCGGGCTCGGCTACAACACACGGGCCAAGCGCCTCCAGGAGACCGCTCGGACGATTGCCGCTTCGGGATGGCCGACGACCGCCGCCGACCTGGCATCGCTGCCCGGCGTCGGTCCCTACACGGCGGCCGCCATCGCTTCGTTTGCATTCGGCGAGAGGGTGGCGGCGGTGGACACCAACCTCAAACGCGTCCTCAGCCGGTGGCACGGAGACGTGCTCAACGGGCAGGCACTCTCCGCCATCGCAGCCGCCGACCTGGCTGACGACGCTGCCTCGTGGAACCAGGCGATGATGGACCTCGGCGCCACCATGTGCCGGCCGCGCAAACCGAGTTGCAGCGTTTGCCCGGTTGCTGCGTGGTGCGCTGGGCCCGAGACGTACGAGCCGCCCCGCCCGCAGCCACGCTTCGAAGGATCCCTCCGCCAGATCAGGGGTGCCGTCATGCGGCGTCTCGTCGCCGGTGACGCGACCTTCGACGAGATCGTCGCCACGTCCGGGTTCCGAGGCGAAGCGGTGGAAGAGGCGCTCGCCGGCCTGATCGACGATGGCCTGATCGTGGAGGTGGAGGAAGGCTTCACGCTCACGGAGTGAGGAGCCCCGCTCAGCCGAGCCAGCGCACCTTGCACCACGTGCGTTTCTCACACTCCGGACACAGCATCCACCTGCTGTGGCGCTTTCCGGGGATCCACGCCGAGATCATGATGATGCGGACACCGGCCTCGATGGCTGACATACGGGTCCGCACGCCGCACCGCGAACACTCGAGCACCACTGAACCGGGCCGGTGTGGACCTGCCGAGTAGAGGGCGGCCTTGCCGTCTGGGTGCTCCCCCCGACCAGCGGGTCGTTATCCACGGGCTCGTCGTGGGGAGTGGGTGGCGTCTCGAAGAGCGCACGTTTGCCGGTTGGGTCGCGTCGTGTCACAGACGCTCCTCGATGGTGACTGCGAGAGCCCGGTACGCCTCCGCCGGCTTGGACGTACTCGCATGACTGAGGATCGATCTCCCTCGGCCCGGGGCTTCCGCAACACGAACGGATTTGGGGATCGGCGGCGGTAGCACGTCTATCTCGTGCGCCTCCCGCACTGCTTCTATCACCTCGTTGGCGAGCCGGGTGCGGCCGTCGAACATGGTGGCGACGCCGCCGAGCACAGCGAGCCGATCGTTGGTGTAGGCCCGCACGTCGCTCACCGTCTCGAGTAGCTGGCCGACGCCGCGATGGCTCAGCGTCTCGCATTGGAAAGGGACTACGACCTGGTCGGCGGCAGTGAGGCCGTTGATGGTCAGGATGCCGAGCGATGGTCCGCAGTCGATGAGTATGTAGTCGTACCCGGCGGCGAGGGGCTTGAGCGCTCGCCCAAGCACGAACTCGCGACCGGTCTTCGTCAACAGGTGGACCTCTGCCCCGGCGACGTCGATCGACGATGGCAGCAACGATGCAACTTCGGTCTCGACGAGAACGTCGACGGCGCCGGCGCGGCCCATCAGCACGTCGTGCAAGCTGGTCTCGAGGGTGTCTGGGTCCAGTCCGTTGGCGAACGTGAGGCACGCCTGCGGGTCGAGGTCGACCATCAACACCCGCCGCCCCCGCTCGCCGAGGGCCTCGGCGAGGGCGTGGACCGTGGTCGTCTTGGCGACTCCGCCCTTCTGGTTGGCAAAGGCGATGATCACAGCCATCTGGGCATCGAGTTTACGCACCCGGCCTGCACCTCCCGCCGCCGGCCCCGCGGCACCCAATGACTCATCTCAGATAAGGCTGAGAGCGCCGCCACACGGCTACGAGCAGGAACGTCGCCACTGAAGCACCGATAGACGCCCACCACATCGGGGCATAGCTCCCGGTTGCGTCCACCATCGCACCGTAGGCGGGAGGACCGAGCCCGAGCCCGGCGAGAAAGCCGAAGACCACAAGTCCCGACGCTTTGCCGGTGGCAGCAGTCCCCGCCTCGCTCATCACCGTGAGCATGCCGACCGAGTTCCATGAAGAAGTGCTGAGCCCGATCAGCGCTGCTCCGAGCCAGACCAGCGGTGGGAACGTATCTGCACCGAGGAAGGCAAACCCGCCCAACACGGCGATCGGTGTCATCGCCCACAGCGGCGCCACGAACACACCGCGCCCCTCCGCCACGTGAGCCCAGAGGATGCGGCCACCGACGGCGACGATGCCGATCGTGGCCGCGGCGAGGCCGCCGATGCGAGCGTCGTATCCGAGCCCCTCGTCGACGTAGAGCGGCACGAGGAACGAGACGGCCCCGGCGAACCCGAACAGGAAGCCGTACCCGGCGAGCCATCGCACCGAGACCGGTAGGCGCGACCCGGCGCCGCGCGGAGCGGGCGATGGGCGACGAGGCATCGGGCGTATGGCGAGACCCGTGACCACAGCGGCGACGACCGGCACGACGGCGACGATCAGGTAGCTGGCGCGCCACCCGAATGCAACGGCGAGCGACGGCAGGATGAGACCTCCGAAGAAGGCACCCGCCTGCACCCCTGACTGCTTGATACCGGTGATGACGCCGCGGGCTCCGGGGGCGAGGCTCTCGGCGACCAGCCGGTTCGTCGCCGGGTTGCAGCTCGCATCTGAAGCGCCTCCGAGCAGAGCCCCGACGAACAGGAAGGCAAACGCGGGCGCCAGACCGTAGGCGACGTACGCCGCTGCCGCCAGTATGAACACGATGATCATGGACCGTTTGCCGCCGAGCCGGTCTGCCAAACGCCCCGCGAGGGGCGAAAGCGCTGCGGCGAGCAACGAGTCGGCGCCGATGACCAACCCGAGCTGGGCGCGCGTGATACCGAGGTCATCGATGATGAACGTGGCGAGGATCCCGTTGGCCACGAGCGTGAACGTCCCGGCCCCCATGGCGCCGAACAGCAGCGCAGTGAGTGTCGGCTTCCCGCCCGCAACGGCAGGCGCCGTATCTGCCGAGTCCACTACCCGAGACCGTGGCAGCACGTGGGAGCAGCAGCGGTGGGCGGGGCGCCCCTCGGGTGGGTCATCGGTGGTGCGAGCCTAGCTATCGGTGCTCTCGCTTCACCGGTGCAGTGGCGCGTCTCAGCACGAAGCGTAGAACCCCCTCGGCTTCAGTCGTGGCTTCGCAAGAAGTTGGCGAGAAGGCGCTTGCCCTCGCCTGTCATGACGCTCTCGGGGTGGAACTGCACGCCCTCGATGGGCAGCTCCCGATGACGAAGACCCTGAACGACACCGTCTTCGCTGCGTGCCGTCACCTGCAGGCTGGCCGGCATCTCGACCACGGCGAGTGAGTGGTAGCGGGTTGCCTCGAACGGGTTTCCGAGCCCCGCGAACACTCCCCTGCCATCGTGCGTGATCTGAGAGGTCTTGCCGTGACGGGGTTCGGGAGCCCGGTCGACCGTCCCCCCGAACACGGAGGCGATGACCTGATGGCCGAGACAGACCCCGAGCGTCGGGATCGCCTCCCCAAGGGCTCGCACGATCTCCGGCGACCGGCCTGCCCCCTCCGGCCGGCCGGGGCCAGGCGAGATGACAACCCGGTCGACGCCGAGCGACAGCGCCTCGTCCGCCGTCAACGCATCGTTGCGATAGACGAGCGGCTCCGCTCCCAACTCGCCGATGTACTGGACGAGGTTGTAGGTGAACGAGTCGTAGTTGTCGACGACGAGAACCCTCACCCGACGGTGCCCCCTGGGTCGAGGAAGGTCGTGCCCAGCCACGAGTAGAAGAAGTGGAGAGCAACGAGCGCGACCGCCACCAGCACAACTGCTTCGATCAGTCTCACCGGGAGCGGGCCGGGCAGTACCCGCCAGATGCGACGCATCACCGAAGACCCAAGATGGCAGGGGCGTTTGGGCCTTCGATGAGCTCAGCCTGAATGATGAGCCGCTCACGCGCAGAGAACTTGGGATTGCATGTCGTGAGTGTGAGCCAAGCCCCAGGCTTGGGGTTTGTCACCCAGATGTCGGTCGGCTTCACGATGAAGCTCTCACGAACCATGTAGACGTGCGTCCCGATGGCGGTCTCGACTTCGATGATGTCGCCGGGCTCGAGGAGATCGAACTCATGGAAGGGAGCGCCATGGGTCGTGCGGTGGCCGCTGATGACAGAGTTGCCCGGCTGGCCCGGTAACGGCGTAGTCGGCATATGGCCCGCCCCGGTCCGCAAATCGGAGGGGCGCACCCCCTCGACCACCGTCCACCCCTCACGCAGCCGCTCGATCTTCGGGACGCGGATAACCGCAAACGCCTGACCTTCGGGGGGTGGGGCCTCGGCGAGGAGGATCGCAGGATCGCCGCCGCCGGAGCCTGGCACGATCTGGCCGGTCTCCGGATCCACGATTGTCGGCGTGTACTCGACCTGGGTGACCTCGGCCCTGTCGAAGTACTCCACCCTCGCCTGGGCGAGCTCTGCTTGATTGCGCTCTGAGAGCCACGTCGTGATCCACAGCTGGTGCGCGACGAACCCGAGCGTCAGGAGACCCAGCCAGATGAGAGTCCACCCGATCGACCGCACGATCCGCGCGAAAAAGCTCAACTCTGCCGTATCGGCTCGCGACGCCGGCTCGGCGGCGGGAACGTTCTGCATGGCCGTAGACATCCTCCTACCGCCTCGGTCCGCCAAGGCTACCGGCTCTCCGGCACGACGCGAACCGTTTGCAATCAGCGGGCGCCGAGCCGCTACGCTTGCCGCCATGCCGGTATCGAAAGGTCGCAAGAAGGCGAAGCGGCGCCCAACCCCGCCGCCGAAGCCCGATCCCGTCAAGGCGAAGGGCCCGTCACCCACGTGGTACGTCGCGACGATGTTCGCCCTGATGGGAGTGGGCATGGTCATCATCCTCGCGAACTACATCAACGTCCTGCCCGGCGGCACGAGCAATACCTACCTGCTCGTCGGCCTCGCCGGCATCGCCGCCGGCTTCGGAATGACGCTGAACTACCGGTAGGACGAGTTCGACTAGGTCGATCGAACTACATGGGTGTGGTTTTCCACCGGGATATCCACAGGTGTGGGTAACTCGCAGGTGGCGGGAGCGGATCCCTCCGGACTCTGCCCTCGGCTTGCAGGTGCCAGGTTCGCCTCCCTGCGCTCGCATTGAGATGCCCCGGTGCGCACGATTCGTTGAACCCGAAACCTGTGGGGTGAGAGGGAGGTCGCAGGCCCCGCGATCTCAGACTTCAACCATCTCTTCCCGGCAGTGCTTGGGCGCCGCCATCTCGCCGTCCTGTGCGGCCGTTACGGTGAGGCGCAGGCCGCAGACCGTGCAGCGGTAGTCGATGGCCATCTCGTGGACGTCCTCTGGGTCGGGCTCTTCCGGTCCCGGAGTTGCGAGCAGGTTGATCGCCCATTTGGCGACCGTGTAGATGGCCACCCCCATCGCAATCGCTGTGACCCACTCCACCAGCAGCCCTCGTCAGTCGAGTCGCTCGATGATGGTTGCGTTCGCCATGCCGCCGCCCTCGCACATGGTCTGAAGGCCGTATCGCCCGCCGGTACGCTCGAGTTCGTTGAGCAAGGTCGTCATCAGCTTGGCGCCCGAGGCGCCCAGCGGGTGGCCGAGTGCCATGGCTCCGCCGTTGACGTTTGTCTTCTCCCAGTCCGCACCGGTCTCGTTCAGCCAGGCTGCGATGACGGTGGCGAAGGCCTCGTTCACCTCGAAGAGGTCGATGTCGTCGATCGTCATGCCAGCCTTGGCGAGCACCTTCGCAGTGGCTGGGATCGGTCCCGTGAGCATCGTCACCGGGTCGACCCCGGCGAGAGAGAACGCTTCGAAGCGGGCGCGTGGCCGAAGCCCCAACTCGTCGGCCTTCTCGCGGCTCATGATCAGCACGGCTGCGGCCCCGTCGGTGATCTGTGACGAGTTCCCGGCGGTCACGATGCCGTCCGGTTTGAACGCCGGCTTCAACGAGCCGAGGGCCTCCATCGTGGTACCGGCTCGAATACCTTCGTCGCGGGTCACCACCTCGACACCACCCTCACCTTTGACCTCGACCGGCATGATCTCGTTCTCGAAGCGGCCCTCCTCGGTGGCCCGCATAGCCCGCATGTGAGAGTCGTAGGCGAGCCGGTCGATGTCCTCACGAGTGATGCCCCACTGCTCGGCGATCAGCTCGGCCGAGATGCCCTGGGGAACGATGCCGTGCTCGTACCGGTCGAGCATCATCGGGCCGAACGGCATGCCGGGCCCCTGCTGCATCGTGATCCCCATCGGAACCCGCGTCATCATCTCGACGCCGCCTGCGATGACGACGTCGTAGACGCCTGCCATGACGCCCTGGGCGGCGAAGTGGACCGCCTGTTGACTCGAGCCGCACTGGCGGTCGATCGTGGTTCCGGGCACGCTCTCGGGGAAGCCGGCTGCGAGCACGGCGTTGCGGGCGACGTTGACGCTCTGCTCGCCGGTCTGGCTGACGCAGCCGAAGATGACGTCGTCGACGAACTCGGCATCGAGGTTGTTGCGCTTGACCAGCTCCTTCAGCACCTCGGCTGCGAGGTCGACCGGATGCCAGTCCTTGAGTTGTCCCCCACGCTTGCCGCCGGGGGTACGGATGGCATCGACGATGACGGCCTCGGTCATGATGGTGTGCTCCTGCTCGATGGTGGGCTGCTGGGCGGCCAGAACTGGTACTACCCCCAAGAGTGCCTGCCGCGCCGTGTGTGCAACACGAAGCCCACTGAACCGCTTCCCTCGAACTCCCCCTGCCCGGGTGTCCCCGGAATCGATCCTCCCAACGATCCGAGCCCGTCCGTGCGGGCTCGTCTGCGTACATGGTTGTGGTGCGGTGGGCGGTGCGACGGCGCGCCTCGCCCCCCTCGCCTCGGCTGCGCCTCGTCGATCCCCCCAATGGGGGGATCATCTCAACCGCACCCACCGTGGTGGAGACGATGGGATTCGAACCCACGACCCCCTGGTTGCAAACCAGGTGCTCTGCCAGGCTGAGCTACGTCCCCGTAGGGGGCATTGTATTCGATGTGGGCAGGTCGTCGCTCAGAGGGTGCTGTATCAGCAAGGCTCGCGCATGAATCTCGACTACCAACCTGCCGACAGGAGATCATGAGAAAGAGCGTCGTCTTCGGGATCATCCGGCTGTTGGCGACGATCGGCATCGCCGCATTGGCTGTCATCGCAGCGTCCAGGATCACCCCAGGATGATCGCGGACCTCGCCCCCGATCACACGCCGCCGAATCTGCCGGGCCGCAAAGCCGGTGACGAGGAACTCGGTGACATAGAGGGTGAGCCCGGCGGCGACGACGGGCGCAATGATCGCGGCCGCGGGTACGACGATGTCTTCGCTGACGACGACGTCTGGCACGGCGAGACTGACGAGCGCGGCGACGACCCAGATCCCGCTCACGACGCCGGCCACCCATGGCCATGCGACGTCTTGACCCCAGCCGACCTCGTCGGGACGGCGGAAGATGGTCGACCGCAGCAGGAACACGGTGCCGAGTAGGCCCCAGAACCAGTTGGCGATCGCGGCGACCTTCACCTGCACGGGCTCGGTGCCGAACATCAGCTCGGGGGATCGCAGGCTCGTGATCAGCACGACCAGCCAGATGACTGCGATGGTGGCGAAGATCCACATGTTGTTCTGTCGCATCCACACTCCCTCGTCGCCGGGCCGCCTGCACGACTCGGGGATGCACGATAGAGCAGCGGCGCCGTCCGCACCGGATTCGTCGTCGCCGACCGGGCTTCTAGGCCGAACAGAGGCAGTGGTACACTCCCGCCTTCGTTCGGGCCCATAGCTCAGCTCGGTTAGAGCGCATCCCTGATAAGGATGAGGTCCCTGGTTCAAATCCAGGTGGGCCCACGGGCGAGATCCTTTGCGCTGCAAGGGATTTCGCTTATTGGGCGGACAGGGCGATCACGCCTGAATCCTCCCGCGTGCACACCGGTGCACAAACGGTGGCAAACGTCGCCTCGAGGCGGTCGGCGGCAGCCTCGTCTAGACCCTCGAAGAGATGCCCGTAGGCGTCAAGCGTTGTCTTGATCGAGGCGTGACCGAGTCGTTCCTGAATGACTTTCGGATGCTCCCCCTGGGCGATCAGTAGTGCAGCATGTGAGTGCCGCAGATCGTGGAATGTGCAGGGTCGACCAACGGA